>NC_005363.1:0-1260983 GCF_000196175.1 Bdellovibrio bacteriovorus HD100
GTGGAATTAAACTCGTCTTTTTGGACACTTATCAAAACAAAGATGAAAAGCCGGAACGACAACAATAAGTTGTTGGATACCTGGCTTGATCCTATTGAGTACGTGAGTACCACGGGCTCTGCGGATCGTCCGCGCCTGGTCCTGGGAGTACCCAACGCCCTTCACCAGTACTTCGTGATTGAGAACCTGCAGGATAAGATTTATACTGAAATTTCAGATACTTACGGCAAGCCGTTCGAGGTCGAGTTCAGTATTACGGGGAACAAAATAAATTCTCATATTGAGACATCCACAACCCCGGATGAGGTTTTAAGCGGTTCTGAGATCCTCCAAGCGCAATTGGCGCGTGCTCAGAATATCCAGCCTACTCAACCAAGGTCCAGTTCCGACACTTTGAACTCGGAACTGACGTTTTCGACCTTTGTCGTGGGGAAAAACTCTGAGTTTGCCCATGCGGCCTGTTATAACGTCGCCCGCAACCCTGGGGCTGATGACTACAACCCTCTCTATATATATGGACCGGTGGGAATGGGTAAAACCCATCTTTTGCACGCCGCTGGAAATCATATTCGCGAACAATATCAGCACCTTAGAATTACATACATCTCGGCTGAACGCTTTATGAATGAGTGTATTTCTGCCATCCGCCGCCATGAAATGGATAAATTCCGCCAGAAGTACCGTGAAAATTCGGACATTCTTCTGGTGGACGACGTTCAATTCATCGCCCGGGGTGAGGCTGTTCAGGAAGAATTCTTCCACACCGTCAACAGCTTCATCGATAGCCGCAAACAGGTCATCCTGGCCAGCGATCGTATGCCCAAGGATATCCATGGCCTTGAGGACCGCAGCCGCACCCGTCTGGAGCGGGGTTTGATTGCGGACATCACCATGCCGGATCTGGAGACCCGTATTGCCATCCTTCGCTACAAGGCTGAAAAGTACAATGTCCGCCTTCCTGAAGACGTTGTGAACTACATAGCCAGAATATCCAAACGTTCCATCAGAGAGCTTGAAGGCAATCTGAAGAAGGTGAAGATGTTCTCGGAGCTTCAGGGTCTGCCGATTGATCATGAACTTGTGAAACGTATTTTGGCCCACCACGAAACCCAAAGCACGATCTCGGTTGAAGAGATCATGAAGCTGGTGGCGGATCATTTTAAAGTGCGTGTCTTGGACCTTAAATCTTCAACCAGAGCCAAGCCGATTGTCGTTCCACGTCAAATCGCGATGTATCTGATTAAGAAGTTCCTGGATAAATCTTTGGTGGATATCGGCAAGTCTTTCGGAGGCAAAGATCACACAACTGTGATGAATGCTCTGGAACGGGTCAAGAATCTACAGGCGGCGGACCAGGATATCGCCAAGGATATCGAAGACTTGGAACAAAGAATCCACAATATCACACGGGTGTGAATGTGGACTGTGGAAAGAGTTGTGGAAGAGTTTGGGGCTTAAAATGTGGATCCGAGTTACCCCCAAAAAAGGCTCAAAAACTGCAAAGTTGTACAGAGTCTTTATCCACAAATGTTTTTTAGTGTTTACATGGACTTAGGGGATTTGTTAGGTTTTCCACGCCCCTACTACTACTACTAGATATTTATATATATAGAATTAGATAATAAGAGCGTTCAAAAGAGGGTCTTTCATGAAATTAGAGATTGATAAGCGAGATCTGTTAAGTCTTATCGGAAAAACACAGAACATCGTTGAGAAGCGCAACACCATGCCCATCCTCATCAATGTTTTGTTGGAAGCTGATCAGAACACTTTGAAAGTTTTTGCCACCGATCTGGAAGTCAGCCTTACTGATCAGATCAAAGTTCAAGTTCATCAGGCCGGCAAAGTAGCTGTCAGCGCAAAAAGTCTTTTTGATATCGCCAAGGAACTTTCTGAAGGTCCGATCACTTTGATCAAAAAAGAAAACAACTGGTTGGAAATCAAACAAGGGAAATACACATCCAAGATTGTGGGTATCTCTGCAGAAGAATATCCGATCTTCCCGACTTACAACTCTCAGGCCTTCATCAAGATTCACGCTCAAGTGCTGAAAGAGATGATTGATAAAACAATCTACTCTGTGTCCACAGACGAAACTCGCTACCACCTGAACGGTGTGTTTTTTGAATTGAATCCTCAGACAGGTTTCAAAATGGTTGCGACCGATGGTCACCGTATGAGCCTGGTGAACAAACCTTCCGAGGACATCAAGGTCAATGCCACACAAGGTGTGATCATTCCGCGCAAAGGTCTGCACGAGATTAAAAAAATTCTGGAAAGCATCGACGGCACTGTGGAAATAGCTGTGGAAGGCTCCCAATTCGTATTGAAACATTCATCAACAATTCTGATGATTCGTTTGATCGAAGGAAAGTACCCGAATTATCAACAGTTTATTCCACAGAAGCTTCCGCAAAAAGTGATGATCAGCCGTGATGCGTTCCTGACTTCACTGAAACGTGTATCCCTTTTGGCGAATCAGAAATCCAAAGCGGTGTTGTTGAATCTATCCAACGGCCGTATGGAGATTTCTTCGAACAACCCTGAACTGGGTGATGCAAAAGAAGAGATCGAAGTGGATTACATGGGCGGCGAAATCAAAATCGGTTTCAATGCGAAGTACATCACTGACATCCTGACCAGCATGAACCAGGACAAAATTGATTTCGAACTGAATGATCATCTTTCACCAGGATTGATGAGACCTCACAACGACCAGACTTACACCTGCGTTGTGATGCCAATGAGAATCTAATGATTTTCGAAAGACTGCGTCTGGTTAATTTCCGAAATTATCGGGACGTGGTTTTGTCCTTCTCTCCTCGGGTGAATGTTTTCCTCGGAGAGAACGGACAGGGTAAAACAAATCTCCTTGAGGCGATGTACATGATCTCTCAAGGGGACTCCTTCCGCTACTCTGACAACTCCACCCTGATCAACACGAACACTTCCGAGTCGGTTATCCAGGCGCTGATTACTCAGAACGATCTTCATTACAAACTGAAACTGGGTCTTTCAAAAAGCCGCAAGGTTTTAACCCTGAACGACAAGCGTGTGAACTCGGCCGACATCCGAAAGATTTTTGCCAGTGTCGTGTTCAGTCCTGAAAGTCTATCTTCGATCAAAGAAGGGGCAGATCACCGCCGCGAGCTGGTGGATGAGTTGCTCGTAACTTTTGACCGAAAAAATGCCCAGTTGATCGCCGATTACCGAAAAGCGCTGAAAACGCGCAATAAGATCCTGAAGAACTTTTTGGAGGGTTTGCAGGATAAAGTGGTCACCCAGAACCTTTTGGAGTCTCTAAACCCCCAATTTGTGCGTTTAGCGACCGATCTGACCCACGCCCGCATCACGGCATTGCACGGACTTTCCAAAGATTTCAATAATGCCATGCAGTACATTTCTGGCAATTCCTCTGTGGATATCTCGGTGGAATACCTTGTTTCCGATCAAAATGCGGTGAGTTTCACACGTGAAGAAGTTGAAAATGCAATCACAAAACGACTTCGCGAACTGCATGATGCGGAGCTCTCAAGTGGAACAAGTTTGGTGGGTCCTCATAAGCACGACATTGTGTTCCTATATGGGCAAAAAGACTCACGATTTTTCTGTAGCCAGGGGCAGCAGAGAGCGATCATTCTTTCTTTCAAAATGGCCCAAATTGTGTATCATAGGAAGGCTCACGGGACCTATCCTGTGCTGATGTTGGACGATGTACTTTCTGAGCTCGATAAAGCCAAAAGAGATGCACTGATTACGTTCTTACACGAGATCAATACGCAGATTTTTGTGACGACGACGGATTTCACATTGCCTGAATCATTCAGCCTCGATCAGCTCCGCGTGGTGCGCATCAAGGATGGCCAAATCCTTGAGTAGCTTTCTGCAGTTTCTCAACTGCGGAAAATGATGAACGCGACACCTTCGAATCTGTCGAGGGGTATGCAAAGCAATGAGGGGTTCCAGTGTCAGCAGAAGAACAAAAATCCTATTCAGCCGATTCAATTCAGGTTCTCGAAGGTCTCGAGGCGGTTCGTAAGCGTCCCGGTATGTATATCGGTGATACCGCTTTCAAGGGCTACCATCACCTTGTGTATGAAATTGTGGATAACTCGGTAGACGAACATTTGGCTGGTTACTGCAAAAAAATCAGTGTCTCCATCAACGCCGATGAATCCATCACAGTCGAAGATGACGGTCGTGGTATTCCGGTGGCTACTCAGAAACAAACCGGCAAGTCCGCGCTAGAGCTGGTGATGACCGTTCTCCACGCCGGTGGTAAATTTGACGGCGGCGGATACAAAGTGTCCGGTGGTCTGCACGGTGTGGGTGCTTCCGTTGTGAATGCGCTTTCTGACCGTGTGTCCGTGGAAGTTCAGCGTGAAGGTCATTTCTGGAGACAGAACTACGAGCGCGGAAAAATCCTGGCGCCCGTGGCTCAGGGTGAAACCACCACAAAAACTGGAACGAAAGTAACTTTCAAACCGGATCGCACCATCTTCAAAGACGAAACTCTGAGCTACGACTTCACTACTCTGGCGAATCGTTTCCGTGAATTGGCATTCCTGAATGCGGGCCTGCATATCTCTTTGACCGATGAACGCAACGGCAAAAAGCAGGACTTCCAGTATTCCGAGGGTGTGGCTGAATTCGTGAAGTACATGAATCAGTCCAAAAAATCCCTGCACAACGAAGTGGTTTACTTCAAAGGCGAAAAAGACAATGTCGAAGTCGAAATCGCCATGCAGTGGAATGATTCCTACTCTGAATCTGTTTTCACTTATTGCAACAACATCAACACGCATGAAGGTGGTACTCACCTTGTCGGCTTCCGTGCCGCTTTGACTCGTACAACGAATGCGTATGCGACTGAAAAAAATCTTCTGAAAGATCTGAAAGCCAACCTTGAGGGGGAAGACATCCGTGAAGGTCTGGCAGCCGTTATCTCTGTGAAAGTTCGTGAACCACAGTTCGAAGGTCAGACCAAAACCAAGCTGGGTAATGCCGAAGTCAAAGGTATCGTCGAAACCCTGGTGAATGAAAAACTGGCCGACTGGATGGATCGCAATCCATCTGTAGCAAAAAACATCATCATGAAATGTGTGGAATCCGCGCGTGCCCGTGAAGCTGCCAGAAAAGCCCGTGATCTGACTCGTCGTAAGACAGTTCTGGATGGTGGCTCTCTGCCAGGTAAAATGGCGGACTGTCAGGAACGGGACCCGGCACTTTGTGAACTGTACCTGGTGGAGGGGGACTCCGCAGGTGGATCCGCGAAGCAAGGACGCGACCGTCGCACGCAGGCGATTTTGCCGTTGAAAGGTAAAATCCTGAACGTCGAAAAAGCGCGTTTTGACAAAATCATTTCTTCGGAAGAGATCAAAGTCATTATCTCCGCTTTGGGGACCGGTATCGGTAAAGACAACGTGAATGTGGATAAAATCCGCTATCACAAAATCATCATCATGACCGATGCCGACGTCGATGGATCCCACATCATGACTTTGCTTTTGACGTTCTTCTACCGTCAGATGCCACTGGTGCTTGAGCGTGGTTATGTGTATATCGCGCAACCACCTTTGTACCGTGCGAAAAAAGGCAAAGAGGAAACTTACCTGAAAAATGAAGCGGCCTTGACTGAGTATCTTCTGAGCTCGGGCCTGGGTAACTTCAAAATCAAAGGCAAAGAATCCCTGCCGGAAAAAGATCTGCGTCAGCTGATCTTGAACATCCAGCGTTTCAACGACCTTCTGCGTGTTTCCTCGAAGAAATACGACAAGGACGTTTTGTACTTCCTGCTAAGCAAAGTGACTGATTTTGAAAAAACATTCACGGACGCGAAAAAAATCGAACAGGTTCTTACCGACCTGGGTGCGTGGGTTAATTCTGACCAGACTTTGGGTATCACCGAATACAAAGGTGAAGTTAAAACCGAAGCTGAAACCGGAAAAATGTATGCTGACATCTACACCGTTCGTTATGCCGACCGAATGACAACAAAATTCAGCACAGACAATCTGCGTTCTTCCGAGATCATCGAGCTTAGAAAAATCTGGGCCGATATTCAGGCGATCAGCACTTTGCCTTTGACGATTCTTGAGGGTGATAACGAAGTTCAGTTTGAAAACTACAATGACTTCTACACTCACGTTATGGAATCCACGAAAAAAGGAATCTACATCCAGCGCTATAAAGGATTGGGAGAGATGAATCCGGAGCAGTTGTGGGAAACCACTCTGAACAAGGAAAACAGAACTCTTCTGAAAGTGACTATCGACGATGCCGTTGCCGCCGACGAAACATTCTCCATCCTGATGGGTGAAATGGTTGAGCCTCGTCGTCAATTCATCCACGACAACGCATTGTTGGCACGAAGCCTGGACGTTTAATTTTTTAAGGGATTTGAAATTTTATGGAAAATAATCAAGAAGAAAAAGGCGTCACGTTAGTTGATATCAGCAAGGAGATGCGCGGAGCCTATCTGCAGTACTCCATGTCTGTGATCGTGGGCCGTGCCCTGCCGGATGTTCGTGACGGTTTGAAACCGGTTCACCGCCGTGTCTTGTTTGCTCAAAGTGAAATGAACAACCGCCACAACAGACCGTACTTGAAGTCGGCCCGTGTGGTCGGCGACGTGATCGGTAAATATCACCCGCACGGTGATGCTTCCGTTTACGATACCATGGTTCGTATGGCCCAGGACTTCTCCCTGCGCTACCCGCTTGAGGATGGTCAGGGGAACTTCGGTTCCATCGACGGTGACTCTCCGGCAGCTATGCGTTACACCGAGATCCGTTTGACCGCTTTGGCAGAAGAACTGCTTAATGATCTGGAAAAAGAAACTGTTTCTTTCGGTCCGAACTACGATGACTCTTTGTTGATCCCGACGGTTCTTCCATCCAAGTTCCCGAACTTGCTGGTGAACGGTTCTGCGGGTATCGCGGTTGGTATGGCGACGAACATTCCTCCGCACAATCTGGGCGAGGTTATCGACGGATGTATCCATCTGATCGGAAACCCTGACTGTCAGATCGAAGATCTCATGCAACACATCAAGGGTCCGGACTTCCCGACTTGCGGTGTGATCGCCGGCCGTGAAGGCATCTTGCAGGCCTACAAAAAAGGCCGTGGCATCGTCACTATCAAGGCGGTGGCGGAAATCGTTCAGGTCAAAGACCGTGAAGAGATCATCATCACCGAGATCCCGTACCAGGTGAACAAAGCCAAGCTGATTGAAAGCATGGCGGACCTTGTTCGTGACAAACAAATCGAAGGCATCTCTGACATCCGTGATGAGTCTTCCCGAGAAGGCATGCGTATCGTTGTTGTTCTGAAACGCGGTGAAAATGCCAGCGTGATCCTGAACAGACTTTACAAGTACACGCAGATGCAGACGAGCTTCGGTATCATCATGCTGGCGCTGGATGCGAAAAACCAGCCAGTGACTTTCGATCTGAAAGGCATGCTGGAAGCGTTCGTGGATCACCGCCGTGACGTGGTTACGAAACGTTGTATCTTCGAACTGAAAAAAGCCCAGGAGCGCGCGCACATCCTGGAAGGTCTGAAAAAAGCCCTGGATCACATCGAAGAAGTGATCAAAACCATCCGTGCTTCCAAAGAGGCTAACGCCGCACGTGAAGCATTGATGTCGAAATTTGAATTCTCTGAAAGACAAGCTGTTGCAATCCTGGAAATGCGTTTGCAGCGTTTGACCGGTCTAGAACGTGACAAGATCGTTGCGGAACTGGCTGAGTTGATGAAACAAATCGACTGGTTGAAGTTCGTTCTTTCTGACGTTCGCGAGATTTACAAAATCATCGTGAGCGAACTGGAAGACGTGAAAAAACGGTACGCCGATCCACGACGCACTCAAATCACGGGTGATCTGAGTGATCTGGAAGACGAAGACCTGATTGCTGATGAACAGATGGTTGTGACTGTGACCAACACAGGCTTGATCAAACGTATCCCGGTAGAAGAATACCGCGTGCAAAAACGTGGCGGTAAAGGCCTGAAGGGTATGGAGACCAAGGAAGAGGACTACGTCACGGACATCTTCTCTGCGAGCACAAAAACCATGCTGTTGGTCTTCACCGACAAAGGTAAGGTTTACTGGTGTAAAGTTCACCGTCTGCCTTTGGGCACAAGAACTTCCAAAGGGAAATCTTTGGCGAACGTGGTTCAGCTTTCCAATGGTGAAAGCGTTCGTGCGATTTTGCCGGTGAATGAATTCAGTGAAAACAAATACGCCGTGATGCTGACTGAAAAAGGCGTTATCAAGAAGACATCTTTGGATGCCTTTGCGAACCCTCGTACCGCAGGTATCATCGCATTGACCACCGATCTTGATGACGGTGTGATCGATGTGAAGATCTCTGATGGTCAGAGCGATATCTTCATTGCAACCAAAGAAGGTATGTCCATCCGCTTCAACGAAGCAGATGTGCGCGAGATGGGCCGTACCGCCCGCGGCGTGAAAGCAATCACTTTGGCAAAAGACGATGTCGTGGTGGCGATGGAAGTTCTTGAGAAGAACACCAAAGACACCATCTTGATGGTGACCTCCAAAGGTTACGGTAAACGTTCAGAAACGGGCGAATACCGCATCCAGTCCCGTGGTGGTGTGGGTATCATCACTCAAAAGACCACGGACAAGGTCGGTCTGGTCATCGGCACCAAAAAAGTCGCTGACAATATGGAACTTATTCTTTCCACCGACAAAGGGCAGGTTATCCGCATGAAAGTGACGGACATCTCTGTTCTGGGTCGTAACACCCAAGGTGTGCGTCTGATCAATATCGACGAGAAAGACGAGACTGTGACGGGCGTGGCGGTTGTGGCTGAAGACGAAACGGCGACGGAGGAAACTCCAGCACCGGAAGGCGCACCACACTAATATGATCAGAGCCTTGCTGGTCGTCCTAGTCTTGGCTCTGTCCGCCTGCTCTTCGCAGGAAGAGGCGGACTTTAAACAAGCTCAAAAATCCATATCCCAGGGTCATCATCGGATCGCCCTGGGGTATCTGGACCGGGTTATCAAAAGAAACAGCAGCAGTAAATTCCCTCTGGAAGCTGCCCGGGAAGCCGCAAGAATCTCGTTTTTTGAGATCAAGGACTTCAATAAAGCCATCAATTATCATCACTACATTGTTCTGCATTCAACGGATGAGGCGGAACGCCTTGAGTCCCAGAAACAGATCGCTTCTATCTACTTCAACAATCTGCAGAACTATCAGATGTCGATCATTGAATACAGCAAGCTGCAACAGATGCCTCACACGGATCTGGAGGCCGCCCAGTACAAGATGAACGTGGCCCGTGCGCAGTACTATCAGAATAACTTCTTTCAGGCAGAATCCGAGATCGATTCCCTGTTGAAACTAAAAAGTGATGACAACATCCGTTTCAGCGGCCTGATGCTGAAGGGTAACATCCTGGTGGCGAAGAAGGATTTTAAGAATGCCGCCGCCATCTTCAAAGAACTGATTGATAAGTATCCGGATAAAGCGATTCAGGAAAACGTCGCCCTGACTCTGGCGGTTTGTTATGAAGAGAATTTGGACTTTAAGAGCGCCATTGCCGTGTTGGAAGAGCACCGGGGTAAGTACAACCCTCCTGAATACATCGAACTGCGAATCAAGCGCCTGCAGGAGCGTATGAAGAACGCTCCGGGAGCGAAAGGATTCAGGAAGTAATGAAAAAGTATATAATCTTTGCATCCATCGGCTTTGAACTTGTCGGTTTGATCCTGGGATGTTTTTACCTTGGCCAATATCTTGATCAAAAGTACCAAACCAAGGGTCTTATCTTTGCGGTATTAAGCCTTGCCTCTTTGGCTGGCTGGCTGGTCAGGGTTATCTGGTTGCTGAATCGAATTCAGAAACAAGATGAGAAAGAATCAGAATCCAAGAAACCACCCGGGACGCCATGAAATATGTACTCGCCATTCAAGCCCTCACCACCCTCCTTGGAGGCGTCCTTTTAGGGTTTTTTGCCGCACCACAACACACCTACTCCTTCATTTCAGGGGCTTTGGTCATTTTGGTGAGCTTTTTCCTGATGGGATGGGCCTGGGGATTGATCTTCAGTAAGAAATTGGTTGCCCTAGCCATCGGGATCATTGTATTTAAGTACGCGATTTTAGGGATTATTATCTTTAAGCTTGTAGACCAAACTTGGTTCGACACTTTGTGGTTCGCACTAGGGGTCGCAAGTTTTATTCTTTCAGCGCTGGGATATGCGGTGAAAGAAGCCTTAAGAGAAGGAAAAGAAGATGTCATTTAACTGGACACAATTGGTTCCGGGTGTTGGTCACGAGTACGCACACGTTGCGACTCTGGGTATTGCCACTGTAGCAGCAGTAGGTATCGGTGCAGCTGCACGTGCTTCTCTGGGTAAAGGTGAAGCCGCTGTATTGCCAGCAAGCAAGTTCTCTTTGCGTGGTATCTTCGAGCTTTTGACTGAGATGACTTCCGGTCTGGCTGACATGGTGATCGGCGAGCACGGCAAACACTACATCCCGTTCTTTGCTTCCGTGTTCTTCTTCATCTTGTTCAACAACTTGTTGGGCATGATCCCGGGTATGACTCCGGCGACTGAAAACATGAACACCACATTCGGTTTCGGTGTGTTGATGTTCTTGTTCTATAACTTCCAGGGTGTAAAAGAAAACGGACCAGTTGCTTACCTTAAGCACTTCATGGGTCCGGTGATCTTCCTGGCTCCATTGATGTTTGTGATCGAGATCGTTTCCCACATCGTTCGCCCATTCTCTTTGGGTCTTCGTCTAGCGAACGTAATGATGGGTGACCACACGGTTCTTTCCGTGTTCCTTGATCTGGTTCCAATCGGTGTACCAATTCCATTCTACGTGATGGGATTGTTCGTATGCTTTGTTCAGGCTTTTGTATTTACTTTGCTTTCAATGGTCTACGTGGCATTCGCGATTGCACACGATCACTAAAAGGCAAATTTTTAAACCATAAGGAGTTCCACATGAAAAAAATGATCATCGCAGCTATCGCTATGTTCGCATCTTCTTCCGCTTTCGCTCAAGAAGCAGCTGTTGCAGTTACTGAAACTGTAGTTGCTAACTCTGACCGCGGTCTTGTTGCTATCGCAGCAGCTCTTGCAATCTCTATCTCTGTATTCGCAGGTGCAATGGCTCAAGGTAAAACTGCTTCCACAGCTTTGGAAGGTATCGCTCGTAACCCAGCGGCTTCTGGTAAGCTTTTGATCCCAATGATCTTGGGTCTAGCTCTTATCGAATCCCTAGTAATCTACGCTTTGATCATCGCTTTGGGCTTGAAATAATTCAGGCTTGATCTCTTGATCAAGAAGGCCGTTTTAGCGGTCTTTAGAAACCCACAACTTTCATCGGTTGTGGGTTTTTTATTTTGTGCTGATGAATTCTAATACGCGGGCGTAAGCGACTTTTTCAGTCCGGTGCTTTCATACACTTTCACACCGTCTTTCTTTAACTCTTTGGCCTGATGGCAGACGTTCTTAAGTTCTGACAACAAGTTCTGATCTTGCGCCGTAAGAGTCTTTGCCAGATCCACACAGTCTTCCAGAATCAAGCGCAAAGCCTCCTGGGCCTTGAAGGACGTATTATAAACATAGCGGTCACTGCGTTCTGTGTCTTTGTGAGTAAAACCGTGAGGCTTGTGAGTCACATGGTAATTGCGCAGAAGTTTCTCGATTGTGGTTTCTTCAAGGCTAGCGGAGCGCTCAAAGAAAATCTGCATCTTCGCGTAAAGGACAAAGCTCTGGATCGTGCGTTTCTTGTGCTCCTCATCCCGATATCCTCCTAAGTTGCGAAAGGACTCTTTGGCGTCAAAGAAGTCCTCTTGCGCGTCTTCAGAATGCATCAGGTGCAACGATTCCCGGGTGTCATCTTCCATCAAACGAGCGCGATCAAACAGGTAGTGCGCAAACTCATGAATCACCGTCCAGTCATCCACACTTTCAATCAATAGAATGGTCGGCTTTTTCACTGTGTAAGCATAGTTGGTTTCGGTCATGTACTGCCCGATGGCACCTTCCGAGAAAAGCTTGATAAACTTTGCGGGAATAATGTCCTCCGTGGCATACGGAAGATACGGTACAGTGATAGGAAGATTTTCCGGATCCTTCACGGCGTAGACATCAATACCGAAAGACTGAACGTAGGTGATTTTTTCCTTTAGCGACATATGCAGCATCGGGGTCAGCAGATTCAGCTGGATGTTCTTTTCAAAGTCCACGGTCGTACAGTCACGGCAGTCCGCCATAGACACGGAAGCGCTAAAAACCACAGAAAGAATCACAGCCGCCAGTCGAATCAGAGTCATCACTTCACCTCGTGGTGCTTAAATGCAAATGAGATGACAGCTCAAAAGCCCTAGATTTCAGGATAGAAATTTTAAGTGTCGAATACTTAGACAGGGGCCTTTTTCCGTCTTGAGACGCTTTGAAGGCCTTGGTATTTATGGAGTATGAAGCAATTTGAAAACCGCTGGATCTTTGAGTTCGTTGAAGAAAAACCCGACGCCATCATCAAGTCGATGTTCGGCGGACTGGCACTGTACTATCAGGGCCAGCTGAAGATGCTTCTTTCAGAAAACGTCGGCGACTACTCCTATCGCGGTAAAGAATACGACTTCGAAGTGTGGAATGGTGTTTTGATTGCGACCGACCGGATTCATCACGAGTCCCTGCAGAAGCAGTTTCCTTTTTTGGTGAATCATCCGGTTCTGCCGAAATGGCTGTATCTGCCCTTCACGTTCGAAGGTTGGGAAGAGCGCATCGAAATGATCACCTGCCTGGTGCGAAGCTCAGATCCCCGTGTGGGTGTGTGGCCCCAGGAAAAAGCGCGCAAGAAAACGAAGAAGAGAACCGTCAAAAAAGTCGTTAAAAAGAAAGTGACCAAGAAGGTCGCCAAGAAAGTCGTTTCCAGATCGAAAAAACCTGTAAAACGCCGTTGACCTTAACCCAGCGTCAACGTTGAGAGTTGTCTTAGAGGTAAGAATGAAAAACTGGCTGACGATTGGACAATTTGCCAAAGCTTCGGGCCTTTCCCCCAGAGCCCTGCGCATTTATGAAGACATGAATCTGCTGGTGCCACCACACCGCGGAGACAACGGTTATCGCTACTATCAGGAAAGCCAGCTTTCTGAAGCTGCTCGCCTGAAAGAGTTCAAAGATCTGGGATTCCTGCTGGAAGAAGTGAAAGCTCTTCTGCGGGCCGATCGAGATCTGGATAAATCAAGTCTGGTAAACTCACTCAGCCGTCGTCTGGATCTGGTGCGTGAGCAGTCGGATCAGCTGCAGGATCAGCGCCGACAGATTGAACAACTTCTTTCTTCTCTGAAGAACAACATAAAGCCCATCGCGGCTGACGAGAGGAGAGCAATCATGAGTTATCAGGGAAATCCGGCCATTGTGGTCACAGGAATCCAAGGACTTCAGAAAACGGCCGAATATATTCAAAAGCATCTTCAGAATCGCAACATTCCCCTGCTGTTTTGGAGTGAGGAACTGGAACTTCCGGAATCTTATATTCTTGTTCTTCCTGAAGACAACCTCGGGGATAAAGGTGTGGAAAACCTGGCGCCCAATGTGATTGTCTTAAATTCCGTGAGTGGTTCAGATGATGCGATTCAAGAAAAGTACCTGCGTCTTTATAACTTTGTGGGTTCTCACGTGACAACGGTGATTCATGCTGAAGATCAGGCACTATTGGATATTGTTTCCAACGAAAGAATCAGAGACACCTACTATCAGTACTATTCAAAAAACCGCGCTTTGGAGAAGCAGATCAAAAAAATTGGCGGTCTGGTTTGTTCCGGCAGTGAAATTTCGTTGTACGGATACAATCTGCAAAAAGAGACGGTGCATTTGAAGTTGGAGAGTCGTCTGGGGTTTACCGACGAGTTGGCTCTTTTAAGTTCGATCACGGCGGTGATGAAGCTGGGACTGCCGACAGAAAGTCTTTGTTTGAAATAAAAAAAGCCGGGTGATGAACCCGGCTTTTAGTTTTTAAAGATACTTGTTTACAATCGCTTCCACGCGGTTGCGGATCGCATCCAGGCCTGCCTGCGAGGAGGATTCGTAACGAACCACCACCACCGGCTGTGTGTTGGAAGAGCGGCACAGCGCCCAGCCGTCAGCAAAGCTCAAGCGGATGCCATCAGTGAAGTCGACTTTATAGTCAGCACCCTCTTTAGCCGGGAAAGCTTCGATCATCTTTTCAACGATCAGAACCTTTTTCTCCTCGGTAGTGTCGATGCGGATTTCCGGAGTGTTGAAAGCCGGTGGCAAACCTTCCAGCAATTGTGGAATGGTCTTGCCGGTTTTTGCCAGGATTTCCACCAAACGCAAAGCTGCGTAAGGAGCATCGTCATAACCGTGGTTGCGGTCGGCAAAGAACACGTGACCGGACATCTCGCCACCGAAAGGTGCTTTTTCAACTTTGATTTTTTCTTTCACCAAAGAGTGTCCGGTTTTCCACATGATCGGCTGACCACCGTGTTTGGCAACATCGTGGTACAGGCGATCAGAACACTTCACGTCGCCAATGATCTTAGCCCCTTTTTGTTCAGCCAAAATCGCGCGGGAAATGATCACCATCAATTCATCCCCGTAAACCATGCGGCCGGTGTGATCAACAACACCGATACGATCGGCATCGCCGTCAAAGCCGATACCGGCAACAGCACCCTCTTTCAGTACTTGCGCTTTCAGATCCACCAGGTTTTCTTCAACCGTTGGATCCGGGTGGTGATTCGGGAATGTGCCATCTGGCTGTTCAAACAAGATGGTTGGTTTCAAACCGCAGGCTTCAAACAGGCCGCGCACCACAGATCCGCCAGCACCGTTACCGCAGTCCAAAACAACTTTGGTGTCCTTGATGTGGCCGAATTCTTTAGCGTAACGTGCGTAGTACATTGGTTTGATGTCGAAGGATTCTTCAGAACCCTGACCGTCAATGAATTCGCCTTTTTGAATGATATGCAAAAGCTTCTGGATTTCGACGCCAAAGATGGTGCCTTTACCCACGGAAATTTTAAAGCCGTTGTACTCTGGAGGATTGTGCGAACCAGTGACCTGAACCGCGCCATCGACTTTTAATTCAAATGTGGCAAAGTAACAAACCGGCGTGGTCACCAGACCCAGGTGGATAACCTTGGCGCCGGAATCCATCAGACCTTTTGCAAGATTCTTGATGATGGCCGGAGAGCTTTCACGCGCATCACAACCCAACGCCACGGTCGGATTAGTGATGTTCTTGTTTTGTTTCATGTAAACGACGTAAGCGCGACCCAGCAGGTAAGCAAAGTTGTCGTCGAACTGTCCGTTATAGACGCCGCGAATGTCGTATTCTCTAAAAATGACGGGTTGAAACATATATCACCTCAATTATTTCAAGGGCTTAGGCTTATAATTTCTGAGCTCTAGAGTCGAGCTAATTTTACCGCCCAGCGAACGGCATCAATCATCGAATGGGGGTTGGCTTTGTTCTTACCAAAGATGTCCTTGGCAGTCCCATGGTCCACGCTGGTGCGAATAAACGGGATCCCCAGGGTCATATGCACGCCACTGTCCTGTCCGTGAATCATTTTAAACGGAATCAGGCCTTGATCGTGATACAGGCTCAAATAAACGGAGTATTTCTTCCAGTTTTGCGGGAAGAAAGCTGCGTCCGGAACCAGGGGTCCTTCAAATGGAATCTTTTTCTCTTTGGCAAAACTTACAAGCTCGGGGAAGAACAAAAGCTCTTCCTGCCCGATCAGGCCGGCCTCGCCGGCATGGGGGTTCAGACCCAGAACACCGATGGGTTTTTTAGCCTGGGACGCGGGAAGTTTCTTTCTGAGCTCATTGGCGTTGAGAAGGGCTTCGGCCAGCACACTGAAACTTAAATGCTTGGTGATTTCTTTCACCGGCAGATGTGCGGTGGCCAAAACCACGTTGAACTTTTCACCGACAAAACCCATGTGCACATGTTTGGCGCCAGAAAGTCTTTTTAAAATGTCCGTGTGCCCAAGGTCTTTAAAGCCCGCCGCTTTGATTGAAGTTTTGGACAAGGGGGCTGTGGCCAGCGCGTGAATTTCTTTCTTCAGGCAGGCCTTGGCGCTTAATTCCACCCATTTCGCAGGTGCCAGGTCCGAGGCAATATCTATCAGGTAAGGACCTTCGATTTCCAGAGCCTGGGAAAGGTCATCCACGGTGATGCGCTCGAATTTCTGATCAATCAGTTTCAAATACTTTTGTGAAGCGCTATCCGGGCGCCACAACAAAAACTGCACGCCCTTTTGCGGGCCCAGGTGATGCAGAGCCTTGGCAGTGACCTCAAAGCCAATGCCATCCACATCCCCGGTCGTAAGAGCGATTCGAAGTTTACTCATTGATACGGATGAACGACTCATCACGTTTGGTTTGAAGCCAGTTTTTCAACTGACGTTTGAAGCTGTTTTCCAGAAGCTGCGCCTTGATTTTGTCTTTGGCGCGTTCAAACTTCGGATCGGTGGTCAGCTTTTTCCCGGTCAGTTTCACGATGTGGAAACCCATGCGGGATTTCACAATCGGAGTGGTCTCGTTCACTTTCAGGCTGGAAATAGCCTCTTCAATTTCCGGAAGAAATTCCCCAGATTTGAATGTGCCCAGAGCCCCGCCGGTGGAGAAATTGGGATCTTCACTGAACTGCTGCGCCAGGTTTTCAAAGTTTTCACCGCTGCGAAGTTTACCCAGCACGGTTTCAGCACGTTTGATGGACGCTTCCGCGCCGCCTTTTTTCGGGTTGAAGAAGATGTGGGACACCGAGAACTCGTCAATGGACGGACGGTTGTTCGGATTTGTTTTCAGATACTCATTCAAAGCGTCTTCATCAGAAATGCGCAGTTTGGAAATGATCTCGGCATCCATCAAAGAGCGTTTTTCAATGCTGTCTTTCAGGAAGCGGCGGTAGTCATCCATGGAAACACCCTGCTGCTGGATCACTTTGGCCAGTTCCGCTTCGCTGACCTGGTTTTTGCGGGCCATTTCTTTCAGTTCGGATTCCACGCGGTCGTTGGTGACGGCCAGATTCAGACGTTTGATTTCAGACTGCAGAATCTTTTCGTTGATCAGGTAATCCAGCTGCGCCTTGCGGTTTCCGATAAGGCTGGTGGCAGGTTTATCAAACAACAAAGACTCATCGACCATGCCCTGTTTTGGAATGCGTTTTACAAGATCTTTGAAGTCAGATTCCAAAACCAGTTCGCTATTCACGATAGCCACAGTTTTTTCCACAATCTCGGCATGACTTGGTGTAGCCACTAGCAAAGCAAAAAGAAGATTAATCATTGGTTCCTCGTGTATCCACCTTGATGGAATTCATCAGTTCATAGTCCTTTAAGACTTTACTACTTCTGAGCTGGGCATCAAGCCATGCGACGTATTCCGCCTGCTCGCGTTGTGCGCGAAGCGCCCGGATAATCTGTGGTTTGACCTCTTCCAGGGACAATGTGGAAGCTGGGGCCTTTTTTTCCACCCGAATCAGATGGATTCCGAATGGACTTTTGATTGTTTGCACGCCGGAGCCGACATTAAACAGGGGATCAAAGTAGTCCACCGTGCCTTTTTCAATCCAGCCGACAACCCCGCCCTGCTTGGCTTCAGGTGTGATGGAATACTTCCGGGCAAGCTCCGCAAAATCACCGGTTTTCAGATCGACTTTGATGGCGTCCGCTTTCGCATCCTCATCCACCACGATCTGGCGCAGGAACACACGTTCTTTGCGCTTGTAGCGGTCTTTGTTGTCCTCGTAGTAACGTTTGATCTCTTCTTCGGTGGGTGCTTTGACCTTTTCGTTGATCTTTTTAAAGACCTCGCGTTCGACCAGGGAATATCTCAGCTCTTCACGCCATTCCGAGAAAGACAGATTCTCCAAAGCCAGGGCTCGGCGGAAGGAAAGATCATCCGGATAGTTCGCGCGCAGTTTGTCGACTTCTTTATCCAGGGTGTTTTCCGAGATCACGATACTTTGCGCCCGTGCCCAGTCCAGCGTCAGGCTTTTCACCAGGAAGTCGCGCAGAATTTCTTCTTTGATGCGATGGATGTTGTTGGGATCCTTCGCGGCCAGGGCGTCGAAATTTCTAAGCCTTCGTGCCAGCTGGTTGGCAAACTGCTTGGAGGTCAGAACGTGATCGTTCACCTTCTCCACAGGTTTGGTGGAGAGTTTTTGATAACTTGATGGACATCCCGCCAAAGCGAGGCTCATAAAAATAAAAAGCCCCGTCAGTGCGGGGCTCTTTGAAAATTTCATCGGATCAAATCCTTATTTAAGAAGACCTTTGTTTTCTTTGATCGGATAAGACTTCTTCATTCTTTCGAAGTAGTCGTTAAAGACCTGTTTTCTTTTTTCATCGAAAACGGCCGCTCTGATCTGGCGTTTGTTCGCGTTCTCAAAGCTTCTGCGACCGGTCAGTTTAATAACGTGGAAGCCAAACTGAGTTTCGATAAGCCCCGTAATCTCACCGACCTTCATGTTGACCACCGCTTCGTAATAATTCGGAACCAGTGTCACGCGGGATTGCCAGCCGATATCGCCGCCAACCTGCTTGGAAAGAGCATCGTCAGAGTAAAGCTTCACCAGCTCTTCAAATGGTCTTTTGCTCTTTTTAACCTCTTCGTAGATTTCTGTCGCACGTTTTTTTGCTTCAGCCACCTGCGCCGGAGTCGCCCCTGCTTTAAACTCAATCAGGATGTGGCTGGTGCGAAGTTCAGGATTCTTGGCATACCAGGCTTTCATTTCAGCATCGGAAACCTGGATCTTCTGAACGCGCTGACCAATGTCTTTTTCCAGAAGGGCTTTGTACATCTCCTGGTTGAAACGGTCTTGAACGATAGGGTCTTTTTGCAGATTGCGCTTTTCAGCCTCCTGAACACCCATTTCGTAACGAACCAGGTCTTCCAGGAACTGCTCTTTGGTTGGCGGGTTGATCGTCTGAGACTTCACTTCGTTGTACTTTTTATTGAAGTCTTCAAGCGTGATAGTTTTTTTACCCACCTGAGCCACGACGTCCGTGGATTTCTGTGCAAAAGCGGTCGCAGAGATGAGCAACAAGATGCTGATTACAAGTTTCATGCTTCAAAAGTCCCTTTAAAAAGTTGAATGAGAACTATGCTAAAACGCTAGCACTGGGCATCATTATCCGCAATGAATTTAAGAGCTTGCTGCCTAGCTTGGTGCAAAAGAGCCTCTAACTCTAGAGCAAGGTCTGGGTTTCTTGGATCGATCTCTTTGCTCACTGGAGCCATCGGTCCCACCCAGTAAATGATCACTTTGGCGAAGGGTTTTGGCAGGAAGGTTTTATTCCATGATTTGGGGAAATGAATCGCACGATCACACGCCACACCCGCGGCGTAAATCGGACCGTGAATCATGCGTGAAAGTTCAAACACACCGGGTTTGACTTTGTGTAACGGGCCTTTTGGACCATCCACAGCAAAGCTGCAATTTCCCCCGTCTTTTACCAAACGCAAAAGACCTTTCAGGGCTTGCACGCCACCGCGTGTGGAAGACCCACGACTGGTTTTTGCCCCCAGCCATTTCAGCACGGTCGCCATCAACTCGCCGTCTTTGGATTGTGAAGCGATGGTGGCGATACGGTATCTTTTGACGATGGATAAAAGAGCGAGCTCATCTCCGTGAAAATGCGCGAGCACCACCGGAGATGGAGTTGCGGAATCAACAGATTGTTTCAGGGAATCAGGCTCGATAAGCCGAACCCTCCATGTCCATGAGAGGGTTCGGTAGAAGACGAAAACAATAATCGGAAGAATATACTTTCTAAACACGATTAGTGGTGAAGAGCTTTTTTGAACTCTTCTGTCAGTTTCGGAACGATATCCAAAGCGTCACCCACGATGCCGTAGGTCGCTTTTTGGAAGATCGGCGCGTTGGCGTCACTATTGATTGCCACGATCACTTTGGATCCGCTCATACCAGCCAAGTGCTGGATAGCGCCGGAGATACCCACCGCGATGTACAAAGTCGGAGCCACTGTTTTACCAGTTTGACCCACCTGCATGCCGTGACCAACCCAGCCCGCATCAACAACCGCACGGGAAGCACCCACTGTGGCACCCAAAACGTCTGCAAGATCATTCAAAATCTTGAAGTTGGCCGCTTCTTTCAGACCACGACCACCGCTGACAACGATGTTAGCTTCAGTCAGATCCAATTTTTCGGAAGCACCCTTCACGATTTCTTTGATCAAGGTTTTCAGGTCCGCCGCTGCAGCCGCGTGTTCAACCACGTTTGCAGTTTTGGAAGTGTCCGCGGCTGCCACTGGAAGTTGATTGGCGCGCATCAAAACGATTTTAACGGCGCTGTTTTCAAAGTTCACCGTCGCAAAACATTTGCCGGAGTACATTGGTTTAACCGCAGTCACGTTGTCGCCAGAAATAGTCAAAGTCGTGCAATCACTTGCCACACCCACGCCCAAACGAGCCGCCACGCGAGGGAAAAGATCCTTACCGGTGGAGGACGCAGAGGCCAGAATGATAGTCGGCTGAACTTTGCCGATGATCGCTGCGATATTCGCAGTGAAAGCCTCTGGATTGTAGGCATCCAAAGAAGCGTCTTTCACAACGTGAACTTCAGAAGCCCCGTTGTGACCCAAAGCTGCCGTCACATCACCTGCGTGAGAACCGAAAGCCACTGCAACCACTGTGTTGCCGGAAGCCGCTGCTGCCTGAAGAAGCTCTTGAGAGCTGCGTTTTAGTTTACCATTTGTGTGTTCAGCAAAAACTAGAATTTTACCCATGTCTTAATCCTTACAGAACCTTCGCTTCATCGCGAAGAAGTTTAACCAGCTCGGACGCTTGTGCAGAAGCATCGCCAGAAAGCATTTTTACAGCTGGTTTATCAGCCGGAAGAGCAAAGCCGGAGTATTTGATTTTGATGTCAGAAGCCGGGATGTTCAAAGAAGCGAATTCGATTTCTTTGATCACTTTCTTTTTGGCTTTCATGATGCCTGGAAGACTTGCGTAACGAGGCATGTTCAAACCCTTGTTCGCCGCCACAACCGCCGGAGTCATCATTTGCACAACTTCTTTCGCGCCACCTTCGATATCGCGCTCAACCACAACGTTTTCGCCATTGAAATTGAATTTCGATACCACTGTGGTGTGAGGAACGTTCAGGAATTCAGCCATCATCTGGCTGACAGAGGAAGCATTGTCATCAATTGCAAGTTTGCCGGAGAAGATGACTTTTGCGCCGCCTTCAGCTTTGATCACTTCAGCCAAAGCTTTTGCCGTGGCAAAGTTGTCCAGGCCTTCGCCGTTCACCACGATCGCTTCGTCAGCGCCCATAGCCAAAGCCGTACGCAAGGATTCAACGACACGAGCCTTTGGTCCAACAGACAGAACCCATACTTGGGATCCCGGATTTGCATCGCGAAGCTTGTTGGCTTCCTCAACTGCATATTCGTCATAAGGGTTCATAACCCATTTAATACCCGCCGTGTCGATACCAGTCTGGTCGGGAGAGATCTTAATCTTTGTTTCGGTGTCAGGCACCTGCTTGATACACACAAAAATCTTCATGTTTTACCCCGTTTTTGAGAGGGTTTCGTTCTATCCCAAGTCCAGGAAAGGCAAAACTAAATTGTATATTTAACGTGTCGCGAAACATGACGGGGGACATGGACAAAAAGCTGCACCCGGGAGTAAAGTAACTGGAAACTTATTGAGAAAATACACACCAAAAACAAGGGGTTCTACACCATGTCTGGATTTCTCGGATCTACGGTCGGGAAAAAGTACCTAATGGGAATCACCGGTTTAGTCTGGGCGGGATTTGTTCTCGCACACATGGCCGGCAATCTACTCATCTTTGTCAGTAACGATGCCTACAATGCTTACGGACACGCACTGACAAGCGGAAACATCATCTACGTCGCGGAAGCCGTTCTGGTTCTGGCGTTGATCGTGCACGTTTTCTGCGCCCTCAGCCTCACGAAGAACAATCGTGAAGCCAAACAACAGCGTTATGCTGTTGCTGCGGGTGGAAAGAAGAAAGTCACTCTGGCCTCTCGTACCATGGCGGTTCAGGGCAGTTTGATTCTGGTCTTCATCATCCTTCACCTGATCACTTTCAAATACGGCACGCACTATGAAACCACCGTCAATGGTGTGGTGATGCGTGACTTGGCGAAACTGATGTTTGAAGTCTTCCAGAGTCCGGCTTACATCGCATGGTATGTGGTGTGTCTGGTTCTTCTGGGCTTCCATCTAAGTCACGGTGTCGGCTCCACATTCCAGTCTTTGGGTCTGATGGAAGGCACATACAGAAACACGTGGAAAAAACTCAGCTACGGTTATGCCGTGGTTGTGGCTGCGGGTTTCATCGCTCAACCTGTTTACATTTTCCTTGTCGGTAACTAAGGGGACAACACATGGCTCACAATTTAGACAGCAAAATTCCAAGTGGCCCGATTGAATCCAAATGGACCAAAACCAAGTTCGACTACAAGCTGGTGAACCCGGCGAATAAAAGAAAGCACTCCATCATCGTGGTGGGAACCGGTCTTGCCGGCGCCTCTGCAGCGGCTTCTTTGGGTGAACTGGGATACAAAGTAAAAGCTTTCTGCGTGCATGAATCCCCTCGCCGTGCCCACTCTGTGGCGGCTCAAGGTGGTATCAATGCTGCGAAAAACTACCAGAACGACGGCGATTCCACGTACCGTCTTTTCTACGACACCGTTAAGGGTGGTGACTTCCGTGCACGTGAGGCCAACGTTTACCGTCTGGCGGAAGTGTCTGCGAACATCATCGATCAGATGGTGGCTCAGGGGGTTCCATTTGCCCGTGAATACGGCGGAACTCTGGCCAACCGTTCTTTTGGTGGCGCCCAAGTGTCCCGCACTTTCTATGCCCGCGGTCAGACAGGTCAGCAGCTTCTTCTGGGTGCTTACTCAGAGATGATGAGACAGGTTGATATTGGCAACGTTGAATTGCGCAGCCGCCGCGAAATGCTGGATGTTGTGGTGATCGACGGCAAAGCCCGCGGCATCGTGGTACGTAACCTTTTGACCGGCGAAATTGAATCTCACGAAGCTGATGCGGTGGTGATTGCTTCCGGCGGTTATTCCAACGTGTTCTTCCTTTCCACCAATGCGATGAACTGTGCGGTGACGGCAGCGTGGAAAGCCCACAAACGTGGCGCTTACTTCGCGAACCCTTGTTACACTCAGATTCACCCGACTTGTATTCCGGTTCACGGCGAAAACCAGTCCAAACTGACTTTGATGTCTGAATCCCTGCGCAACGACGGTCGCGTTTGGGTGCCAAAAGCTGTCGGTGACAAACGTCATCCAAATGACATCCCGGAAAACGAACGCGATTATTATCTGGAGCGTGTGTACCCGTCCTTCGGGAACCTGGCTCCTCGTGACGTGGCTTCCCGTCAGGCGAAATACCGCTGTGACGAAGGCCGTGGCGTGAATGAAACCGGCAAAGCTGTGTATCTTGATTTCGCGGACGCGATCAAGCGTCTGGGTGAAGACAAGATCTCCGAGCGTTACGGAAATCTGTTTGAAATGTACGACAAAATCACCGGCCAGAATCCGTACAAACAGCCGATGATGATTTACCCGGCTCCTCACTACACCATGGGTGGTCTGTGGGTGGACTACAATCTGGAATCTACGATTCCAGGTCTGTTCGTTGCGGGTGAAGCGAACTTCTCTGACCACGGTGCCAACCGCTTGGGTGCGTCTGCACTGATGCAGGGTCTGGCGGATGGTTACTTCGTACTGCCGTTCACTTTGGGGAACTACCTGGGTGGAACCAAACTTGAAAAAGTGGCGACCACGAATGAAGCCTTCAAAGCGGCTGAACACGGCGTGAAGGAAGAAATCAAAAAAATGATGAACATCAAAGGGGCCCGCACAGTGGACAGCTTCCACAAAGAGCTGGGCAACGTGATGTGGGAATACTGCGGTATGGGTCGTAACGAAGCCGGCTTGAAGAAGGCCCTTCAGGAAATCCCAAAAATCCGCGAAGAGTTCTGGAACAACGTGCGTATTCCGGGTGATGCAAATTACCTCAACGTCGAGCTTGAAAAAGCAGGACGTGTGGCGGACTTCCTGGAGCTGGGTGAGTTGATGTGCCGTGATGCCCTGGAGCGCCAGGAATCCTGCGGCGGTCATTACCGTGAAGAGTATCAGGTGGATGGCGAAGCCAAACGTGATGACGAGAAGTTCTGTCACGTGGCTGCTTGGGAATACACTGGCGAAAACAAACCGTCCGTGCGTCACCAGGAAGAGCTGAAATTCGAAAACGTACACCTAGCAACTCGTAGCTATAAATAAGAGGCGTAGCATGTCTGGAAAAAATATTAATCTGACTTTGAAAGTTTGGAGACAAAAAGGCCCGAAAGACCAGGGGGCCTTTGCAGAGTATCAGGCCAAGAACGTTTCTGAAGACGCTTCTTTCCTGGAAATGCTGGATGCTGTGAACGAAGAGCTGGTTGCAAAAGGTGATGAGCCTATCGCCTTTGACCACGACTGCCGTGAAGGTATCTGTGGTACTTGTGGTTTTGTGATCGACGGTGAAGCCCACGGTCCGATGAAATCCACAACTGTGTGTCAGCTGCACATGCGTAATTTCAACGACGGTGCGGTTCTGACAATTGAGCCTTTCCGTGCAAAAGCCTTCCCGATGATCAAGGACTTGATGGTGGACAGATCCGCTTTGGATCGTATCATCTCTTCCGGTGGTTATATCTCTGCGAACACCGGTAACGCGGTTGACGCCAATGCGATTCTGGTTCCGAAGGCCGATGCGGATGAGGCGATGTCTTCTGCAACGTGCATCGGTTGTGGCGCATGTGTGGCGGCTTGTAAGAACGCCTCTGCGGCCCTGTTCACTTCCGCGAAGATCTCTCACATGGCACTGCTTCCGCAGGGTCAGGTTGAAAGAAAAGAACGCGCCATGCGCATGGTGGGTGCGATGGATGCAGAAGGCTTCGGTGCCTGCACCACAACAGGTGCGTGCGAAGCAGCCTGCCCGAAAGAAATCCAGCTGACCAACATCAGCCGCATGAACCGCGAATTCTTCGTGGCCAACGTCACCAAACGTGAAAAACACAAAGACGGCGGCGCCGGCTAAATCTTCAAAGGGAGTCTTCGGACTCCCTTTTTTATTTCCAAAAGGTGCCTGGTGACTTTTTACACCTACGGCGCGTTAAGTCCCCCTAAACACGGCTATTCTGTTTAGACTTCTGCTTGTTAATTCGCTCACTTAAGGTAAATGACGCTGTGTAGGTGTAAAAAATCACCAGGCACCTTTAACCTTTAAATTCTGCATCATGGGTCTGTCTTATTGAGAGACATCTTTGAATCAATTCATCTTCGAATACTTCTAAAGCTTGTTCAGCAAACTTCCGAAACTAGACCAAGGATTGGGCTTATGAAGAAGATTGATCAACTGATGGCAGAACTGGGCTTTAACAAAAACGCACCCGACAGTGTGAAAGAAGCCTTTATTAAACACCTCATCAAAGCTTCAACAGGAGTCAGCGTGCCGACTCCTTCTGAGAAAAAAGAGATGGCGGCAAACCCTGAACGCATTGTTCAGTTTAAAACCCCTCAACAACTCAGTTTTGATTTTGTTGAGGACGCAACACCTAGACCAAAGACCAGCAAGAAAGCCGTGTCTTAGTCGAGAGCCCGGTGGAAATCCCTGCTCACCACTGGACTTTCGTCTGGAAACAACTGGACTTTGAGCCAAAATTTTTAAGAAATCTAACCACAATCGAAAGATAGATAACCAGCCCCCTTTCACATTGGTACCATTTTGGAACTAGGAAACGTCTGGGAAAATTTTTCCCCTTCGCTTTCTGGAAAATCACCCAATGAAGGAGAGGATCATATGAAAGGGCTTATCGGAAGAGCCTCCAAGGCAGCCATCTTCGGTTTGCTGATCACAGGATTGAACGCGTTTGCAGCAACGCCGGAATCCGTACCTGGTGAATTCATCGTAAAATTCAAGGACGAAGCCGTCGCAGTTTCTTCCATGAAAGAGCTGAGCCAGGATCTGGGTTCTTACATTAAAGATGTAATCCCTGGTCAAAACATCGTCGTGATCAAACGCCCGGTGTTTGAAATCCAATCCAACGTGATGAAATCCCTGGCGATGAATCCCAACGTGGACATCGTTGAGCCGAACTTCATCTATAGAATCAATAAAACTCCCAACGATCCAATGCTGGGTCAATTGTGGGGCATGATCAACACTGGTCAGGCTGATTCCCAAAAACGTGAGGGCATTGCCGGCATCGACATTGGTGCGGAACAAGCTTGGGATATCACGACGGGTTCCAAAGATGTTGTTGTTGCCGTAATCGACACGGGTATCAACTACAACCATCCGGATCTGAAATCCAATCTTTGGACGAACGATGCAGAACTAAATGGTAAAGCGGGTGTTGATGACGACGGCAACGGCATCATCGATGACATTTACGGTGCAAACTTTGTAACAGCGGCGAAACCAACCGGCAATCCATTGGATGATCACGGTCACGGTTCTCACTGCTCTGGTACCATCGGTGCTTCCGGTGACGATGGCAAAGGTCTTGTGGGCGTGGCTTGGAATGTTCGCATCATGGGTGTGAAATTCCTTTCTGCGAGCGGTTCCGGTTCTTTGGACGGCGCTTTGAAAGCCATTGATTACGCAACTTCCAAGGGTGCAAAAATCCTTTCCAACTCCTGGGGTGGCGGTGGTTACTCTGAGACTTTGAAACAAGCGATCGAAAGATCCAACGCTGCAGGTACTTTGTTTGTGGCGGCTGCGGGGAATGAATCCAACAACAACGATTCCAACCCGACTTACCCTGCAACTTACGATGTGCCAAACGTGTTGTCTGTCGCAGCTATCGACAACCGCGGTCAGATCGCCTCCTTCTCGAACTATGGTAAAACCAAAGTTCACGTGGGCGCTCCGGGTGTGAACATCGTTTCCTCCATCACAGGTGCGGGTTACGATTCCTGGTCTGGTACTTCCATGGCGACACCTCACGTGTCTGGTATGGCCGTTCTTCTGGCAACAGCAGAGCCGAATCTGACAGGTATCGAGATGAAAGAAAGAATTATCGCGACTTCCAAGCCTCTGGCGGGTCTTCGTGGTAAATCCAAAGGTGGTTTGGCAAATGCTTACACCATGCTGACAAACACCCTGCCACAGCCGGATCCAAACGATCCCGTAAACTGGCAGACTGTGGATGTGGCTCACTCCACTCCGCACCCTTACACCAACAAATCCAACCTGGTGTATGAAGTTTCTGTACCGGGCGCAAAGCAGATCTCTGTCTATTTCTCCAAGTTCGACACTGAGAGAGACTATGACAAAGTGGAGCTTTACGATGCCAATGGCAAACTTGTCGGCACCATGAGCGGCAAGAACGATGAAACATTCTCTCCGGTGATTGATGGTGAGTATGTGAAGATCGTCTTCACTTCCGATGATTCAGTTAACAGATACGGTTTCGATATCACTAAAGCGGCGTGGAGATAATAAGCCCCACTGGTGATTGAAAAAGCAAAAGCCACTCTGGAAATGAGTGGCTTTTTTATTTTCTAAGATTCAGATCTTATTTTCTTTCACATCCAGCAGGAATTTTTCGATTTTCAGATTGGTGTAATCCGGGAAATCCAGCTGAGTGCAGTGGGACCCGTAAGGCACCAGGACAAATTCCGAGTGTTTGATCTTTTCTTTGAAGTGGTATTGAAAGCGGATCGGCGTGACCATGTCTTTTTCGCCGGAAATAATCAGCACGGGCACTTCGATTTTTTCCAGCACCGGTTCGCCGTCGTACTTCATCAGCTCTTCAAACAGTCTCAGGAACACTTCCAGATTCATGCGGGCCACGCCACGGGCATAGACCTCGATGTCTTTGAAGTGGGTGACTTTCAGATTGAATCCGCCGGCCAGGGCCGCGATGTACATCGACATCGGGTTATCCACTGCCAGTTTCCACAGAGTATTCCACACGTCCGGCTGACTTTCGTATTGCGACTTCACAAAATAGAAGAACGGTTCCACGACATCCAGACCGAACATGCCCTTGATCGGATTTTTCGCAAAGCCGTTGATAAAGACCATCGACAAAAACAGCTCGGACTTTTTTTCGTACAGATCCAGCAACAGAGGCGCGCCAAAGCTGTGCCCAGCAAAGTGGGCCTTGCGGATATTTAAGTGCGCCATAAGCCCGATAATGTCTTTGGAAAGGGCTTCCACAGTCAGTTGACTGACGTCGGCCACGGGACAGGACTTTTGATGCCCGCGCAGATCAAAACTGATGACCTGGTATTTTTTGGAGAAGTATTCAATCTGGTGATGCCAGTGATTCAGCAGACAGGCGATGCCATACACCAACACCAGGGGCTCGCCCTCGCCGCGCACTTCGTAGTAAATCGGAGTGCCGTCGAAGCTTTCAAAGCTGCCGGTGGTTTTGGGTGTGGTCTGCATGATGCCTTCCTCTAGATGTAGGTGACTTTAATAAGGGTGTTCCCCACAGAAATCAAATCCCCATCTTTTAACATTTCGGCATCTACGGATTTATTGTTAAGTGTGACCCGGCCAGGTGCTTTAATTTTTATTTCGACCATGCCCGGTCCAGAGTGCAGCTCGAAGGCCTCTTTGGGGGCCTCATCATCCAAAAGCTCAATATCCAGGCAGTCGGCGCCGGCCTTGCGGGGGCCGTACCCTAAAATAATTTCCTCATCGGTTTGGATGCCTTGAATGAACTGTAGACGCAGCGCAGGACTAAAGCTTTGCAGGGTGATGGGTGTGGATTTCTTAGGGGCTTCCAGTCCCCCCAGGCGGTCTTGTAAGATACTGCGCCAGGTGATCAGGCGGCTGAAGTCCAAGGCGAGTTCTTCTTCAACGGTCACGACTTTGAACTGGGTCCTACCAAGCTCGAAGATAACCCCCGGTAATAAGGCCACTTTTTTCACACGGCGGCCGTTGATATGGATCCCGTTGGAGGATTCCAGATCCTGCAGAACGAATTGCCCCTTCCCGTCCACCGCAAACTGGGCGTGGGTGCTGGAGACTTTTCCGTCCTTGATGATGATGTCGGCCTTGGATCGACCCAGGGTCAAACCCTCTTCTACCTTGAAGCGGGAACCTTCGTTGGGACCGTCCATAATCTCAATAAATGTGACCATTTACACATTCTAGGGCTGGTTTCTTGGGGATTCAATTGCCTATTCCTTGTGCTTGGGCCAAAGCCGTGCTAAACCCGTAAAACATTTTAAAAAGTCATCCTTGCTCCCGCACACAGAGGTGGGGGCTATAAACCGAAAGGATAGTTCAATGGAAACTACTACAACGAAAAAACCTTACGAGGTTGTCGTTCTTATGCACCCGGATGCTTCTTTGGAAGAGCAAAAAGATCTTTTCAAGAAGAACAAAGCCACGATTGAATCCTACAAAGGTTCCATCAACTCTTTGGAAACTTGGGGCAAAAGAACTTTGGCAACTCCAATTGGTAAGCTGAAAAAAGCTATCTACTTCCACTCTACATTCGAAGCAGATACTCAAGCTATTGCAGAGCTTGAAAGAACTATGCGTATCAACGACAAAGTTCTTCGCTTTATGCACACTCGCTTGGATGAGCGCACTTCATTGGGCAAATTCATGGAAGGCTTCAAAAAAGGTCTTGCTGAATCTGCTGCTCGTGAAAAAGAACGTGAAGCAAAAGCTGCTGCCCGTAAAGCTGCATTTGCTGCTGCTAAAGCAGAGCGTTCTGAGCGTTACGACAAAGGCGAATAATTTAGAAAAGGCGTAAGCCATGAAGAAGACGGCGACCCCACAGAAGTTCATCACAATTTCATCACTCTCGATTTTGTTGTCGATGCTCACTGTGGTCATGGGCGCCCCTCTTCTTCGTGTATTACGCAAGACTTACGGCCCCGTCGCCTTTTGGATTTTGGGGATCGTGGTCACAGGAGCAGCGTGGCTCCTGAACGCTCAACCTCTCGCTCTGTTTCTAGGCTCTGTTTGGATGACTTTAGGCGCCTATATGGAAATGGAACAACGAGGACTTGGGTGGTGGATTTCGGGACTGCTGAGTGTCTCTGTGGGATCTGTGGCCGCTGGCCTGGGTATCCTGGGGGCTTTCAAAAGAAACGGCATCAACACGTATGCTGAAGTTCAGGGACTGGTGGAAAAGTTCGCACAGAAAGTTCAGGAAATGAATCCCGCTGTGAAAATGGATCCGGGTGTTCTGATGCAGCAGGTTCCCTCAGCCGTGGTTATCATTTTGGTTTTAGCCCTGGGTTTGGGACTTATTTTTGAGAGAAGGGTTTTTTCGTGGCTCAATTTGCCCCGCGAGAAAATTGCCTCTCAGCTCAAGTTGTTGGAATATCGTTTGCCCGATTATTTTATTTGGGTGGCGATGACAGCCTTCCTTCTGACAATGGTGAGTTTTGGCGGTAAGGCCATTGCTATCCTCGCAGTTAATATACTGAACGTCGCAATCGTTCTTTATTTCTTTCAGGGGCTGGCGGTGTTGGAGGTATTTCTGAATTCGATGAGAGCAGGATTGTTCATTCGGGTTCTGACGTACATAATCTTGGTCGGTCAGTTATTGCCGATTCTGGCAGTGGTTGGCTTGATCGATTACTGGGTTGATTTCAGAGCGCGTCTTCGCAAGATGAAGACACCGTCTGAAAACAGCTAAAAACTATGGAGATCACATGAAAGTTATTCTTCAAAAAGACGTTAAAGATGTAGGTCGTGTTGGTGAGTTGGTGAACGTTTCTGAAGGTTTCGCGAGAAACTTCCTGTTCCCACGTAAACTGGCTGCAGAAGCTACTGAAAAACGCGTAAAAGAGTACGAGCACTTGCAACGTGTAGCTGAAGCGAAAAAGAAAAAAGCTTTGGCAGAGAGACAAGAACTTCTTAACAAAATCAACGGCACGACAGTTACATTCAAACTGGCTGCTGGTGACACTGATAAATTGTTCGGTACTGTAACAACTACAGACATCTCTAAAGAACTTCAGAAAATGGGTCACTCTATTGACCGTCGTGACATCCACTTGGAAGAGCCAATCAAAGTATTGGGTCAGCACAAAGCGGTTGTTCGTTATGCTGAAGGCATGGAAGCTAAGATCCAGATCGCTGTTGAGCGCGCGTAAGCCGCATTACAGGCTTCTGATTATTGAAGTTTCATTTAAAGGGACCCCACAAGGGTCCCTTTTCTTTTTATCCATAAGACTTTTTTATGGACCACATTTGAAAAATTGTATTGCACTGGTGCCATTTTGGGTGTTTAACGGCCTCACCTTTTGGGGAAGGTAGGGGGCGACATGAAACTGATCAACGTATCTAAAGCATTGGTTCTGACGACGACGGTTCTGGCAGGTTTGGTGGCATGTTCACCGGCTTCTCAAAATGCGGTTAACACTCAAGGCACAAGCATTATCGGCGGTGAGCCGGTAGAGACTTCGGACTCCATCGCAAAGACCACAGTGGCTATTATCGCTTCTGTACAAACTCACGACGGTCAGGAAGGTTCCTTCATCTGCACGGGCTCCCTGCTTAAAAACAACATGGTTTTGACGGCTGGTCACTGCGTTCCGGTTGTGGGCGACGAATACAAAGAAGTGGCTATCTATATTATCTTCAACACTGACATCAACAAGATGGAAAGAACAGATGTTCGCCTGGTGACGGATGCGGTTGTTCATGAAGACTACGGCAAAATGGGCGAGCAAGGTGAAGACGCCAACGACGTGGCTGTATTGAAGTTCGCGGGCAACATGGCTCCGGGCTACAAAGTGGCGAAGTTCCTGTCTGACGAATCCCTGTTGGTTCCAGGCACGAAAGTGACTTTGGCGGGTTACGGTCTGATCGAAACAGATGGCGTTAACACAAAATCTGACGACCGTCTTCGTAAAGTGGACGTCGAGATCGTTGAATCCTTCGGTAAAACTGAAATCCTTTTGGATCAGTCTCAAGGCAAAGGCGCTTGCCACGGTGACTCCGGTGGTCCGGCGTTCCTGGAAATCAAAGGTCAGCAGTACGTTTGGGGTATCACCAGCCGTGGTGCCGGTAAAGACGGTAAAGATGACTGCTCTCTGGTGAGCGTTTACACGAAAGTGAAATCTCAAGCTGACTTCATCAACGGTGCGATGAAGACTTTGCAAAAAAGAGCAAAACAAACAGCAGTCGCGGCGAAGTAAATCCCGCTATCAGTTTGAAAACAGAAAAGCCACACTGAGACAGTGTGGCTTTTTTCGTTTCAAGGGGGCGAGATGCTTATGCGCTTTCGGCGCCGTCCTCGACGTGCATTTCCAGGAAGACCATCTGCAGGTATTCCGCCATCACCTCACGCAGTTCTTCCAGCGTCAGGCTGTCGGGGTTTTTCCCGTGCTTTTCAAGTAAACTGTTGAATTCTCTTTCGACAGGGTCCTGTGGCAGTCCAGTTGCCGCAACCACTGTCTTCGCTAGATTATTTCCCATGATCAGCCTCCATGCTTTTCAAAGGTCTCTATATTGAAGACGACTTCAGTCCATCAAGAGGTTAACGGGAACTCAACCCCAAAGCCCCAAACAAGTCCAAGGTCCAGTTCGGCCTTAGGATCGTCTGTGGGTGTGCTCTTTGGCCCAATGCCGCGCCCCTGGCAGGCACCAGTACAGGAACGGCAAAAGCACCCGGCGAGGCAGCAAACGACGGATGTAATAGAACACCGTCGCATCCAGGGTGGCTGGAATCCAGAGTGGCGGGTTTTCGGTTTTCATCGTGTGCAGGATCTGTTTGGCGACTTTTTCCGGAGTGGTCAGCGACATGTTCATCATCTTTTCCACAAACGGAGTCATGTTCTTATAAAAATCGCAATACGGTCCACTCCAGTTGCGCGCTGGATCCGAGTTCTGGGTGTGATAGACGTTTTTGTGGGAAGGACTGTGAATAAAGCCGGGTTGCACCAGCGAGATCGTCACACCAAACGGGCGCATTTCGTACCATAAGGCCTCGGAAGCGCCTTCCAGTGCGAATTTCGAAGCCGAATACGAAGACATCGTCGGCATCGCCAGCATCCCGCTGACCGAAGACACGTTGATGATCTTTCCCCTGCCCGTTTCGCGCATGTGCGGAAGGCACAGACGAATCAAACCCATGGGCCCGAAATAGTTGGTGGCCATTTGCAGCTCTTCATCTTTTTCGGTCATGTGTTCAACCACCGCGCGGTAAGAAATGCCGGCGTTGTTGATCAGTATGTCGATGCCACCCCAGACTTTGCTGACTTCGTTCACCAGCTGAATACGGTCGGCTTCCGAGGTCACATCCAGCGGACGAATCAGCAGGCGTTCGTCTTCCAGAAATTCGTCGCGAAGTTTATCCAGACTTTTTTCCCGCGCGGTCAGCACCAGGCGATATTCAGGATGCCGGCGCAAAAGATGCGCAACGGCCAGGCCGATACCGGCGGAACATCCCGTGACCAGAACGACAGGTTTGAATTCTTGCTTGTGCTTGCGACGGAAGAAATAAAAAAGGGGCCCCATAGGACCCCATTATGTTAGACCGTTGAACCCGGTGCAAAGTTTTTAGGTCTGCCGCCCGGCATTGGTGGGGGCGCCTGTGGTGGAGGCAGTGGACTCACCGGGCTGCCTTCAGGATCTGCATCGCGGAATCTATTGTACTGGGCATCGAAGCGCATTTTTACAGGGCCGGTGGCACCGTTACGCTGTTTACCCACGATCACTTCGGCGTGACCTTGTTTGTCCGGATTTTCTTTGTCGTAGTAGTCATCACGATAAAGCATCATGATAACGTCGGCATCCTGCTCGATGGATCCGGATTCCCGCAGGTCAGAAAGCATAGGTTTTTTCTCGGTACGTCCCTCAACCCCACGATTCAGCTGGGCTAGTGCGATCACTGGAATCTGCAATTCCTTGGCGATGGCTTTCAGGGATTTGGAGATTTCGGCAACCTCTTGCTCACGAGACTGCATCTTTTGTTTCATGCTCATCAACTGCAAGTAGTCGATCATGATCAGATCAAGACCGTGTTCAGCTTTCAGACGACGGGCACGGGAACGGATCTCAAACGGCGATACACCCGGTGTATCATCGATGAAGATGGAAGCTTCAGAAAGCGCACTGGCGGCGTTGATCAGTTTCGGCCATGCAGAATCCTGGATACGGCCGTTACGGATTTCACTCATGCTGACTTTGGATTCAGCAGACAACATACGCATCATCATGGACTCTTTACCCATCTCCAGGGAGAAGTAAGCAACAGTCTTCTTCAGACGAAGCGCCACGTGCTGGGCGATATTCAGAGAGAACGCGGTTTTACCCATCGACGGACGAGCGGCGATGATCGTCATCTCACCCGCGTGCAGACCCGCAGTCATTTCATCCAGTTTCTTGAAACCAGTGGCAAGACCGGTGATCTCCGCTTTATTTTTGTAAAGCTCTTCGATTTTCTGGATGGAAGCTTTAACGATCTCCATAGAGCCCACCAGGCCCGTTTTGGCTTTGGTATCACCAATTTTGAAGATCTCGGATTCGGCCTGATCGACGAAGGATTCCACGTCCACGAAATCCTGATCGTAGGCTTTTTCAATCAACGATGAGTTGATGGAAATAAGACGGCGCAAAGTCGCCTTGTCTTTCACGATTTTCGCGTGAGTGGAAATGTTCGCAGAAGAAATGGTTTTATCCAGAAGGCTGATCAGATACTCAGGACCGCCGGCAACGTCCATGTGTCCCTGGGACTGCAGAACGTTGGTCACGGTGATGATATCGATGGGCTGGCCTTTGGCGTGCAAATCTTTGATGGCTTCGTAGATTTTCTGGTGACCAGGCTTGTAGAAGTCATCGGCCATCAGGACGTCACCGACCTGATCGAGAGCTTCGCGATCTAGCATCAAACCGCCCAGTATGGACTGTTCGGCATCAAGATTTTGTGGTGGAATTCGCGTACTCATTGAACCCCTCTAGAGTGGCGAAAATTAATAGAACTCAAAATTTGCGGGCCTCGTGCGTGGTGGTGGTTCTAGGTGGCCCGCTGATGCAAGACTTGAACGATACTAGTTCATTTTCTTTACACGAATCTTATAGTTGTCAATTTTCTTCTTAAGGGTGTTGCGGTTGATGCCCAGCATTTGCGCGGTTTTCACCTGGTTGCCGTTATAGGCACGCAAAGCCAGTTCAAGAAGAGGTTTTTCAACTTGTTCCAGAACCACATTGTACAAACCGTTCAATTCAACTTGTGCTTCTTTTTGCTGGGCAAAAAGAACTTCTAGTTTGCTTTTAACTAGTTTCTCCAAGCTTACAGATTGAAGGTTAGCGACAAAAAGATTATCGGAACTGTTTAGGTTCGGCGTCATGGAACTCCCAAAATTTCAGACTGAATAGTTAGAGACTATACTCCGCGTGTTTCGGGATTCCAAATATACTTATGGAGCTGTAATTGCAACCTTGCTGATGAATTTTTCTGCAAAATTTTTTCTGCCAACCAGCGTTCAGACACTTGGCCGTATGATGGGCTGTATAAAACCACAAATTTTTCAAATAAATTATGTTGACGGCAGAATTCCTCAGACCATTCGAAATCTTTTTCTGAACAGATCACGAACTTGTATTCCGTGCTGGGAGTGGAAAAGCCGATGTTCTCCATCACAAATGAATCTGCAGCACCACTGTCAGGAGTTTTCACATCCAAAATAATTTTTACGCGAGGATCAACCATCTCAACACTTTTTGATCCACTTGTTTCCAAAGAAACCAAGTAGCCTTTGTCGCACAAAGTTTTCATCAAAGTGTGAACTTCTTTTTGCAACAGCGGTTCACCACCGGTGATGCAAACATTAGGTGCCTTATGAGAATCGATTTCGGCGATGATGGCTTCCAGAGTCTGCATCTCACCTTCGTAGTACGAATACTTGGTGTCGCAGTAAGTGCAGCGCAGGTTGCAGGCGGTCAGGCGCACGAACACCGTGGGGCAGCCCACATAGGTCGTTTCACCTTGAATACTATAGAAAATCTCATTTATTTTAAGCATTTGACTGGCTCTTTGTCGGGCATACCGGGGCTTAAGTCAAGGAAGGCCCCGGGGAGCATGACTAACTGCTGGGAATTTCGTAAATTTTTTAAATGAACCAATTCCTTAAAAAGTTTCGACAGGACGTCATTTCAATAGGCTTTTTAGGCTTGGGGCTTTTCCTCGCCCTGGCCCTTGTTAGCTACAACCCTATGGACCCTTCCCTAAATTCCATGGGACAGGGCCTAAGATCCACAAATTACTGCGGAATTGTCGGAAGCTTCCTGGCGGATATGCTGTATCAGGCGATGGGCCTGGCGGCCTGGGTTGTGGTGGCCTGTTTTGGCAAAATCGCCTATGCCAGCTTCAAGGGTGAATCCCTGAACCTAAAAAACATTCGTTTTGTCTGGGCTTTGCTGCTGATCGTGAACGTGGCGGCTTTGTTCAGTCTGTATCTGCCCAACACCAAGATCTTCCAGGGGCAGATCTATCTGGGGGGCCTTTTGGGTTTGGGCGTGTCCCAGGCGCTGATGCAGGCGTTTAACTCCGTGGGTGTGCAGGTGATTTTGTGGTCTTTGATGGCCGTGCTGGTGGTGTTCTATTCCGAACGCACGCTGCAGGAACTGGCAGAGATTCCCCAGGGTCTTTTTGCTGACATGAAAAAGAAAAAGTTCACCGACAAAATTGCGGCGTTCTTTTCTGGCATGTTCGTGAAGGAAGAAAAAACCAAGAAGTCCAAGAAAGACGAAAAAGCCAAAGCGGCGATCTTCCCTCTTTCCGATAAAAAATTCGTAGAAAAAGCATCTGAAGAAGAGGAAGAGGACGAGGAGCTGGAAGAGCTTCTGGCCGCGGCCGAAGAAGAGGATGAAGAAGAAGTCGAAGAAGACGAGGAAGAATCCGACGACGATGAAGAGGAAGAAGTTCCTGCTGTTCGTCTGGCGCAAAAACGCAAAGTCGTGATGAAAGCCAAGCCTCCGCGTCGTATTGAAAACTGGGATATGCCGAAATTGGCGTTGTTGGAAGATCCTCCAGCATCCCGAATCAAGATCGACAAGGCCGAGATTCAGCGCAAGGCCGATTCACTGGTTGAAAAATTGAAGAACTTCTCCATCGAAGGCAGCATCCAGGACGCCAAACCCGGCCCGCTGGTCACGATGTATGAATTTAAACCCAATGCCGATGTGAAGATCTCAAAAATCTCAGAACTGGAAGACGATCTGTCTTTGGCATTGTCTTCAGAATCCGTGCGTGTGGTGGGTCACATCCCGGGCACTGATGTTGTGGGTATTGAAACCGCGAACTTAAAGCGTGAAACCGTTTATTACAAAGACTTGATCGCGGAAGACACCTTCTGGAGCGAAGATCTGGCACTGCCGATGGCCGTGGGCCGTGCGGTGGATGGGGAACCAAAAGTTGTGGATCTGAGAAAGATGCCGCACTTGCTGATCGCCGGGACGACGGGTTCTGGTAAGTCCGTGTTCGTGGGCTCGATCATCACGGGTCTGTTGTTCAGACACTCACCGAAAACGCTGCGTTTGGTGCTGATTGACCCGAAAATGGTCGACTTAGCACCATTCTCGACCGTTCCGCATCTGGTGCTTCCGCATGTGACCGAGCCGAAGAAGGCTGCGACTGCGCTGAAGTGGGCGGTGCGTGAGATGGAAAAACGTTATAAGTCCCTGTCGAAATTCGGTGTGGGTAAAATTGAAGCCTTCAACGAAAAGACCGGCAATCTTTCCAAGGCCGACGTGGAAGAGCACGAAAAGATCAATCAGGATCTGGAAGAAGGCAAAGCGAAGCTGGATCAGTACTATTACCAGCCACTGCCTTATATCGTGATCGTGGTGGATGAGTTGGCCGACTTGATGATCGTTGAAAAACAAAACATTGAAGAGCCGATCCAGCGTCTGACGCAAAAAGCCCGTGCCTGCGGAATCCATTTGATTCTGGCGACACAGTCTCCGCGTAAAGACGTTGTGACCGGTTTGATTAAAACGAACATCCCAGGCCGAGTGGCTTTGAAAGTGGCGTCCAAGATGGATTCCCGTATCATCATCGATGACTCGGGCGCTGAACGTCTGCTGCCAAACGGGGATATGCTGTTCCAGGCGCCGGGTGTGGGAAAACCAACTCGTCACCATGGTCCTTATTTGTCAGACGCCGAAATCGGCAATGTCGTGAAACACTGGGCATCGCAGGCAGAGCCGGAATACGATCCACTGGCGATGAAAGCCCTGGATGGATTTGCTGGCGGTGATGGCGGCGAAGCTGGTGGCGGCGACGGCGGCGGCTTTGGTGAAGAAGAGTATGATGAAAGATACGACGAGATTCTGTCTTGGGCTTCTGAGCAGAAAGAAATCTCTGCGTCTTTAATTCAGCGCAAATTCAGACTCGGTTATCCGCGTGCCGCCCGCATGATTGAGATCTTCGAAAAAGAAGGTGTTGTGGGGCCAGCGAATGGCAGCAAGCCGCGTCAAGTTCTTGTGAGTAGTTACAGAGAACAATAAATAGAGTCTTGACTGCACCACCCTTGGTCGTGGTCTCATTAGGAGACCATATAACCATTCAAGGAGGAATTTATGTTCAAGGCTCTTATTGCGGCCCTAGGTTTGGCGTTCTCTGTTAATGCAGTTGCAGCACCATCTATCACGGAAGTAGTAGTTCAGGCTCAAATGCCTGGTATTCTGGAACAGGCTCAAACAACTGGTTTGGACTGGAAAGTTGGCGACAGAGCTGACTACAGCATCGACATGGGCTTCATCAAAGGCTCCATGATCACGTCTGTAGCTTCTATCGGCGCTGATGGCATCTGGATGAATCAGGATATGGATCTTGGTTTTGCTGGTAAGCAAAAAATGGAAATGCTGATCGATCCAAACACTGGCGAAACCAAAAAATTGCTGGTGAACGGTAAAGAACAACAAATCCCTAAACAAGACATCGAAGTTATCGAAGTTAAAGAAGCGCGCATCACAGTTCCTGCTGGAACTTTCGATTGCATCCACGCTCGTCTTAAAAACAAAGAAGACAACTCTGAAATCAACGCTTGGATCAATCCACAGCTGATTCCAATGTCTGGTTTGTTGAAACAAGTTGCTCCAAGCCAATTCGGCCAAGTGACTGTAGCTTTGAAATCATTCCAGAAGAAATAATTCATGAGAATGACAGTGATGAGAGCCGCCTTAACAGCGGCTCTTTCCTTTTTGACCCTGCCCGCTTTTTCTCAGACAAAACTTCCCAAGTCTGAGACCTACAAAGATATTATCGAAAAAGCCTACAATTTGAGTCTGCAGCGTGACCGCACCCAGGCGCTCAATATTCTTTCTGCCGCGATTCAAAGAGAAACCCGTCCCCAGGCGGTGGCTGAGCTGAAAAAAACCGTCAGCGAAGTTTCCAATATCTTTTTCAGCGACAAGTCCCAGCAGCTCTATGAAACCGGCGTGTCGTTGCGCAAGGCCGATGTGAATCAGGCTTTGGATAAGGTGTCGGAAGCTGCACGCATCGAACCTGACAACTTTCCGATCGTGATTGAAATGGCGAGGCTGATGATTGCCAAGGGCGACTGCAAGGCCGGCCTTGAGACTGTAAGAAAGCAGCTTTTGGTGGTGCCTTTTGATGAAGATCTAAAGCTCACCCAAGCCCAGGCTTTGGCGTGTCTGACCAAGTGGTCTGAATACCAGAAAGTGTATGACACGGTTGCTGTGAAGAAATCACCGCTGCAGAAATACTGGTATGCCTTGGAGGTCCAAAAGTTTCTGGATCTTAACAATCCGCTAAAAACTCAGGAATCCCTGGCCCTTTTGAAGAAAGCGGACGAAAAGTTTCCTGAATTCTTCTATTGGCAGTGGAAAGTGGCTCATTCTCAGAAAAGGATGAACACCGAACAGGCTCAGAAATACGTGATGACCTGCAAAAACATTTCTGCGAACCAGTACAGACAGTATATGATAGACCCCATGCTTTGCCGACGCGTTTTGGAAGTCGAAGGCGAGCTTAAGGGGATGAATGGAACCACTGAATAAAATCCTTCTGTTTGCAGTATTGGCCCTGGCTGTCTCCGCGTGTGGAGTCAAGGGCCGTCCCCTGCCGCCACTGAATCCGGCACCGCTGGGCCGTGGTGAGCCGACCTTCAAGGATGCCAGCCAGGCTCCGAGTCCAAAAAAGAAATCCATCAAAAAAAACCAGGATGACGACACCGCCGCCGAGACGGAGGAGCCATGAACCGTCTGTTGCCGCTTTCCATCACCAAGATGTCCGGAGCGGGAAATACGTTTTCACTGATCGATGCCCGCAAGGGATCAGCCTGGGCGGATCTTGAAAAAACCCTGGGCCTGACCCGCCCGCAGTTTGCAAAGCTGGTGTGCGACCGTGTTCTGGGCCTGAGCACCGATGGCTTCTTGCTGATCGAAGATGGCAGTGAGGGTTTTGATTTTCATTGGGACTTTTATAACAACGACGGCTCCACCGCGGAAATGTGCGGCAATGCTGCCAGATGTGCGGCCCGCTTTTGTTATGACACGTTGGAAGCCAAGGGCACCGGCGTTTTGCGCTTTAAAACCGGCGCAGGCCTAGTGGTGGCGCAAATTCTGGGTAACAGCCGCATCCGCGTGAAAATGCCGGAAGCCCGCTTTATCCAGGAACTGATCGAACTAAAAACCAAATCCAGCTCCACGGAAAAATTCGCACTGGTGAACACCGGTGTTCCGCACTTGGTGCAAAAGATCCATGCATTTTCAGACACGGTGGCTTTAAAAGACATGGCCCGCGAAGCCAGATCCCATCACGATCTGCAGCCCGCAGGTGCCAACGTCACCTTCTATGCCGAGGAGTCCGCGGGAAAAATCAGAGCCGTGACTTTCGAGCGCGGGGTGGAAGACTACACCTTGGCCTGCGGCACGGGAGCTGTGGCGGCAGCGTTCGTTCATAACAAAGAAACCAAAGAATCCAGCGTGGAAGTGCAAATGCCCGGGGGTTCAATGCAAGTGACATTCGTCAGTGGTGATCCCCACCCGCTGATGGAAGGGGACGCGGTTTTTGTCGGGGACTTTAAATACAATCTTGAGGTGGTAGGATGAAAAATTTCAAAGGCACGTTCACCGCACTGGTAACGCCATTTAAAAACGGAAAGATCGACTTCGCTTCGCTGGATAAGCTTCTGAAGCAACAACTGGCTGGCGGCGTGGATGGTTTTGTCGTCAACGGCACGACGGGTGAAAGTCCTGTATTGACCTCCTCAGAGAAGGCCGAGCTTTTCAAACACATCCGCAATGTCTGCGGAGACAAAGTTGTTTTGATCATGGGAACCGGTTCCAACAACACGGCCCAAACCATTGAAGATTCCCGCAAGGCGGAAGAAATGGGTGCGGATGCGATTTTGGTTGTGGTTCCCTACTACAACAAACCACCACAGCGTGGACTGTATGAACACTTTAAAGCCGTGGCGTCTTCTGTGAAGATTCCAACCATTCTTTACAATGTTCCGGGTCGCACCATCACCTCGCTTGAAACTGGCACCATCCGTGATCTTGCCAAAGTCAAAGGTGTGGTTGGCATCAAAGAAGCCACCGGCAAAATTGATCTGGCCAGTGAAATCATCAAAGCCTGCGGCAGCGAATTTGTGATGCTGTCCGGGGATGACGGCACTTACGTTGAATTCCTGGGCGTTGGTGGCCATGGGGTGATTTCAGTTGCGTCACATGTGATTCCGGCACAAATGGTGCAGTGGAAAAAATGGGTGTCTGAAGGCGCGCTGGATAAAGCCCGCGCGGATATCGCAAAATACAACGACCTGATCAATCTTCTTTTCGTTGAAGCCAATCCGATCCCGGTGAAAAAGGCGTTGCAGTTGATGGGCATTCTGGAGTCCGCAGAACTGCGTCTGCCATTGGTGGAGCTGGGTGCTGAAAACACCGCAAAACTTCAGGCCGAGATGAAAAAAGTGGGTGTGCTGTGAAGAAAATCAAAATCGGCCTGATGGGTTCTGCCGGCCGTATGGGTCAAGAGATCGCCGGGGTGATTGAAGCCAACCCCCGCTGCGAACTGGTGTATGCTCCCCTGCGCGGTGAAAAGTGGGACTCCAAGAAAGCGCAAGCTGTGGATGTGTGGATTGACTTCACTTCACCGGAAGCCCTGAAAGATATTTTGAAAAAAGCCAGCGAAACCAAAACACCGGTGGTGTGCGGAACGACGGGCTTTTCCAAAAAAGAAAAAGAGCTGCTGAAAACCTACAGCAAAAAAATTCCGGTTCTGTGGTCTTCGAACATGAGCCTGGGTGTGGCGGTGCTGAACGAAGCGCTGAAAGCCTTTTCCGCGATTTCGCATTTTGATTTCCAGATTGAGGAAATCCACCACAATCGTAAAAAAGACCGACCTTCCGGAACGGCGATCACCCTGCAGGAAAATCTGGAAAAAGCGGTGGATAAGAAACTTCCTGAAGCTTTGGCCATTCGCGGGGGCGGCGTGTTTGGAGTGCACAAGATCTTTGCCATGAGTGATGAAGAGGTTTTGACCTTTGAACACACGGCCTTGAACCGCACCGTCTTTGCCAAAGGTTCTGTGCAGGCGGCCGAGTGGCTGGTGAAACAAAAGCCGGGTCTTTATCAGATCCGCGATGTTCTGTTCGGAAAAAGCAAAAAATGAGTCCTGTGCGGCATTCGGCATTGATATATCTGACGCTGGATCTGGTCGGCGGCACCGAGAAGGCCAAGGCACTTTTGGCTAAATTGTCAGAGTGTGGAGACATTGTGGCGATTTCTTCGGTGTACAAACGTTACCTGACTCCGGAGCGTCTGGATCTGAGTGCCCGCATGGAGTTTGTGATTCGTTTTGAAACCATGATGTCGGTCGATCAGTGTCTGCACGTGGTGCTTTCCGGCTGCGAGCAAGGAGCTCCGGGTCTGCTTCAACGCAGCCATGCCGAACTGACCCTTTTGACTTTTGATGACATGATTCTGATGTCACCGCGTCTGACGCTTCCCTATCCGCAACTGCACCAGGATCCTCTTATTATTCGCTGTGCCGCAGAGGCCTGGGGGCAATATGAGCATCCCATCTATCAAAAGAGCTTAAGCGAAATTGCGCGTTCCGCCCTGCCGGCCAAGCAGGCCGAGTTCCATATTCAGGGTAAAAGCCTGGTTGATTTTTAATCCTGGAAAACGTACAAATTGAGGGTATCCAAAAATCACGTTTCCAGACTCGGGAGTCCCCATGAAGTTTTTCATCGATACAGCAGAAATTGAAGAAATCAGACAAGCCAATCTTCGTGGTTGGGTTGACGGTGTTACCACCAACCCTTCTTTGATCGCAAAAAGCGGCAAGGACTTCCACACCGTGATCAAAGAGATCTGCAAAGAGATCACAGGTCCAGTTTCTGCGGAAGTGATCAGCCTGCAACACGAAGAAATGGTTCGTGAAGGTAAAGAGCTGGCGAAACTGGCTTCCAACGTTGTGGTGAAAATCCCAATGTGTGAAGACGGCATGATCGCCGTAAAGAAATTGAAATCAGAAGGCATCAAGACCAACGTCACACTGGTGTTCTCTCCAATGCAGGCATTGCTTGCGGCTAAAGCCGGCGCGACGATGGTATCCCCGTTCGTGGGTCGTCTTGACGACATTGGTGTTGAAGGTATGCAGATGGTTGATCAGGTTATCCAGATGTACCGCAACTATGACTTCGAGACTGAAGTATTGGTAGCCAGTGTAAGAAGCCCGATGCATATCCAACTTGCAGCTGAAATGGGCGCGGACATCGCGACTATTCCGTTTAAAGTAATGCAATCCATGACTCACCATCCGTTAACTGACAAAGGTATCAAGATGTTCATGGATGACTGGAACAAGGCTCAGAAGAAATAATGATGAAGACCTTCGTCTGGGTATTCCTTCTTGCATCGACGCTTTTTTTTGCTGGTTGTCGCACCGGTGGGGTGATCTTGCGTGAAACCCCGCTCAACCTGAGTGAGACCCGTCGCGCGATTGTGGCTGTGATTGGTGAACCCAAATCCATCAGTCAGAACGGGCGCGAGATGACGTCTCAGTACTACGACAAAAAAGGCAAGAATATCGACAAGATGGATATGGCCAGAGAACGTTTTTACACCCATGTCACTGTTCTTGGTGACCGCCGTCCTTACGATGTTCAGGTCCAGGTTCTGGTCGAAGGTCGTAATGAAGATGGCGGTTTTGACCTGCTTGACCGCGACGACGACAAAGCCGCGCCCATCGCGGAAAAGATCCGCCAGTCCCTTAACCAAAGTCGCGACAGTCGTAACGTCATTGACGACTTCCGTTCCTTCTAAATACGATAAAGGCTAGTCAGAAATGACTATTCTTCAAATGAGGTGACTGTTGCAAGGAATGCGACTGAAGCGGTTCATATTACCGCTCCTGGTATTAGCTGGAAGCTTATACTGGTCAAGCCCCACAGGTGGCTTGAAGTTCATACCTATTTATGAAGCCCTCACCATCAAAGCTCAGAAAAATTCTCCACCACATATCGCCTTTGAAGAACTGCTGGAATCCGAGAGGCAACTTGCAGAGTGGTCAAGAATCGAAAAAGTGAAACCATTGAATCTTGCCGCAGAAAAGTCCACCGCACCGCTGTTTGCGAAGCGTGTGGAAATCGCTGAAATGGTGATTCAAAAAACTCCGGAAAGATTTGTCGCGGAAGCACCATCCACAACAACGGTGGATGCCGATCCGACGGCATGGATGAATGATCTTTCCCCTGCTCAAGCCAAGCGTCTGCAAGCCGCTCAAAGCCGCAGCGAAGTGATGGGTCAGGACTGGAGCCAGCCAACGTGGTCTGACATGGCCAAAGAGGTTCTGGAAAAATCCGGCGTGATGACGGCGACAACATCCTCCAACCCACGTGTGTATGTGGCGGGTGTGGATGCTTCCGGCAAAGCCAACACCAAAATTCCCCAGGCTGAAGTGCGCATCCCGGATCGCAACAACCAACCCTCTGATGACGGCATGAATCCTTCCTATGGTTTGGTGGAAGAACAAAGACCGGCGGGCATTCGCACGATCTCGGGTCCTTTGGAAATCACCGGCGGCCTGGCGGTCACCAATGAACATCATATTGAAATCCGTCGCAGTGACGAAGGTGTCTTAAAAGAACTGGGCAAGGTCAATCTTGTTCAGGGTCAGTATAATATAGATGTCGAAGATGTGACCGGATCCATCATTGCCCGTCTGGTGGACAAAGAGGGTAAAACCCTGGGTGAAGGCAGCTTCCGCTTAAATCGTGTGGCCTCGATTGCGCAAAACCGTTTGCAGGGACCGAAGATTCGCATCGAACCACATCCTGACTTTGGCGGCATTGTTACAAGTGCTTACAATCCAAAGCCGGATGATGCAGCTCCCGCCAAGACTCTGGTGACCTTTGTAAAAGGTGCCAAAGAAGTCGCACCGAAAAAAGACGGAGCCGTGGCGATGGATAATGTGACCAAAGGATCCACGACGGTGATGCGCGCGGCAGCGCCTTCGCACATGCAAACAGCGTCCATTGTGGTTTCGGGTCAGGAATTTAAGACGCCTCTTTATCCGGCTTCGATGATCCAGGCCCTGCAGGACATTTTGAGCCAGCAAAGACAGATGTCCTTTGAAGGCGCACCAACCATCATCTGGGGTAAGGTCAGCCTTGATGGCAAAACACTTTCCGGAATTGATGTGGTTGTCGAATCAGATCCAAGTCTTGTGCCGGTTTACTTTAATCAGTTCATGCTTCCGGATCCAAGTTTGAAATCCACCGGTGACAACGGTCTGTTTGCCTTTGTGAATGCGGAGCCAGGCTTCCATTCCCTGCTGGCAACCCGAGCCGAGGCAATTGTGGGTTATCAGAACGTGGTGGTGGAAGAAGGCTCTGTGGCTCAAGGGGACATTCAGTCCACTATGAAAAACGAAGCCGTTCCGCTGCGGGTGTATGACGCCTTTGCGGGCGATGCGGTTCCGGCCACCGTGACCATGCAAAGCTTGCAGAGCGAATTTGAAGTTCAGGGTGCCACGACGGTGACTTTGCCGAACCTGAAGCGCTATGGTCTAATGCGAGTACAGCCTGAGGGCACCGACTATGTGGCGGCGAGATATGTTTACAATGACAACGACGAATACGTGCACGCCCCGGTGGTTCGCTGGTCATGGCTGAGCGCTATCAAAGGTTATCTGAAGATTGATGATCTGCCGACGGCGGGTGTGATTGTGGGCTTTGTTCCGGATGAAAACTTTGAAGTTTATCTGGCAGCATATGATTCATTCAACCCGCGCCAGATTGTGTACTTCGATATGCAAGGCCGTATCCTGCAAAATGGCAAGGGCATCGCGGGTGGTGGTTTCATTCTTTACAACGTTCCTGAAGACATTCACGAAGTTGTGGTGGTGGGCGAAAGAACGCAGAAGATCTATTCCCGCGTTCTGCCCGTGGATCCAAACACGCTGTCCGTGCTTAGTTTCCGAGAGTAAATTCAGAAACACATTTCTTGAAATAGTTCCCGCGATCTTCAAAGGACTTGAATTCATCAAGACTGGTTCCGCCCGGGCTTAGTAATACTGTATCACCAGGTTTTGCGCTTCCCAGGATGTCACACAGGGCTTCACCCAAACGGGCAAAAGACCTTCCGGGCAACGTGGACTTTGTCTGTGCGATCTCACGACATTCACCGAAGAACACAAACTCGATGTCTTTCAGATTTCCCAGGGCTTTCAGATCCTGCCACGGCAGATTTTTATCCCGGCCGCCCAAAAGCAGCCACAGCCTTCCGGGTTTTGAAAGAGTGTCATGAGCCGCCGCGGTTGCAATCAACACACTGTCCATGGCGGTGGCTTTGCTGTCGTTGATAAATCGAATGCCCTTGTAGGTGCCGACACTTTCCAGTCTGTGGACAAGGCCCTTAAAGGATTTCATGCCCTCAATCGCCGAAGCCGGCCATTTTGCAGAAAGTGCCAGGGCGCTGGCCAAAGCCAGATTGTCCTGATTGTGCTGACCGATCAGTTGCGCTTTTTCAAGCTGCAAGGAAGTCAACATTTTGTCAGAGCGGGAGATGATCTTCACCTGTTCCGGCTGCCCGTTTTTATGGAAGTACTCAACCAGATCACCGCCTTCGCGATTGAGCAGCAGGGCATCCTTGGTCAAAGACAGGATCTTCCACTTGGTGTCGTAATAGTGCTGAAGGTTGTCGTAGCGCTCAAGATGATTGGAGGTGAGGTACGTGATCGCGGAATAATCCAGGGAAAGACCCTCGCAGTTTTCCAGTTGATAGCTGGATAGCTCCAGAATCACCCAGTCGGCGCGCGGACGTTTGCCTTCAATCACATCGGCGGCATAGTCTGCAAACGGGGTTCCCAGGTTTCCACCGACAAAGCCGGTTTTGGAAAAGGCCTCTAGCCCCGCACCTAAAATCGAAACGGTCGTGCTTTTTCCAACGGAACCGGTCACGCCGATCATCTTTTCGGTTTCCAGGGTCGCACAGGCCAAAGAAAGTTCGCTGGTGATTTGGACTCCGTTTTTCCGAGCGTCTTGAATCCAGGCCGATGCCAGGGGAACACCCGGGGACACCACCAGCGTGCCGGGCTTTTGATTCATCAGGACCTGAGGGTCACGAAACTGAGCCGATTCCAGCTTTCCATCAAAAGTAAGAATGGATTCGGGTGCATGACCCGCCAAAGTCAGCAGGCGTTTGGCGGCTTCACCGCTTTTACCCATGCCGACAATTGCAATTGGAGTCTTCAGGTTCTTGATAAATTCTTTCATCTGCACGATCATAGACTTGGGAGGCAGATTTGCCCACTTCTTTTTCAAGACCTTTTCCTGATTTTAAAATGGCGTCGCACACTGCGATCATCAGTGATTTGCATTTGTGTGAAGCCGAGCCTGTGAACCTGCGCTTCCCGCTGTGGAAGAAATTCAAGACGCGGCAGTTCTTCTTTGATGACACGTTTGAAGTGTTTTTGAAAAGCTGTGAAGAAAAGGCGCAAGGCGCCTCGGTGGAGCTTGTTCTGAACGGGGATATTTTTGATTTTGACAGTGTCCTGCGTTTGCCGGATGAACCGGTCTTTCATGTCAGCGGTCTTGAAAAGCGCCGCGGGCTGTTTCCGATTGAAGAGCGATCCCGATTTAAAATTGAAGTGATTCTGAAAGACCATGCCGACTGGGTTCGCGCCCTGCGTGAATTTGTACTACGGGGCAACCGTGCCGTCTTTGTGATTGGCAACCACGATCTGGAGCTTCACTTCCCGGAAGTGCAGGCCGAGATCTATCGTCATCTGAACTTGCCGGAAGACAAAAAACATCAGGTTCGTTTTGTGGAGTGGTTCTATATCAGCAATCAGGACACATTGATTGAACACGGCAATCAGTATGATCCGTATTGCATGTGTGAAGACCCCATCAATCCGTTTGTTCGCGGATACAATTTTGTTTCGCTGAAACTGCCGTTTGGAAATCTGGCCTGTCGTTATCTGATGAACGGAATGGGCTTCTTCAATCCGCATGTGGACAGCAACTACATCATGAGTATTCCGCAGTACATAAAGTTCTTTGTGAAATACATGCTGCGCGCGCAGCCGGGACTGGTGCTGACCTGGTTCTGGGGATCCGTGCTGACACTGCTTCATTCCTTCTATGACCGTCTGGCGGCGCCGATCAGAAATCCATTGAAGATTGAAGACCGCGTGTCTTTGATTGCTGAAAAATCAAATGCCGAACCCCGCATGGTGCGAGAACTGAAAGAGTTGTTTGTGGCTCCGGCCGCCAGCAATCCGTTTTTACTGGCGCGTGAACTGTGGCTGGATCGTGCGTTTATTATCTTTGTCGCTTTCTATCTGATCTTCCAGTTGATGATCTTTGTCCGGGCTATTTATGAAATCTCGTTCTTCTGGGCTTTCATTCCGTTGTTCTTGCTGCTGCCGTTTTTCCTATTCTACAGCAAGTCGGTGACCTCCCTCGTGTCTGGCTACAAAGAACCTGATGACCGGGTGATGGCTATGACCAGTGCAATCACCAAGGTGAATCGCATCGTTTACGGGCACACTCATCATACCCGCCATGAAATGATCGGGTCCGTCGAACACTTGAACAGCGGGTGCTGGTCACCGGCCTTTTTGGATGTGGAATGCACCAAGCCGTTGGATCAAAAAACATTCGTGTGGATATCTCCGGGAGAGGCCGGAACCCGTCAGGCAGAGCTTTTCAAGTTCGTGGATGGAAAACCGGAGCTGTTAATGAACCCGGGGCGCTCTTAAATTAGTGCGCCGCAAGAAGATTTCATATTGTCATTCACAGGACCCTATGCAAACCTTTTATCTGTTCGATTAACATGGATGGAGAGGTATATCATGGCAGAAGTACTTGTAGTAACAAGCAAAGTTAAAAAACTGATCAAAGAAAAAGGTCAAATGAACACATCTGCTGAGACTATTGACGTACTCAGTAAAGCCATTGAGCAACTGTGCTTGAAAGGCGTTGAATCTGCAAAAGCTGACGGTCGCAAAACCGTAATGGCTCGCGATATCGTTATCGACCACCTTTAATTCGGTCGAACGAAAATTCGTTCAGCATTGGTTCAATTTTAAAACCCACGGCCCTGAAACCGTGGGTTTTGCATTTTTTAGCACTGAAAATTCCGTCGGAGTTTGAATGATTAAAAAAGCCCTGCCCGTCTTACTTGTTCTTGGCGCCGTCATCAGCTATCTGCTGTGGCCCCGGTCTTCCGAAAATTCAGAAGTCCCTCATCCGACGTCCACTATTGAAAAGCAAGAGCCTCAAGATGCACAAACTCCCTCCGACTCTGAGCCTGGGGCAGTTTTCTCGGCTTTTGAAATTAAGACCGTGCAAACTGTCAGCGAAAGTGTTCCCTTTGAAGAACCATCATCGCCGCACGACGAGCCCGCCGCGAAAAGTGAAGTGACCTATGTGGTGGAAGACGGCGTGGCGGTCGTTAACGAAGACATCGTGATCGGAGTTCCCCGCAGCGCCAAGGCCCGCGGCAGCGTGGTCCTGGAAAGCGTGCAGCTGTGGGAGGGCGGTGTGGTGCCTTTTCATATCCAGGGAGATGTCCCCAACAAATCTGAGATCATTCAGGCCATTGCTGAGTTCGTTGAAACTCCCATCAAGTTTGTTCCCTACACAAATCAGGAAGATGTCCTGGTGTTTGAAGCCGGAGCGGGCTGTAAATCCTATCTGGGGAAAGTCGGCGGCAAGCAGCCGCTGTGGATCTCCGGGGGCTGCGGGGTGACCGAGATCACCCATGAGATCATGCATGCATTGGGGTTTATCCACGAACAAAATCGCACGGACCGGGACCGGTTTGTTGAAGTGGTGTGGGACAATATCCACGAGAAGTACAAACACAACTTTGAGCTGTTTCCCGCCTCTTTGATGGTGCTCAGCGGGGCCGCGGCGTTTGATTTTGAATCTGTCATGCTTTATCAGCCGACCGCGTTTAGCAAAAACGGCGAGGTCACCATAAGATCAAAAACAGAATCCCTGCTGGCTCCGAGCGCGGCTCTGAGCGCCGGAGACATCCAGCGACTTGTGCATGTCTATGGCAGAAACTAAATCATGGCCTGAAGCTCTTCCCAAGAGATGATCTTCACACCCAAGCCCTGGGCTTTTTCCACTTTAGAGCCCGGATCATCACCCACCACCAGATAATTCAGCTTGGATGAAACCGAGCCCAGAATTTTCCCGCCATTTCTTTCGATCAAGTCCTTGGCATCGTCCCGTTTCACCGGAAGTGTGCCTGTGATCAGGAAGCTCATGCCGGACAGAGAGCCTTCTTGCGCCCGCACAGGCCCCGCAATTTTCACGCCCAGTTCAATCATTGCTTTCACTTCGTCGACCAGCTTCGGATTTCCAGTCCAGTCGCGGATGGATTTGGCAACTTTGGCGCCGATCTCTGGGACCTGCAACAGTTCTTCTTCGGAGGCCTCCAGGAATTTATCTATCGTCAGGAAGTGATCCGCCAGATGTTTTCCGGTTTGTTCCCCCACGAAGCGTATTCCCAGTGCAAAGATGAAACGCGCAAGTGTCGGGTTCTTGCTGTTTTCAATGGACTTGATGATGTTATCCGCCGATTTGTCACCCTGGCGTTCCAAAGACAGAATCTGCTCTTTCGTCAGACGATAGAAATCGGAAAAGCGGGTCAGCAGTTTGTTGTCGACCAGTGTTTCGATCAGGCGATCTCCGACCTTGTCGATGTTCATCGCACGTCTGGCCACGAAATGTTTCAAGGACTCTTTCACGACAGCGATGCACAGTGGATTCACGCAGCGGGTGACCACTTCGCCTTCAGCTTTCACAGCGACAGAGTCGCAGGCCGGGCATCTTTCCGGAATCGAGTACGGCAGACGGTCCGCCGGGCGCTTGTCAGGATTGACGACCTCCACGACTTCCGGGATTACGTCACCAGCACGCTGAATGATCACGGTGTCGCCGATGCGGATGTCTTTGCGGGTGATTTCATCCTGGTTGTGCAAGGTGGCGTTCGTAACGGTGACGCCACCCACTTTCACCGGCTTCATGATCGCCACCGGGGTCAACGCGCCGGTGCGACCCACCTGAACCACAATGTCTTCCACGGTGGTCTGGGCCTGCTCCGGTTTGAACTTCGCAGCCGTGGCCCATCTGGGGCTTCTGGCCACCAGGCCCAGGTCCTCTTGCAGGCGCAGGGAATTAACCTTGATCACCACGCCGTCAATATCAAATGGAAGTTTCGGACGGACTTTTTCGATGTGGTGATAGTACTTCACCACTTCTTCCGGTCCCTTGGCCACCACCAGCAAGTCCTCTTTGTACGGAAGCACCGTCGGAATGCCATGGTCGTTGAAGTATTCCTGAATGTTCTTTTGTGTGTTGAAGGTTTCACCCTCCACCGCACCCAGAGCGTATCCGAAGAAACGCAGCGGCCGGGAGGCCGCGATGCGGGAATCCAGCTGGCGCACGGTTCCGGCGGCGGCATTACGGGGGTTGGCGAAGGTCTGCTGCCCGTTTTCCTGCTGGGTTTCGTTCAGCCTTGCAAAGTCCTCTTTGAACATCAGGACTTCCCCGCGCACTTCCAGAAGCGGGGGCGGATTTTTATGAGAAAGTTTTAATGGAATGCTCTTGATGGTTTTGATGTTGTGAGTGACGTCTTCGCCCACGGTGCCGTCACCTCGGGTGATGGCGCGAACCAGCTGGCCGTTTTCATAGATCAGCTCCATCGATAGGCCGTCAAATTTAAGCTCACACAGATATTCCACGGGATCTTCGGTATTTAGAAATTTTCTAACTCTTTCATCGAACTCAAAAATATCCTCGGGAGAATAACTATTGGCCAAAGAAAGCATCGGCAGACGGTGCTGGGCTTTCGTAAATCCTTCCAGGACCGTACCGCCCACGCGCTGAGAGGGCGAGTCACTCAAATCCAGTCCCTTGGGGTTCTTTTCAATATCCAAAAGCTCCGCGAAGAGCTGATCGTATTCGTAATCTGTAATGGTGGGCTTATCCAGAACATGGTAGTTGTGGTCGTGTTCAGAAATGATCTTCTTGAGCTCTTCATGGCGTTTTTTGGACATAGAATAATTTGCACCCATCTCTGAGGTCCAGTCACGGCAAAATGCATCGGGCAAAGAGTGACTGAACAGTCTTCTTGTTATATTTTTTTCCAGTAAGGAGCTGACCCGTGATTGATAAAAAAGCGATTGAGCACATTGCGAAGCTGGCCCGCCTGCATATCACCGAAGATGAAGCCCAGGAGTACAGCACTCAGCTGGCAAAAGCCCTGACCCACTTTGAACAGATCTCTAAAATAAACACCGCTGGCATAGAGCCTATGGTGACTCCGACAGAAATTGAAGCCTACTGGCGTGAGGATGTTGTGAAGCAGGATTTCACCGCCGAAGAAATGACCGGAAATGCACCGGACCGTGCGGGCAATCTTTTTAAAGTCCCACCGGTCGTTTAGGAGGTTGTTGTGGATCTAACATTTGCCTCGCTTTCTGAAATTTCTGAAGCCGTCAATAACCGCAGTATCAGCGCCAAAGAAGTCACTTTGCATTTCCTAAAGCGCATTGAAAATTTGAATCCGAAGCTGAATGCCTTTACGTCACTAAATCCCCAGGCTGTTCAGGAGGCTGAGGCTGTAGACGCTCGAATCGCCAACGGCGAAGACGTGGGCCTGCTGGCGGGTGTGCCTTTTGGTATCAAAGAGATGTTTTGTACCAAGGGTCTGACAACCACCGCCGGATCCAAGATTCTTGAAAACTTTGTTCCGCCTTATGATGCCACAGCGGTGGCCCGTCTTAAAAAATCCGGCATCGTGGTGATGGGTAAGCTGAATCAGGATGAATTTGCCATGGGCTCTTCCAATGAAACGTCCTTTCACGGTGTGGTGAAAAACCCCTGGGACCTGGAACGTGTGCCCGGGGGATCTTCCGGTGGCTCGGCGGCAGCGCAAGCGTCGCGCCTGGTGGCAGGCACGCTGGGTACCGACACCGGCGGCTCGATTCGCCAACCCGCAAGCTTCTGCGGTATCGTGGGCGTGAAGCCCACATACGGCCGTGTGAGCCGCTATGGCATTGTCGCTTATGCTTCGTCCTTGGATCAGGCCGGCCCGATGGTGAGTTCTGTGAGGGATGCGGCATTGACCCTGGAAGTGATTTCAGGTTTTGACCCGCAGGACTCCACCACAACTCAGAAACAAGTCCCCGCCTGGAGTCAGAATCTGAAAGCCGACGTCAAAGGCATGAAGATCGGTCTGATGAAGGAGTACATGACTGGAGCTTTGGATCCGGACGTGCAAAAGACTGTGGAAAACTCGGTGGATACCTTAAAACAACTCGGAGCTGAGATTGTTGAAGTCTCTGTTCCCATGACCGCGTTTGCAGTTCCTGTGTATTACCTGGTGGCCGCCAGCGAAGCGTCGTCGAATCTTTCCCGCTATGACGGTGTGAAATACGGCTATCGTGCCGAATTTAAAAATCTTTCGGCGGTGGACCTGGAAGAGTTCTACAGTCAGACGCGGGGTCAGGCGTTCGGTGCCGAAGTCAAACGTCGTATCATGCTGGGCACGTACTGCCTTTCCAGCGGTTACTATGATGCCTTTTACAACAAGGCCGGTCAGGTGCGCCGCCTGATCATGGAACAGTATCTGGAAGCCTTCAAAAAATGTGATGTGATTTTAAGTCCGGTCACCACCGCACCCGCCTTCAAGATTGGTGAACGGGTTTCTGATCCGTTGGCGATGTATTTGAATGACATCTTTACCACCTCGACGAATCTTGCCGGACTTCCGGGAATGAGTGTCCCGTTTGGTCAGTCGCAAAGTGGTCTTCCGATCGGGATTCAGCTGACCGCCGGTCACTTTGAAGAACAAAAGATGCTGAACGTGGCCTTTGCGCTGGAAGGTGCCTCTTTGGTGAAAGGAAAACATCCCCATGTCATCTAGAGGATATGAAGCCGTCATCGGTATTGAGATCCACGTGCAGCTGAGCACAAAGACCAAAATCTTCAGCTCCGAATCCACGGCCTTTGAAGCGGGTGACAATGAAAACACCTCGCCGGTCAGTGTGGGCATGCCCGGCACCCTGCCGGTCTTAAACAGCAAGGTGGTTGAGTACTCGATTAAAACGGGGCTTGCTTTGGGTTGTGACATCCGCCGCAAATCTGTTTTCGCCCGCAAGAACTATTTCTATCCGGATCTTCCCAAGGGTTATCAGATCTCCCAGTATGATCAGCCTATTTGTGAAAACGGATCCATCACATTCAAAGTGGATGGAAAAGAAAAGACCGTATCCATCACCCGCGCCCATATGGAAGAAGATGCCGGCAAATCCAACCACCACGGTGAATACACACTGATCAACTACAACCGTTCCGGCATTCCATTATTAGAGGTCGTATCGGGCCCCGACATGCGCACGCCGCAGGAGGCAGCAGAATACGCACGCACCATTCGTCAGATTGTGCGCTATTTGGATGTCTGTGACGGAAATCTGGAAGAGGGATCGTTGCGCTGTGACTGCAATGTCTCGGTTCGCAAAGAGGGTGCTAAACAATTCGGAACCAAAGTTGAGATCAAAAACATCAATTCGTTCCGTTTTGTCGAAAAAGCCATCGAATATGAAATTGAACGTCAGATCGACTGTGTTGAGCGCGGTGACAAGATCATCCAGGAAACCCGTTTGTGGGATCCGGATAAAAACCGCACGTTCTCGATGCGCGCCAAAGAAGACGCGCAGGACTATCGCTATTTCCCGGATCCGGATCTGCAGCCGGTGATTGTCACAGACAGCATGATTGAAAAGTATAAAAAAGAACTGCCCGAGCTTCCGATTGCCCGCGCCCAGCGCTTCCAGGATGATCACGCGTTGCCGGAATTGGATGCCACGGTGCTGACCACGGAAAAAGATCTGGCCGACTTCTATGAAGACACCGCAAAAGAATCCAAAAACTTCAAGGCGTCCTCGAACTGGATCATGACCGAGCTTTTGCGCGAGCTGAATTCCGCCAATAAAAACATCAAGGATTCGCCGATCAAACCGGCGCAGCTGGGCAAAATGATTGCGATGATCGACAAGGGAACAATTTCCGGTAAGATTGCAAAAACCATCTTCCAAGAGATGTGGGCCTCTGGAAATGATCCGGAAGTCATCATGAAGGAAAAGGGTCTGGTGCAGATCTCGGATCCCGCGGCGATTGAAAAGCTGGTGGATGAAGTATTGGCGGCCAACGCGCAGACCGTGGAAGATCACAAGTCCGGCAAAAAAAAGAACCTCTTTGGTTTCTTTGTCGGTGCCGTGATGAAGGCCTCCAAGGGGCAGGCCAATCCGGACCTTGTGAACAAGATTCTTCTAGAGAAACTGAAATAGAACAGGATATTTGAAATGAAAAAAGTTGCAGCACTTGATCTTGGAACCAACACCTTCCTGTGCCTGATTGTTTCTGGTGACAAAGATGGAATCAAAAAGGTGCATCGTGATCTGATGCAGGTGGTGCGTTTGGGTCAAGGTGTTGGGCAGACCGGAGAGTTTCATCCGGATGCTTTGGCCAGAGCCCGTCAGTGTCTGACGGAATTCAAAAAAGAAATCGATTCTGAACACGTCGATCAGATTCTGGCAATGGCGACCTCCGCCGCGCGTGACGCCCGCAACGGTCAGGAGCTTTTCCGTATCGGTGAAGAGCTGGGCATTCCCATTGAAATTATTCCCGGCGAGGACGAAGCGCGAATCACGTATCTTGGAGGAACAGCGGGAAGTGCCAGCCCAAATCTGACTTCGTTGGTGGTGGATGTCGGTGGTGGCTCCACAGAACTGATCGTCGGCAAAGGGTCAGAAATTTTGTATGGCCACAGTCTGGATATCGGTGGTGTGCGGTTAACAGAAAAATTTGTCACGACTCAACCCGTGATCGAAAAAGATCGCATACCCCTGGAAGCTTATATTCAGGAACAACTGGCGACGATCCTGCCGGAGATTCAAAAACACAAGATTGATCAGATCGTGGCAGTGGCCGGAACACCCACCGCCCTGGTGGCAATTGAAGTTGGTGGCTTTGATGAAAAGAAGGTCGATGGTTACTTCCTGAAGAAAGACCGTCTGGCCCACTGGGTGGAGGAATTTGCCCGTACCACAGTCGAAGAAAAAAAGACCAAGTATCAACTGGGCGGCCGAGCGGATATCATTTTTGCAGGAGCTTCGATCCTGCTGGCAGTGGTGGAAGCTTTGAAACTGGAAGGCATGGTCGTCACGACCAAAGGGGTTCGTTATGGGGTTGCGCTGGAAATGCTCCACGTTCGCTAAATTTGTGATGTTCGCAGGACTGTCCCTGGTCCTGTCTCCGCAGGCTTTTGCGGCCAAGGAATTTTCAAAAAAGAAAGTCACTCTGGGCTCCAAGACTTTTGTCGTGGAGATCGCTGAGACACCGGACCAGCACGAGCGCGGCCTGATGTTCCGCTCGCAGATGGGTGAAGACGAAGGAATGCTCTTTATATTCAAGAACGAGGAAACTCGATTCTTCTGGATGAAAAATACATTAATAGATCTGTCCATCGGGTACTTCGACAAAAGTCTGAAGTTGATTGATGTGAAGGAAATGAAGTCCGGAAGAGGTGTGCCGGATTCGGCCCTGCCTTCTTATGCCAGTGCACAACCCGCAAAGTATGCGCTTGAAATGAATAAAGGCTGGTTCGATAAAAATAAAATCAAGATCGGCTCTAAGCTCAAGATCCACTAGATCAAAAGTCCAGTGATTTTCTTAGTGTTTGCATGACTTCGATCTTGTGCTTAGATTGTTAATAACGCTTAACTGAAACAGTATGTTTCGTGGCATCAATCAAGGATGAATACATGATGAAAAAACTCGTTATCTTACTAGCGTGCCTAGGTCTGGCATTCCAAGTAACAAGCTGTACGTCTAAAGATAGCCAAGCAGATGCGGAAGTTGCTTCCGACTTCGATTCCGCAGACCTTGAAAAACTAGAAGGTGATGACGCCCTTGAAATTGCTGGTGACGACTCTTTGGCCAGCGACCAACTTCCAGAAGATGCTCTGGGTGAAACCACCACGACCACCGAAACAACCACAACAACTGCTGAAACGACTCTAGGTGATGATCAGGCGACAACCGAACAGACCGACGTCGCAACAACCACCGAAACATTGCCAGCAGATCCGTTTGCAGAAGCACCGGCGGCGGACGTTCCGGCTCCGACAACGACTGTGGCTGAAACAACGACCGCGACAGACACTTCTTCCAACTCTGTTTTTGAAAGCTCTACGGTGACTGAATCCTCCACAACAGTGGTTGATTCCTCTTCTGAGGCTCCGAAGAAGGCCAGCGCGCCTTTGCAGAAGGTGGCAACGACTCCTTGGAAAGCCGGCGGCACTTGGTTCAACACCGTTTACTTCGCTCGTCCGGGTGACACTCTGAAGGGTATCAGTCAGATGATCTATGGCGCTGACAAGCGCAAAGAACTGAAAAAAGGCAATCCGACCTTCCATTCCCGTGATGTTCGTGCCGGTGACAAGGTTTATTACAACTCTCCCAACCGTCCGGACGATTCTGCCCGCATGATCACTTACTACGAAGACAACGGCATTGCGCCAGAGACTTACGTGGCTAAATCCGGAGACAATATCAGAACTGTTTCCAAAAACCTTCTGGGTTATGACAATGCCTGGAAAGAAGTTTGGTCATCCAACTCTGTAGATTCCAAAGGCAACATCGCAGAAGGCACTGAGCTTCGATTCTGGAGAGGCGGCGCTGTCGCTGCAGCTCCGGCTCCGGCGCAACCTGCGATGGAACAACCGCACCAGGAAGTGGCTGGCAACATGGCACAGGCTCCGGCAGAAGAGATCCCGGCTCCACCAATGCCGGAAGATCCAATGGCTCAGCAACAGGCTCAGATGGACATCCCGCCTCCGCCGATGGAGCCCGCGGGTGATATGGCTCCGCCTCCTCCGCCGCCAGACATGGCTCAGGACATGGCGCCACCTCCACCACCACCAGTGGAAGCAATCAACCCTCCAGCTCCGCAAGTGGCTGAAGAAGCTCCGACCGGCATGGACAACGACACAACAATGGCTTTGGCAGTTGTTGGTCTGGCAGCCGCAGGTTTGGCAGTCCTGATTGTGATGAGAAAGAAAAGAAAACAGAAAGAGCTTGAACAACAGGCGATGGACAACACTCACGTAGGAACATAATCAGTTCCCGGGTTCTCCAAAAAAGAAAAGAGCGAGTTTTCACTCGCTCTTTTTGTTTTTGCGGATCTTATCCGACTTTTTTAAAGATCGTGTCCATCACTGACCGGCGATCGTTTCGGGAGTTCTCCACGAAATAGATCAGGTCATCAACGATCTGAACGTCGCGATTGTTCACCGGCATGAACTTCACACCGACCCCAACGGAATTGGTCCAGATCACATGAGCGGCGATCTTGCGCTCACGACCGGCCACGATAATGACCAGGTTTAGTTTCTCATTGGCGCGAACTTCTCCGCCCTCAAACTCTAAAAAGGCTCCCGTGATGCTGATATTCTTAAGCGTGCCTTTGGTCTCTTCGCGCGCGTAATTGCGCTTAAAAGACACCTCGAGGTTAAGAGGGGTTCTTGGTGCCGGAACTGTATATGTGTCCTCCACGTCAGACTCCTTGTGCTTAAATTGGATACTATCCTTTCGGTATTACTTACCAAAAATTAATAGGGGGTCCGGGTGATTTTTAACTTTTCGGATTAAAATTCTGAAAACTGGACTTACTTAGGCTCATATTTAAACACCTGAAATAGCTTCATTTTTAGAAAACAAGAAAAGTGTTAAACCCTCGAACATTATGAACAATCTTCTGTTTCCTCGACCCCGTTTCAAGCTGGGACAGGCAAGGGGACCTGGGAGCCGCCAGAGTTTTGCTATTGACAAGCAGGGGGCGGCTCAAGGACAGTGAGGTCATAACGAATAAGCATGAATCCAATCGGATCAGCTTCCTATATATATCGCTCTTTTTTCTGATTAAATCCTACAAGGAGAATTTGTTTGTCTGAACCTAAAGATCAACAAGGCGTTGAGGTGGCAAAAAAACGTACTCGCACTGCGAAGAGTACATCTGAAGATACCTCCGCCCCCGCTGCTGAAGCTTCCCCAGCTCCGGCCGCCGAAGCCGCCCCTGCGGCCCCAGCACCTTCCGAAAATGCCCCTGTTTCAGCAGCTCCTGCCGCTGCTCCGGAAGCCCGCCAAGACAGACCTCAACAGCAAAACCAACAACGCCGTGAATTCCGCCCGCACAATCGCGACAACCGTGATCGTGGCGATCGCAATGACCGCGGCGACCGTAACGACCGTGGCGACAGAAATGATCGTGGTGGTCACCGTGGTGATCGTGGCAATAATCAGCGCCGCGACTTCCGTCATGACCGTGGCCGCGATGAAGCCCAGCCAATGGGTGACGATGCTCACTCAGCGATGCCGGCCCAGGTTCAGGACGTGGATTTAGCGGACATCTCTTTGACTGATGAGGAAAAGAGCTGGTTGTCCTCCAAGGACTTGAAATCAAAAAACATCACGCAGCTGACAGAGCTTGCGAACAAACTGAAAATCGAAAACGCTGCCGGTCTTCGCCGTCAGGACATGATCTTCGAAATTCTGAAACGTGCCGCGAAACTGGGTCAGGACATTTATGGTTCTGGCGTTCTGGAAATCCTTCCGGACGGTTACGGATTCTTGCGTTCTCCGGATTACAACTATCTTCCAGGTCCGGATGATATCTATGTATCTCCGTCCCAGATCCGTCGTTTCGGCCTAAGAACCGGTGACACCGTGACGGGAACTGTTCGCCCGCCGAAAGATGGCGAGCGTTACTTTGCATTGTTGAAAGTGGATTCTCTGAACTTCGAGACCACTGAAAAAGGCAAAGACAAGATCCTGTTCGACAACTTGACGCCGCTTTATCCGAATGAACGCCTGAAGCTGGAACACAACCCTGGTGAATACACCACGCGTGTTGTGGACCTGATGGCTCCGTTGGGTAAAGGTCAGCGTGCCTTGATTGTTGCCCCACCAAGAACAGGTAAAACCGTTCTGATGCAGCAAATTGCCAATGCGATCACACACAATCATCCGGAAGTGAAATTGATCGTTCTTCTGATCGATGAACGTCCGGAAGAGGTGACCGACATGCAACGTACCGTAAAAGGTGAAGTTGTTTCGTCCACGTTCGATGAGCCACCAACTCGTCACGTTCAGGTTGCCGAGATGGTTATCGAAAAAGCAAAACGTTTGGTTGAACACAAACATGACGTTGTAATCCTGCTGGATTCCATCACTCGTCTGGCGCGTGCCTATAACACCGTTGTTCCTCCATCCGGTAAAATTCTGTCTGGTGGTGTGGACTCCAACGCCCTTCACAAACCAAAACGTTTCTTCGGTGCGGCTCGTAACATTGAAGAAGGCGGATCTTTGACTATCATCGCGACGGCTTTGATCGATACGGGTTCCCGTATGGATGAGGTTATCTTCGAGGAGTTTAAAGGTACTGGTAATGCTGAGATCCATTTGGATCGCAAGCTGATGGAAAAACGTATCTTCCCTTGCATGGACATCAACAAATCCGGCACTCGTAAAGAGGACCTGTTGGTTGATAAAGCGGACTTGAACCGTCTGTGGATCCTGAGAAAAGTTTTGGCGCCAATGAACGTTATCGACGCGATGGAATTCCTGATCGATAAAGTTGAAGGTACAAAAACGAACAACGACTTCCTGAAAGCGATGTCCGGACCGGGCTAAGCTTTGCTTCGCACTGAAAATTTGAAGTTATGAAAAAGGGAGTCGATGAGACTCCCTTTTTTTATTTATGGATTGGGTTGTGGTTGAGGCTCGGGCTGGGGCTGGGGCTGGGGCTGGGGCTGGGGTTCTGGCTGTGGTTGTGGCTGTGGTTGTGGCTCAGGCTCTGGCGTGGGTTCGGTTTTTTTCAAAGTATCGGTTTCGCAACCGCCGTAGATTTGATCGGTGTTGATCACACCTTCAAACGGATAGACGAAGTCGGACATTCCGTCAGAGCCCTCTTTGGTCGTATTTACTGTCAGCTTGTGGTTCAGGCCTTCAGAGGTGATATGAATCAGGCCGCCTTTATCAAAAGTCACTTTGCCGGTCAGTTCAACCGAACCCTGATCCGGAGTGGAGACTTTCACTTTGTTGGTGTCGGAATTATAGGACACAGAAATAAATGGCTCAGTGAAGGTGCAGTAGATGCTTTCAGCCGAAGCCACATGGGACAGGGTTAAAACGGCCGCAAAAGGGATCAGAAATTTCATGGAAATCCTCCTTGTTATAGTGGCTCAAGGGTAGGTGCGCCCGGGGTGGCTCTCAAGAATCCGTCAGGGGCGAAGGTAAAATACAAGGGGCTGTCAGCTTCGGGGAGGTCTGGTTTTCCTGGGGGGTGCAAGAACACCGGAAAGCAATCGCCACCCGCCCTGGATATTACTTAAATATATGTAATCACGAATGTTTGTGTGAACTCGTCGGGCTTCTGAATGGGGTGTCTGTTGCTAAAAAAAGCAGCGATTTCTGCTCGACACGGGGTAGTCAGTATGTTACATCCTTACAGCTTAAGACCCATAGGTTAAATTATTTAGAAGGAATCAGGTCATGAAACAAAACCTACACCCAAAAGTAAATACTGTTGTATTTAAAGATATCTCTTGCGACTTCAGTTTCTTGGGAACATCTACTCTGCACTCTTCCGAAACTGTTAAATGGGAAGATGGTAAAGAATATCCACTAATCAAAGTTGAGATCTCTTCTGCATCTCACCCGTTCTTCACTGGTAAGCAACGTGTGATGGATACTGAAGGTCGTATCGATCGTTTCAAAAAACGTTACGGCAAGAAGTAAATTTCAGACCTCCGTTCGGAGGACGTTCTTGTATGAAATGCGGTTCAATCTTCGAACCGCATTTTCGTTTTCAGCGATGGTCCCAATCCCGATCAGCATGATGTATCAGACCTATCAATCGATCCGTTAGTACCAGGAGCCTCAGCCATGTTCTCGAAGTTAGATGCAGTCGAATCTCGTTACGAAGAAGTCAATATGGCTCTTCAAAGACCCGACATTGCCTCTAATCAGACGCAATACCGTGCTTTGATGAAAGAACTGGGCAATCTGGAAAAGATCGTTCTGGTTTATCGCGACTATCGCAAAAAAACTGAAAATCTGAAAGCCAGCAAAGAGCTTCTGACCGCGGAACAGGATGCAGAAATGCGTGAGCTGATCCGTGAAGAGGTGAAAGAGCTTGAGGCTGAGCTGCCTGATCTTGAACAACAGCTTAAAATCGCATTGATTCCCAAAGACCCGAACGATGACAAGAACACCATTCTTGAGATTCGTGCCGGAGCCGGCGGGGACGAGGCGGCTTTGTTCGCGGATGAATTGTTCCGTGGTTATGTTCACTATGCCTCCACTCAAGGGTGGAAGGTGGAAATGATTTCTTTCTCTGAAGGCAACGCCGGCGGAGCCAAAGAGATCATCGCCAGCATCACGGGCGATTCGGTCTTCAGCAAAATGAAGTATGAATCCGGCGTTCACCGTGTTCAGCGTGTTCCTAAAACCGAGGCTGCGGGCCGTATCCACACGTCTACTGTGACTGTGGCGGTGATCCCAGAGGTTGAAGTTTCTGAAATCAAGATCCCGATGTCTGACGTGAGAATTGAGACCATGCGTTCTCAAGGTTCCGGCGGTCAGTCGGTGAACAGAACTGAATCCGCGGTTCGTGTCGTGCATTTGCCGACAGGTATCGATGTGAAATGTCAGGAAGGTAAGTCGCAGTCCACGAACCGTGAGCGTGCTTTCCAGATCCTTTACGCAAAACTGCAGCAGATCGAGGACGAAAAGGCCCGCAAAGAGGCCTCCGATGTCCGTCTGGAGCAGATCGGTACGGGAGATCGCTCTGAGCGCATCCGCACCTACAACTTCCCTCAGACCCGTATCACCGATCACCGCATCGGTTTGACGATCCACCAGCTGGATCAGGTTATGAGCGGTTCATTTGAGTTGCTGATTGATCCACTCATTGCTAACTTCCAGGCAGAGGCACTTAAAAAACAAGTCTCTGCTTAATGAATGAAACTAAAAGAAATACTCGATAAAACCACAGCTTTCTTCAAAGACAAAAAAATCGACACTCCACGTTTGGATGCGGAACTGCTTTTGGCCCACGGGCTGAAGCTGGAACGCATTCAGCTTTATTTGCGCTTTGATCAGCCGATGAAGGATGAAGAGCTGGCCGTTCTGCGGGAACTGGTACGTCGTCGTGCTTCCGGAGAGCCGGTGGCGTACATTATGGGTTATCGTGATTTCTTCAATCACCGTTTCGAGGTGAACAACCAGGTGCTGATTCCGCGCCCGGAAACTGAACACATTGTGGAAGACGTTCTGGCGTGGGCTTCGGACAAAGAAGCTTCCTTGGGTCTTATTGACCTGGGATGTGGTTCGGGGTGCATTGGATTAAGTCTGCTGAAGGAATATCCGAACGCCAAACTGATCGCCGTGGACCTGCTTCCGGGAGCCATTGAGGTGGCTCAAAGAAATGCGCAGTCCCTGGATGTGGCCGATCGGGTTCAATTCCTGAACTTGGATGCGGGGAATGTGGAAGCCATCATGTCGGCTTACAAGGACTTTACCGGTCAGAGCAGCATTGATGTGCTGGTTTCCAACCCTCCGTACATTGCTTCGGACGATCCGCAGGTGGAAGAAAACGTTAAGAAGTTTGAACCCAACTCGGCTTTGTATGCCGAAGACAGTGGCCTGGCCCTACTAAAGGGATGGTCCAAAGCTTTCGCCCCCTACCTGAAGACACCCGGCTTGATGTTGATGGAAATGGGAATGAGTCAGGGACCGGCGATGAAGCAGGCCTATGAAAGCTTAAAAATATTTAACGAAATCAGTGTCATCAAAGATCTTTCTGGGCATGATAGAGTCATCCGCGGAGAAACACATGGATAAAATGGTCGTCATGGGCAATGGCCCACTAAAAGGTACTGTCGCTACGAGCGGCGCAAAGAACGCTGCTCTGCCAATTTTGTTTTCGACTCTTCTTGCTGAGGGCAACCACGTCTTCACAAATATGCCGAAACTGAAGGATATCGAATCCACTTCTGAACTTCTGAACAGCCTGGGCTGCGAAACGAAGTGGGTGGGTGATGAGTTTCACGTCACGGTGAACAAACCTTCTTCTTTCGAAGCGTCTTACGACCTGGTTCGCAAGATGCGCGCAAGCTTCCTGTGCATGGGCCCGATGCTGGCAAAATACGGTGAAGCCGTTGTGTCCCAGCCGGGGGGGTGTGCTATCGGAAGCCGTCCGATTGATTTGCATTTGGACGGTTTCAGAGCTTTGGGTGCCACAATCACACAAAAAGAAGGTTACGTTCACGCAGGTTCCCCAAAACTAAAAGGTGGAACCTTCCTGTTTGAAACTGTGACCGTGGGTGGAACTGAGAACGTGATGATGGCAGCAACCCTTGCTGACGGTGTCACGGTTCTTGAAAACGCTGCCAAAGAACCCGAGATCGTGGATCTGGCCGAATATCTGAACAAGATGGGCGCCAAGATCACCGGTCACGGCACCAGCGTGATTCGTATTGAAGGCGTGGCAAAACTGACGCCGGCCAAACACTCCATCATGCCGGATCGTATCGAAGCAGGAACTTTGCTGATTGCAGGTGCGATCACCAAAGGACAAGTGACGGTGACCAAATGTGTGCCGGCTCACCTGGAGGCATTGATCCTGAAAATGCGCGAAGCGGGTTTCAAGATTGAAACGACCAAAGATACCATGACGGTCTTCCCTTGTGATCAGTGGGAGGCGGTGGATATCACGACGGCCCCTCACCCCTTGTTCCCGACAGATCTTCAGGCGCAGTTCATGGCGTTGATGACGGTGGCTCACGGGACCAGTGTTATCACTGAAACCGTTTTTGAAAACCGTTTCATGCACGTGACTGAATTGTCCCGCTTGGGTGCGGATATCACTCCGAAAACCCGCGTGGCCGTTGTGCGTGGTTGCCCGGGTAAACTGACGGGCGCCCCGGTAATGGCAACGGACTTGCGTGCCAGTGCTTCCTTGGTGCTGGCGGGCCTGGTGGCTTCGGGTGAAACCGTTGTCAGCCGCATCTATCACCTGGATCGTGGATACGAAAAGCTTGAAGACAAGCTTTCATCCCTGGGTGCGAAGATTCGCAGAATTGAATAACAAAGAAAAGGCTCCTTCACGGAGCCTTTTTTATTTCTGCGAACTATCTTCCAACACAAGCTTTGATGGCTTTGCTGAACGCCGAAGATCCGGTGATGGAAGTTCCGGAGTTTGTATAACGAGCCCCCGCCTTCACCACGTATTGTGCGCGGCAACCGCCGTGAGTGTTGATCCCGACAAGTTCATTGGTCTTTTCATTGATCACCGGTGCACCCCAGCTGCCATACGAAGTATCGGCATCGTGTTCGATGATTTCTGGAATCAGGAAGATGCCAGCCTTCACCAGCTTTCCATGGGACACTTGTTGTGCAAAGTGCATTTGGTCCGGATTGGAATTCGCCGGCATATCGCCGCGTTTGATGTCATATAGATCATTCAAAGCGTAGCCATAGCTGACAACACGGATGGGATCATTGTTCTGGGATTTCTTTGTCGCCATACGATAGAAGCCCTGAACAGCTCCTGCATTTTTGCCAGTGACTTCGTTGGGTTTCAGTCTTAGCACAGCCCACTGATGTCCTATGCCGTCCGCTTTGTGGCGTTCCGTGCCTTTTTCTACATAGTAACGGTCTTCCAGGGAAGACTTCTGCGCGACACCTGCAACGGATACTGGAACGTTGAATTCGACATAGTCACGATCCAAGGCGCACGCCCCGACCGTCACAACACAGTTGTCACTGACCAAAGTCACTGTGCAGCCTTGAGTGGCACCGTCTTTAACCAGGCGGCCGACTTTGCTGTCGAAAGAAAGAGCGCGATCATCAGTCCCACCGCAGATTTCAGCGTGAGCCAAAGACGAGAAGACAGAAGCAAGCAAAAGAGAAACAACGAACTTCATTGAAAGACCTTTCTGGAAAATTTTGAAAGATCTAATGGGACAACCAACAACAAATCAAAAGAAAGATATTCACTGCAACCATTGGCTGCGTAAAGACATGCGTTCCAAAATTTAGCAGAAACAAAAAGTGAATCTACAAACCAAGAGCATCCATTTTTTCTTTTTCGTAAGTGTCGCTTTCGCCGGGATAGCGAAGTTCGGATTCGTGCTTTCCGCTTTCTTTGGCCAGTGCCCAGATCAGGCTTTGTCCTGAAGGCATGTTATTGGGAAGCTTTGTGAAGACCGGATCCTTGAAGGCTTTTTGGGCGTCGATGACTTTCCATCCGCGTTTTTTAAACATCGCAATCAGATCATCCAGGAAAAGGGCATTTAAAAGATTATAGTGAACCAGCAAAGTGTGTTTCACTTCGCGGCTCAGAACCTTTTTGGAAAGGTCATTGTAGTACTGCGCCCGGTCCCACATGTGCTGCAGATAAAAATCACGGAATTTGGTAAGATCAAAGTTGGGGTCTGTCGCAAGCTTGTCGCGCAGGCGTCGGTCCACATACCAGTCGGAAGCATCGATGGTCACATGGCCATTGCGATAGGAGTTCTTTTTCATCCATTCACGAACGGCATCGCGTTTTTCAGCAGTGTCCCCTTCCGCCAGCATGGGAAAGCGGAAGATCTTTTCAAAGTTCTTCTGGGTTTTCAGCTGCTCGTCGCATTGCTGGATTTCGGCGATCTCGTCAGTAACGCTGACCTTGGCATCGAAGCGCTTGTGATTCACCGTGTGGTTGCCGATCAGGTGGCCTTGGCGGGACCATTCGGCCAGAAGCTTTTCATCTTGCGGGGATTTCAGGTGCTTGCACGTCACAAACAAGGCGGCTTTGATTCTGTGCTTTTCCAGGGCGCCCAAGATGGCTTCATTTCTTTTGTCGGCAGGAAGTCGGGTTTCTTCATGCACATTGAAGTCGTCCATGGTGATGCTGACTTCGGCCGAGTGGGCGAAACTGGAAACGATCAGGGACATAAATACAGTGAGGAATGATTTCATTAATCAACCATGGCATTTAATTTCGAATTTTTGAATTTTAAAAAAGAAAAAGGCCTGCAAGGAGGGGGATCCGCAGGCCTTTTAAGAGAAAAAAACAGTCTCAGCCCGCGGAGGGGATGGGGCTGAGACTCATGATTGAGATTACTGAGTAACCTCGCTGATACCAAACACAAAGAAGACGACCGTTTTGTTCCCGAAGCCGAAACCAGGGAGGGGGTCCACAGTTTCCAGCTCAAAATTGGGAGCAAGTTGATGTTCAAGTTCAATACCGCTCATCATAACTTTAAAACCAATGTAAGGAGTCAGGTCGATTTGTGACTTCAAAAGGAAGAATGTTTGCTGGTCAGCCATCGCCAAAACGAGAGAGCCGTCAGCCAAAGCCACGATTTCACCTGTGTGAGTTTTGAAGTTGTAGTTTTGAAGATCGGAAACACCGACTTCTTCGCCCATTGCATTGTTTGGCAAAACACCAGCACGCGCCACCGCGGAAATCGCCAGTACTACCAAGATATATGCTGCAATCAAAGCGTTACGAATCACTACTTACTCCCCAATTCACGAACTAACGATGTCTTATAAAGCAAACCCTGTGCCAATATGAGACAGTCCTGAAAGTGCATTTAATTCGATTTGAGGTCGGCCAGGCTCGACTTAAGCACTCAAATCGGAACCAGGGGTAATTCCATAATGGGTTTTAGGTTCTATTCTGGAACCAGCTTCCTTGACCAAAGCACAGACCTTGAGACGCCCCCATGAGGGTCGTAACTTTTGTCAAAAAACCTTTGTATAATCAGGTGTCTATGTCACGCATTCAGGTCACTTGGGTTGTTAAAACAAGAAAGGGTCAGGTCAAAGGACCTTACTCCACCGAAGCCATTCTTAAAATGATTGGTGAGGGTGTCTTTTCCGGTCAGGAGATGATTTCTAAACTTCCTGATGGCCAGTGGACTCTGATTTCCAAAGAGCCGGCTTTCTACGACAAACTTCTGGAGGCTTTGGAAGGCGTCGTAGATGTCGATCCGAAAAAGGCCCAGAAGATGGAAGCCGAAACCGTGATCGTGCAGGCACCGAAAGCTCCGCGCAACAACACGAACACGGGCAGCACCCCTTCTCCGGAAAGTTTCGCCAACGTTCAGCCGCAAAAGCCGCTGCTGCAGCAAATCGATGTGCTGGACACGCCCGCCTATGTTCCTCCGGCGCAAAAGATTGCTTCCGTCAGCTCGGGTGATTCCAAGTCGGACTCCGTGATCGAACTTTCCAACATCAAAAACATGGAAAAAGGTGAAATTGCCAAGTCCCTCAAGCTCCCCGCACTGATTCTGGCGGTGGTGATTGTTCTGGGGGTGTGGCTGCTGTGGGACACCGGTCCTGCGGATGGATCCAAAATTCATCTTTTGGCGCCTGGAAAATCCACCGCCACCCTTTCAGATCAGCAGATCAAAGAAAAGCTGAACGAAGCGCTGTTTGCGATGGAGCAAGACACGTTTGAATCTTACGTGGCCGCCCAAAACAAGCTGGTCAGCATCGTTGAAGGCGCGCCGATGAACATCGAAGTGCGTGCGCTTTTGTGTGTCGTGTACTTTGAACTGTGGCCCCATGCCGTTCAGGATGCCCAGGACATCAAAACCATTGCTGGTGTGACCCAGGCCACGCGGGCCCTGAATGTAATCAGCCCGTTTGGACAGGTTTGCGAGGCGGTGAAACTGATGACCGCCGGTCGTTACAAAGAAGCCAAGGGCACCATCGAGGCGACTTTGGAAGGCTCTGAGCCGTTCTCGTTGTTGCCAGTGCTTTACGATTTCAAGGCCGAGCTTTTGGCGGGTGAAAAAGACTATGTGAATGCCGTGCCTTACTATGAAAAAGCCGCTCAGCTTTGGGAAAAGTGGCTGCATCCGCAGGTTTCTTTGGCCGAAGCGCTTTATCATCAAGGTGACTTCACCACGGCCGCCGGGATTCTAAGAAATGTTCTGACAAAGAATCCCAAACACAAAGAAGCCAAAGTCTTTGCCGGGATCGTGGAATACAACGGCTTTAAAAAATCCGACACCGCTTACGCTTTCTTGAATTCGGGATTGGAATCCAAGGGTCGCATTCCCTCTTTGATCGAGGCGGAAGGTTACGGCGCCCTGGCTGAAATCTTTGTCCTGCGGGGAGAGAAAAAGAAAGCCCTGGAAGTCGCGCAAAAAGCCTTCGGATTAAATCCCAATAACGGGGAACTTCGTCAGTTGGTGATCCGCCTGGGTGGCACTGACAAGGTGAAGGGTGATAAAGGCCGTAACAACGAGTTGTTGTATCTGGGAGACCAGTACGTTCGCCAAGGGGACTTCCTGGCGGCCCAAGCTGAATTCAAAGCGGCCTTTGAGGCGGATCCGAAGAATGGCACCGCGGCCATGAAAGCCGCCAAAGCGCTGTGGCAGTTGAATCAAAGTTTTGAAGCCATTGAATGGTTGAATAAAGCCATCAAAGCCGAACCCAAACTGGTGTCAGCTTACGTGCTTCAGGCTGACTATATGTCCCAGCGTTTTGATTTCATCGGGGCTTTGCAAATCCTGACCAATGCCATGCGAATTGCGCCCAACAACTATGAAGTTTTGCGTGGACTGGCGCAGCTGGAGTTCCGCAAGAACAACATGCCCGGCACCGTGAACTATGCTCTGCGGGCGGCGAAAGCCTATGATGGGGACATTGATACTTATATCTTGCTGGCTAAAGCCAACGGACTGCTGGCCCGCTCAATCATGCCGATCAACAAAAAGGAAATTGAGCGCAAAGACAACGCCTCCAAAGATGCGATCCGCTATGCCACCAAGGCTGTGGAAATTGACGCCACCAATCCGGACGCTCAGATCACTTATGCGAAGATGCTGGCGCAAACAAACGGGGTGGATTCCGGAATCACATACTTAAGCGAGCTGATCAAACGTTTCTCCTACACCTTGGATTATCGAATCGCCCTGGCGGAAGTGTATAAATCCGAAGACCGTTACAGTCAGGCCAAGGACATCTATGAAAAAGTCACCGAGGCGGATCCACGCAATAAGAAAGCGTGGTTGGGACTGGGTGAAAGTGAAAAGGCCCTGGGATTAAACGACAAAGCCCTGAAGGCGTTCTTAAGTGCGGCGGTTTTGGATCCCACTGATGGGGAGGCTTTGTTCCAGGCCGGGAAGTTATACTTGGAAACCAGCCGTTTTGAGGAAGCCATCCAGCAGTTTAAACGGGTGCAGCGTCTGAACGCCAACTACCCCCGCACGCACTATTATATTGGGAAGGCGGCGTTTGCTTCCGGGGATTTTGCGACCGCTTTGGAAGCCTCTAAATCCGAAAAGAAGCTGAATCCAAACGTGGCTGATTCCTATATTCTGGCAGCGGAAGTGTTCACCGCCCGCCGGCAGTATGCCGAATGTGCTGCAGAGTATTCGACCGCCATGAAGCTTCGTCCGCAAGGGGCGGATATTTATGTGAAGTCCGCCCAGTGTTATCGTCAGTCGGGATCCCTGGATGTGGCTGAAGACATGCTGGCCCTGGCGTCGGCCCGCGAAAGCGGTTATGCCGAAATCTACCGGGAACAAGGGGCCATTTACGAAATGAAGGGCGACACCCGCTCTGCGGCGCAGGCCTACAATAAATATCTTGGCCTCTCGCCAAATGCTTTGGATCGTGCTGAAATAGAAGCGAAAATTATGAGACTGGGCAACTAGGGACGGACAACGGAAGGAATTTAAGCCATGGGAATCGGCGATAAAATGCGTGGACTTGCCAGCAGCGCACAAGAGGGCGTGAAGTCTACAACAATGTCACTCTTTCATATCAGCTTGCGACTGATCACAGGTTTGCTCCTGGGGTTGACGCTGGCTTTGATCGGCCAGGAGCTGGCGGGGTACGGAACATTTGCCCTGCTGTTTGTCATGGTAGTGGTTGTGGCCGTTATCATGAAACTGCTGGCGAACTGGAGCTTTGGTCAGATTTTAATTTTTGATCTGATCTGTGTGCTTGTGGTGATGCTTCTTAGAATGTATATACTGGTCGCGCCTTAGTAGAGGCGCTAGTTGGTTAAAAGGACGTTGAGATGATTGATATTAAACTTCTTGAGAAAAAAGCTGAAACCGGAACTTCTTACTATGATGAATACAAGCAGGGTCTTGTGAATCGTGGTGCTTCGACCGAAGTTCTTGAGCAGATCATGGAGCTTAATAAAAAGCGTAAAGAACTGATCACTCAGGCGGAAACGGCCAAAGCCAGTCAGAACAAACTCAGCGGTGAGATCGGTAAAATCAAACGCGAAGGCGGCGACGCTTCTGCCATTTTGGCTGAAGTCGACGTTTTGAAAACCCAGGTGAAAGAGCTTGAAGCCAAGGCTGCGGAAGCCGACCAGCAGGTGACAAACCTGGCGTTGGTGATTCCGAACAAGCCGCACTCTTCTGTGCCTGTGGGTTCTTCTGAAAAAGACAATAAAGAGATCAAAGTTGTTGGCACTCCGACCCAGTTTTCTTTTAAAGCCAAAGAACACTGGGAACTGGGTGAAGCGCTGAACATCATTGATTTCGAGCGTGCAGGTAAAACCACCGGCACTCGTTTTGCCTTCCTGAAAGGGGCGGCGGCGCAAATGGAGCGCGCGTTGATCCAGTTCATGATGGACAAACACTCCATGAAACATGGTTACACCGAAATGATTCCTCCGTTCATGGTGAACAGCAACAGTTTGTTGGGCACCGGGAACTTCCCGAAATTCAAAGAAGACGTGTTCCATCTGGAAGGCTCTGACTTGTATCTGATTCCAACCGCGGAAGTGCCGGTGACGAATTACTACAACAACGAGATCCTGGATGAAAAAGATCTGCCACAAAGCTTCTGTGCGTATTCTCCGTGCTTCCGTTCTGAAGCGGGCTCAGCGGGTCGCGACACCAAAGGTCTGATTCGTCAGCACCAGTTCGACAAGGTTGAATTGATGGTGTTTGCTCATCCGGACAAGTCCCATGAAGTTCACGAGGCATTGACCTCCCACGCTGAACAGATCCTGATGGATCTGGAGCTTCCGTTCCGTCGTGTGCTTCTGTGCACCGGGGACATGGGCTTTGGATCTGCGAAAACTTATGATCTGGAAGTATGGTTGCCGGGTCAGAATGCGTATCGTGAGATCAGCTCTTGCTCTAACTTCGAAGATTTCCAGGCTCGTCGCGCGAACATTCGTTTCCGCAGTGCGGGTGGTAAACCTCAGTTCGTTCACACCCTGAACGGCTCTGCTTTGGCGGTGGGAAGAACCTTGGTGGCCATCCTGGAAAACTACCAGCGTGAAGACGGTTCCGTGGGCATTCCAAAGGCTTTACAGCCTTATATGGGCGGCCGTACGGAGATTCGTAAGTAAGTCCTTTAAATCCAGGCAGCATGAGGCGGCGACCTCGTGCTGCGTCATGGAAACAACTGCTTGAATACTCTCGTCAAAACCCATAAAACGGTCGACGGAGAGTTGGTAGAGCGGTTGAATACACCAGTCTTGAAAACTGGCAGCCCTTCGCGGGGCTCGAGGGTTCGAATCCCTCACTCTCCGCCATTTAGGTTTCTTCCCCAAAAAATCCTGTAAAACTGAATAATGTTTTCCCCGGAACCCGCTTTCCTATTGCGTTTGCGGCTGTGACTTGATGTGATTCGGACTTCAAAACAATGAGGTGATCACTATGTCGGTTCTTTTCAAGATCTGTGTTTCATTGATGTCTTTGGCTTTGCTTGCAGGCTGCGACAGCGGCGGTGGCTCGAAAGATGGCAACAACAACGCCAACGGAAAACCCAGCGTAAAAAACCGCATCAACTGGTCTTCCATTCCTTCTAAATACAATCCCTCTATTGAAGACGTTGAGTTCCGCGTGGACGGTTATGAAAAGATCAACGTGAACGTCTTTGGTTTTGATGACGACGTGGAAGTGGTCTATTCCAAAGATCTGCGTGCCGACTCCGGGCTCCTGCGTATCTATCGTGTCTGGGCGAAATCGGCTTCCTGGGGTTCTGTGAATGAAAGGCCCAACGGCACCACTTTGGATCTGATTGGTAACGGCAGCTATTCTTGTTCTATAGCCACTAGTAACCGTGAAATCGTGCAGCTTGAAGGCGGCTGTTATGTGCGCATTCAGGTCTTCATGCCAGCGGGTGCCGAAATCGAGGTTTATAACGTCAACAAACTGATGACCAAAAGATTCTTTGCCATCAAAACGGATGTGATGCTGGAACAACTCGACAGAGCCTCCCGGGATGAAGACAAGTTTGCGGTGATTGAAACTTATCTGGCTTCTTATCGCGGGTTGAAAAAGAAACCCGAAATGCAGGCGGTTCAGCTGGGTGACGTGGTATCTGAATTCCCGTTCTCTGAAGGAAAATTCAAAGCGCTTCGTTTGTTGCATGCGACAGTTGTGGACCGAGAAAACCTGTCCAAGATGATTGAAGACAGATTCAGTTACTTCGATCGCGCAGAGGCCCGCCGCATCGTCGGGATCTGATTTTTCTTGCGCTTGGGGGCCAATGCTAAGATTCTGGCCCCTATGATGGAACTCATTGATATTATATTGCACCTTGATAAGCACATCGCTGAATGGATCGTTTTCTTCGGACCATGGCTGTATGTGATTCTTTTCCTGATCATCTTTGCTGAAACCGGCCTGGTGGTGACACCGTTCCTGCCGGGGGATTCCCTGCTGTTTGCACTGGGTGCTTTCACCGTGGTGGAAGGTGGTCTGAATCTTTGGGTGATTCTGATCAGTCTGACCATCGCCGGGATTCTGGGCGACACCGTGAACTATCATATCGGGAAGTATTTAGGACCGAAGGTCTTTGAGTCGGATTCCCGCTTCTTCAAGAAAAAATATCTGGAACAAACCCATGCCTTCTATGAGCGCTGGGGAGCTTTTACAATTGTAGCTGCCCGCTTTGCTCCGATCGTTCGCACATTCGCTCCGTTTGTAGCTGGTATCGGTGAAATGCAATACCGCAAGTTCATCGTTTACAACATCGGTGGTGCGATTGCGTGGGTGTGGATCTTTGTTCTGGCAGGTCACTTCTTCGGAAATCTTCCGGTGGTGAAGCAGAACTTCCATATCGTTATCTTCGGTGTGATCGGTGTTTCTTTGTTGCCGATGGTGTGGCCGTGGGTTTCAAGTAAGCTTAAGAAAAAGCAGGCTTAATCAGCCAGTCAAGCGCGAGACCAGTTCCTTCAAGTGAGGGTTGGTCTCATAGAACACGGGGTCCACGGACTTATAGTGCTCACCCAGTGACTTCACAACAAAGCGGCCGCTGGCGACGAACAGCGGATTCTTGGAATCCAGATATTCCTTCAGCTTCTCGGCAAGTTCCTTGTCCATATTACGCTTACCACTGACTAACAAAGCATCCGCAGACACTCGGTTGTTCTTGGAATAAACAAATCGTCTGAGGAAGGCGATGTCTTCAGCCAAATCGCCCAGAACAATAATTGTGTTGGCCTGAACGCGGGGATCTGTATGTTCCAGACAAGAACTTAGGACTTCCAGCAGGGATTCTTTCACCAGATAAGAAGGCACAAAGTTCGATGCTAGAGAGATAGCGGCAGAAAGAACTTTGTCGTTGGCTTTTCCGGCTTTGTTGGCGTTTTGAATGGTTCGCAGGAAGCTTGTGAAGGCTTCGGCCTGCATTTCGCCGCTCATTCGCACCTTGTAGGTTTTTAAAATGCCAAAGGCTGTGAAGAAAGACTGATCTTTTCCAGATTCAATTTCAGCACTTAGAAATTCATAAGCGGCGCACAGGTCTTCATCGCTGCGGAAGTAAGTCAGAAGGCTCACGTCTTTCTGCAAAGCTTCAGTCACCGTGGTGAAGTTTTTTGCGCGGAACAAAGTCGAAGGCTTGGAGAAGCCTTTCAGCAAAGTTTCTTTCGTGTCAGAGACGGTGCAAAGACCCTCCACCGAATCGGCGGCTTCCGCATAGAAAGTGACCGAACTTGAAGCTTTGTCATCCACCTGACTTAGCAGGCGTGCGGATTCAATCAGGGGCAGGCCACTGAGGGCGAAGCCAGAATCCTGATTCACAAAACGGATCTTACCCAGGACAAAACTGCCCTTTACTTTGAAATAGTGATCAGCCCCTTCGGGAAGGCTTGCTTCAATCTGCTGGGCGGCTTCAAAGACACTGCGCAGGCACGCCAGCGCCAGGGCTTGGGAGTTCTGCTGGTCTTCTTTGATATGGAAAACGATTTCATCCCCCACGTACTGATAGATCAAACCGTTATAGCGTTCAATCAGTTCGCGGGCTTTGATGAAGTACGTGTTCATGATCTCGGTGACGTACTCGTCTTTCTTGTCTAGGAAGATCTGGGTGTAGCCGTTCAGATCCACGCGGATCATGGTGCTTTGGAAAGCATAGGGAGCTTTCTGGCCGGACTTCATTTCATGCAGGATCGCCGGAGTCAGGGAATCTGAGTAGTATCTGTTTTCGTGTTCGAGATACTTTTTTGTGCTTTCGTAGGTTTGGGTGGCTTTTAAAAGTGTACGGCCCTCTTTGGAAAGGGTCTTAATACTGGCAAGCTTTGAGCGATCACGATTGGAAAGAATCTGTGTGATGTCCAAAATGTCTTTCAGGAACAGATAAACGACCAAGCCCACAATCAGGGTTACGATCAGAAGATCCTGTAGGATCAGCCCTTTCATCGACAAAGCTGTTTGCAGCATGATCTGGTTTTTGTCCTGGAAAACGCCCACGGTGAAGCGATAGTCCATCAGTTTGATGGTGCGAATGGCGAGCTTGTCAGTTTCAAGAGTTTGATTGAAGTTTTGATAGTCGACATTGATTCCAGCTAAGTTATCAAAGTTGTTATACCAAAGAACCACCTCTGGTCCATTCTGAAGAATGTAGAAATCAATCAGGAACAGGTTGCGGGCACCTTCCAGTCGGTCCTTCAACTGAGTGAAGTTTTCGGTGATGACCAGCGGAGTGAAGCTTTCTTGCACGAAGCGCATCTGTATCAGGCGGCGTTCGACTTCGCGGTCGGTCAGCTCTTTCACGTTTAGATAGAACTGTACCGCAGAGGCGATCACGTACCCGATCCAAAACACACTGACGATCAGGACAACGACAGACTTGTTCTTTTTATTTTTGGCGAACAAAGCGATCTCCTTGATCCAGGAAGATCACCTCACCTTTGGTGGCCCCAAATGAATTGCCATACAGATCCAGAACGGTGATTTTCTGGGACTCAAGCTGCTTACCGAATGCTGGATCCGAAAGCTTCTTTTTTGCCTGAGCATAGTTGCTGTTTGAAATAAATGTGATCACTTCATCCCGCGCGGCGCTTGGCGCCGAAGATCCAGTGTCGGACTTGGCATTTTTCACAGGTTCCTTACCGCCGCCGTTAGGACGAGTGGCAGCCGGGCCCCGAACGGGAGATTGTGCTGGAGCCGATCCCAAGCTTGCGCCTGCGCCGGAACCACTATAGGAGCCTCCGCCCCCGCCAAAGGAAGCGCTGCCACCAGCCACTTCCCCTCCGCCACTGCCGCCAACAGAACTTTCATTCGCAGGAGCGCGGGAGGCAGAAGGTGCAGAAGTGCTTGCGACATTTCTAGAAGAAGAGGCAGCCGCTGGGGCCGATGGAGCTATGTTGGAGCCATCCAGCGTGATTTGTTCAACCACCCTTTCATCAGAGGCCATGGATCTGGTAGAGGCCTTCAATAGGGCCGCGCCAGGGTTGGAAGAAGAGCCCTTGATGGCAACATTGGATTTTGTCGAGGCGACAGAGCGAGAGACTTCAGAAGATCCGCTGCCAGCTTCCGAGCTGCCAGCATCAGTGGCGGCCAGAGCTTGGGTGTTCATCGCACCAACCAGATTGTTGGCCATGCGTAACATGCCACCGCTTTCAGACGCTGAACGGACCAGGGCCTGCTGGGAGCCGGCCTCGGTAGAGGGAGGTGGACTTACGATGGATTCAGACAATGTGGGAGCTGGCGGAACCTGAACTTGCGCCACGGTCAGCTCTACCGGAACATTGGCAGTCGAGGCAGCTGCTGCTTGCTGCGAGCCTCCTTTGACAGCGGCCGATGTCGCCGCCGAGCCCATTCCTTTATCGAATTTATTAGCGCTGGCTTTGGTCTTTATCTCTTGATCCATTAGATTGGCAGTTGACTGGGTGGCCGCCTGTTCCGCGCCATCTTGAGCGTTCTTTTTCAGGGTTCGGGTCATACTGAAGGGAGTCATGTCTATTGCGGAGATCTTCGGGTAATTGTCGGGGTGTCCTTTGCAGAAGTGTTCAACTGCAGCAACATCCTTTTCGCTCTTCAATCCCGCCCGATGTAAAAGTTCATGGGCCATGCTTGATGGTGATATCACCGCATTGGATTTTTTGTTGGTCTCCGGGGTCGCACCGCTCAAAGCTTCCGGATCCAGATGAATGAATCCGGTCGTCTCATCCGTGCTGAGGGCAGCCTTTTGGTCCTTCGCCTTTTCGCACTTGACCAGCGGCCCATAGTTTTTAGGTTGTTTTCCCAACTGGGCCACTTGCAACTGATACTTGGCCGCCAGCAGTTCGGGTTGAACCGGAATTTTATCTTTGGAGAAGGCTTTTTTGAACTCTTCGCCGTTCAGGCAGTCAGTCAGTTTGTTGGAGGAAGTCAGATTTTTACTGAGTGAATCAGTGAGGCTTTGCAGGAAGTCTTCGGATAATTTGTCCTGGCAACCACTGTCAATAAGGTGCTCTTCAATTCCCATTGCGAGTGCGCGACGGTTAAGATCGTCGCCTAAAGAAGTGATTTTCTTTTTGATCGCAGTGACTTCGCATCCCTCGTCCTGCAGGTTCATCAGGGTCGGCGCGCGAACTCCGGAAGCTTCAAGCGTCCATCGACCACCCGCCATCGTATAAGAAGCTTCGGTGATGACATTTCTTTTGTTGGTGCGAACTTCCCAGCGGATAGGATTTCCATCTGTGAAGTGAGTGTAAATTTCAGTGGAGCCTTTTTTCAGATACCAGAAGTCAATCTTTCCATCGAGATTGCTATCCAAGCGGATGTCTTCGAAATCTTTGTAGGAAATGACGTAGCGGCCAGGTTTGAATTTGCCGGGGTTGTAAACGATCTCGTCCGCCTTCAAATAGGTCTTCCCGGGGCTTTGAGCCCACGCAGATTGAAGGAAAAAGATGGCGGTTAGAAGGTTCTTCACAGTCTATAAATCGGCATAAATGCCCGATTGGTTTACGGTACTTAGATCTGGCTGGTCTATGGCCCAGTTTTGAGTTGGCACCATTCCTTAAGATCTTCCGCTCTTTCATCATATCAATATGAGACAAATTTTTACTTTGCTGGTGCTGTTTTTGGTTCTAATGACCGTAAATGCTGGAGCGGCGCCTGCGCGCAAGCTGAAGATGTTTACTCCCGAGACCAAAAAATACGTCGTTGTTTCTGTTTTGGATTATCAGGGACTGACGCTTTCTGAAAGCTGTTTAAAGAATGGCAAAATGAACTGCGACGCCTGGAAAGCGGCACAGACCAAGTTGGATGTGGCGAAGACTCCGAATGTGGGTGTGATCGGCAATCCAGCCGCTCGTTATTGCCTTTCACATAAGGCTTTGAATCGTATTCTTCTTGATGCCAAAAAAGCAGAGTACGATTACTGCGTTTTTCCGGACGGCTCGGTGATTGATTCGTGGACTCTTTATAACAAACACTTTTCCAAGAAGCAGTAGGTTGAGGCAATGAAGAGACTGTTGGTGGCATTTTCAATTCTGTTCGGAGCCAGTACAACGCTGGCCGAATATGGAATGATCCCGCATTCCCAAATAAAGTATGGAGAGGGCTACGCCTTAAAGGGTGAATCCACTGTGCAAGTGACTAATATGCCAAAGGTGAGATCTCAGGACAGCTTCGGGATCTGTTATGCTGCGGTGGCGGCAGTGCTGGTGGATGAGGCAAACTGTGTGCAAAGTGGAAATGCCAGCTGTGCCACTGCTCCGGATTCACAAAGGGTCTCGGCTTTGGATGTCACTCGGTACAGCCGCGCCCCTGAAGAAGGCGCGGATGGGGAAATGTGGCGTGACTACAAGGGACTAAACGAGGGAGGTATGCCCGTCTTCACTCTTTTGAATATCAACAAAGCCAAAGATGCCGTCAGTGAGCAGTGCGCTCCAACGGATCAGATCGTCGCCAGGGCTGGCAGCGAACAGGCGGCTCAGGATCTGGAAATCGCCATGTGGAAGTCGCTGAAAGATTCTTATGAGAGCTTCAGAAAGAAAAATGCCGAATGTACTGAGTGTGGTCTTGAGTATGCCACTGCCAAAGCCAACGATATTAAACAGAATTACAATCTGAAAGCTTCGAACAAAGAGATTCTGGATGCGTTTTCACAAGAGTCCTATTCTTTGTTCCTGGATAAACTTTTGATTCCTAAAGAATGCCGTAAGATGTCGGACATGATCAGTCTTGAGGGTAAGTGGGCGGTAAAGTCCTTCCCTATGGAAGGTGAAAAAGGCGACTACAAGTCGTCCATCAACAAAGTCAAAGAAGTCCTTACACAAAAAAGACCCTTGGCCCTTAGCTTCTGCGCTCAAGATCCTCTGTCGGTGAAATCCAACAAAGCTTGTGGAGAAATCAAGGACGCTTCGGGGAACGTGTCCGGTGCGGGTCACGCGGTGGTGATCAAAGGCTATCGCGAAATCTGTAATTCCAAAGGTGTCTGCCGTCAGGAACTTCAGGTGCAAAATTCCTGGGGTGAAGGCTGGCAGAAATCAAATGATGACGGCTGGGTGGATGCAAAAGAGCTTCTGGATCGCACCTTCTATGAGACCTACGCTTTAAACTGGTTGCAGCCTCGCAGCTAAACTTAAAATACAAGGGAAGCTCAACTTGACTAACTCCATGAGTCCCCATAAATTCGTCGGCCTATGAACAAAGAATTTATGTTAAGAGCCATCGAGCTTTCCAGAAACAACATGCGTGCCGGCGCAGGCGGTCCTTTTGGGGCAGTCATTGTTAAAGACGGCAAAATCATCGGTGAAGGTTGGAACAAAGTGACTTCCTCCAACGACCCTACCGCGCATGCTGAAGTTTCTGCTATCCGCGACGCTTGCTCCAAAATCAGTAATTTTGAACTGGCTGGTGCGGAAATCTACACAAGCTGCGAACCGTGCCCAATGTGCCTGTCGGCGATCTACTGGGCCCGCATTGAAAAGATCTATTACGGCAACACCCGTAAAGACGCCGCTGAAATCAACTTCGACGACGACTTCCTTTATCAGGAAATTCCAAAAGACCTCAAAGACCGCAAAGTACCCATGGTTCAATGCGCTCACACAGAGGCATTGGAAGTTTTCAAAGAGTGGGACAGTAAGACCGACAAGGTTCCGTACTAAAGCCCAGTAAATAGTTTTGGGACTGCAGTCCCATTCACAAGTCAGAGAGAATAAAGGAATGAAAGCACTTTCATTCCTTTTTCTTTTTTTGAGCGTTGTTGTCTCTTTGTCCTGCCAGCACAAGGAAAAACAAATCCCCCGCGATATCGCTTCTCTTCAAGCCAATGGCGGCATGGAAGGTATTTGGTTCTTGCAAGGAACTTCCTCCACCCGCGGGCCTTATAATGGTGAGCTGGAACTGCGCAAGGCATCCGATGGAACTTTTGATGTGGTTCGCGTGGTCACCTACATCAACTACTTCTTTGATGGCTTGAAAGTGCAGGAAGTATGGACCGGAAAGGCCGTGGCCACGCATGATTCCCTGACGATTTCCTATGACCTTCGCCAGGGTGATTTCATCACAAAGCTTGGCAATCAAAAGCGAGATCCGTCGGACTTCGATGCTCCGATCACGGTGCTTTCCCGCTATGTGGTGACTCCGAATGGCCTTGCGACTCACTATGCAGATAAAAAAGTTTCTAACTACAACGAATGGATCACCACCCGTCGTGATCTTGAAGCGCAACCGTTGTGGGTGAATCAGCGCCAGACCATCAGTGCCCAGGGACCGAAAGTTCCTCTGGTGGTTCGTGGCGTGATCAATCTTTTCAAAAAAGACATTGGTTACGAAAAAGATCCTTTGGTGAAGTCCTACAAAAACCGCCCCGAGTATAAAAACGAAAATCCGTACATCGTTTTTGATCCCACGGACTTCCAGTTCTATCGCAACAACAAGGATGTGATTCGTGTCACCAACAAGATCGTCGATGACATCAGCATCACCGAAGCGGCGGTGAAACGAAATGCCTATGCTCCGACGTTAGAGGAAAAAGCCAACAGCTATGACAAAAACACCCGTGACTTCCATATCAATGAAGCCGGCATGGTTGCGCACGCCGTGCTGGACGAAAACGGAAGACTGTTGAACTATTCCTTTGATGGGGATGCCGCCCTGTGGACGGGAATGTATCTGGGCTCTCAGGCGATGCGCTATCTGAAAACCAAGGACAGCGAAGCTTTGGACAACGTGAAAAAGTCCCTGCGCGGTCTGATGACTTTGATGGAGATCACCAATGATCCGCAGCAATTCGCACGCACGTTGGCGCTGTACAATCCCGCCCAGCCGGTTCCGGCCAAGTGGCATCGCGGTGAAGGCAAGTTCCAGCACCTGATCTGGCTTGAAGGCGGCAACAACGACATGATCAAAGGGATCACTCACGGCTTCTTGTGGGCCGGAATGGTGCTGCCACAAAGTGAAACCGAACTTTGGAAAGAGCTTCGTGCCAATTCCCGCAAGCTGATTGATCTGCAGGTTGTGAACGACAAATCCCAGAACCGTCCGGCGGCGTTGGGACTGGCAGCCTGGCTGACAAATGATGCCTCTTTCAAAGAGCAGTACATCAAGTACTATGACAAGATTAAAACCAAGGTGACTGGTTACAGCTTCGACACCACTTTCTACTGGCATGGCTCTGCGGACTGGAGTGGGATCAATTTGGGGTTGGTGGGTGATATCACCGACATCACGCTGGCAGACCTGCTGGGTCAAAGTAAGATCCGCGATCAGTTGCGCGAACGCCTGATGGATGCCTGGGTGACGTATTCACCGGCGCAACGACATCTGCAGACGCTGGTGGCTTACGGCTTTGCTTATAAACACGGAACCCGTGGTGGGAACTTCCGCTCCGAAAGCAGCGAGGCGCAGTTTAATGCTTCGTTGAACCAGGCCGCTTGGGGTCTTCGTGAAATCCCGTATCCGCGCCCGAATCTGGATGTGACGATCGATCATTCATTGCGCCCGGATTGGTGCATGTCTCCGATTCCAAGGTTGTTCTGGAAGTCCCTGAAAAAGCCGGAACCACCGGTCAGCTATTTCTATCAGGGTTTGTATAACTACCCTGTATTTGAGCTGCAGGCCTTCACCAGTAACTTTGTCTGGAAAGACGGGGCCTTCCTGTATCAGGATTCTCACCGAAAAGGTGTGGAAAACTCAGGGGTGGATTACCTGTATGGCTATTGGCTGGCTCGTTACATTGGCGCCACCAATATCAACTAGGCGCCTGTAAAAGATACCGTTGCTAATCATGGGGATATCTCTTAAAAAGGTCCCCATGAAAAAGAAAAACGGCCGTGATTCCAAAGAGCTTGCTGATTTCGCCTTGGGTGAAAGTCAGACCAACTATCCAGAAACATATGCTCCAGAAGTTCTGGAGGCCTTTGACAACAAAAACCCGGGCAAGATCGCCTGGACCACTTTTGTATGTACTGAATTCACGTCCCTGTGCCCTAAGACCCGTCAGCCGGATTTCGCAAAGATCTTCATCAACTACATTGCTGACAAAAAAATGGTCGAATCCAAATCCCTGAAACTGTATCTGTTCAGCTTCCGTAACCACGGGGACTTCCACGAAGACTGCGTGCAGACCATCTGTGATGATCTGGTGAAGTTGATGAAGCCTAAATACATCGAAGTTATCGGCGAGTTCACACCGCGCGGGGGGATTGCGATTTACCCTTACGCGAACTATGCGGCGAAAGATAAGTTCTTCCAGGAACTTTATAAAAAGCGCATGAGCGAATACGCTCCGGGCAAGTATTCTATGGAGCTATCCAAGCTCTATTAGAGCTGGTACCTCTTGAGAGCGCTTTGCTCTCAAGAGCCCACAAATTGAACTGATTTCACAAAAACGTCGAATTGATGGTCGTTCAAGTCTCGGGCTTCGCCTGCTAAGTAGTTAAAAACATTGCGTCAGTTCCTCTGGCATGTCCGTTGCTTTTCGTCTCTTACAAATACAATAACTCAAAGCCTCCGCTTCGGCGTGCTCTAAGAGTCCATATCTGTAAGAGGTGTCTTATGAAAAAGATCATGATTGCTTTACTTTCCCTTGGGTCGATGTTCCTTGCGACGGTCTCTCAAGCTTCCGAGGTGGGCACTTACACTCTTAACAAATCCCGCTCTTTGTTTAGTGGCGCTCAAGTGTTCCAATTGGAGCTGTCAGAGGGCTATCAAATGAGCTTTACCAGCAAGGAACTGGGTCATTGCAGTACCAGCAAAAAGCTGACGAACACCAACTATATTTATGCTTTGGCAGAAGGCCCTGGCATGGCCGAAAATCTTTGGGGCACCGTTTTCTGCGATAACAAGCAGTGGTTCACGGTTTACCTGAAGGTCAAAGACGGTTACCTGCCAAGATCCGGCGAAACAGTTTCTGGCAGTCTAAGAATTTCGGATTCTTCTTTTGATGAAGTTCTGGAAGTCAAAGTTGCGATTACGAAACACTAGATAAATTCCAATACTGCGAATCAGAAAAGATGAACTTGAGAGCAAAATGCTCTCAAGTTTTCGCTTTACTCCCGCCTCAAGGTGCGCGCTAATTGTGCCATGACATCAAGTGCGGCGACGACCAAACCTCAGTTAAAAGACTATCTGAATGTCACCTTCTTTCTGAAGGACATCTATGCCTTTCGTAAGGCACATGAAGACAGCTTTTCCTATGAATCCTGGGCCTTTGAGCTTGGCTTTGAACATCGCTCCTTCCTGCGTCAGGTGGTGATCGGGCGCAGGGCTTTGACCGATACCACCGCCGCACAGATCAGCCAGCGCATGTTCTTTACCGAGGCGGAGCGGGAGCACTTTATGGTTCTTTACCGCTATTCACGCAGCCGCACACAGCCCGAGCGCGATCTGTTCGGCAAAAGACTGATGCAGATTCTGAAGGACAACTATTATCAGACAGAGGTAGAAGTTTCAGAAGACTTCCTGCGCTCTCCGCTGTTCCCGCGCATGCAGGTTCTTTTAAGTCTTGGTGATAAAGCCAAGACGGTCGAAGAAATGGCACGGCTGTTACAAGCCGATGTGCTGGAAGTGGAAAAAGGCATTGTGATTTTGACCCGTTTGAATCTGGCAGAACAGGTGGGGGCCGGCTACCGAGCCACAGTCAGCAGCTTCAAAGTTCCCAGCAGCCTTGGCAACGAGGTTCTGCTGAATTACCACAAGAACAATCTGCAAGAGGCCATCTCGGCGACCAACTTGCCCGGCCATCTCAGACGCTATAAGAGCCTGATTCTGGCCATGTCCCAGGAAGAGTTTGAGCAGTTCCTTAAAAACATGGACGCTTTCGTTAAAGAGCAGCTGCATCGCTTTGACACGTCCAACGAGACAGAGTCCCGTCGTCTATTTCAGGTGAACATGAACCTGTTTTCTGTCAGCACCCAACTGGATTAAATCTTGAGAGCGGACTGCTCTCAAGGGCGCGTAATTTGAACTGATTTCACAAGAATGTCGAATCGGTGATCGGTGGTCTTTTGGGCTGGCAATCCTAAGTAGTTAAAAACATTCTGTCAGGTTCAATGGCACATCCGTTGCTTTCTACCCTTTGCAAATAAATCAACTCAAGGCCTCCGCTTCGGCGTGCTCTAAGAGTCCATATCTGTAAGAGGTGTATTATGAAAAAGATCCTAATCGGTTTGCTGTCTTTCGTCGCATTGTCTTCTGCTTCAGCCAAAAGCACTTCGGGTACTGGCCAGATCGGCTCTGGCACTGTCAGTCTGACAGAAAAAGATTTTGCAGGCAGCTATATCGTGGGTCGCCTGGCTATTGAGGGCCCCTATTATGTGGTTCAGTTTGAAGTCAGCAAAAAAGGTGATGTGGTGGTGTTCAGACAAGCCAACATGGACCAGGTTTCTGAAAACAACGACTGTATCGGTGACGGCTTTAAAATCGACGGCGACATCCTGAATGTGGGTGTGGCTTGTAAAAGCCTGGGCGGCGCGGTTTTGAATTTTGAAATCAACGTGGCTGGTCTGACCAAGGCAGACCTTGAAAAAGGCGCTTCCGTGATGGTGCGCAGTGAAGCCACCGAAGGTGCCTGGATCCCGTTTGAGATCACAAAACGTAAAAAGTCATTCTTCTAAGAAGTTTGAAGGTGAAGGCGTAACTCTGTGCTTGTCAAAAACGATGGGTGCAGAGGGATGCTTAAAGAATGCGCAAAAAGTGGCGGAGAGGGAGGGATTCGAACCCTCGGTACACTTTTGGTGTACGAGCATTTAGCAAACGCTTGGTTTCAGCCACTCACCCACCTCTCCGCGGTCGGTTTTCTCGACTGAGGATCCAAAGTGCCATAGGCCCGCCTGTTAATCAAGGTCTTGCCCCGACTCTTTTTGTAAAATTATCAAGAATGCTTGATTTTTCCGTGGCCGCAGTCTATCTATACTTCTCTTTCACAGTGCACTCGTAGCTCAGCTGGATAGAGTACATGACTACGAATCATGTGGTCAGAGGTTCGAATCCTCTCGAGTGCACCATTTTTTTCTTTCAATAATTCTCCTTAAATTAGAAACTATAATACGCAGCGCGCCAAATCAGCTTTTGCCGGCCCGTCGTTGCTATTTCGCCTTCACGATCGATCCATCAACCGGGTTGAAGTAGATTTCGACCTTCTTTCCTTCCTTATTGGTTCCGTAAATTTCGTAGCAAGTCCCCGGCTGCTTGAACTTCGAAATTTTGTATCCCTCGGCTTCGACCTTTTTCTTAAAGGCTTCTTCGGTCATCCATTTATCTTTTGGTTCTGAGGTACACTCTTTTTTTGCATGGGCTGAAATTGAGATGGTTGCCAATAGAATTGTAAGGGCTAGCTGTTTCATGTTTTTTCTCCTTTTGATGGGATTAATTCCCTATCGCTTAGACTCAGTATCGCTATTCGCCGAAGATTGAAAATGGTCTGAATGCCCTAAGTGTTGGAATAAAGGCCGGATAGGCCATTTGCCCAATGGACGACTTTTTAAAAAGAGACGATTTTAAAGCTTCAGAAGCGCAGAATTCAAAAGGAGGCGTAAGATGCGGTCCACTTTGATATACGATTTGCCGACACGGCTTTTTCATTGGTTGTTTTCAGCCCTGTTTCTATTGTCATTTATCATTGCCAAAACTGTTGATGATAATTCGGTGGTCTTTAGCTACCACATGCTTTCCGGACTTTTGCTTGCCTGGCTTGTAGTATGGCGGTTCGTCTGGGGCATCATGGGTACAAAGCACGCCAAGTTCTCGGGATTCAGCCTGAACCCCCTTGAGCTAAAGAATTATCTTGTTGGCGTATTAGTGGGGTCCAAAAGGCGCTGGTCAGGGCATAATCCTGCCTCCAGCTGGGCCGCGATGGCGATGTTTGCCTTAGCACTGGGGTTGGCAGTAACGGGTTACCTGATGACTATGGGGAGCAAAGAAACCTTTGAAGAAGCACACGAACTAATGGCCAATGCGTTTGTTGTGATTGCGGCCTTTCATGTGGTCGGCGTGATTCTTCACTCGCTGAGGCATCGGGATGCCATCGCACTAAGTATGCTTGACGGAAAAAAAGAGGTGGATGGTGATGGGGCCGGAATTTCCTCTTCCAAGGGAATTGCGGCGGTGATCTTACTGTCATTGGTTGTCGTGGGTGGCTTGTATCTGACTAAAAATTTTGATTCGCAAAGAAGAACTCTTTCACTGCCGGGACAAACACTGCAATTGGGAGATGCGGAAGTATCCACGGAAGGTGATGACGACTAAAGTAAATTTTCGTAGGATCTGAATATGAACCAAAAAGAACGTGCAGTTCTTATAGCAGTGTTGGCGACCGTTACCTTAATGGTTGCTGTGGATTTGGCGACAGACTCTCAAGAGGGCGTCGCTCTTTGGCATGTTCTGATCGAGGGTGGAGCAGGTTTGGCGGCTCTTTTCGGAATCTTCTTCCTGATGAAAGATTCATTCAACCTGCAGCATAAGTTGTCAGACTCTTTAAATGAAAATGCCAGGCTTAAAAGTGAGGCCCAGGAATGGAAGCAGGAGGCACGAAAATACATCGAGGGCCTTTCCCATTCCATTGATTTGCAGTTATCAAAATGGAGCCTGTCGCTGGCTGAAAAAGAAGTGGCTCTGCTGTTGTTGAAGGGACTTTCACTTAAAGAAATTGCCGAAGTTCGCGGCACCAGTGAAAAAACGGCGCGAGCCCAGTCGATAGCTATCTATTCCAAGTCCGGATTGGCGGGCCGGTCCGAACTGGCCGCCTTTTTCCTTGAGGACTTGCTGCAGCCTCAAACAGCGGAATAGCCGGTCATGTTATAGCTAGCCAGTTTCAACTCGCCGAGTTACGTTTGAGCGATGAAAAGCACGTTTTATCTTAAAATCGGCATGATGGTTCTGGCTCTGGTGGGTGTTTTCTATGGCATGAAGGCCCTGGATGGCGGCGCTTTAGAGGACAAGGCCTCGGACCCGCAAAGTGCGCTGGGTCTTCTGATCGGCAGCGACTATCGCCCCTTGAACTGGTGCCCGGAAAAAACCCAAAAGGTGGAGCTTTTTGACCCAGCCGGCGCCGTGACTAAAACCCTGGAAAAGCCTGAAGACATCAGCTCCGTCTGTGAAATCATGATGGGGGCCTTTTCCATGGAAGGGATTGAGGAAAGCTCATTTAAAAAGAGCCTGGCAGCCCATGGACCCTCGGGCGGACCGATTGTGATCCTGGAACAGGTTCCGGGAAAGCCTGTTTTCCGGGTCAAAGGCATGCCTTTTAGCTCTCCGATGCTTTCCAAGGCTTTGGATAGGCTTGCAGTTCCTTAAGATTATTTCTGTTTGACAACAGCCGCCCAAAGCCGCTAATTTAGCCCTTCACCGAGTTCAGAAGTAGCTCAGTCGGTAGAGCAAGCGGCTGTTAACCGCTGGGTCGGGGGTTCGAGTCCCTCCTTCTGAGCCAATCTTTTTAGATTGTGATTAAGAAAACCAAGTCCATAAGACTTGGTTTTTTTATTTTTACCCCCTGTAAAATTCGATAGCATGGAATCTCCAAAAGGAGTTTGCCATGAAGCTTTGGATTTTCAGCGCGTTGATTCTTCCCGTTCAAGTTCTGGCTTCGGCCCCGGCTTTTCAAGAGTCCATTTCTGGCATCAATCCTCACCTAAAAAAATCCCCGAAATTTGAAATCCCTGTCGCCAACGACAAGGACCTGTACCTGCGCATGGAAAAGGCACTGACCTCGGAACATCCCGAGCAGTCTTTGCGCATTTTGGCCGAAGAAGGTGACTTCACCACATGCTCAGCCTTTCAGGCCACGGCACCTTCCGGTTTGCTGCCGATGACGGGGCTTTTGGACATTTCAAAAAAACTCAATGACGAGGCGATCGCCGCAAAATCCTGGGAACAAAGTCTGAAGCTGGCGAATCTGTGGTGGCACTTTGGCAATTGTGAAATGCCGGTGATCACCGGACAGATCGGCATGGCACTTTTGAAGGATTCCCTGACGGAAATGGCGAAACTTTCCAAAGAAAATATGAGTGATGAAGATCGCACAAAGTTGTCTGAGTTAAAACGCAACATCAAGGATTGGAATCCTTCCGCCCACTTGGAAAAAGAACTTCGTTTTGAGATGGTCTTAACCCCCGCTTTGCTGCTGCCCGAGCTGAAATCGGGAAAGTTTGAATTTAACAAAGAAGAGCTTGAAGAAGAAAGTTCGGAAGAAACCGCGTTGGTTGGATTTCCGGGCCTGATCAAACTTTTGTATCCGGATGGTTATGGCACCTTTGACTGGAGTGAAGGGGCAAAACCCGTGGCGGCGGCGGTGGATCAAATCAAGGGCGCGAAAAATCCAGCGGCCGCGATGGGAAAGGCCGTTGATGAGCAGGAAGCAAAATATTTGAAATCCTTCTATGAACAACTGAGCCTGCGCGATCAGGGGGTGAAGTCTGTGAAGGATCTATTGAAAGATGCGAAAGCCACCGCGCTGATTGAAACTTTGCAAAAAGACGAAGAGCTGCTGAAGGCAAAACGCGAGCTGGCGCAAATCTATAAAGACAAATCCGCCTTCATGATGGCAGTGCTGGTTTTCAAACGGACGACGCCGAACTTTTCCAGATCCATCGATAAAAAAGCGCATTCCCTGCACAAGGATCTGATCCGACTCAGCAAGCCTTTGTAAGTCTCGAATGGCCCGGGGGCCCAATCCGGGCCCGCCTTTGTATCAATTTCCTGTAAAGCCTATTTTGTCTCAAAGTGACCCAAAAGGGCCTCTTTTCGGGGTCCAAATCGTTTATATTGCAAATGAGCCATCTTTCGCCGGGCATAGCCTTTGTATTATGGGGACTTGGAATTATCGGACGTCTGCTGGAGGACTCATGCGCCTTATTAAATATCTGCCCCTTATCGCCTTTTGGAGTCTGACGACTTTCACTATGAAAGCGGGCGCCGAAGTAAAGAGCTATCGGGAGTGGAAAACCGAAAGAGTTCAACAGGCTCAGGTCAAAGTCACAACTTTGAAGTCCCAGATCGATGCCCGTAAAGGTATCCGCCTGGCTGCGGGCGGAACGGACCCCAATATGGCTCACCGCGCGGGTTTGGAGGCGGTGGCTTCTCAGGATATCTCTGTGGAAAAGCTGGAACGCGAACTTCGTGAGGAAATCTATGACCTTGAGGTCGCTAAAGACCTGTCCGTGACGGACTATTTCGTGGGTTATCTTACGAAGGTTCAGGATAAAAAGACCGCCTTCAATGAAGTGGCCGGCAAACTGTCCCCTGAAGAGGTGGCGGAGCTGATGACGGCCTATGCGAACTCTGTGTTCGGGGCGCATTCTTCGGACCTTCCGGCCAGTGCGAATAACTTCGGAAAAGACGGCGTTAAATAAGCCCTCGAAAATTCTAAATAAGTCTTAATCTTTATTCGGCGCGCCAAAGTGTTTCATTCAGGAAAATTGGGCGCCCGACCTTGACTCTTTCCACAGCCGATTCATATTAGCTTCCGTAAATACAGTTTATACATAACTGAGTTTTAAACGGAGGCTCACAATGGCTAAGAACGAAATTGGCGTTCGCCCACTTCATGACAGAATTCTAGTTCGCAGAATGGCGGAAGAAGAAAAAACCGCTGGCGGTCTTTTCATTCCTGACACTGCAAAAGAAAAACCACAAAAAGGCGAAATCATCGCGACTGGCAAAGGCCGCGTAACTGAAGATGGCAAGATCCTTCCATTGGAAGTTAAAGTTGGCGATAAAGTTCTTTTCGGCAAATACGCTGGAACTGAATTGAAACTGGATGGCGCTGAATACCTGATGATGCGCGAAGAAGACATCCTGGGCGTATTTAACTAAATCTAAATATCTACTCCAGCGAAGCTGGAGTGAATAAGAATTGAACGGAGACAATCATGAGTAAAGTAATCACATTCTCAGAAGACGCTCGTACACACATCCTTAAAGGTGTGAACACTCTGGCGAACGCAGTAAAAGTAACTTTGGGCCCTAAAGGTCGCAACGTTGTTATCGACAAATCTTTCGGCTCCCCACTGATCACTAAAGACGGTGTGACTGTTGCGAAAGAAATCGAACTTGAAAACAAATTCGAAAACATGGGCGCTCAGATGGTTAAGGAAGTTGCTTCCAAAACCAACGACGAAGCTGGTGACGGTACAACAACTGCAACAGTTTTGGCGCAAGCTATCTACCGTGAAGGCGCGAAACTTGTTTCCGCTGGTCACAACCCAATGTCTATCAAACGTGGTATCGACAAAGCTGTTGGCATCATCATTGAAGAATTGAAGTCCATGTCCAAACCGGTAAAAGGTTCCAACGAAGTGGCTCAAGTTGGCGCTATCTCTGCAAACAATGACAAAGAAATCGGTCAGATGTTGGCAGACGCTATGGATAAAGTAGGCCGTGAAGGCGTTATCACTATCGAAGAATCCAAAACTGCAAAAACGGAAGTGACTGTAGTTGAAGGTATGCAATTCGACCGTGGTTACCTTTCTCCATACTTCGTAACCAACGCAGAAAGAATGGAAGCAGTTCTTGAGAACGCTTACGTTCTTGTTTACGACAAAAAAATCTCTTCCATGAAAGACATGATCGGTATCCTTGAAGGCGTTGCAAAACAAGGCCGTCAATTGTTGATCATCGCTGAAGACGTTGAAGGCGAAGCATTGGCAACTTTGGTTGTTAATAAGCTGCGCGGCACTCTGCACATTGCTGCAGTTAAAGCTCCGGGCTTCGGTGACCGTCGTAAAGCTATGCTTGAAGACATCGCGATCCTGACTGGCGCGAAAGTGATCTCTGAAGACGTTGGTTTGAAACTTGAGGCGGCGACTGTTGCTGACCTTGGTGTTGCAAAACGCATCGTTGTAGACAAAGACAACACAACAATCATCGATGGCGCTGGTAAAAAGAACGACATCAATGGCCGTGTTGGTCAGATCAAAGCTCAGATCGAAGAAACTTCTTCTGACTATGACAAAGAAAAACTGAAAGAGCGTCTGGCTAAATTGGCTGGCGGTGTTGCAGTTATCCACGTTGGTGCTCCTTCTGAAGTTGAGATGAAAGAGAAAAAACACCGCGTAGAAGACGCTTTGAACGCGACTCGCGCTGCGGTTGAAGAAGGTATCGTTGCTGGTGGTGGTACTGCTTTGCTTCGTGCTTCCACTAAAATCGACAAATCCAAATTCTCTGAAGAAGAGCAATTCGGTGCGACGATCATCAAACGTGCTTGCGAAGAGCCAATCCGTCAAATCGCGGCTAACGCTGGTTTGGATGGCGCGATCGTTTTGGATCGTATCCTTCAGAACAAGTCCACGACTTGGGGCTTCAACGCTTACTCTGACGAATACACTGATCTGATCAAAGACGGTGTTATCGATCCAGTTAAAGTTGTTCGTTGCGCTTTGACTAACGCAGCTTCCGTTTCTTCTTTGATGCTGACTACAGAGACTATGATCGCTGAAGCACCTAAGAAAGAATCTGCAGCTCCTGCAATGCCTGGCCACGACGGTATGGGCGGCATGGGTGGCATGATGTAGTCTTCCGACTACTGACTGTGCTTAACGCAAAAAGCCTGGGTTTATAGCCCAGGCTTTTTTTTTAGAACAGGTACTGAACCCCGCCAAACAACGTTGTCATCTTGTGACTGGTGCTGGTGGCACGGGTCGCGCCCGAGAAGTCCGTGCTGTAGTTTTCAATCATCAGCTCACCGCGGATCTTAAATCGCGTTTTCATTTTATAATCCATAAAGAAGCTGAACGAATTGATCTTGCTGTCAGATCCTGAACCGCTGTCCTGGGATTCGCTCATGCCGGGATTCATATAGAAATCAAAGCGTCCGCCGATATCCACAGGGATTTCCTCAGACAGCGGGAACTGACCGGCCAGGCTGATCAGGAAGCCGCTATAGTCCATGCTGGTGAACGTGGTGGGCGTGCTGCCATCCACGGTGAACTTGGTTGTCATATAGCCGGCACCGATTTGCAGCTTCGGACCGAAGAAGTCATTAGTCAGCAGGAAGTTATAGCCCGCATTCACGCCGTATTGGCCCACAGACATGTTCAAAGACGAAGGGGAGCTTCCGGTTTGGTTATTATCAATTGAGAACACCGACTGGCGCAGGTGAACGCCCATGTACCATTCCGGGTTCAGCCACAGTTCACCACGCACTAAAATATTCGGGGCGAAGTTGTTGCTGCCACTCACCGACTCTGGTGTGGTCAGGCTGCTGTTTTGGGTGTAGTTGCCAAAACCCGCCATCAATTCCACTTTACCGAATTGCGGAGGCATTGTCGGCAGCCATTCGGTGGGCTCTTCGCCAAAGGCCACGTCCTTATCCGGGCGGGTGCTGATGTCCTGAAGAACCTTTCCTGAAGGGGTGGTGATGGGTGTGGAGTATTTTACAAACTCATCCGGCATCACTTTGGATCCGACGGCGATCACGCCCGGGTCTTTCTCCATTTCGACGTAACCAAAGCTCATGAATGGTTCGACTTTGAAAAGTTTCACGCGGCCTAGAACCTCTTTTTCGGTGCTGACCATGAATTTGAGTTTTGGATGACGGTTGATCTTGATGATCTGAACGACGGACACACGGCTGTCAGGTTTTAGCCCATAGTTGCTTCCCAGATTCAGGGTCACCTGCTGGCCACGACGGCTCAGAATGGTGGCGCGAAAAGGCATGCGGTACTTCAGATTTTCAAACAGACGACGGACTTCGTTTTTGATTTCCGCAGTTTCAAAGCCCTTGTAGTCATTCAGGGATTCCTGCAACAGCGGCAGGCCTTCGCGGCCCACAAACAAGGTCAGCGTGATGGAAATCCCGCGGGGACCACGGATGATTTTTGAAGTCAGGGCGGCCTCGCTTTGCGTGGATTGCAAAACGGTTTGAACTTCCGACGGATTTTCATCCAGAGTTTCTGATTTGATTTTCAAATCTTTTGGAAAGTTGGACAAAGACCACTGTTTGTCTTCGTTCAAAAGATTTCTAAGTTCTTCTTCCGCAGGTTTTGCGTAGATGCCACCCACGTTGTCGGTGGTTGGAACCAGCACGATGGATTTAATGGCAAGATCTTGGTCGGCGGCACTGATATAGACGTTCTGGGCATTAGTCTGGGCCCACGCGGTCGGGCTGATTGAAATGAAACAGGACGCGACGAAGAGGGAACCTAGGAAGAATGATTTCATAAATTTATTCTGCCCTGCCTCTGAAAACAGGTCAATTTGGCGTCAAGTAATACGGACCGAAAGCCGAAAGATTTCTTATGAAGTCTTCATTTTCCTTTCTGATTTTTGCAGCGCTCTTTGCTTCTGCCTTTCCGGCGACGGCCCAAGTGGGTCTGGAGGGTTTTTCCTCCGGACGTTATGAAGTTCGTAAAGCGAACAAGCGCAGTCCAGCGTCTGAAGCAGAAGCAACCCCGGTGATCACAGATTCTGAGGGCGTGGCCGTTAGAACCTTGAAGACCAGCGAGCTGGAGGCCGAGAAAAAGGCTGAGGCAGAAAAGAAAGAAAAAGAACTGGCTGCCAAGAAAGAAGCGGAAGCCAAGGCAGCTGCGGAAACTCAGGCGGCGACGGCTGCTTCCGTAGCTCCAGCGGCGGCGCCCAAAGTGGCGGGTGCTGAAGCCTCGCCTGAAGTCGAGGAGCCGACGATCGGTGAACAGGCGGAAAGCCTTTTCTCTGACAAGGCTTCTAAAATTTTTGAATTCTACCGTGAACAAATTCACGAAGACGACATTCGCAACAACCGTCTTGAGCTGGATGTGATGCCGGTGGTGGCCTATAATGATTCCCAGTCCAACTACACTTTCCGTGACTATCAGAGTTTCTTTAATGCGCTAAAAATTCGCAGTAATGTTTGGTTCACGCCACTTATTGGTGTGAGCGGACAGATTCTATTTTCGTTCGCTGCGGATGTGGACTCTGTCCAGGCGGATCAGTCCCGGGTTTCGGCAAAGTATGAATTTGTCGATCTGGGATTGAACTTCCGCAAGTTCTTTGGGGTGTCCCGCAAATCCAATTCACTGGAGTTCTCTTTATTGCTCAGTGATAACAAAATGACCGTACCCAGTGACAACACCTCCCGCGCCCGCATTAAGACCCAAGGGTTGGGTGTGGGTTTGAAGGCGCGCATTCCAACGTCCGCGAATTATGCCTGGACCTTGGGGGGAAGCTTCTTCCCACGTCTGCAGCATTCTGAAAGTGCCACGGGTGTAAACATCCAGTCCGGCGCTTCGGAGGAAAGTGTGCGCATTGGTCTTGATGTCGGTGGTGAATGGAAGTTCACCCGCGAAAGCCAGATGATCTGGAGCTTGGGGGCTTCGGCTGAAAGAAACGTCTTTGACGGTGCGGCCGGCCTGCCAGACCCTGGTACAGGTTTGACTCCGAACAATGTCAGCGTGACCAATTCGCTTTATATGTTCTCACTGGGCTATCGTTGGGGTCACTAAAATCCACTCACAAAAAAGCCTGCTAAATTCTATACTGGCGGTATGAAGATTCGTTTTGCTGTTATTGATGATGCCGCCTTCTTGCGTGAACTAATCAAAAATATTGTGACCTCGGAAGGGGGCCTGTGCGTCGGCGAGGCTGCCAACGGGGACGAGGCGGTGGAGCTGGTGTCAGCCACACTGCCCGATCTGGTATTTTTGGATATGGTCATGCCTCTTCGTAACGGCATTGAGACGGCAAAGATTCTGAAAGAGCTGCATCCTGATATCAAGATCATCGGTTGCTCCACAATTGATCAGGAAGCTCTGGTGCAGAAAGCCTTCGAGGCGGGCTTTGATGCCTATCTGCCAAAGCCATTCAGCAAAGAACAGCTTTTAAAAGAAATCACAAAAGTATTACCGCATCTGGGAGAATCCACTCATGGAAGAACTTAAATTTGTATTCAAGTGTTTTGCCGCAACAGCCTTGCTGATTGTTTTGATGCAGGTGAAAGTAGCTGGCAATTCGATTGAATCTCATTCTTTCCGCTGGTTGCAGAAATCCACGGTGTCTCAGTACATTCAAAGTGCGGCAGCCGGTGGTGCCATGGCGATCAGAAATCTGGGGCGTTCATTGGGTGATGGCGTGGCCAGCACGGTGGACGGATTCCAGGAAGGCGCTCACGAAAAGGCGATTCGCTAAGACACCCTTCCCTTTTTAAAAAAGGGAAGGGAGAGCGACTGTAAGGGGGGGATAGTCACTCTCCCTAGGGGGCATATTCAATTCAAGCCGGGGCGGATTAGTTCCAGCCTTTGCTTGTTTTCTCTTTTGCGGTCTTCGTCGAAGTGTCCTTGGCAACTTTTGCCTTGAACTCTTGTTTGAACGCTGTCGATGAATGGCGACCGCTTCCGCTGTTGTTTTTGCAAGAAACACCCGTGTTCGCCATTGCCACAGAGGCGATCAAAGACATAGCAATAGTGGCTTGTACGATTTTCTTCATAAAACTCTCCTTTTTTCTTACACACTTAAAAACATCATTAAGAACTCAATGAAGGCTATTGCATCGCGTGTGCCAGATTTTTTGTCTCAGGATGAGACGAATCGGAGGGTTTCAGGGCAAAAAGAAAGGGCTTTGGATATCCAAAGCCCTTTTGTGTAAGGCGAGTGTCAGGTTTCTAGACAGATGGGATTACTGTCTTCCAGTCCCGGCTTTCTCAGATCCACCAGGCGTCGCGCTGGAGCCTTTGATTTCTCTGGAAACGGTGTCGTCATGGCGACGGGAGCCTTTGCCCGTGGTGGCGCCGGTACGGTAGGCAATACACTCACGGCAGTCGCCCAAAGCCGATGTCGTGGCTTCAAACGGAGTGGATCTGAAGGCCTCATTAGGGTCTTCGCCAGGGTTTACCGGGCGGTTGGCATTTTCGTCAGCAGAGGCTGTTCCCGCAAAGGAGAAGCCCAGGGTCAGCAAGATGGAAAGGACCAAGAGTCTTTTCATATAATCACCTTCTCCTTACAGGTAAAGTTCCGCAGTTGCGGGAGCAATGATATCCAAGAGGTTATTAAATGTGCTGGCTACCTGCATAGCTACAGATGGCCCCTCTTTGCTGTCCACCTTGTTGATTTCACCATTTGGTTTATAGGATACCACAATTGTGCCCAAACCGGGACGGGTAACTACAGATGGCTTCCCATAGCGCTCCTCGTACTCGATTTTAACCACTTTCTTGGCCTGATCTGTAATGGTCGCAATACGGCCGCGGTTATCATATGTCATATTGATCTTCTGGCCATCGCTGTTCTGGGCGAAAGAAAGATTCCCTTTGCCATCGTATTTGAACTGAGCGGCCTTCGTGGCTACTTTGGCACCCTTCTCGTTAAAGTAGATGCTGTTCACCGAACTGACCTTTTTGACCTTCGGATCGTATTCAAAGGACATCTTCATGTTCGGTGCGGCTTTCACCTTCACCAGGCCATCAGGATAGTATTCGTAGGAAATACGGTCGGCGTTACGACGGATGGAAACCGGCTTGCCGAAGACCTCATGGTAAGTGATGTCGGTGACGTTGCCGTTCACAGTCGTCATCACACGCTGCAGATAGTATTGACCGTCTGCGCGCTGTTGATGCCAGAATTCGTATTTATTGTCCGCCATCACTTCCTTGCCGCAGGTCTTTTTCACTGTGGACCAGTAGTGATTCTTTGGATCAGTCGGGGAATCTTCGTATTTGTAGGTCTCGATACATTTATCGCGGTCGGCAAACGCCAGAACCCAGTCTTTTTGTTTGTCGTACTTCAAAGCGACAAATGTTTTATCCGGCCAGGTCGCCTTGGTCAGATTGTGAAGCTCATCGTATTCGTAAGTGTACGTTTTCAACCAGGCATTCTTTACGGAAGCCAGGTCATCCAGATTGGCGAACTTGTATTCCGCCATCAGACCGTTGGGGCCAGTGATGGTTTTAACTTTTTTGTTCTGGAAGTATTTGAAAGTCAGACGACGACCGTTGTTGTCCTGGAGCGAGGAGATCACGTCCTTGTCATAGTCGAATTTCAGGAAGTTGTTGTTCTTGTCATAGATATGAGTCAGTTTTCCCTGTGGGCTGAAGCGCTGGGAGCTGCCGTCAGGAAGATTTCTTGTGTAATACGTTTTGTTGAACGTGAAGTGCTCAACTTCGCGGCCGTTGGCGTAGAACTTGGTGCCTTCTTTAACCGGAACGGTGATTCCATACTGGCGGGCATAGTCCGCACGCAGACTGTCGTCTTCTAGCAATTGTGTTTTCAGCGTGTTGATTGCCGCCTCAGTCAGGCCGACTTTCTTTTCCGCTTTCATTTTGTTCACGATCTGCGCGATAGAGCTGTCGACATCCTTGCGGGTGATTTCGCGGGGAGAGAAGGTCACCTCAAGACCGCCACCGCATTCTTTCACCTTGATATTGCCTTCCGCAGTGACTTCCATCGCGGTTTCAAAATCAGAGCACCAGCCGAAGCCGAACATGCCGTTGAAAAGAGAACGGCTGTTATAGGTGCGCACAATTTTCAGATCATACCCGCTGCCCGGAACATCCATATCAATCCAGGTGTTGGAGTAGTTGGCATTTTTCATATCCACAAGCGCGAACGCCTGGGCAGAAAAAAGAAAGGCGAACGCCAAGAGTGCTTTCTTCATTATCGATACCTCTTCCTTGAAACTGACAAACTACACTTTGATGGTAACAAGCTTTTTAATAAGCACGCCACCGATTATTTGCAGACCCAGCATCGCTGCCAGTAACACTAGACCTAGGGTTGTGTTAAACATTGGTTTGATGAATGCCGGATCGATCACCAGGAACACCGCCATCAGGATAAATGGAATCAGTGTGACGATTATCCCTTGCATCATCCCCTGAGCTGTCAGGGCTTGAATTTTTTTCTCTACTTTTTGTCTTTCACGCACGACCAGTACGATGGTCTGGAAAGTCTCTGCCAGATTACCACCGGTCTCTTTTAAGATGTTGATGGAGGTCACAAACATCTGCACATCCGGGCGCGGAATGCGGTTGCCCAGATCGTTCAGCGCGCTTTCAAAGCTGTCACCCACTTGCATCTGATACAAAACTTGCGCAAATTCCTGACTCATGGGATTTCCCATGATCTCCACAACACGTTTCATGGATTCCTGCGGATTGGATCCGGCCTTGATACCGTTGGCCATGATGGTCAGACCATCCACCATCTGATCCACGAATTTGGTGCAGCGCTGTTCATAGATCATGCGCACCAAAAGCAAAGGCAGCTGCCAGCCCGCGACAGTGATGGAAGCGCCAAAGAACGCACCCATCAAAACACTGGGCCAGAAGATCAGGAACACCAAAGCACCCAAACCGAAACTCATCAAGAGGATGATCAGGGTGACTTTCTTTTCGTCCACATCCATTCCCATCACACGAAGAATCTTGATCACCTCGTCGCGCTGGCCAAGGCTGCGCTTGTGCAGCCACGCAATCGCCTTGTCAGCCCAAAGGATGACGATGACGAAAACACAGATGCCAAACAGAGGGATCATAACCCATTCGTTAAACAGGAAACTCATGGCTTACCCCGACTTTTTCACTGGAGCCACGCCTGGCATTTTCGGCGCCATCGCAGCTGGGATTGGTGGTTTTGCAGCAGCGGCCGCCGCCGGTGTGCCTGCATTCGGGTCATTGGCAAAGATCTCACGCGGAATCACAACACCCTTGTCGCTCAACTTTTGGATAAAGCTTGGGATGGTACCTGTGGCCTGGAAGACGCCCTGGATTTTTCTGTTCTTATCGTACCCGGTTTCTTTGAATCTGAAGATCTCAGCCAAAGTCACCACGTCCCCTTGCATGCCCGCGACTTCGGTGATGCTCAGGATCTTACGGCTACCGTCAGACAGACGGGAAATCTGCACAATCAGATTCACCGCGCCGGCGATCTGTTCACGGATCGCACGCATTGGCAGGTCCATACCGGACATCATACAAAGTGTTTCCAGACGGGCCACACACTCACGCGGAGAGTTGGCGTGAGTCGTGGTCATGGAACCATCGTGACCCGTGTTCATGGCCTGCAACATATCCAGGGCGGCGCCGTCACGGCACTCACCGACGATGATGCGGTCAGGACGCATACGCAGGGCATTCTTGATCAGGTCACGGATGTGAATGGCGTTAGAGCCTTCCATCGAAGCCGGGCGTGTCTCCAGGCGCACCACGTGCTCCTGTTGCAGCTGCAGCTCGGCCGCATCCTCGACCGTGATGACACGTTCGTTGGACGGGATGAAGGAAGACAGCATGTTCAGCAGGGATGTTTTACCTGAACCGGTACCGCCAGAGATCACCACGTTCAGACCGTTTTCCACGCAGATGCGCAGGAAGTCGATCATGTTCTTGGTGATACTTCCGTAACCGATATACTTTTCAGCGGTGATACCGCCCTTTTTAAATTTACGAATAGTCAGTGCCGGACCGTCGATCGCCAAAGGCTCAATCACGGCGTTCACACGCGAACCGTCTTTCAAACGCGCATCCACATACGGAGTGGAGTCATTGATCTGACGACCCAGTGGCGTCACGATACGCTCGATAATTCGGCGCAGGTGATCGTTGGAGGTGAAGGTCACAGGACTTAGCTGAACCTTACCGCTTTTCTCGACGAAGACTCGTTTGTTACCGTTGACCATGATCTCGGTGACATCAGGATCCGCCAGCAGATCTTCCAACGGGCCCAGTCCCAGGGCTTCTTCCAAAACCTCTTTGATCAGTTTGGAGCGTTCTTCGCGCGCCACGTCCGGGGCCTCGCGGTCCACGATCAAGGTGATTTCACGTTTGGTTTTTTCGCGAACTTCTTTTTCTTTGTTTTCATCCTGCTTGCCGTCGACCAATAGCTTTTTTAGATCCACGGTGCGGATCAGTTCGTTATGGATGCGGATTTTCAGCAGGGTGCGTGCATCCATCCCTTGAGTCGATCCCGTGCTGGCGCTGTCGCCAGCGGCCGCCGCCGCCGCAGGGGCCGGTTTCGGACGGGACAGAGTTTTCAGGCGCTGCAAGATGCCACCAGTCAGTTTACGGGCAACATCATAGTACGCAGCCGTGACCGGAGCTTTCGGAGCGGAGATCACAAACGGCGTGTACTTTTGCAGGGACATCATGGAAGTGGCTTCATCCTGAGGAATGATTCCCAGGAAAGGCAGTTGCAGCTGATTGGAGATCGTCTGCGGGGAAAGACCTGTCGGAGAAGCTTTGTTGATCACCAGCTGGAACATGTCTTTGGGTAAAGTGGCAGAAAGAAGTTCATTCACCAGACGCTGCGTCTGAGTGACCACCAGAACTTCCGGAGTCGTCACGATCATGATCGCAGTGGCTTCCTGAAGCACGGCCATTTGCGCCGGGCCCAGTTCCGTACCCACGTCGACGATGATAAATTTATAAGCGCGGGAAAAGAACTCCACCAGTTTTCCCAAAAGATCCGGATTGATGTTCAGGCTTTCTTCCGGTCCGCGAACCGCACCCAGATAAGCCAAACCTGACTGGTGCATGGTGACGAGTGTGTTCATCGGCTGGGAGTTCAAAGAGCCCTGGAAGCTGGCAAGTTCCTTCAGTGTTTTTTGGGGTTTCAGACCCATGATCACGTTCTGATCGCCGACGCTGCGAGCATCAGCATCGATCAGAAGAACCTGGCTGCGGAGTTCGTTCATGATGGTGCAGGCGAAATTGGCTGCGAAGACGGATTTTCCAACGCCGCCTTTACCGCCAACCACTGCGATGAGATTACAATTAGGATTGATAGCCAAACAGACCTCCAGCTTTCCTATCGGCTGAAACAGGAGGTCCGTTTACGAGACCCTAGTCGCGTAAACGGAACTTCTTCTTAATTTGCTCAGCCCCGGAGCTGGCAGAAGTCTTAACTATCGGTGTGACAAAGACCACGAACTGGCTTTGTTGCTTGATGAAGTCCTTGGATGCATAAAGGCTGATGATCGGGTTCTTCTGACCAGCCGGACGATTGTACCCGGTCGAGGTCGAGTTACGGATCAAACCACCCACCGCCGCGCTCTGACGATCTCGCACCGTCACGGTGGAGGTCATTTCATTCGCACTGGTGATTGGCGCACCACTTGGGGTGTTCCCCAGAAGGCTGGACACCTTAAAGGCCATTTCCATGTGCACGCTGCCGGACTTTTCACCCAGTAAGACCGGTGTGATCGCCGTCACGATACCCACTTCGGCAAAGGCAGTCCCTTGAGTTCCGTCTTTACCGATGACTGGATACGGCTGATTGGTTACTTGTTTGATTTCACCTTTTTTACCGTCTTCCACAATCAGACTGGTGCTTTCAAGCACGCGGGCATGACCGTGTTGTTTTGCCCAGTTTAATTTAGGCAAAAGATTGGAAACGGTTCCGGTGATCGAGCTGATCACACCACCCGGAGAATCACCACCGGTCTGGAAGGTCATCTGCGAGTTGTCACCCAGTTCCGGGGTGAACTGGAACTTGAAGGCCTTGGAATAGTCCTTGTTCAGTTCCACATAGTGCACCACCAGCTGGATCATTTTGCTTGGTGGTTTGGCCGGAGCTTCCTTGATCTGAATCAGGTTGATCACACCATCATTCGCCGGGCGGCGTTTCTTGATCACACCTTTTTCCTCGGCTGCCTCGATCACGATGTCGGGCAGATAGGTTTTGGCGATGATTTCGGCACGTTTGGCTTCTTCATCAGAATTGGCCCAGCCCTGCAGAATGATTTTTTCATTCACGGCACGGACTTCGATTTCCGGATTATTGATGTCACGGGCGATGAACTCTGCGATTTTCTTTTGCGCCAGTGGGCTCAAGGTCACAAGCGAGGACGCCTGTTCACCGAACTGCTGAACCACGTTATAGATACGCGCCAGGTCTTTCGGCAAAAGGATCTGACCGTCCACAACCACGCGGTTGTTCACGATCTTGATGTTAATACCCTCAATGTCACCCAGAAGGGCGCGCATTTCCCGCACCACTTTGTCGAGCTTGCTTTTTTTGACGTCAATGCGGAATTCCGCAACGATCTTGCCGTTTCGTTTGTCGTGAATGGTCAAGGTCGCAAAACCCTCACCTCTTGGAGTGAAACGGATGACGTTCAGATCCTTGGCATAAGCCGCAGTCACGATTCGGCGGAAGTCACCTTTAAATTCAATGCTGTCCGGAAGCGGGGGAAGCTTCTCGTCCTGCTCAATGCCGAGGGTGAGATTGATGAATTTGCGAGAACGATATACGCCCTCTTCACCTTCTGTGGATGATGTCGGCGAGGCTTCCAGTTCTTCCTGGGCCCAGGCCACACTTCCACTGATCATAAACAGACTTAGCAGTCCGGTGATCAGAATTTTACGTCTCATATATCCCCCTTAAATTCCCCTAAATCAGACCCAATTACAAAGTTTGAAACCCGTTGGCGCGTGGTCTTTGTGCTGGCGGAGGTGCTGCCCTCTGTTGTTGAACCGGTGGTACGTAAGGTCGTGGCGGCATTGCGATTGCTGGCGCCGCATCCACAGATACCATCGGTTTTCCCAATACACTGTCAGAAGTCGAACTTGGCATGCGCGGTGGAATTGTTCTGTCGCTTGGATTTCTCAAAGCCATGAACAAGTTCCCCGGAGCCGTGGAAAGAATGTAGAACAGATCCTGCGCCTCTTTCGGAGTCGCTTCGACCGTGATCGTGGTGTACTTGGTGTCACCAGTCAGGGCGATCTGGGTCAGGTTCTTTCCGGTTGAATCCAGTTCAAACATGCGGGGAATGTTGTTCACAACACTCACACCCGTTGCCAGAACGACCACGTCGTTCATCATGGTGAAGACTTCACGGCGCTGGTTCACACCTTTGCCGGAATCCACCGCGGCGTAAATATCAATACGGTCCCCAGGGCGGATCAGCTTCGCAACCCCGCGCACTTCATCCACGGGAATGGTGACAGCACGTTTGCTGGGCGCAACCTGCAGGGAAATCCCTGTGTCCGGGCCCGGAGTCAAAAGGTTGTTCTTCACGACCATCTGACCTTTTCTGATAGGAACAGCGGCCACGTTACCGATAATCTCGTCAGGAATTGTGATGGCATCAGGCTGAATGAAATCCGCCGGAAGCTCTTTGGTTTCAACCATCGTGTCATAGATGGTCTGCATTTCAGCGATGTCCTCTTTGGCAACAACCACACGCTTTGTGGAACCGAAGCGTTTGTCGTACTCGGCCTTCTTTTCCTGGGAATAGCTGTAGAGCAGGAACGTCGCAAAGACACCTGCAGCAATCGAAAGCCATAAATTTCTAGTTTCGTTTGATCCCATAATGTCCCACTTCTCTGTTAACTGCCGGTGCCCGCGCACTCGGCGTTAAGACAAATTCCATAAGTCGTTTTAATCCAGATCGGGTTCACCGAAAGGGTCTCGTTTCTTCCGCCGGGAAGAGAACGGGTTCTTTCGTGTTCCGGTTTTGTTCCCGCAATTTCTGCGGCCTCACGCTGCAAAGCCATAAAGTCAATGCGGCGGGAGCTGGCCACCCAGTCATTCGCACCTTCTTTGGTGTTTTCAGACAGGGTTCCATGCACACGCATGCCGACCTTATCGTACGTCAGGGCCACATCCGCATTCGGAGTGGAGCGGAAGTACGTCAGATTGGCGCGGTTGCGGAAAGTTTCAAAAGCATAGTTCCGGGACGCAATTGAATTTAGAATCCCGGTGTGGATGGCGCCGAAGAACCCCAAAGAGAAGTTCACCAGCAGCACGATCACAATGATAATAGGGACGAGCTCTAGCACAGCCATCCCTTTCTCGTTATTGATGGAGGATCTGCGTTTTTGCTTTTTCAGCATCCGTTGTCCTCCGAAGGAACATAGCCTGCGGTGTCGCGGGCCAGTTCTTTAAAGCGTTGATCCAGATTCAAAACCGCTTCATAGCGGCGCTTGATCTGAAGTTCGTAACATTCCTTCTGGGTCGGTTCACGAATCAGGAAGGCCGTCACTTTGGCGCTGAAACCTGCATCGTCCTCGTTTGTCGGCCCCAGGAAGGCGACTTTCAGACTGAGCAGTTTGGCTGTAAAATCAAAACGCACGCCCACTTGCGGGACGCGCTCTTCGGTGTAGCGATAGTCGCTGTCAAAGGTGCGACCGGATTCACCACCACCACGAACATCAATCTGCGGGGACAGGACGAACCAGCCGCCATCAGGTTTGTTGAACAGAGGTTTAAGCTCTTGGTTGTTGATCAGGGAAAGGTATTTGTCTTTGGCCATCTGTTCCTGCTTGTCCTGATCGATGTGCCCGGCTGCGTGGGCGCGGGAAGCAGAGAACGCGATATACTGGGCGATTTCGGCCATGGACAGAGTGAAGTTCAGAGCGAAGAAGACAATACAAAGCCCCGCCGCAATGACGATGGCAAAAATGAACTCTGCGGAAATCATCCCGCGTTCATTTTGTATTGTTCTGGAGAAGCTCTTCGTTCTGCTCATTCTCTCCTTTTAAGGTTCTGCGGTCAGAGACCGGCGAACCTGGTTGGGATGCTTGGCCCGGGCGCTTTCCGGGGTGTCCCAGACGCCGGATTCAATCATTCCGGAAACTTTCTGCCAGGGGCTGGAGATCAGTTTTGCAAGATACTTGTTCTCGCGCAGCTGACCGGTTGCCCAGATCAGAGCTCCCACCATGAAAGTCATCAGCAGGACGGACTCGACAAGGAATTGGCCTTTGTTGTTGTTAACATGCCTTTTCATCTTGTTTCTCCGTCCCAGCCAATGTGATTTCCATCAATGGGTTTGAAACCTGCTCCTGTCGTGAGCTGCTGTTCGATGCGCGCACCCAGCCGCGGGCCTGATGTTTTAAAGGCCTCGGCCGGAGCAGTCATGAACGCCTTCAGGATAAAGAAGAAGGTCGCAAATAGTAAAAGCACATACTCTACGGTCATTGGGTCCCCCTTTTTATTCCCAGCTAGACAGCGGAAATCGTCAGGAGAAACTAGTTACCGCTGAAGCCTGTGATATCACTTGCCAATGAACCCACTTTTTCTTCCATTGCAGTTTTGATTCTGTCTTTGAAGATAACCACCAAAGCGACGACCACCACCAGCAACAGGATGTATTCTGTCGCACCTTGGCCGGATTCATTCTTCAATAGCTTCTTGGAAAAGTTCTTAAACTTTTTCATGGATGTTCCTCCTTAGAGACAATATCGGATAATTTTGGGATTCTCTTTAGAGGACGGATTACAGAAACTGAACAACGCACCTGTCTCATTCTGAGAAAATGAAAAGGGAGGTCCCTGGACCTCCCTGGCGTAAATAACTTAGACGATTTCTCTCTATTTACACTCTGCTTTGTCGGCGAAAGTCTTGCCAAGATCCTTGCCATCAAATTTGACAGTCACGGATTTTTCGGTCAGGGTGCCTTTGCGGATGATTTTAGAGGATTTTTCGCCCCATTTCATGCAAGCCTCTTCCGTGTCCAGTTTTTTGGATTCTTCGGTCGGGTTTTTGCCGTTGTAAGGTTTCATGGCTTCCGTTTCTTTGCCCGCGCAGGCCTTACGGCTGATGGTGATTGTGCAGTCACCGGCGTGTGCAGCTGCAGAGCTTAGCAGGATCAAGGCTGCAATCAGTGTGGTTTTTTTCATTTTGTTCTCCTTAAATGGCAGAGACGATTTCTTCGTTCTCTGGTTTTGTTTCATTATTCTTTTCTGTATTTTCTTTATGGCCGACCAGAATGTGAAGTTCGCACATCATTTTGTGTAATTCTTCAGACTGGGTTTGCATGTCTTCAGTGGAACCCGTGACCGCGCCCATGGAGGAGGCAACACCCTGCAAACTTTGGTCGATCTGGGTCAGGGCCTTGTTCACCTGCTCAATACCCTGGGATTGTTCCTGGGAACCTTGTGCGACGGTTTGAATCAGATCTGAAACCTTGCGGGTGTTCTCCACGATGGCTTTTAGGGCCGACTCGCTGTCGGCGGCCAGATTCACGCCCTGTTTGCTTTTTTCGGAAGCCTCATGAATTAAGGAACTGATTTCCTTGGCGGCACCCGAACTTTTCTGCGCCAGTGCCCGGACTGCGTCAGCCACCACGGCAAAACCCTTGCCCTGTTCCCCGGCACGGGCGGCTTCGACCGCTGCATTCAGCGCCAGTAGATTTGTCTGGAAGGCAATGTCGTCAATCATTGTCAGGATCTCTTCGATCTTTCGCGAGTTGTTGGAAATCTCGCTGATCACCTGAACCAGCAGCTCCAGTTTCTTCTGCCCTTCATCCACGGTGCGCTGACCCTCGATGGAAATGCTGGCCGCCTGATTGGAGTTCAGGGAATTCTGGCGAACCGTCGCCGTGAGCTCTTCCATGGAGGCCACAATTTCTTCAAGAGAGGCGGCCGTGGAGGTGGAGCTTGACGAGATTTGGTCACTGGAGGTCACCAGTTCGCTGGCGCGGTTGCGGATGGTGGAGGAGCTCTCATCAAGACCACCGGCCACCAGGTTCAGGGATCTTTGCACCTTGCGAATGTTCCAGAAGCTGACCAAAAGGCCCAGCAGCAGGCTTACGCCCACGACGGTGGAAAGAATATAGATGGTCAGCTTGAAGTTTTTGGCGACGTTTTCAGCGTTGCTTACGCCCGCCATATAGCTGTCGTCGGTCAGCTTCTTCAAAGAGTCATATGCTTTGGTGTACTGGGCGTTGGAGGTCCCTTGCAGAATTTCTTCGGCCAGTTTTTCATTTTCCTGGTCCACGGCGGCCTTGAACTTTTCACTTTCCGCCTGGTAGGAGTCCCAGCCGGCCAGAAATTCTTCATAGGTTTTTCTGAGATCGTCCGTGGTCAGTAAAGGATCCAGCACTTTGGAATAGATGGTGATGTTGCCCAGAAGACTGTCCATTTCTTCCAGAATCTTTGTGCGTTCGTCAGTGCTTTGCGTGGCCAGCAGATTGAACTCCAGCTTGCGATAGTTGGCCAGATTGATGTTCAGATCGGCGGCTTTGCTGACGGCCGGAAGCCAGATTTCACCAATTTCTCCGGTGACTTTGTTTTGAAAGCGCAGTCTGTCCAGAGAAAGCAGATTGGTGATCAACGCAATCGCCATCAGCAGCCCAGTCACTATCAAGAAGCGGCCTTTGAGTGAAAGTTGGGTCATAATTAGGGATCCTCCGGCCAGATTCTTCGGAGTCCTTAAATGCAAAACGGAGTCTGGCCCGACCTTTTTGGGCGATCCAGAAACTGAATACGAGGTGGTATTAAATCTTATATATGCGGGTTTTGTTTAGAAATTTGGACCTAGGTTGGGGTCCTGTGTTGACGAAGGTCTTAAGACTCTCTAGATTGGGGCTTAGGAGACTTCTCAGCATGCCTAAGCACCTAGTTTTTCTCTACGCTTTTTGTGTGGTCATTCTTTTCGTCGTGAACGTCGTCGTTTCTTAACGACGTCCCCGTGACTAGTTTTTAAGAGCGTAAATATCCGGATAATTTCTTCCGAGCTCTTCGGAATCCATCCCGTATCCAACGACATAACGATCTTCAATAGTCTTCCCGATGTAATCAGCCTTGATCGGCAATTCACGGCGGGCAGGTTTATCCAGCAGGGTCACGATTTTCAATGAAGCCGGAGCGGAAGCAAACAGACGGCTTCTTAGGAAACTCAGGGTTCTGCCGGTGTCGATGATTTCTTCAACCACGATCACGTGTTTGCCTGCGATGTTTACAGAGATGTCTTTGACGATCTTGATCGCGCCACCGCGCTCAACCGCCTGCACGTGAACGAAATCCACTTGCTGAGGCAGGTCCACTTTGCGCATCAGATCCGCAGTGAAATGGATCGAGCCGCGCAGAGGGCAGATGAACACAATTTCCTTTCCTTCATAGTCAGCTTCGATTTGCGAAGCCAGGTTTTCGACAAGCTCTTTGATCTCGTCGCTTGTCAGGAAGGAAACCATTTGATCTTTAAGTTGTGCCATGTTGTGTGCCTCTTACAAGTCGATGGAAGTGATGCCAGCAGCCTGCGCCATTTTCAGATAGCGCAAAGCCTCGGGATGTTGCGGATCCCGAATAAGGATATTCTCCCATTGTTCCGTGGCTTCAGCAATATTGTTTGAATTGTAGTAAATCGCCCCCAGCTTCAGTCGAGCTGGAATAAGGTGTGGGTATTCGCGGATCAGGGACTTCAGATCCTTGATGGCGCGGTCCCCCTGGCCCAGTTGCACATGAACTTCAGCAATGCGCATGGTGATTTCTGCTTTTCTGCTGGAAAGTTTCTGTGCCTTCAGAAGCTGTTCCAAAGCTTCGTTGTAGCGTTTGTACTGATAATACAAGTCCGCCAGTTCCTCGTGTTTGGAGGCGATTTTTTCGTCCACAAACGGGTCCTGTTTGCCGGATTTTTTCTCCAGCTGGGATTGAGCATCCAGGAACACCTGTTTGCCTTCATCGTATTTACCCAGATCATTCAGAATGATGGACAAACCCACGCTGGCGTCGGTGTAGGTGGGATCGATTTCCAAAGCACGACGGAAGGTTTTGATCGCCTTGCTGAACTGGCCTTTGTCGTAAAAGATCGTCGCCAGCATCTGATAAACTTCCGGATTGCGGGTGTTTTGCAGAAGCATCTGGTTCAGAATCGGTTCGGCCATCTTGTAGTTCCCGTTGATGAAGTATCCACGGGCTTCAGAGAGCATATCGTCATGAAGAGCGTTCATTACTCAAGCTCCTTTTCAGCGTCTTTCAGTTCGCGGCTGCCAGGGAAGTCACGGGCCAAAACGGCTTCGTATTTTTTCGCTTTTGCGGTGTCGCCGATTTTCTGTGCCGAGATCGTTGCACGGGAAAGGGCTTTGGCGTCAAAACCAAGTCCGCGATAATTGTTGTAAAGACCTTCATAGCGGCCCAGGGCACTGTCGAAGATTTTACGTTTGAAGTAGAAGTCCGCGATGTATTCTTCTTTTTCCGCCAGCATGCGAATCGCAGCGGTGCGCTTTTCTTTGGCTTCATTCACGAACTCAGAGTTCGGATATTTCTTAATCAAATCAGAAAGATTCAAGATCGTGTCATTGGCCAGAGTTAGGTCGCGGTCAATGGTGGAGGGAAGCTGGTTGTAATAGCTCATGCCGATACGGAACTGAACGTAGTCTGAATTCGGAACGGTGGGGTGAAGCTCTTTGAACATCTGGTAAGACACTTGCGCTTCCGCGTAGGATTCCTGTTTGTAGTAAACATCCGCGATGGCCAGTTCGGATTTCGTGGCGAAATTGCTGTACGGGAATTTGTTTTTTACTTCAGTGTATCTGCGGATGGCTTCTTCATAACGCTCAGATTTGTCGTACTCTTCCGCAATGGCGAAAGCCCCTTCCGGCGTATTGGAGTTCTTTTCAGTGGAGGCACAGGAAACCAGAGTTCCCAGGGCCGCGAGAATGACTATGACTCGGAGCGTTTTCAACATAGAGGTAAATCATATTTTGACCAAGGTCCAGCTGTCAACGCGTCAAAAGCAGGGAGGATTTTTTAATCCAGCCGGTAAGAGAGCCTGGGTAAGTCACCTGCACCCAATCCCCCTGGGTGGTGTGGGCCACAACCTCCATTCCGCCGTATAAATCGAGGATGGAGACCTGGTTTTCACCTGGGGCGGTTTGCAACGCGACTTTCTCTTCGATGATGGTTCCGCGGGTCACAGACAGGTCATAGATTTTCAACCCCAAAAGCCCTGTAAATATAACAAAGCCCAAGGTCAAAATGACGGCCACAGTCGGGAATCTGGGCAGTGCGGTTTCTTCAGTCAGGGCGCGGCGTCTAGCTCCGGCATAACCCAAAAGCAACCATCCAGCGACAAAGAAAAGCAGAGTGGAAAGAATGAGATACGCAGTCAGAGGAACGGGTTGCAGCAGGTTCTTGCGAAGGGTTTCGTAAGTTTCAATCTGGTGCGGAACTTCCTTTACCTGCATCTGTGACAACACAAACTTTAGTCCAGCAACTGCCGTAGAAAGTTCCGGTTCTGAATCCAAAGCTTTGCGCAGAAGGCCAACAGCCAGGGGCTTGTTTCCAAGTTGAAATTCACTCAAAGCAAGATTGGTCAGAACCGTCGCGTTGTGCGGATCATTCTGCAGGGCTTTAGAGAAGCTTTCCTTCGCTTTAGCATAGTCTTTGGCGACATAAAACTGAGTTCCCTGCTTAAAAAGATCTGCAGAGGTCTCTGTTTGCGCCGCACCTAGAGAGGGCAAAATCAGAAAAAGAAAGAACACAGAGAGCAATTTCAAGTTCGACATAGCTCTCAAAGTTTACAGATAAAAGTCTCTTGATGTCTAGGGCGTGGCTTGTCTTAGTCCTGACCGAGGAGTAAACTAGACGGGCATTTCAAAAAACAATGGGTCCTGCTTAGATTAGGCCCCGCGAAAGGTATTATGAGTTCTCTTGTAGGTCATCAGATACAGCAATCCGATAAAATCAAATCCATGATTCAGGATCTTGTTGGCGAAGTTGGAAAACTAAACGCACAGATCACTGGCATTCGCGCTCCGATGGATGAATTTAAAGATTCTGGAAAACAAAAGATTGATCTTGCCGGTCAGTTCCGTGGTCGTCCTTTGCACTATCCGTACATGGGTACGGGCGCGGGCCGTGGTCCTTACGTGGAGCTTGAAGATGGCAGCGTGAAACTGGATTTGATCAACGGTATCGGTATTCACCTGATGGGCCACTCTCACCCACGTGTGATCGCAGCGGCAGTTCGTGGTTCTTTGGCGGACATCCTGACTCAAGGGAACTTGCAGCCGAACAACGAATACCGTCTGTTCACGGAAAAGATCGTCAAACTTGCCAGCAAAAAAAGCCGTATGAAATACGCGTGGATCGCAACCTGCGGCACCATGGCCAATGAAAACGCGTTGAAACTTTCGCGCCAGAAAAATTCCCCGGCTCGTTTTGTGATGGGCTTTAAGGACGCCTTCGCGGGTCGTTCCACCATGATGGCCGAAGTGACCGACAACCCGGCATACAAACAGGGCCTGCCAGAATATAACGAAGTTTTGCGCGTTCCTTTCTATGACAAGCGTGATCCAAAATCCGGCGAAAAAGCTTTGAACGTGATGAAAGAGCACGTGGCAAAACACGAAGGCAATATCTCTGTCTTTGGTTTTGAGCCGATGCTGGGTGAGGGCGGTTATCAGGCGGCTCCGCGTGAATTCTTCATCCCGCTTTTGGATTTCTGTAAATCCAAAAACATCGCAATCTGGGCGGACGAGGTTCAGACCTTCACACGCACAGGTGAATACTTTGCCTTTGAAACTTTGGACATCGGCCAGTATATCGACATCTGCACGATCGCAAAAACAGCGCAGGTGGGTGCGACTCTTTACACCGAAGAATACAATCCAAAACCAGGTTTGATTGCGGGCACATTCTCGGGCTCCACGCCGTCTTTGACAGCGGGTATGGAAATGCTGGACATGCTGGGCGAAGGTTTCCTGGGTCCTCAGGGTCGTATCAATCAAATTCACAGACGCTTCATCGACGGCATCAACCGTCTGAATGAAACATCCTGCAAAGGCATCGCTCAGGATGCGGGTGGTATGGGTCTGATGATTGCGTTCACTCCGCACGATGGCAAAAAAGAAAGCGTGAATGCCTTCCTGAATAAACTCTTCCAAAACGGCGTGATTGCTTTCCCTTGCGGTAAAGATCCGGTTCGCGCCCGTTTCCTGGTGCCGGCGATCATTGAAGACGCTGACATCGACATCGCTTTGAAAGCGATCGAAAAAACTTTGCTTGAAGGAGTCTAGTTGGACTTCATCGAGGCCTGCCGACAACTGATCGCTATCGACAGCTCACCCACTCACGGCAATAAAGAATTGTCCAAGTGGGTGGCGGCCTTTTGCCGTCAGCGTGGATTGCACGTTGAAGAGCAAGAGGAGGTTGTCGGGGACCTTGAACAGGCGAATGTGATTGCCCGTCCGGTGGCGGAGCGCCCGGAAGCCGAGTTCCTGCTGCAAACGCATCTGGACACGGTGGATCCGGGGCCGTTCTCGCTTTGGACAGATACGGGCAGCAATCCGTTTGATGCCCATATCATCGACGGAAAAATCCACGGCCTGGGGGCCGCGGATGTAAAGCTCGACTTCTTGTGCAAACTAGAAGCGCTGGCATCGTTCGGACCTGATCGCAAATGGCGTTTGCCGCCAGTCCTGGTGGGGACCTTTGGGGAAGAGTCCGGCATGCAAGGGGCCCTGAAGCTGATTCGCAAAAACAAGATTTCTGCGAAGATGGCGTTGATCGGGGAGCCCAGTGATCTGCGAGTGATCAATGCGGCGAAAGGTTTTGCCAGTGTTGAAATTCACGTGCCGTTCTCGGATGAAGAGATGCGCTATCGGGAAGAACACAACCTGCGCGAAAGCACCTCGACGCAGTCTAAGATTTTCCGCGGTAAAGCGGCGCACTCTTCCACGCCGCATCTGGGGGAAAGTGCGATAGCCAAGATGTTTGAATATCTCATGATGCTGCCGGATTCGGTGAACGTCATGGAGATGGATGGCGGAATCAATTTCAACACTGTTCCCAGCCATGCATTCTTGGAAATCGATATGGTGAACCAGATCCCTGAGCCCATTTCACGTAAGATTGCCAATATCTATCGTGCGGTGAAAGCTCTGGAGCTGGAGTTTTTGGATCATAAAGATGACGATTTTTATCCGACCACGCCGACATTGAACATTGGACTGATCCGCACCAATGAAGGCGACATTCAGATTTCCGGTTCGTGCCGGATTCCTCCGGTGATCACGCATGAAATCTATGAAGGCTGGATGGATCGTCTGCGCCAGGTGTGCGAAGCCAATGGCGCCACCTTCCGCGTGAATGACTATAAAAAGCCCTTCCGCACCGAAGTGACTTCGATTCTTGCAAAAGGGTGTCTGGATGAATTGCGGGCGATGGGACTTGATGACAAGCCAATCACCCAGGCCTCAACAAATGAAGCCAGCATCTTCACCCGCGTGGGTATTGAGTGTGTGTGTTTTGGTCCCGGTAAAAGGGAAGGAAACGTGCACACCCCTCAGGAGCACGTCTCTATAGAGGATCTGCACAAGGCTATTGAGTTTTATAAAAGGATCATCGAAAGGTTTTGTTTATGAGTTTCATAATACGTCCGGTACATCACGATGATTTGAATCAACTGGTGGACCTTGCCAAGCAGTTCAATCTTTTGAACCTGCCTGGCGATAAAAAAGTGATCGGTGAAAAGATCGATCGCAGCGAACAGTCGTTTGCGGGTAAACTTTCTAAAACCCAGTCCGAATATCTTTTCGTTCTGGAAGACGTTGAGGAAAAATACGTCGTGGGAAGTTCTCTGGTTCTGGCCAAACACGGTAACGACGAAGTTCCCCACAGTTATTTCAAAATTTTTAAACGCGACCATTTTTCCCAGGATCTGGGTGTCGGCTTTATTCATCAAGTTTTGCGCTTTCAGCTGGATTTTGACGGTCCAACAGAAATCGGAGGACTTCTTGTTGATAAATCCTATCGCCGTCGTCCGGAAAAGCTGGGAAAACAAATCAGTCTTTCCCGTTTCCTGTACATGGGTCTTTACCCGGAACGCTTTGAAGACCGTGTGCTGTGTGAACTGACGCCGCCACTGACAGATGAGGGCCGCAGTGAATTCTGGGAGGCGCTGGGCCGCCGATTCACGGGGTTGCCGTATCAGGAAGCCGATCTTCTTTCCCAGTCCCACAAGGAATTTATCGAAAGTCTGTTCCCGCAAGATGATATTTACCTGTGCCTGCTGGACGCCAAAGCGCGTCTGGTTTTGGGACGTGTGGGTGAAGCCACGAAGCCTGCCCAGCATCTTTTGGAAAGCATCGGCTTTAGTTATCTGGATGAAGTCGATCCTTTTGATGGGGGTCCTCACTATGGCGCCAATGTGTCCCAGATTCTGCCGATCACTCAAGGACGTCGTCTGCGTGTGACGGAGTTTAAAGATGCCGCCTACAAAGAGCAGGGCCTTGTGGCCACCACGGGCGAGGATTTCAAAGCGTCTCTGGCGTCTGCAGATGTGCGTGGCAATGATGTGGCCCTGGCGCCGAAGGTGCGTCAGCTTCTAAATATTGAAGTCGGCGAAGAAATTTATATGTCTCCATTTAATTACAATAGAGGAAAATAAGAAATGAGCACCACCATCTTCCCAATCAAATACAAAGGTGACTTTATCAACGGACGTTTTGTTCCGGTCAGCAAAGGGGACGGCGAGTTTAAGGACATCAGCCCGGCCGATTTGTCGGACCTGGTTATGACGGTGCCATTTAAAAACGACCACATCGATGAGGCCTGTGTCGCAGCGAAAAAAGCCTATATGGGCTGGGCGATGCTGTCCGTGGACGAGCGCCGTGGTTATCTGATGCGTTTGAAAGAACTTTTTGATTCCCATGCTGAACAAATGGCGCAGGTGATTTCCCGCGACACTGGAAAACCAACTTGGGAAGCTCTGACCGAAGCCAAAGCTTTGGGCGCAAAGATCGACATCACTTTGAACCAGTCTTTGAATCTGGTGGCGGAAGAAAGAATTCCCAACGCCCTTCCACAAGTGGAGGGTGTGATTCGTTATCGTTCCCGCGGGGTGATGGCCGTGGTGGGTCCGTTCAACTTCCCGGCACATTTGCCAAATGGTCACATCATTCCGGCGTTGATTGCGGGTAACACGGTGGTGTTCAAACCGTCCGAGCAGACTCCGGCGGTGGGGCAGTTCATGGCAGAAATCTATGAAAAAGCCCAGTTCCCTCCAGGCGTCTTCAATCTGGTTCAGGGTGCCGGCGCTGCGGGTGGACGTTTGGTTGCCAATGAACATGTGGACGGGATTCTGTTCACGGGTTCTTACGAAGTCGGTTTGAAAATCAAACAAGAGACTTTGAATCACTACTGGAAAATCCTGGCTCTTGAAATGGGCGGTAAGAATGCCACGGTTGTCTGGGATGATGCGGACATGGATAAGGCGATCTATGAAAGCCTTGTGGGTTCTTATATGACCGCGGGTCAGCGCTGCTCCTGCACCAGTCGTATTATTTTGCACCCGAAAATCGCTGACGAGTTCACGGAAAGATTCTATCAGGCGGCGAAAAAGCTTTCGATCGGTCACTGGACAGAAAACACCTTCATGGGACCATTGATCAACGAGGCGGCGGTGGAAAAGTACATCCGCTTCCAGGAAATCGCCAATCGCGAAAACTGTGAAAGCCTGATGCGCGGCAAAGCTTTGGATTTGAAACACAAAGGTTACTATGTGACGCCGTCGATCCATCTGGTGAACAAGTTTGATCCGAACAGCGTTTATCAGAAAAGCGAAATCTTCGGCCCGAACGTGGCGATCTATCAGTCAGATAACTTCGACGAAGCGATGAACATCGTGAACTCTTCCGGATACGGCCTGGTGATGGCATTGTTCTCCAAGAACAAGGAACTTTACGAGCAGGCTTTGTTGAAGGCGCGCGTGGGTCTTTTGAACTGGAATCGCACGACGAACGGATCCAGCTCCCGTCTGCCGTTTGGTGGCATGGGCAAATCCGGCAATGACCGCCCTTCCGCGCACTTTGCAATTCAGTATTGTACTGTGCCGGTGGCGAGCCTTGAAGATGCGACTCCTTTTGACCCGACAAAAATTCTGCCGGGCATGAACTTGGATATGAAGTAATGAAGAAAACGATTTTGGTTCTGATTCTTGCGGTGGTGATCCTTTTGGCCTCTGTCGGTGGCGGCGTGGCCTATCTGGCGTATCAGTTTACCAACTCCCGCCCCAGCGATGTGGCTCAGGATGTGGTTTACGAAGTCACTCCAGGAAAAGGTTTTGCCACGATTGCCAAAGAGCTTGAAGAAAAGGGTCTGGTGAAAAACGCCACGTTCTTTAATCTTTTTGCCCGCTTTAAAGGGGATCGTTCCAAAATCAAAGTCGGTGAATACCTTCTTCGCACCAATATGATCCCGACTGAAGTTCTTGAGGCCATCACTTCAGGTAAAAGTATTGCCCGAAGTTTTACGGTCAGCGAAGGTCTTAGCACCTACGAAATTGCCGAACTTTATGAAAAGCAGGGCTTCGGCACAGCCGAAAGCTTTATGGCTTTGGTGCGGGATCCAGCGCTGATTCAAAGTCTGCTGGGCGAAAAAGCCGACAGTCTGGAAGGTTATCTGTTTCCGGAAACCTACATGTTGACCAAGTACACGGACACCAAAACGCTGATCTCAAACATGGTGAAGCGTTTTTTGTACGTTTACAACGAAGTGATGGCACAGGCTGAAATCAGATCCATGACCCGCAATCAAGTGGTGACGTTGGCAAGTATCATCGAAAAAGAAACCGGCGCTCCAGAGGAAAGACCGCTGATTTCTTCGGTCTTCCACAATCGCCTGGCGAAGAAAATGCGCCTGCAAACCGATCCAACGGTGATTTACGGAAAAGCCGAAGCCCTGGGTAAGATCGTGATCAATATCACGCGCGCGGATTTGCAAACACCCACTCGTTACAACACCTATGTGATTTACGGATTGCCTCCGGGCCCGATTGCGAACCCAGGTCGTGAAGCGATCTTGGCGGCCGTGAAGCCTCAAGAGTCCCAGTATTTGTTCTTTGTCAGCCAGAATGACGGGACCCATGTGTTTTCTGAAGACTACAAGGGCCATCAGCGTGCGGTTCAAAAATTCCAGTTGGATCGTAAAGCGCGTGAAGGAAAATCCTGGAGAGACCTGCAAAAACGCCCGTCCACTCCGGATAAAAACTAGGGCTCAAAGCCCTCTGGAGCAGTGGCCCGGTCGAAGGATTTCGTATTCGGGTTGTAGCGGAAGATATTCAATCGAGGCACCATCTGCTCATCATAAGTTGGTGCCACAATCTCAAAAGTCCCATCCTTGTCCACATCGGTCAGTGCCAGATTCGTGGCATTTCCCTGAACCAGTACAAACCCGTCGCGGTTTTCATATAATGGTAATCTTGCCAGCAATGTCAGGCCCTCAGCGGAAGCATCATAAACTTCTAAACTCAGGCTGTTGCGACTTTGGATTTTAAGCACCACCACTTTGGGGCCGTCCGGACCCAGTGTGCCGTCCACTTTGGCGACGATCTTGCGCTCTGAACTTAAAAAAGCATCTTTAACTTTCCCGCGCAGGGAAGGGACCACGGCCACCACGGTCAAAGCCATGGCAATCAAGGAAAGGGCTCCCATAAGGATGATTTCTTTTTTCTTGAATGTCGTTTCAGAGGTGGTCGCGTTCATAGGGAAAGTCTGCCATAAAAGTCGTTGAATGAAAAAGCATAACCGCATTAGGATATTCCCTGGCCCAAGGGCCAAGGAGTGCATGTGGCAAAACTGGTAGTTTCTAAATTTGGCGGCACCTCCATGGGAGATGCAGACTGTATGCTTCGCAGTGCGGAAGTCAGCTTCCGCCAGGGTTCGGGTCTGGTGGTTGTTTCTGCCACCTCCGGCACCACCAACGATCTGATTGCTCTTGGCAAAACCGCCGAATCCCAAGCTTGGTCGGAATCTGAAAAAATCCTTTCCAAGATTCAGGACAAACACAATAAGATCGCCCAGGATCTGAAACTGCCAGCCGATGCCAAAGCCAAACTGGAAACTTTGTTTGAAGAAATGAGTTCATTGGCAAAAGGTATGCACCTTCTGAAAGACTGCTCGGTCAAAGCCATGGACACCCTGATGAGTCTGGGGGAAAGAATGTCCTCCGTTCTTTTCACCGAAGCGATGTCTCAGGTTCTAAAAAAGCACGGCTCTGCAAAATCCGCTGAACTTTTGGACGTGCGCACAGTTTTGCGCACGGATGATCAGTTCGGTAAAGCCAAACCACTCACCAATGATGTGGCTAACCTGTGCCAGAAGAACCTGTCTTTCCTGCGTGAGGGAAAGAAAGTCATGTGCACGCAAGGTTACATTGGCATGACTGAAGAAGGCATCACAACCACTTTAGGGCGCGGGGGCAGTGACTATTCCGCCGCGATTTTGGCCGAAGGTGTGTCTGCGGATGTGCTGGAGATCTGGACAGATGTGGCGGGGATTGCAACGACGGATCCGCGTCTGTGCCCGAAGGCACAACCTATCAGCGAAATTTCCTTCAAAGAAGCTTCCGAACTTGCCACTTTTGGTGCGAAAGTTCTGCATCCGGCGACATTGCTTCCAGCCATTCGCAAGAACATTCCTGTCTTTGTGGGTTCCAGTTTTGATGTTGAAGCCCGCGGCACCTGGGTGCGCATGGATGTGGAAGATCATCCGCTGATTCGTGCGATGGCGCTTCGAAAAAAACAGGTGCTTGTGACCCTTTCCACTCCGGAAATGCTTTACGCGCATGGCTTTTTGTTCCAGATCTTCAAAATCTTCAACGATCACAAAGTCAGTATCGACGCGATCACCACCTCTGAAATTTCAGTCAGTGTGACCCTGGATGACTCAACTTTATTGAATAAAAATCTGATCAAGGATCTTTCTCAGATCGCGGATGTGCAGGTGGAAGAAAACCTGGCACTGATTTCTTTGATCGGAAACAACATCAACCACACGCCGGGCTTGGGAAAAAGAATCTTCGAGACCATTCCGGACATCAATGTGCGCATGATCTGTCTGGGTGCCAGCAAACACAACTTCTGTTTCCTGGTGGCCGATGAACAGGGCCCCGAGGTCATCAAACGCCTGCACGCCTGCTTCATCGAAGCCGGCATCGAAGAAATGGCCTAAAAGGTACCTGCTTACTTTTTCCGAAGCGTCGCGTAAGGAGATTTACAAATGGAAAAGAATGAATTTTACAAGTTGCTGGAATCCAGAAAGTCCATTCGTAAGTATAAGGCCGAGCCGGTTCCTAAAGACGTAATTGAGCGAGTATTGTCGGCGGGGATGCAGGCTCCATCCGGAAAGAACCGTCAGAACTGGCGCTTCTTTGTTGTGACGGGAAAAAAGCGCGACGAGTATTTGAAGTATTCGCAAAAATCCTGGCTGGGCATCAAAGACATTTTGTCGCAAAGACTGAAACCGTCGCTTTACGATTTCACCGAAAGATTCTTCTACACACTTGGTGATGCGCCGGTGATTGTGTTTGCGTATTCCCACAATGACTCTGAAGAGCGCTATCACACCAGCATCGGCTCGGTGTACATGGCGGTGGAAAACATGAATCTGGCGTGTCTGGTGGAAGGCCTTGGCAGCTGCACGATGGGGGCTCCACTAGAGATCAAAGAAGAGGTCGATCAGTTCCTGGGTGTGGATAAACTTCCGGAATACCAGCGAGGTGAACTGGAACTTTTGTGTGCGATGGTGATGGGATACCCGGATCACAATCCCCCGAAAGCCCCCCGTCAAATTGAGGGTCGCGTAACTTGGTTTGAATAAAACAAGTTAAGTGCATAAAATCACTTATTTTTGTGTAAACTAAAGGGTCCTTTCGGGCCCTTTTTCTTTGGCTTAAAACCACCTCAATCGAATAGAAGCACGCTTGGAGCGGACTTTTCCCGTAAAGCCTGTGGTCATCCGGCCTGAAAAACCTATAAGCTCTCGATTTCTTTTGTTTATTCGGTGGTTTTCCCTATCCATAGAATGGGGATTTTGATATATCGCTTCCCCTATGAATCCAGTTGAAGCCTTAAAGACAAATCCCTTTGTCCTTGCCCCTATGGCCGGGATCACGGATCACGCTTTTCGCACCTTTATCAAAAAACTAGATGCCAGTGTTGTCGTCACCGAACTTGTCAGTGCCAGCGGTATTGAATACAAGTCCGATCGCACTTTGAAGCTGATGAGCTTTGATGAATCTCAGCGCCCCATCGGCATCCAGCTTTTTGGTGAAGAGCCCGAGATCGTGGCGCGTGCCGCTCAGGTGGCCGAGGCCGATGGCTGTGACTTTGTGGATCTGAACTTTGGTTGTCCTGTTCCGAAAGTCGTGAAGAAGGGGGCGGGTTCCGCCATTCTGAAAGACCCGGCGGCCGTGCAAAAGATGGTTTCCACCGTCAAAGCGGCAATTAAAATTCCTCTGACAATCAAGATCCGCACGGGCTGGGATGCGAATTCCCGCAACGCCACTGAGATTTGTAATATTGCCTACAACGAAGGGGTTTCCTGGGTTGCGATCCATGGTCGTACCCGCGCTCAGTCCTATACCGGACTTGCGGACTGGGACTTCATCGCAGATGTAAAAGCCAATACCAAGATTCCCATTCTTGGAAACGGAGACATCCTCACTCCTCGTCAGGCCAACTTAAGACTGCAGCAGTCCGGTTGTGACGGGGTGATGATCGGCCGGGGATGCCTTAAAAACCCGTTTATCTTCATGGACGCCCTGTCCTTGTGGCGAGGCGAGCCGATTAAGGACGTGAAGAGGGATTATGTGAGTCTGTTCCAGGGTCTGCAAAAAGAGATCGTGGCGCATTGTGATGAGCACATCACCGGGATCCAGCTCAGAAAGTTTGCAGCTTGGTTCTCAACAGGGTATTCTGGAGCGGCTCAATTCCGTAAGAATCTATTCCAGTCCAAAAGCAATGACGAGATCATGGCCTTAGCGAATGAGTTTTTCGCAAGTATTGGAAATGTAGAACAAGAAGATACCAGTCAGGAAGATTTCTTAATGGGCGGTCACGGTTAACAAACCGTGAACTGCGGGGGCCTCTGATGGCGTTTTGACAAGAGCCTGACGAGCATTTGTTTTGATTTTAGTTTAAGTTTTAAGTGTTTTGTTTTTAGAGAGTTTCATAACGAAGGGTAAATATGATTCAAGATCCGAAGAAAATTAGAAATATCGCGATCATCGCGCACGTCGACCACGGTAAGACGACACTGGTTGACCACTTGATTAAACAAGCAGGTACTTTCCGTGACAATGAGCACGTTGAAGAGCGCCTGATGGACTCCATGGATCTTGAGAGAGAGCGTGGGATCACGATCGCGGCAAAGAACGCCTCCTTCATGTACAAAGATATCAAAGTTAACATCGTCGATACACCGGGGCACAGTGACTTCGGCGGCGAGGTTGAGCGTATTTTGAACATGGTTGATGGTTGTATCCTTCTTTGCGATGCTTCCGAAGGTCCATTGCCACAGACTCGTTTCGTTTTGAAAAAAGCTCTTGAGGGCGGCAAAAAAGTTATCGTTTGTATCAACAAAATTGACCGTTCTGATGCTCGTATTCAGGAGGTTCACAATGAGTTGTTCGATTTGTTCATCGATTTGGATGCAACTGAAGAACAATGTGATTTCCACACTGTTTACGCTATCGCGCGTGAAGGTATGGCGACTTTGGATCCAGCGGTTAACACCGGATCCCTGGAAGTTCTTTACGATGCAATCGTAAACCTGGTTCCGCCTCCAACAATTGAAGAAAACGCTCCACTTCAAGTTATGGTTTCCAACATCTCTTACAATGATTACGTAGGTCGTCTGGCGATCGGTCGTATGAGAGCTGGTACCATCAAAGTGGGTGACGAAGTTCTTTGTGTTCAGGCGAACGCTCAGAAGAAAGTTAAAGTATCCGCTTTGTTCCAGTACAAAGTGAACTCCCAGGTTCCTGCCCAGGAAGTTGGCGCGGGTGACATGGTTGTTATCGCGGGTATGGAAGATTTCACTATCGGTGACACCATCACTTCCGTTGTGGATCCTCGTCCACTTCCGCGTATCCGCGTTGAAGAGCCGACAGTGGGCATGGTCTTCTCCGTCAACAACGGTCCTTTCGCCGGTCTTGATGGTAAGAACGTAACTTCCCGTAAAATCATCGACCGTCTGGACAGAGAGTTGTTGTACAACGTGGCTATCCGCGTGGAAAAAACGGACTCTACAGACGCGTTCAAAGTTGTGGGTCGTGGTGAGCTTCAGTTGGGCGTTTTGATCGAACAAATGCGCCGTGAAAACTTCGAGCTTCTGGTTTCCAAACCGACTGTTGTCTTCAAAGAAGAAAACGGCAAGAAAATGGAACCAATGGAGATCGCGGTTATCGATATCGAAGACGCTTACGTTGGTGCCGTAACTGAAAAGTTGGGTAAACGTAAAGGTGTGATGACTAACATGGTTCAAAAAGGTTCCGGACGCACTCGTCTTGAGTTCCGTATTCCTTCCCGTGGTCTGATCGGTTACCGTTCTGAGTTCCTGACGGACACTCGTGGTACCGGTTTGTTGAACACCCAGTTTGACGGTTGGGATGACTACCGTGGTGAAATCGAACACCGTTTGAACGGTGCGATGATCTCTGACCGTAAAGGTACTGCGACATCCTATGCGATCTGGAATCTTCAAGAGCGCGGTGTCATGATGGTTGAACACGGTGATGAAGTGTACGAAGGCATGATCGTTGGTGAACACGCCAAGGAAAATGATCTAGAAGTGAACATCACTCGTGAAAAGAAATTGTCAAACGTACGTGCTTCGGGTTCTGATGAAGCTATCCGTCTGGTTCCGGTGAAAAAATTCACTCTGGAAAGAGCGATGGAATGGATCAAAGAATCTGAGCTGATCGAAGTGACGCCGAAGCACATCCGTCTTCGTTTGCGTGAACTTGATCCGCATAAACGTGCAAAAGCAGCGAAGGAATAATGAGTACGAACGTCGCCATTGAAATCAAGGATCTGACCAAAAAATACGACGATAAGATCGCCGTAGACGGAATCAATCTGGAGATTTACAAAGGCGAGTGTTTCGGGCTTCTTGGTCCAAACGGGGCTGGCAAATCTACAACCATGAAAATGATGTATTGCTCAGCCCTGGTTTCAAGCGGGGAACTTTATGTTCTCGGCCTGAATGTTAAGAAAAATTATCGCGAGATCAAATCTCGCATAGGGGTCGTCCCGCAAGAGGACGGCCTTGATCCTGACTTCACAGTCCTTGAAAACCTTCTCGTCTACGCAAGCTTTCATAATATCCCAGTTGCTGAGGCCGATCTTCGGGCCCAGGCCTTGTTGCGTCTGATGAAGCTGGAAGAATACCAGGACCGCTCGGTGGAAACACTTAGCGGGGGCATGAAGCGCCGTCTGGCGATTGCTCGTGGCCTGATTAATTCTCCGGAAGTGGTTTTCCTGGATGAACCGACCACAGGTCTTGATCCGCAGGCGCGAGTTTGGATCTGGGACTTCTTTAAGCATCTAAAATCTGAGAAAAGCACCTTGGTGCTGACCACCCACTATATGGAAGAAGCCGAGCAAATGTGTGATCGTGTGGCGATCATCGATGGCGGCCGCATTCTGACTGTCGGTAAGCCCCGCGATCTGATTCGCGAGCTGATCGGCAAGGAAGTGGTGGAGTTTGACACCAATCCGGTGGATCTGAATTACTACCTGGGCCGTTTGCGCGCCGAGGGGTTCTCTTATCAGGTGATCAAAGACACGGTGTCTGTTCTGGTGAAAGAAAATCAGGAAGGCCGGCGCGTGGTGGACCTGATTGCCAGTGACAAGATCTTTATCCGCAAGCCGACGTTGAACGACGTCTTTTTGAAGCTTGCGGGTCATCAACTGAGGGACGAATAATGAAGCTGAAAGACTGCTTTACCATTCCCACAGTGAACAGCGGCGCCATGAAAGTATGGTCCCGCAATTTCATGTATTTTAAAAAAACCTGGCTGGTGTCCCTGTTCTGGATTGTTCTGGAGCCAGTGATCTATCTGGGGGCCATTGGTTTTGGTCTTGGCGCCTTTGTGAACAACATGGGTGGCATGTCTTATATTGAATTCTTCTTCCCGGCGTTGTTGTCCACGACAGCGATGATGGTGGCTTTCTTTGAGGGCACGTATGGGAACTACACGAAGCTGACTCATCAGAAAACCTATGCGACGATCATGCTGACTCGTGTGGGGCCAGAGGAAATTGTGGCGGGCGAGCTTTTGTGGGCGACCAGCAAAGGTTTCTTCGGTGTGACGGGTGTCACGATCGTGGCGCTGTTCTTTGGGTTGATTGATTCTTACCGCATTTTGCTGGCGTTGCCGATTCTGTTCCTGATGAGTGCGCTGTTTTCGTGCATTGGAATGATTCTGACTTCTTACGCACGCAACTATGACTCCTTTATCTATTCGACTTCAGGTTTGATTGTTCCAATGAGTCTGCTCAGTGGAACGTACTTCCCGCTGGATCAGTTGCCCGCGGCACTTCGTTATGTGGCGTACTTGTTCCCGCTGACTCACGCGGTGGCAGCCGTGCGCGAAGTGCTTCATCAGGGACCGACATTGTGGGTTTTGATTCACGTGTTAATTCTGCTGGTGGCGACGTGGATCTGCATGAACATCGCCTTCTTCCGCATTCGTAAGAAACTGCTTAAATAATCAATCGACCGGGGTGACCTTGATGCCGTGTTTTTTCAAAAGCTCGGCAAAAACCCCGTCGCCGTCTTTCTGAGCGCCGGTGAAGGTGCCGTCATAGATCTTTCCGCATCCGCACATGGGGGACTTGGATTTCAACAGCGCCTCGGTGGCGCCGACAAGTTTCGCAATTCTCAGAGCTTCTTCCGCACCACGGGTGTATTGCTCGGTCACATCCACACCCTGATTGGTCAGGACTTGGTCGCCGATGCGTTCTGCCGGAGGACGGGGAGTTGAAAGACCACCCAACTGTTCCGGGCAGACGGGAATGGCTTCCCCGTTTTGCACCATCTCTTCAATCGGGGATCTTGTCTGGGCTTTGCAGTCATAGCGGCAGTGAACTCCGGAAAGGCAGGCAGATACGATCTTCATTCAACCTCCTCGCTGCTTTCAAGCTGCTCCTGGGACTCCAGGTTTTCCAGTTCTTCCAGGGTCGGAATTTCTTCGCCAGAAGTCATTTCCTCCGGTGGAGGTTCGGGTTGGAAGAAATAAGCGACTTGGGCACTGGCAATGTCGTATTCTTCCTGCGAAATCCGGTGATACTGAAAAAGATCATCAACAATACGGCCCAGGCGCTTGCGCGCAAAGGGAGTCAGCTCTTTGCGGTAATAGGACTGGGAGTACTTCACCGGATTCGGAAGAACCATCGCCAGGAAGGCTGACTCAACCACCGTCAATTCTGCCGGGGACTTCTTGAAATAGTATTTCGCCGCCGCCTTGACTCCATAGATGTCTTTGCCGAACTCCACCACGTTCAGATATCTTTCCAGGATTTCTTTTTTGGTCAGGGTGTGCTCGATCCGGTCGGTGATGATGGCTTCAAGACCCTTGCGGATGAAGGTGCGGTCCTTGTTCAGGAACATGTTTTTCGCCAGCTGCTGGGTGATGGTGGATCCGCCGCGCTTAAAGACACCGGTTTCCCAGCCCTCTTTGGCGTTCTTTTCAATCGCGTCCCAGTCAAAGCCCTTATGATTATAGAAATTGGAATCTTCAGTCAGAATGATGGTCTTTTGCAGGATGGGGGCGATCTGTTTCAGGGGGACATAGTTCTTGGAGCCAGGACACAGTTCCACCTGATACATCTTTGTGACCATACAGCCGCGAATGTCTTTGTCTGACGGCAGCCAGGCCCACAACGAACCTGCGGCCACACCCATCAAAGTCAGAACACCCAATAAAAAGAAAAATAACTTTTTGATCATGCGGGGACTACTTTGCCACCAGTCCGTGATCTTTCATCCATTGCACAGAATTGTGAATGGCTTCGCGGGCCGGTCTTGGTGTGAAGCCAAGTTCCTTTTGGGCTTTGGAAGAATCAAACCAATGATACATCGTGGCCGTGTAGGCATTCTCGCGGCTCAGTGGTCCTTTCATGCCGATCTTTTCCATGAAGTCACCGACAGCGCCGACGGCATGCAAAAGGCCGTCAGGCAGCTGGTGCTTCGGAGGTTTGACGCCGGCTTCGGCTGCAATCATCGCAAAGAGATCCTTGATCAGAATGTTTTCGCCGGAAAGAATATAGCGTTCGCCTTTGCGTCCGACCTTCCAGGCGCTCAGAATGCCGGCAACGACATCCTCCGCAGCGACTACATTCACGCCGCCAGAGGTGTAGAAATTCAATTTCCCTTGAGCAACTTTGACCTGCATCTTGCGGCTGCCCTTTTTGGCATCTCCTCGGCCATAGATTGTCGAGGGGTTCAGCATCACGGCGTCGATCTCATTTTTGTCGCAGGCGCTTTTTACCAGAGTTTCGGCTTGGTGTTTGGTTTCGAAGTATCCCAGATTCAGATCCGCGATGTTGTAAGGGGATTCTTCATTCAGAATCTGATCGGGGGTGTATCCGGCCCCGATGGCCACCACTGAGGACAAGTAAACCAAACGTCGCACGTTGTGCTCGCGGCAGACAGCAATGACGTTGGCCGTGCCTTCGACATTAACCTTGTCCATCAGGGCGCGTTGGGACTTTTTATAGGCAATCACTCCGGCCAGGTGAAAGACCGTGTCCATGCCTTTGGTGGCTTCCAGCAAGGAATGTACATCAGTGACATCGCCGTGAACGTATTTGCACTTCACGCCTTCCAGTTCAGAAAGGTCACTTTTAGGGCGAACCAGGGCATAGACATCGTGGCCCTCTTCCAGAAGGGCTTTGGTCAGCCAGCTGCCTAAAAAACCGTTTGCTCCGGTGACTAAAACTTTCTTCATGTGGTGACGGTCCCTTCATTTTTGATGCGATCAAGGATGAGCTTGCACAGGCGGGCGAATAAAAGGCCAAAGATCAATCCCAACAAGCCCCCGCAGATGACATCGGCCGGGAAGTGAACCCCGTTATACACACGGCTGTAGGCGACCACTGTCGCCAAAGTATACAGCGGCACCGCTGCCGGCGGGAAAATCGCGGAAGTGAAGCTCGCAAAGCTGAACATATTGGTGGCATGGTTGGAAACAAAACTGTAACCGCCAAAGGGGGCGCGTACTTGCACGTTAAGGCCTTCGGTGTGACCGGGCCTTGGGCGCTGCACGGTTTTTTTCAGAGCCCAGTTGCCAAATCCATCAGAAACAGAAACGGACAGAAGGGCAAAGACAAAGATGATCAGACCTTTTTTCAGCCCACGACGCCAGATAAACAGAGCCAGAATCACCGGGACCAGGACATATTTGAAAAACGGTGTTTTATGCAGATCTGTGATGAATGGGAAAAATTGATCAGCCCAAGCCGCAGTCCAATGTGAATTCACCAATACAAAAAGACTCTTATCCAGAGACAAAATAAAATCGAGCATCAGAGTGACTGTACCTTAATTTTTCGCTCGCAGAAAGTCTAGGTTCTGCACTGGTCCAAGTGTCACCAGCAAGGGCCTATGGCATCATTCTGTTTATGGACAAAGCAACATGGATTGGGATTCTGGTAGGGGTCGGTGGGATTCTGCTTGGCAACCTGCTGGAGGGCGGACACACAAGTTCGCTGATGCAATTGACGGCCTTTATTATCGTTTTAACGGGAACTATCGGAGCCGTGATGGTTTCCAGTTCTGAAAAAGACTTAAAGACCGGTCTGCAGCTGGCTAAAAAGGCCTTTCGTCATGAAGAAAGCCGCAGCAAGGTGCGCCTCAACGAAATCGTCGACTGTGCAAGGCTGGCCAAAAAAGAAAACATCCTGGCTTTAGAGCCGCGTCTAAACCGTATCGAGGATCCCCTGTTAAAAGGAGTTCTCAGAAATGTGGTCGACGGTGTCGACATAACCACAATCCGCGATATCTTCGAAACACAAATCCACACCGAAGAAGAAGAGCTTCTGGGCGGAGCCAAAATTTGGACAGACGCCGGTGGTTTTGCACCCACCATTGGTATTATCGGAGCCGTCCTGGGGCTGATTCATGTCATGGGAAATCTGACTGACACAAGTAAATTGGGCGCGGGGATCGCGGTGGCCTTTGTGGCGACTGTGTACGGAGTCAGCTCGGCCAATTTGTTGTTCCTGCCTCTTGGAAACAAACTGAAACGCCGTGTTCAGGCCTTAACCCGCGAAAAAATGATGGTCCTTGAAGGGGGCCTTCTGATCGCCAGCGGAATGAATCCTGTGGTGCTGGAACAGAAGCTTTACGCCTATCTCGACAGCGATCAAAAATAGGTCGGAAAGAATTCATGGCAAAAAAACACCGCAAACACGAAGAACATGAGAACCATGAGAGATGGCTGGTCTCTTATGCGGATTTCATCACTCTGCTGTTTGCCTTTTTTGTTGTCATGTACGCCACTTCGACTTCCAACGAAGAAAAACAAAAAGAGTTTGAAGACTCCGTGAAGTTGAGCTTGCATCTGGTGGGCCGGGGCGGGTCCGATGCAGATTCCAATTCGATTGGCAGTATTATCGGTGAGTTGGAAATGCCGGTCGGGAATTTCCCTAAAAAGGGCGGTCCCGGCGAGGTCGAAGACTATGTGGAAAGGTCTCTGGATAAGTCCATGGACAGTGCGCAGAAAAAGCTGGCCATTCAGGATGTTTATCATGATGCCGTGGGGGTGAGGATTGCTCTTGCCGCTTCGACATTCTTCCAAGAGGGCTCCGCAAAACTAAAACCTGAAGCCCTTAAGAGCCTTGATAAGGTTGCAGATGTTCTAAAGACCCATAAAAAAAGAATTATTATCGAAGGTCATACCGATGATCTGCCGATTGCGGGCACACTCTTCCCAAGCAACTGGGAGTTGGCCGGGGGGCGTGCTTCCGCGGTCGTGCGCTATCTGGTGAAGGTGCACCAGATGGATCCAAAACGTTTTGTTTCATTATCTTACGGTGATCAGAAGCCGGTGGTGCCCAACGATAGTGATGAGCACCGGGCGATGAACCGCCGGATCGAGATTTTCATCGTCACCGACAGTTCCAAGGTTGAAATTTAGTTACTCTGACAAAAGCCCGTCGGGAATCTGGCCATTGGCGATCGCGGAGGCGATCTTCAGGTGTTCCGGACTGCCGATGATCTTGATTGCTTCTTCCAATGGCAGCGGGTCAGGATTCTGAATCTTTACTTTTTTAAAGTCCATGATGCGATGATAGCTGGCTTCAAGATCCTCTTTCTTCAGGGACCCTTGCGCCAATGCACCCAGAATGGCGTCGTAAGCCTGCGGCGGAACTTCTGGATCGTTACAATAAAGCAGCAGATCCACACCGGCCTTCAGGGCCCGCACGGGAACCTCTTCAATGCCATAGTGTTTGGTCATGGCTTTCATACCCAGATCATCGGTGATGATCAGGCCACGATAGCGCATCTCTTCACGAATCATTTTTCTTACGAATGTCTCGGACAAAGTCACCGGCCATTCAGGATCAATTTTCGGAAACTTGATGTGCGAGGTCATGACCATGTCCACGCGGGATTTGAAGGTCTTTTTAAACGGAATCAGCTCGCAGGACTCCAGGCGCTCCAGATCAGTGTTTTCAACCGGCAGGTCTTCGTGGCTGTCGACGATGGTGTTTCCATGTCCTGGGAAGTGCTTCGCACAAGTGATGACATCGGATTTGATGTATCCGCGAACCAGGGCAGAAGCGTGTTTTGCCACCATCTCGGGATCAGAACTGATGGAACGGTCGCCAATGACGGTGTTGCCGGGATTGGTGAAGATATCCACACAAGGGGCAAAATCCAGATTGATGCCCACGGCTTTCATTTCAAGACCCATGCGGTTGGCAAAGTGGAAGGACACGGTCGGAGCATCCAGGTCGCCCAGTTTTCTGAGAGGTGGCCACACGGTGAACGGGGCCTTCAGGCGGTGAACACGGCCCCCTTCCATGTCGATACCAATAAACAGCGGAGCCTTGTCGACTTGTTTGTGGCGCAGGGACTGGATCTCGGCGCACAGCTCGCGCACTTGTTTGGGTTCAGCGACGTTCCGGCCAAACAGGCACACACCACCAATATTATTTTCTACAATGAACTTCTTTTCGTCAGCGGTGAGGGCGTGACCTGATACGCCGATGAACATGTGCTGACCGATGATATGACTGATACTCATGAACTAGTTCCCTTTTTTCTCTGTTTCCGGTTGAGCTTTGATGATGATTCCCTGTCCCTGTGGGACGCCCATTTGCTTGCTCGGAGCTGGGGCGTTGGCTTCCGCTGCTTTCAGCTTGGCATTGCGGGAGACGACATTGGCGTCGCCGGCAGGAACCTTGCCGAATAAAGTTTTTAGCAGAGAGGCGCTATAAGGGATGTTTCCAATGGCTTCGGACGGATTTGCCACAAGTTCTGTGACGATGCCCTGGCCCATGGCGTTTGTGCCCAGGACTTCGCCACGTTCATTGACGTAGCTTAGGAATTTGATGTCTTTGAAGGTGTTCAGAATCTTGAAGGACTTAAAGCCGTTAAAGATCTCTTCTTTTCCGACCAGGGCTTGACCCTTGTAGATGGCGCCGTCTTCTTCCGCGATGGCCTGATATTCATAGTTGGTTTCTGATTTCAGGCCTTCTTTGGATTTCAACATCAGATACACCAGGAACGTTGAAAGGAAGGTTCCTTTAGGGATCTTCTTTTCGATGCGGGAAACTTTGTTGCCGTTTTTAATCACGCCCGTCAGGGTGCCACCTTTGAACTTGGCGTCGATGATCTTGGATTCTTTGCCGGCCAAAGAGGTGTATTCATAGGAAATCGGTGTCAGGTCGGCATCCGCATAGGCCTTCAGGCTTTCGGTGGTTTCGCTGGGACCTTTTCCGGTTTTCAGGAAGTAGGTGGAGATGAACTGCTTCTTTTTGGCGTCGAATTCATAACGGCTGATCACATATCCAATGTGTTCTTCACCGGAAAGGACCTTGGCGTAGCCTTCAAACAGCACGTCCGCCTGCGCAGGCAGTGTGAAAGCAAGTGACAGCAAAATTGTCAGACAAACTCGTTGGACCATCGTCGAGTTCTCCCTTCCGAGGCATGGATAAAAGTCTGTCATCTCACTATAGAACAAGTCAAAGTTTTAGAGGTCGAGTTGTTGCTTCATGAGACAACCTACGAGACAATGCTGGGATACAGATGTTGAACTCACGAAGCACTTTTATTCAGAATCTTAACAACAAGCGGGGGCAAATCGCCCTGTTCGTGGCGTTGATCTTTCAGATTCTTTTCCTGTTCTTTGCGATGGTCATCAACGTCGGTCTTTTGGTTCACCATAAAATCAATCTGCAAAACTCCGTCGATCTGGCCGCCTATTACGGCGCGATGAAACAGGCCGAGGGCATGAACGTGATTGCGCACACGAACTATCAGATTCGTCAGAGCTGGAAACTGCTTGCCTGGCGGTATCGCATGCTGGGGACTGCCGGGGATTTCGAGGAGCATCCCTTCGATAAGGTGGGTGGTGGACGTATTCGTACAACCGATGACGACAGTATCAATCCTGGAGCACAGAATTTTTACGACTCCCCATCCTTCTGTATCACTTATATTCCATTTAAGCCGATGCCAGATGGAGAAAATACCTGCAAAGCTTTGTCTTCGCATACAGGAATTAATGTATTTAAAATTCCGCCTGTGTTGATCGATTTGCCGAGTGTTTCGGGAAGAACTCGAAGTCTTGCCTTGAATCTTCGTGCTAGTTTGATTGAGCGTTGTAAAGATTTTGGATCTTTTAACTATCTCATGCTGGGTGGATTCGTTGTTGCCTTCAATATCGATCAAGGCAATCGGGCGCTTTTGATTTCCTATCTGTCCAAGGCTATGAGTCCTAGTTCCCCTGATGCGGATTTCTTTGATATTGACGGCAAGAGCGTCAAGTTGGGTATGGAAAATACCCTTAAAAACAATCTGACTGCTGCTAACAATACGTCCGATTTAAAAATGAGTATCTATAATTCATTGGGGCACTCGGCCTGCAATGGGTCTCAAGGTGCCAAGGGCGAGCCTGCTCGCTGGTTAAAGCAAATCAAGACTTATCCTGGATTCAGCTACATTGATACGATCTGTACTGAAACAAGTATTACACCTAAGCCGAAGATGCTTTCAAACGTTGAATCAGATCTTCCAAATGCGACAGTCGCAGATGGAAGATTCAGGACTGAAGTTGATGAACTGAAGAACTATATCGGCATCCGTGAGCCTATCAGCGATATCTATAACTACTCCATTGGGGTGGAAAAGAATCCGTGGTGTATGGCCTATGTAGGAGTTTCTGCATCGGCTCGCCCAAAGATTCCGTTTTCGCCCTTTGGTTCCTTGGAGATTAAAGCTCGAGCATTCTATAAGCCCTTCGGTGGTCGCATTGGTCCGTGGTATTACAACAAGTATCCGTCGGGCTCTGCTTCTTATAACGGATCACAAGGCAGTCCCAATGACAAAACGGATCCGAATCTGCCACCTCGTTTGATGGACCAAGCGCATGTTGGTGTGCCGGGGGATCCGACACGAATTGCAAATTACAGTCGTTATGTCGGCGATAAAGTCGGTTTGAAAAGTCGCCGGGTTCTTTATCATTATGGCAGAGCTATTTATAAGTTAGACCCTAACTGGGTAATTGGCTCGGACGGGAACGTTGAGCCGGGCAGTGCTCCGGTTAACTATGGAGATACGGCGCCTAACTTCGAGCATTGGAAGCACCTGCCATTTAATTTCTATCAACGTGGCGGGAATCAGGATTTGCTCGCTTGGGATCATGCTAATGATCAGCCATCGCGCATGCGTATGCTTGAGCTTTCGGCGATTCTTCCGGATCCATTCGATTTGACCTACTATTCAATTGAACCTGATTTCTATCACAACTATTACACACGCCTGCGTGATGGATTCCTGAAGACTATTGGTTCCGCTTACTATACCGAGAATAAAGAGTTCTTGGGTGATATTGGAACTCACAAAGGTTCCAATAAAGAGGGTATCAACTGGGATAAATTCAGCGTCATCGATCAGTACAAAGCTGTTTCCGGAAATACATTTATGAAGACGTTCGTGGATATCGCAGGGAAACTGACTTATATCTCCACAAAATGGCAGGATGTTCTGACGTCCTGGGCGCCGGTGAGCCTTGTGGATTACAGTTTGGATCCAGCCAAGTTCGGCAAATGCACGATCACACCGAGAGGTGCTGATTCCGGTGAGCCTGAAGTGCCAAACCCAGGAAACTGCGTTTCGGGCGGAACAACGGGCTACTCTGTGAAGATGGTTTCGTCGGACTATCTTCGTCGTACTGATCTTGAGTTGGGCGGCACAGGGGTGCGTGGAGCACTGCTGAATCCTCCTCCTGAAGACAGCGAGTTCTAAACAGATTTCATCTGAGCGTCTCATTCTAATACAAGACCTAAAAACTTAAGAAACTCTGACTTTTGTCCGAAAAGGATATGGTAGGGGAAATTTTATGCGTAGTTTGAAGACAAGTCTTCTTTCAGGCCTAATTGCATTGTCGTTCACTGCTTCGCTCGCTCATGCAGAAGGGGCTGGTGGGAGTACCACTCCCGCTGCCGCCTCTGGGGCGGCAAAAGATGCGCGTACCGAGGTATCCGATGAAGGTTATACTGAAAAGCCTGGTGAGTTTAAGGCCGAAATTACTAAGTTGGAAACGGCATTAAATGCCGCCGAATCATTGGGTGGTGCTCCCGGCGTAGCAGCTTTTAAGGATCTGAGCCAGGCTACGTCATTTTACTCTAATCTGCATGGGACCTGTGTAAAGACTCAATCTACAGCATCTTGGTTGTGTCGAGAAAAGACGAGTCCTGAGCTTCAAAAGACACTAAACAATATTAATACCGTAGCGAGTATGATTACCGGAGTTGCCGTGCAAGATGCTTGTAGCAATCTCGCAAAGATCGCACGCCTAGCTCAAGGTGGTTTGACTGCATATACCGCAGCCTGTTCTTCTGCTCGTGCAGCTTGTGAGGCATCTTGTTCAACGGTTGCAACAAATCTTGAGCGAATTGTGAAGACAGATTTAAATGCCATTGCTTGTAAAACTAGAACCCTGGAAAATACGACTGCTTGTAATAGTCTGGATACTCAGTTGAATGCTGTTTCTGCGAAGATTAAGGATCTCGCGGCTACAGATAACTCAAAAGCAGATAATAAATCCATTGCGAAAAAGAATGTCGCTTGTACTTATGAATACGCGAACATGATCGTATCTGCCGGTGCGGGTATTGCTTCCATGATTTCTTCCTTCAAACAAGGTCAGCAGTGTGACGAGGAGTCTAACGGTACTGGCACTGACACTACGACAACCGCTGCTGTTGACAAGTGTGCTGATGCGACTGTCGCGGCCAATGATCCAGAGTGTATCTGTAAAGCAAATCCAAGAACTCCGGGTTGCTCCAATTCCTATCAAAAAGCCAATGACGGGACGACGTCTCGCCTGGCTTCCCAAGGCGCAGAGCTAGGCACAGCAAATGGCAAAGGTGACGCAAGCACCCTTCCAGGCATTGAAAGTGATCCGTTTGCAGCTTTGCGTGACCTTGCCTCCACCAATGCGGGTGGCGGTGATTCCTCTGGTGCCGGTGCGCCTATGGGCGGTGGCAGTGGCTTGAGTGGCTTTGGTGGTGGCAGCGGCGGTGGAGCCGGCGCCCAGGGCGAAGCTGCGAAAAAAGGTCTGAACACTGATATTCTCGGCGGCGCCGGTGGCGGCGGTGGTGGGGGTGGTTTCGGAGGCTTTAAAGGCTCTGACTCCAAACTGCGCCAGTACCTGCCAGGTGGAGCGAAAGATCCATCTCAAGGATTGGCAGGTCAGCAGGCTTGGAAAAATGAAGTAACCGGCCAGGGTGGTAAATCCAACTGGGAAAAGATCAAAGAACGCTACCGCGACAACAAGAACACTCTTTTGAATAACTAGGGGAAGCTATGACAAATTTAACAATCAGGTTCGTTTGTATATTGTCGTTGATATGGTCTCCAGTTATGGCGGGCGCAGTCACTGTCAGTGGCGGCAGCACTTCCACAACGACACCTAAGACTACGCCTGACAAAGGGGTTGAGTCCACTCCGGGTAAAACCGCTCAGCCATCGGTGAAAGACTCTGCTGATAAGTCTGGAAGTTCAAATAAAGGCGCTCAGGCGACTCAGTTCCTTACTGGGGCATTGATGTTTACTATGGCGGCTGAAAAGTGGGGCGAATGCTCCAGTCAAAACTATGGCGCATGTGCGATGGCTGCGATCTTCACGGGATTTGGCGTTCTCTCCATGGCTCAGGGTAAGGAGCACGGAAAGGCAGCGGGATCTTCAGGACTAACATCCTTTCAATCAGACGGTTTGGGCAATGCATATGATTACGGGAATATCGATCTGACTGATCCAAATAATCCACTATCAAAAGATCCGAATGTGAAGGCTTTGGGAACGAATACCGGAAAGCTGACCACTGGCGGATTGCTTGATCCCAAAACAGGAATCATCAAAACTCCGGACGGCAAAACTTACAAGGCTTCTGACTTTTCATCGGCTGCTTCCATGGCTGCTGCTGGGATCCCTCAAGGTGCGATCCTGGCTGCACAAGATGCCTACGCTCAGGTTTCCAAAAAATCCGCAGATAAAGTTGAGAAGCTAAAACTGGGTTCCATGACAGCAACCAACGGCTTCAGTGAAGGCGGTGGCGGTGGTGGTGGTGGCTGGGGCCCGGCTTCTCCAACTGATGATGGTTCCGGCAGTGACTATGCTGGCACAGGCGGTTCTGGTTCCAGTGGCGTTAGCCTGGAGCGTGACCCTTCAAGTCTTGCAGGCATGCAAAAGAACTATAACGGTGAGCCGATCGGTGTTGCCGCTGACAGTATCTTCCTGATGATGACCCGCAGATACAAAGTCAAAGAAAGCCAAGAGTCTTTCTATACTGATGCTGAACTGGCTTTGCAGAAGTAAAAGCCAGATATCAGAATTAAAAAAGGGTGCTGTTGCCAGCACCCTTTTTGTTTTTAATAAAGCAGGTATTTCTTTCTTTCCTTCACCCAGGGTTTTTCATCCTTGGCCAATGCCGCATCCAGATCTTTTGGAGTGGCCTTTGGATTTTCGATCCAGTTCTTCAGCGCTGGTCCGCCGTTAATCACATCAAATGCCAAGCGGTCCTTCACATACTCATAGGCAAAATCGCGATAAATCGGGTACTTCGGATGCATCTCGCGGATCACCTTCAGCATCAGCGCAGTCAAACGGAATGGTTTGAACTGATCGTGCTTGTAGCTGACACCGTCCGTGTGGAACTGGAAGCCATGGCAAAGCTTGCCCACATGCTTGTGGAAAGTTGGCTCAAAGAAGCATTCACGCAAGGTCACACCCTTAAACCACTGAGGTGCTTTCTTTTTCATGCGAACCAGAACTTCCGCATAATCAATATCCGAAGCGCCGATGATCTCAAGGGCGCGAGTGGTTCCGCGTGCTTCCGAAAGGGTGGTGCCTTCAATCAACACGGTTCCAGAATAAGCGCGCGCCATGTTCAAAGAGGCCGCGTTCGGCGACGGATTCACCCAAGGGCGTTTCAAGTCCCAGCCAAAGCCCGGCCCCTTGTCAGGATTGTAGCCTTTCATCTTCACGATTTGCAGATCCAGATCCATTTTGTAGTAGTCAGCAAAATACAAAGCCAGCTCACCCACGGTCAGACCGTGGCGCATAGGGATCGGGGCTGCACCCACAAAGGATTCCCAGCCTGGAAGCATCTTGAATCCTTCCACCGGTCGGCCCGCAGGGTTGGGACGATCCAAAACGATGACGGTCTTTCCAAGTTTTGCGGACTCTTCCATAATGTACAAAAGCGTGGTGATGAAGGTGTAAATGCGGCAGCCCAGATCCTGAAGATCAAACAACACCACATCGAAGTGGGACATCATCTCTGCCGTTGGACGGCGAACTTCGCCATACAGACTGAACACCGGAATCTTGTGCACAGGATCCACAAAGTCCGGGCTTTCGATCATGTTGTCTTGTTTGTCGCCACGGACGCCGTGCTGGGGGCCGAACGCGCAAGAAAGTTTAATCTTTTTGGAAAGCAAATCCATGCTGTGCTGAAGATTTTCATCCACGCTGGCCGGGTGACAGACTAGGCCCACACGTTTGCCCTTAAGGCTTTTTAGCATCTTTGGATTTGCGAGAAGTACTTCCAGACCGAGTTTCATAAATATCCTTATTTACAGAAAGAGAGTGTCTTTGGCTTGAGTGCCAGCAGGGACCCGGGCATTTGTTCCGACGATGACATTGGTCAGTTCGCAGCCGTTTTCCACAATAGCTCCGGGGCCGGCGCAGAAAGTTCCGTGAATTCGGGAATGACCCAAAAACGCAGATTTTGAAATCAGGCTGTAGCCGCCATCTGTGGAGGCCAATACGGTTTCTTCTTTGGAGTATCTTTTTAAAGTGCCTTCCAGGATGGCCTTCTGATAAGTCGCCGGGCCCGCCAGATAGTGCAGGCATTTTTCAGAAGCCTCCAGAAAGTCCGTTGGATTTCCGGTTTCAAACCACGTGCACTCAAACGGATAGGCTTCGACAGAAAGACCTTTTTTGATCGCCGCAGTCAAAGCATCATAAAGAATATTCGATTCACCTTTGGCTGGGATGAAATCAAACACTTTGTCAGAAAGAATCTGCACGCCCACAAAGTGCCAGGCTTTCACGGCCCCGGCGATCGGGGTCTTGCCAAAGCCCAGCACGCGGTTGTGAGCATCTGTCCAGACACCGCCAAACTTGGTTCCCACATCCGGGTGATCCATCACCATCAAAGTGGCGACATTGCGCTGATGGCGGTGATGCAGGATCGCTTTTTTCATAACATCAGACTCTTTGGGAAGAATGATTTCATCGGCATTCATCATGACGAACGAATCATCGCCCATAAAGTGATCGCGGGCTTTCCCCAGGCCGCCGCCGCTGCCAAGAATCTGTCCAACTTCATCAGAAAAATGCAAAGACTTCGCGTGATGGCGCAGGCTGTGGAAAAGGTGGTGGATTTCGCCAGGCAAGTGATAGGTGTTCACCACCAGCTTGTTGATGGCAAGATTTCCCAGAAAGCTCAGGGAGTGTCCGGCCAAAGGAACCGTGACAAACGGAATGGCTGGCTTTGGAAGTGTCAGCGTGTAGGGGCGAAGTCTTGTGCCTTCACCCGCCGCCAGCAACATCACGTTCATAAAGATTCGTACTTTCTTTCCAGAGCACCGGAATCAATCAGGACATCAGCAAAGACTTTGTATTCCGGGAACTCGTTGATGGCTTTCATCACACGACGAAGAGTTCCGGAAAGGTACTTCAGATAACGACGGTCTTGGCGCAGGTGATAGAAGCTGGCAAAGCTTCCACAGGCTTTAAAACAGCGCTGGATGGATTGCAGTTCATAGATACGGTCAAACTGCTCACGCGAGAAATCTTTTGGCAAATAGGCTTTGGATCTTTCCAGATAGTAGTCAATCAGTGTGCGTGCCATGGAATCATTCATGTCCACGTATGAGTCCCGCATCAGGCTGACCAGGTCATACTGAATCGGACCCAGTCGGGCATCCTGGAAGTCAATCACGCTCATCTGATCCAGTTTGATCATCAGGTTGCGGGAATGATAATCACGGTGAGCGATGCGTTTTGGTTCCTTGTCCAGACGGCTGGAGATATCCACAAAGATATCCGTGATTTCTTTGTTTAAAGATTCGCCGAAGGGGAATTTCAAAACACCGGAAAGCAGATTGTCCTTGCCGTAGTTCATCTCCCACAGGAATTTTTCGGTGTTGAATTCGATCTTGAAAGCGGTGCAGTCAGATTTGTCCAAAGTAGCCGGATGGTGGATCTTTACGATCTCGTCCACGGCCATCTGGTAGAACTCCAAAGAAGCTTCCTGGCTTTGGCTTTCCCAGAATTTTCTTTCCAGGGTCAGGTCACCCAGGTCTTCCAGCAGCATCAGTCCTTCTTGCGGGGACTGAGCCACGACTGTGGGTACATGCACACCATTTTTGGCAAAATGATTCAGCACGCTCAGGAAGGGGTAGTTGTTGGGATCATAGGGCTCCCAGCGCATCAGCACCCAGGACTGATTGTCCTGCACCACGCGATAGTAACGGCGGTTGGAGGCGTCTCCGGCCAAGGAAAAGACCTTGTAGTTGTCGGAGCTCAAAGCTTTTGTCAAAAATGGAACTAGGAATTCATCGTGAGTGACCATAAGAAAAATTCTCACAGACACTCACGGCATTATCAAGGATAAATCAGACGGGAAAATTAAGCGTCGATCGGACCATCTTTCATGAAGAACAGTTCCAGAACTTCCTTCAGTCCCTGCGGCGTCATTGGAGCGCGGTCGACTTCAAAGCAGTTCACGGAAATCTCATCCACGAATTTTGAATCCAGCGTGCTTTCACCCAGTTCTTCCAGACTTCTCAGGGAGCTGGTAATGATCAGCGGCTCGTCGTCCAGATGCTCTTCGCTGATATAATCCATCAGCAGCTCTTGTTCAGCGGCATTCAGGTTTTCCACGTTTTCCACAAAGATTGTCATTCCACCCATGCGGGCAATATCCATAGAGGAATGCAGCTGACCTTTGATGTCATTGAATGGAACAAATGCCCAGCGACCGGTCAGCTCATGCAGCTGCAAAGCGACTTTCTTGTTGTTGTTCTCGGATCGGCCCTCAAGGTGAATCAGGTGCGAAATCAGTTCGGCAGCTGGACCTTCGTTGGGGACGATGGAATCGTCAGCCAGAAGTTCATCAATTGTCGGCATCGGTTCTTCGCCAAACAGACGGACGTTGTCCAGATTGGGTTGAACTTTGCTGAGTTCTTCAAGGTTGGCTTCTTTCTGGTCCAGATACCATTTGTACATGGCCGGTTCCAGAACCATTCTTACCAACTGAGCCACTCCAGAGCGCTTCTCACTATTCAGATCATCTGCGGATGGCACCACAGCTGTTCCCAAGAAGTTCCCATTCACTCGAATGGGGATATGAAGGTCACGCCCCCGCGTGAACATTTCTTCCGCGCCTGAAACTTCTGACAGGTCCATCAACTGACGGATCTGTAAACCCTTCCCATAGCGGTTGGCCAGAATCTGCTTTAGTCTTTCTACAAAAGAGCTATCCAATGTTGTCTGCATAAAACCACGTACCCCTTACACAATACCTAGCTGGAACTTCACTACTACAAGAGCAATGCCAAGTCCGAAGGGGGTTTAAATTATTGAGTATATTCAGAAGGATAGCCCGTTTTTGGCAAAAAAAGTGGGCTTTAAGATTTGCTCTTAAAGCCCACTAAGTTTCGATCATTTAGGTAATTCTTTTAGGGTCGGTGCCCTTTTTAGCGCGCCAGTTTACGCTTATCCAGGCCGTACTTTTCGACCTTCATGATAAGACCCGCGCGGCTGATACCCAGTTCTTTTGCAAGCTTGGATTTGTTCCAACCTGTGCGGCGCAGACCCTCACGGATCATTTCGCGCTCAAGGTCTTCCAACGCATCTTTCAGCTTACCCTGCAAACGGGAACCCTGAACTTTGTTCTTTTCGCCAGCTTCCAAAACTTTCGGGGAAAGAAGTTCCGCCATCAGTTTTGTTTCGTCGCCGGAAAGAACACAAAGTCTTTCGATCTCATTCTGCAGCTCACGCACGTTGCCCGGCCATGGATAGTCATAAAGCTTTTCCAAAGCACGTTTGGTGATCTGGCGTTTTGGTCCGCCTTGCTGATCGTGAATTTTGTTAAGGAAGAAATCCACCAGGAACGGGATGTCTTCTTTTCTTTCACGCATCGGAGGAACACGGATGTTGATAACATTCAGGCGATAGTACAAGTCCTCACGGAAGGTGCCTTGTTCTACCATTTCTTTCAGGTTTCTGTTTGTTGCCGCCACGATACGCACATCCACTTTACGGGATTCAGTCGCACCCACTGGCATGAACGTACCTTCCTGAAGAACACGCAGCAGTTTTACCTGCATCTGCGGGGAGGTGTCCCCGATCTCATCCAGGAAGAAAGTTCCTTTGTCGGCCATTTCGAAAAGACCTTTTTTGTCTTTCAAAGCACCTGTGAAGGAGCCTTTTACGTGACCGAACAATTCAGATTCCAAAAGGTTGTCATTGAACGCGGAACAGTTCTGAATGATGAAAGGCTTGTCTTTACGGTGAGAGTTGTAGTGAATTGATTTTGCGATCAATTCCTTACCCGTACCGTTTTCACCCTGCACCAATACTGTGGAATCTGCACCTTTGATCTTATCAAGCAAAGCATACAGGGACTGCATTGGTTTGGACTTACCGATCATGTTGTCATACTTGAAGCGGTTGCCCAGTTCTTTGTTCAATTCTTTGATGCGGTCTTCACGGGAAGAGATTTCCAGGTGAAGGGTCACGATCTCCTGTGCCACCAGTTCGCACAGCTCGTTGAAGTGAGCGCGCTCCTGATCATCCAGGAACTTCAGTTTGCCCAGACATTTTTCAATCACTTCGCCGGACATACCGAAGGCTGCAAGGCGCTCGCGGATCTCTGTCAGACGGGAAGTGAAGTTGGAGTCACGGAAGAAGCCCATAGCCACAACCGTACCCACACAGTCATTTTCGATCATGATCGGGAATACACCCACATCAAAACCAACCATGTCCCACTTGCGCAGGGAGAATCTGTTTTGGGAAGTGCGAAGATCATCCAAAGACTTGGTCACAAGTTCTGCGATGCTTTGCTGACCGGCTTCTTTTCTTACCAGAGCTGTGATTGCCGGGTTGCTGAAGGTGACTTTATCAGAGTCATAACCTTTAAGCATTCCGCGCTCGTCTGTGAAAACAACGTCAATGTTCCACCACGCGCTGAGAATCTGTTTGAGCTTGTTGATGACATGTATATGTTCAAACTCATCCCAATTAATCATAAGTATCGTCCTTTCAGTGACTGTCAAAAGTATCGATACTTTTATCGTCAAGAAAGTAGACGAACTTTAGCGGGACTGTCTAAAGAGCGTGCAAAGCTGGACCAAGGACTGGGGCGCATGTCTCATTCTAGGACTTATATTCTGACGGAATGTGCATTCCTTCGCCATCGCGAAGCGCATGGTAGGTTGGTGACATGATTTCAACCTGGGCTTCGTTAAATAAATCCTGAATATTTTTATATAGTTCGGAATACACATCGTCAAAGTTGTTTGCAAGACGGGTGTAGGCATTCAGTTCATATTCCACATACGAGTTATCCAGGGCTGTCTGAAGTATAAAGGGCTTGGGGTCTTTCAAGACCCCTTCGGTGCGGGCGGCGGCGCCCAGCAACAGCTCATGCACTTTTCTCCAGTTCACGTCATATCCAATGGTGATGCGTGGATTTAGAATCAAACCTTTGGTGTCAGCCACGGCGCTGTAGTTGATAATGTGGCTGTTAAGCACGTTTGAATTGGGAATAGTCACATCAACGTTCTTGATGGTTCGGATGCGCGTGACCAGCAGATTCTTTTCAACAACATCCCCTACGGTGGTGCTGAGCTTCACCCGGTCACCGACTTGGAACGGACGCATGTAGGTGATCACCAGACCTGCCACCATGTTTGAAATTGCAGAGCTGGATCCCAATGAAATCAAAAGACCCAGAAACACCGAGACACCCTGGAAGGCCGGGGAGCTGGATCCCGGCAAATGCGGGAAGATGATAATCAGTGTGAAGGCAAAAACCAGAATGCGCACCAGATTGTAGGTCGGCTGCGCCCATTCTGCATGAAAACCTTCCAGCTTAAGATAGCCGGCTTCGATGCGCAGGAAGAACAGTCGGATGACTTTCAGAATGTAGCGCATCACCAAGCAGATCACGATGACATAAATGGCTTTGGGAATATAGTCGACGATGGTCTTCAGTACTTCCTTCAGTGGATCCAGAATGTAATGAAGCATGTTGTCCGAGATGTGCTGAGTTTCGGGGAAGAAGCCCAGAACCAGAGAGAAATAGAAATAAAGCCCCAGGACGTTGATAACCAGTCGCAGGGCTTTCAGCAGGCTGCAGATGCCGGCTGTCAGAGACTGGGCCGTGATGATTTCAAAGTTATGAATCTTTAATGCCGGAAGCTGGCTGTGGGGCAGGGATTGGATCTTCTTCTGCAGCCATGGAAAAAACCAGCTTAACAAGGACATGGCCACGATGAGAATCACGGTGGCGATACCGGTATTGATAACAGCGCTGCTCAATTCAGATCCAAATAAAGTAGACATACTTTATTTAGAACATAGAACTAAGTGTGTTGCAAACTGTGGAAGCGGAAGTACTCGCCCTCTTTTGACATGAGGTCTTTGTGAGTGCCGATCTCGGCGATCTCTCCTGACTTCATGACGACAATCTTGTCGGCTTTTTGAATTGTCGACAGTCGGTGGGCAATCACCAGAGCCGTGCGGCCCTCCATCAGATGATCAATCCCCTTTTGAACTTCGATTTCGCTGGCAGTGTCCAAGGCGCTTGTCGCTTCATCCAAAATCAGAACTGGAGCATCTTTAAACATCGCACGAGCAATGCTGATGCGCTGCTTTTCGCCGCCGGAAAGAAGATTTCCGCGGTCGCCCACGCGGCTTTGATAGCCATGCGGTGTTTTCATGATGAAGTCATGGGCGTTCGCCAGCTTTGCCATGGCCGGGATGTCTTCACGGGTGCGGTTGTAGTCACCAGCCCAGATGTTCTTTTCGATGGTATCGCTGAACAAGAACACATCCTGAGTCACCAGGGCGACATTGCGACGCAGATCCTTCAGGCCGATATCATGAATGTTCACGCCATCAATCAGAATTTCGCCGGAGGTGGGGTCAAAGAATCTTTCCAGCAGGTTCACGATGGTGGATTTACCACTGCCGCTGGCGCCGACCAAAGCAACCACTTCGCCGCGGTTGATTTCTAGGTTCAGATTCTTCAGAATCATTTCTTTGCCATAGCTGAAGCTCACGTTTTTATAAGTGATCTTCTTCCAGTCTTTTGGAAATGGAACTGGATTGGCAACTTGAGGAACTTCCGATTCATTTTCAATGATCTCAAAGATTCGACGCAGGGAAATGGTCACTTCCTGAATGCGAACGTAAGCTTCTTGAACACGCTTGATAGGCTGATTGATCATCAACAAGGAAGCCACAAAGCCCACGAAAGTTCCCGGAGTGCTGCGACCAGCGGCGATTTCATAGCTCACATACATGAACACACAAAGAACAATGGCAGTTGCGAGGAATTCGGTGACAGGACCGCTGGCTTCCTGGCGTTTGTAGATGGTCTTGCGGATGCCAAGGTACTTGTCGGATTCCTTAATCAGGCGCTCACCCATGTCTTTTTCAAGATTGAAGGACTGGATAATACGAACGCCGTCCAGACTTTCTTTGATGGTGGAGGTCATGTACTCCATCACGTCACGTTCTTGAGGAATATACTTGCGCATGCTGCGGGCGATGTTTTTCAGAATAACCGCAATCACCGGTGCAATCAGGAAAGTGGCCAATGTCAGCTTCCAATCGATGCGGATCAAATTGATCAGCAAACCTACCAGCATCAGCGGATACAGGAAAATGTCGGCCACCACACGCAGGCCATCCTGGATGATGCGAATGTCATTCAGGATGCGGCTGATCAAGCCACCGGAGCCTGCGGCATAGTTGTTATGGAAGGACAGATTCAGGCGCATGAACTTCTGCTGAAGTTTTTGGCGCAGTCCCTGAACCACGCGCTCGGCGGTGTAGTTCATCAGATAAATGTGGAAGTAACGAGAAGTCGCTTGAACCAGCGCCAAACCCAAGGCCATCGGCACCAGGGTGGCCATGGCCTGCTGCTGATTTGCAGACAGTCCATCGAACAGCCCTTTGATCATATAAGCCAGCTGTGTGGTTGCCAGCGCGTTCAGAATCCCTGTGGCGGCGACGATGTAAAGGGTGCTTTTGTACTGTTTAAGTTCGCCCAGGAGCTTCTTGATTTCAGGTGACATCATTTGTTTCCAGATTACGAGGTTTGGTGGCTCTCGATATAACGCTTGAGATATTGCCCCGTCAGACTTTTCTTCACTTTCATGATATCGTCCGGGGTGCCTGTCGCCACAATGTTTCCGCCCTTTTTACCTGCTTCAGGACCGAGGTCAATCACATAATCTGAGCCACGGATCACATCGAGATTGTGCTCCACGACGACGACGCTGCCGCCAGTCTCAATCAGCTTGTTCAGAACCTTCATCAATAGCTCCACCTCACGGAAGTGCAGGCCGGTGGTCGGTTCGTCCAGAATGTACAGGGTGGACTTCTGTTGGACCTGAGACAGCTCTTTGGCGATTTTTAAGCGCTGGGATTCCCCGCCGCTTAAAGAGTTGGCCGGTTGCCCCAGCTGCAGGTAATCCAGTCCGACCTCTTTTAGCACGCTCAGGGGCTTGCGGATGTTCGGGTGGGCCACGAAGAAATTCATGGCTTCATTCACGGTCATTGAAAGAATTTCGTGAATGTTTTTGTTCTTATATTGAATTTCGAGGATCTCGGGTCGGTACTTTTTTCCGTCACAGACGTCACATGGGATAACCACGTTATCCATGAACATCATGTCGATTTCCTCATAACCCGTGCCTTTGCAGGCCGGGCAGCGACCACCATCTACATTCAAACTGAAGGTTCCGGCCGTGTAACCACGGGACTGAGATTCAGGTGTTGTGGACATGATCATGCGAATGGCATCAAACGCCTTCAGGTAAGTGATTGGCGAGCTTCGTGCGGATTTACCAATCGGGGACTGGTCAATCAGCAGCACGTTTTTGATATGCTCCACACCGTCCAAGCCTGAATAGTCCTGGGCTGGCATATATTCAATATCCAGTGCACGAGCCAAAGCCGGATACAGAGTTTTTGAAATCAGAGTCGATTTACCAGAACCACTGACCCCCGTCACAGTCACCAGGCGGTTTAGCGGGAAGGTCACATCTAGATTCTTCAGGTTGTGTCCTTTGGCGCCTTTTAATTCAATTTTGACTTTGTAGTTATCCACATCCACCGGACGAATCGTGCGTAAAGCCTGCCAGTTTTTGGAAGGCTTCAGGAACGGAACCGTGTTGGACTTTTCATAGTCATAGAACTTCTCGGTTGTGCCCGAGTAAACAACTTCACCGCCCAGATAGCCTGAGCCAGGACCCATTTCGATGATGTGTTCGCTGGCTTTGATCACGTCGTGATCGTGCTCCACAATCACCAGAGTGTTTCCAAGGTCTTTCAGATCCTTCAGGATGGAAATCAAACGATCGTTGTCGCGCGGGTGAAGACCCACCGTGGGTTCGTCCAAAACATACAAAGCTTGAGAAAGCCCCATGCCCAGCTGGTTTGCAAGAATCAAACGCTGATATTCCCCGCCAGACAGTGTGCGGGTTTCACGTCCCAGGGACAGATAATGAACCCCCACGCGCATCAGAAATTCCAGACGTGAGCGGATTTGTTTTAACACTTCACCCGCTACTTCCTGCTGGAAAGGGGTGACTTCCAGTTTTTGGAAGAAAGTATTCAGATCTTCAATCGTCAAATTGGAAAGATCATTGATATTTGAATTTGCAATAAGCACGTGATTGGCTTCCGTGCGCAGGCGCGCGCCTTTGCAGGTCGGGCACTGGAACGGACTGCGGAAACGGGAGATGAACACCCGCACGTGCATTTTGTATTTGATCTGATCAAGGTACTCAAACAGACCACGCACGCCGAAGAAATCTTTGTTTCCATTCCAGATCACATCACGTTCAGCCTTGGGAAGGTCCTTCCAAGGGGTGTGAGTGTCGATCTTGGTCTTTTTGCAGTAGGCAAGCAGCTGCTTTTTTTCATGGGCAGCACTGGGCATCCAGAAGGGGCTTAAGGCCCCTTGAGCCAGGCTCAAATTCGGATTTGGAATCACTTTTTCTTCGTCGATATCCAGGATGTTTCCGAAGCCCTTGCACGTCGGGCAGGCCCCGATCGGGGAATTGAAGCTGAAAAGTTTCGAGCTCAGTGGCGGCGGAGTATAACCACACACCGGGCAGGACGCTTCTTCACTGACTTGCAGGCGCTCTCCATCTGTAGAAAGAATGGTCGCTCTGCGAGTGATCAGATGCGTGTTGTATTTGATGCTGGCTTCATAGGCTTGAGTCAGTGAATCTGCCAGGCGGCCGCGTTCATCCTCGTTGAAGGACATACGGTCGATCACCAGATAGAAGGTCTCTTTAGGCAGACCTTTTTTGATTGCGGCTGCTTCGCCGATTTCGACGACGGTGCCCATTTCTTCATTGGTCAGGCCACCAGGATGAGTCGCTACAATTTCAGGAGTTTCGACTTTTTTGGAGGCTTTCTTGCCGGAAGCTTTGGTTTTTTTGCCAGCTGCTTTTGCTGCCGGCTTTTTAACTTCCGTCACTTTCGGAATATAGATGCGCAGATAACCATCTTGCAGCAGCAGGGAATGAAGTTTTTTGCCTTCAGCCACGCGGCCTTCAGAATTGATTTCGACCAGAAGATAACCGCGCTTTCCGGCAAAGTTCTTCAGAACCTTGTCGGTGGCTTCGGTCACACTTTCTTTTTCGGTGGGGCAATGGTGAGTCGGGCAGTAGGATTTCCCGATTTTTTCGTAAAGCAGGCGAAGATAGTCGATGATTTCAGTCGTGGTCCCCACCGTCGAGCGGGAACTTTTAACCGTGTTTTTCTGCTCAATCGAAATAGCTGGGGGAATATTGTTGATGCCTTCGATGTCCGGCTTCGGAGCCTTGTTCAGAAACTGACGGGCATAGTTGGACATGCTTTCGATAAAACGACGCTGACCTTCGGCAAACAATGTTTCGAAGGCCAGGGAAGATTTCCCGGAACCACTGGGGCCGCAGATCACAGTCATGGAACCAACCGGGATCTTGACCTCAATGTTCTTAAGATTGTTTTGTTTCACCCCCCAGAGGTGAATATCCTTCATTCCGATAAATCCTGTTTGTAGAAGTCAGTTGCCTCTTCGGCTTTGTTCGAGGCGGCTGTAGGTTCAGTCCCTTCAACGAAAGCCTGGCGAATGATCTTCTTGGTTGAGGCCGAAGCCAGTTTTCCGGTTTCGCTGTCGATATTAGCAAACACAATACCGTCCGGCACGGGGAAAGTCATCTGCGGAAGACCTTCGTGAGCCGCTTTCATGTAGTCGACCCAAATCGGCAAAGCAGAGCGTCCGCCGACCTCGCCTTTACCCAGGCTCTTTTCTTTGTCAAAGCCCACCCACACACCAGTGGAAATCTGCGGGCTGTAACCGATAAACCACGCGTCAAAGTAGTTGTTCGTGGATCCAGTCTTACCAGCGACCTCACGGCCCACGGCGCGGGCGCGACCACCAGTACCACCAGCATCTTCCACAACACCTTTCAACAGTGTTGTCATCACATAGGCTGTAGAAGGGCGAATCAGCTGATCAGCATCCTGGAAGAAGATGCTTGGATCAAGTTTGGCATTCTTGCCTTCCTTCTTTTTCATTTCTTCGACCTTGGCTGGATCATTCATGGCTTCCAGGAAGGCTTTGCGACGCTCTTCGAAGCCGTCATTGATAGTTTTGATCTCTTTGTCAAAACGGGCATCCAAAGAAACGGTTTTGAGAATATTCTTGCCGTTGGCATCATCCACCTTGTGGATCAGCAGCGGGGAAAGTCGTTTGCCAAGACGACCAAATTCAGCAAAAGCTTTGGTCATCTCGTACAAAGTCACGCTGCTGGAGCCCAGGGCCAGCGTAAAGTCAGGATTCAAAGGGCTGTAGATTCCCAGGCGACGAGCGTATTCCATGGACCATGGCACACCCACATCTTCGATGATTTTCACGGTTGGGATATTCAAAGATTTCACCAAGGCATTGCGGAACAGGATGTCGCCACCGAAGCTTTTGGAGTGATTCGATGGCTTCCAAACCTTCATGTCACCCTGGCCTTCGGCATCATCCGCAGCACCACCTTCTTCATAGACAATCGGCGCGTCCATGATCGGAGTTGCCGGAGTGTAGCCCTTTTCCAGTGCGGAAGCATAGACAATGGCTTTAAAAGCAGAACCTGTCTGACGGGGAGCTTGAATGGCGCGGTTGAATTCGCTCTTTGCGAAGTTGGATCCACCGACCATTGCCAGGACATCCTGACTGTCCTGATCAAAGGAAATCAGTGCGCCTTCAACCAAAGGTTCCTGATCCAGTTCCAGACCCACAAATTTGCTCAAGTCCGGGGCTGCCGCCGTTGGAAGGCCCTTCTTTTTGCTGGCAAGGCGGGTGGAGCTGAATTGATCTGCCACCACCTTCACCAGAATCACATCGCCTTTTTTGAGGGCTTCAGAAGGCTTTTTGATCGCCGCCAGATCATAGCGGGCTTCAGAGTCGGGCTTGCGGGCCCAAGTCATGGTTTCAATGTCGATCACACCGCGGGTTTCAGGCAGTTTCACGTAAACCAGTCCCAGCGTGTCGTCGACTTTTTCCACCACACCATTCACAGTGTCTTTCAGCTTGATGTACGGAGGCAGCAACGGATGCAGCTTTTCATCCTGCGCCGACTTCACTGGCACGATGTCGGCGAACTTTCCGTCAGGCAGAATGGTTCTTTCCGGAGTGAAGTCTGAGATCAGTTTTTTCTGATTTTCTTTCAGGAACTCTTCAATGGCGTCTTCATCAGAAAGATTTTTGGATGGACCACGGTAACCCTGGCGCTTATCCAAGGACTTCAGGCCTTCTTTTACGGAATCCTGAGCGGCCATCTGTTTGGTTAGATCAAGGCTTGTGTAGATTTTAAGGCCTTTGTCCAAAACCATGTCTTCACCCAGTTGGTTGACCAGCAGCTGACGAACGGTTTCCAGATAGAAAGGTGCATATTCTTCGTAGTTTTCACGAACGTAAACCTTCACCGGCTCTTGGATGGCCGCTTCGGATTCTTCTTTGCTGACATAGCCAACATCGGCCATGCGGCGCAGAACATAGATCTGACGTTCTTTGGCACGCAGCGGATTTGAAACCGGGCTGTAGCGGGAAGGAGCCTGGGGAAGACCCGCCAGGATCGCCATTTCAGACAGTGTCAGCTTGGAAACCGGCTTGCGATAGTAAGTCTGAGCCGCCTGCTCGACACCATACGCCCCTTGGCCGAAGTAAATCTGATTCAAGTAAAGGAAAAGGATGTCCTCTTTGCTCAGATTCTTTTCCATTTCAATCGCCAGAAGGATATCGCGCAATTTACGGGTTAGAGTTTTTTCAGAGGATAGCAGCAGCGTTTTTGCCACCTGCTGAGTGATCGTCGAGCCCCCTTGAACGGAACGACCGGCACGCAAGTTGGCTAAAGCCGCACGGAAGATGGCTTGCGGGTTGATCCCTTTGTGAGAGAAGAACTGATCATCTTCGGCTGCCAGGAACGCATTGATAAGATTTTTTGGAATCTTGTCGTATGGAACCAAGGTGCGGCGTTCGCGGAAGAACTCGCCGATTTTTTTGTTGTTGCGATCATAGACCTGACTGACCAGCAGGGGCTGGTAGTCTTTTACGGTGATCAATTGAGGCAGTCCGGATTTGACAGACTGAACGATGAGATATACACCGAGGATGCCGACAAGACCGAGGGCGACGCAAAATAGCAGGATCTTTTTTAACACTGTGGGGGGCTCCTTTAACAAGCCCCCATTCTAACAGTGCAAATGGGTAGGGTCTAGGGACACTGGCCCGAAGGCTGGGTCCTACTTTCTGCCCGTTTTGGAGCCGGAGCTGCGGGAACGTTTCGAGGACCCTTTCGCAGCATCACCCAGGTGACACTGAGCCGCCAGTTCAGAGTTGGACTCAACTGTGGTCTTCACATCCTCAATAATCTCGGTTTGCGCGGAGATTTCACTGGAAGCTTCTTCTGAAGTGTACTCAGCACCACGTTTTGGCGCAGGACCCAAAGTCATCAAACCGTTGTTCGCCCGGTTCAAGGCCTCGGTGTAGCTTTGCTGTTTAGTGGCCAGGGCTTTGAGTTTGGTCTGCATGTTTTCCTGAGCGGCCTGCATCTTGTTCTGAGTCAGGGTCATCAGATCTGTGACCTTCTTTTCAGCCTGAGATTTTCTTTTTGTTGTGTCGGCTTTCATCTGATCCAGCTGATTCGATGCCAGATTCAGAGAATCATTCAGTTCATCTGTGCTGGCTTCAGCATTGCGGATCTGATCGTTGATGGATTCCATCTTTGCCGTGCTCTGTTCGTTCAAGGAAATACGCGCTTGTTGGAAGCGGTTCATACATTTATTAAAGGCATCAAGCGCCGCAGCCTTTTGTGCTTTGGCTTTGGAAATGTGATTACCACTGGAAGAAGCGTTCACCTTCCCGTAGGCTTCTGCCGCTTTGGTGTATTCCTGATTGCAGGCAAATTTAGAAGTTTCTGCTGTCAGCTCCAGCATTTTTGTCGCTTTCTCGCGAACGGCATTGGTCATCTCAGAGCGCAGGGAGATAATTTTAGAATTGTACTCACGCAGTTTTTCCTTGGCAGCTGTCTGGCTGGCTTGGAATTCTGAGATCTTTTCACGCTCTTGTTCGTCCAATGACGTTTTAGTCTCTTCCAGTTCCTGTTGGGCATCGGTCAGAGCCTGCTGCAGTTCCTGAATGGTCGTATTGAACGTTTCTTTGATTTCAGCCTCATCATCAGCCAGTTCGGCGATGTCCTTCTGGGTGTCTTTGATTTCCTGTTCAAGACGTTTCTTTTCGTCATAATAGTCACGACCATTCATCTGAGGGCAGGAACCACCGATGTTCGATCCTGCCGGAAGGCCCATCAATGTACCGATAGCGTCGGTCGTGTCAAAGCTGTCGGTGCCCAAAGTTTCTGAACACGCCTGGGCTTTTTCAGCACAGCCAGAACCCATTCCCGCTTTGCGGCAGGCTTCAGCAATTTTATTCTTAGCTGCTGTGATCTCGCTTCGTGCCTGAGAACACTGCGACTGCAGGCGAGCCGCTTTACTTTCTGCGATCTCTTCTTGGGACTTGGTAAAGCTAAGTCCTTCAGCCAAGGAAACGGAAGGGGTTGCCAATGAAAGCACGCTCAGGATGTTGATAACTGTTTTGACAGATGCATTCTTTTTAGAGCTTGAAATCTTATTCATTTGATTTCCTCCCCGATGATAATGAGTGGTGCAATACCAGTACCAATTATCGGCAGACCTGCCCAAAAGGTTTACGTCTCAGAGTGAGATTTCGGTCAAAGCCAGTACAGGCGGGGAAAGAAAATAAAAAAGCCCGGCAGGGGCCGGGCTTTGAAGTGTCGTTGAATTTGAAGAGGTCTAGGAAGCAACCGCACTTCCGCAGTGAGCGCACTTACGTGCTTTCATCGGGATGCTTGAGCAGCACTCTGGACATTCTTTCGTGGTCACCGGGGCGGGCTCTTCGGCCCGCTTCAATTTGTTCGCGGCTTTAATGATCAGGAAAATTGAAAAGGCCACGATGACAAAGTCCAGAACCACGTTGAGAAAGGTTCCGTAGTTCAGTGTCGCAACACCGGCGGCCTTGGCGGCGTCCAGTGTCGGGTAGGAGTCCCCATTGAGAACAAAGAAAAGATTTGAGAAATCAACCTTGCCCATTCCCAGAGAAAGAACTGGCGTCAGAACATCTGTTACAAATGAAGTAACAATCTTGCCGAATGCTGCGCCGATGATGATACCCACAGCCATGTCCAGGACATTGCCGCGCATGATAAACGTTTTAAACTCCTTAAACATGGTTGCAATCCTTTCTTAGAATTTTGCCACGAGGTTCATTGTACTCGTGGTTGTTGTGTACTTGCCATCAGCTGGAATGGAATTTTGATATTGTAATAGATAGGCCAACTTCAAAGAGAAAACAGAGTTCAGCATCACATTCAAAGAAGCCTCTGTGTTGAACAGATAAGCATCGGTGTTAGTGAAGTTTGGCAGATACTCAGCCCAGTATTTGAATGACAAAGTTTTATCCAGAGCTTTGTTAAATTCGGTGAAAAGACGGCCCATGTTGTCATGAGTCGTTCCGCCCCCTGTGGGAAGTGTTTTTTGATAACGATAACCGACCTCGAAGAACCAGTTCATCTCGTCAGATTTGATCAGACTGTACTTTAAACCCAAGTCGGAAGAGTCCCTTTGGATATAGCCGTTGAAAACATCGCTCTCTGCCTTTTGACCGGCGAAAATGCCCAGATAGTCCGTCAGTTCGCGTTCGTAGCGAGCTCCGACTTCCCAGTTGCGGGCAGATTCAACGCCGTTGGAGTCCGTTTTCAAATAACGGCCGAATGCGGAGTAGACGTTTTTTTCCTGAGTGTAAGTGGTTTTTGCTTTTGCAGCATAACTTTCAGAATCACTGTTTCCGCTGACAACAACGGCACCTGCTTCTGCTTCACCGGTAAGTGGGGCAGCAACTGCAGAGAACGAACAAAGCAAAGTGAACACACTTGCGGCAATCAAGAACAGTTTCATACACAAATCTCCTTTTATTTATCCAGGATTTGACTCTAGTTTTAATTCGCTCTTCGTCCAAGAAAAAATTGATGAGAAACACAGTAAAATCTGCTAATTTTGCCGGGAGGTTTGTGCAGGTGCAAAAAGGTTTTAATTCAGATATTACAGTGCGCGGTCAGAAGTATCACATCCAGACAGAGGATTGGGGAACACAGAACCCTTACCTGGTCAGCAGAATCTTCTGCAATGGGGCTGTGATGAAGACCATTAAAACACCCTACGACACTGTTTTGAAACTGGGCTCGGTTCAGTCTGAAGAAGCGATTAAATTGGCTTTGCGTCGTCAACACACCACGATAATTGATACCCTGATGGCAGGGAGCCTTCCTTAAACCTCATTATTTTCGCAAAACCTCGACTTGTGGCGAGTATTCATCAGCAGGCATCTTTCATAAGATGAAGGGATGATTGAATTCTCTCACGTCTATAAGACCTATCCGGGCCCGGTGCATGCGCTGAAAAATGTCGATTTGCGCATCGACAAGGGTGAGTTTGTGTTTCTGACCGGTCCCAGCGGGGCGGGAAAAACCACTCTGTTCAAGATGATCTCGGCCTATGACATCGCCACTTCAGGCGATGTGAAGGTGGCGGGTCACGATCTTTTGACAATGCGAGATTCCCAGATTCCCTTCTTTCGCCGAAAAATCGGCGTGATCTTCCAGGATTTCAAACTTTTGAAGGATCGAACGATCTTTGAAAACGTCGCACTGCCGTTGCAGGTTCGCGGTGACAAAGCCCCGTCCATTCAGCGCCGTGTGTATGAGGTGCTGGAACAAGTGGGGTTGGCACACAAGCATGACCAGTACCCCGATTTTGTGTCCGGGGGTGAGCAGCAAAGAACTGCGATTGCCCGTGCGATCATTCATCAGCCGGGTGTTTTAATCGCCGATGAGCCGACCGGAAATCTGGATCCGCGCCTGAGTGAAGAAATCATGGATCTTTTGGAGCGTGTCTGTTCTCAAGGGACCACGGTTTTCGTGGCAACGCATGATCACGAAATGGTTCGTCGCCGCAAGAAACGCACATTGCAACTGCAGGACGGCATGATTGTGGGGGACACGAAGTGAGACCACATCATAAGAACTGGGCTTTGAAGGTTTCCACCCTGGTTGTCGTAACAGCATGTTTTGTGGTGATGGGTGCAGCCCTTCTTGTATCGCAGAACTTTCGAAACATCCTGACCCTGTGGGGCGAGGATGTGCAGATGACGGTTTATCTTTCTCAGGATCTGTCCGAGAAAGGCCGTCAGGACATTGAAAGCAAAATCAAAGAAAATGAGAATGTGGCCGCCGTGAAGTTCGTCACGCAAGAGCAGGCTTTGGGGGATTTTCGCACCCAGATGGCCAGTTATGCTCCGGATATCACTCAGGATGAGGAACTGCTGCGTCTGATCCCGGCCAGCCTCCTGGTTCAATTAAAATCCAATGTGGCTGCGGCCGAGCAGACCGCTGTTTTACAAAACATGGCCGGAAAGCTTCGTCAGCTCGAGGGCGTGGACGAAGTCAGTTATGGCCAGGACTGGGTTGAAAAGTATGCGGCATTGGTCAACGCCATTGAACTGACGTTGCGGGCTTTGTGCGTGGTGATTCTGATGGCGTCCCTTTTTGTGATGTCCAATGCGATCCGCGCTTCCGTAGCGGCAAGAAAAGATGAGATTGTGGTCCTGGAGATGATCGGGGCCACTCCGTCCATGATCCGTAAGCCCTTCCTTGTTGAAGGAGCGGTACTGGGGGTGGTTTCCTCCGTTTTATCATTGGGTCTTTGCTTTGCCGTTTATATCGGTATCAAAAATTTACTGACGACGAAACTGAGCTTTCTGCAACTGGGGGAGCACATTCAGTTCCTTGGCCCGTTGTTGCTGGTGACTTTCGTTGTCGCCGGCACAGGTCTGGGGGCCTTGGGTTCTTATCTGTGTGTGCGCCGTATGAATGACGGCTTTGCCGGAAGTCAGGGGTAGTTTTGAAGATTGCACAGATTCTTTTGGTATTGGGACTGTCACTGACGTTGGGGGCGAAGGCCGCAAATCCCACTGAAGTGGACAGTCTTGCCAAGGACTTTGAAGCGACCAAAAAAAAGCTGGAGGATGCCGAGCTGAAACAGCGGCAGGTCCTGTCTGCCCTTTATCAGTTGAATAAAAAAATCAAAAAGATTGTGACTGAAAAAGGGGAGATGTCCCAGCAGCGGGCGTTCCTGGAAGTGAACATCCGCAACCTCACCCAAAAAGTGGAGGACCTGGACCAGAAATCGCGCCAGCAGAGAACTCTTTTGGCGGAACGTCTGCGGGCCATGTACAAACTGGGCGGGCCTTCGATTGCGCGCTTCCTGTTTTCTTCCAGCAGTTCGGCTTCTTTGGAAAGAAATCTGAAAATTCTGGGCGTGGTTGCCGCCCGTGACCTTGAGCTGATCAAAAACTATTCCCGGGACCTGAAGGACCTGGAGGCCAAACGCAAGACTTTGGCGCAACGTCTGGACAGTATGAAGTCCGTAGAACAAAAAATCGCCTTGCAGGAAAAGGCCCTGCGTAAAGAGCAGGACCTTAAAGGCAAACTTCTGGACGGGATCCGCAAGAACAAGCTCTTTGCCATTAATAAAATCAATGGCCTTCGTGAAAAGTCCCTGCAGTACAATATCGACGATGCTGGACTTTTTGATCTGCTGTTTAAGCCCTCCTTTGCCGACCAAAAAGGTGAGCTTTCTGCACCTCTGGAAGGTGTGATCACCCGCAAATTTGGACTTATGAAAGGGCAGGATCACCCCTATACTTTAACTCACAAGGGAATCTTTATTTCAGCGGCCAGGGGTAGCAATATCAAAGCCGTGTTTGAAGGCAGGGTTTCTTATGTCGGAACGCTTCCGGGCTTTGGAACAACTCTGATTGTGGATCATGGAGATCACTACTACAGCGTCTATTCCCATGCACAAGAAGTGAAAGTGAACACCGGTGATGAGGTCACGGGATCTCAGGTGCTGGCGCAAGTGGGTGAAGCCCCGCAAGACGGCAGTTCCGGACTGTATTTTGAAATTAGACATTTTTCCGAACCCTACGACCCGCAACAGTGGATGAAAGGACTCTAACACTATGCAATCACTCAAACGCTACTGGAAAACCTATATTTTGGGCGGCGCCCTTCTGCTGGTTTTGTTCATCATGGCAGAAACAGGTTTCCAGGTTAGATCCTTTGCTCAGGAAAGGTATGCGGATCTGCAGAACTTCAGTAAAGTTCTTAATCTGATTCAGCAGTACTATGTTGAAGAAGTGAATACCAAGAAGCTGGTTTACGGGGCGATCAAAGGGATGCTGCGCGAACTGGATCCACACACGAACTTCATGCCACCGGAGATGTTCAAGGATTTTGAGACAGAAACCAGTGGTGAGTTCGGTGGGTTGGGTATTGAGATTTCCATTCAAAACGGCATTCTGACGATCATTTCCCCGATCGAGGATGCACCAGCCTGGGAAGCGGGCATCAAGGCTGGGGATAAAGTTGTATCTATCGACGGGACCACCACAAAAGGCATGAGTCTGGCCGAAGCTTCCGTGATGATGCGTGGAAAAAAAGGCAGCAAGATTGTTTTGCGAGTCGTGCGCGATAACGAGGAAAAACCTCGCGACATCACCGTTGTTCGTGGCAGTGTGAAAATCAAGTCAGTGAAGTACACGGATCTGGGGGATGGTTTTGCTTATGTGCGGATCACAAGCTTCATTGAAAACACATCCAAGGATCTGCAAAAGACTGTTGAAAATCATATCAAGAACAACAAAAATATGGCGGGCTTGTTGATTGATATGCGCAGAAATCCGGGTGGTTTGCTGGATCAGGCCATCAAGGTCAGTGATATGTTCCTGAAGGACGGGACGATTGTTTCCACTATCGGACGTAATAAAAACGAAAAAGAAGTGGCGACAGCCTCTAAAAAAGGTCAGTACACAAACTTCCCGATTGTGATTCTGGTGAATGAATACACCGCAAGTGCCAGTGAAATTGTGTCCGGTGCTTTGCAGGACAACAAACGTGCTTTGATCGTCGGTCAAAGAACATTTGGTAAAGGCTCCGTCCAGTCTGTGATCAAGCTGGGTGATGGCAGTGGTTTGAAATTGACCGTGGCTCGTTACTACACACCGAATGGTGTTTCGATCCAGGCAGAAGGTATTCATCCTGACATCGAAATTGAAGATGTGGATCCGGATGCTTTCTCTAAGGCGATTGTGAAGTCTGTCACAACTCGTGAAGGTGATATCGCAGGTCACTTGAAAGGTGATCGTGAGAAAGCGGCAGAGAAGCTGGATGTTAAAGAGGGCGCAGAAGAAGGCGCACTGGCTTGGTGGAAAGACGTGGGATCGAAAAAAGATGAAAAGCTGTCGCCGCGCGATAAGCTGTTCAAGTCTGATTATCAAGCATATCAAGCATTTAGCTATCTCAAAGCATGGGATACTTTGAAGGCTTTGACGCGCTAGTTATTGATTAAGAATTTTAGAGGCCCTACTCTAGCCGCACATCCAAGGCAGAGGGGGCCTTTCATGTTAAAACTTGTTATCTTCATCACGGCGTTGTGTTCTTTGGCTCACGCCCAGCACATCGGTTTCGAAAAAGGGAATTCCCTCACTGTCACTCCAATTCAAGGTCAAGTTCGTGTGCTCTGTGGCGGCTTTAACGGCAACGGAACGGCGCTGTATTCCTGTCGTGACATCGTTATGAAGCCCGCCGCCTACGATCATTTCGTGGGACCACGCGATGCGCGTGTTACTAAGGTGGAGCTGACGGCTTTTCATCAAGATGGTTCCAATCGTTCAAAAACAGAAGACTATCAGGGAGCTCGTGGAGCCAGTGCTGATGCTTTCAATCTTTGGATTTCAACTCTGTTTCAGAAGCCCCTGCTTGAAGTGGGCACGAACAACGTGAACTACCGTTTGGTCAGTGGAAGCACTGTTTATGCGGAAGGTTCGTTCCAGGCTGTGGTTACTAAGACGGCCATGCGTGAATGCCCGATGGCAACTTATCAGTCTACAGACGTCAACGACTGCAATTCGCAGTACTCCATCTGTCAGCGCTACTTCAAAGAATTTAACAACTGCCAGTAAAAATTAAAAAAGCCGGTCTCATTGCTGAGCCGGCTTTTCGGAGTAGAGATTTCTTTTATTCTTATACGCACTCTTTAAGTTTCTTCACAACTTCCATTGCTTTGGCTTTATCAACGCCTTTAACTTCCATGATCGCATCCACGAAAGCTTCTTCAGATGTGCCGCGTTTGCCGGATTCAACGATCTGGTCGTGGCGCTCGATGATTTGAGTGTAAGAGTCACGCTCTGCCTTGGAGAATCTGGTCAGGATGGCCTCTGGCAGAGTTTCCAGTTTGGACAACGCTGCTGTGGTTTCAGTCAACTCCGCGGCGTTCAGGTCTTTGGCTGTTTTGCGTGCGCCTGTCAAAGAGGAGTTTGCCATCAGTTTCGCAGAAGCCGTTGCTGCCGCATCGATGGATTGACCTTCGTTAGCGTCCTTTTTACTGATCTCAGCCGCCATCTTTTTGGCTGCAACGATAGTAGCCAGGCTGTCCAGACGTTGTGCGGACTTGGTTGGATCTGCTTTCAGAGCCATGGAAAGAGCATTGTTCTTACCAGAAGGAAGTGCCAGTTCATTGATGATGTTGTCCTGAGCGACTTTCAGTTTCTGGGCATCCAAACCTTTAGAGGTCATGCCTTTACCGAAAGCGGCGGCTTTAACCTGCTTGGTGTATTCCACCAAAGCTTCACGCGCTGGTTTTGCACCAGGGGCTGCGTGGACTGTCAAAGACAGGGACATAGTAGTCACCAGGGCGGCCATACCGAAAACAAATGCTTTTTTCATACTCTCTCTCCTTAGTACTTGTTAATTTTTTAAACAGGGCACTCCAATTTTTGGGACTCTCCAATCCCAGAAGCGCCTTGCTTAGTTTAATCGTTTCAACACTCTATATATCAAAGGCCGTACCAATTAGTTCTTGCCCGGCATTGCCATGCCTCTCATCTGAGCGATCTTGGCCTGAATCTCATTTTGGAACTGACCTTGTTCCGCATTGAGACGTTTGATATTGCGGATCTTGTCCCAGCTCACAGCATTTGCCATGGAGCCGTACATCATCACTTCCTGCGCCAGAGATTGAAGCTGTTCCAGCGCCTGAACCGCGATATCACGTTGTTGTTTGTTCAAGGTCACCACCGCACCCTCAGTCGCGTCACCCACACCCAACAGGGTGGAAACGCCCGCCAGAGCCGTTTGAATCTTGGTCACTTGCTCTTCCAGCTGGTAGTTTTCCAAAGGCGACTGAATCACTTCGCGGCCTTCAATATTTTTCACTTCGATTTTCTTCAGCAAATTGTTCAGAGCAAAGAACTCGCCTTCAACAGCCTTCAATGCCGCGTGGGTCGGAGCGTTCTTAAGAAGATTTTCAAATTTCAGATCAAACTTCGCAGAAGGCTGAAGCATTTCCTGCAGCAAAGCCAGGTACACACGCTCTTCCTGGAAGACAGCATTGATGATCCCGTTGGCCATCGGGCCACGGTTGAAGCTGCTTCTTTCGTTGTTGTACATTTTGCGAACCATCTTCACGACGATCTCGTCATAGCTCTTGGAGAATTCACCAAAGGCCTTTTGCATCTGGGATTCTGTTTTAGCTGTCCACCAAGCCGGGAATGCGGACTCTTCTTTAGAGCCAACCGCATTGTCACGGGCTTCGTGAACAAGGTATTCAACAAAACCTTTATAGTTCTTGCCGCTGGCTGCGCGCACCGGCCAGTTGTAGATTCTTTCAACCGGAGCATCGGCTTTGATGCCAAAGCACGGATCAAATTCATCATTCTGATTTGCCAAAGTCGGTGGCAGGAACACAGACGGGAAGCCCGTGTGAGCACCGGCAATTTTTGGAGTCTTCACAACTTTGCCATTGGCTTCCACATCCGGACCGCAGATCATCTGCATGACCAGGAAGTCGGTGATCTTCGGAGTTTTAAACAGACCCACCTGACGGTAGTAGCTTGTACCAGCCAATGCTTCCGCAGTGCTCGGCGCTTTTTCGTAAGCCTGGCCGAAACCACGACCCACTTCCAGAGAAGGATCCGGAGAGCCCATGTAGCTGCGGATCTCGTTCATCACACGGAAATAGTTTTGAGAGCTGGAAACATTCTGAGCAGCAATGCGCATGTTGTTGTTCAGCTCCAGCAACCCTTTGCCGATCTGGTCGCGGTCACCGGTGGAAAGCTTGGCGATGATGCCATTGATGGCTTTCTTTTCCGCCGGGTAAAGATATTTGGTCTTGTCGGATTTCATCAAAGCTTCGGCCTTGATCGCCGCTTCAGCCACGGTGTCCAGCTGCATGCCTTCGATAAACTGCGGGTGAGTCAGGTAAAGGTCCTCGCGGCCTTCAGCCATATCCAGCGGAGTCACGCCATTCAGCGGAGCCGTGCGCAGCAGTGGCTGAATCTGGGATTCGTTGAATCTTGCGTTGCGGATTTCATTCACAAAATCGTTATAGAAGGAATAGCTGCTGTTAAACATGCTCGTCAGGCTTTTCAAAGCTTCAGACCAGTTGTGGTGAGCTTCGTAGACCTCAGACATGTTGATCATGCGCCAGTCCATCATCTTCTGATGGAAGTGCTTCATTTCATGTTTCAAGTTGTCGGTAGAACCATTCCACTTCGCGGTTTTCAAAGTGTTCACATGGTTCACCATGTCGCGGTTCATGTCGTGGAAGTCAGCTCCGTCAAAGATGTTTTTCCAGGCAAAGGTCACATGACGGTTGAACCACATGTCCAAAGCCACGAATGCGGAGATCTGAAGGCCTTTAACAATCAAAAGGCGCAGACCTTTTACTTGCATCGTGCCCGGTGTCAGCCAGACAGCGATATCAACACCAGTCACACGCAAAACCACTTTCGTCAGCAGGGCCTGACCCAAAGCCGCCGCGCCAGAAGAAATCAGCATGGATGCGATCCCCGGAGCGTACTCCCAGATTTTCTTTTGAATGACCAGATATTCGTAAGCTTTACCACACGGATCTTCCTCAACGCCCGCAGCGGTGTCCTTCTGGGAAACTTTGCCGCCCATCATGACTTTCGCACACGCCTTCACGTTCGGATCCGAAGCGATGGAGGAAAGATAAGTTTGCAGGAAAGCGCCCACGGTCATGCCCAGATACGGGATCATGTGGTGGAACTTCGGATTTTTGATGTAAGTGGATAGCAGGTTGGAAGTCAGACCTTGGGAATACATGAAAGTGAAGAAGCCAAACACTCCCATCGGTGAAAGCTGGTGCTGGATATGCTGTTGCATTGCCACAGGATTTTGCGAATAGTTCGTGATCAGCTGGCCGGCCACAACCGCACCCATCGCGACGAAGAACATGGCAGATTCCGTCGGCAGGTTTCTTACAGTGTGGGACAGGGATGCTTTGGAGGCGTTTTTAATGCGCACCATTTCATCCAGCATCATCTTGTTGATGGATTTTGGCGAGAACTTGCGAAGTTGTTTTTCTTCCCCGAACGGGATTTCCATCGCCAGCTTTTTGGTTGTTTTATCAAAGACTTGGGCTTTCTTGGATTCCTTGTCGACATAAAGGGTGTAACCCATGGGCTCCAGGAAATCGCGGTACTGGGCAAGTTGAGCCTTCTCTTTTTCAGTCCAATTGGCTGCAGCCTGGGCCACAGGGGCCAGGATCATGTTAACAGCGGCAATGGCAGTCAGAATCTTAGAGAACCATTTCATAGCTTCACCTCAGTCTCTGAATGTATAGAAGCAAGCTTTGGGCCCCTCAAAAGCGATTAAATGGCACGGGACTTGTCTCATACCGCGACGAGGCCGCAAACGGGCACTGGGGTGTCTAAATCTTGTGATTGTCTCATTCTGGGATTTGGGATAAGCCTAGCGCCACAAAACAGGAGGCCCCATGGCTGTCGTAGAAATCACCAAGAACAACATTCAAGAGATCGTTGAAAGCAACAACATGATCATTCTGGATTTCTGGGCCACATGGTGTGCACCTTGCCGTCGTTTTGCCCCGATCTTTGAGTCTGTGGCTGCAAAACACCCCGACGTGATTTTCGGAAAGATCGACACCGAAGCGGAGGTGGAGTTGGCGGACAAGTTCCAGATCAAATCCATCCCGACTTTGATGATCATCAAAGAAAGCGACATTATCTTCAGCCAGCCAGGCGCCTTGCCGGAAGAGATCTTTGAGCAGATCGTGGTGAAGGCCAAAGAAATCGACATGGAAGAGGTTCGTCGTGAAAACTCTTAAGCCGTTGTTGCCACTTTTGGTGGTGCTGGCAGCATCCCAGTCCAAGGCGGTGTCCTGGAGAATCTTTGGCGCCTGCAAGAACTCTCCTGTGCATGAGGGAACCTATCAGGCGGACTTGACTAAATCAGTGGGCGCTCTGAGCCTTGAAATCTTTGATGCGAATAAGATCCCGTACGTGGGATCTGCGGAAGGCATCAATTCCATCATCAACAGCCCGATCGGTCTGGACAGCATTGAAGTTGTGTCCGACACCGAACTGCGCGCTTATGGCTGGTGTTACACTATCAACGGCAAGCAGCCGACAGAAATGCCGGACAAGATTCAATTCAAATCCCAGGACGACAAGTTGACGTGGTTCTATGCGTACTCCACCAATAAGAATAATGAGTGGACCGACTATTGTTCCCCGGCCTACTGGATCGCGGCCGATCAGTTCTGCAAATAAAAAAAGCCCGGTGTTTCCACCGGGCTTTTTAGTATTCAAATTTGAATTCGAAATTACTTCTGGATCGTTACGTGTTTGATCACGATTGGTTCAACCGGGCGATCCATAGCTCCTGTTTTGGAGTTCTCGATGGATTTAACCACGTCCATACCTTCAACAACTTCACCGAACACCGTGTGACGGCCATCCAACCAAGGAGTTGGAACAGTTGTTACGAAGAACTGGGAACCATTGGTGTTAGGACCCGCGTTCGCCATGGAAAGGATGCCTGGTTTGTCGTGTTTCGGAGCGCCAGCTGGGAACTCATCTTCGAAACGGAAGCCTGGGCCGCCAGTTCCAGTTCCAAGTGGGCAACCACCCTGAATCATGAAATCTTTGATCACGCGGTGGAAAGTCAGACCATCATAGAATGGCTTCTTCACTTTCTCGCCAGTTTTAGGATCAGTCCATTCTTTGGTGCCTTCGATCAGGCCCACGATGTTTTCTACTGTTTTCGGCGCTTTATCTGCGAAAAGTTTTACTTTGAAAGTGCCTTTAGATGTCTCAAATACTGCGATCATGTCTTTTCCCTTCTTCGTAGCCTTTGCCTTGGATTCGGTCTTTGCATCTGCGCGGAAGCTGAAAGCTGCCAATAGGAATGCAAAAAGGTAGATCCAAAATACCTTCTTAACATCGATATTCTTCGACATTGGGGTCTCCTGACTTTTGTCCAACCCCTTCACTATTAGTGAGGCAGCCGTCGAGGGTCAAGTTCCTTCAAAAGTGCAACGTTAGCCGAAAGCAGGCCTGTGACTTCATTCAGAAGCTCTTGCGGAGGCAGATGAAGCGCCAAGGCAAGCGCATGAAACGACTCATGATTTGGGCTCAGTTCCGTCAGCGACTCTGACGCAACCAGCTGAAGCATCTGCTCAATCTGGCGCAGTCGGTCATAGTTCTTGAGCAAAACACCTGATTTCTCCTCTAAAGCGCTGATCAAATCGGCGGTTCCTGTTGAGGAGGGTTTGAATTTCTTCTTTAAAACTGCGGTCTGCGCGGCCAGTTCCACATCCACAAGTCCGCCTTCGCTGTACTTCAAGTTGGGATGTGCTCCCTCAACCAGCAACTGAGTGCGGATGCGCTCAAGCTCATCCAGCTCAGCGGAAGAAAGCCCCAGATCCAAAAAGCCCAGATTATTGTGAGTGCTTTCGCCAATCCAGCGGGCTTTCAAATAAGCCTGACGTTCCCAGGCCGAACTTTGAGTTTGCAGATAGTCTTCCAGATCCTTTTGCACAATAACCAAGGGCCCGGCTTTTCCGGACGGGCGCAGGCGCATGTCGATGGAATAGATATTTCCACCACGATGACTTTCAGTCAGACGGGTGATGAAACGTTTGGCGAGCTTATAGTCTATTTCGACCGGTTCCTCCGGCACGACAAAGATGAAATCTAGGTCTGAGCGGAAACCCATTTCGCGGCCGCCCCATTTGCCCAACGCCAGAATGCGCAGCTTCGAGGGATATTCTTTTTTCAGAGCATCCAGCAACGTGGTCGCCACGGAATCCGCAGTGGAGGTCAGATTCGCGGTCAACTGCTGAAGGTTTTTATCTTCAAGATACTCGCTTCCGTTGATGACCTCAGAAAGAAGCTTCTTTTCAGCCAGTTCTTCCAGCAGGGTGCCCAGATCTTCCGAGTGTTTGTCCTGAGCGCGGTACACGAAACTGTCCAGCAGTTCAGGGCGGTTGCACAGAATGCGGGAAAGATACGGCGAATGACCGAACAACCACGCCAGTTCCTGCAGCAGTTCTTTTTCGCGCAATAGCAGCGCAAAGAAGCTGGCTTTGGCCCGCGTGCTGCCGATGAAATCTTTTAACAGCAACAAACCCCGGCGAATGTCGCCTTTTTGTTCCTGCAAGGTTTCTAGAAAAGCCCCCAAAAAGGCTTTGCGTGAAAGCTCATCGCGGCCTTTGTTGCGGGAAAGAACTTCCTGCCCCAGGATTTCCTGCCAAAGTTCCTGCAGATCCTGATCCGGCAAGCCGGTGCGTTTCAGTTCTTCTTCCAGCGAAATCTCTTTCGGGGCTTCCCCCAACAGACTTTTTACGATGGAATCACAGCGAAGCATGTCGAACTTCAGATTCGGCAAGGCCTGCATCACAAATTCAGGATGCGTTTCGTTCAGTACCAGTAAGTGAGTCTGTTCATCGTTCAGCGCCTGAACATAGTTTTCAAGCCGGCGCAGATTCCAATAGTGCTGGCGCAGGAACTTGGCTTCTTCAGGTGGCAGAAGCTCTTTCATTTCCAGCAGTAATAAAGCCTCCGTGGTTCCGCGCACCTGCAATGTCAGATCGCGGCCACCGTGAATGACCTGAAGGGCGTGGGTGAAAAGCTCGACATCGCGAATGCCCCCGATGCCCAGCTTTAAATCCACCACTTGATCCTGCGAGCGTTCCCAGTAATGCACCTGAATTTTAGAGCGCAGGGTCTTTAAGTCTTCGAGCAAAGTAAAATCCAGATGTTTGCGGAAAGAAAACTTCTGCGCAAACGCCAGCACTTCCTTCTGCACATCTTCATCACCGGCAATCGGGCGCAGACGAACAAAGGCCAGACGTTCCCAGGTTTCGCCATAGTTGCCATAGTAATCTTTGAATTGATCCAGGGTTGGAATCAGCGGCCCTTGTTTGCCGCCGGGGCGCAGGTCAAAGTCCACGCGAAAGACAAAGCCCGCCGCAGTTCGTTCAGTCAGAATCTTTTGAAACTTGCGCAAAGCCGAAAGGCCTTGGGCAGAGTCCTCCTGACTGACCAATAGAACATCCACATCCGAGCTTAAATTCAGTTCTGAAGACCCCAGCTTGCCCAGGGCGAAAAGTGCGATTTTTTGATTGGAAAAGCAGTGATCAAAAGCGTGGCGTAAAAGAAGATCCGCGGCCCCACTCCATTGCTGGCAGATTTGATCGGGGGCCATAGAGTCGGTCTTGGCGGCGTCAGCAAAGCGAGACCAGATCTCGCTGCGCTCTTGCCGTAACTGATCCTCGATGGATAAGTTAGTCAATGTTGTTGGACCATTTTGGCTTGTAGTAATTGTTGTTGTCGTTGGTCACACGACGCTCTTCAGTTCCGTCCACGGTGGAAATATAGATCTGATTTTTCCCCGTGCGGTTGGACGTGTACATCACGAATCTTCCATCCGGAGAGAATGAAGGGTCTTCGTTACTTGCCATGCGACCGTTTGGTTTCTTCGCGGAAGTCAGACGGATCATTCCAGTGCCGTCCGCGTTCATCACAAAGATATCAAAGTTGTTGTCGCTCTGGCCGGCAAAGGCGATTTTCTTGCCATCCGGAGACCAGGACGGGGACGAGTTAAACACACCTGCAAAAGTGATGCGTTTCACATTGTTCCCGGCAGCGTCCGCCGTGTAAATCATCGGGCGGCCCGCACGGTCTGAAGAGAAGCTCAGCAACCCTTGTGGGGATACTGTCGGCTCCACGTTCAATGCTCCGGCAGGTCCATTGGTGATTTTGCCAACCAGAGTTCCATCCAGTCCCATTTTGTAGATGTCCGGGCTGTTACCCTGGGAAATGGTCAGATAAATGTGTTTTCCGTCAGCCGAGAAGGACGCGCCTGAATTGATACCCTGGCGGTAAGAGATCAAAGATCTTTTCCCGGTCGTCAGATCCAACAGCAGCATGTCGGCGTTGCGGAACTTTGCACCCACACGTTTCACATAAGAAGTGTAGGCGATCTTTTTACCGTCCGGAGACCATGCTGGAGAAATCGAGATACTGCGATGATTCGAAACCTGTTCCATGTTCGCCCCATCCCAGTCCATCGTGAAGATTTCTTTGCTCTGGCCGCTGCCTTTGTCGCTGGAAACAACCACGCGGGACAGGAACGGACCTTCAACACCGGTCAGGGCTTTCATGACGTCGTTGGCGAAAGTGTGCGCGATACGACGGGCACTGCTGGTTGGGCCTTTATACTTTTTGCCCAGAACCAAGGCCGCACGGGGAACGTGGTAGGTGTAGGTTTCCAAAGTCACTTCGTTGCCGACAACCGAGTAACCCGCACGGATCAGGAAGTCAGCGCCGATGGAGGACCAGCTTTGGAATTTGAATCCGTTTGGCAGACCCGGAGCCGGCATCAAGCCGGTTTTGGAGGTGTCTTCCAGGAAAGCACTCTGGTTGATGAACTGGAAGTAAGAGGAAACGGTCAGATCGTTTGTGATCGTATTAAAGATCTCAACCCCGACACCCTGATTGCGGGAGGCTGTTGAAGGGGAGCCTGTGTATTGCAAAGGCGGGAACGCCATCAGGCTTTTTTTGGTGCGTGCTTCGCCCAACTTGATATAGATGCCATTGTTGTTTTGGGCATGGGAGAAAAGAGGGAATAGGCCGATAATCAGAGCAAGGGCCAGTATCTGTTTCATCATGATGTCCTCCTAGTTATTCCGGGAATCCGATCAGGATTCCGTCCACAGAGAATACGGCAATCAGTTTTTCCGGCGGAGCCGGGAATGGTGCCGAACGGTCAATGGTTGCTAATACTTCTTCATCGTAGCTGGGATTGCCACTGGATTTAACAATTTTTCTGCCCAGAATATTGCCGCGCGAATCCACGAACACACGCACCTGCGCTTTGTAATCGCGCTTCGCCAGCCATTCCGGGATTGTCCAATTTTGTTTGATGTGACGATCCAGATCGGAAATGTAGTTGTCGTTCTGAAGCTTGGCAATTCCCGTCAAAGATGTGCCAGGCGACAGGACGTTTCCTCTTACCGGCGTACTTCCGGTGGCGGCTTTGCCGGTTCCGGCAGCGGCCGCGGCTTTTTTCTTATCTTCGGCCACGTCCTCTTTGATTTTTTCCAATGCAGCCATGGCTTTGAGTTTGTCCAAAGCGTTTTGCTGCTGGGATTTCACTTTTTCCAGATTGATGCCCTCTTCCTTGGCTTTCGCCGGAGGAAGTTTCACAGGTTCTGGTTTTGGTGGGGTTTTCTTTTCCACCACTTTTTCCGGGGCCTTTTCGGGCGGTTTTTCTTTTACGGGTTCCTTGGCGACTTCTTTTTCAGGAAGGGCCGGTTTGGGATTTTCTTTTGCCGGGGGCGCCAGATCCTTGGGTTCCACCTTGTCCGGCAGGCCCACCATATCCACACGCACGGCTTGCGAGAAATCAATCGGTTCCGGATCAAAAAAGACCGTCTTCAAAGTAAAGATCGAGATAATAAGCGCGTGCAGGGCAAAGGAGATCCCTATGCCGCGGGTTACTTGCTCATCATTCTGCTGATCTTTTTCCTCTAAATAATTCACAGCTCAGGTCATTGATCTTTCGGCTGAGTGATCAGGCCGATGTTAAAGATGCCAGCGGCACGCACTTCGGCCATAGCTTCCGCGACGAAGCCATAGTCCACTTTGCGGTCTGCCTGAATGTACACCTGTTTGTTCTTTTTATTTTCGAAGATCGCTTTCAGTTTCGGGCGCAGTTCGTTCATGGCGATCTTTTGTTTGGCGATGGTCATTCTTTGATCTGAATTGATCACCAGTACAAAAGGCTCTTCATTGACTTCAACACCGGAAGAAGAGGTCTTGGGCAGATCCACTTCAATCCCCTGTTGCATCAAAGGAGTCGTCACCATGAACATGATCAGCAACACCAGCATCACGTCCACCAAAGGCGTGATGTTGATTTCGCTTAATGTCGCCCGGCTTTTTCCGCCGCCGCCACTCATTCCCATGATTAATTTCCTTGGAAGAAGTTACGTTTAACGATGTTCAGGAAGTCGGCGCCGAAGTTATTCAGAACGATCTCCTGTTTGCGAATTTTAGAGATAAAGTTGTTGTACAAAACAACCGCTGGAATCGCTGTTGCCAGACCGATTGCGGTGGCAATCAGGGCTTCCGAGATACCCGGCGCTACAACCGCCAAGCTGGCTGTTCCGGTCTGACCAATCTTGTGGAAGGAACCCATGATCCCCCAAACGGTACCGAAAAGACCGATGAAAGGACCGGTGGAGCCGGTTGTTGCCAGAACTGTCAGGCGGGATTCCAGTTTGGAAATTTCGCTTTCAGTGGCTTTGTTCAAAACGCGCTCCAGATTGTCGATGCCGGAAAGGATCGGTTTATCGCCTTCGGTTTTGGAAAGCAGCGGGGATTCAGAGATCTTTTTCATCTCCAGGTACACGGCTTTAAACACGCGGGCGACAGAAGAGTCTTTATATTGGTCGATGTCTTCAAACAACGTGTCTAAAGAATTTACCTTCCAGAATTTGGACAAGAACAGTTCATCGGACTGTTTCATGTTTTTGAACGTGACATATTTGGAGTAACCAATGGCCCAGCAGAAAACGGACATCACAATCAGCATCAACAAAGTCAGCTGAACAATGGGACTGGCTTGAGCGATAGCATCAATGGAGCTGGTGTTCACTGATACAGAGGGTGCAGCTTGGGCCGCGTTGACAAAAATAGGGGACATATCTAGACCTCCGTTAAGGTACGTCTTAAAAAGATATGCCCAAATGCATTTTGGATCAACCTATTGAGCAGGACCTTGGTTTAGAAGACGGAGCAATTCTGGCAAATTCGTCGTGATAAGGCCTTCTGCCTTATAGCGAGTTGCATCAGCAAGCTGAGCTTCATTCTCGATAGGACCCAGGAAGATTCTTTTGTTGCGACGACGCATCTCTGTGATGATCTCGTCGTTGAACGCCGGACGCTTCATCAATGTAAATGGAGCGATGAACACATCACCCTTAAATTGAGTCGATGGCAGAATCCACAACGAATCAAAGCTGAGCAATCTCATAATATCCGGATGGCTGGTGCCGTACACCCATTCTGGTTTCAGCTCTTTGATGGTTGTCATCACGATCAAAGCGTCGCTTTGAATCAGCGTGCGTTTGTTGGGTTTGAAAGCATCAATGGCGTTGACCACTGTGGAATGCACGTCGTGCACGTTATCCACGACATTCAGGACAAAGCGCGTTTCCGGGAACTGTTCGTAGTATTCTTTCAGTGCCGGAGTGGTCTTATAGAACTCGTTGATCTGCTCCCACGGATATTCCGACAGTTTTCCACCGGTCATGATCTTGGCCGTCGGATTGGCTTTTTGTTCAGCCATCTTCATATCGATGAATTCACGGTCGCGGTTGGCTGGCAAAATGAACGGCACTTTGTCCTGGGAAATGCGCACATCCGCCCAGATCACCGCATCGGGTTTGAGCTTCAGGGTCTCTTGAACCTTCTCCAGGGTGTCGGCTTTGACGATCACGATCGGAGCGGGGCCAGAAAAGAAGGCGTGTTCGTAGGCCGGGAAGGATTGCCCCAGACCCCATATACGGGCCATAAGCAGTAAAATACCAAGGATAAGGAAGCTGACAGCGGTAATGAAAAGGATTCTCATAGGACCTTCGTATAGCATCCTAAGACTTTGAAATCAGCACATTTTTTCAAAACAGAAGGAAAGATTCCTGTCATAACCTTAAATACGTTAAAATTAGGCGTATTTCGCCTTGTTTTTCAATTGGCTTTCTATTAGATAGAAGGCGACGCCGTGTCCGCAGAGGACCCTCTGAGGGCGCCGGTGAAGGGAACCTTACATGAATAAAATCAATCGCAAGCTTGAATACGCTCTGATGGCTCTCAAGTACATGAGTCAAAAGATCCCCGGGGAGCTCACAACTGCCAAAGAAGTGTCGGATTCATTCCACACACCTTTTGATGCGACTGCTCGTGTGATGCAGCAGATGGCCCAAAAGGGTGGGATTTTGCGCGCCGAATACGGAGCTAATGGCGGATATCAAATCACAAAAGACCTTGCGAAGGTTTCCATACACGACCTTGTTGAGGTGATTGAAGGACCAACTGCGTTGGTGAAATGCCTGCACAAGGAAGCGCCTTGTGAAATTCAAGGCACCTGCAACATCGTGTCTCCGATCACAGCTTTGAACGACAGACTTACAGACTTCTACAAAAGCCTGAGCCTGAAAGAACTATTGGTGGAAAGAATGGCAATGCCAGCGAAAAAATCCTCAGAGGCGGTGGCCCATGGATAATAACAAATCCTCCAGCAATCCGCTGGAAAGTTACGAATACAAATACGGTTTCACCACCGACATTGAAACAGATCAGGTTCAGCTGGGTCTGAACGAAGACATCATTCGTCTGATCTCTGCGAAAAAGAACGAGCCAGAGTGGATGCTTGAATACCGCTTGAAGGCGTTCCGTCACTGGCTGACGATGGTGGAGCCTGAATGGGCGCACGTGTCTTATCCGAAGATCGACTTCCAGGCGATCCGCTATTATTCCGCGCCGAAAAAAGCGACGGACGAAGCTGACAAACCAAAATCTCTGGATGATCTGGATCCGGAGCTGATCAAGACATTTGAGAAGCTGGGTATTCCGCTGACCGAACAAAAGCGCATCTCCGGTATTGCCGTGGATGTGGTGTTTGACTCTGTTTCTGTGGGCACGACTCACACCGAAGTGCTGGATAAAGCCGGTGTGATCTTCTGTTCTATTTCTGAGGCGATTCACAAACATCCGGATCTGGTGAAAAAGTACCTGGGCTCTGTTGTACCTCACACGGACAACTATTATGCCGCTTTGAATGCGGCGGTCTTCACTGACGGATCTTTCTGTTACATCCCGAAAGGCGTTCGTTGTCCGATTGATCTTTCCACTTACTTCCGTATTAACGCCAAAGACACCGGTCAGTTTGAAAGAACTTTGCTGGTGTGTGATGAAGGCGGTTACGTGAATTACCTTGAGGGCTGTACGGCGCCTCAACGTGATGAAAACCAGCTGCACGCCGCAGTGGTTGAGCTTGTGGCATTGGACAATGCCGAGATCAAGTATTCCACAGTTCAAAACTGGTACACAGGCGATAAAGAAGGCCGTGGTGGTATCTATAACTTTGTGACCAAGCGTGGAAAAGCTCTTGGGAAGTATTCCAAGATCTCCTGGACCCAAGTGGAATCCGGTTCTGCGATCACTTGGAAATATCCTTCCTGCATTTTGCAGGGTGAAGGCTCTGAAGGGGCGTTCTACTCTGTGGCTTTGACTCACGATCTGATGCAGGCGGATACCGGCACGAAGATGATTCATATTGGTAAAAACACCAAGAGCACGATCATCTCCAAAGGTATTTCCACGGACAAGTCCTCCAATGCTTACCGTGGTCAGGTGAAGATTCTGCCTTCGGCGGAAAATGCGCGCAACTACTCCCAGTGTGACTCCATGCTGGTGGGCGATCAAAGCAGTGCGCATACTTATCCTTATATTGAAGTGAAAAACAAAACTGCGACGATTGAACACGAAGCGACGACTTCACGTATCAGTGAAGATCAGATCTTCTATTTGCAGTCCCGCGGTCTGGATATGGAAAAAACAATTTCGATGCTGGTGAACGGCTTCTGTAAAGAGGTCTTTAAAGAGCTTCCTCTGGAATTCTCTGTCGAAGCCGTAAAACTGATCGAAATGAAACTTGAGAATAGTGTCGGCTAGGGCCGGCAGAGCGTAGCTGAAGCAGCTCAATAAAGGTGAAATATGAATTTACTAGAGATCAAAAACCTACATGCAAGAGTTGAAGAAAAAGAAATCCTGAAAGGTCTGAACCTGACAGTGAAACCGGGTGAAGTTCATGCCATCATGGGCCCGAACGGTTCCGGTAAATCCACACTTTCTAAAGTGCTTGCCGGTCACCCGGCGTATGAAGTCACTTCCGGTGAAGTGAAATACGAAGTGAACTTCAACATGACCAATTTGTTGGATCTTGAGCCGGATGAAAGAGCCAAAGAAGGCATCTTCCTGGCATTCCAGTATCCGATTGAGGTTCCGGGTGTTTCCAATTTCACGTTCCTGCATACGGCTTTCAACTCTGTATTGCAGCACCAGGGTTCTGAACCAATGCCGGAAGGTGAGTTCCGTGAATTCCTTTATCAGAAAATGAAACTGGTCAGCATGAAGCCTGAATACCTGGATCGCCCGGTGAACACAGGTTTTTCTGGTGGTGAGAAAAAGAAAAATGAAATTCTGCAGATGGCGGTTTTATCCCCGCGTCTGGCGCTTTTGGATGAAACAGATTCCGGTCTGGACATCGATGCTTTGCGTGTTGTTTCTGAAGGGGTGAACAAACTTCGCCGTAAAGACAACGCGATCATTCTGGTCACTCACTATCAGCGTCTGTTGGATTATATCAAACCGGACTTCGTTCACGTTTTGGCCAACGGCAAAATCATCGAGACTGGCGACAGCTCTTTGGCGCTGAAGCTGGAAGAAAAAGGCTACGACTGGCTGACGGTATAGGAAGTGACTATGAACCTGTTAACGAGCTATGAAAAATTCAGTCAATCCAACCCTGCAGATGGCGCATTGTCCGCTTTCCGCAAGGCCGGGTATGACTATGCTCTAAATAAAGGTCTTCCGACCCGCAAGGATGAAGACTGGCACTATACCAGCGTGAAGACTTTGAACGAAGGCACGTTCCTGCCAAGCGCAGTGAATCCGGTAGAGCCCAGCCACGAAACTCTGGTAGAGATCAAAAAAAATCTGAATCCGGAATTTGCCAACATCGTTTTCTTTAACGGTGTATTGAATAAGACCCTGTCGGCAGATTTGCCAGCGGGTGTGAGTCTAAAAGAACTTTCCCAGTATCCGGCTCAGTTTGATGACACCTTTGATGCCTTGAACGGCGCCTATATGGCAAAACCGTTTTTGGTGACTGTTGCCAAAGAAACGTCTGTGGAAAAACCTGTGAATTTCGTCTTCTTCACGTCTGCGGAAGGGGGCCCATCACTGATGGTAAATCCTCGCCTGAGTCTTGACGTGGGCGCGCGTTCTTCCGTGCGTGTGCTGGAAAGCCATTACGGCAAAGCTGGCACCACTTACTTTGCAAACTCTGTCAGTGATGTGCATGTTGGCGAAAGTGCCAAGCTTGTGTACGTGCGTGTTCAGGCTGAAAGCGAAAGTGCGGTGAATATCGGTCGCACGCGTCTGGTGGTTGAAAAAGACGCCAACGTGGAAAGCCTGGCTTTTGCAACGGGTGCCAGACTGTCCCGTCATTCTTTGGATGTGATTTTGAACGGCCCTGGTTCCAATACGGAAATTCTGGGTGTGTACGCGGTTCGTGGCAACCAGCACGTGGACAACACTTCCTTGATCAACCACAAGGTAGGCGAGTGCAATACCAATCAGCTTTATAAAGGTATTCTGGACGGGGAATCCCGTGCCGTGTTCTGCGGAACTGTTCGCATCGAAAAGGGTGCGCAGAAAGCCAACTCGGCCCAGTTGAATAATAATCTTCTTTTGAGCGGCAAAGCGGAAGCCGACAGCAAACCTTGTCTGCAGATTTATGCTGACGATGTGAAAGCGGCGCACGGATCCACAGTGGGTCAGTTGAACCGTGAAGAGCTGTTCTATCTGCAGTCCCGCGCCATTCCGAAAGAGAAAGCCATCCCGATGCTGAGCTACGGGTATCTTTCTGAAGTGATTTACAAAATTTCCGACGAGAACATCCAGAAATGGTTGTCTCGCCATCTGGACGAGGCGTTCAGCAGCCTTGCCCTGAATCGGTAAGTGATATGAGTAATCTAGACGACATATTTGCCTCTGTAAGATCCCAGTTTCCGGCTTTGACTCAGAAAGTTCATGGCAAGAACCTGGTTTATCTGGACAGTGGTGCGACAACTTTGAAGCCGCAGTCGGTGGTCGACCGTATTGCGCATTTTTATTCTTATGAAACTTCCAATGTTCATCGTGGCGCACACTATCTGGGTGACGTGGCGACCGGACATTTCGAAGCGGCCCGCCAGAAGGTGGCCGAATTCCTGGGTGCCCGTCAGTCCGAGGAAATCATCTTTGTTCGTGGCACCACCGAGGGCGTGAACCTGGTGGCAAATTCCTGGGGCCTTTCCAACTTGAAGGCCGGGGATGAGATCCTGATCACCGTGATGGAGCATCACGGAAACATCGTGCCGTGGCAGATGGTCGCAGAAAAAGTCGGCGCCAAAGTCGTGGCCGCGGATATTCTGGACAATGGCGAGCTGGATCTTGAAGACTTCAAAAAGAAATTGAACTCTCGCACGAAGATGGTGGCTTTCACCGCTTCTTCGAATGTTCTGGGCACGAACACAGACATGAAGCTTTTGACCAAGCTTGCTCATGAAGTGGGTGCGAAGGTTCTGGTGGATGGGGCGCAGATCGTGTCTCAGTTGCCGGTGGATGTTTCTGATATTGATTGCGACTTCTTTGTGTTTTCTGCACACAAGCTTTTCGGCCCGTTTGGGTTTGGGGCTGTGTACGGAAAAAAAGAGATTCTGGATCAGATGCCCCCTTATCAGGGTGGCGGCAGTATGATTTCCAAGGTGACGATCGAAAAAACCACGTTCAATGATGTGCCGACGCGCTTTGAGGCCGGAACTCCGCACGTGGAAGGCGCCGTGGGATTGCATGCGGCACTGACGTTCGTTGAGAACATCGGTCTGGATAAGATTCATAAATATGAGATGGATCTTTTGAACTACGCAACTGGCAGGCTTCTGGAGATCCCGGATGTAAAAATCTACGGAACCTCTCAGAATAAAGGGGCGATTTTGTCCTTTAATCTGAAAGGGGCTCACCACTCTGACATTGGTCAGATTCTGGACCAAGAAGGTGTGGCAGTCAGAGCAGGACACCATTGTACGCAGCCGCTGATGGCGCGTCTGGGAGTTCCCGGCACCGTCAGAGCATCCCTTTCAGTGTATAATAATCGTGAAGATATTGATTCTATGGTTAAAGCCGTGGTGAAAGCCCGGGAGATGTTGTTATGAGCACCCAAGATGTACTGATTCGTATTCAGGCAACTCCGAACCCCAATGCGTGGAAATTCGTTTTGGATCGCGCCGTCTTGAATGACGGCAAGGCGACCTATGCTGATGCCAAGGAAGCTGAGCAGAGCATTCTGGCGTCTTCCTTGTTCCAGGTGGAGGGTGTTCGTCAGGTTCACTTCTTCCAGAACGTGATCACGATCACGCATAATTTCGATGCGGATCCGGAAGAGATTCAACGCAACGTTTGTTCGGTGATTCAGACCCGCATGCCGGCGCATAATCCGGCGGTGACCCAGATGGATGAAAAGAAGCTTCGCCGTGCCAGCCTGCCGCCGGAAGTCCAGCAGATCGAAGAGATTCTGGACCAAACGGTCCGTCCCGGTTTGCAAGGTGACGGCGGGGACTTGGATGTGGTGAAATATGAAGACAACAAGCTCTATGTCTTTTATCAGGGAGCTTGTGGAACCTGCCCGAGTGCCACTTCAGGTACACTGATGGCCATCGAGGGAATTTTGCGGGATCAATTCAATCCAACAATTGAAGTTATCCCGATGTGAGGATGAATGCAGTCAGCGCAAGGTGCTCAGAAGCAAACTCCGGACAAGGTTGAAAGATTTCGTCTGTTGTGTGAGCGCCTCGCCCTGGTTCTGCAAAAAGAGGGTTTGTCCGTCAAACCCTACCGTGACCCCGCTTTGCCGCACTTTAATCAGCTGAACGAAAGCCAAAAAGACATCGCCCTTCACACCTTGAAGGACTATCTGGAAATCTGCCAGGAAGCCCACGCGGAAAGTTTCTCTTTAAAAGATTCCCCACGCTTTTGCTGGAAGGCTTTGCGCCGCTGGGGCTTGATCCCGGCCTCTGATTTTTTCGACAAATTAGAAGAATCTGATTCTGTGGAAGTGTACACCGATGAAGGCCTGCAGGTGTTTCGAAATCTGCGCTTCTTTGAGGTTTGCACGTACACGCTGGAAGAGCTTTATTCTTTGGAGTGGTGGAAGCTGTACGGCCGTGAAGAATCTGTGACCCGCAGCCTTTTTTCAATCTCTTTGGATTTGATCAACGGTCATATCCCAGGAACGATGAAGTTCGATACCGGCAAACACGAACTGTGGGAGCTGTCTTCTGAGGGGATGCGCCGTTTTGTGGTCGAGCCGCGGCATGCGTGTTCTCTCCGTCGTAACGGAGAGATTCGGGGATTCCTATTTACGACGACGGTGGACTGTCTCTGAACCCAGCTGTTCTTCAGCGGATCTTTTCATGCCCGGGGCTGTGGCTTCCATGGTGTCTTCGTTGCGGCTGACAATCACGGCAGAATTTCCCAGGACTTCTTCTTTGGCCAGGGCTTTGACTGCCAGCGAGATCGCTTTTTGCTTTTCTTTTGAGAAGCCCACCACAGTCAGTTTTAGTTCCACCACCTGACCCACTTTCACTCCGGACAAAGTGTCAGAGGTGATGCCGTCAACAACACTGACCCCTTCCGGCAGGGACCACGTGTACGCCAGGTCGCCTTGCAGGGTCTGATTCACAAGAACGCGGCCGACAAGAATCACTTCATCAGTGCCGGATTCAGGGATTTCATCCTCGGATTTTAGTTCAACATGGAACAGAGCCAGATGTTTACCCACAGGAGCAGGCCGCCACGTGGATTTGGCTGTGGAAGCGGGTTTGCGGTCTTCCGTTTTTGCCGTGAAGGAATAAACTGAAATGCCTGCAAGCAGGGACAGGATTGCGGTAAAGGCTATCTTTCGGTTCCGCATATGACTGTGCCTCCTTTTTTGATTCTGTAAGTTGCATTGGTGTTCATCTGGGATGCCGTTTTATTGTAAGCGTTGATTTTTACGTTCAGCAGGTAGTAGCCAGCAGACAGTCCACTGGTGCTGATGGACTCGGTGGCGCCCACGGTTTCAGAACGGCTCTGTTTGACGATATAGTCAGAGGAATATCCGCCATACCAATAGGCGTCTTCAAAGTACACATAGTCCTTTTTGTACAGAATAAGATCCAGATTCAGCTTTGTGCTTGAATACTCCAGCGACAGAGTGGTGCTGTTGCCATCGTGATAGTACAGATAGAAGTCGTTATTCACCTGCTGATCCGAGCGTTTGACGCTGTCTCTGGCCGTCATCAGTTGTTCTTCTTTTCCGACAGTGAAGGTGATATCAGAACAGGTGGTTTCGCCCAGATAGAAAGCATAGTCCTTGGTGGTCTTGCTTTGCTTTTCTTCAGCAAGGATCGCGTCCCATTTTGCTGTCGCACCAGCCACGTTGCGGGACAGTAGATTGTTAAACAGACCTACACTTGGAATGGGATAGACGGAGGTGTTGACCAGACTGGTGGTGACCGGATTGGATTTTTTGTGCCCGGCAGTGTCTTCCCCAGCGAAGGTCATCCACACTTTTGAGAAGTCCATGCCTCCGCCGAATTTGGTGCTTTCATACTCGGCCATGTCATCGCGAGTGGCTTTGTAAAGCGCGCGCGATACGGACACTTCACGGAAAGTCCCCGTGCCGGCAAGATCCGCTGAAGTGTTGTCATAGCTTGCCGCAGTTCCATCCTGCCACAGGTTGAAGGAAATACTGACCCCGGCCGTGTTTCCTGAGGCGCGGTAGCCATAGGTGTCCACATAGTAGTGATAACGGGGATCTGTCGGTGCTCGATTTTCATCAGCGTTGTTATAGGCGGCATCCGCTCCACTTAAGACGGCGGCCTGGAAATAGTTGGCCCAGCCTTCACTCCAGGAAAGTCTGGCATCGATGACGAAGTTCCCTGTGTGGGATCCTCCCGGAGATCCGGAATTGCCGTAGACGTCTTCCAGGAAGTGAGCGTATTCATGCAGGATCACGGAGTCATCAAAGTGGTCAGTGTCAGAAGACTTCACGTCGCCGTTCACGCCCCCCAGGATGTAGAGCTTGCGTTCCCCCGGGGAATAGAACGACAGGGGAGAGTTGGAGCCGAAGTAAGAGTATGGATTGAATCCGGCCTTCCAGAAGACGGTCACTTTTTCGGCCACCCACCAGAGGTTGGTGTTGGTGGAAGGAATACCGCCATTGTTTTTGCCAATGTTGCGGCGGATGTATTCGTTCGCCAGCAGGATGTTGTACATGATGTTGAAGGCGCCACCTTCGATGCGAGATGACGTGCTTTCGTTGGCCTCGGCGTAAACCGGGGAAGAAGTCAGATCCAGCGTGCCTGTGGTGATATCACCCGCCGTGATAGAGAATGATTTCGCCGCATAGTGAGGGGTGTTGGCATAAATGTCGGCCAGGATGCTGACTTTCAGATAGTCATTATAAGCCCGCGAGAAGACTTTGAAAGTGTAGGTGCCAGCGGTTTTTGGAATCTTAAAGGTCGCAATGCCATCGGTGTCGGTTTCACCCTGTTGGATGCGGGTGCCGGAGGTGTCATAGATATGGAACTCTGCAAAGGAGATTGGAACGGCATCGCCAGTTGCGACCACATTGGTCAGTCCGTTGGTAGAGCTGCCGGGAGTGAAGCTCAGGCCGCGATAAAGGAACTTTGTCGGAAGTGTGACAGTGACGGACTGGGCGGCATCCATTTCGGTGGGTTTGCCGTAATAGGTCGGCTCAGGAGAGGCGGGGGCATTGGATGAGAAGTCGCCGCCTTCAAGGCCGCCACCACCACAAGCTGTCAGAATGAGAGTCCACGCGCTGATAAAACCAGCCATCATCCGGTTCAAAGTCATGTAGATCTTATCGGATTTACGGGGGGTGGGCTGAACGCGGGAAAGCCCTATTTCTTAATCGAAATTATTGAGGAAATGACGAAGTTTTTTGCAGGACTGTCTCGGCTTGAGACAAATAAAAAAAGGCTCGAAGAAACTAAGTCACCTTTACCTTAATTTAAACTTTAAGAAAGGATTTAATCACTCTTATTACATTCAGATATTTCCCATTATTAACTTCAATTAATCGGGTAACTAACGAGTGTTGAGAGTCGCTGGTCATTCGCATAAATCTTGCTGTATTTATGTAGTCGTCATTGCTATTGAAACCATTAATTTCAAGGTATTTTTCCAACAAATTGTCCAGTTGCGCTTCATTTAAGATTGATGTTCTTGCAATATGCATGTGGTCTAAATATTGCCGAAGGAGTCCGCTTTCATTTTCAAGTATCTCGAAGTAATTTTGATCTAGAGATAGTACCTCCTCATATGAAAAGTTGGGAAGAGAAGCGAAGAGGTTTGCTTTGATAGTTTCGAATTCAACTGGATAATCTGGTTTGTATACGCGTTTAAAAAGGAGCATGGACATAATTGATACTTTTAGTTCACCTGTCCATGCAACCTTTGCGCGGGCGCTTAAATACCCATTTATCCAGCTCTTAAAAATTCCGGTGGAGGATATAGCTTCGCGAAGAGAATGATAGATCCATTCAGTGTTTCCATCCTTTTCATGACAGATCTTCTTCATTGTTAATGCAACAAATGATGGATGTAGACTCCTATCGATTGCCTGAACTATTCCGATGAAGTTTGAGCTTAGTTGATCTGCGGTTAGATAATTGAATGAATAGCTAGGTATTTCTTGATGGTGAGAGTATGGATTATCCTTAAGTCCATCAATGATCATTTTGAGACCTTCCCATGAAATTGCATTTGGGGGGGATTTGTCCATTTGATAGATTGGGGTATAAATGGGATTTATCATTTTAAATAGATGATGTCTATTTTCGCCGTTTGAAAGCTCGGAAACTAATGTGAATGCTGCATGTGTTTGGTTTCCATAGATGCTTTGATATAGAGCGACGAACTTATCTTCGTCGCCTGGCATAGGTTCAAACATGTCTAAATAAATTTTTGGGAACCGTGTCTTTAAAATTGTTATCTTTATGGCCTCTTGAAGGTGGATCTTGTGTGCTCCGAACTTGAGGAGTGAGTGCAGGGAGATGGCAAATTGCTTTAAGTCGCGATAATTATTCAGAAGATAGTAATATTCGCTTTCAAAATTGGTCTTGGAAATTTCAGTAAGGTAGTGTTCCATGCCTTCTTGCTCAAGCACTCTCATGATATACTGTTTTGCTTGATTGTTGGACTGATTGTAGTCCAGCGCATGTACATGAAGTTCGTAGTCTATGTATTTTGCAAAGAAAGAGCTATGTCCGTGAGAAGAATCATGCAATAAGCTCTCAATTCGAACTCTGTCGTATAAAACAATTTGCTTAATTTTTGGAACGCCAGCGATTTTTCCAATTAAACGTAATGCGACGACGACCTCTTCAGGTTTTAGCCTGTCGAGATCGTCATATATAATTACGTACATATCATCTGATGACTCTAGGTGATTTGATAAAAGTTTTTTTGTAGCAATCTGACTATCGGAGTTTGTTACTAGTTGTACAACTGAAGACAATATGTTTGGGGTTGATGAAAGCATCGACTCAAAGACAGCCTTTGTAAAAATATTTGGATTCTCGCCAAAGAATATCGACAAATATTTTTCTCTTAGTTCTTCGACAAGTGACTCGGAGCTGAAGTAGTTTGAAGAGTCAATGTGAGTGATTTTGTACCGGCGGTCCTTTTCTAAGGTGGAGACTAAAGAGTGGATTAGAGAAGTTTTCCCTATGCCCCACGGTCCAGATATTCCAATAGTTGAAAGTTTGTTGTTTTCGTGCACTACCTTCAAGAGAAAGTCTTCCTTTTCTCCCGCATCTTTACTTAGACCTTCGGTGATCTCGAAAGGCCGTAGGTCAAATATTGATTCAAGTCCGAAGTTTTCAATTTTTTGGGGTGCTTTTCCGCTCTTCCAGTTAATGGAGGCAATCATTCCTAATACTGTGGATACCATTCCAATTAGGTAGACAATTTCTTTATGTTGAGAGGGTGGGGACGTGTATAGGTCGACAACAAGCATTAAGTTGGAAAGAAAGTAGGTGAAGCCATTGGCTATAAGGGACTTGGTATTTTGAGAGAACGTAAATACCTGATATGTGAGGCAAAAGCACAGCACTGACCAACTCGATATACTTAAAAGTCTAAGCGCTAAGCTCAATTCCTTTGTTGCGTCTACGAACAGTGACAGGCCGTATAGTATTGCAAAGCTGGCCAGCAGGGACTTTAGTAAGGAGGTTGAGTGTTTTTGTAGAAATGGGACCATGCTAGGACTATCGGATATAAACTTAAACTAATTAAGTGCGAAGTTTTTTGCAGGACTGTCTCGGCTTGAGACAAATAAAAAAAGGCTCGAAGACCACTCTGAAAAAGTAAACCTGTTTTAGCTAAGGTGGGTAACCATGATAACAACTTTAGGCTTCTCAGTACGAGCTGAGCTTGCTCACCATTGTCAGGGACAGTCCCCAAAAATATGCTTGTAAGGTTTATTTTCGATAGAGCTTTACGCCGTCGAACCCTTCTAAAAACCATTCTATCATGTCTTTTTATATCGTCAATCGAACCGGACTCTTACTTTCCGGTAAAGCTCCGATAAATTGCTTATGACACCAGAAAAGCTCGATTTTATTTTTCCCTTCGTGGTTTTTTTCTATGGACTCCTGATGGTTGTTGTGTTGGAGAACCCTGTCCTGGCGCGCATCGGGCAGGAGCGCATGGGTCAGGCCTATGCCAATTTGGCCAAACACAAATCCCTGGGTTGGGTGTGTTTTTTCGTGGGCGGATTGTGGTCCGTTCAGAACGTTTGGCACTCCAGTCTATAGGTCGTTGACTCTCAATGTATTGACTCCACCCCGAGGGAGCATTAGCCTCTGCTCCCATGTCGGACTCTCCTAATCAGCCTCTTCGTAAAACAGATGTTTCAGCCCAAGCCAGTCTTGGAGCTGCGGACCTATTGACGAAGAACAACGAACCTTCCGTGCTTTCCGTCGAGCAGCTTAATATCTATGTGAAGCAGTTGCTGGAGGGTCAGATCGGGCAGGTGTGGGTGAAGGGTGAAATTTCAAACTTCAAGGCTCACACCTCCGGTCACTTTTATTTCAGCCTGAAAGATTCCCGTTCCCAGATCACGGCCGTGATGTTCCGTGGTAACAACGCCCGTTTGAAATTCAAACCTACCGATGGGATGGAAGTCATCGTTCGCGGCCGCATCACGGTGTATGAGCCGCGTGGTAACTATCAGCTGATGTGCGAGATGATGGAACCCGTCGGTGCCGGAGCTTTGCAAAAAGCTTTCGAGCAACTGAAAATGAAATTGAAAGCCGAGGGTTTGTTTGAATCAGCCCGCAAAAAGCCGATTCCGACTTTCCCAAGACATATTGCGATCGTGACGTCTCCGACCGGAGCGGCGATTCGTGATATTTTGAACGTTCTTTCCCGTCGCGCTAAAGCCATCCAGGTGACGGTGGTTCCAACCATCGTGCAGGGTGAGGCGGCAGCTCCACAAATTTGCGAGGCCTTTAAAAAAGCCACCGCCCTTCCGGGTGTGGATGTGGTGATTGTCGGGCGCGGTGGTGGATCCATTGAAGACATGTGGTGTTTCAATGATGAACGGCTTGCGCGTTTGATTGCGGCAAGCCCGGTCCCGGTGATTTCCGCCGTGGGGCACGAAATTGATTTTACTATCGCTGACTTTGTGGCGGACTTGCGTGCGCCGACACCTTCGGCCGCGGCAGAACTTGTGGCGAAAAGCTCAGGCGAACTGGCCAACAAGGTTGTGTCGCTGGAGCGCATGCTGCATCTGACTTTTGAAAAGAAGATGAAGTTCCTGCGTGAAAAGATGCTGGGTCTTTCCAAACGACTGGTGGATCCGAAGCGCCGTTTGCAGGATCTGGAGCTTCGCAACGATGATCTTTTGAACCGTCTGGAGTTCGCGATCAACCGCCGTCTGGCGGAGCGTCGCCACCGGGTGGAGCTGATGAGTCAGAAACTGGGAAGCCCCCAGGATCTGATTGATGAAAAGAAAAAGGATCTGGAATATCTGAAGGCACGTTCTGAAAAGGCGCTACATTTTTCGATTGAAAGAAAAAAGGCCCGCATGGGCAAGGTCATGGCTATGCTGGATAGTCTCAGTCCCCTGAAGGTGGTTGAGCGTGGCTATTCAATCGTGACCAAAAATTCTGAAGTTATTAAATCTGCGAGTCAGGTGAAAAAGGGAGACCTTTTGGATATCCGCCTGGCTCAGGGCTCAGTGACCGCCATCGTGGATGGCGTGAAGGAGGAATAGAATGGATTTTGAGAAGAAACTAGGCCGTCTTGAAGAGATCGTGCAAAAGATGGAAAAAGGCGATCTGGCTTTGGAAGAGTCTTTGAAGCTGTTCGAGGAAGGTGTGAAGCTTTCCCGCGAATGCCATCAGCGTCTGAATGAAGCTGAATCCAAAGTGAAACTGTTGATGTCTGTGGGAGCTGACGGCCAGCCGGTGACCACTGATTTCACTTCAGAGGAGAACTAAGCCTTGGATCTCGCAATTCAGATTGATCAGGAAATCGCCGCGCGCACCCAGGCTGTGAACCAGTTTGTGGAAAAATATCTGTCTGACATGGAGCTACCAGCAGGCAGCGCCATTTCTGAGTTGCGAAAGTCCATGCTTTATTCCGCCACCAATGGCGGGAAACGTTTCCGTCCGGTTCTGTCCTTGCTGGTCGGTGAGTTGTTCGGTGCTGGTAAAGAGCGCATCTTGCCTTTCGCCGCTGCCGTGGAAATGATTCATACGTACTCTTTGATTCATGATGATCTGCCATGCATGGATAACGATGACATGCGCCGCGGGAAGCCCACCAATCACAAAGTGTTCGGTGAAGACTTTGCGTTGCTGGCCGGGGACGCTCTTTTGACTGAAGCTTTCATGCTGATTGCGGAAAACTATGGGGATAACAGCTTCCTGGTGGGTCACCTGACAAGGCTGTTATCTTCGGCGGCAGGAATTCGAGGCATGGTCGGTGGTCAGGCGATTGACCTGCGTGCTGGTGACAAACAAATGTCACTGGAAGAACTGACCCATCTGCATCGTCTTAAAACCGGTGCGTTGATTCGTGTGGCGGTTGAGGGTGCGGCTGTGATTGCCGGGGCAAAGCCGACTGAAATTGAAAGTCTTAAAAAATTCGGCGAAGGCCTGGGCCTTGCTTTCCAAGTGGCCGACGATGTTCTGGATCACGGCGAAAAAGGTCAGGATCTTCGCAGCTTCACCGGTATCCTGGGTCTTGAGGGCACAAAGACCTATTTGAAGGATGTCAGTGCTTCGACTTTGGCGGAACTGCACAAGGTGTCTGCCGATGCTCCGCTTTTGGAGTATCTGATCAGCTTTAATCAAAACCGTCAGGTGTAATATGGGCGAAAAACTGCGTTTGGATCTTTATCTTGTCGAAAAGGGTCTGGCGCAGTCGCGCACTCATGCTCAGGAGCTGATCGAAGCCGGTCAGGTTTTTCTTTTTGAAAATTCGCAAAAGCGTATTCTGAAAAAGGCAAGCTTTGCTGTCTTGGACTCTCATCACGGAAAAATTGAAGTTGAAGCCGGTCCTGCGAATCGTTTTGTGTCCCGCGGGGGCTTGAAACTGGAAGGCGCTTTGGCGCAAGCCGGGGTTTTCGTGCAAGGCCTGAAAGTTCTGGACGTGGGTATTTCCACAGGGGGCTTTACCGATTGCCTTCTGCAAAAGGGCGCTGCCCAAGTGCTGGGTGTGGACGTGGGCCACGGCCAGGTTCACAGCAGTCTTCTTTCCAATCCGCGACTGACAGTTATTGAGGGCATCAATGCCCGCAATCTTTCCCGCGAAGAAGCGGTCAATCAGGCGACCCCAAAGGAAAAGTTTGATCTGGTCGTCATGGACGTTTCTTTTATTTCCATCTCTTTGATTGTTCCGGAATTAGCACATTTTCTTAAGACTGAAGGCTGTCTTTTAAGTCTGGTGAAGCCCCAATTCGAGGTCGGCGTTGACGGCCTTGCCAAGGGGGGTATAGTCAAAGATGTTTCACTGTATAAAGAAGTCGAGACGCGAATAAAGGAACTTTGTTCGCAAAATGGATTTAAGGTTCTCGACTACTTCCCATCTCCGATTCAGGGAAAGGACGGAAATAATGAGTTCTTTGTTTTTGCCAAAAAAATCTAGTTGGATTGTCTTGTTCCTGTTTCTGGCAAGCTGTCAGAACTTAAGAACCCGTGAAGACATCCGCAAAACTCCGCAGCCGACTCCCAGCCGTCCGGGGGTGACGCAACCGCGTCCTCCGGAAAATGTCGGCACTCCTCCGCCGATGGAATCAGATGAAGAAGACGTGGCTGAGACGCCACCGCCTCCTCCGGCGCCGGTGATCCCGACAATGCCCAAGATCGGCGTGATCCTGGGTGGCGGCGGGGCCAAGACCTACGCGCATATTGGGTTCTTGCATGAACTGCAAAGAGCCAAGGTTCCGGTTTACGCTATTGGTGGAGTTGAGTTTGCAGCTCCGATGGCGGCCCTTTACGCCAACAAGGAACTGGCCAACGATGTAGAGTGGCAGATGTTCAAGCTGAAGGATGAAGAGGTTTTGAAAAAATCTCTTCTGGGTGGCGTGAACAAGAATAACGAAGTGACGGTGTTGAAGGACTTTGTCGGTGTGGCTTTCAACCGCACCAAGGTGGAAGACTTTAAGATTCCTTTTGCCTGTCCGTCCTACAACTTGAAAAAGAATCAGGTTTACCTGATGAACCGCGGTGGCATCGATCAGTTGATGTACCTGTGCATGGCGTATCCGCCGTTCTTCAAGCCCCACCAAAACAGTGTGGCGGGGGTTCGCGACATCACGGCTTTGGCCAATTACCTGCGCCAAAAAGGGGCTAACTATATCGTGATGGTCAATGTGTTGCAGGCTCCGGGGGGTTCAAAACCCTTCACGCTGGAGTCCAGTGCCACCGACAACGTCTTATGGAGTGAAATCGCGGGACTGTATAATAAGCCTTTGCCAGGAGTTGACACTGTCATCTCGCTTGATACATCCAGCTATGGTATTATGGATTTCGACAAGCGTCGTGAGATCATGAACAAGGGCGCAGACTCAGCTGCCCGTCAGTTGAAGGGTCTGACCCGCAAGTGGGGACTTTAGGAGAATTTATGAGCAGAAAACCCATCTATGACATGAACATCTTTTCCGAGAGAAGGAAAAAAGCCGGGGAGCAGATCCCAGGTGGTGCTTTGGTTGTGGCTTCTCACCCGGAATACATCCGTAATCACGACTGCCATTTCCCTTACCGTCAGGATTCCAATCTGTTTTACCTGACGGGCTGGGAAGAGCCTGAGTCTGTTTTGATTCATCGCCCGGGTCTGACTCCGGAAACAGTGATGTTCGTGCGCCGTCGTGACGTGGAAAGAGAAACCTGGGATGGTTTCCGCTATGGTCCGGAAGGCTGCGAGCGTGAATTTAAAATCGACAAAGCGTATCCGTTTGATGAACTGACCAAGGTGGCGCCTCAGCTTTTGAAAGAAGTCGACCGCGTTTATTACAGCCAGTACAAAAACCAGGAGATGGATCACAAGATGCAGGAGATTCTGCAAACGGTGAAAGCTCTTCAGGGGCGCATGGGGAATGGCCTGTTGGCGATTCACGATGCGGATATTCTGCTGGGCGAGCTTCGTCTGGTGAAATCTGAATACGAACTGACTCAGCTGCGTGAGGCGTGCGAGATTTCCGCTCAGGCCCACTTGGCAGCTATGCGTTTCACCCGTCCGGGTGTGACGGAACGCCAGGTTCAAGGGGTGCTTGCGCACAACTTCTATATGAGAGGTTCTGCCCGTGAAGGTTACAACTATATCGTGGCTTCCGGAAATGCCGCGACGACCTTGCACTATAACTTCAATGACCAGGTCTGCAAAGACGGGGACCTGTTGCTGATTGATGCGGGTGCCGAGTTCAACTACTACACAGGTGATATCACCCGCACTTATCCGGTGAATGGCAAGTTCACGGACGAGCAGGCGCGTGTGTACGAAGGTGTTTTGAAAGTTCAAAAGCAGATCTGTGACTATGTAAAGCCGGGGATTTTCTTTAAAGACCTGCACGACATGGGAACGTCTTTATTGACGGATCTGATGTTGGATCTGGGTTTGTTGTCCGGTCGCAAGGATGATTTGATTCAGGCTTTGGCGCAGAAAAAGTATTATCCACACGGTATCGGCCACTGGCTGGGTATGGATGTGCATGATGCGGGTCTGTACTTCAAAAAGAACGAACCGCGTCCGATCGAAGCCAATATGTGCTTCACGATCGAACCGGGTCTTTACATCCCGGCTGACGATGCATCAGCTCCTCAGAAATACCGTGGTATCGGTATTCGTATCGAGGACAATCTGCGTGTGACGTCTTCAGGATCCGAGAACATGACTTCGTCTGTTCCCAAAGAGATTGCTGACATTGAAAAGGTTGTCGGCAAAGCTTAAGCATTTGGAACCGAAAAAGGCTCACCGCAAGGTGGGCCTTTTTTATGTCAGCATGCTGTTGTCAACATGGCGAAGGTTCTGCGAAATCACGGAAAGGTGATTTTTAAGCTCGCTGGACCGCACCAGTCCCCATTGGCTTTCGTTTTCGATAGAGCGCAGGGTCTTTTTAAAGCTGGCAGTCAGATTCTCCATATCCGCCAGCAAGGACTCCAGGGCGCTGGAAAACTCTTTCACCCGGGCCATTTCAATTTTTCCCACCACACAGATCACATCCATGCCCGCGGTGACCTTGGACAGCATATTGATAGAGCGGCTCAGGGACTTGTTTTCCTTGATCAGCTTCTTGGCAGTTTCTTCCACATCTGCAAAGTTGGCCGAAATCAGACTTTTTAAAAGATGGCAGTTCTGCAGAAGAAACGCCTCCTGCTCGGGACTTTGTGTTTCATCAATCAGATGGTTCATCATTTCAATCTGCAGACGTGACGTGGCCATGGAAAAATACATGCGTGAGGCTGCGACACTGAAGTTGGCGAAGATTTCGTCAAATTCACGGGAGCTTTCATCAATTTCCAGCGCGAGCCTTTCGAGGTTCTTGGAAACAACACTCAAGGTTTTTCCGGCCTCGCCAAGTTTGGCGGCAGAGATTGTCAGATTGGTCGTGACCATCTGCACTTCACGGCAAATGTCGCTGATATTTTGCGCCTGATTGTTGCGGCTGAATCGCTGGCTGAGTGAATCGGCCAGATCAAAAGCGGTCCGCGCAGCTTTGGTGCACTTGCTGGAGGCCTCCTGAATTTCTTCGACGCGTTCGGAGCGGTCGAAAGTCAAAGGGGCCTTTTTTTTAAAGTGCAGCAACAACTGGTCCCGGGACTTCATTTCCTCCAGAAGGGCGCGGGTCATGAAGGCGTCATAGCTGGCAAAACCAAGTTTATGAAGTTCTGAAAGAAGAAGTCCTTCACTTTGTTCTATGCCCAGGCCGGCGTTTTCCTGGGATACCAGTCCTTCATAGATCCTTTGCACTTCGCCGAGAAAGACAGAGGAGGGCTTTATCCGAATGGACAAGTATCCGTCAGTCATCGGAAAGGCCATGGCAAATACCCAGTAGTACTTTCCGGTTTTGGATTTGTTTTTCACATAAGCCGCAATCGGCCGGTGGCTTTGCAGATATCCCCAGAACAGTTTAAAAACGCTGCGGGGCATGTCCTGATGGCGAATGATGTTATGAGGACGGCCCAGGATCTCGTCATTGGAGTATTCACTGACTCTGACAAAGACCTGATTGCCTGACTCAATTCGTCCTTTAAAATCAGTTTTGGAAAAAAACAGCTCGTTCAGTGCAAAGTCGGCTTCCAGAGTCATCCCGTCTCCTCGTGCAAGTTCCGCTTTATACTCGACAGAAAATTCGCATCAACAAGTATGAGATTACCAAGGGAATATTCCACCGCCTCGGTGGAGATGTTCCTTTTGTGGTTTGGATGAAACGTTCGCTGAGGTTCCGGGCGCTCTTTGTTGCTGTGGGAGCGGATTTGCGGCGGTTACCATTGAATGGCTGTAATAAGCCGCGGTTGGATGGACCCTCTGATGATCTGGTACGGAACACTTGCCTGGCACAGTCATTGATCTTCAGGTCTTTGCAAACTTAAACAGGAGATAACAATGAAAAAGAAATCAGTGAACTGGAACACGATCGGCTTGATGAGTCTTTTGATCGCCGCAGGTCCCGCGGGCGCCGCTGACAAAACGATCCATTGGGATCCAAATGCTTACTGGAGAGGCGGCGATCATTCCTATGAATGTTATGACCGGGGTGGGATATACCACGAAGGCATTTGTCTGGAGGGTTCCGCTTCTGCTCAGGTGGCAGCGGTCATTAACAATGATCTGCGCCGGGAGGGTGGCAACGAGACATCCATGGGCGACATGGTCACTGAAGTGGAAGGAAAGATTTCCAAGACTTTCGGAAATCGTCATTTCAAGCAGATCTTTATCTCGATCAGCGCCATTCCGAAAAATCAGGTTCTGAACTACAACGAAGAAAATGAGCAGAACTTCCACAATTCGGACCGTCTGCGCGCCGATGGTTATGTCGACCGCCCTTGGTTTCTGGCGAATATCGGAGCGAATATTGCGATGACGGATTCCCAGGATGTGACGGTTCTGGCGGGAGCATTCCCAGTCAGTGGTTTGAGTCCTCTGCAGGGTAAGCCCAGCCGGTACTATGTCACGGCTCCATACGGTTTGATGGTTCGTTATGACAAAGGGATTCAGATGAACTACCAGCTGAAAGAAGAGCTCGACCGGGTGCTGCTGGCCTCGTTCAGTGTAGTGGATGGCGATACCATCAAGGGTGAATCCAGCCTGGATCCGGCGGATTCCCGCGCCAATTCCTATCCGGCCTACGCGGGCACGGTTGAATTGCGTGTGGCCAATGCACTTCGCAAGGTTTTCGACAAGTCAGCGCCTTACTTGAAGAATCATGATTTCTATATTGGTGTGACCGGGGCCCATGGGGATGTCGGAAGTTTCCCGGGTGAAAAAAGGTCCCAGGATGATATGACCACTTACCTGGGATACATGTTCACGTCCAAGTACGGTGAGGCTGAGGTGCGGGTCTTCCGCGCAGACTTCACCCGCAACAAACAAGGTGACGGAAACGGACGTCGTCCACATGCACAGCATGTGAATTCAAAGGCCCACGGCGTGGAAGTGGCGATGCGTGGCGTGGAAGCGGGGCCCTGCGCCTGGGACTTCTATTATAATCAGCATGTGTTCAATACTGATGCCGAGTTTGCAGATGGTGAATTCACTTTTGAGAAAGTGCGCGGGGTGCGCGGCTGGGCGGCCGGAACCACCTGTCGCAATCTTTTGGGTCTGAAGAATCTGGATATCGGCTTTGAATATGGCAGCACCCAGCTGGATCGCAAGGGTGCCAAAGAAAATCTGAAATATCCAAACAAGGCCAATCAGTTCAATCTGACATTGAGCTATCGCTTTAACATGAACAAACTTGTTCGTTAGATAAAGCGATGGGACAGCCAGGAGAACTTTTCAGCGTTCTCCTGCAGCTCCTTTTCGGTTTTGAAAAGTTTGTCATCACGGGAGGCGGCGCTGACGGCCAGACTCAGATGCGTCGCTGACTGCAGCAGATTGTAATCACCCATGGTGTTTCCTGAGGCGAAGAACGGCTTTTTTCCGCCGGTGGCTTGCAGAAGGGCTTCCACCTTGCCCTCGCGATAGGTGATCGTGCCTTTTTGGCGGTCGCTGATCACGCCGTTATCCACATGCGTTTCCACACCCAGAACGTCATCTTTAGTCAGTCCCATCATTTCTGCGCCGGGTTCCACCGCCCATTTTACCGAAGCGGTGATGATGTAAACTTTCACACCCCTGGAAACAAACAGATCAATTAATTTTTTCTGTTCCAGAAAAACAGGAACCGGGAAGTGACCTTTGACCGCATCGATGGCCCACTGGTGCACCTGCTCAAGTTTTTGCCCCTGGCAGATTTGGGCTAGCCAAAGGTAGGCTTTGCGCGGATCCGCAGCTTTCATGTTTTCGTAGTGTTCCCACGGCTGTGGCGGAAGAGTCACAAGTTTGTTGTCAATCTGGTGATGGAAGAAAGTTTCCCCAAGATCGGTATCCCACAAAGTACCATCCGCATCAAAGGCGGCCACAGGTGCAGAATCCTGTTTTAAAACTTGGTCCAGTGTCGTATTTATGCGGTTCCAAATGTCGGTGGAATAGTCTTTGTATTTCATAGTGTCTTAGTATGAAATATGAAAAGTAAAATGACAAGGAGACCTGAGGGCATGAGCCTGTATTGCCGCGTGATTCAGCCGGAAGATTTGCAACAGATTTTGGATCTGGAAAATAAAAAGCTCGCAGAAACCTATCCGGATGAAATGGAACGAATGATTGCCACATGGAATTCCAAGTTCCGCGTTGAGGCTCTGAACCATTACATTGCCCTGGGCTGGAGCTTTCTGGCCTTGGAGCAGGAGACCAACAAACTGATGGGCTATTTCATCGCTCAGCCGCTGTTGTTCCTGGATGGGCAGACTCAGACCTTGTGGGTGGAGCATGTGCAATACAGCTCCCTGCAGGCCCGGGATGAACTTTGTGAGCTGGCCTACAAACTGGGCCGCGAAAAGCATCTGCAGCGGGTTTACTTCCCCAATGACAACGGAGTGCCGAACTCCGTAAAAGCTTTCAAGGCCGAAAGCTGGCAGCCGGGGACTCTTTCAGTCAAGACGACAAAAGGATAAGCCATGAAGAATTTCTCCTTCGCAAACAGAATTCAAAATATCAACAAGATGAAATCCCAGGATTTTGATCTCGTGATAATCGGGGGAGGAATCAACGGGGCGGGTGTGGCGCGGGATGCTTCGGCACGCGGTATGCGAGTGGCTTTGATCGAAGCCCGTGACTTTGCCTCTGGCACGTCGTCGAAATCCTCAAAGCTTATTCACGGTGGCATTCGTTATCTGGAAAACATGGAATTCAAACTTGTTTTCGAGGCCCTGAATGAACGAGGCCGCCTGTTTGAAATGGCCCCGCATCTGGTGCATCCACTGCGTTTTATGATTCCGCTTTATCAGGAAAGCCGCGTGGGCATGGGGAAGATGGGTCTTGGCATGTGGCTTTATGATGCGCTGTCATTGTTCCAGGCTCCAGAGATGCATGAGCGACTGGATGCCCAAGCCTCGATGGAACGCATGCCGGCGATTCGTCCCAATAATTTGCTGGGTTCCTACATTTATTCCGACGCCTACATGGACGATGATCGTCTGGTTCATGAAACCATGAGATCGGCCAATGAAAACGGTGCGCTTTGTGTGAACTATGTGAAAGCCACCGGGGTGACTTTCGGTCCGGATGGAAAAATTCAGGCCGTGAAGTGTGAAGATCAGCACTCTAAAGAAAAATTCACGATCAAAGCCCGTCACGTGATCAGCAGTGTGGGTCCGTGGACCGATGAATTGGGTGAAAACATTTTTAAGGACTGGAAGAAAATTCTTCGTCCGACCAAAGGCATTCACCTGACATTGCCCAAGCACCGTCTGCCATTGACCAGCGCGGTGGTGATGGGCGCGGAAAAAAGTGATCGCATCGTGTTCGGGATTCCCCGTCATGAGATGATCATAATTGGAACCACTGACACCGACTTTAAGGAATCTCCGGAAAACGTGACAACCACGCCGGAGGATGTGAAGTATCTGCTTTCTATCACAGATCACTATTTCCCGGGCGCCAACCTGACCGCTCACGATATCATCGCCAGCTATGCGGGTGTTCGCCCCTTGGTGGCGGATGGCTCCAGCAGCGAAGGCAAAACCAGCCGCGAGCACACGATTTTGTCCGACGACCGCGGAATCACTTTTGTTGCCGGCGGAAAGTACACCACCTATCGCCTGATGTGCGAACAAACCGTGAAGGCAGCGTTGAAATTCTTTACGTTTGAAGAGCGTGTGACCTGGGGCAAATCCGATACCGTCAAGCCATTGAATCCGTACACCAGCATCGACGCCTTCCAACAGGCCAAGGTTCAGGCGGATCTATGGGCTCGTGAAACGGGACACTCTGTGGAGGACATGCGTTTGCTGGCTGAGCGTTATGGCATGGAAGGCGAAGAGATCCTGAACAAGTATTCCGCTGACATGACCTACTGGCAGCTGGAGGCGGCTCAGGCCATTGATTCAACGATGTGTCTGCATATGCGTGACTTCTTTGCGCGCCGGGTTCCTTTATTCCTGGCCGATCGCAATCACGGTGTGAAACACATGGAGGAAATCGGCAAGGTCTTCCAGGAAAAGCTGGGATGGAACGAAGCCCGTCTGAAGGAAGAAATGCACATGCTGACCGAGTACATGGCCCGTGAAGTGGAATGGAAGAAACACTTCTAAGGCAGGAAGTATTCTGAGACGGCCGGCAACCCGTTTTGCATGGCCATAAAGACCAGACGTTTTGGTTTTGGTCCGGAAGCGGCTTTGATCAGAATGCGGCGGCCCTGACATGTTATCGAGTCCGTCGGCATCGGAAGCTCGGTGACGGTAAAGTGAGTCCCTGAAGCCAATGGCCAGACGGCGGTATTTCCCAGGTCCCCGGCATTGTGTATCGCAACCTTATATAGTTTCTTATCAACATTTCCACAGTAGTAAATCGCAGATCCCGCGGAATCATATGCATAAGCGTTTGGTATCTGTGGCAAAGTCAGCAGGGTTTTAACATTGCCTGAATACAGCACATGCATCTTTGCCGTCAGGATCGAAACATTAACAGGCGGAGTGTACATCCAGCCGCTGAGCTGATCAAAATAAACGGGCGCAGCCACCCGGTGAACCCCGGCAACACCCAAAGAGCAGTCTGTGGAAAGTCCATCGGGACAGTCGTCGGAATCAGAATCCACGCTAGTACGGCCCCCCACGTGATGAGTGGTGGTCGGGGTGATTAGACGGAAGGTGGCATTATGGTGGGCCGTTCCGTTCCAGTAAAGATTGTTCATCAAAAGATCGCCGGCTTTGTAGGCCACGATCTCGGGTGAATATCCGGCCAGCAGCAGGTCACCGTGGTTGATCGAAGTTTGAGTGTAGCTTGGTGTGGCGCCTTCGCCATTCAGTATCTGCTCCCACATCCCGGTGGCGCGATTCAGACGGCAGATGCTGTGATAAACTGTGTAAGTGCTTGGAGGAGTGGTCAGCACTCTGTTGTTGGCGCAGTTCATGTAGACATCGCCATTGGCAGGATTGGTGGCGAACTGGTTGGGGTCCCACCAGTTCCCCAAAAGAATGGACTGCAGATTGGCGGCGATGCCGAAATTGACTCCATTGTTAGCTCCGTCGCCGGCCACAAGTCGGACTTCCGGAGAAGAGCCCGGGAACACCTCTCGCAGTTTGTTCTGCTGGTGATCCAGCAACATCACACCATCACCCACGCTGTGATCAATGTAAGTGACCGACGCCAGACGCATGTCAAATCCAGAGCCGCCGTCGCCAGCGTCTTTGCGCTGACCGAACAGGGTATAGACTTTTCCGTTCACAACGGTCTTGATAATTCCGCGAGCCGAGAAGAACATGCGCCCATAACGATCCACAAACACATCATCCAGCGCCACCGCACACGAGGTCGCATCCGTGCCATCGGCGCATTCGCCCTGAGCGCCGGTTCCCAGAACCCGCACCCAGGTTCCGTCATCCTGAAGCTGGGATACGCTGTTTTCGGTGGCGCGGTTGGCGCGGTACACGCGGCCGTCCATGCCCTGAACTTCGTAATAGGTCAGTGAAGAGTTTCCAAACGGATGATTCGGGAACACGCCATTGCCAACGAGGGTGACCGGATCCAGCTCTGTCATGGGTCCATAGGAGTTGCCCGGCACACTGTAGACCGCCTGAACGTAGGCTTTCTGAATCGCACTGGTCGCAGGGTCAAATCTTAAGCTGAAGAATGAGTAAGGCATTGTGTTCAAGTCCCACGCAGGCTGACCCAAAACACCCGCCCCAGAGAACCGCACGCTTTCCACGCGAGGCACGGCCAGGGAGCCCTTGTAAAGTCGTATGCGTCCGCCATTGTCCTTGGCAGTGCCGGGCTTTTCAGAAATAAAGTACAGGTCCCCATTGGGCATAGGGATAAATGGGGAGCGGCGGCGAATCGACCAGGTTTCGTCGACAGACGCGGTTTTTATAATATTGATTTTCAAATCGCGTGGATCGGCGACAGTGTCAGCCGCGTCGGTTCCAAGATTTCCTGCCGGGTCCGCCCCAATCAGGGTCTCAATTGTCATCGGGGTGACATTGGTGTCGATCCGACGGATCATCTCGCGGTCATAGACCAGAATGCGGTTCTGATAATCCAGCGCTGTACGCAAGATCGCTTTGGCGCGGGCTTGCTCCACCGGGATGCCATCACCAAAAGCAGTTTCATTTTCTTTTGCCAGACGCAAAAGAACCTTCGAGTTGTTGGTGGTCGGATCGATATAAATGATGCCGTACGAGGAATCATTGAAGAAGATTTTTCCATCGGTAGTGACCAGCACCGTCCCCGGAGCTGTGTCCGTGTTCACGTTGGTGTTAAACACGGTGCTCTTGGCATTGCCGTCATGCCCCGGGTCCTGATTCCCGGCGATCAGATTGTAGGCTCCGCTGTTCAGCGGGGGGCTGGTGACTTGAGAGGTTTGCCCGTTGTTGTCAGTCACGCGAATCTGCAACTTAAAGAAAGTGTCATTGGGGACAGTCGAGTTCCACAGATAACAACCTGTGCGCGGAGCTGAATAACCACACGCCGTCGAGTTGCTGGAGTTGTTCGCCAGCGTATCTGAGATTAAAGTGAACGGCTGGCCGTCGAGGGCATAAAACAGTTCGACTTTCGCGATCGTGCCATTGTCACTGGCTTGCCAGCTGATGTGAGCGGCGGCGCCGTTGGCAAAGTTCATATCAAAAGTATTCGGCGGATTGTTCGGGGTGGCTGAATTCACTGTCAGGAAGTTTGCCACCACCGGCGGCGGGTCGTTGACGTAATTGATGGTGTTATAATCTTTTTCTAGAGTGGCAGAATTGGTACTGATGTTCCCACCAACATCCATGACCCAGGCGTAAACGTTATAGATGCCAAAATTGATTCCCAGGAAAAAGTCGAAATCAACCAGCGTCAAAGCAGGCAGTTCGGCAAGACCTGGTTTTGGGGCTTTCACACTGACCCAGCAGGTGTCAGCTGCATTGGGCGCACTGTTGGCCGTCTTGAGGCAGAATTTGGTGATCGCCGTTTCGGCATCGGTGGCTTTCAGGCTGACCGTCACATAGGAGCGAACCGTGTCATCCGGATCCAGCTGTCCGTTGATCTTCATCTCGCCCGCAGTGATCACCGGCTTGATGGTGTCCAGAATCACATCAAAAGCATTACTGACGCCGGTCCCGGTCAGCCCATGGCTGTCGGTCAGGCGGGCGCGAACCTGGACATCGGTGTTATAGGCATTTGGTGTCCAGTCGACAGTGAAGGACTTGTTGTTCATCGGGCCCGCAAGACCCAAAGCGCGGCTGGTGGCCACATTCCACGTGGTGCCACCATCGGTAGAGTAATCAAGGTGAAGGGTCGCGGCGGCAGTGACAGTGGCTTCGGTGACATACACCACAAATGGATAGCTGACATTGATAGCCAGAGTCGGCACGGGGTCCAAAGTCAGAATCGGGGCTTTGCTGTCGTAAGTGATTGTAAAGACCGTGGCCGTTGAAACATTCCCCGCTTCATCGCGGGCATAGAAACGCACGTTACGAAGGCCCTGTTGGTCACCATTGGCGCTCAGATCAAAAGAATAATTCTGTGCCACAGTCGAGCAGGCAATCCAGCCCGAGTCCCCCAGGGCCGGCGGTGCATTGACTTCTTTCATGAGAATGAAAGTCGCATCACTGCAATCGTTCACAGTGAACTTGGCTTCTGGATTGTTGGTTACGGTGGCGGTGTTTAAAGTCACGGATGGAGCCACGATCGCATTATCACGAATTAAAGAATATGCGTTGTGGTTGGTGGTGTTGCCAGCTCCATCAGTGGAGGACAGGGTGAAGTTCTTCAAGCCATCAGTCGCTGTCAGCGTGATGTTAAAGCTGAAGGTTCCACCAACGCTGCAGGTTGCAGCGGATGGGGACGTGGAGTAGTCACCAGAAAGATTCAGAGACGCCCCGGCCTCACAAGTGCCAGACACGGTGACGGCGGATTTGTGTTTGCTGCCGGCAAGCGGGCTTGTGATATTCAGCGCAGGTCCGACAGTGTCGATGATGACAGAACCCGACTCGATGATCGCAGTGTCCGGCTGCCAGTTGTCGGCTTGGTCCCCGGCAATGAAACAAAGGCGATATTCACCATCACCAGCAAAACTGAAAGTCGCCGGAGTCCCCGCGGGAACCGGAGTGGTGGCCATCAATGCCGCCCACTGGTTGCTGCAGTCGGTGTCCTTCACGATCACATAGTGATACTGAGTGGCATCGGCAGGCACCGTCACCGTGACAGAGCGATCCGCATCGTTGTTGGAAAGGGCGTTGCCTAAAGAGCCGAAAGTCACCGGCTGCAGTGGCGCCAAAGAGTCCTTGTTAAAAGTAGTGCTATTTGCAGTGCCAGTGTTTCCGGCACTGTCCGTTTGTGAAACCTGCAAAATGGTTGCGCCATCGTTGAGTGCACCTACAATCACCGGACCACTGAAAGTGCCGTTGCTGCAGGTGAAAGTCGCAAGCGTCACGCCCTGGGAAAGAATTGTCACGGGTCCATCAGCGCTTTCGCAGGTGCCATCCACCGGCAGGGCGACAATCAGCGCATTGCCAACCTCAGCCGGGAGCGGTGAAGAGAAACCCACGTTCGGTGCGATGATGTCTTTCGTGACAGCGGTTTCGTTGGAGGATTTAACCCCGGCAAGGGAAGTGACTTCCAGCTTCACCGTGTATTCCGCATCCGGCCAGCCTTGAGTGTTTACATCCAGACTGAAGGATCCGTCCTGGCAGACAGTGCTGAAGGTTTTTGGCTCCATCGTCGACAGGCTGTTTAAGCTGGGTTGGATGATGACGTCAATTTTCTGATTCGGGTAATAGCATTCCCCGCGCAAATTGTAGTGTGAAAGGCTGTCAGATGAATTGATGATCAGAGATTCAATTTTGCTTCCGTTACTGTCTGTCAGAACCGGCGGCGTCAGGGAATTATAGTCCGTAAGATTGCCCACGAGGGTGCAACCCGAGACCAGACCCGTGATAAGGAGTATCGATAGTGCCGTTACGTTCATCTACTACACTTATCGGCTGATGTTTCGTCGTGTTTAGCCGAGGATCACTGGCATTTCGCGAAATCTGGCGGAAAAGTGTCTCAAATTGTCACACCTGTCAGGGAGTTGATCAGAATGAATCTCCGGGCGCCTAACAGTTGCATTACGGCGTTGGCAGGGTCTTTGAAGTAAAGGCGGTGTTGACCGTATGTGGAGGTATAGCATGCGCATTCATCTGCAACTTGCCCTGTCTGTTTTGGCTCTGTCTGTGGCAGCCTGCTCCAATGGCGGAGGAGGCGGCGGCGGTGCGGCCCCGGTCCCAGCCACAACAACGACGACCACTCCCACGCCGGTCGATGTTCAGGGTGAATTCACCTACGAATATAAATTCAATGGCTGCACGACAGGCCGTCAGAAGCTGACTTCTAAAAATGCTTATTGCGATGCTTTGTTGAACGATGCTTTGAATAACAATTGTGCCCGCGAAATGCGCGTGGAAACTTACAACCGCATGTGCACCACCAACACTCAAGTCAGCAGCCCGGGAACTTTGCCGGCGATGAGCACCGCTCGTTGCGTGGTGAATGGGATGGATTTGAAGGATCGTACGTTCCTGCAGAACATGAATCCGTTCAATCCGCAAAGACGTCAGATTTATCGCGATATGTTCTGGAGCGGGAAGAACGATCAGGGCTACGACATTCTGGGGAGTCTGGTTGATTCTTACGGGAAGGGTCGTCTGTTGTTGACGCCAGCTCAGGCGGGCCGCTCCGCTTTGGGTGAAATCCAGCTGCACCAGCAGCGCGGGGACAGCAAGTTTTCCGTGCGTTCGGGCCTGGGCTCACAGATCAGCCTGAAGGTCACCAATCTGGAAATTCAAAAAGAAGTGGAAGCGGTTTGTCTGTCGGACAAGTCTTTCAAGCGCACCAAAGCTGATTTGCGCCGTGTGAAGTGCTCCCTGACTCACTCTGAGTCCGGCCGAAAGGAAACCCGCCGTGATGAAGAGATCGTGTGGGATGTCGCCAATAAGGTGGAGCGTGAGATCTTCCGCGGTCGTTCAACGGAAAGAATCACCCTGCGTCTGAAACCCGCTGCTGGCGGGCAAGACGAGCGCATTGCCGTTGAGGCGGTGGATCTGGATATCGACAAAACCATGGTGGCTGAAACAACCTTGAATGAAGGTTTGGAGGTCCGCTTCCGTGGTCAGTTGACGGGCACCGACCTTACGATCCAGTGTGCACCTGCGTCAAAATAAACTCAAAAAAGGCCTAAATATCAGTATTGACTCCGGTTTTTATAGAACCTAGACTTGAACTGTTTAAAGCCCGATGAATATTACACTGAAGTGAGATTCAGCATGAGTTTTTTTGACAAAGTTCAAGATTATTTTTCTAACGACATCGCCATTGACCTTGGCACCGCCAACACACTTGTTTACGTAAAAGGCCGCGGAATCATCCTTGATGAACCTTCCGTGGTTGCGGTCCAAAAGAATTATCGTGGGATGCAAAACCGCGTTCTTGCCGTAGGTAAAGAAGCCAAAGACATGTTGGGACGTACACCTGGCAGCATCGTGGCGATCCGCCCGATCAAAGATGGTGTTATCGCTGACTTCGAAGTCACCCAGTCCATGCTGAAGTACTTCATCGGCAAATCCCTTGGCGAGAAAAAATCCTTCATCCGTCCTCGTATCATCATCTGCGTTCCTTACGGAATCACTCAGGTTGAAAAACGTGCGGTGAAAGAGGCGGCTCAATCCGCAGGGGCTCGTGAGGTTTATCTGATCGAGGAACCAATGGCAGCGGCGATCGGTGCCGGCCTTCCGATCACTGAACCATCCGGCAACATGGTTGTCGACATGGGCGGTGGTACTACGGGTGTGGCGGTGATTTCTTTGGGTGGTATTGTTTACTGCAAATCCATCAAAGTTGCCGGTGACAAGTTTGACGAGGCGATCGTGAACTATGTTCGTCGTCAGTTCAACCTTCTGATCGGTGAAAGAACCGCAGAAAACATCAAAATCCAAATCGGTAACGCTTATCCGTTTGAAGAAGAAAAATCCATGGAGATCAAAGGCCGTGACCTTGTGGCCGGTGCTCCAAAAACCATCGAAATCACTTCTTCTCAAGTGAACGATGCTTTGATGGATCCTTTGTCTGAAGTGGTGGATGCAGTTCGTACCGCTCTGGAAAAAACTCCACCGGAACTGGCTTCTGATATCGTGGACAACGGGATCGTTCTGACGGGCGGGGGCGCTTTGCTGGCGAACCTGGACGTGCTTCTGAGAGAAAGAACTGGACTGCCGGTTTCTATCGCGGAAGACCCACTTTCCTGCGTGGTGATGGGTTCCGGTAAAGTTCTCGACCAGCTTGACCTTCTCAGACAGCTTACAGTCGATTAGTATAGTAAGGGCATCCACAAACGGATGCCCTCGAACGCACGAATGGACTTAAAGGTGCTATGACCGAAGCTGACGTACAATCTATCGCTTTGTTTTTCTATTTTGCCCTGCTTGATGATCAAAAAGCGATAGAGGCTTCATCCCAAGCGCTGGCCCTTTGTCGGGCTCGCAAGGCGCGAAATCCTGATTTAAAAAATTCTGTCGCCATTGTTGCCGCGACCAAAACGGTCTGGGACAAGTTTAAAGTGCGTGTTTCCCGCGGGCGTCCCAACACCACGGTGGAATCCGGCTGGCTGATCCCGGATGCCGTCGATCTGGGCCCATGGCGTGAATTTCAAAAATCCGCCTCAGAAGACGAGCTATTGACTGTTATTTGGTCTAAAATCCTGAAGATAAGTGACGATGATATTTCGGCCGGTTTGGGCATCACCGAAGGCACCATTCGATATCGATTGGGCCGGGCTTTGCGCAAACTGGGAAGCATGACCCAAGGTGTGAGTAAACTAAAGCATGGCTCAGCAGGAAAATAAAGTTCAGCTCTCCAAAAAAAACAAAAGAGAGATTTCTCCGTTCATCGGGCATGAGCTGCTTTATGACTATTTGACGGGGACTCTGGATCCCGAACGCCGTTCTGCAGTTGAAGATCATGTTAAATTTTCGCGTGATGCCCAGTTGGATCTGGGAAAAATCGAAAATGGCCAGAAGTACGCCGAGTTGCTGGCGGACACGCGTGTGTCTGAACCGATTATTTCGCAAATCAATGCCCCTTCCAGCTATCTCACAGTCCTGATGCAAAAATCCAACTTCGACAAATGGCCTCAAGGTCTTAAATGGGGCCTCGAAGCCCTGGTTGTTGTCGGGGTGATTGTGACTTTGCTGTCCGTGACTCCATGGCAGAAAGTCATGCAGTTGGGCAGTCTGACTGGATCCAAAGAAGTGATTCTGGCGGAGGTTTCCAAAACTGAAACCGCCACGGTGGTGCAGGAAACTCCGGAATTCGTGGATGAAGGGGCTAAAGAGACGGCTCCAGCTGTGACAGCGAAGACTCCGGATACACCTGCGGCAGCCACTCCGGCTCCGGTGGCTTCAGCGACACCGACACCAGCGGCACCGGCTGCGGTGGCAGTAAAGCCGGATAAACCCGCAGAAACCGCACCTGCGGCGGCCTCCGGTGGGTTCCTTTATCGTGGTGAAATCTCTGCGACTAACATTGAAAGCATTGGCCCTAAGATCAATGACAAGATCCTTGAACTGGGTGGTCGTAAGGCCGGTTCCGTGGAGCTGGGTTGGAAGAAAACTCCGACATCCATGTATTATCACCTTACAATTCCTGAAGCGAAGTATCAGGACCTGATGAACTATCTGGGCACTTATGGGAAGACCAAATTTTCCAAAGAAAAACACCCTCGTGTGATGCCAGACGGAATCATTCGTCTGATCTTCACTTTGGATGAATCCAAAAAGTGAAAACACTCCGGAAGAAACCCAAACGATCCCTGCGCACGATCCTGATCATCTGGTTCGTCCTGTTTTCAGTCGTGCCACTGGCGTTCGTTACCGGTTATTCCATGATCAAATACGAAAAAGCCATCGATCATGAGCTGTCCCAGCGCTTGAGCGGCAATGCCCGGGAAGTGGAGCTGATCCTGGCGGATCTTCTGACCAGCATTCAGCAAAAACGCGACCGCTATGTGCGCGATCCAAGCCTTGTGTATCACATGGCGGAAGGGGACAGTGGCACCATCCGCAATATCTCCTCCCAATGGATCAAGGCTGACAATATTTCCAGTCTGACTTTCTTTAATCGCGAAGGCCGCATGCTGGCCTCGGTTTTCAAAGACGAAAAAGAGAACGTGCGCAGCTTTGTTCCCGTGCAGGATGCGGTTTTTCTGTCTGCGAAATATATGGCGCAGGTTAAAGATCAGCGTGAAATCTCTTTGGCTGAATTCGGTGACAAACAAAAAGTAAATCTGATCCTGATCTCCAAAATCACCGGGGCCGGTGGCCGCGTTGTGGGTTACATGGAACAGGTGATGGACCTGAACAAAGCCTTTGTGTCCAAGATCAAAAGCCGCCTGAAGCTGGAGCTGATCTTTTTCTCGGACAACGGGCAGGCGATCGTTGCCAGTCATCCGGATTTCTATCTCTATAAAAAAGACTTTTTCCGTCCTTACTTCCGCCCGGGGGCGGAACCCTTCTTTGATCTGAATGTGCGCAGCACTCCCTATGGTTTTTTGATCTATCCGCTGAATTGGGGCATCACAAAGTTCTATGTGGCGCTAGGTGCTTCCAAGAGCGAAGCCAAGGCCGTTCTTAAGAACGTCAACTATGCCTTTATCAGCGTCGTCGGTGCGGTTATTGTCCTGTTGATTCTGACAATTCTGGTGACCTCAAGCTGGGTTCTGAAACCACTTTACGAACTGGTCGATGCCCTGCAGTCCTTTGAATCCCAGGAACAGGCTGTCACCATCCCGGTGAAAAATGACACCGAGATCGGTCTTTTGACAGAGTCCTTCAATGAAATGAGCAAAAAAATCTGGGTGGCCCGTTCGGATCTTCGCAAGAAGATCACGGAACTTGAAGCGGCCAACAAAGAGCTGAAAGACACTCAGACTAAGCTTGTTCACTCTGCCAAAATGGTCAGTCTGGGGCAGTTGGTGGCGGGTGTGGCGCACGAGCTGAATAATCCGATTGGGTTTATCTACAGCAACATGACCCATCTGAAGGAATATTCTGAAAAACTGATCGAGCTTGCCAAGGTTGCCGAGAAAGATCCGCCGAAACTTCCGGCCCTGAAAGAAGAGTACGAATTTGACTATATCGTGAAGGATCTGCCGAAACTGGTGGCGTCTTGTCAGGATGGGGCTCGTCGTACGCGTGACATCGTTCTGGGTCTGCGCAATTTCTCTCGTCTGGAAGAGGCAAAGCTTCAGGAAATCGACGTTCATCAAAGCCTGGATACAACTTTGAATCTGTTGCAGGGTGAAATCAAAAACCGCATCGAGATTCATCGTCAGTATGAACCTACTCCTTTGATCCACTGTTATGCCAGCCAGGTGAATCAGGTGTTCATGAACATTCTGTCCAATGCGGTTCAGGCGATTGAAGGCAGCGGTCACATCTGGATTTCCACTTCGGCCTTGAAGGACTACAAGGGCTCCAAGGACAAACGGGGCTGGGTGCAAGTCTCAATTCAAGACAGCGGTAAAGGCATGTCCGCCGATGTTCTGGAAAAGATCTTCGACCCGTTCTTCACCACCAAGGGGGTCGGTCAGGGGACGGGACTGGGTTTGAGCATCTCTTATGGTATTGTTCAGAACCACGGGGGCGAAATTCAGGCCCGCTCGGAAGTGGGCGTAGGCACAGAGTTTATCGTGATCATCCCGGTTTATCCGCCGATTCAGGAAAAGAACCCTCAACCAACGTCCTAAATCCAAAGCGCCTCCGAGTAGCAGACTATTTTGCAGTATGCACGCGGATCAGTACCCTCAAGCTGTCTCAACTTGAGACAGGGCTAAACTTGAGAAATGGAACATATTGGCCGATAAGGGCCTTATGACATCGCAGAAGCCACAAAAGGAAAACTCTATGCTTTTGGCTTTGCTGCTCTTTGTGGGGGCGGCAGTGATGATCTTTGTCTATCTGGGGTCTGAAGATCCTCCGAAGAAAGTGGCCTCGGCTCCTGTGGCTGCAAAATCCGAAAAGTTTGAAAAATCGGTGAACCGCCATCTGATGTTGACCAACGAAAAGATGGAGATGGCCCGCCAGCGTATGCAAGTGGAAAACGCGCGACTGATGAACACTGATTTTAATTCCACCACTGCTCAAAGTGCTTATCACAATGAAAACCGTCTGGATCTGACTTCAGACACTCGGGCTCAGGAATTGGCGGAAGAACTGGGGCGTGGGGCACGCAAAGAGGAAAGTCTTTCCCCGCACGACATCGTCCAGAAAGAACTGTTCAACGCCGAACAACAGGCCGAATATTCTCAAGCCTATAAAGAAGAGTACGCCCGCCAGTTCGTTGAAAACGCGCGCCGTGGTGGATACCGTGTGATCTTAAGTGAGGATCTGTCCCGAGTTCTGTCGGTGACTCCGATCAAAAATCCGACTGGCTCGGGCATGAATGTGTTCGACTACAGTTCTGAGGCTATACAGTAAGACTGCGCACAGTCCGCGTCTTTCGCCACTTCTTAAAATACCCATGATCAGCCATACTAAAATAATTGTTTTCACAGACGACGAGATGATCGTTCAGCGGGATTTCAAACATCTGCGCCAGTTGATGAATTCGCCGGGTCAGGATCAGATCCTGTTCCGAGGGCAGAACGTTTTGGCTGGGGTGATTGTGCGCCAGAATAAATGAACTGGCATTGGCCTGCACCAGGCAGCGGAAGATGTCGCGCGGGTGAATCATACAAAAATCCACCGTCCCCCGAAACAGCATTTCTTTGAGGACCAGATTCATTTGCGAGTCCAGGGCGATGACCCACAGCTCTTCGGCATGGGGGTTGATTTCGTTGCGCAGGATTTCATAGGCTTGCAGGCTTGTGGACACTTCTCTCATATTTGTCCTTTGTTGCAAAATTACGGGGTTTTTAATGGAAAACTGGCCTGATTTAGCGGACGGATTTAGGACAGCCGTCCTGAAACGGGGGGGCATGACTTGCGCCCCGAAATACCCCAGCATAGACTTTGGAAGTGTCCGAAATGGACAGGAAGGTATTATGAAAAAGAATCTGACTTTTGCAGCCGTGGCTCTTTCTTTCTTGGCAATGACCAGTTGTGGTCCGAAAGCTTTTGTGAAAGGCCAGTACGACGACGTGAACCGTGAAAATCTTCTGAATGATCAGTGGTCTGAAACTGACATGCAGAAAGCAGTTCAGGATCTGGTGGCAAGTTTGATGACTTCTCCATCCATCAATGGCGCGAAAAAAATGCCAGTGGTTATGGTGACCGGCCTTCAGAATAAAACCAGCGAACACATCGACACTCAAAGCATCATGGACATGGTTCGTGTAGAGCTTATGAAATCCGGCAAAGTGGGTTTCATCGATAAAGAAGCCCGTCAGGATATCGCAGATGAATACAACTATCAGAATTCCGGTATGGTTGAAGAAGGCACCAAAAAAGGCCCAGGCGGTCAGATTGGCGCAGACTTCATCATCAACGGTCGTCTGGATTCCATCGTTCAGGAAGTGGGCAAAGACAAGTCCGTTTACTACAAACTGACTTTGAATCTGACCAACCTGAAATCCAGCATGATCACCTGGTCTGATCAGAAGCAGATCCGTAAAACATTCAAAAAGAAATCCATTGGTCTATAATTGATGAATCGTTTTGCTCAAAGACTCACGCATGCCGTGGGTCTTTTTTTAGTTTTGCCCCTGATGGGTTGCGCCACTTACCAAAGTAAAGTGCAACCCGCCCGCGAGGCATTGGCTCGTCATGATTTCACCAAGGCTCTGGCGGACTTGAAGCCCCTGGCCGACAAGGAAAATGACGATCAGCTGGCGTACCTGATGGACTACGGTGTAGCCCTGCAGGTGGCCGGACAACTGAAAGAGAGCAATCAGATTCTGATGAAAGCCGATCGCCTGGCTGAACTGGTCGATTATCAGTCGGTTTCCCGCATCGCCGGATCCTTGGCGCTGAATGAGGAAATGGTTCAGTACAAGGGCGACACTTTTGAAAAGATTTTCATCAACGCCTATCTGGCAATGAATTTCCTGGAGATGGATCAGCTGGATGATGCTCTGGTTGAAGCCCGTCGTATCAATGAAAAATATCTGAAATACCGTGCCGATGAAAAACAGGCGTTTGAGCTGAACTCGTTCAGTAAATATCTGTCGGCCGTGATCTGGGAAGCCAGCCGCAGTTATGATGATGCTTACATCGCTTACGCGGAAGCCTACAAAATTGACCCGTCCATTTCCACGATCCGCGAGGACCTGATTCGTTCGGCAAAACTGGCCCGTCGCATGGACAGCTACAAGGACTGGAAAAAGAAATTCCCTGATGTTGTGGAATCTGACTCTTGGTATGACCGCTCCAATGGAGAGCTGGTGATCATTTATCAACAGGGTTGGGGGCCGCGAAAATCCGCGGGTAAAAACAACGGACACACTTTGCCGACGCTGGTGCCGGTGCGCAGTCAGACTCAAAGGGCACGGTTGTATCTATCAAGCCAAACCGAGCCGCTGTTAAGCCGCGAGGTTTATGATGTGCAGTCCGCCGCCATGAAAACCCTGGAAGAGGACTATGGAATCCTTTTCGCCAAACGGATGGCTGGCATTGCCACCAAAGCCGTTTTGTCAGATCAGATCCGCCAGCAGAATCAGGCTTTGGGGGATTTGGCTTACATCGCGTTGTTGGTGGCCGATCGCGCGGATGTGCGACAGTGGTCTTTCCTGCCACAGACTATTCAAATCATCCGTGTGCCGTTGCGCGCGGGAACCTACAAGTTCCGCCTGGAAGGCGTGGACTACAGCAATACATCCACAGGGGAAGGTCTTGATTCCCGTGACGTGGAAATCAAAGCCGGTCAGAAGAAATTCGTGATCTGGCGATCACTGAAATAGCTGATCCCGAATCAAATTGCGGCTTTCAATTGTGGCTTAGACAATCGCCACATCATGAGATGAAAATAAACAAACAAATGAACTGGCCCGCTCTTGGCAATCCTTCTTGGCGATGTCGGCCCGTGACTCGGGTTGATTGAGTTTTTAGTTCAAAACCAAGGAGTTTATATGAAATGTCTTTTGATGAGTCTAGTGATGTTGGCTTCCGCACCAGCTTTTGCGGATTTTGGTGGCACACCTGAAAGCAAGGATTCTGCCTCCGTGATGGTGGGAAGCGGGGATATGTCGGATCGCGTGGAAAAGGCGAACTGCCGTGTTAATTATAAAGTCGGACAGGGATTTATTGAAGTCTATGGAATCTATGACGAGGATCGCAGACAGTCCGTGGGTCTGGGGGCCGGTATTGCGGTGAACAGCAGCGGTGTGACGCGAACAAAGCATTTCTGCACCAGCATGGGTTTAAAGTTCAGCTATCATCTGGATGATAATGCCATCAATCTGTTCTGTAATTCTGCTGACGGGAACGTGGCTCAAAAGGTCGAGATCATTCTGGATAAATCCGGCAAGCTGGCTAGCTACAGCACACGAAGCACTGTTTACGGTAGAACACAGTCTTTCAGCTGTTCTCGTTAATTCCGTTAAGAAAAATAAAAAAGGCCCCGCTTTGCGGAGCCTTTTTTGAAACCCTTGCTGAAAGGTCTTCTTAGTTGTTCAACAAAGAAGTGCCTGGCAGGTTTGGAGTTTCGTCGTCTTGCTGAAGACCTGGAAGTACAGTCGCTTTTTCAGCAGCTACTTTAGCAGTAGTGTCTGTGTTGTAGCGAGTCGCTGCAGTTGCAACGCGGTTTTCCAAGTTTTGTTTAACGCTGTCAGTAGAAGCGTTTTCAACAACTGTGTTCACTTGTTGCTTGGTCATGTAGTCCTGAGGGAACGCGCCAAGTTTAGCCAAGTAACCAGAGATGCTGCCGTTACCGTTCTGGATGATCTCACGCAGTGTGAAAAGAGGAGCGTACTGAGATGCTTTCTTTTCAGCTTCGAAGATGATCTGAGTCAGAGTCGCAGCTGTGATGTCATTTTTAGACTTGTTGTCGATAACCATCACTTCTTCGTTAGTGCGGATCATCTTAGCGATATCGTCCAAAGTCACATAGCAGCTTTGTTGAGTGTCGTAGAGTTTGCGGTTCTGATAGCGCTTGATGATTTTAACTTTAGAATTTGGCTTCGATGTCATTGTTTCGTTTTGGTTGATCAAAAGTGCCTCCCAATTTGAAATTTCCCCAAAGTCCCAAGGGGTTAACGGTGCCTTATGATTCGGCGTCCCCTTGCAGATGGGCGCAACCTATCCCTGCCGCCACCCCTTGTCAAGGGGTCCTAAAATCAAAAGAAAAGACTCTAGGCGTCATTTATTCTGCAAATAGCCATTCGTTTTTTCGAATTTTACAGACCTTTGTCTAAAGTTTTTTCCAAAGCCCGCCGAAATGTTAAGGAACGACCTTCAATCTTTGGCGGAAAATTAATGAAAAACGAGCAAAAACAAGAGTTTAAGTCCTCTGGTGTCTTGGCCCTGCTGGGCCTTGTAGGATTCTCTACAGCCATCATTGCGACGCCTTGGAATCGCCAGATTCAGGACTCTAAAAGTGAGACAGCTCGCCAAAAAGCAGAGGTCGTAGGCTACCAAGTTGTACAAATTTACCGCGAGGCATCAAAAAATACAGTGTCGGAAGACAAGGCCGGAGGCAGGCTGCCAGCTTCGGTTTCAGAGGATAAGTCCTCTTTGACTGCTGAAAACCTGCGCAGCACAGGCACCATGGGGACCGATCCCTGGGGGCAGCCGTACCGTTATCGCATTTTGTCCGGGGCAGATACCACTGGAAAGATCAAAATCCTGGTGTGGTCGTCCGGTCCAAACCAGAAAGTCGAAACGGCGTCCCTCGACGACGAGGGCAAATCCCTGGACTCTCAGCCTCTTTATGAAGGGGATGATTTGGGAGTCCTTCTGAGTGTGTCTCATAACTAGGCACTTTCTCATCCGCGTCCTTGGTCGCGTTTCCTCAATGGGCGCTTAAGCCGCATCAAGCAATTCTCATAAGAAGCCGATCAGCCTAGTGACTAAGGAGATTTCATGTTTCCATACACTAGGACCGCAATCATCGTTCCTTTCCTGATGACCCTCACGGCTTGCGCGACCTTCACGTCAAATGAGTCTGACGACAAAGCCCCTTACTACGAGGCATCATTCAACGATAGAAATCGCGCTCCTGCTTCCTTTGCTCCGGCGGTGGTCTCTCCGGAAGACAACGGTGCGGCCTCTTTGGATCCACTCTACATGCGCACTCAGGCGGATTATTACTTCGCGATGGGTGAGGCTTACGCTCTGGAAGGCAACTCCCAGAAAGCGGTGGAAGCTTTCAAAATGGTTCTTATTTACGATACCAATTCCCCGGCCGTGAACATGCGTCTGGCGGCAGAATTTCTGAAGCAGGGCATGATCACCGAATCTTTGGCGCAGGCTGAAGAAGCGGTGGCGAAAGACCCTAAGAACGTCGATAGCCACTTGTTGCTGGGTGGTTTGTATTCCTCCCTGAAGCTTTATCCAAAAGCGATGGAACAATACAACACCGTGATGAAGCTGCAGCCAGACAACACCGAAGCGCCCCTTTACATTGGTGCTTTGTACTCGGAACAGAAACAGTCTGACAAAGCGGTGAAGTACTTTGAGTCCCTGCTGAAAAACCCTGAATACAACACTCCGTACCTGGCTCACTACTATATCGGACGCGTGCGTCTGGAGCAGCCTGAAGCCAAATACCAAAAAGCGGCAGAAGCTTCCTTCAAGAAAGCTCTGGAGCTGAAGCCGGATTTCGCGGATGCGGTTCTGACTTTGGGTGTTCTTTATTCCAAGCAGAAAACGGAAGACAAAGCCGTGTCCTTGTACCGTGCTTTCCAGAAGGAAAACTCTCCAAGCCCACGTGTGGCGGAAGTCCTGGCGCAGATCTATATCGAGCGCGGTGATTATGAAAATGCGTATGAGCAGCTGGAAGTGATGGAAAATGATTCCGACGAGCCGCTGAATGTTCGCATGAAGATGGCTTTGATCCTGATTGAACAGAAACGTTACGACACTGCGGTGGCAAAACTGGAAGAGATCCTGAAAGATGCTCCAGAGTCTGACAAAGTTCGTTTCTATCTGGCCGCGGTTTATGAAGAAACCCGCCAGCATGAAAAAGCCGTGAAAGAGTACACGAAGATCCCTTCCACCAGCACTTACTATGGTGAAGCCGTGGTTCACGCTGCTTACCTGCTAAAAGGGTTGGGCCGTTTGAATGAAGGTTTGGAAGTGGCGGCCGCTGGTTTGAAAGCACGCCAGGATCAGCCTCAGATCTTTGCGATGTATGCTTCCTTGCTGGATGAAAAGGGCGACTATAAAAATGCCTCTGCGACATTGGAGCAGGGTCTGAAAAAGTTCCCGGAAAATGCTCAGCTTCGTTTCTATTACGGTACGATCAACGACCGTATGGGCAACAAAGATGTGGTCGTAACAGAAATGCAAAAGGTGCTGGAGTTGGATCCAAACCATGTGCAGGGCCTGAACTATCTGGCTTTCACCTGGGCTGAAATGGGCGTGAAACTGCCGGAAGCCGAAAAGCTGGCGCGTCGTGCGCTGGAGCTTGAGCCGACGGATGGTTATGTTCTGGATACTCTGGGCTGGATCTTGTACAAACAAAACAAGTTCGCTGAATCCATCAAGTTCCTGGAGGCCGCTTACAAACATCAGTCCACGGTGAGCATCATTGCTGAGCACCTGGGTGATGCATACTACAAGCATTCCATGGTGGATAAAGCCAAGAAGATGTACAAGAAAGCCGCGGATCTGGAAACCGAACCTAAAAAGGTTCAGGAAATCCGCAGCAAAATCACGGCGATTGAAAAGCAGGAGCTGAACGGCACACCTCGTCTGCCAGCTTCCGTTGAAAAGCCGGTGGCAGAACACGCTTCTGAAAAATAGATTTGAAATTTACAATTAAAACTAAAAAGCCCGCGCACTGCGGGCTTTTTCTTTTTAAGCTTAGGAAGCTGGTTCGGTTCTCTTTTCCTGAAGCAGGCCGCGCTCTTTCGTCGCCAGGAAAGAGTAATGGGCGGCATAAAAGATCACAGGTAAAGTCACGATGAACCCCGCGCCCCACAAAATTCCCGAGATCAGAACCGCCAGCGCCATATAAAAAGCGATGATGAAATATTCGCGGAAGTTCTTCAGCGATGCCAAGGCGGCAATATCCACAGCTTTCGCCAGTGCTGTGCCATTTTCAATGGTCATGCGCAGAGCATGAGCGAGCACCAGATAAAAATACACCGCCAGAATCAAAAGGCCCCACGACATCGGAATGGTGTGCAGGAAATCCTGAGGACTCTCCAGAACGCCAATGGCGGAGCCCAGCAGAGTGCTGGTCGGTAAAAGAATCAAAGAGGTGATAAGAAATGTCAGCGCATTTTCCTTCAGGAAGGTCAAATCCCGGGGCCAGGCTTTAAAAGTCAGATAACGATTGGTCACTTCCTGTAAAAACAGCAGGCCGAAGGAAATCAGCAGGGCGCTTACATAAGGAGTAAAACGCACCGCCAGAACGAACAGGGTGGCCGTACAGCCCAGAAAAAGGCTGTTTTTCCAGTCCGCTTTTAATTGAATCAAGGCTTGTTTAAGGGAATTCATTTCTCTATGCTAAGGCAATGATGAACAGGTTCAATTATTTTTTCATGTTCGTACTAACCCTTTTCCTTTCCGGGTGTGTCACTAAGACAGTGAAAGAGGGTGCGTTTCAAAAAGCGCAGTGGGAAACCAAGGCCCTGATCAAAAATCAGAAGGAAAATAAGACCCAGTCATTAAGTATAGATATTTTTGCGATCAAAAACGAAAGAGCGCGCTTTGAAATCACGGCTTTGCTGGGTTTTCAGGTGGCCAGTGTCGTGATGAGCCCGACAGAGATCTCTTATGCTGTTTATCCTCAAAAGACGTTCTTCTATGGGCGCAATACCGAACGTGCGTTCGCCAATGTGATTGGCATGCCACTGCATCCGATGAATCTGGCCAATATCGCTTTTGACGAACCTGTCAGAGGCCCTGGTTGGAAGTGTGGATTGGATCCCGCAGGGTTGATTTATCAATGTGAGAATATCGCCAAACAAACGCGCGTCGAGTGGTTGGATCGAAAAGAAGGGCAAAAGAAAGTCGTTATTACGGCCCCGCAATTTGAAATGCAGTGGCTCTTCGAAGCACCCAAGACTGAAGTCCAGTTTAAATCAGAGTTGTTCACCTTGAGACAACCGCAAGGGTTCAAAGCAATACAACTAAATTAAAAAACTCGTTAACCGTCTAGTAATGAGGCATACTCTAACAGAGTAGGTGTGTCACCAATCACCTTGGGGAGAGAATATGGCCTCTAAGTTTGATCTGCATTCACTGGTCGCCAACTGGCAAAACTCAAGCACTCATGCCAAAGAGCATTGGAGTGGCACCTTCGAGGAATATCTCGACCTGGTAAAACAAAATCCGAAAATCACGCGAAACGCCTATCAGCGCATGTATGACATGATCGTTGAAGAAGGCACTGAAACGTACATTGATTTCAAAAAAGAAGTCATTCGCTACAAGTTCTTCGACGACGTTCATAACAATGGCAAAGACGCGGTCTTCGGCCTGGATGTGCAGTTGATGAAATTGGTGAATGTTCTGAAAGCGGCGGCCCTGGGTTACGGAACCGAGAAACGTGTGATCCTGCTGCACGGCCCGGTGGGAAGTGCGAAATCCACCATCTGCCGCATGCTGAAAAAGGGTCTTGAGCGCTACTCGCACACCAAGCAGGGTGCGGTGTACACCTTTGAATGGATCGATGAAAAACTCGAACTTGATGGTTTGCTGGGTAAAGGTGTGAAGGTCTTCCATTCCCCAATGAATGAAGAACCTTTGCTGCTGATTCCGGAAGAGCTTCGTTCCACGGTTTATGACTCTATCAACAAAGGCCAGGAAGGCAGCTTCCGTGTGCACGTGGATGGCGAATTAAGCCCGCCTTCTCGTTTTATCTTTAAAGCCCTGATGGAAAAATACGACGGCAACCTGATGCAGGTTCTGTCGCACGTGCGTGTGAAAAGATTGTTCATCTCTGAAGCGGACCGTGTGGGTATTGGTACCTTCCAGCCGAAAGATGAAAAGAATCAGGACTCCACCGAGCTTACGGGTGATATCAACTATCGTAAAATTGCCGAATACGGATCTGATTCTGATCCGCGCGCCTTTAACTTTGACGGGGAGTTCAACGTCGCCAATCGTGGGATGATTGAATTCGTCGAGGTTCTGAAGCTGGATGTGGCCTTCTTGTACGATCTGTTGGGGGCTTCGCAAGAACACCGTGTGAAACCTAAAAAGTTCGCACAGACCCATATCGATGAAGTGATCATCGGTCACACGAATGAACCGGAATACCGTCGTTTGCAAGACAACGAATTCATGGAAGCTCTTCGTGACCGTACCGTGAAGATCGACATTCCTTACATCACGCGCTGGAGAGATGAAATCAACATTTACAAACGCGACTTCAATTCCCAGAAAGTGCGTGGAATCAGTATTGCCCCGCACACGGTTGAAATGGCCGCAATGTGGGCGATTCTGACCCGTCTGGAAAAACCGAAGAAAGCCAATTTGACCCGTTTGCAGAAACTGAAACTGTATAACGGTAAAACGCTGCCGAACTATACTGAAGACAACGTTCGCGAGCTTCGTAAAGAAACTGTGCGTGAGGGGCTTGAGGGTATTTCAGCCCGTTATATCCAGGATAAACTTTCCAACGCCCTGGTGGCGGCTCAGCAGTCCAACAAAGGATCTGTGAATCCGTTCATGGTGTTTAAAGAGCTTGAATCCGGTTTGAAAAGTCACTCGTTGATCGCCAACGAAGAGCTGAAGACCGAGTTTAAGGAACTTCTGGGTGTGGTCATGCAGGAGTACGAGGAAATCATCAAAGCTGAGGTGCAAAGAGCCATCAGTGCCGATGAAAGTGCCATGCAGCGACTGTGTGCCAACTATATTGATAACGTCAAAGCCTATACGCAAAGAGAACGAGTTCGCAATCAGTTCACCGGCAACGACGAGGAGCCGGATGAGCGTCTGATGCGATCTATCGAAGAGAAGATCGAGATCCCTGAGTCCCGCAAGGATGATTTCCGTCGCGAGATCATGAACTACATCGGGGCCCTGGCTTTGGAAGGCAAGAAGTTCAACTACAAGATGAACGAACGCCTGCATAAAGCCATCGAGTTGAAACTCTTCGAGGATCAGAAAGACAGCATCAAGCTGACCACTTTGGTAAGCAACGTTGCTGACAAAGACACTCAAGAGAAGATTGATATTGTAAAAACCCGTCTCATCAAGGACTTCGGTTACGATGAAATCTCTGCTACGGATGTATTGCATTACGTGGCAAGTATCTTCGCCCGAGGGGACGTAAAGAATAAATAATGTCGATACGCGAAGACCATAACAGATTCAGAGAGATCGTTAAAGGCAAGGTCAAAGAGGATCTGCGCAAGTACGTCTCTCAGGGCGAAATGATCGGGAAGCGTGAAGATGAATTCGTGAAGATTCCGCTTCCGCGCATCGATATTCCCAACTTCCGGTACGGTCCCAAACAACAGGGCGGGGTCGGTCAGGGGGAAGGGCAGCCGGGTCAGGATGTTGGTGATCCGGGTGAAGGCGGACAGGGTCAGGCCGGCGAGGCTCCGGGCGAACACCTTGTCGAAGTCGAAATGTCGATGGACGAGCTGGCGGACATTCTGGGTGAAAAACTGGAATTGCCGCTGATTCAGCCCAAAGGCGCCAAAAACATTGATTCCCTGAAGACAAAATTCACAGGCCTTGCGCCGGTGGGGCCAGAGGGCTTGCGCCACTTCAAATCATCTTACAAACGTGCCTTGAAGCGCATGGTGGGTTCCGGAACTTATAATTCCGAAGACCCGCTGGTGCTGCCGATCCGCCGGGATATGCAGTACAAGTCCTTTAAGAAAGTGCAGCAACCACAAACCCAGGCCGTGGTCATCTATATGATGGACGTGTCGGGTTCCATGGGTGAAGAGCAGAAGGAAATCGTCCGTCTGGAAAGTTTCTGGATTAACACCTGGCTGCGCAAACACTATAAGGGCCTTGAAACCAGATTTATCATTCACGACGCCTCGGCCAAAGAGGTGGACGAAGACACGTTCTTCCGCACCAGTGAGTCGGGTGGAACCCTGATCAGCTCGGCTTATAAGCTGTGCCAGGAAATCATTCAGACGGATTATCCCACGAATGAATGGAACATTTATCCGTTCCATTTTTCAGATGGCGATAACTGGTCGGGCGAGGATACGCGTCTATGTGTTAAGATGCTGCAGGAATTCTTCCTGCCGAACTGTAACGTTTTCAGTTATGGCCAGGTGGAAAGCAAATACGGCAGCGGGCAGTTCCTGAAGGACCTGCAAAAGGAATTTGGCGAGGATGAAAGACTGACACTCAGTCAGATCGAAAACCGCGACAAGATCCTGGATTCAATCAAAGACTTCCTAGGAAAAGGAAAGTAGGGCGGAGCTCGTATGGCTAATCTGACACCCGAACTTGAAGCCGAAAGAAAAAGAATCTGCCAGATCGCGAAAGACGCGGGCCTTGATTTCTTTGAGACGATCTTTGAGCTGATCACCTACGATCAGATCAATCAGTTCGCCGCTTACGGTGGATTCCCGGTGCGCTATCCGCACTGGAAGTTCGGGATGGAGTATGAGCACCTTTCCAAGAGCTATGAATACGGCCTTTCCAAAATCTATGAAATGGTGATCAACACCGATCCGTGCTACGCGTACCTGATGGAAGGCAACGCCATGATGGACCAGAAACTGGTCATGGCCCACGTTTACGGTCACTGTGATTTCTTTAAGAACAATATCTGGTTTTCCAAAACCAACCGCAAGATGATGGATCAAATGGCGAATCACGCCACACGCATCCGCCGCTACATGGACCGTCACGGTCAGGATGTGGTGGAAAACTTCATCGACGTGTGTTTGTCCCTGGAAAACCTGATTGATCGCTACAGTCCGTATGTGGAAAAGTCTGTGGTAAAGCCGCAGAATCCGCCACCGGCGCAGGAACCAAACTATCTGCTGCGGGTGGATCGTTCCTATATGCGCGACTATATCAATCCGCCTTCTTTTGTTGAAGAGCAGCGCCGCAAGGCCGATGCCGAAGCGCAGGCCAGAGCTCAGCGTTTCCCGGCGGAACCGGAAAAAGATGTTCTTAATTTCTTCATTCACTATGCCCCGCTGACGGACTGGCAGCAGGATGTGCTGTCGATCATCCGTGATGAGGCCTATTATTTCTCGCCTCAAGGGATGACCAAGACCATGAATGAAGGTTGGGCGTCTTACTGGCATTCCAAGCTGATGACGACCAAGATTTTGAATGACTCTGAAATCATCGACTTTGCCGATCACCATGCCGGCACGATGGCAATGGCTCCGAACGGATACAATCCCTACAAAGTCGGCATCGAACTGATGCGCGATATCGAGGACCGTTGGAACAAAGGGCAGTTCGGTCGCGAATGGGAAGAGTGCGATGACGTGCGCGAGCGCAAGCACTGGGATAAGAAATTGGGCCTGGGCCGTGACAAGATCTTCGAAGTCAGAAAAGTCTGCAATGACGTGACGTTCATTGATCAGTTCCTGACCGAGGACTTCTGTGTGCGCAACAAAATGTTTGTGTACAAGTTCAATAAAAAGACCCAGAAGTTCGAGGTCGATACCAAGGACTTTAAGGCGATCAAAGCCCAATTGCTGTTCCATATGACAAACTTTGGCCAGCCGATCATTCGCATTGAGGACGCCAATTTTGAAAACCGCGGGGAGCTGCTTTTGACTCATCTGCATGAAGGCATCGACATGCAACCGGATTTCATGAGCGAAACCCTGAAAAACGTCTTCAAACTTTGGAAGCGCCCGGTGAATATCGCGACCGTGATGGATGAAACTCCGCAGCTTTTTAGATTCGATGGAAAAGAGTATACTCAGCACAAGTTGGGTGAAGAGCCCAGCCCTAATCCATCCAATCAAGAGAGCTCAGGTTCGTGAAAAATACTCGCTTAGTTTTTAGTACTGATCCCCGTGACAACGTGACATGTCCCAACTGTAAGGAATTGAAGTCCGAATGCCGCTGTCGTCCTGAGGACACGGTGCAAGAAGGTCAGTTCACAGTAGTGTTCCGCCTGGAAAAAGGGGGGCGGGGTGGAAAAACTGTCACGGTTCTTGATGGATTCCCTCGTAATGAAGAGTACTTAAAGACTTTGGCCAAAGAATTCAAAGCCAAATGCGGCGTCGGTGGAACCCATATCCTGGGCGACAAAGCCGGGATGATCGAAATCCAGGGTGACAAAAGAGACCAATTGAAGAAGATTCTGGAAGCGAAGAAGATCAAATTTAAAGGCATGTAAAACTGGACCCTGTGCAACTTGCACTTTACATTTGTAGGGCTCATGCTTTTAAATATGAATATGTTTACGACTTCCACTCCTTTAAGGGGAACGGACTTGGCTGCAAAAAAAATCGTGATTGTAGATGACTATGAAGAAAGCTGTAAGCTCCTGGCGGAGATTCTCAGCTCCACGTATGAGTGTTCTTACACTTCTGACAGCACTTCTGCGTTCCGCTTGATCAATGAAAAACGCCCGGATCTGATTCTGCTGGATTATAAAATGCCAGGGGTGATGGGTGTGGATGTGTGTCGTATGGTTCGCGAAAGTGATTCCACGAAAAACACGCCGATCATCTTCGTTTCCGGTGCGGCGACGATTGATGAAAGAATCAAAGCGTTTGAAACCGGTGCTGATGACTTCATCTCAAAGCCTTTCCACGTGAAAGAGCTGATTCTAAGAATCAAAGCCCGTCTTTCAGAAAAAGAGCCGGAAGCGGCATCTGAGCTGAATGCGGCGAATATGAAGATGAACCTTCTTTCCCGCCAGGTGTTTGTGGATGGTGAAGAAGTGAACCTGACGCCAAAACAGTTCGATATTCTGAAGCTTCTGGTGGCCGGAAAGAACAATCTGGTCACTCGGGAAAAATGTCTTTCAGAAATCTGGGGCGATACGGAAGTGACGTCCCGAAATGTGGATTCACAGATCAATTATCTGAAACGTAAAATCCATAAATTCAACGGCCGCATCGTTGCGGTTCCGTCCTTGGGCTATCGCCTGGAAGCTCAGGAATAGTTCCCCAAAATATCACAAAGAGGCTTGCCCCAGGGGTTTTATGGGTCCACACTTAATGTATGGACGCAGCAAAACCCTTGCTGATTGGTCTTTCTCCCCGTCTGCTTTATAAAACTCCAGACGGCTTTGAGATCAAAAGCAAATCAATCCAGTACCTAGAGCAGAACTTGGCCCACTTGATCGCCAAACACGGCGGCTTGGTGTTTATGGTTCCTTCATTGGAATCATCCGGCTTGCTTGAAAAAGATGATCTAAATGTTCATCAGTATGCCGAAATTCTGGATGGTTTGGTCCTACAGGGCGGTGTGGACATCTGTCCGACCTTGTATGGTGAAGAGCCCATTGACGTCATGGTTAATCACAAGACGGATCCGATTCGTGATCGTTATGAGCTGAAACTGCTGAAAGCCTTTGCGACCCGGAACAAACCTGTTCTGGGGATCTGCCGCGGCTTTCAGCTGATGAATGTGTTTAAGGGCGGTACGCTTTTCCAGGATCTGCCGACCCAACTTCCCAGCAATCTGGCGCACTTTAAATCAGAGCTTTATGAAAAGCTCACGCATCGGGTGGAGATCACTCCGGGCGGAATGCTTCAAAAGATGTATACCGAAGGCGGAGAGATTGTTTCGATCCACCATCAGGGTGTGAAGAAGCTGGGGAGCGGTTTGCGAGTCGAAGCGACTTCCGAAGACGGTCTGGTGGAGGCGTTTAGCTCCACTCAGGACGGCTTCTTTGTGGGGGTGCAGTGGCACCCGGAATTTCATATCGATGAAGAGGAAAGATTCCTGTCATCAGAACCCTTGGTGAAAAAGTTCCTGGAGGCCTGCAAAGGCCCCCGAGTCCAACCGTCAGAAAAAATTCTGGGTCTGTAATCTATTGCTGAAACTTAGTCCTTGTTGCGCAGACGGCTCCAGAAGCTGCGCTTCTTGGGAGCGTGCTCACTTTTGCCAGCAGACTTGCCTTCACTTTTGTGAGCAGGTTTGTGAGCCGGTTTTGCGTGCGCAGGTTTGCTGTGAGTTTTGTGGGAAGCGGCACCTTCAGATTTGTGCTCGGATTTAGTATGAGTCTTGCCACCATGATCAGGCTTATTGCCGCCCTGAGGTTTGCCTCCCGCTTTCTTTCCGCCATGACCGCCTTGAGGGGCGCCACCGCCTTGACGTCTTGGCCCGCCACCGCGATTTTTAGCCTTATTCTGCAGGCGCTGGCCTTCCAGAATCGCTTTGGCTTTACCCACGGTCATCACCGGAGCGTTGGCAATTTCGGTGGAATGGAACGGATGATCTTCGACCACAGTGACTTTCGTGCGTGTGGTTTTTTCAATCGCAAACAGGAAGGATCTTTCTTCAGCAGTGCAGAAGGAAATAGAAATACCGGTAGCGCCTGCGCGCGCGGTTCTTCCGATACGGTGAACGTAGGATTCCGGAATGTGCGGAAGCTCCAGGTTGATCACGTGAGTAATGCCGTCGATATCAATACCACGGGCGGCGATGTCAGTCGCTACCAACACACGCACATCGCCGTTTTTGAATTCTTCCAGCGCACGCTGACGCTGGTTCTGGGATTTGTCGCCGTGAATGCCGGCGGCCGCAACGCCCGCCTTCGTCAGTCGGTCAACGACGCGGTTGGCGCCGTATTTCATCTGCACAAATACCAGCACTTTGGACAAAGATTCGTCTTTCAGAATGTGCAGCAATAGATCCAGCTTCTGAGGTTTGTCTACGAACATCACACGCTGTTCAACTTTTTCAGCCGTTGAAGAAACCGGAGTCACTTCCACTTTTTTCGGATTCACCAGAATCCTGTTGGCCAAAGTCTGAATCTCGTGTGGCATGGTTGCAGAGAAGAACAGGTTGTGACGTTTTTGCGGAAGCAGGGGCAGGATCTTTTTAATATCCTGCATGAAGCCCATGTCCAGCATGCGGTCGGCTTCATCCAGTACAAAGATTTCCACGCGATCCAGCTTCAGGTGCTTTTGTCCGTGCAGGTCCATCAGGCGGCCCGGAGTCGCAATCAGAATGTCCACGCCACCTTGCAGGGCGCGCACTTGGGGATTTTGTCCCACGCCGCCGAAGATCACAGCGTGTTTCATGTTCAGGTGTTTGCTGTAAGCCTCGATGTTTTCGTGAATCTGAATCGCCAGCTCGCGGGTCGGAGTCAAAATCAGGCAACGCGGGGATTTCGGTTCGATCTTGCGTGTGTGTTTGGAAAGGTTTTGCAGGATCGGCAAAGAAAACGCCGCAGTTTTCCCGGTGCCGGTCTGGGCGATGCCCAATAGGTCGTGCCCTTCAAGAATAACAGGGATCGCTGCCAACTGAATCGGGGTTGGAGTTTCGTATCCTGCTTCTTTAAGTGAAAATTGAAGAGGGGCAATCAAAGGAAGGTCGGTAAATTTAGTCGTCGTCATGTGACGGAACTTCTACAGGTCAGGGGGAGGTCTGTAAACCTCTATCTTTCCTAAGGTTTTTTGGCAGATCTGGCTGCATGCTTTTGAGCGGTTTTGAGTAGTTTTTGCACGGCCCAGAGGATGTCTTTGTTGTAGCCAAACACTTTGGCGGCGTCTTTGGCTGGCAGCCAGTCCACGCCCTTGTGATAAGAGGCATCTTCAATTTTGCCCGCCGGAATCCATTTTTGATCCAGAACACCGACATAAAACACCGTACGGCAGGCGTGAACTTTGCCATCCCAAGGAAAATCATAAACACGTTCAAAGGCGGAATCCTCTAAGATCCGGACCTTGTAGCCGGTTTCTTCCAGGCATTCACGGGCGGCGGTGGTTGCGGGGGATTCACCTTTTTCAACGGCTCCGCCCGGCAGGAAGAAATAAGGCACTTGCGCCCTGGGATCCACGGCGTGGAACCCCAGCACTTTTCCTTCGTGCAGAACCACAACGCTGGCGCGGTCGCGGAAGACCTTCTGTGCTTTTTCGGATTTCTTTTCGTCGCGACGGCCTTTGAAAAAGTCCTGCAAAAGTTCACTGCAGTCGTCTTCAAGAATGCCGGAGCTGACCTCCACCTGATGATTCAGGCGGGGGTCTTTCAGGATATGATAAAGACTTTCAACCGCACCGGCTTTGACGTCTTTTGCGCCATAAACCACTCGTGCAATGCGCGACTGCTGAATGGCGCCCGCACACATCACACAAGGCTCTAAAGTCACATACAAAGTACAATCACTTAAGCGCCAGCTGCCGCGCTTTTGCGAAGCTTTATGCAAAGCCAAAAGCTCGGCGTGTCCCAAGGGGGATTGCTGACGTTCGCGGGTGTTGATCGCGTAAGAGATCATCCCTTCCGGTCCCACAACGATGGCGGCCACAGGCACCTCTTCACGCTCGGCCGCTTTGCGGGCCAGCGCCAGTGCTTTGCGCATCCATTTTTCGTCGTGGGCAGGGGTGTTCACTATTTTGTTTCCTCAGCGATTCTTTCACGCAGTTTCACTGGCTCAGAAGGCTTCTTGCGGCGCATGCGAATGTTCAGCATTTCCACGCCGACAGAGAACGCCATCGCGAAGTAAACATAACCTTTCGGGATGTGAACTTCCAAAGCTTCCACGATCAGGGTGAAGCCGATCATCAGAAGGAAACTCAACGCCAGAATCTTAAGTGACGGGTGCGAATCCACGAAGCTGCTGATGGATTTCGCTGACACGATCATCACGATGGCAGAAAGCACCACGGCCGCGATCATCACAGAGATTTCGCTTACCATGCCGACAGCGGTGATGACGGAATCCAGAGAGAAAACGATGTCCAAAAGCAGGATCTGCACGATCACCGCATTAAAGGAGTGTGCCACCGGACTGGACTGGGAGCCCTCCACGCCTTCCAGCTTGTGGTTGATTTCCATGGTGGATTTCACAATCAGGAACAGACCGCCCAGAAGCAGAATCAAATCGCGGCCGGAGATTTCCTGGCCGAAGACTTCAAACATGGGTGCTGTCAGACCGATAATCCAGGATAAAGAGAACAGCAGGATCACTCGTGTGACCACCGCCAAGCCCAAGCCCATCACGCGGGCTTTGTCCTGTTGTTCTTTGGGAAGTTTCCCGGCAAGAATTGAGATAAAGATAACGTTGTCGATGCCCAGAACCAGTTCAAGGGCAAACAAAGTGAAGAACGCGATCCAGATTTGCGGATTCGCTAGCATTTCCATCATAAAGGGGAACTCCTGTTGTTGTTCCCCCAATTTATAAACTATTTCAAAGGTGTTGGGTATTTCAGATCGCGGTTCAGGAAGTCCTGCATCCAGATTTTTTTCATCCCCAGGCCGTCCCATTTCTTTTTAAGGTCATAGGTCGCAAACGGGGTTTGAATCTGATACTCAAAGTCCGCATGTTCGGCCATCACATGGAACGTCAAACTTTCGGCAAAGTCTTCCCAGGGGCTGACTGCCGCATAGGTGGTAATAAAGTCAGTAGGTGCCAATTGGTGATAGAAGTCTTCCATGTCGGCCACACCCAGCTGTTCTTTGCAGTCATAAAAGCAGAGCTTTGACCACAGTGGAAACATTTGATCGGCCTTGGGTTTTTCTGCGGTTTCCCAGCTTAAAGCCGTCCATGATCCGGGCTCGGGGCTATTGGCGCGATTGGCGAAATCCAAAATGTGGCCCAGCTCATGTACGATCACATAATGAAGTGCTGACAGCGATGACGGCAGAACAATGCTGGTGCGGGGCCCCTCTGGTAAATGCACAAATGGCGGAGCCTTCAGGCCGAAGGCCTTTTGTTCTTTCCATCCCAGCACGGAGGTGGCGTCGTAGTTTTGTTCCACCAAAGTGCGGCGAATGCCCATGAACGAACCTTGTGGTTCACGGTTGGCATCCCAGGTCAGCACGCCGGCATAACCCAGAACCTCGGTGTCGTTTTCGATAAAGAGCACGGTCATGCTGCAGAAGGTTTGTTGCAGTTTTGCCGGCAGCACATCATAGATGCGTTCAATTGCCGGGGCCATGGATTCACTGCCAGGCTGGCAGCTGCGGGACTCCTTTGGATCCTGAATCGGGTTCACAATGCAGGTGATTTCCTTCAGGCGGGCACGGCAATCGGTGGGTGCGGCCTGCTGAGATTGGATGCCTGCTGCCTTGGAAAAGCGCAGTTCATTGGGCTTAAGGACATAGAACGCTTCCCAAGCATAGGCTTGGCTGGTTCCGACGAACAACAGTAATATCAGATAGATAAGTGCTTTCATGGGGTCCCCTCTGTTGCATTTGTCCCATCCGATTTCGGCCTGTTCAATAAAAAAGCACCGGCCCGAGAATAATATACCGCGTCAGGACCCCAGAACTTGCCCCTTTTGTGCCGCTTTGTTATACACTCTTTCTCTCAAATTCATAATTCCACTCAGAAGGGAAGGTGATTGTCGTGGCAATGGTTAAGATCAAAGACGGTGAGTCTTTTGAATCTGCGTTCAGAAAATTCAAAAAGTCTTGCGAAAAAGCAGGTATTCTTTCTGAAGTTAAAAAACGCGAAAACTTTGAAAAACCTTCTGTAAGACTTAAAAAGAAGTCTATCGCCGCTCGTAAGCGCGCTGTAAAAAAATCCAGAAAAGGTTGGAACGACTAGTTCCCTTTTTGAAAGTTTGTTTTTTCAAGAGGCGACCACTGGTCGCCTCTGTTTTATGACCGAATCCTCTCTTAAGTCCTTTTGGAGGCACTATGGAAATCAGAGACAAAATCTCCGCTGACGTTAAAGCTGCCATGATCGCAAAAGAATCCGCTAAATTGGGAGCTCTTCGTATGCTCCAGGCTGCGATCAAAAACCGTGAAATCGACATGAGACCGGATCCCATCACTGCTGATGAAGTGATGAACGTGATCAAAAAGCTAGTAAAACAGCGCAAAGAATCCATCGAACAATTCCAGACAGCCGGTCGTACAGATCTTGTTGATCAGGAAACCGCGGAACTGAAAGTGCTGGAAGTTTATCTGCCAGCGCAAATGGGCCGTGATCAAATTGAAGCTCTTGTTACCGAAGTAATTGCAGCATTGGGTGCTAAAACCGTGAAGGACATGGGTCCTGTGATGAAAGAAGTCATCGCGAAATCCGGCGGCGCCGCAGACAACAAAGTAGTGAGCGAAGTTATTAAATCCAAGCTTTCCTAATTTGTTGGAGATACATGCGATTTTCACAAGACTTTATCGAGAAGGTGCAAGAGGCCAACAACCTCGTTGACATCATCTCTCAGTACACTCAGTTGAAACCTAGTGGTAGCGGCCTTATGGGCCGCTGTCCGTTTCCTGATCACGCTGAAAAAACGGCGTCTTTCTCCGTTTCTGAAACCAAACAGGTCTATCACTGTTTCGGTTGTCACAAGAGTGGCAACCTGTTTTCGTTTTTGCGCGACTATCAGGGTATGAGTTTCCCTGAGGCGGTGGAATATCTTGCCGGAAGAGCCAGCATCCCGATGCCAGCTCCGGACAAGGAAGATGCTCAGCGCGACCAGGCCAGCGACAAAAAGAAGTTGTTGTTAAAAGTAAACAAGCTCGCTGCTGATTATTTTTCAGAGCAACTTAAGCGTGCTCCTCACGATCATCCGGTGAAGAAGTATATCGCCAGCCGGGGGCTGTCCCAGGAAGTGATCGAAACTTTCGGCGTGGGTTATGCCCTGCCGGAATGGGACGGGCTGGAGCAATACCTGCTAAGCAAAAATGTGCCGATGGCGCTGGCCGAAGAAGCCCGCCTGGTGAAGGCCCGCAACAACAAGTCCGGACACTTTGATATTTTCCGTGACCGCTTGATGTTCCCGATTCTTTCCGCGATGGGTGAACCCATTGCCTTCGGGGGCCGTTATTTAGAGAAAAAAGAAAACGAACCCAAATACCTGAACTCTCCAGAGACCCCGGTCTTTGTGAAAGGGAAGGTGTTGTACGGACTGTCGCAGACAGCCCGCTACATCCGCAGCGAGGATCTGGCCCTTATAGTAGAAGGGTATATGGATCTGGTGTCCCTGTATCAAGCCGGCATTCGCAATGTCGTGGCGACGATGGGAACCGCGCTGACGCCGGACCACGGGAAAATGCTGAAGCGCATGACCAAGAACGTGGTGGCCCTGTTTGACGGGGACAATGCCGGGATGGAAGCGGCCGAGCGCAGTTTGCCGATCCTGCTGGCGGCGGATCTTTATCCAAAGGGGCTGACGCTGCCGAATGGAATGGATCCCGATGATTATGTGAAGAAATACGGATCTGAGGCCCTGAAAGTCGAGCTGGAACGCGCTCCGGACCTGTTTGTGATGATTTTGGCCCGTTGGATGGAAGGTTATCGCGGTGACGCCTCTGAAAAGGTGAAGCTCGCGGATAAGTTGAAGCCTCTGTTTGAGTCCATCCCGGATCTGCGTTTAAGGGACCTGTATTTGGCCGAGGCGGCCCAGAAAATGAACGTAGGCCTTCCTTGGTTGCGTCAGGCTGTGGGAATACAGGGCAGTGGTCCTGTAAATTCACAAAATCGCCCCGCAATGACTAGGACGGTGCAGCCAAACCCGAACATGGGCTCGGCTAACCAGAAACCCCCGCAAGAAGTGTCCTCTAGTGTAGAGGGCGGCAAAATCAGTCTGCAGGGGGCCTCTAAAGCGGAGCTGATGCTGTTGGGATTGGTACTCAAAAGTCGTGCCAATTTCGATCAATTTGTGAATGAAAATCTGCTCGAGAGTGTGGCCCACGAAGGTGTGAAAAAGATCCTCGAAAAAGCCACGGATGTGTATAGACAAGATCTCAGTAAGTTTGATAAATTGACCAGTCTGCTTGTCTCTTACGTCGATCAGCCTGAATATTTATTCCAAGTGAGCCCAGCGAATGAGGGCGATCCAGGGTACGACGAAGAGGCAGAAACGAAACTCCTGCGCGATTGCTTTAAGCGCGTAAAAGAAAATTTCCTGCGCGATCAAGCAAAGCGCTTAGCACGTGATCTTAAAAACGAACCTAGTTCGGATAAGTTGGAACAGATTATGAATATTCAGAGAAACCGAATCTCTCTGAATAAAGGGTAAAAGGCGGGGTATTGATGAAACCGAACCTACCAAATAAACAAGAGAAAGAGCCTGTGAAGGTTCTTTCTTTGCAGGAACAGGAAACTCTGATTAAAGAAGAAATCCAGAGATTCCTGAAGCTTGCAAAGGAGAAGGGTGCACTGACCATTGAGGAAATCAATGAGCTCCTTCCCCCTGAAATTGTCGCTCCATCTGTGCTGGACTCGTTCATGCAGGGCCTTGAGGCCGGTGGTGTAGTAATTTCAGACTTGTCTGAAAGTTCGAAAGAGGAAGAGGGCGAAGGCGCCTTCCTGGAAAACGTCGATTCTGAAGACGAAGAAATTGATGATGAAGAAAAAGCGGAAAGTGAAGACGTTAAGGGTAACGACCCTGTACGCCTTTACCTGCGCAAAATGGGAAGCGTTTCCCTGCTGACCCGTGAAGGGGAAGTGGAAATTGCCCGTCGTATTGAAAAAGGGGAGCGCGAGATCGTTCGTGCGATCCTTTTGTCCCCTCTGGGTACCTACGAGATCATCCAGCTTGGTAAGCGCCTTGATGAAGGCCGTATCAAAGTTAAATCGATCTTCCGCGGTCTTGAGGACGAGGACACCCAGTACGATGAAAAGGAATACATCGATAAGATCCATGAGCTTATCGGTCGTGTGACTGAGTACCAGAAAGCGGCGGAAAAACTGTTTATGACTCTTCGTAAAGAAGAGACAAACACTCCGGCTCGTCAGGCTGCTATGAAAGAGCTTGTTGCCATGAATGACAAGTTGATGGCGAACTTCGAGTCCGTGAATTTCAACCGTAAAACTATCAACCGCGTTGTGATCAAGTTCAAAAACCTGGTGAACCGTATCGGAACTCTTCGTCGTCGTATCAAAGACGGTGTGGAGCGTACGTTCTCTAAAGACGTCACAGCGATGGCTGAACGTATGAAGTTGATCGATGCGAATGAAAAAGAACTGACCCGTATGACCCGCGATACTGGTTTGAACTATCAGAAGTTCAAATCCTACGTATTGCAGGCTCAGGAAGCGGAAAAGCGTATCAGCCGTTTGGATTCAGAAACTGAAATGAATCACAACTGGGTGAAAGAAACCTACACGGCCATCTGGAAAGGTGAGCGTGAGGCCGATGCGGCGAAATCTGAGTTGGTTGAAGCCAATCTTCGTTTGGTTGTATCCATCGCGAAGAAGTACACCAACCGCGGTCTGCAATTCCTGGATCTGATCCAGGAAGGTAACATCGGTTTGATGAAAGCCGTTGATAAGTTCGAATACCGTCGTGGTTACAAATTCTCGACTTATGCGACTTGGTGGATCCGTCAGGCGATCACTCGTGCTATTGCCGATCAGGCGCGCACGATCCGTATCCCTGTACATATGATCGAAACCATCAACAAACTTGTTCGTACATCCCGTTACTTGATCCAGGAACTTGGCCGTGAGCCGACCCCGGAAGAGATCGCGGATAAAATGGACATGCCAGTTGATAAGGTTCGTAAAGTTCTGAAAATTGCGAAAGAACCTATCTCTCTGGAAACTCCAGTGGGTGAAGAGGAAGATTCGCACCTGGGCGACTTTATCGAGGACAAAAAGGTTATCAATCCTGCAGAAGCGATTGTGAACCTGAATCTTGCTGAACAAACCCGCCGTGTGCTGTCGACCTTGACTCCAAGAGAAGAAAAAGTCCTGCGCATGCGTTTCGGTATCGGGGAAGAGTCAGATCATACTTTGGAAGAAGTGGGTCAGGACTTCAACGTCACCCGTGAGCGTATCCGTCAGATCGAGGCGAAAGCTCTAAGAAAGCTTCGTCATCCTTCTCGCAGCAACAAACTGAAAGCGTTTGTTGATTCCTAGTGGCCAGCGGCCGCAGTGCCGTTAGGCTGAAGCAGCTCAAATTTCAAAGGCTCCCTTCGGGGAGCCTTTTTTCGTTTAGGCTGATGCACTGTGGTTTTGCCAAGCCTTTTTTAGTTTGATAGGCTCTCTTTATTCCAGATCGTGGGGGGCTAGCTTAGTTGGTTAAAGCACGGTGCTCATAACACTGGGATCGGGGGTTCAAGTCCCTCGCCCCCTACCATTCCTCTGTTTCTTCTTTATTGCCGATAGTTTTGATTTTTAAATGAGTTTGGTGCTGGCTTTGTCGGGACGCGAAAGCCGAGGCATCGAGCCTCGTCTTTCTAAGCGTTCGACATTTGCGGCCTTCGCCGCAAGAGCCTCACGCATGCTCCACACTAAAAAGTGCCACTGGCACTTTTTAGCGCGGGCACAACCTCGCCCCCTGCCATTTTTGTGAAGCAAAAATCCTTTAATCTCCAATTTCCAATATCTCTGCCGGGTCGCCAGTGTTAAAAATGTAAATGGGGGTACTGATGAAATTCCTAACTATGTTTTCTGTATTGATTCTTGGCGGCGCAGCGCAGGCGATGACGGCAAAGGTTGTGAATTCAACGGATGTGCGTTTTATGGCGGACTTGATTTTGACTCGTGCAAGTGGCGGAGCCCCACTGAGTGTTGTGGATGACAAGATCCTTGCGCCGGGAGAAGCCTTCGAGAAAAACTACGGAGTGTTGGACGCCAATGAGCTTGTCCTAAGATACGAAATCATCTCCACCGACAATAAACCCATCTGTTTGGGCAAGGTGGATGTGACTTCTAAAAGCAACTTCAAGCTTGTCGTCGACGGCCACCCTGGGATGGCTCCTGTGGATTGCAAAGTCACCCAATAAGGGTGTCGCAACAACAGAAGACCCGCAGAACTTTTATTGTGCTACGAACTCAATGGGCTGCGGGTTCCAAATAACTTTTCCTTCGGAATCCAGGTCATAACCATAACGAAATTTAAGTGTGCCTGTCTGAATAAGGCTTGCAGGTGTGCAGGGCCCCAGTGGCAACTTTATCTCGTGGCCCATCGTCAGGGTTAGTATCTGGCCGTTGCCTTTCATGCATGCCGACGGATTGCGGTCATTGTAAGGGATGATGATGTGAGAGTTTCTATTGCCGTACTTGCCTGTGCCGTGCAGATAGGCGCAGCCTGTGTCGGTGGCTCTAGGTTTTAGAATATCAATGCCGGAAGCAGTCAGTGCCCAGCCTAAATCCCGGACATTCAGATCCCGCGTTTGCTTTTGGGTTTGTTGTTTGGTGGATTTCATCTTCCAGCGAGTGCCTTCACAAGTCCACTGTGTCCAGTCAGTAGAGGTCACTCCCTGGAGTCTGTAGGTGCCGCCGGGAATTTCGCCGGCAAAGGAAAAGAGTGGCATCAAAAGAATCAGTACTGAAAAAAGCTTCATGAAGACTCCCTGTCGACAAGGTTACTTTCATCCATGAGCTTAGTTAGCGGCAAAGTGATGTCTATAATAAAACAGTGCGAAAGAAAGACTTTTTCATCAGAGCCAACGAAGTTGGCCCTGATGACCAGAAAACTCAGGTAATTACAGGAACAAGAATCCCGCCGAGATCACAAGGCCTGAGTACAAAAGGACGATCAAACAAAAGCCCATGATGTCGCGGGCGCCAAGGCCTGCGATTCCCAAGGCTGGCAAGGCCCAGAAGGGCTGGATCATGTTTGTCCATGCGTCACCCCAGGCAATCGCCATCGAGGTCTTGGCGACAGACACGCCCAGCTCTTGCGCCGCAGGCAGCATGATCGGAGCTTGTACGGCCCACTGACCACCGCCGGAGGGCACAAAGAAATTCACAATACCCGCGCTGATAAAGGTAAAGAACGGGAATGTTGTGACGGTGGAGATGTTCACAAACACATTAGACAGGGCTCCGGCCAGCGAAACACCGCTGCTGCCGCTGGCCACCATCAGACCCATGATTCCCGCATAGAACGGGAATTGCAGGATGATCCCGCTGGAGCTGATCACGGCAGAACGAATCGCCAGAATGTAGCGACGTGGAGTCCCGTGCAACAGAATGCCCAGGAACAGGAAGATGAAATTCACAATGTTCAGATTCAGATCCAAACCTTTTTTGAAGAAGTAGTTTGCGATGTACACGCTGGCAAGGGCGCACAAGATCAAAGAAACCCATTTGCTGTTTTCAATGCGATCTGCCCACGTACTGTTGCCGTTTTCCGTGTCTGAAACTTCGTCATTTAGCAAAGCCGGATCCACACTCACGGTTTCTTCCAGGCGTGGGTGCATGAACATGTTCAGCAGGGGCACTGTCACCAAAAGGACAATTACGATAACCAGGTTGTAGGTTGAAAACAGGGTTTCAGATACTGGGATCATTCCGGTGACGACATTGTTAGAGGCCTTGGCCAGATTCCCGTCCGTGGCAATCGTCAAAGGAATAGATCCGGAAAGACCGCCGTGCCAGATTAGAAAGCCGGAATAAGCAGAAGCGATCAGCAGGCGGTAGTCGACAGTTTTTACTTTTTTCGCGATCTCTTTGGCAAAAAGAGCACCGATCACCAGGCCAAAACCCCAGTTGAACCAGGAACCCAGCAGCGAGACCAAAGAAACGACAACGATCGCCTGACCAGGGGTGCGCAGGTGGGAGGCCAAAGATGACAACAAGCTGGAGCAGGGGCGCGAGTTCGCCAACGCATGGCCGAGCACGAGCACCAGGACCATCTGCATCGAGAATCCCAACAAGCCCCAGAAGCCTTCATACCAACCGTTCACAGTTTCAAGGAAGCTCATGCCAGTTACGGGCATTGCCGCGGCAAATACGATAAAAGTCAAAAGCGCGCAGAAGATAAAGGGATCAGGCAGGTATTCATTGACGAGCTTCACACTGAATCGAATGAGTTTTTGAAAGGCATTGTCGCGGGCTGGGTTCATTGCTGCTCCTTGGTGAAGACTAAATTAGAGCGGCAAAGGTCGTGATTGTCATCTTAAGAAGAGCTAAAGGGGGCACTGGCGAACGTGTGCCCCCACTCACTTTGGGTCCAACTTTTTAGCAGCCGGGCATGCAGCCTTTGATGTTTTCGCCCCAAGAGCAGCAAGCCGCAGCCATGGTTTCGGCTTGGCTGTTGTCTTGGCAGTTTTGTTTCTGCTGCGGGTGTTGATTGATTTTTGGTCTTGGGTTGGTTCTGCCACCATAGCATTTCGCCACGCACTCGTTGTGGTTGCTGTAATAGTCGTCGATACAGCCCTGATAGCACCAGTAAGAAACGTTCTCTGCAGGAGGAAGATAGGCTGCTGAAGCGGCTGCACTGAAAAGGATCATGAATGTTGTTTGAATAAGTATTTTGATCATTTGATAACTCCTTGTTGGAATTAGAAATGTCAAAATAAGATACTTTTATCAAATATGTTTAAATCGGTATCTTTTGGTGATACTAAATTTATGAATATGGATCAAATTAGCCAACACACCGATGCCAAAAAGCTGCTTAAAAGCCTTCAAGAGGTTTTAAAATCCAAGAAGATCACCTATGCGGATCTGGCGCTTCAGATGGAAGTGTCCGAAGTCACCGTCAAAAGACTTTTCTCAACACAGAACTGTAACCTGCAAACGGTTTTTAGAATTTGTGATCTTGTGGGGATTTCGTTTTTTGATCTGGCAGCGCTCGCGAATCAGGACAAAGAAGTCGACTATGTTCTGTCCGAAGATCAGGAAAAGTTTTTTGCGACGAATCCGGCGATGTTTGGAATTTTCAGAGCACTTCATCGCGGGGTCAGTCCCGACAAGCTGGCCGAGGTCTGGAAACTTTCAAGTCAGAAGATGTTTAAGGTCCTTCGTAAAATTGAACAATTCGGATTGTTGGAAGTTCTTCCCAAGAATCAGGTTCGCATCAAAGCTGTTGGCAATATTCGCTTTCAACACAAGGGCCCGCTGGCGCGGGCCATCTTGCGCCCGCAGATTATGCAGTTCTTGGATCACGTGGATGTGGTTCTAAAGAACAAAGATGTGTGCATGCATTCTGCCGAAGTGGAACTGTCGAAGAAAAGCATCACAGAACTGGTGGAAGAGATTCACGCCCTGGGGGCGAAGTATCGCGCCCGGGCTTTGCGTGATAAAAATCTTCTGTCGGCAGACCAGCTTCAGTCGGTGCGCTGGTTGTTTGCGTTTGCGCCGTTTGAGACCAACTGGCAGCAGTACGAACTTAAAGATTAAAGACCGGCCTCGGGCTCGTTTGATTTTTCAGTTTCGGCAGTCCATTCCAGCAAAGACAGTTCAGATGTTTTTGTCCAATCAACTTGTTTGCGGTTGATGATGCGGATATTCACTTCGTCGCCGTTCACAGTCCACAACAGGGTGTCGCCTTTGGCGATGCCCAATGCCTGACGGACGCGGGCCGGGATGGTGGTTTGGTTTTTACGGGACGCTTTTGAAGTGGCACCTGATTTGCTATTGCTCATTGATGTTCTCCGTATCTTCATTCTAAAGGTCCGTACAGAGTCTTGTCGCCAATAGTCTTGTTGGGGGCTTGCAAAACAATCCGTTGGTCCGTTCCCAAGGCGCACTTTTACTTGCAGACCCACTTCTGAATGCCGGCGGAAACCATAAATTGCCCGCTGGCGCAGGCATACTGGGGCAATTCACATTGGCCCGTTTGATCCAAATAGCGTCCGTCCTGGCGATGGCAGCGGTCTTTGCTGGAAAGTTCCGAATAGCAGGATTGTGTCACTCCGGCGGCGTTGACCTCCAAATACAAGGGGCCGACGAAGTGGGTTCTGTTGTCAGTCAAGCTGGTCAACTGCACCTCACCATAGATCAAACGCCGTCCACTTTTTAAGGTGACAACATTCATCAGGTTGCGAATCTCGACAGAGACATTCTTGGACCAGGAGCCGACATAGGACTCGGCAAGTGCCAGAGTTTGTGAGGCCGGCAAAGATGCCGGAGAAAGTACCGGCGCAGTGCCAAAGGCCGCCAGGCAGGATGTGTTTATTGAAAGCAGATCGCGCAAGCTTAGAACCGAGGTCTGTGTCAGTGCCATCTGCTCCAGATCCAATTTTTTTTGGGCCACCACAGATGAGGTGATGAGCCAGGCGGAAGTGACAATCGCAAGAACACCGGCGGCGACAAGTGCTTCCAGCATCGAGAAGCCCTGTTGGTTTTTTCGGCTTTGAAAAAAGCGGTGGGACATTTATTTTCCTGCCTTCTTCTTTTCCGCAGCTTCCGGACTGTTGGCGATTTCATTGCGGATGGTCTGAAGGCTTTCTCCAGGGTCGTACTTGTTTCCCTTGTTCACGGCATTCCAGTATTCAAATCCTTCTTTGTCTGGCTCACGCCCCAGGATCTCCCGGTAGGCTGTGCAAATTGCCGGATTCGTTGCGCACATATTGCCGCTTCCGCCAGAGCTGCCATTGCCACTGCCTCCTCCTCCGGAGCCGCTGCCACCAGAAGAGGCCACATACACAGTCTGTGTGACGTACTCAACCCGCACCGGAGGCACTTCGCAGTTTCCGGGCTGATTCGGGCCCCGGGAAACCAGGATCTGGCCCGTCGGGCAGGCAGGAGGAACGGAGCAAGCCGGATCGCTGGTGGGCCTGTAGACTCCGCCCATCATGCGACAGCTGCCTTCGACACTGATATCTGAAAAGCACGACGCCATTTGGTTGCTGGCATTGACCTCAAACAAGAGGGAGCCCATGTCCGTTGACTTGTTTGTTTTGCCTCCCACCAGATCACCTTTTTTGGACGACTGAAAAGACAGCTGCCCTTTGAAAAGTCTGTTGGGTGATCCAGGGATTGGTTCAATCAAAGTGATGCCGTCCAGACTGAAGACGACATCGGTCAAACCATAGAGGTTTCGGGCGGCATTGGGATCTTTGCCGATCTCGGTCCCGCCAATGGTCACAAAGAGCTTGGATCTGCCGTCATGGATGTTGTCTGCGGGATCCAGTTTGATCTTTTGCGAGCAAACCGTTTTATCCGAAAAGATTCGGCGGGCATCTTGCTGAAGATTGATTTTCCCAAAAGAGGACGAGGCGGACTGTTCCAGATTCTTGGCTGTTGAAACCAAGGCCATGGATCCAACGCTGACCAAGCCGGCAAGGCCCGCCGCAATCAGGACATTTGCCATAGAGAAGCCTTTTTGATTGGAAATCAGTTGTTTCAATGAACCCCCTCAAGACCGTCAGATCACCTGTCGGTCGGAAAGTCCCCTGATATGAGGAATAAAGTGATTTTTGTGTTGCACGGGGAGCACAAGTGTTGCTGGGCAAGAGCAAGCAACAGCCGCATTTCGCACTGGTAATCCACCTGATCTTTTCGCAACTGGCATTGCTCACGGCTTTCCACTAAGACGTGACCTTTAACAATCCGGAAGGAAAGCTCTATGAATCTTTTGCTTTGTTTTCTTATGGCCGTGGCTTCTTGGCCCTCTCTGGTTCTGGCGACCAGTCCTTATTCGCCGTCCGAGGGGGTTGTGGAAAAGGGACATGATCCGGCTTTGAACAAATATCGCCAAAGGTTCTTTTATAACCCTGACGGAACGTTATCCGCGCAGAAGCTTGAATCTTTGGTGCGTTTTTTGGATTTTCAAAAGTCTCTGTTGATGGATTCGGCCAAAATGAACCGCAAAGCCAATCTGATTCTGGTTCATGGCTATGAAAACGACAAAGCGGAAAAAGAGGGCCTGGAAGCGCAAAGCAGCGAGTCGGAAACCATTGCCCCGCTGATCTTCGCCCTGGAGCACGCCCGGGATCTGCAGGCGCGCCACACGCGCATGAGCCGCAATGAGGTCCATGAAAAGGCGGAATTGATTTTATTGTTTCTTGCTGCGGGTTACACACCTTATCCGATGACAATCTTTACGTCACTGGTGGAGCGGGTGAAGAATCTGGCAGAAAATTTCTTTGAATTTTCAGTCAATGACTCTGGAAAAACTCAGGCCAGCAACCTGCTGCTGAACGGCCGGTTTGCGACCCAGAATGAACTGCGTCTGCACCGCCAGAGTGGGAATGATCTTTCAAAGTTGGATCCGCCCTCATCAGCGATCTGGACTGACAATGATATTGAATCTTATGACCCCTATCTGGAGATCTACTGGGGTCGTAAGTTCTTCCCGCCGCGCGAAGATCCTGTTCCGGTATTCCACTATGAGCGTCTGGGAAATGGCACCATCAAATTTAAAACCCATTGGTTTGATTCGCAGGAACTCAATAAAAAAGGTCTGCCGAAGAAAAAGGATGTCACCCTGCGGGTGGGCTTTGAAGCGTACAACGCCTCGGTGGTCAATCACCTGGCGCGTATCATCGGCTATCCGGCAAATCCGACGACCTTCCGTTCGGCGATCAAGCTCGAGCTGGGCGAGACTGATTTTGAAGAGTTCCTGACTCAGTGGAGAAATCTGCATGGTCTGGAGATGGGATCGGCAATGACCCATGTGGATCGCATCCCAGGCGAAAATGCCGTGATCTTGAAAAACGTGACCCTGGAAGCCTATCCGGACAAGGATGACTATCGTCGTATGGGGCCTTTCCGCATGGGCGACAACGGCCTTCGCAACCGTCGTGAGTACCGCGCCATGGTGCTTTATAATGCTTTGATTTCTTTACAGGATCAGTTCGAATATCAATCCCGCGTGGATGCGGTCCGAGATTCCAAGCGGGGCTGGCTGCCGTTGTTCTTCCTGTCGGACACAAGTTCGGCGCTGGGTTTGCCAGCGATGTTGGGGAATGTGGGGGCAGTAAACGAATTCACCTGGGAATTCACCAAAAAATCAGACGGTCAGGTTCGTCTGTTCTGGTTCTCGGTTTTCAATTCGCGCACCTGGAAAGACACCACTTACAGCGACGTCAAATGGCTGGCGCGCCGAATGGCTCGGATCCGAACAGATCAGATCGACGGAATCATGGAGACGTCCGGATTCCCCGAGCCAGTGCGCAGACTTTATGCGGAAAAATTGAAATCACGTTTGAATAAGATGATGGTTGATTTTGATTTGTCCCAAGAGGGCTTTGCCGCGCATCCTGTGCGCTCCAGACAGGAACTTTCGGCCGCCTATCCCGACTATATCAATGAAAAAGGTTTTTTGAAGGAAGGGGCGCAGGAATACCCGGGAAACACCTTGCCGATTCTGGGGAATCGCTTCACCCCTTTGCAGGGGGCCCTTGTTCTGACCCTGAACGCCCTTCATAACAAGTTTCTGACTTTGTTTAATCCAGCCAACTATGGCAAGGGAGACTTTGTCGTCGATCTGGGTAACACCACGATCGAGGGCGGAATTGGCATTGAGGCCTCTCGGGGGGTGAGTGTGAATCCCGAGCTGGGGCCCGGGCAAAGAAGGTACTTACTTAATGACAAGGTCAGCATCAGCATTCCCGTGGGGATGTTTAGCGACCGCGTGACGACACCGCTGGCGCTGTATTACACCTACACTTTTGAATACCTGCACAGTGTGTCCACGATGAAAGAGGTCGGCACCAGCCGGTTCTTTGCGCTGCTAAATCCTTTTAGCATCCTGGAAATCCGCCGCTCTTTGGGAGTGGGCGAGCAACTTCGGGTGACCCACTCGTTTGGGGCCTCAGTGGGCAAGACCAAACTCAAAGTCATTGATGATGTGCAGATTGAAGCGGCCCTGATCGGGTTGGGTTATGCTTCGATAAAAACGGTCTACTATTCGAAACCGCATCCCACGCTGGTGGAAATCAGCACAGACCATGTGGATACGGCGTCCATCTCTAGCGGCATTGATGTGCGAACTTATCTTCGTGTGGCGGCGAGCATGCGGGCGCAGCGATCCAAAAAAGTCTATCGAATGTACCGCGTGGATTTGTTAAATGAATCTTTAGAGTCGCAGGCCCACCTGCAGGACGCGGTGGATGCCGCCCTGGTGGACAGTGACTTTACCGCCCTGACTCGATTGGTGAAGCCCCATGAATGGATTGAGTCCGCCAAAAGCAAACACTTCAACCTGGCCTTTATGGTGTGGAAGAGATCTTCAGATTCTGGGGTCAGTGATCTGTCTGTGAATGGTCAGAAGCTGGTGCTGGCTCACAAGTCCAAATCCTATGACCGCTCTTTAAGCCGTCTGTGGGATGAGAAACTGGATATTGGCTTTGCCAAGCCGGCCGTCAATGTGGTCGGTGAGTTTTGGGGGGAAGGCATGCAGGTGGGAACGACGATCGAAGGCGTTGTGGACAGCCAGCAACGGCGTTTTTCGGAGATCGAAGTGATGATCACACTTTCGATTTTTGATAATTACTGCACGCGCAAGGAATTTGAAAAGACGTTCAAAAAGTTCTTCAACAAACGTGCGGGGATGGATAACTACATCCGTTTCCAGATGCCGGATGAATTGGAGGCCTATCCCGAACTTGTCGGAACCATGCGCTGGCAAATCAGCAAAAAAGCCCTCCGGGATATTTTAAGTGCTGCCAGCAACGTGAATAATCTGGATTATCTCCTGCCTTCCGGCGGAGCATTCCATCAGCGGAATGAAGGCTCCACGAATGATCCTCGCGACGACGTCAGTCGCCGCGCACAGAAGCTGCTGCGCGCCCTGGATAAAGAAGTCACCACCTTTGGCAAGCTCTACACATTGGAGGCCCAGGCGAAGGATCTGCTTTCTGTTCTGGAGGACCTGACAGGGAGAAAAGGCGAGACCGTGGCGCAGCTTCGTAAATTCACCCGGGATGAAAACATCTGGCTGACGACGAACATCGCCAACATGCTGGAGCTAAGCCATCCGACCTTCCGTCAGCAGAAAAACGGTGAATTCTGGGCCAGGGAAATCGGCAAGTACCAGGGGCATAGTTATCTGGATCGCTTTCGCCGCACTAAACTTTTGCAGCCGGTGTATTAGGCGTGCCGCCGCTTTGCTCTAAATTCAGCAGCTTCCTTTTTCTGTCCAGGCCTCCGGAGTATCCTCCGAGGCCTCCGCCGGCAGCAATCACGCGATGGCAGGGTATAATAATACAAATCGGATTCTTTCCGTTGGCGGTTCCCACGGCGCGCACGGCCTTTTCATTTTTAATCCGGCGGGCGATGTCGGTGTAGGACACCGTCTTGCCATAGGGAATCTTTTTAAGCTGCCGCCAGACGGATTCTTGAAACTCTGTCCCGGCAACATCCAATGGGACATCGAAATCCTGGCGCTGGCCTTTAAAATATTCCGTAAGTTCGGCTTCGGTTTGCTTAAGAATCTTAAGGGCGCCGTCTTTCCCAGTAAGGGAAGGGGCCAACGGAATCCCCGCGGTCTTTCCCCAATACAGGGACTGCAGGCCCATTTCAGAGGCGACCATGTACAGGTCTCCTAACGGGGAATTCATTTTCCACTGAAGCTGATTCATTTCTTTCTCCCGGTTTTCTTCAAGACTTGGGAATACTCCCGCCACAACAAGGCGGCGACATAGCCGCGCCATGGGCTGAAGCTTTCAAACTTGGTCTTGGGATGTTCGGCAATCGCACGAGCAATAATCAAATCTGTCGCGGGGAAGGCATCGGTGTGACGAAGAGCCTTCAATGCCATGTAACTGGCTGTCCACGGGCCAATCCCGGGAATGCCAAGTATCTTTTCCACGAAACTATCCACATCCTGGGCTGGTTCCAGCGAAAGGTCGCCGTTGATCAGCGCCTTGGAAAGGGCCACCAGAGTCTCTTTGCGTCGGGTGGTGGTTTTTAAGCTTTTCAGATCAGCTTTAATCACCTGCGCAGGAGTTGGGAACAGGCGCACCGATTTTCCATCGCGCAAAAGTCCTGAGTCGCTGCCTGCAAGATCGATCAAATCATTCACCAGTGCGCGACCCCGTTCAACACTCACGACCTGACCCAGAATGGCGGCGACAACCACTTCAAACGGATCCCAGGATGAAGGCAGCCGGATGCCCGGATGTTTTTTCAGCAAGGCCTTCATGTCTTTGTCGGTTTCAAGCACGTTTGCGATAATCACCGGATCTGAATCCAGATCCAGCAGACTGCGCACGCGGGATATGATGGTGTGCAAGGCTGTTGTATCGGGGAAATCGATCTCTAGCTTTATGCACGATTCATCAGGCAGATCGCTCAAAGTGATCTGTCCCACTTTGCCGTTCACCTCAATAATTCTGTGCATAAGGCCTTCTTCAAACCACTCCAGCTGTCCCACCGCGTGGGAACGATAAAAGTGCAGCAGTCCGGTGAAATCAAAAGGGGGGCGGTAAGAAAGCCGGATGGTTAAAGTCGATTTGTCTTTAACAGGCTTTCGGCGGATCTCGGAGGGGCTTTTCTTAAAACGTTCTTTGAAGGCATCATTGAATCTGCGAATGGAGTTAAAGCCGGCCGCAAAGGCGACCTCGGTGACAGGCAACGCTGTCTCGGTGATCAGTTGTCGAGAAAGATTCAGACGGTTTTCAAAGGACAGCTGTTTTGGGGTCTTTCCTACTTCTTCTATAAACAATCTGCGCAGGTGACGGGCGCTCACGCCAAACAGATCAGCAAAATCATTATCATTGAATTCCAATGTTTCAATTTTATCGATCATCCTGATCGCACGGCGGACCAAGGCAGACTTCCCAATCCACGCCGGTGACTGTGGGGCGCTTTCTGGTCGGCAGCGCAAGCAAGGACGATAGCCGGCCTTTTCGGCCGCCAGATGATTGGAAAAGAATTCGACGTTTTCACGTTTGGGTTTGGCGGGGCAGATGGGGCGACAATAGATGCCCGTGGTTTTGACGCCGACAAAGAACTTGCCGTCAAAACGAGGATCCCGGGCTAGCATGGCATTATAAAAGACGTCGTCCTTTTTCATGCAATCAGTATAACCCTTCTGGGCTCCTGACTATAGCCGTTTTCGGACATGGTCGGGACGAAAAGAAACCCCTAACTGAGCTTTAAAAGCGAATTGAAACCTGGCCCTTTTTGCTGCGGACTCGTTCCAGTTCGGTCAGCAGCACGGCCATCCGGTCATAGGTCTCCACCGAATGCCCGCTCCAGGTGCTGCGCTCTTGGGGGGCGGGCTCGTTGATGGGGTGCCCACCACGCAAGTAAAGCTGGAACTTCTTTCCTTTGGCGCTAAGGGAATACTCAATGTCGCAGTTTAAAAGCTTCGTCATACGACGGGCGCGCAAATAGGCCTGGGCTGCCCGCTTAAAATGACGTTCAAATTTATCGGCGATGTCTTCGGCAGTAAGTTCAATTTCGATATCTTCAGCTGTGTCACTGGCAGCCACGGAAGTTTCCGATTCCTCTTCCATCGCAAGCTCGGTGTCCTCTTCCTCGTCCGGAGCATTTTTCACAAAGACCAAACCTTGCGCAAAAATGGATCTTAAAGACTTAAACACGTCCGGGCTTTTTCCCAGGCGCTCGCAGAAAAGAGCAAATCCGGATTTCAAAAGATCCGCATCCAAAGGTTCAAAGAACATTTCTGGATTGAAGGTCTGATCTTCTGAAAGCAATGATTCATTCAGCTTCAGGATGGAATCAAAGACCAAAGCATTCGTAAAAGGACCGATGCTGTGCTGGTCATCTTGTTCCGGACTCATCGAGGTGAAGTCGTGGCTAAAGAACACCAAACCGCGTTCTCCGGCTTTCAAGCTGATGTTGTAGCGAGGGTTGTATTTTTTGATCTCGTCGGTTTCAAGCAGAGCCGACTCCAGCGGAGTCCGGCATTCTGTCACAATCAGGTCATAGGCTTGGGTCAACATCTCCAGTTTGAAAGAGTCACGGCCTTTTTGCCCTCGGAAATAACTATTCACCCGATCATGCAGGGAGGTGGCTTTACCGACGTAAAGAATTTCACCCCATTGCGAGACATAGCGATAAACACCCGGCACCTTCGGCAGGTTCAGGCGTTTTTCCTTGGCCATTGGATACTCATACTTGGTGCGCTTCTTTGGAGCCTCGGTGGATAGCCAGGTCTGCATATCCACAAAGGTCAAAATGCCCTTGGCTTCAAGTTCTTTCACCAAGTGCTGCCAGATGATCTTAGTGGCTTCCACGTGACTGGCGCCGCGCTTGAATTCACCTGAAGAGTGTCCAAAGTATCCGGCCAGTCCCTTGATTCCCCGTGCAGGCAGGTTGGGGAAAAGTCTTTTGGCAATTTCATGTGTGCAGATGATGGGGAATTCACTGCGCTTAAAAGTTTCAAAGGCGGCCGTCAGAAAAGGTCTTTCAAACTGGGCAAAGTGAATCACCGCCGGACGATCCTGAATATCCTGATAAAGGCGATCGAAGATGTCAGATAGTGGAGTTGCGCTTTCCAGTTCTTCAGAGGCAATTCCCGTCAGAGCCAGAATGCGACGAGGTACGGGGCGGTCTTCGGCCTGGGCTGACAGCACACTGTGAACCTCGGAGTGGCCTGACAGCGACCAGGCCACCTCTAGAATATCAGCGGCACCGGGTTTGGCCCCCGTGGTTTGTAAGTCCAAAAAGAAAACAGGAAGATCTTTTAAGAGCATGGTGTATCGCTGTTTTTCCAGAATGTTTCAAGATCAGCCAGAATTTTTTGCGACACCAGTTCGCGTGGGCTTTCTTTGAACCAGCCCTGCGGCATGGCTTCAGCATAAACCGGATTCAAGAACCGGCTATCCATCAGGATGATCACACCCTTGTCGGTTTCAGATCTGATCACCCGGCCTGCTGACTGAATGGCTTTGGCCATGGCCGGATACACATAGGTGTAGTTAAAGCCGTTTTCTTTGCCATAGCGGCCGTCAAAGTAAGTGCGAATCTGTTCGCGTTCAAAATCAAAGCTTGGCAATGCCGGTCCAATGACAAAGGCCCCGATCAGCATGTCGCCCGGGAAGTCGACCCCTTCTGAAAAGACGCCACCTTGCACGCCCAAAAGTAAAATCGGCTCGTTGGCGGCTTTCAGTTCTTCCAGATAAATCTGCACATCCAGTTGTTTCATGTCGCGCTCTTGGCGAAGCACACGCAGATGTGGCACTTGAAGCTGTTTTTCCACTTGCGCCAGAAACTCAAAACTTGGGAACAGGGCAATGTAATTGCCTGCTTTCACGCGTGTCACCCGGGAAATGACCTCGGCCACTTTGCCAGAGCTGACCACGCGGTCGCTGAGCTTGGTGGAAATCTGCGGGATGATCATCAGCTGACGGTTCTCGGGTTTAAAAGGCGACTGGAATTCCAAAGTTTTGGATTTTTCCAGATCAAACCCCAGAAGCTCCTGATAGTAAGTGAAGGGTTTCAGCGTCGCTGAAAATGCCACGACATTTTTGAATTGTTTGTAGGCGATCTTCAGTTGTTCTGAAGCATCACAGCAGGTGACCTTCAGCATTTCCGTGAAGCGGCTGTTTTGATAGGTGGTAAAAAACTCCGGCCCCCGGTATTCCAGGGCGGCGATGAATTCACTCCACAGATTCATCAGGCGCAACATCGGGTCGCGGGTGATGATTTCGGTGTCGCTGTCCAGATATTCCGTGGTCAGGGCGCGAATTGAACGCTCATGTTCCAGAAAAGGTTCAATATCAATGTCGACCTTGCGGGAGCCGCCGTCCTCGCCATACTCTTGTATGAGCGACTTGGCTTTGCGGATCAGGGACCCGGCCTGCAAAGAAAACGTCGGCGGCAGTTTGGTGAAGTCGCCTTCCAGAATATCCAGTTCCTGAACACTCAATGACGGCGAGAAATAATCCTGTGCCCGGCTGGGCAGATTGTGGGCCTCATCAATCACCAGATTGGGTTTTTCACCGGCTTCCAGTAACGGTTCCGAAAGACGGCCCAACAGACTGCGCGGGGCGAAGGCATAGTTGTAATCACCAATGACAACATCAGCGCGCTCAATGGCTTCAACGGAAAGTTCAAACGGGCAGACTTCGAACTCTTTGCCCATTTCGACAAGCTTTTCCTGAGTCAGTTTGCGCTTCTTGGAAAGTTTGTTCACCAGATCATGTTCGGCAAGCTTGGTGTAGTAGTCGCGCGCAAACTCACAATAACCCGGATTGCACAGGGTTTCGGCCTTCAGGCACATTTTGCTTTTTGCGGTCAGGGTCAAAGAGCGGATCTTGCTGCCTTGTTCCTGCAGCTTTTCCACCGCTTCTTCCGCGACAATGTGCTGGGAGTTCTTGGGTGTCACATACACGGTTTTTTGCCCGCGGGACAAAGAGTCTTTCAAGTTGGGATAAAGCACACCCACGGTTTTTCCCAGGCCCGTCGGAGCCTGCACCAGCAAAGGATGTTCATCGGCCACCTGGGCTTCAATGCCTTCGATCAGTTCACGCTGACCGGGACGTGGAGTTGCAAACGGGAAGGACATTTCCTCCGCCATTTTCTGCCGGGCTTTGAAAAGCTTTTCTTTGACCTTGGTTTCTTCAACCAGTTCATCCAGACGCAGTGCCAGCCACAGTTCATAGTGGGCGATGTCCAGCTCCACGCGCAGGTCCATGGATTTGAAATTGCGTGAAGACACCAGATGCAGATTCAAAAACGGAATGCGCCCGGTTTCTTTATAGTGGAAATATCCGTATGTGCGCAGCTGCCAGATATAGGGATGATTGTCGTCCGAACGAAGCTTGCGCCAAAGTTCCTCGACATCAAAGGCCGTTTTGATTTCTTCAATTTGCACAGGGTTTTCAGTGATACCGTCGGCACGCCCGGAAATGTGAAATTCATAAGGCCCGGCCTCGAAGACCCAGCTCATTTTCTTTTCCGGAGTATAGTCATCAAACTCGCGCTGACGGCGGCGTTGGATGGCCATATGGATTTCCTGCCCGCTCATCGGAGGGGCGCCATAGCCGGAATGCAGCTCGATACTTCCGCGTCGAGGGCAGGGCAGGGCAAATTGTCGGACATCCAAGGACACTTTTCTCACCCTCTTAAATAATCATAATCGGCGCGTAATAGCGACCCATGGCGTTCCACGTTAAGTGGCTGATTCCAGTAATGACATTTGTGAAGTGGCCCCCTAATCTGAATCTATGAGGGTTTTTTCGTTTCTTTTTTGTTTATTTCTGATTTCTCCGGGCCATGCCGAGGAAACACCAAACCCAAGTCCACAGCCCATTTCCCAGGAAAACCCGATGCCGGTGCCGGCCCCGCAAACCGGGGTTGTTGAAGAGTCCATGCGTGCCGGCCGAGTCTATCTGGAAGACACCCGGGAAGTCCTTAGCAAACGAGTGGTTCGTCTTTCTGAAAGTGTCGATGCCCTGTTTGGAAACACCCGCGCCGATGACGCCCGTAACACCAGCACCTTGCGTGTTTCGCAGACCCTTTATGTTCGTGATGGAGACCTGGGGGCAGAGGACCTTTCGACGTCTCTGAATCTTTATTTGCCGAACTTTCAGAAATGGGAAAAGAGCCTTCGCGACAAGTACTTCAGCCGGAATAACACCGATGAAGGGGGCGAGGGTGAATCCGGTCAGGAGCCCGCCCAGCGTTATTGGGATCTGAACACCGAGGCGGGGTTGGTGGTGACAATTCCGGTGAATTATTTTGCGAAGCTGCGCTTGCGCCGGAACTTCTTGATGGGAATTTTTGAAAATTCATTTTATCAGGAATTTCGCTGGTCCAAAAAAGACGAGTGGGAGGAAACATCATCATTGACCACGGACTATGCCTTCGATCGTGAATTGCTGTTTCGATTTATCAATGAAGCCAACTGGGCCATGACCAACGAACGATTTGGAACTCACCATGGTCCGTCGTTGATTCAGACCTTCACAGCAGATTCGGCCCTGTCCTATGACTTCCGTTTTAACACCAAGATGGAAGGCTACTCCCTTTACGGCGACAGCCTGGTGCTGTCGTCCACGTACACCCAACGAACCAGCATTGACTGGATTTATCTGAAAACCACGCCGGAAATCGCCTGGGCCCGCAAAGATGACTTTGCCCCGGTCATGACGCTTTATCTGAAAGTGGATTTGATCTTTGGTAATGAGGGCAAAGACTAAAGCTTGGATTCACTGATGCCCTTGCTTTTCAGCAGGGCGGGCCAGGAGCCATCGTTCATCACCATATCAATCAACCGGTTCATTTCTCCGGTTGAAATGGGGCTTTTTTCCCTGCTCAGCAGAACTCCCAGTTCGTAAATCTGGTCTGGCTTTTTAGAGACCAGAATCTTATCGCGATCGTCGGGATGTTTGCTCAGGTAAATATCCAGATACTCTTTGGCAATCACGGCAATGTCCGCGCGTTTCATCACGACCGAGCGGATGTTTCCGTCAGGAGTGTTGGTGAACTCAACGTTGAAACCTTTCAGGGCCTTGTTGCTGGTGGACAGCCCCAGGAAACCATAGTGATAGCCTTGCATTCCCTTGATCGTTTTGCCTTTAAGTTCATTGAAGAAGCTTTGATCTTTGGCGCGCTCTTTGTTGGCGACAAAGACCTCGGCGCCAAAACGGAAGATCTTGGTGGTGTCGACCTGTTCGTTGCTCCAACCCCAGGATTTGCTTTCAAACGCAATGATTTGATATCGCCCGGATTTCATATCATGGTATCTTCGGGTGGACGTCGTCGGGACAAAGGTGAATTTATATTTGCTCTGTTTTTTGTTTAGTAATGCGATAAAATCCAGCGTCAGGCCTTCATAGTGGCCGCCGGAGTTGATCACATAGGGTGGAAATTCATATCCACCGACATGGACTTCCACAGGTTTTGCCCATGCGGAAAAGCTGAAAAGAAGCAGAAATAAAGTGAATTTCACATTTACGACCTTAAGGAAGCTTTAAGTGATCGTCAAATTAAAAGGGACAGTATGAAAATCAGAGCCAGCCATATTTTGGTAAAACATCAGTATGAGGCGGAAGACATTTTGCGTGCGCTGAAAAGTGGAAAGACTTTTGAAGAACTGGCGCAAAGGTATTCCCAGTGCCCTTCGGCCCGTGTCGGCGGGGATTTGGGTGTTTTTGCCGAAGGCCGTATGGACGAGGTTTTCGAGGAGGCCGCCTTTGCCCTGAAGGTGAATGAGACAACATTACACCCGGTGCGCACACGTTTTGGCTATCACATCATCCGAAGAACGGAGTAGGCATGAGACCCTTTCTTCCACTGCTGACTTTTATTGCGGTATTTTTGGGGAGTGGATTTTATTATTTGTGGCAGGGTGTGGATTTCGCCTTCTATCAATTACCGTCTCCAGTGGCGACTTTGCCTGCGGTGATTCTGGCTTTCTTCCTTATGAAGGGAACCTTTGACCGGAAGTTGACAACTTTCATGCAGGGGCTGGGGGACTATAATGTCCTTACCATGTGCATGATCTATCTGCTGGCCGGAGCTTTTGGCTCGGTGGTGAAGGCCATTGGCGGTGTGGATGCCACGATATACTGGGGACTCAAAGTGATTCCCGAAAGCCTGATGGTTCCCGGCTTCTTTTTCCTGGCAGCGTTGATTTCGACTGCGATCGGAACTTCAATGGGAACTATTTCCGCACTGGGGCCGATTGCGTTGGGGCTTTCCTCTGCGGGGGGATTGGACAAGACTCTGGTGTTCGGCGCGCTTGTCGGCGGCGCCATGTTCGGGGATAACCTGTCCTTTATTTCCGACACCACAATTGCGGCCACGCGCTCCCAGGGGGCCTCGATGCGTGACAAGTTCCGTGTGAACTTCGCCATCAGTTTGCCGGCGGCCATTCTGACAATGATTCTTCTTTATTTCACGGTGAAGTCAGGTGCGGCTGTGCCGGTGGCTTCCGGCGAACTTTACAAAGCTCTGCCGTATGCGGTGGTGCTGATTCTGGCTTTGTTGGGTCTGAATGTATTTTTGGTTCTGATGCTGGGGATCGTCCTGGCGGGAGCGTTGGGATTGTTCTTTGCTGACTACACGGTCCTGCGCCTGGGGCAGGACATCTATGCAGGCTTTAAGGACATGCAGGAGATCTTCCTGCTTTCCATGGTTATGGGCGGCTTGGGTCAGATGATGAAGGAGCAGGGGGGGATTCAGACTCTGAAGTCCTGGCTTAAAAAGTTGCAGTTCCGCAGTGCCCGCTTGGAAAAAATGTGGCCGGAGTTCAGCATTGCCCTGTCGGTGTCCCTTGCTAACTTTGCCGTCGCGAACAACACGGTGGCCATCATCATCACCGGCGATCTGGCTCGTGAGGTGGCTAAGACCGAAGGGGTCCCACCGGCCCGCAGTGCCAGTATTCTGGATATCTATTCCTGTGTAGTGCAGGGGGTGATTCCTTATGGCGCCCAGATTCTGTTGGCAAGTCAGATGGCAAAGATTTCTCCACTGGGGTTGGCCGGAAGTGTGCAGTATTGTTACTTCCTGGGTCTGGTGACTATAGTCTCGATGGTATGGAGAACCTTGCGTCGGTAAGATAAATTCGAAAGAATATCATCTATATCCGGAGGGAAAATACATGATGTTCTTTAGAAGTCTCACTGTTGTGCTGTGTGTGTTGTCTGTGTGTGCGGTGACATCCGCCGAAGTTGTCAAAGACAATTCCTTTTTGATTGAAGAGGCCTACAACCAGGAGGCCGGGGTTGTTCAATTCATCCAGTCATATCAGTACATTGATCCAGCCCATGAATGGACCTATAACTTCACAAATGAGATTCCAATAACCGATGAAACTCATCAGTTTTCCTATGTGATCCCTGTGATGAAGCTGAACGGTGTTGAAGAGGAAACCCAGGTGGGTGACGTGCTCTTGAACTATCGTTATCAGTTACTCAACACTGACCTTGTCGCCATCGCTCCTCGCTTTACCCTGATTTTGCCGACCGGGGATTATAAAAAAGGTTTTGGTAACGGCGTGGCGGGTTTTCAATTCAATCAGGCGGTGTCTCTGACTCTGAGTGAAAAGTGGACCAACCATTGGAATGCCGGATTTACTTATACTCCGGATGCAAAAAATTCGGATGGGGACACGGCTTCTGTATTCGGATTTAACTTCGGCACCAGTGTTGTTTACAATGTGACCCCGAAAACGAATCTTTTGTGTGAATTTGCCTTTAATAATGCCGAGTCTGTGGTGGCTCAGGACACCAAGGCCAACGAGTCCACCTATTACATCGTTCCTGGGATACGTACGGCCTTTGATGTAGGTCAGGAAACGGAAGTGGTTCCGGGCATTGGTGCACTGCTGGGGTTGGGTCCGTCAGCGGTAGAACATGAACGGGGTGTCTTCGTTTATCTCTCTATCGAATCCAAGCTTTGGTAGAAGGCAGTCATGAGCTGGACTTTAAGAAAAAGACTGTTGTTCCTGTGTGGGGGATTCATCGTTGTTCTGGTGGGAGTGGCGGTTCTTTCCTATGTGAATTCCACCACCTTGATGAATCAGTTTGATAATGTTGCTAAAGTTCAGCTGCCGGCGGTTCGTAACATGACTCTGGCGGATATGATGCATGACGGTCTGCGATCCGTTGTGCTGGCATCCTTATTGGCGGCTGAAAGTAACGAAGCAGACAATCTCAAGGCGATTGCGCAAGAGACAGAGGAAAAAGCAGGTGACTTCCAACGGTATCTGCAGGCTTTGGAAGAATTGCCGTTGAACGAAGGCACTCGTCGAGCCATTGCCGAAACCAAGCCCGAAATGGAAAGGTATATTGGGCAGACCCGAAAGATTGTGGGTCTTGCCAGCACCCAGGGGTATCGGGCGGCCTTAAGCGAGCTTGAAGATTTCAACAAGAGCTTTAAGGTGCTTGAGGAAAAAATGGAAGCGCTGGGGGGGCTGATAGAAAAGGATGCCGAAGCGGCCCATCAATCGGGAGCGGGTTTGAGAACCTTGAATGTGGTGGTGGCAGGTCTTGGTGTTTTGTTCTGTTTGGCGGGTGGAATGCTTGTGACCCAGAGTCTGGTAAGTCGAATGACCCGGTTTGCGGCCAATATCGAAAGTTCGGGAGATTCACTGGATGAAACCAGTGCTCATTTGAATCGTGCCAGTCAGGATTTGGCGCAAGGTGCGACCCAGTCCGCAGCCTCACTTGAAGAAACGGTGGCTTCTCTGGAGGAGCTTTCCGGCATGGTGAAGTTGAACTCTGAAAGTGCAAAAACCGCATCAGCTTTGTCGGCCGAAAGTTTTGCCGCATCCAAGGCCGGGGCCGAGTCCGTGCAGAAACTGATAGCCTCAATGGAGACATTAAAAGAATCCTCCGCGGCGATCCGGGATGTCAGCCAGGTGATCGATGATATTGCCTTTCAGACAAACCTGCTGGCTTTAAATGCCTCAGTGGAAGCAGCCAGAGCCGGAGAGATGGGAAAAGGTTTTGCGGTGGTTGCGGATGCTGTTCGGGGACTGGCGCAAAGAAGTGCCGATTCAGCCAAGGGCATATCCAAGATGATCGAAGAAAGTGTTTCCCGCATTCACGACGGCAGCAAGGCGGCGGCCGAAAGCGGTGAGCAGCTTCAAAAGTTTTTGGACTCAGCAAAAAAAGTGCTTGAGATCAATAACGAAATCGCCGGTGCCAGTCATGAACAGTCCCGCGGCATCACTTTGATCAGTGAAGCAATGAACAGGCTGGATCAGGCTTCACAAAAGAACGCCCAGGTCGCGCAGGAAGTGGCGCAGACCAGCGATCAAATGTCGCAGATGTCCCATGGGATGCAGGGGCTTGTGAGTGAATTAAAGTCCCTGGTCGGAAAGTAAAGAAAGATCACGGACCTCGCCTCGAGGTCCGTAAACAAACAAGCCTTCTTGTTCTTTCATTCAGAATTTCTGCACTTGCAGTCAATCTGGTGAAAAAAGTTTTTACACCTCCAAAAACATTAAATTCCTAATGTGAGTCGGCCGAAGACCTCTGTGAACGGAGGTCCCATGGCAGGAACCACAATAATCACCAAGTCTCTTTTGTTGGCAGCACTTTTGATTCTGGCGGCATGTGCACCAGCCAATGATTTCCCGGCGATTGATGAAACCGGCAACGAAAGCGCCTCGATTGTTCCACCGACTCCTGAAGTGGAGTCCCCGGAAGAAGAAGCGGGCGGCAATACCGGTGCAGGCGGTGGTTCAGCGGTCGCCAGTCAGAAGTTGTTGCTAAATCAGGCCATGACTCTGCGCTATGAAAAATCCGGTATCCTTGAAAATAAGGTCGAACTTCCCCCGGGAACCCAGATCGAAGTTCCGTCCAATTACGAAGTCAAACATCTGGATTACCGCACCTCCAGCGGAGCCATTGAAAGATCCAGCACCGGATTTCTGTATCCGGTGAAGATCGTTTCTGTCACTGATGCGTTCAAAACGCAGTTCCCGCAAAGCAAGATTGATGAAATCAACAAAACCTCGGGTGGACTGTTTGTTTTTGCTTCCATCGTTGGAAACCTGGAAGGAACCGAAGGCAACTTTGCAGTGGTTCAAGCGGCCTCTCCGGGGGAAGGCTTTCTGAAGTATTATCAGCCCAGCGGAAAGCCGAAGTTCAACTATGTCACTTCTGTGACCAAACGGTTTGGTGCGAAACTAAATCAGGGTGTAAAGCCTGAATCAATGTCAGCGGCTCAGCGTGAAAAGTACCAGAGCATCTTTGCAGAATTGCAGAAAGCGGTAAACCGTGAAGTGGCCACGCCCAAGTCTTATTTGATGATCGATAAAAAGGTCGCGACCCAAAGATCCATCGACTTTGAAAAAACCGGAGCGATCACAACCACCGGGGCCTGGAGCATTGCGACTCAAGGCACGGCGGTTCGCCACGGGTTTGCGAATGTTCCTTGTGCAGAATTTCAGTCGGAACTTTTGCGTCAGGCTTATCAGCGCGCAGGCTATCGTGTGACGGATGACTTTAACAAAACCAAAGGCAATCAGCTGATCTGGTCCAGCACTGCGGCGGTCGTGAACTATTCCATGGCCCTTTACAAGGCGGGCTGGATCGCCTGGGATTCCACAAAGTATCGCCCGATTTTGGGTGCGATCATGATGAATGGCGCAGGTTATACTCCGGGGCATACTTATATTTCCGGCAGCAATGACGGTTTGATCATCGTGGATAACGGCGCCCCTCAGGGCCGGGATTTAAGAAAAACGACAGATAAAACGATTTCCATCATGTTCCAAGTGGGTGTGTTCTTCCTTCCTCCGGGAATCAACCCGCCCGCTTGGTAAGCGTCAGCACATTTCCCAGCAGACACAGAACCACACCCAGGATGATATAAGGCGTCCAGTGGAAGTTCTCAAAGAAACTGGAAAGTGTCAGAGCAATCACCGGAGAAAGCACGCTGGTATAGGCGGCTTTCTCCGCTCCAATTCTTCCTGCCAAAGACAAGTATGCGCCAAAGGCGATCACCGATCCGAACAACGCCAGATAGAACAGCGCCCCCAGGAAACGGGCATTCAGGGGAATGCTTAAATCATGTTGCAGCACCAGGGCCACAATCAGGGTGAACAGACTTCCGTAAAGCATACCCCAGGTGTTGGTGACGACCACGGGAATGCGCTTCTGATAGCTTTTCTGCGCGACCATGTTTCCCAGGGAAGCCGAGAGTGTTGCCAGGAAGCCCACCAGCAGACCCCAGATAGTTCTGGAACTGGGATCAAAGTTCAGAATCTCGTTCAGGAAAATGAATACGATTCCCACACCGCCCAATAAAGAACCCCAGATCACATTCTGTGTGATGGGTTTTTTGAAGAACAGACGCATTCCAAACATATTGTAGTAAACCAGCAGGGTGAAACTTAGTGCGACCATCCCTGAGCTGACCATGGTTTCCGCCACATAGGTCAGCATGTAGTTGATGGAAAACATCAGCACACCCTGGCCTGCAAACAGCAGATGATCCTGGCGGGAATACTTCAGGTTTTGTTTTTTCCAGAAACAGAAAAGTAACAAGATAGCCGTGGACAGCAGGAAACGCCAAAACACCGAAGTCACTGGCGACGCCGCATCGATCTGGAAGGTGATCACCAGCCAGGTGGAGCCCCAGATCAGGGTGCAAATTGCATATAAAATCAGATTCTCAAATCTTGCAGGCATCGGCGAAATTTAGCAGAAGGTCCAAGTACGGTCACCGGATTCCTGTCGAATCGCATCTGGGCCAATGAATCTTGTCAAAATTCCATAAGACTTCTGCCGATGCCCCCGGGGAAGGCGGATAATGATGCTGTTTAAACAAAGGAGCATCTTATGGAACCGCAAAGATCGAACTTTGAAAAAACACCTAAAGAGATTCCGAAACAAGAGAAAGTCTCGAAACCGATTCAGCGTCCTGAAGAAAAACCCGTGGTACTGGCCGAAACTGAAACCTCACCCGCGCAGTGGGTGTGCATGGTTGTCGGGGTGGCTTTTGTGCTGGTCGGAATGGCAGGGTTTGTGCTGCCGAACCTGTTTGGAATGCATCTGGGCTGGACCCACAATCTGGTGCACATCTTCTCGGGAATTGCGGCATTATGGTTTGGTGTGAACAATTCGCTGCTTTCGGCAGAGCGCTTCAGTTATGTTTTCGGAGCCATCTATGGGATGTTGGGGCTTGCCGGATTCCTTTTCGGTTCCAACACCAGTATGATTCCTCCGGCTATGGACTATGATTCGTTCTGGTGGCGTTTGGTTCCTGGCTATCTGGAGTTGGGTACCGCCGATCACATCGTGCATATTCTGATCGGGGCGGCTTTTGTGATCGGAGCCTGGCTGACGGCCCGAAAGCTGGATCGCATGGCTCCGAAGGGAACCACCTGGCATTGATTCGTGAATAAAAAAAGCCCCGGTTTTCCGGGGCTTTCATTGATAGTTAAGGACTAGTCTTCGTCCTCATCCTCGTAATCGTCGTCTTCATCCTCATCATCGTCGTCGTCGTCGTCGTCATCATCTTCGTCTTCATCGTCCTCATCGGCTTCTTCATCAGCCTCGATGCGGATCAGCCAACCCTCTTCGTAAGGGTCTTCCATGATCAAAGATGGATCGTCGATAACCTGGGAGTTCACTTCCACCACAGTTCCGGCAACCGGAGTGTAGATGTCCAGTGGACCGTCATCAGTTTCAAGGGTTCCGATTACAACATCTTCTTCGACCTGTTCATTTTCTGCAGGAAGGTCCACAGAAGAAATGGATTCGAAGTCTTCAAGACCGTCTTCGTTGATACCGATAGTGATGAGTCCATCTTCCTTTCGGATCCACAGATAGCCCATAAAATTTCTTACGTCGTCAGATGCCATATTCTTTCCTTATCTAAAGCTGATCTAGTCCAGCGATGCGAGCAAGCCCGCATCGCCTCCTGCGCAAAAGCGCCTTAACAATCGTAGTACAAGTGGAACTCGTAGGGAACCGGTCTTTGTTGAACCGGACGCACTTCTTTGTCGATTTTGTACTGAACCCAGGTCTCGATCAAGTCATCAGTGAAAACATCGCCTTTTTTCAGGAAGCTGCAGTTTTTCATCAGGTGATTCAAGCTTTCTTCCAAAGTGCCCGGAACAGAAGGGATCGCCGCTGCTTCTTGTGGAGGCAGACCGTAGATGTCTTTGTCCAGTGGATCGCCCGGATTGATTTTGTTGATGATGCCGTCAAGACCCGCCATCAGGATGGCTGCTTCTGCCAGATAAATGTTGGCAGATGGATCTGGAGTACGGAACTCAATACGTTTTGCCTTCGGATTTGGACCGGAGTTCGGGATACGCATTGCCGCAGACCGGTTTTTGAAGCTGTAAGCCAGCTTGGTCGGAGCTTCAAAGCCCGGAACCAGACGCTTGTAAGAGTTGGTTGTCGGGTTGATGATACCGCAAAGAGCCGGAGCGTGTTTCAAAACGCCACCGATATAGTGCAAAGCCATTTCAGAAAGGCCTGCGTATTTGTTGCCGGCAAACAGGTTTTTTCCATCTTTCCACAGGGACATATGGATGTGCATGCCGGAACCGTTGTCGCCGAAGATCGGTTTTGGCATGAAGGTCACGGTTTTACCGTAGCGTTTTGCCACGTTTTTCACGATGTATTTGAACCACATCATTTTGTCGCCCATGTTCAGAGCGGTGTCGAAGCGGAAGTTGATCTCCCCCTGGCTGGAAGCGACTTCGTGGTGATGACGTTCCACTTGCATGCCGCATCTTTCAAGCTCAAGGCAGATTTCGGTTCTTAGATCCTGCTGGGAATCTGTCGGCAGAGCCGGGAAGTAACCCTCTTTCGGACGGATTTTGTAACCCAGATTTTTGCCACCTTCGTCGCGTCCGGTGTTCCAGACAGCTTCGTCACTGTCGATCATATAGAAGGCCGAGTTGTTGGTTTGTTCGTAACGGATGTCATCAAAGATGAAGAACTCCGCTTCCGGACCGAAGTAAGCCGTGTCAGCAATGCCGGTGGACTGCATATAAGCGATGGCTTTTTTCACCACTTGGCGAGGGTCACGGTTGTAGGCTTGAAGTGTTTCAGGAAGGCAGACATCGCAGATCAAAGACAATGTTGGAACCTGCATGAACGGGTCCATCATCGCTGTGGAAGGATCCGGCATGATGATCATGTCTGACTCTTCGATCCCTTTCCATCCGCGGATCGAGCTTCCGTCAAAGCCGTAGCCTTCTTCAAAAGCTTCAGCAGTCAGTTGGTGCAAAGGCACAGTCAGGTGCTGCCAAGTTCCAAGCATATCGCAGAACTTCAGATCCACCATTTTCGCGCCTTTTTCATTGGCGAACTTCAATACATCTTTACCGGTCATCGTGAGCCTCCCTGGGGGTTAAAACTATAATCTAAAGAGCCTGCTCGTCCTTCTCACCGGTGCGGATGCGAAGGGCTGAGTCCACAGGAAGCACGAAGATTTTGCCGTCACCAATCTTGCCTGTGTGAGCTGTTTTGCGAATGGCCTCGACAGCGCTGTCGACCAGAGCTGTCGGAAGAACCACTTCAATTTTTATCTTTGGGAGAAAGTCGACAACGTATTCGGCGCCTTTGTAAACCTCAGTGCGCCCTTTTTGTCGACCGAAACCACGAACTTCTGAGACAGTGATCCCTTCAACGCCGACCTCTGAGAGAGCATCGACCACATCATCAAGCTTGAAGGGTTTTATGATTGCCTCAATTTTTTTCATCTACTTCTTTGTTCGGGAAAACGAAATTCTAAATTTAGATTTTCAAAAGGATAGCAAAGGAACTCAGGAATGCAAAAACTAGAAAGGTCATTTAATTTTTTTAATTTCTTAATAACGCAGACCAGTAAGTGTCACTGCTTGGAAAAAAAGAAAAAGCGTCGGCAAAGCGGCTTGCGGTGCCATGTGGTTTTTGGTACACACGGGACCTCTTTTTCGGAAAATCAAACTTTGTTGTCGTACTCGGGGGGGATAATGACTACAACGCGTTTTTTCGTATACGGTTCTTTTTGCGAGGGCATGGTCCATTTCAGCAAGATCCAGAATTTCGTGGAATCTTCAGTATTTGCAAGGGTTAAGGCGACTGCCTACCGCTTGAAAGTGGGCTTCCCGGCGGTGGTCAAAGGGGGATCTGACCTGGTTCCGGGGCAACTGATTGAACTTAAGGGATCCGATCTATTGTTGAGCCTGATGGATGAGTTCCACGGCTACAACCGCATGGATCCCGACAAGAGCCTTTACTCCAGAGAAGAGATCGAAGTGCACCCGGAAGGCATGTCTGCTCCGGTGAAAGCTTGGATCTACTTCCTGAATCCTCTGAAGCTGCCGGTGAATGCCACGGTGATTTCAGGCGGCGACTGGAGACGCTCCATGGAAGAACAGCCGGTGCTGACTTCCAAACTGAGTGAAAAACAGGTTACCTATATTCAGAGACTGGGTCGCTCCTCTGGCCGGGAGATCGTACCGATTGATTTGACGCTCTATCGTGAGCTGATGAATCTTGAGCTGATCGTCGATAAAGGTCGTCGACTGGCGCTGTCTAAACTGGGCCAAGAGGTTTACAGACACCTTGCCTAATACAGAAAAGCTTTTCCGCATTGTTCTTATCGAGCCCGAAATCCCGCAAAACACCGGAAATATCGGGCGCACGTGTGTTGGCACCAACTGCGAACTGCACATTGTGGGAAAAATGGGCTTTGAAATCAACGACACCAATCTGAAGCGGGCGGGGCTGGATTACTGGCCTCACCTGACGTGGTATCGCCACGAAACCTTCGAGGACTGGTGGAAACACGTTGAAGATCCGTCCCGCATCTGGCTTTTCACCACCAAGACCCAGCGCACCTATTTTGAGCCCCAATATCAATCCGGAGACTGGTTCGTTTTTGGTAAAGAAACCAAAGGACTGGATCCCGAGTTCCTGCAAAAGCACCCACAGCAGACCGTCACCATCCCCATGATTGGGGAGGGGGCTCGCAGCCTGAATCTCGCCACCAGTGTGGCGATCGCGGCTTATGAGGGTCTTCGTCAGGTGCGATTTACATTGCGATAGTTTAAGGCTTTGGTCGGGGTCGCTCTCGAGGAAGTCTTTGAAATTCTGAATGAAATCGCGTCAATGACGCATCCAGAAATTGCCCCCTTACCTTGCCGCCTCTGTCAATTTGGGTCTATCCTCTTAGGCTATGGTTACACAAATTTTGACAAAAATGTTCGGAACGAAGCACGACCGTGAGATGAAAAAGATCCAGCCCACCGTGGATCGTATCAATGCCCTGGAACCTCAGATGGCAGCCCTTACGGATGATCAACTCAAAGCCAAAACTCCTGAGTTTCAAGAGAGACTGAAGAAGGGCGAAACAGTTCACGATATCCTGCCGGAAGCATTCGCGGTTTGCCGTGAAGCCTCCAAGCGTGTGTTGGGAATGCGCCACTATGACGTTCAGTTGATCGGTGGTTATGTTCTGAATCGCGGCAACATCGCCGAGATGAGAACGGGTGAAGGTAAAACCCTGGTGGCGACTTTGCCGGTTTACCTGAATGCTCTTACGGGCCGCGGTGTTCACGTTGTGACTGTGAATGACTATCTGGTTCGTCGTGATGCTGAGCACATGGGTCGTCTTTATGGCTGGCTGGGTCTTACCACGGGTATCATCGTTCACGGTCTGACAGATCAGCAGCGCAAACAGATGTACGCTTGTGACATCACTTATTGCACCAACAATGAACTTGGTTTCGACTATCTTCGCGACAACATGAAGTTTGATTTGAACGACTATGTTCAAAGACCTCACTATTATGCCATCGTCGATGAGTGCGACTCCATCCTGGTCGATGAAGCGCGTACGCCGCTGATCATTTCCGGTCCTGCGGAATCCTCCACTGACAAATACTATGCTGTGAATCAGATCATCCCGCACCTGAAGCGCGATGTTCACTTCACCATGGAGGAAAAATCCAAAACAGCCTCCCTGACTGACGCCGGAAACGCGAAAGTCGAAGAGCTGATGGGACTTTCCAATCTTTATGATCCACAAAACATCGAGATCCTGCACCACGTGTATCAGGGCCTGAAAGCTCACTATCTGTATCGTCTTGATGTGGAATACATGATCAAAGACGGCGAGATCGTGATCGTCGATGAATTCACCGGACGTTTGATGCCAGGTCGTCGCTGGAGCGATGGTCTGCACCAGGCGATTGAAGCCAAAGAAGGCGTTGAAGTGAAGTCTGAGAATCAGACTTTGGCGACCATCACCTTCCAGAACTATTTCCGTATGTACGAAAAACTGTCTGGTATGACCGGTACGGCAGATACTGAAGCGGTGGAGTTCAAGAAAATCTACAATCTTGAAGTGAACGTGATTCCGACCAACCGTCCGATCCAGCGTAAAGATCAGGAAGACGTGGTCTACAAATCAGAAAAAGCGAAATTCAAAGCCATCACCGCCGACATCAAAGAGCGTATGGCCAAGGGTCAGCCGATTCTGGTGGGTACTGAATCCATCGAAAAATCCGAAGCTTTGAGTGCGTTCCTGCGCAAAGAGGGTGTTAAGCACGAAGTTCTGAATGCAAAACACCACGAACGTGAAGCGGAAATCATCGCGCAGGCGGGCCGCAAAGGGGCTGTGACCATCGCCACCAATATGGCGGGTCGTGGTACTGACATCATGCTGGGCGGTAACGCTGACATGCTGGCAAAAGCTCAGGTGGGCAATGATGATTCTCCGGAATTCGCGGAAGCGGTTCAGAAAATCAAACCTCAGGTTGAAGCCGAGCGTGCGGAAGTTCGCTCTGTGGGTGGTTTGTACATTATCGGTACTGAACGTCACGAATCTCGCCGTATCGACAACCAGCTGCGGGGTCGTTCCGGTCGTCAAGGGGATCCGGGTGAATCCAGATTCTATCTGTCTTTGGAAGACAAACTGATGAGAATCTTCAACGGTGAGCGCATCCAGAAGATCATGGAAATGCTGAACATCCCTGAAGATGAACCAATCACAGCTAAAATGGTGACCAACGCGATCGAAGGCGCTCAACGCAAGGTCGAAGGTCACAACTTTGATATCCGTAAAAACCTGATGGAATACGACTCTGTGATGAATGCGCAGAGAAACGCCATCTACGGCATGCGCCGCAAGGTTCTGGAGGGTCAGGAAATCGAAAGAACCACTTTGGACTGGCTTGGTGATGTTGTTTCCAATCTGCTGGATACGCACATCCCTGAAGGTGGAAAAAAAGAAGAGTGGAGCCTGGAAGGCCTGAACAACTCTCTGGCACAAAGCTTCGGTTTCAAAATCGACTTTGCGACCATGGCGGTGAACACCGAGACGGTCACGGACGCGGTGAAGTCCGGTGTGAAGGAAGTTTGGGAACGTCAGAAAAATTCCATGGGTCCGTTCTTTGAACAGGTTCAGAAGATGATCCTTCTTCAAAGCATCGATCACCACTGGAAGAACCACTTGTACGTGATCGACAAACTGAAAGAGGGTATCTCTTTGCGCGGTTACGCACAGAAAGACCCTTTGATCGAGTACAAAAAAGAGGCGTTCAAAGCCTTTGAAACTTTGAACAACACCATCAAGTCTGATGCGATCGAAAAAGTGATGCGCGTTCAGCTGGTGGCTCAGCAAAACGAGCAGGAAGTTTTGGAAAGCCTGCGTCCGGAAGAAGCGGACCTGGATGAGTTGGATTATTCATCTCCTAGCGAAGCGGACATCGGTCACAGTATTCCTGAGACTTCTGAAGATGCTCCAAAGCGCAAGATGACCTTCCAAAGCGGCCCGCGTGATGATCGTCCCATGAACCGCGAAGAGCGTCGTCGTATGGACAAAGACACGAAGGGAAAAAGATAATTGGCTTCTTGTCCAAGTTGCCACCAGCCGGTAGAGATTCTTGATAAGCATCTGGGGACTCTTTTCACGTGTTCCCACTGCAATGCGGTTTTCTTTGTCGACTGGAATGGACAGCCAGAAATGGCGCAACACGAGCCGGAGCCAGAAACTCCGGCCGAGTCGTTTTCAGAGCCTGCACAAAGCTTTCAAAACGGCACCGACTTCCAAGGGGGACAGGATTTCCAGCAGCCTGGAAATGATTTTGTTCCACCTATTCAGGATTTCTCTGCTCCGCAGGAAACTTTTACTCCCGACAATTCCATACCAGAACAATCTTATCAGGATCAGTCGTATTCCAACGAACAGCAGTATGCCGAGCAGGCGTATGAGCCTTCGCAGGATCCGGGCATGATGGCACCTCCGCAGGACAATGTTTCCTATGCGGAACCAGTGGAAGTTCCCGGTGAAGTTCCTCCAATGGAAGAAACCCCTTACGATTTCAGCCAAACTTTGGATTCTGTGAATTCGCAGCCGCTGAATGAGCCTGCGCCGATGTCTTCAGACACGGCGGATTTTTCTGATGTCACTGATTTTGCCAACGCCGACACGGCGGTGGGGCCGCTGGCTTATACGGTCACTATTGATGGCATTGAATCCAGTCGTTTGCTTGCGCAGTTGCGAGAGGCCATGACCGATTCCCGCTTTGGCTGGGATGTGGCGGATTTGCTGTCGCACGTGGGGGGCGGACGTCTGATTTTGCATGGCCTGACTCCGGCTAAAGCCTCTGTCCTTATCAACCGAATAAAGTATCTGCCTTTTAAAATTTCCTGGAGGCAAGATGTCCTGTCTGGTTCTTAAAATTTCGTCTAGCTTTTTGACAATCCTTTTGTCTGCTTCCGCGGCTTTGGCCAGCGGGGGAGAAGAGAGCGGCAAGCCTGCGGATGCAAAAGACGCCCCGAAAGAAGTTAAACCGCGCGAGGAAAGTTACGGCGTGGTTCAGGCTCGGGTGGCGGCTTTGGAGGCCAAGATCCGTGCGGGTGAAACGGAAATTCAAAAATTGATTTTGGAAAAGCAGCACACCAAGGATCCAGCCAAGGTGAATGAGATTCTTCAGCACATGATGACCCTGCACAAGGATCTGGCAAAGAATCTGAAGGACTACGACAAGGAAAGAACCCTTCTTAAGTACCGCTACCCTGAAAAGGGCCTGGCGGACAAACGCGAGTATGAGCGCATTGATCTGAAATCCATCGAAGAGATGGAAAATCAGATGAGCCTGGGGTCGTCTGTAAAGCGCACCCTGAAGAAGGTTCGCACTCAGTACGAAGCTCCGGAAGATGTAAAAAAGGTGGAAGCGTCAGAGGCTGCTGACGGGCATAAAAAGTCCGTTCCTCAGGCTCCGGCCAGTCTGACTGATCCGGTCATCCTGAAAAAATAAAAATCCCTGTCCCAGTTTGAGACAAAAGAAAGTTGCTCGCTTTCGAGGAACGGGCGAAGCTGGTACCTTAGAAGAATGGGGGAAGTATGCTCCGATATGCGGCTATACCGTTGATTTCGCTTGGCCTGATGCTGTCTGCCTGCCAGACATCCATGCTGAAGCAGTTTGAAGAAATCACGCCAGGAATGGAAAAAGACGACGTTCTGGATCTGATGGGCAGCCCCACCCAAACTCAAAGATTTCATGGCAAAGACCGCTGGACTTATGTGTTCTATGATAAGCGCATCAAGTTTGTGAAAGAAGTGCAGTTCTTTGAAGGCAACGCCATCTATGTTGGTGATGTCTGGCAGCCGCCGGCTGAAAAGAATGCCGTGGCCATGGATTCACTGAACGATCGCAAGAACCGCGAGATCGACGAACAGATCGCCCGCGATGTGGAAGGTCACCGTCGTTCCTATGATGAGTATGAAAAGAAATCCAAAGGCGAAGACAAGGTTCGTTACGTTCCGGATTTCGAGCCGGTTCGTTAAGTACTTACTGCCCCTGAGGCAACACCAGGGGTTCACCCAAGACGGAGATCACTTCATAGCCGGTGATCTCTAAAGTGTCCGAGGGATCTTTCCCGTAAAATTTCACACCCGTCCAAGCCCACTCGCGCGGCCATTCATCCACCACATTGCGGAAATAGATTTTGCCACCTTCGCGAATGCCCGGGGCGGTGATGTCGAATTCAAAATCACTGACGGGGCTGGCGAAGATCCGGGCAAACGGAATCGGGAAGGCCGCGATGTGATTTTGATCATCGCTGACCACGCATGGGATGCGCACGACCATCTTCGGAATTTCACCGGAAATCGCCACACCTTCGGCAGAAAACAGCAAGTCCACGGTTGGATAACGATCACACACAAACACCCGGGAACCGGCAGGGCTCTTCATCAGGAACAGACCCAGTTTGATGCCGGGGCCGTCACTGAACTGATCCAGTTCGACATTCTTCAGAACCTGGTATTTGAAAGCTTTTTTGAACTCTTCCGGGGTGGCTTCGCTCAAATCGAAGCTGTCCGAGACGGAGCCCACCGAGCTTAAGCCGCCGTCCGAGGCGACTTTTCGTTGCGGGGAAAGTTTTTCGTTCAGCAGATGCAAGGCAAAGGGAAGAGCCGCCATCAGTAAGATCAGGCTCATCATGCGCGACATTTTTTGTAGCGGTGACTTTTGTCTCTTCATATTAGTACTCGCACTTTATGGTATCACGATCCGCCTGAGTCAGGGTGTTGCGGATGGTGTCTGAACTTAAAATACTCCACATAACGCTGGCTATGGTGTTGTCGCGGTGTTTGAGACCCAACACATGTCCCAGTTCGTGCACCATCAAACTTTCCAGATGTACACCTGAGCCCATAGACGGGGTGTCGTAAGTAAAGAAGTTAAAGAACTGGTCGTTCAGGATCAGATCTGCTTCATAGATCTGGTTGGAGCGCCAGTACAGGGTCGTCAAAGCCTGATAGTTCTTTTTCGGAGCTTCCTGCCAAGGCCAGTTGTTTAGGACGTGCACGGTGCTTTTTGAGTCTTTGGCGGCAGAGTTGGTTTGGGAATCTGTCACACGACTGAAGGTGAACAAAGTCATGCCGGCAGCATCGTTCCAGTGCTGGGCCGCTTTGTTAAGTGCGTCTTCGTATTCAGTCGGATAGCTGCCGTGAAGTTTCAATTTAACGGGGATGTTGGATTTCCAGGAAACACGCTGACCGTAAGAGTTTTGCACAAAGCCACAGTCGGCTTGATTTTCACTGGCTAATAGACCGTCGTCGCCGGGCCCAAGACTGGGGCCCTTTTCGCAGGCGCACAAAGATAGAAGTGTGAGAGAAAGGACGATCCACTTGAACATATACTTGTCAGTTTACACGAGTTTTAAACGCGCAACCTGACAAGAAATGAATACTCGACCTAGGACCTAGTTATAGAACTGAGCGATATCGTCGTGGTTGCGGATATAGGTTTTGAAATCCGGGGACACATAGCTGGACTCATGGATTTTACCCATCGGGCATTTTTCCAAGCCCGACATGCTTTCGCCATCCCAGCCGCAAGCGCCGACATACCAAGCTAGCTGGCTGTAGTCGACTTTGTAAGCAACCAGGGTAGTTCCTTTAAAGATCGCCACGACTTCTTCCAAAACGGTTTTGCCGTCAGTGTGGAAGTCACCTTGCAAAACGGTGTCGATCCAGATGAAGGCTTGTTTGTCAGAGATGCGTTCAAGTTTTGTGAACTGAAATTTTGTCAGGAAAGAGTCGCGCACGCCGTTTGTGTAAACAATCATCTCGCGGTAAGGCTTCACGCACTCTGCAGATTTGCAAACCGATTTGTAGTCTGCGATCAAGTCGTAGAACTTGTTCGCGCCCACGAATTGCTTGTCAGCCAAGGCGTTGAAGGAAATCAGATTCACGGCCAACATCAGGCCCATCATCAGCTTTTTCATAAAAAGTCTCCGTTCAGGTGGACTTTGTATAACCCCCGTGGGGGCGTTTGTATAACTGAAAATGACGGACTTGTTAGAAGCTTTGATTCGCCGTTTCCGCAAGAACGCGCTTCAGAATCTTGCCGCTGTCCCCTTTGGGAAGGCTCGGCAAAAACACGAAATGCTTGGGAATTTTGAATTTAGCCAGATTCTGAATGCAGTGCTGGTGCAGGGTTTCCGGCGTCAGCTCATTGCTGCTGCGAACCACAAAGGCTTTGCCGACCTCGCCCCATTTGTCATCTGGAATGCCAATAACCGCAGCCTCTAAGACCCCGGGGTGGGAGCGCAGAATCTGCTCCACTTCAGGGGGGTACACATTTTCTCCACCCGAAATGAACATGTCTTTTTTGCGCCCGACAACGTAATAGTACCCTTCGTCATCACGGCGAACCAGATCACCAGTGCAAAGCCAGCCCTCTTTGATGGTTTCCTGTGTGGCCTTTTCATTGTGCCAGTAGCCTTGCATGATCATCGGACCACGCAACAACAGCTCGCCCACTTGATTGGAGCCCAATTCGCGGCCTTCCGGGTCGACGACTTTGGCTTCAATATAAAAGTTTGGAAAACCGATAGAACCGATCTTTCTGAGTGCATCTTCCTCATTCAGTGAAAACACATTCGGACCAAATTCAGTCAGACCGTAACCCTGGCGCACCGGAACGCCTTTTTTGTCCCAGGTCTTGATCAGCTCCAGCGGCATCGGTTCGCCGCCCACAATCGCATAGCGAATGCTTTCCAGGTTGATGTCGTTGAGGCGGGGGGATCTTGCCATCATTTCCATGGTGGTCGGAACACCGAACAACAGCGTCGCTTTTTCTTTTTCGCTTAAAGATAAAATCTGTTCAGCGTCGAATTTTTTTAAGAACACAACCTTGGCTCCACGATGAATGAACGGCGTCGTCAAAACATTCCAGCCGCCTGTGTGGAAGAACGGCAAAAAGATCACCGTGCAGTCGGTTTGAGAAATATTCAAACGCAGGGTTGTGTTGATCGAGTTCCAGAAGATCATCTTGTAAGTCAGGAGGGCCCCTTTCGGGGATCCCGTCGTGCCTGACGTGTAAAGGATCATGGCCGGGTCCTCTTCCTTCGGTACGAAGGGCATTTCCCCTTGGGCCGGAGGGTTTTGCAGGTCCGTGGCAAAACTGTCCGGTCCTTGCAGCAGATAGTGCCGGGTGTCCGGAAGGTTCTCAACGATGTCACGATAGGCTTCCTGGAACAAAACCAGTTTCGGCGAAGAATCCGTGATGATGTGATTGACCTCTCGCTGGGTCAGACGGAAGTTGACGGGCACCATGATGGCGCCCAGGCGCTGCAAAGCAAAGAACAGGAACACGTATTCCAGTTCGTTGGTGGCCAGAACCGCCACACGATCCCCTTTGCAGATGCCGAACTTTTCATGCAGCACATGTGCTCCGGCATTGGCCAGATCGAAAAATTCAGCATAGGAAAATTCACGGCCCGTATCGCCATCTTTAATGGCGATATTTTTCGGAGAATAAAGCTTCCAGCGTTTCAGCCAATCCAGTTCCATCATTACCTTCTCGTGGATTAAGTGTCGTATCCCCACTCCAGAGCCAGTGCAGCCATGCTCATACCACCGCCAGAGCCCAACATAAAGACCAAGTCGCCTTTTTTCATTTTTTTCTGATTGGCCGCATCCGCTACCGCCATGCCGATGCTGGCAGATCCGGTATAACCAAAGCGGTCCATCACGTAGTGGGCGCGATCGCGCGGTAGCTCCAGTTTGTCCAAAGTTTCATAGATGCTTTGCACGTTGAACTGGGTGATGAAGAAGTGCTTGATATCAGACGGCTTCTTCTGGATACGATCCAATAGAATGTTAGTCAAACGCGGCCAGTGAATGCCATTGGTCTCAGGCGGAATGCGTTTTGGGAAAGCCAACAGGTGACCTTTGTTTTCCACCACCTGGTGGGTGACCGGCTGGGCGGTGCCCCCGGCATAGATGCCCATATAGTCGTGGTACTGACCGTCGGTGTACATCTGGCTGTCGATGAATCCTGTGTCATCTTTGGATGGTTGCAGAATCACGGCCCCTGCACCATCGGCGAACAAGGAAGCGATTTTGTAGTCATCAAAGTTCAGATACTTGGACATCGCATAGGCGCCCACCACCAGCACGTTTTTATATTTGCTGTCGGCGAAAATATATTTGGAAGCGATATCACAACCCACAACAAAGCCCGCGCACGCGGTGTTGATGTCATAAGTTCCCGCATTCACCGCACCCAGGCGGTACGCCACCACCGAGGCGGTGGACGGGGAAAGGTAATCAGGTGTGTCGGTAGAGACAATAATAAGATCCAGATCCTTTGCCGTAATGCCAGCGGTTTTCATCGCCTGTTCTGCCGCTGGCAGAATCAAATCAGACGTGCGCTGATCTTCAGTCATCCAGCGGCGTTCCTTGATGTTGCGGTTTTCCGCCAGGAAGGTTCCGATGTCTTTTTTGTAAAGATCATTGAAATATTGATTGGTGATCACACGCTCAGGCGCGTACATCCCGGTCCCTGCAATTGTCGCTTTTCTTGTCGTTGTCATCATTTAATCCTTTGCGATTTCGCTTATCTACAATTCAATTTCGCAACTTTGGCAAGAAAAGAAATTTAGAGCATTCACTCTATACTCCGAGCGAAAAAGTGCTTTTTCCTTTGACGGACCGGGGGCCTGTCGGGGTACTTCAAGTGCATGACAAATATTAATTTCGATTTCAAAAACAAAAATGCCATCGTGACCGGCGGAGCTTCCGGTATCGGTTTTCAAATCACCAAAAGCTTTTTGGAAGCCGGTGGAAATGTTTCCATCTGGGATTATTCTGAAGCAGCTTTGCAAACGGCGAAATCTGAATTTGCAAAGTACGGATCGCAGATTCACATCGCGCAAGTCGATGTGGGCAATCGTGACTCGGTAGCAAAAGCCGCGGCGTCCCTGCCGTGGACTGTGGATATTCTTGTGAACAACGCAGGTATCACCCGCGATAAGTCTTTTGCAAAAATGTCACCCGAGGACTGGGATGCCGTCATCAGTACCAATCTGACAGGTTTGTTCAACGTCACGAAATCTGTTTTGGAAAAATTCAATCCAAACTCCAACAGCAAACGCATCATCAATATCGCGTCTGTTGTGGCGCTTTATGGAAACTTCGGTCAGACCAATTACGTGGCGGCAAAAGCCGGCGTGATCGGAATGTCCAAGACATGGGCGAAAGAACTGGGTCGCAAAGGCTTCACCTCCAATGCAATTGCTCCGGGCTTTATTGCAACAGCAATGACCAAGGCGATGCCTGCTGAAGTGCTGGATGGCATGAAAGCAAAAGTTCCAGTGGCATGTTTGGGGGAAGTGGACGACATCGCCAATACATGTCTGTTCCTGTCCAGCGAGCAAGCGGGTTATATCAACGGCGCTGTGATCAGCGTTGATGGTGGTTTGGTTCTATAAATGATCTGACAACTTTTTTATAAGGAGTGACTTCGATGAGATTTCTGTTCTTGGCTTTGAGTGTCTTGGTATCAGGTTTCTTTGTGTCCTTGGAATCTTTGGCAAAGGCTGAAGCGTTCAAAGGCTTCGTTCAGGTTGCTCCGCAAAAAGAGTTGTTTGTGGATTATGTTCCGGCCAAAGAAAAACAGCCCACCGTTGTTTTGGTCAATGGTCTGACTTACAGCACCCGCCAGTGGGATTCTTTCGTGAATGCACTGCTGGCAAAAGGTGTCGGCGTTTTGCGCTATGATCCGATCGGGCAGGGGCAGACTTTGTTGAAGTATGCTCCGGTGGTGGCACCGATTCCGGTTCAGGATCAGGTTGTTGATCTGAAGTCGCTGTTAGATAAAATGAATTTAAAAGGTCCTTACAATATTGCAGGACTGTCTTATGGCGGTGGTGTGGCTGCAGGCTTCACCGCCGCTTATCCATCCCTGGTGAAAAATCTGATCATGATGGCGCCGTTCACGCGCCCGCTGGATGGTCAGGATCAGTGGATTCGTGCGCAGATCTGGGCGACTCGTCAGATTTTCCCGTTCAACAAAATGTCCGATGATGATCTGTATGATTATTATCTGCACCAGATCATCTATGCGACCTACCCGCAGGCAGAACCCATCGTGCTTGAAAATCCATTCAAGCTGGAAGCCACCTTCCGTCTGGTTCAGGGGATTCGCAAATACCGCCCGATAGATCTGACCAGCTCCATTCCGGCGAAGTCCTTGCATTTGTTGATTGCGCGTCAGGATCAGTACATCAACACCAGCGTGCTGGATGAATACTGGGATGCAGTTCCGGAACAATCCCGCGCCAGCCGTTTGTATATCAACGGTTCTGAACACAAGATGGTGGAAGCGGTTCCGAATTTCACGGCGGCCTGGGTTTATCAGATTCTTTCCGGCAACAAAAAGCTTTCTGAGGGCCGTGACTTTGAAGGATATCCTTTCCGCGGTGAAGTTCGCAGCGGTCAGGAAGAAATTCAGGTGGGTCGCGAATGATTCATCACGAGGTTGTCGACGGGCTGGTTCCGGAAAGTGTTTTCTTTATCCATGGGAACCTGGCTTCCAACCGCTGGTGGTATCCGGCGCAGGAATTCTGGGAAAAACATGCGGCAGGGAAAAACTATTCCGGTTCTTTGATTTACGCTGAATTCCGCGGGTGCGGTAAAAGTGCCGCTCCTAAAGACAGTAGCGAAGTCGACATGCACCTGTTTGCCGAGGATTTCATCGCGTTGCTCAAGAAGTTGAATAAGGGTCCGTATCACCTTGTGGGGCATTCCACCGGGGGGCTGATTGCGGCACTGATGTTGTCAAAAGCACCCACTCTTTTTAAAAAGGCTGTCCTGCTTGATCCTGTCGGGGCACAAGGCGTCACATTTGATGCTTCGATGATCACCGCGTTTGAGCAGATGAAACAAGATCGGGCGCTGACGGCGGCGGTGATTGGATCCACGATTCATAATAATAATCCTCAATCCCAATACTTCCAGGAAGTGGTGGTGGCGGACGCCTATAAGGCCGTGCAAACCATCGGTCACTGGGTGCTTAAAGCCCTTGATGGGCTTGATGTTCGCGAGGATTTGAAGTCCGTGGAACACGAAGTTTTGGTGCTTCACGGGGAGCACGACAAGCTGCTTTCTGAGGTTGATTCTCAAGCTCTGGCGGCACTGTTTTCGCGCGGTAAATTCGCGCAAATCCCTGACTTGGGACATTGCCCAAATATCGAGAATCCCGAAGTCTTTGTGAACATCACTCGGAGTTATCTGTTTTAGTGGTTGCGTGGCGCATTGCGCCGCGCAAAATCAACTCGACCGGGTCGGCGTAATAGGTTGCCCATCTGCCTGTTTTCGGTTAGTTATCGTTTAATATATTACAATACTGTGACAAAACTACTTTGCGTCCCCCAGGGAGTGCCAACCTATGTCTGAGCCTAGAGATGAGTATAACCGTAGTGGTCTGCTGGCGTTTGCCTTTTCAATGGTATTCGTCTGTGCATTCTTCGTTTACATCGTTGCGATCAATAAAGGTGTTGATCTTGGCGAGAACGTTGTAGATCCAAATGCCCCTGCAGTAGAGGGCGCTGTTCCTGTCTTTGATATCACCAAAGTTCCAGATCCTTGGGTTTCCACTCCGGAAATGGTTGCTTACGGTAAAAAGTTCTACGCTACAAACTGCGCTATGTGCCACGGTAACGAAGGCAAAGGCGACGGTGCTGCGGGTGCAGCTTTGAATCCAAAACCACGCAACTTGGTTGAGGGTAAATGGACTCAAGGTGAAGGCGTTATTGCTCACTTTAAAGTTCTGCAAAATGGTATCAAAGGTTCCTCTATGGCGGCGTACTCTCATTTCAAGCCTGCTGACCGCTGGGCCGTGATCCATTTCATCGATTCTATCACTGAAAATAAATCTAAAGACGATCCTGCTGCAGTTGCTGAGTTTGCAAAAACCGCACAATAATTAAGGATTTAATTAATGCTTGCCAATGAGCTGGTATTGAAAACAAAGACAATGGGAGCGGTACTGACAACGGCCGTTCTTGTTTTGTTTTCAGCAAGTGCTCAAGCCTACGACGGCAAGCCGGCTCCGATGGTTGCCAACGAGCAGCCCAAAGAGCTTGAAGGCGTGGGTATCGACGAAAAGTTGGGTACTAAAATCGACCTGACTTTGAAAGTGAAAGACGACAACGGCCAGGAAGTGGCGCTGGGGTCTTTCTTCGACGGTAAACATCCGGTGATCATTTCACCGGTGTATTTTTCCTGTCCGGGTCTTTGTAACTTCCACTTGAACGGTCTGACCGACGCGCTCAAGTTGATGGATAAAGATTGGACGATTGGTAAGAAGTTTAAATTGCTGTCTGTGAGTTTTGACTCAAAAGAAACTCCCGACTTGGCGGCAAACAAAAAACAGACTTACATGAAGCTGTATGACCGCGCCGGCTCTGAAAAAGAATGGCACTTCATCACGGCGGACGAATCCACAGTGCAGGCAATGATGCAGTCACTGGGGTTCAAGTTCAGATGGGACGAGAAAGCTCAAGAGTGGGCGCACGCCTCTGCGGCGATTGTGATCACTCCGGACGGAACGATCTCGCGCTATCTGCCGGGGATTATGTTTAATCCTCAGGACATCAAGATCGCTCTGAACGAAGCGACCGATGGTAAAATCGGAACCTTCGTCGACAGCTTGGTGCTTTATTGTTTTAAGTATGACCCACATCAAAGCAAGTACACGCTTGTTGCCTTCAACGTAATGAAGATGGGCGGAGCGGTGATGGTTTTGGTGATGGTAATTTGGTTATTGCCTGTATGGATTCGCGCTCGCAGAGAGCAGAACAATACGGCGGGGAGATAAAGGTACATGATGTGGTTTAATATTGCGAAGGCCCAATCCTTCATGCCCACGCAGGGAACCGAGATTGCGAAGCAGGTCGACAATCTTTATGGATTCTTGCTTGTAACAAGTTTGATCGCCTGCGTCCTAGTGATCGGTGGGATGATCTATTTCGTTTGGAAATACAGACGCAAGTCTTCCAACGACAAGACAGCCTATATCTCTCACAACACAGCGTTGGAGTTCTTGTGGTCATTCATTCCACTTGTAATCTTCCTGGGTGTGTTCGGCTGGGGTTGGTACATCTATCACCAAATGCGCGCGATGCCTAAAAATGCGTTGGAAATCAACGTATTGGGTAAGCAGTGGGCTTGGGAAGTTGAATACAAGAACGGTTTCAAAACCGTGAATGAGGTTGTGGTACCAATCAATCAGGACGTGAAGATCCTTCTGACTTCCTCTGATGTGATCCACTCCTTCTTCGTTCCATCCTTCCGTATTAAACAGGATGCGGTTCCAGGCCGTTACACAGCTTTGTGGTTCAAAGCTGACAAGCTGGGCGAATTCCACCTGTTCTGTACTGAGTACTGCGGTACTTCTCACTCCGGCATGATCGGTAAGTTGAGAGTTGTATCCCGTGAAGACTTCGACAAATACCTGGAACAGGGTCAGGAAGAAAGATTCCTGCCACTGGGTGAAAAAGGTAAGAAATTGTTTGCGGTTAAAGCCTGCGCGTCCTGCCACGCAGTGGACAGCCCTGCAACAATGGTCGGTCCTTCTTTGTTCCAAAAATTTGGTCACGAAGAAGTTATGGATGATGGTTCCAAGATCGTATTCGACGAAAACTACATTCGCGAATCCATCCTTGAGCCCAACAAACACATCGTTAAAGGCTTCCCTAAGGGCGTTATGCCCACCTTCCAGGGTCAGCTGAACGAAAACGAATTGAGTGCTCTTGTCGAGTACATCAAGAATCTGAAGTAAGGAGTTGAGCATGGCGAAAACTACAGCTCACGGCGACAACTATATTAATTTTGAAAAAGGCATCTGGTCCTGGCTGACTACTGTCGATCACAAACGTATCGGTTTGATGTACTTCATCACTGTTATGTTCTTCTTCTTCATCGGTGGGGTTATGGCCCTGTTGCTTCGTTTGGAACTTTTTGCTCCAAATGCGGCTCCAAACGTGGGTCAGATCCTGGCTAACGGTGACGTTTACAATCAGGTGATGACATATCACGGGGCGATCATGGTCTTCATGGTTATCGTTCCTGGTATCCCTGCGATCCTGGGTAACTTCTTCCTGCCTTTGCAAATCGGCGCGAAGGACGTGGCCTTCCCAAGAATCAACCTGCTAAGCTGGTACTGCTTCATGGCGGGTGCGATCCTGGCGATTGCAACTTTCTTCACTACTAAAATCGACACTGGCTGGACGTTCTACACTCCATACTCTATCAGAACGGGTACAGCGACAGCGATGATGGTTCTTGCAGCCTTCATCATGGGTATGTCCTCCATCCTGACGGGTCTGAACTTCATCGTGACCGTGCACAAACTAAGAGCTCCTGGCATGACCATGCACAGAATGCCTTTGTTCATCTGGTCTTTGTATGCAACAGCGATCCTTCAGATGCTGGCGACTCCGGTTCTGGGTATCACATTGCTTCTTTTGGCGGTGGAAAGATTCCTAGGTATCGGTATCTTCGATCCTAAACTGGGTGGTGACCCGGTATTGTTCCAGCACTTCTTCTGGTTCTACTCTCACCCTGCGGTTTACATCATGATCATCCCGGCAATGGGTATCATCTCTGAGCTGATCACGACCTTCTCCAAAAAAGTCATCTTCGGTTACACGGCGATTGCATACTCTTCTTTGGGTATCGCGGCTGTATCCTTCTTTGTTTGGGGTCACCACATGTTCGTGTCCGGTCAGTCTGAAACGACCGGCATCATCTTCTCCTTCCTGACAATGCTGGTAGGGGTTCCGACGGCGATCAAGATGTTCAACTGGGTTGCGACCTTCTATAAAGGTTCCGTGTCCTTCCAGTCTCCGATGCTTTATGCTTTGGGCTTCATGTTCCTGTTCGCCATCGGTGGTGTGACTGGGGTTATGCTTGCGACTTTGCCAATCGACGTACACTTCCACGACACTTACTTCGTGGTAGCTCACTTCCACTATGTGATGGTGGGTGGTACTTTGATGGCATTGATGGGCGGCTACTTCTACTGGTTCCCGAAAATGTTCGGTAAGATGTACAACGAAACCACAGCTCGTATTTCTTTCGTGTTCATCTTCATCGGTTTCAACGTGACCTTCTTCCCTCAGTTCGTTCTGGGCGCGATGGGTATGCCTCGTCGTTACTTCGACTACATCCCGGCGTACGAGAACCTGAATAAGATCTCCACAGTGGGTTCTTGGTTGATCCTTATCGGCTTCCTGTTCGGTCTTTACACAATCGTTCAGGGTCTGTTGAAAGGTGAAAAAGCTCCGATGAATCCTTGGGGCTCTAAAACTTTGGAGTGGCAGACGGCTTCTCCTCCTCCACATGACAACTTCAGTGTTGAACCAGTAGTAACAGCGGGGCCTTATGAGTACAGATAATACAGCACACGGCGCTCACACAGCACACGTAGCTCACCACTTTAAAACGGCTGAGCAACAGTATTCCTCTGGTAAAGAGGGTATCTGGTTGTTCATGCTTACAGAGATCCTGATGTTCGGTGCGATCTTTGTGGGTTACGCTCTTTATCACAATGAATATCCGGCGATGTTCGCTGAAGGTGCGAAGTCTCTTGATTGGAAGATGGGTTTCGTAAATACCCTGGTTCTGATCTTCTCGTCCTTCACTATGGCGATCTCGATCTCCTTCATCCAGAAGAACCAGCAGAAAAAAGCGGTCCTTGCCCTGGCAACGACTGTACTTTGCGGCGCGATCTTCATGGTGATCAAGTACTTCGAATACCAGCATAAATTCCACCTGGGTCTGTTCCCGGGTAAATTCCTGGATGTTGCGAAAGTGGGCGCAGAACACGCAAACCTTGGTTTGTACTTCGGCTTCTACTACGTGATGACGGGCCTGCACGGTATCCACGTCTTGTTGGGTATGGGTCTGATCACCTGGTGTTTGATCCGCACAATGCGCGGTGATTTCCACAGTCAGTACTGGATCGTGGTAGAGGGTGTTGGTTTGTTCTGGCACATCGTCGACTTGATCTGGATCTTCCTATTCCCTCTTCTGTATTTGGTGGGGTAACAAATGGCTCAACATAACGACAGTAATTCGAATGTTCTTCATCCGCACATCACGCCACTGGCAACTTACTTCAAAGTTGCCCTGGCTTTGTTCGGTCTGACCTTCCTGACAATCATCGCCCACAACTTCAGAGCTGAATTGGGTGCTTTGGCTGCGCCAGTGGCGTTCCTGATTGCTTTGGTTAAGGCTACATTGGTCTGCCTTTGGTTCATGCACTTGAAAGACGACACCAAGATGAATCGCTTTGTCTTTGCATCTGGTTTCTTCTTCCTGGCGTTGCTGTTCGCGATCTGCGCGATCGACTTCGCGACTCGCGTTCACGAAGTCAGCCCGCTGTAAGATTATCGTGCTACGAATCTACGCAGATCTTACCAAGTTTGGCATAGTCGTTTTCTCAGTCCTAGCGGGACTGGCCGGCTATGCCACTGGTTTTCAGATCGAAAATCCCTTTGATTGGAAAATCTTTTTAGAAACCCTGCTGGGGATTTATTTCCTCAGCTCGGGCTCTCTTGCGCTCAATCAGGTTCAAGACTGGAAGATCGACCAAAAAATGCCCCGTACAGCCAAGCGTCCGATCCCTTCCGGTAAAATCAAGCCGGCAGCGGCGGGTATTTTGTCGGTAGGTCTTTTGCTGGTCGGTATGAACATGCTGTTCAAGCTGGAGCCTGTGGCCGGCTGGGTGGGGTTGTTCTGCGTTTTCCTTTATAACGGTCCTTATACTTTGTGGTGGAAACGCCGTTGGGTCTTTGCGGCCGTTCCGGGGGCGATCCCGGGGGCTTTGCCAGTGACTATCGGTTACGCGGTGGCAAATCCGGACATCTTCAACTCGGAGTCTTTGTATCTGTTCCTGATCATGTTCCTGTGGCAGATGCCGCACTTCTGGGTGCTGGCAATCCGTTACAAAGATGACTATGCAGCGGGCGGGATTCCGACTTTGCCGGTGGCTTTGGGCATGGAAAAAACCATGTTCCAGGTCGGCCTTTACACCTTAGTTTATGTGGGTGTGGCTTTGGCGGCGCCGATGTTTGTTCACGCCAGCTGGATGTTTGTTCTGCTGACGTTCCCGTTTGTGTTCAAGGTTCTGCAAGAGTTCTATCGCTACTACAAGTCCAATGGGACTGAACGTTGGCTGGCCTTCTTTATGTGGCTCAACGTTTCCATGTTAGTCTTCATCATCATCCCGGTGATTGATAAATGGAACTTCCTCTTCATTCATCATAACTAAAAGAAAAGGCCCGTTTCCGGGCCTTTTTTATTTTTTGAATTCTTCGGGTGTATCCATCTGATTGAAGGGGTGGGCTTTCTTGAAAGCTTCCAGCTTCAGGCAGTTGTTGTTGATCTTCACCAGGGTCGGGAATTTGGTGATGTCGGCTTTGTATCTTTGAGACGTTAAAAGCTGCGGAATCAGGAAGATGTCGGCCATGGTGATTTCATCGCCGAAGCTGTAAGTTCCAGAGAACTCTTTAAGGGTTGTTTCTAGAACTTCCAAGCCCTGATAGATCCAGTGCTGGGCCCATTCGTCTTTTTGGTCCTGATCGTAGCCGTGTTTGCTGGTCAGGTACTTCAGGGTTTTCAGATTGGCCATCGGGTGCATAAAGGAATTGATCACCTCGCACACTTGGCGGATGCGGGCACGTTTGTAGGCATCTTTCGGCATCAGTGGGGTTTGTGGGAAGACCTCATCCAGATACTCGATGATGGCAAAGGATTCCGGGATGATCTTGCCGTCGTGAACCAGCGTGGGAACACCGCCCAGTGGGTTGATGGCTTTGTATTCGGGGGTCAGCTGTTCGCTCTTCAAAAGATTGATGGGCTTGTATTCAAAGGCCAGGCCCTTGTGGTGCAAAGCCAGACGAACACGGTATGAAGTGGAGCTTCGAAAATAGTTGTAAAGTACTATCGAGGACATATACTGACTCCTATTGAGCCTCACATTTCATTCTGCTTTTGATTTTCAGTCAAAGGACTTTTCGATGCCCAATCGCTTTATCTTTTCTCTGCGTTTTTCCTCTAAAGTATTTCTGAAAATGGCAGTCCTGGCTTTTGCCATGATCGTCTTCATGACCTTATTCCGACTGAATCTCTATTTTCTTTCGGTCTTTCATGCGACTCCGGATGCGGCGTTTGTTGAAATTGCCCAGTCCTTCCTGGCCGGCTTCCGTTTTGATCTTTTGATTTTTGGATTTCTTTTTATCCCGCTATATTTTCTGGTGATGATTCAGGCGGTTTTGCAGAAATGGCCGCGCGCAGGCTTTCTGTTTTATAAAGTCTATTTCACGATTGTCTGGTTCCTGATCTGCGCGTTGACGTTTGTGGACTTCTTCCATTTCGCGAAGTACGGAAAACGCATGTGTTTTGCGGATTACAATTCCTGGAACATGCAAAGCTGGCTGGAACAGTTCCAGTCCATGCCGCCGAACCAGTCCTGGATCTTCTGTATCATCACAGTTCTTTTGTTCAGCCTTGGATACATGCTGGTGAAAAGCCTTAAGTTCGGGGAGTGGAAAGACGAGTATTCTCCACAGGCCGGGTCGAAGTTTGAAGTCCTGTGGCGTGTGCTGCTTCCCCTGGTGATGATTGTTTTGGCCGCTCGTGGAACCGTTGAAGCACACCATCTGGCTTTGGAGCACAGCGAGGTGTCGCTGGATAAGGTTATAAACGAGATGGCACTAAATGCTGTGTGGTGTTTTGATAAGTAATTAAAATTATGGGACTATTTGAGGGCTTCAATGAAAGCCTTTAGGAGGATTAAAATGAAAAAGTTGGCTCTAACAGTGATGGCGGTTTTGGGTATGATGTCATCCGTTGCGATGGCAGATATTGATTATGGTTTGGAAGTGGGTATTCGTCAGCAGTCCGGTGAAGTGGATTCTAATTTGGCTTCTGTAAAATCCCAAATGGGTTTCCAGTTCGGTGCAACAGCTCATTTCCCGATCTCCGGTGCATGGCACATGCGCACAGGTCTGCTTTACACTCAAAGACCGGTGATTGTTGAAACAGATGCGACTGGTGATGAAAACAAGATCAGCATGAACTATCTGGATGTTCCAGTGGCGCTTATGTACAAATTCGAAGAATACGCAGGCGTGTTCGCCGGTGTATCTTTGGGTCTGAATCTGGACAGCGATGCTGAAGTCGGTAAGGTGAACGATGTAAAATCGCCACTGACTCCGATCATCTTCGGTGCCAGCTTCAAATTTGCCCCGCAACTGGGCGCGACTTTGTACTATGAAACTGCCAGCGGTGACGCCGCAGACGGTCTGAAAAACTACCGCGCGGTGGGCGCGAACTTGCAGATCACTTTTGACTAAGAATTTTTTGAATAGGATACGACGTGAAATTAGGTTCTCTTAAATCGTCTCAAAGCATGGATGGTGAATTGTGTGTGATCAGCCGCGATCTGAAGACCGCGGTGAAGGCCACGGCGATTGCCCCTTCCTTGCGTGAGGCGATGGAAAAATGGTCCGAGAAAGAAGCTTCCCTGAAGAAACTTTCTGACGACTTGAATGCGGGCAAAGCGACCGGTGCATTTGCCGTTAAAGAAGGTGACTTCCATTCTGCGCTTCCGCGCACGTGGTTGTTTGCTGATGGTTCTGCTTTTATCTATCACATCAAGCTGGTGCGCATGGCGCGCAAAGCTCCACTGCCAGAGACATTGAGCACCGTTCCTTTGATGTATCAGGGCGAATGTGGCCAATTCCTGGCGCCGACCGAAGACATCCCTCAGCGTGATTTCGCGCACGGGACAGACTTTGAAGGTGAAGTGGGTGTGGTGACTGATTTCGTGCCAATGGGTGTGACACCGGACGAAGCACTGAAATACATCCGTCTGTATGTTCTGATCAATGACGTGTCTTTGCGTGGTTTGATCCCTGAAGAGCTGGCGGCGGGCTTTGGCTTCTTCCAAAGCAAGCCGGCATCAGCCCTGGCTCCGTTTGCTGTGACGGCAGACGAGCTGGGTGAAGCCTTGAAAGACGGGCGCATTCATCTGCCTCTGAACGTGAAGTACAATGGGGAATTCTTTGGTAAAGCCAATGCAGGCGCCATGCACTTCCACTTTGGTCAGTTGATTGCTCACGCAGCAAAAACCCGCAATCTGGCGGCTGGATCCGTGATCGGCAGTGGAACTGTTTCCAATGAAGATCACGCCAATGGTTCAAGCTGTCTGGCGGAAAAACGCATGATTGAGCAAATCGAGACAGGCGCGATCAAAACGCCATTTATGAAGTCCGGCGACACCGTTGAAATGGAAATGTTCAACGCTCAAGGTGAAAGCATCTTCGGACGCATCTTCCAGAAGGTGAAGGCTGTTTAAGCCTTCACCCGTTCTTTCGGGCCCTTGCTTAAAGGGCCTGAATCACTCCACACGCAATACGCGCACCAGAGTTTCCTGCCGGTTGGGATTTCAAATCATCCTTGTCCGCGTGAATCACAACCGCTTTACCGATAATGCTTTCAGCACCTGGCTTCATGGTCATGCCTTTGATAACCAAAGTTGTGATCGCCTTGGATTTATTGTCAGCAATCAGGTTCCCCATATCACCCACATGACGTCCATGACCGTCGTGACCTGCGTGAGATCCTTTGGTCGGATTGAAGTGGCCACCGGCTGAAGAAAAGTCCGCAGCAGAACAATCACCTTTTTCATGGATATGGAATCCATGAGGGCCAGGCTTAATGCCTTCAACCATGGTTTCGATTTTCATTTCGCCATCACCTTCGGTGAAGTGAATGATGCCCTTCAGTTTAGAACCTTTGATGGTCTTCAGAACCGCTTGGGCTTTTTGAGGAGCGGCTGTCGCCGTCGGGGTTGGAGTGGATTCAGCAGGGGCTGGAGCTTCCGCCTTCTTTGATTTGTACATACAAGAAGTCATCGCAACGGCCAACAAACTGACAAGCAACATTCTTTTCATAGGGATCCCCTTTCAGTGTTGTGCTGAATATTGTCCCTGATCCCTTAGTTGATGTCATCAGCCATTCGCCAGATAGGCTATAATACCGACTACGATGAATGTGGTCAGATAGAAGTAAATTACCACACGTCCAAGGCGAATTTTCGGAGCCAGAATAGCTCTCGTTTCAAGAGTCGTCATAGTGACCTCCCTTTACTGAGAATGATTTTCTCATGGTTCTGCGCAATCTCACCAATAGATAAAAGCTAATCACCTCATAGAGAAAATCTTATGTCTTTCCCTTGTGATTTCGAGATGAGGTTGAATACGGAACTAAGTCCAGTTTTGAGAATGAAAGCCCTTTGAGAACGTCGGCATAGGGCATCATCCAGTGACCTTCCAGAAAGCCGCAGACAAGCTTAAGAGGCAGAAGGAGTTCGCCTATGATCAGCTTGTTTTTCTCTCTTCTAACCACGGTGTCTTTTGCTCAGCAAAAGGTTCAGGTACAGACATTCACTCCACAGGGGTTTGTAAAGTCTGTCGAGCAAGTGCGGGTTGAATTCAATCAACCGATGGTCCGATTTGGCGAGATCAAACTGGATTCCCCGGTGCAGAGTTCTTGCTTTGACGCAAAAAAAGGACAGGGCCGCTGGATCGACACCAAGAACTGGGTCTTTGATTTCACCGAACCTCTGGCTGGCGGACAATCGTGTGAAGTGAAGGTCCATGCACAGACTTTCAGTTTCAACACCGGCGGGCCGCACATCAAAAACATCTTCCCGCAAACCTACCGCGATGTGGATCCCGAGCAGAGCTTTGTGGTCTTTGTGGATTCAGCCGTAAAAACCGAATCCCTGGCTGCGGGTGTGTACTTTGTGATCGAGGGACTGGGGGACCGTGTTCCAGTGCAAGTCATCACCGGGGGCGAAGCCACGAAGACTTATCAGGCGGCGGAAAGCGAATACAGGTACGAAAAAGAGCTGTTCAAAGGGGACTATGTCGTTTTGAAAGCGCAGCGCCCATTCCCCGCCGGAGCACGTGTCAGTCTGGTGTGGTCGAAGTCGGTGCAGTCTCCTTCCGGGTATGCCTCGAAAGAAGATGAAGTTTTTGAGTTCAATGTGCGTGAGCCTTTTAAACTGTCTTTCAACTGTGATCGTGAAGCTGCGAACCGCCCATGTGTTCCCTTGATGGGAATGCGCCTGAACTCGTCCTCCGCATTTTCGGCGAAGCTGGCGCAGGAAGTTTATATCCAGTCCGCCGACGGAAAGAAAATCAAAGCCACGAATCTGGATGCAGCTGCGGGTGGCAAAGATACGGTCAGTTATTTGGAATTCAAGGGACCTTTTGTCGCCAACAGCCAGTACACTGTTGTGATTCCGGCAAAAATGAAAGACGAGGATGACCGTCTTTTGTCCAATCAATCTCAGTTCCCGTTAAAAGTAAAAACGGGGGAAGATCCGTCACTGCTTAAGTTTTCCTCCACTTTCGGCGTGATCGAATCCGGTCCTGAAGCCGCGATGGCTGTGACTTTGCGTCGCGTGGAAAAGTCTGTGGACACTCAGTTTGCAGGCTGGACGGGGCAGTTGAAGGCCAATGACTTTAAGTCCGTCATCAAAGCGCTGGGCGAAGTGATGCGCAATCCTTACGGCGAAGAAGCCATGAAAAACTGGCAGGGAAAAACCACGCAGAAAATCAAAGTTGATAAGCCGGCGAAAGCCACCGACCTGGAGGTTGTGGGAATTCCTTTGAAAGCTTCGGGTTTCTATGTGGTGGAAATGAAAAGCCCGCTCTTGGGGCAAAACCTGCTGGATCAGAAGAAACCTTTCTATGTGCGCTCGGCAGGGCTTGTGACAAACATGTCCGTGCACGTGAAGCACACGCGCAACGAAGCCTGGGTGTGGGTGACAGAGCTTAAAACCACCAAGGTGATCGCGGGCGCGAAGGTGTCCATCTTTGATAATGCCGGAAATGTTATTTCCGGCGCGACCACGGATGCGCGGGGTTGGGCTTCATTCAAGTTCACAAAACCTGTTGATGATTGGGCGACCGATCCGCAAAGCGGTTTTTATGGTGGCTTCTTTGCCATGGCAGAAAAAGGCGATGACTTCAGTTTCACGCACACCAGTTGGGATAAGGGCATTGAGTCCTGGCGCTTCCAGATTCGCTCAGGCGAAACGGATTCCCCATGGCTGGGCCACGCGGTTTTGGATCGCACCTTGCTAAAGCCTGAAGAAAAGCTGTCAGCAAAGATCGTTCTGCGTAAGACCAGCCTTTCTGGCTTCTCTTTACCAGCAGGGAATGAATGGCCGACTCATCTGACGGTGGCCCATGATTCAGGACTTCAGACTTTCAAGCTGCCTCTGACCTGGAATAAAAAAACTGGCGTGGCCCTGTTAACCTGGCCGGTTCCTGCGGGTGCGAAGCTGGGCCGTTGGACCCTGACCTTGGAAAAAGACACACCAGCGATGAACATTGCCATCGGCGACGTGGCAGTGGAAAACTTCCGTGTGCCTTTAATGCAGGTAAGACTGGATGGAACAAAGCCGGTTTATGTGCAGGAAAAGAATATTCCGGTTCAGGTGTCGGGCACTTACTTTGCCGGGGGGCCTGCCGGGGAATTGCCAGTGAAGATGCGCTGGAACGTTGAGCCCGGATACTTCTCGCCACAAAATGAAGACTTCCAGGAATATGCTTTCGCCAACGGTGCTGTCAGTGAAGGTCTGTTCCGTCAGGGCGAAGAAGAGATTCAGCGTCATGTCCCGCAAAGCGGCACGCGTGATTTCAAATTGAACAAACAAGGCGTGGCCCAGGAATCCATCTCGGGGATCAAATACGCAGCAGCCCCGCAGAATCTGCGCACTGAAATTGAATACAAAGACCCGAATGGCGAAATTCAGTCCCTGAGCCGCACGTTCCCGCTGTGGTCTTCGTCCTTGGTTCTGGGGATGAAGTCCCGCGGCTGGTCCGCAACTCCGGATAAGGTGGAGTTTGATGTGGTCGCTCTGGATCTGCAGCAGCGCCCACTGAAAAATCAGAATGTTCAGGTCGATCTCTATACCAGCCGTTATTACACTCATCGTAAGCGTCTGGTGGGTGGCTTCTATGCCTATGAAGATTTCCGTGAATACAAAAAGGTCGGCGAACTGTGTCGCGGGGTCACAGATACAAGCGGACAGTTCCTGTGTAAGGGGAAAACCAAGGTTTCCGGTTCCGTGATTGCAGTGGTGTCTGGAAAAGATGCCCAAGGCCGCACGAGCTATAGCAACGTCACTCAATGGATTATCCGTCCCGGTGAAAATCAGTGGTTTGGATCTGAAGACAATGATCGCGCGGATCTGATTCCATTTAAGAAAACCTATGAACCCGGTGAAACCGCCGAGTTCCAGCTGCGCACACCATTCCCGCAGGCCAAAGTTCTGGTGACGGTCGAACGTGATGGCATTTTGCATTCAGAAGTCATCGACGTCAGCGGCGACAGTCCGGTGGTTCGTGTTCCTATCAAAAAAGAATACGCTCCGAATGTGGTGGTATCAGCCTTTGCGATCCGGGGACGACTGGCGGATCCTAAGCCAACAGCGTTGGTGGACTTGGCGAAGCCCGCTTACAAACTGGGCCTTGCGCAAATCAAAGTGGGCTGGAAAGAAAACACTTTGAAGGTCGCTGTGGCTACGGACAAAAAGACTTACAGTGCCCGTCAGAAATCCCAGGTCACCATCAGTGTGAAGGACAGTCAGGGGCGCCCAGCATCTAGTGCAGAAGTGGCTTTGGTGGCGGTGGATGAAGGGCTGCTGGCTTTGCGCGATAATGATTCCTGGGATTTGCTGTCTTCGATGATGCGTTTACGCCCGCACACGGTGCAGACTGCGACCTCGCAGACCCAAGTGGTGGGTCGTCGTCACTTTGGTTTAAAAGCGGTGCCGATTGGCGGTGACGGTGCCGGAGGCCTGCGCCGCGAGTTGTTTGATACTTTGTTGTACTGGAACCCAAGTGTGAAACTGAACGCCAAAGGCGAAGCCAAAGTGGATATCAAACTGAATGACTCCACCACCAGCTTCCGCATTGTGGCAGTGGCGCTGCAGGGGCAGGATCAGTTTGGCACGGGCTGGACATCCATTCAGTCGTCCCAAGACGTCATGATCATGCCGGGGCTGTCCTCGGTGGTTCGTGATGGCGATGAATTCCAGGCAGGCTTCACGGTGAGAAATGCCTCGGACAAGATTCAGAATCTGAATTTGAATCTGGCAGTGACTCCAAATGCGGGAACACACCCGGTGCAGACATTGCGTTTGGCAGCGGGTGAAGCCAAAGAGATCTTCTGGAAAATCAAAGTTCCTGCCGGGGCTTCTCAGCTGGAATATGTCTTAAGTGCGCGCACCTCTGATGGTCGTGCGGTGGATGAGATCAAAAAGACCCAGCAGGTTCTTCCGGTGCGTGTGGCAAGAATTTATCAGAGCGAATTCGGCAACTGGCCTGATTTCAAGAAACTTTCCCTGCAGCAGCCTGCCGGGGCGGATCTTGCCCAAAGTTCTCTTGTTGTTGAATTGAAAAGTTCGTTGGGTGGTTCCTCGGAAGGCATTCGTGAATTCTGGAAGAACTATGTCTATTCATGCCTTGAACAGCAGGTTTCCAGAACTGTGTCTTTGAATGACAAAAAGTCCTGGCAGAAGCTGGAAGAAAAGCTTGATACCTATTTGGATGGCAACGGGCTGCTGCGCTACTTCCCTGGCAATGCCGTTTCCGGCAGTGTGAATCTGACAGCTTACGTCTTGAATATCGCGCATGAAGCGGGCTTCACTTTCAGCGATGAACATGAAAACCGCATGCTCGATGCCATGAACGCTTATGCAGAAGGCCGCCTGCGTGAAAGTCATGAAGCCGATCGCGCCGACAGTGTTCTTAAAAAGATCACCGTTATGGAAACTCTGTCCCGCTATCGCCGACTGAATGTCGCCACCATCCCGGCGGTTGAGTATTCGCCGAATCAGTGGCCGATGTACACGTTGATTGAATGGTATCAGATTCATCTGTGGGAAAAAGACATCCCAGGCCGCGAACAAACCCTGAAAGATATCGAATCCATTTTGCGCAATCGGTTCTATTTCTCGGCCAAGCGTTTGCAGTTTAAAGACGAGCGTTTGGAATCCATGCCGTGGCTGATGCGCGATTCAGAAAGCTCGGTCTTGCGTTTGATTCTGACCATGATGAAGCTTCCACAGTGGCAGTCTGATATTCCTCGCCTTTATCAGGGGGCTTGGTTTCTTCAACAAGAAGGGGCCTGGGCCCTGACCTCAGACAACGCCTGGGGCGCGATTGTGATGAGACGCCTGCAAGAACACTATGGCAAAGAGAAAGTCGAAGGCACCTTCGTGGCCGAGCTTGCCGGCGCGTCTGAAAAGTATGCTTGGTCCAAAGGCAGCTCTGGTTCCTTGAGTCTTCCTTGGCGCCAGGACAAGGCCGAGCTGAAAATGGATCAGCAGGGCGCGGGTCGTCCGTGGATCACGGTTTCAGTCAAGGCCGCGGTGCCGGTGACTAAAGCGGTCTTTGCCGGGTTTAACGTCGAAAAGACCATCACGGCGGTTGAACAGAAAGAAAAAGGCCGCTGGAGTGTCGGGGACATCGCCAAGGTTCAATTGAAGGTCAAAGCCAAGGCCCCACAGACATGGGTGGTGGTGGAAGACCCTATTCCAACGGGTGCCAGTGTGATTCAGGCTTCTTACGCCACTTCGGTGGAAAGAAAGTCTGAACTGATTCGCTTCTATCATTCCTGGTTCCCGCAAGAAGAACAGGTGATGGAATACACCCTGCGTATCAATCAGTCAGGAACCTATGTGCTGCCAGCTCCACGGGTCGAAGCCATGTACAGCCCGGATCTGTTTGCTGAATTGCCAGAATCGGTCTGGAGCGTGCAATGAGAAAGAAACTGATCTGGGGACTTGCAGTGGCCGGGGTGCTGGGGGGAGTGGCTGGTGTGGCCATCATTGCCAGCAGCGTGCCTTCCTTGCCAGCCTATGATTCGGTGAAAAAATCCTATGTCAGTTCCGATCTTTTCCTGGTGGACCGCAATGGCAAACCTTTGCATCAGTGGCGCCAGGATCTGAAAGAGCGCACATTGTTGTGGGCGGATCACAAGGATATCGCTCCGGCCATGATCACGGCCTTGCTAAAATCCGAGGATAAGAACTTCTTCCATCACTGGGGTGTGGATCCCTTGGCGATGGCAGCTTCGGTGTATCAGCGCAGTGTGAAGGATTCCCCGCGCGGGGCCAGCACCATCACCATGCAGTTGGTGAAGCTGCTTCATCCCAATAAAAAAACCTGGCAGGGGCTGTCCGGAAAAATACGCCAGTCTTTCGCAGCCATGATGCTTGAAAGCCAATGGAGCAAAGAGCAGATCCTGGAAAGCTATTTGAACCTGGTCAGCTTCCGCGGGGAACTGCGCGGGGTGAACGCGGCCTCGTGGATGATGTTTGGTAAAAGTGCAGCGGATCTTTCCCGGGTGGATGCGACCCTCTTGTCGGTCCTGATTCGTTCACCAAATTCTGAAACAGCCCAGTGGGAAAAGCGCGCCTGCTGGCAGGAACCAGATCTGTGTGCGACCTTCAAAGACAGCATCAGTCGTATTCAGCCGCAGAAGATGATTTCTCAGAATCAGCAGGCCTTGCACTTGGCCCAGCGGTTTTCCAAAGAAGGCCGTCGTGGGCAGATCCAAACAACCCTGGATCGCGATCTGCAAAGCTATATCCAGGAACAGATCACTTCCCAGATTCGCAGGCTGCAGGCACAGAACGTGAATGATGCCGCGGTGATTGTGATTGAAAACCGCACCGGCGAGGTCTTTGCCTATGTTGGAGGATCCGGTGATCTTTCCAGCGCGCCTTATGTCGACGGGGTGCAATCCCTAAGACAGGCAGGGTCCACATTAAAACCATTCTTGTATGCCACGGCATTTGAAAAGAAATTGTTGAATCCGGAATCCTGGCTTGAGGATTCCGCTGTGGATATCGTCTTTGACCGGGGAGTTTACAAACCCCAAAATCACGACCGTCAGTTCTATGGCTGGGTGATGGTGAAGACGGCCCTGGGATCTTCACTGAATGTTCCGGCCGTGAAGGCCTTTAAACTTTTGAATGATGAATCCTTCTGGGGAAAGTTAAAGGCTCTGAATTTTAGAAACCTGGAAGAACCCGAACACTATGGCCCGGCCTTGGCGCTGGGGGTGGCGGATGTGACCCTGGAAGATCTGGCGCAAGGTTATCGAACCTTGGCGCAGGATGGATTCTTGTCGTCGCTAAAGTTTGAACCTCACCAGGAAACCGCCGAAGCCACGGAAGTGTTTGAGGCTGCCAGTGCACGCGAAGTGAAAGAAATCCTGTCCGACAATCAGAACCGCGCCTTGGGGTTTGGTCTGGATTCAGCTTTGGCACTGCCGGGGGCGGCGGTGAAAACCGGCACCAGCAAAGACATGCGCGACAACTGGTGTGTGGGCATGAATGACCGCTTCACTGTCGGTGTGTGGGTTGGAAACTTCAGCGGAGAACCCATGTGGAATGTGATGGGCGTCAGTGGTGCGGCCCCGATCTGGAAGCGCACCATGATCTGGCTGCAGGATCACTATCCGTCGGAAGCCCGAATGGCTGAAGTCGTACCGGTCAAAGAGTCTCAGCCTGAAGCTTATCCGGGGGCGCGGATTTTGTATCCGCAGGATGGCATGGTGCTGGCGCTGGATCCGGCGATCCCGGCGGGCAATCAGAAGATGCCGCTGCTGGTGGAAAATTCTTTGAAGAAAGATCTGTACTGGAAAATCAACGAAGACAAAAAAATAAAGGCGACCGAGTCTTATCTATGGTCGCCTTCACTGGGTCGTCACCACTTTGTGCTTTATGAAGGAGACAGCAAAGTGGCCGAGGTTTCTGTTCTGGTGAAATAACTAGATGTCATAGTGGAACAAAACCGGAACCTGCATGTCCGGGTGAACGCTTTGTTTCACCGGGCAGGTCATGGCGATTTGTTCCAGTTTCTTTCTGTAGTCGTGCGGGATGCTTTGAGGCATGTGAAGAACCACATTCAGCTTCACGATACGGCGCGGGTTTACGCCCATTTCTTTTTCCACTTCAAAGCGGGCGCCTTTCAGCTCCACGCCGTCTTTTTCGGCGGCAATAGCCATCACCGTCATCATGCAGCTGCCCATGGCGGCACCCACAAGATCGGTCGGAGAAAATGATTCACCTTTGCCATTGTTGTCTTTAGGGGCGTCAGTTTCCAGCGCGGCACCGGATGGGCCGTGTTTGATTTCACTGTGTTTGTGACCTTGATAGACTCCGGACATTTTAACCATGGGGCAACTCCTGTGAAGTTAACATGGCCTCAAATCGGGAGCCGGTCAAATCTTAGGACGACATTTCCTCGATAATCTTACGCAGTCTCATTTCGGAAGACTTGGACATATCCGCATAGATTTTTCGAAGGTGAGAGGATCTCACAGCATCGTTTTTGGAGGACTTCATCTCACGGCCGAACTTCAAAGCCGCACAGACGCTTTCGATCACGACTTTGCGTTTGGAATCCTTGGTGATGAAGTCAAAGGCGCCTAAAGAAAGAGCTTCCAGGGCGCGGGAATGATCACCGTGAGCAGTCAGCACCACAAACGGAGTCATCTGACCCAAAGAGCGCACATAAGCCAAAAACTTAAGACCGTTCATATGGGGCATTTCAATATCAGACAAGATGGTGTCGAATTCCTGGGCTTTGACGAACTGAAGAGCGGCAGAGCCGTCCTCGGCTTCCACGATTTCATCCACAAATTCTTTGAGGAAATGCTTCAACAGCTCACGGATATCAGAGTCGTCCTCGACGATGAGCAATCGGCTTTTCTCTTCTTGTGGCGCAGCCATCCTTGGTTCTCCTACAGAGAGTATTTGTTAATGACTCCCAACAGGGTGTCCTTCTTAAACGGCTTGGCGATGTGATCGTTGCAGCCGGCCCGTAAGGATTTTTGTCGATCTTCCGCCAAAGCATGCGCCGTCAAGGCGATGATAGGAACCGGAGGCTTGTGACTTTCCTTTTCCCATTCACGGATGCGATCGGTGGCTGCATAGCCATCCATTTCAGGCATTTGCACGTCCATAAAGACGATGTCAAACTCACCTGACTTTATCTGATCTATGGCTTGAAGTCCATTCTCTGCTTCAATTATTTCAAACGGTTCGTTCTTAAGATAGTGAGTGAACAGGGTGCGATTGTCCTCGGTGTCATCGGCAATCAGGATCTTCACCTTATGGTTTGGATCACGCGGCTTCGGACTTACAAAATCCAGCTCAGGGGTGCGCATTGGCACCGGCATATAGTTTACCGGATTATAGATCTGTTCGCGATACGGAATCGTGAAGAAGAAGGTCGTTCCAGTGCCCGGGCGGCTCTTAAACCAGATCTGGCCACCCATCAGTTCCACCAGGCTCTTGGAGATCGCAAGACCCAGACCTGTGCCTCCGTACTTTCGGGTGACGGAGTTGTCGGCCTGAGAGAACTTTTGGAAGATCATGTGCTGGCGATCCTCGGGGATGCCGATGCCAGTGTCAGTGATACTGATAAGCAAAGTGTCTTTTTTGGACGGATTTTTGCCGATGACCAGACGCACCTGGCCCTTGTTGGTGAATTTGATCGAATTCCCGATCAGGTTGATGAGCACCTGGCGAAGCTTGGTTGGATCGCCCATCAGGTGAGGCGAAACTCCCGGAGCAATTTCACAAATACAGTTCAGGCCCTTTTCAAGGGCTCGTGGTTTCATCATGTCCTCAACATCGGCCATCAGCTTTTTCATGTCGAAGGGGATGTTTTCAATGGAAACTTCACCGGCTTCGATTTTGGAAAGATCCAGAATATCATTAATCAGAGACATCAGGACTTCACCGGCTTTGCAGAAGATCGTCACATAGTACTTTTGATCGACATCCAGTCTGGTTTCTTTCAATAGCTCCGCCATTCCCATGATTGCGTTCATCGGCGTGCGGATTTCGTGACTCATCTGGGCCAGGAATTCGGACTTGGCCTGGGACGCCTTCAGAGCTTCATTTTTGGTGGTGATCAGGGACTGCTCCACACGACGGAGTTCGGTGATGTCCTGAGTGGTCACGTACATGAACAGGGCATTGCCATAATCGTCGTACTCGGTACGGCCCTGACAGCGCACCCAGATCAGGTCGTTGGAGTCCTGCTTTTTCATGCGCAGATCCACATGGAAGGGGGCAATGTTTTTATGGGCTTCAGCCAGTGCCTTGTCAAAGACCGGCAGATCCTCGGATAGAATCAAAGAGCGGAACAAATCATAGCTGGGCACTACGTTGTCCGGGGTTAAACCCAGCAGGTGGAATTCTTCTTCTGACCACAGGCATTTGCCGGTGCGGATGTCCCAGCGGAAGGATCCGGTCTTGGAAAGCGACTGGGATTCCTTCAGAAGCTCTTCCTTCAGCTTCAGTTCTTTTTCAATTTCCTTCTTCCAGCGCATGTCTGTGCCCATCATCGCCAGCAGGACCTTGTCTTTGTTTTCTGTATTGACCCGGGCCCAGGAGACCTCCAGCGGAACACGGTCACCGGTGATCTTTTTCAGGGAGGCCTCTGCTGTGTGGGTGGACTTGTTTGCATCCCTTTCGCGCAAAGAATTTTCAATCACGGAATAGTCGGTCTCCAGCCACAGGCTCAGATCGCTGTTTTTCAGGGCGGGGCCCGGAGCCCCGGTCAGGGATTGTGCGGTGGGGTTGAATCCCCGCACGCGGAAGTTCTTGCGCAAACTGTCTTCGACGTCCTCCACCTCAACGATGAAAAAGACTTCATTCAGTGAATAGACGACATTTTCCAGGAAGTCGCGGGCCGCCTTGGTTTTGCGGAAGTCCTCACGAATCTCGTCAAATTTCTTGTACAGGTCTTTGTATTCTTCCTCTTCAGGTGCCTGGAGAGTTTCGCTGAAGTTATGCGACTTTAGTTTGTCCATGCCATCAGACAGCACCTGTGACGGGAAGAACATGCGGCGATAAACCAGCCACGCTCCTCCCAGAGCCAGACTCCACAGCAAAAAGCCACCAATAAAGAACCAGGGAAGCTTAAAGGACAGAGGTGCCAGCGCTTCGTTCAGATCCATTTTGCTGATGATGATCCAGTCGGTGTTGTCGACCACGTTGACACGGCCCGCAGACTGCAGGCTGCGCGTGCCCATATAGTCTTCGCCAGAATCAAAGGCCACACCCCGTTCCATATAACGACGAATCTGGGTGGGGGGAAGAATCAAAGATAAAGAGGCCGAACTGGATCTTTCAATGCTTTCCAGGGCGGCACGGGCGTCTTCCTGCTGGCGGACTTTTTGGAGGAATTGAACCGGGCTTTCCAGATACAGGCGGGGGTTGTTGCGCACAAAGCCGTCGGTGCCAAAGGCGACAACCTCGCCAGTCATGCCAAGTCCCAGCTCTTTCCACTTGCTGTTGTGGCTGAGGATTTGATCAATGCGCTCCAAAGAAAGCTGAAACACCAGGGTCCCGACAAAGTTGGTTTGATCAAAAAGGGGCATCGTCAAAAAGGCGGCGGGTGTGTGCCAGAAATGACTGACCGGGGTGAAGTCAAAATACTTGGTGGCGCCTTTGGGGGCATTCAGTGACCAGCGATAAGCCTGTGCCAGGCGGGAGTTGGAAAGAGGGCCGGAGATAAGGTTGTCCCCCAGCGCCAGGGACTTTGCCGCCGAGTATGCCACCGTGCCGTTGGGTTCAATCAGCAGCACGTCGTTCAGGTGAGATCGTTCCAGAACGTCGAATAGTTTAGAATGAAGACTTTCGTAACTGCGGAAATAGTTCAGATCAGAAAACCCATTGACCGAAGCCAGTTGGGGTAACGGGCGGTTCTGGGAGCGCGCACTTTGCTGAAACTGGTATTGTAAGAACAGCGGCAGCGCCGTGAACTGTTCCAGAATGCGAGGATAATCAGAAACCTGGGGCGGGCGGTGTTCTTCCATCTCGTTACGCCAGGCGGTGGCCTTGCCGTGGGAGCGCAGCCAGCTCTGCATTTGCTGGTGTTCTTGGGGATAGCGACGCAGGAATTGCAGGATCGGGGTGTATTCCGAAGTCAGCACCAGCGCATTCTTCAGATAGGCAAATTCTTTTTGAATTTCGTCCGACTTGAAGTCGCGAATCTGCACCAGCCGTTCGCGGGTGCTTTGTTCCAGCGAAGAACTGCCCATCTTGTAACCGACAGTTCCGGCAATGAGCAGGGTGCCCAGTACCAGAACTGAGGTGAAAAGAAACAGGCGGTTCTTGTGGTTCATAGGCTCCTACATCGGGACGTAATGGATCTCTATATTCAGAAAGTGAATGCGCATTTTCTTAACAAGGTCAGGCAATGGAGTTGCATCGTTTTTCTTCGCGGCAACTTCCATTTGGGCGGCAAGGTCGCTGAGTTCAGCGAAACCGTAACCAGCAGCAGCACCTTTGATTTTGTGAGCCATTTGCGCGATGGACTGGAGATCGTTTTTCTCCACGAGAGCGCTAAGGGACTCAATGTCCTTCTTCCGATTCTCAATAAACTGAGGAATCAGATCTTGTAGATCAGCATCGATTTCAACCTTCACCTTAGACATTTCCATGCCCTCCTTATCCTCGAAAACCGCTCATGTTTACAATTCATATTAGTTTATGACAGTGTTTATTGCATACATTTAATACCAAGAGTAAATTCGATGAGAAATTTTCAGGAGAGCCCTTTGCTAAAGCATTTGCTGGTATATTTTTTACCGGTTTTTTTGATTACATGCACGTCACAAAAGGAACTGGGAAGTCGTGAGAAGCCCATTCAATTTGCATTGGTGCCGGGCCAGGATTCCGCCGTTCTTATGGAGAATGGAAAGCTGCTGGAAAAATGGATTCTGGAAAAATCCGGGCTGCATGTGCGCATGCAAGTGCCGGTCAGCTATGTCGCTGTGGTTGAGGCGATTGGCTCGCAGCGGGTGGATGTGGCGATCCTAAATACGTTCGGCTATCTTTTGGCCCACGACAGGTATGGGGCGCAGGCAAAGCTGATTGGTGTGAACCGCGGCACTTCGGAATACTGGGGCCAGATCATCACGGCCGATCCGAAAATCAAGTCTCTGAACGATCTGCAAGGAAAGAAATTTGCCTTCGTGGATCCGGCATCGACGTCAGGGTATGTCCTGCCAGCGAAGCTTTTCAAAGATCATAGTATCAAGCTGGCCGAAACGGTGTTTGCCGGTAAACACGACAGCGTGGTGACGATGGTGTATCAGGGGCGCGTGCATGCCGGGGCGACTTATCACACGCCTTCCGAAGACGGAGTTCCTCAGGATGCGCGCCGACTGGTGAAAGAACAGTTTCCAGACGTCTATGAAAAAGTGCGGATTATTCAGAAGACCGACTCCATTCCCAGTGATCCGGTGGTGTTTCGCAAGGACTTTCCGGCCGATATCGGGGCTCGGTTGATCGCGGCACTGAAAAGTTTCCCGTCCACTCCGGAAGGGGCCAAAGCACTGAAAAACCTCTATCACCTGGAGGGATTCAAGGATTGCTCGGACAAAGACTATGAACAAGCCCGCAAAATCCTGCTGGAAATAAGCCAGCAGGTTCAGGAACCCGCAAAGTAATCAGTGACTTACGGTCTTTTCGCACTCGACCTTGAAAAAACGGGCTGAGTGCGGTTTAATAACCTAATGAGCCGCGCAACATTCGCAAATCTTATTCTAAGATTCTGTTGCAGCAGAGAAATTCTGCTGAAGGCCTAGTTTTACCTTTTTAGTTCCCCGCATTTTTTCAAAATTCAAATTAACTTAAAACAAACGCTCTTATTCCTTTAGGAGGAGTTATGAACAACAACAACAGCACTGAGCCTCGCATTTTAGTCACTGATCAGGATTTCCATCGTCTGTCTGCATTGGTTTCCCAGGTGGAAGGACCCTTTGCCGAAGCACTGGAAGAAGAACTGAGCCGCGCCAACGTGATCGCGCAAAAAGAGATTCCAAAAAACGTGGTGACGATGAATTCCCGCGTGCAGTTCCTGGATGAAGTTTCCGGTCAGGAAAGTGAAATGACCCTGGTTTATCCGCAGGATGCAAAACTGGAAGAAGGCCGCCTGTCCATTCTGGCACCTGTCGGTATTGCGTTGCTGGGTCTAAGTGTCGGTCAGGAGATCAACTGGAAGCTGCCAAACGGGCAAAGCAAAAAACTGAAAGTGCAGGCGGTGACTTACCAGCCGGAAGCATCAGGAAATTTTGATCTTTAATCGCGAAGCTCTCGGCACACGAGAGCTTTCTTTTCTTCGTTTTTGGTGTAGGTGGCTTTGAATTCACGGCCACCCTGTGACAAAGACAGTTGCGCATCGACGCGAACGTCTTTGGAGTTCCACAGCTGCACATAGGTTTGATTGTCCAAAAGGGGAATCTGATAAACGCGGGTCGGGGTGCTTTCAACGACCACCAGATTCTGCAGCAGATCGACTTTACCCATCTGCATGTTTTCCGCGGGATCAAAATACTTTTTCATACGCAGGGAAGCAAAGTTCCCGTACTCGCCGTCAAAGCGGCAGGTGTAGACCGAACTTTCTTCGGCTTGAGTTGTAGCAGCACTTGCGATGATGAGCCCCAGCAGCCATTTCTTCATGCAAATCTTATCGTGTTTCTGGTCTTCGGGCTTAACGCCCGGCAACTGGCCTATGGCCCAGTTTCAAAGTCTTGACGACGGAAAAACAGGGGCGCATTTTGAATTATTCCCAGAAGGAGTCACTTTCATGCGTGCAGTTGAAATCACCCAACCCGGCGGACCTGAAGTTTTAAAAATCACCGAACGAACCAAGCCTGAACCTGCCATCGGCGAAGTGCTGATCGAGATCCATGCCTCGGGTGTGAATCGTCCGGACTGCGCGCAAAGACAGGGAACTTATCCACCACCTCCGGGGGCCTCCGATATTCCGGGGCTTGAGATTGCCGGAAAGATTGTGGCCGTGGGTGCGGGTGTCAGCAAATGGAAAGTCGGCGACATGGTGTGTGCGCTGGTTTCTGGTGGTGGTTATGCTGAATACGTTGCGGCCCCTGAGGGGCAGTGCCTGCCTGTTCCAACGGGAATGAGTGTTGTTGAAGCCGCCGCTTTGCCAGAGACCTTCTTCACCGTTTGGACCAACTTGTTTGAAAGCGGTCGCCTGCAAAAAGGCGAAAGTGTTCTGATTCACGGCGGAGCCGGCGGCATCGGCACGACGGCCATTCAAATGGCCTCGGCCATGGGTGTGCGGGTTTTCACGACGGTGGGGAAAAAGGAATCCGTATCGATATGTCAGGAGCTGGGGGCTGAACGAGTGATCCTGTACAAGGAAGAGGATTTTGTCAGTGTGGTGAAATCACTTACGGCTGACAAGGGTGTGGATGTGATTCTGGATATGGTGGGTGGGGATTACTTTGCCCGCAATATTGAGGCCCTGGCCGTCCAGGGGCGGCTGGTGCAGATCGCAACGATGCAAGGGGCGAAGGTGGAGCTGGATTTGCGCAAAGTGATGTTTAAGCGTCTGACTTTGACAGGTTCAACCCTGCGCGCACGCCCGGTCGCAGAAAAATCCCGCATTGCCACGGCGTTGTTGCAGAATATCTGGCCGCTCTTGAATAAAAATCAAATGCGACCGGTGATTTATAAAGTTTTGAAACTGGAACAGGCCGCTGAGGCCCACGCGATGATGGAAGCCAGTCAGCACACCGGAAAGATTGTGCTGACGACCCGTTAGACAAGTTTATTCCAAGTGCTCTCTTTGACGGGAGCTCTTGTCGCATTTGCCGGTGAAGGCATGATTCACAGCGCGCTGTTTCGGCGCGTTTTCAAAGAAGCGGCGAAGACCCGGCACATTCACTTCAATCATTTGTTTCATCTGATTTTGGGACGGGGAATGAGTCGTGCCCATTTCAAAGAGCAATGACCACACGCCATGTTTCCAGTAAGCATAGTCTTCAAATGCGCCATCGGCGGCATAAAGAAGTTCTTTGGAGTTCCCCACTTCATAACCACTTTCCACCACGGCGTCTTTGGAAAGGCCGATGAAGGTGCTGTCGTATTCGGTTTTGGTGTCACGTGTGGAAAAACCCCAAGGATAAAGAACGGCCGGCCAGTGCGTGTGCAAAGTGGCGGAGCTGACGATCTTGGCGTTTTCCAGGAACTCTGCCAAAGCTTTCGTGGCTTTGGAGCGGTGAGAGGCGCCGTTCACACACGGACCCGGGTAATCACGGTTGGGATCCACGGTGCCACTGGAAGTGCGCTCATAGCGATTGCGGGAGTTGTAGCCGGAGATATTCAAAACCGGAATCACGTACACGGTGTGACCTGGAATCGGATTTCTGGCAAAAGCTTCAGCGGCCCCCAGGGCAACAGCGGTGGATCCGTATTCATTGCCGTGGTGAGTGGCAACAATCAGATCGGCGATTTCACCGTTTCCGATTTTAAGACCCGAGATCATCTGACCGGAATCAGACGGACCGATATCGATCCATTGAGCGTTGGTGGGATTTTCCTGAACAATGCGGCGAAGAGTGTCAGTCACACTCGCGTAATTGCTTGCAGGAGCGGCTTTCGTCATCAGAAATAGAGACAGAATCATTTCTAGCATGAATTCAGGCTCAGCGCGTTCCTGTCTTAAGTCAAAAGCCCCTCCGCCAATCTGGATCAAGGTCCAAAAGGTACCTGCTTACTTTTTCCGAAGCGCTGTGCCAGAGTCAATAGTATGAATTTTCCCGCACCGTTCGTGAAAAACATCCGCGACACTTTTGGCATGGCCGGTGAGGAGTGGCTGCAAGGTCTTCCGTCATTGCTGCGAGGTCTTTGTCTGCGCTGGGATCTGACGATCACCGGTCGCGCTGAAGATCTGTCTTATAACTTTGTGGGATATGCACGCACCAATGCGGATAAAAAACCTGTGGTCCTCAAAGTACTTTGCCCGGATGGGATTTTGGATAAAGAACTGCTATGGCTGAAGTCTTATCCCGAAGTCACCCCCGCGGTTTTGGCGGTGGAGGCCGAGCAGCGGGCTTTTATGATGCAGATGGTTTTGCCGGGGAATTCTTTAAAGTCACTGGTGAAACAAGGCAAGGACGCTGAGGCCACGGCGGTGATTGCGCAAATGATCCGGGCTTTGGGAAAAGAGCGTCCTGCAGGAGTGCTCCCTTATAAGCATGTGCGTGACTTCTTGCCGACACTGTCGCTGCTGCATGGGAAACTTCCTTCCGAACTGGTGCTGCTGGTGGCGGTTCTTTATGACGAGCTCTGCATGACGGCTCCGCGGGACGTGCTTTTGCACGGCGATCTTCACCATGACAATATCCTGGCTTCGGGGGATGGGTGGAAGATCATTGATCCTCACGGATACTTGGGCGACCCGGCCTTTGAAGTCGGGGCAATGATTTCAAACCCTCTGGACTGTTATCCATCGGGACCAGCACTGGAAAAAATTCTGGAGCAGAGACTGAACATCCTTTACGGTGAGCTTGCCATGGATCCTTATCGGATTCTGGGCTGGGCGTTTTGTTATTCCATGCTTTCTGCAGCCTGGAGCGTGGAGGACCGGCAGGAGGTCCCGGAGAACCTCTTGCAAATCGTGCGGATTTTAGCCAGCAAACTGACATGATTGAGAGATGCTGTTGCAGGACCACTGACAGAAAACAGCCGGACAAAGCGCATTCTTCTTTCTAGAATAAAAAAAGGGGGGGCGTTTATGTTGAATGAAAATCCTCTGGGCGAAATTCAAAAAATTGAAAACGATATTTATCGGTTGCAGCGTCGACTGGAAGCCTTAAGAAAAGAAAACCCTCCGCTGGAAGTCAAAAACTACATCTTCAAAAATCTGAACGGGGAAGTCACTTTGCGCGATCTTTTTGATGGCAAGGACCGACTGCTGGCCATTCATAATATGGGACAGGGATGTCGCTCCTGCACACTGTGGGCGGATGGCTACAATGCTTTTTTGCCTGCGCTGGAAGAACAGTTCACTGTTGTGCTTTTTTCAAAAGACGCCCCGGAAGTGCAGCGTCGTTTTGCCAATGACCGTGGCTGGCGTTTTAATATGGTGTCTCATGGGGGCGGTCTTTATATCCGTGAACAAAGTGTGGTGCCGGGCAGGAACAATATGCCGGGACTGGTGTACTACGAACGGCGCGGAGAGCGGATCTTCAAAAAAAACAGCAGCGTGGTGGGACCTGGGGATACCTTTTGCCCGGTGTGGAGTCTGCTCAGTCTGGCCGGCATCGGCATGGATGAGTGGACGCCCCAGTACCGTTACTGGAGCCGCCCGGAAAGACTGGACGACGGCGGTATGAATCTGAGTCTTTAGCCGAATTTCCCGGCTTGATAGTCTTCAATGGCCTCGATGATTTCTGCTTTGGTGTTCATCACAAACGGTCCGTGTGAAATCACGGGCTCATTGAAAGGATCAGCATGGGCAAAAAGGATCACGGCATCTTCTTCCGCATTCACCCGCAAGGTGTCACCGTCGTTGTTAAATTCAACCAGCTGAAACCGTTCGGCGGTCTGGCCATTAACCGTCACAGTTCCGCGCACGACATAAAAGAAAACATTCCGCGGGGCTGACACGGTCAGATCCAGCTGGGCGGATGTTTTCAGGTGAAGCACCTGGCACTGAATATCCACCAAAGGATTGAAAGCGCCTTTTTCCCCCATCCAGGTTCCTGAGACCACATCCACGGTCACTTTGCCATCGTCGGTTTTGATCTTGGGAATGTCCGGAGCCTGCAGACCTTTATAGTTGGGTTTGGTTCTTTTAAGTTTGGCGGGAAGATTCACCCACAGCTGAAGAATCTCCAACGGTCCGCCATTTTTCATAAATTCGGCGGAAGAGACCTCTTCATGGACCAGGCCGTCTCCGGCAGTCATCCATTGCACACCACCGGCGTTGATCACACTTTCGTGTCCGCCGCTGTCCCGATGGGCGATGTCGCCTTCAAGAATGAAAGTCACTGTTTCAAAGCCGCGGTGCGGATGGGGACCGAAGGGCAGACCCTGATTCGGAGAGGGATAAGTCTGTGGACCGTGGTGATTCAAAAACAAAAATGGATCCACGATGCGCACTTGATTGGTGGGAAGTGCGCGTCGCGTGACAAGATCGTCAATATCCTCACGGATTGCGGAGGCCACTTGTTTTATTGATCGTTGCTTCATCAGGTTCCTTTTCCGCCAGCCAGGCGCGGGCCTGATCCAGCTCTTTGCGAGTGAAAACCTCGATGTCAGTGCCCACAATCGGATCAAAGAAATTACTGACGTTTTTCACCCAGTGGATGTCTGTGACTATAGCAGCTTTTGGAATTTTCTTGAGATTTTTTATGCCAAAACGAAGGTCCTTCCAGAAGGCGGCAAGCTCTACCTTGCCGATATCACGAACTTCTTCCAAAACACTGACTTCACCCCAGTCATCAATGCGTTTTTGTATCAGATTCAGAAGAGGTACAACGGAATCCTTACTAATATCTCCATCGACCAGAATTTCTATGTATTTGAATTCCGGGTGTTCAGCGGTCACTTTCAGCATGGCAAACTCCTTCTTGCGGATGAGTTTGTTATCGTCTTTCACAAGGCCGAGCGGGGACAAATTAAATTCCCCCTCCTTGTTGAACGGCAAAGTGCATGGTAGCGTTCAGGCATGAAATCAGTAACTTCCGTTCTTCCCAGTGTGGCGACAGGCATCGTGGCGGTGCTGGTGGGCTTTGCAAGCTCTGTGGCCCTTTTATTTCAAGCAGCACAGGCCGCGGGGGCTACGACGTCTCAGGCGAGTTCCTGGGTCTTTGCCGTTTGTGTCGGGGCGGGGTTGGTTTCGATTCTTTTCTCGTGGCATTACAAGATGCCGATTCTTGCCGCGTGGTCCACGCCGGGCACCGCTTTGTTGGTGGCAAGTTTTGCGACTCCCATCCCGATGCCGGAAGTGATCGGAGCTTTTGTCTTCTGTGGTGTGCTGATCGTGCTTTCCGGGGTCACGGGAATTTTTGCCCGCGTGGCCAACCGGATTCCGGTGGCGTTGGCGTCGGCGATGCTCGCCGGGGTCTTGGTGCGTTTTGGGATGGATGTGTTTCATTCGCTGAAGGCACAGCCGGTGCTGGTGCTGATCATGCTGGCGGTTTATTTTGCCGCCCGCCGTTTCAGTCCGCGTTTTTCCGTGCTCTTTGTGTTGCTGGCGGGTGTGCTGGTGGCGCAGGTGCAAGGGATGTTGGATTTTTCTTCCGTGCAACTTGAATTTGCCAAGCCGGAGTTTGTGGTTCCGGCGTTCTCTTTCCCGGTGATGATTGGGATTGGTTTGCCGCTCTTTGTGGTGACGATGGCCTCGCAGAATCTGACAGGGGTGGCCGTATTAAAAGCTTCCGGCTATCAGCCGCCGATTTCTCCGGTGATCACCGGAACGGGTCTTGCCACGATGTTGCTGGCACCCTTCGGCGCTTTCTCTGTGAACTTTGCTGCAATCACGGCGGCGATTTGTGCGGGGCCGGAAGCCCACAAAGATCCTGCCAAGCGCTATATCAGCTCTATTTCTGCCGGAGTTTTCTATTTGCTGATTTCACTTTTTGCCGCCTCGATCATGGCGATTTTTGCGGTCTTCCCGAAAGAGCTGGTTTTGTCGGTGGCAGGCATCGCCTTGTTTGCGACAATTGCCAACGGTCTGGCATCTGCCATGCGTGAGGACTGGAGCCGAGAGGCGGCTCTGCTCACGTTCCTGGTGACAGCTTCGGGAGTGACATTGTGGGGGATCGGCTCGCCGTTTTGGGGTTTGGTGGCCGGGGGCATTGGCCTTGTGGTGACAAGGCCTGCAAAATAGTTAAATAAGAACCAGATGGCGTTCCACTTCCAGCACCGGGGAGCTCAGGGGCTGGACGGTGACTTTCAGATCCTTGAACTTTTTGCGCGCCAACGCGACTTCTTCGTCGATCTTTTCTTTGCGGCCTTTGAGCAGGAAGTACTTGCCGCCCTTTTTGTAGTAATCACGGCTGAATTCCAAAATCACATCAACAGGTTTGAAGGCACGCGAAGTGACCACTTCGATTTTTTCAAGCTTTGGTGGGATCTCGCCGTGAATGCGCAGATTCGGCGCAATGCTTACGCAGCGATTTAAGAAGTCCTGCTTCAGTTTGGATTTTTCAAACAGATGATATTCCACGTTCGGGAACTGAATGGCATAGATCACACCCGGCAGTCCACCGCCAGAACCAAAATCCGCCGCGACTTTCACATCTTTCGGAAAGTCCTTGATCGGGAGCAGGCAGTCGATGACGTGATTGTCGATCAGCTCCTCATAGGTCATTTTGCGGCTGATCAGATTCAATTCTTCATTGGAGGACCACAACAGATCCAGATAAGCCTTCAGCTGAGGCAGCGCTGCTTCGTTGAAACCAAGCTGTAAAAAGACCGGACGACGTTTTTCGAAATGTTCAGACATCCCCCAGTTGTAAAGACTTCGTCGCCAAAAGGGAAGTTCAGACTCAAGCGACGTTCACTTTTTTGCCACGAACAGGCCTTCGGTGTGTAGGAAATCCATGATTTTCGGTTTATGGAAAAAGGCCCAGAAAATTACAAAAACTTCGACAGTTTGAACAACAGTCAAGAGGGTCCAAATTTGTGCCGATGGGTTCAGAATGAAAAACACCCCTCAACACAAACTTTTTTTCGTAGTCGCCCTGTTGCTTGTTGTTCAGATCCTGGCGGGTTGTAAATCTTCTAGCTCCACGACGGCAGGTTCCACAGAGAACTCCTCGTCGTCGACTCCTGATCCTGATACCGGCACCACAACGCCGGATCCTATCGAACCGGAAGTCGTTCCGCCGGTGACGCCTCCTTCGGTGGATAGCAATCTGCGCGAAGTCATTCCTCTTTGGGAAGACAAGGTTGCTGACGGCAAGGCTTGGTCTACCCACGTTTACAGTGCACTGGATAAGCTGGGTCCGAATCTGCTGGATGTGATTCCTGCGGACCGCAGCTTGTTTTGTCCGAAGTATTCCAGCTTGTCCTATGCTCAGCGCAAGCAGTATTGGGCTTTTGTGCTGTCGTCCATGGTCAGATTTGAGAGTAACTTTAAAACCGCAATGTCCTACACCGAGGATTTTAACGACAGCAACGGCAATCGTGTGATCAGCCGGGGCTTGTTGCAGATTTCCATCGAGTCAGGCAATGCTTATGGCTGTGGTTTTAAGTCCACCAAAGATCTTCATGATCCTTTGCAGAACCTGAGCTGTGGTATCAGAATTCTGGATCGCTGGGTGAGTCGCGACGGGCGTATTGCCGGTAAAGTGGATGGAGCCTGGAAAGGTGGCGCCCGCTACTGGTCTGTGCTGCGTGCCGGTGACAAGACCAGCTATAAGTCCATCGTCAGCTGGAGCCAGAATCTGTCTATTTGCAAGTAGATCGTTTTGATCTTCACCGGATCGGTGCTATGCTGGGTTCGCTTAAACAAAAGGAGCATCCATGGCATCGATCACACTCAAAGGCAATCCCGTTAACACTTCCGGCACTCTTCCTGAAGCGGGCACTGCCGCCAAAGACTTCAAATTTGTGCGCAACGATCTTTCTGAAGTCTCTTTGCACACCTTCGCAGGCAAAAAGAAAGTTTTGAACATCTTCCCAAGCGTGGACACCGGCACTTGTGCTGCTTCTGTTCGTCGTTTCAATCAGGAAGCCTCCAAACTGGATAACACGGTTGTTCTGAACATCTCTGCGGACCTGCCGTTTGCCCAAGCCCGTTTCTGTGGCGCTGAAGGCATCAAGAACTGCGAGACTGTTTCCACTTTCCGCAGCTCTTTTGGCAAGGACTGGGGCGTTCAGATCGTGGATTCTCCGCTGGCGGGTCTTCTTTCCCGTGCGGTGGTGACTCTTTCTGCAGATAACAAGATTTTGTATGTTGAGCAGGTGTCCGAGATCGTCAATGAGCCAAATTACGAAGCGGCTTTGGCGTCTTTGAAGTAATCAGGTCTGTTATAATTGCAAAGCGGCTTTGGGCGAAGGCTCAAAGCCGCTTTTTTTTGTCTCTTTTCAACGGGTTGTGGTACACCTGCCCGCTATGAAATTGCATAATTCCCCCGTTCGCGCCCATACCTTTCAGGAAATGAACCTGGCACCCGTGCTGTTGCCGGCTTTAACGAAAATGAAAATCTCCAAACCGACGCCGGTGCAAAGCCAGGCGATCCCGGCAAGCCTGGATGGTTCTGATATCATCGCCATCGCCCAAACCGGCAGCGGCAAGACGCTGGCTTTCGCCTTGTCTTTGCTGACCACTTTGCAGAAGAAACCTGAGGCGCGTGGTTTGATTCTGGTGCCCAGCCGTGAAATGGCCCAGCAGATCTACAAGGTCTTTCTGGAGCTTTGTGCAGAAATGCCGGTGTCTGTGTGTCTGGCAATCGGCGGGACCACGGGTTCCAAACAAGCCAACCAACTGAAGAAAAATCCGCGTCTGATCATCGCGACTCCGGGTCGCATGAATGACCATCTCTCCGGCAACAAGCTGCTTTTGCAGAATGTGGAAGTGATCGTCCTGGATGAAGCCGACCGCATGCTGGACATGGGCTTTGCCCCGCAGCTTCGCACGATTCAAAGCACCCTGCGTGGTCCGCGCCAGACGATGATGTTCTCGGCAAGTTTTGGTTCCAATGTGGAATCCATCGCACAACTGTTCATGAAACCTGATGTGGTGATGGTGCGTTCGGAAAAAGCCGAAGCCCCGGTGGAAAGTCTGAAGCAAAAAGTGCTGTTCCTGGATCGTTCCATGAAAAATGACCGTTTGCTGGATGAACTCAACGCCACTCGCGGCGGTGTGATTGTCTTCACGGGCAATCAGGAAAACTGCGAGGCAGTCGGGAACTATTTGAAGGAATACGGCTTTTCGACCGACCTGATTCACGGGGGGCTTTCTCAGGGACAAAGAAACCGTGTGGTGCGAGGCTTCCGCGAAGGTGAAATCCGCATCGTGGTGGCGACCGATCTGCTGGCGCGGGGCCTGGATGTGCCGCATGTGGATCATGTGGTGAATTTTGATCTGCCATTCCAGTCAGAGGACTTCCTGCACCGAATCGGACGGACCGCTCGCGCGGGCCGTGGTGGTGAGGCCATCACCTTTGTCACGCCGTCAGACACACGCATGTACGCCAAAATCAAAGGCTACTTGCAGGGCGCTCAGGAAATCAAAGTCGATCCGACTTTTGCCTTCATTGATCGCTCGAAAAAGTTTGATAAAAACAAACCTGCCAAAGGCAATGAACCTGCGCGCCGAAATGCGCCGGGGAAACCTCAAGCCGTGAAAAAGGCGGCTCCTGCCGGCAAGCCAAAAAGCAAGGGTGGCAAAATCAACCCCTTTGCCGGCAAGACGGTAGCACCCAAAAAATCGGGTGCAAAGAAATCAGGATTTGCGAAGAGAAAATAAACAAAAGGCCCTCTGAAAAGAGGGCCTTTTTAGTTAGATCTTTTTAGCCTGATTAGGCAGGCAAAGTCCCTGCATCAGGATCTTGTTCGTCCAGGAAAAGAATCCCAGACTGGTGGAATACTGCGTGGTGATGGCTGTCACTTGCCCCTGAGGGCAGGCGCGCATCAGTTTGTTATAGGCTTCATCCACATAGTCGGTATTTCCGATGAAATGGAAGATCACAAACTGTTCAGAATAAGCCTTGACCATTTCGCCGCTTTCAATCGGCGCTGCGGGCGCAAAATCCGAGGTGTGCACCTCATGAATGGAGTGCGCACAGGACGCCAGGAAAAGGAAAAGGGACAGTCCCAGGGCTTTCATTTATGAATTCCCCGCTTTTTTCGTTGTCACAGCCTTCGCCGCTGGAGCCGTGTTGCAGAAGCCGGTGGTCACCACGTGCTTTTTGAACACCAGGAGGTAAGCGATGGTTTCGTCCTTGGTCAGGATGCCGGAAACAACACCGTTCGGGCATTGTCTTTTCAGGTCTTCAACCAGCGGATCGATATAGTCGTTGTCGAAATTGAAACCCAGAATAATCCAGCGGGATACTTCCGCCTTCACGGGGGTGTTGCGGTTGGCGGGAATCGGAGTCAAAGAAACGGAATTCACACTGGCACAACCCACCAGGCCAGAGCCAAGAACAAGAACAGACAAGAGAGCTTTGGATAGACTCTGGAACATTTTAGATATCTCCTTTGTTGGAATTCATGATTTCGTTGTGGCTGACATCAGCCGGGGGCGCTTGACGGGCTTTGCGGCAAAACCCGGTGACTTTCACGATCTCACCTGACACCGCCGGGTACTTGCGCATTTCACGGATCGACATCAAGCCTGTCACGTTGCCTGAAGGGCATTTTTGATAGATTTCATAAATCAGCTTTTCGGCAAACCGCTGATTGTAAGTCACATTTCCGGTGCGAGGACCCATCTGGAAAAGAGAGATAAGAGCTGCAATTCCCGCGGCATCGTCACCACCCTGGGTGTTGGAAGCCTTCAACAGGCCGCCAATCTCCTCAGTGCTGACGCCCACTTCGCTCATCAGAATTTCAAAGGGGATTTGCACCGCTGTGTTGCGGTTGTCGATGGAGCCCACCTGCACATGGTGCAAGACGGCGCATCCGGAAAGGCCCAAAACAAGCACAGGGCTGAGAACTTTAAAAAGTGCATTCGGTTTTTTCATGGAACTCATCCTAAAGAATCCAAAGTTGTTAAACCACAACTTCTGCCTGGCGTTAGGACCACGAACTTCGTCGGCGACGGAAACTGACTCGCCTCGATATAGGGCCAATGTTTTATCACAAATTCACGTCTCAACTCGTCGGTGAACGATCTGAGTCTTAGTATGGTATAGTTTCTTCATATGGGTGTTTGGCTATATCTTTAGCGTGGGCGCTGTGTTCTACTGAAGTCACTTAGTCGTTCACATACTTCATCAGATGTCCTTTTGTCTTCTGCGAATGGCCCCTAGCTTTCTAAGGAGGCAAATATGGGAAAAAAAATATACGTCGGTAATCTTTCATACAATGTGGATCAGGATCAGCTTGGTGGCTTGTTTGCTGATTTCGGCACTGTTGATTCCGTAAACATCATCACAGACCGTGACACTGGTCGCAGCAAAGGTTTCGCATTTGTTGAAATGTCTTCGGACTCTGAAGCAACTGCTGCGATTGACAAGCTGAATGGCATGGATCTTGGTGGTCGTGCGATGAATATCTCTGAAGCTAAACCACAAGAGCCGCGCTCTGGTGGCGGTCCACGTCGCAATGGCGGTGGATTCGGCGGATCTCGTCGTTCTTACTAGTATTATCATAGGCAGTCGGCCGGTACTTTAAAATACCGGCCTTTTCATTTCTAAACAGGGAGGCCTATGGCTAAGGACGATTTAGTAAGTATTGATGGGAAAGTTTCTGATATGTCCGGCGGGGGTGTTTATTTCATCACTCTTGATAACGGAGTCGATATTCGTGCACGTTTGTGCGGAAAAATGAAAAAGTTCAGAATCAAGGTTGTGGTCGGTGACCGTGTCACTGTGGGGTTGTCCCCTTATGATCCAACCCACGGCCTGATCACCCACCGATTCAAGGCTTAAGGCCTCAAAAAGCGCGAATCGCAATTAGAAACGATTCGCGTTCACAACCGACATATCAATAAACGGCTTCTTTCCTTCGACAAGGTCTGCGACCAGCAATCCTGTGCCTGCGCCACTTTGCAGTCCCAGCATCTGGTGACCCACGGCCAAAACAAGATTATTCAGATTCTGATGATATCCAATCAAAGGCACACCATCCGGAGTGCACGGGCGAAGGCCCGCCCACAGTTCCTGTACCTGAAGCTCCTCTGGAAGATGCAAAAATTCTCTGGCGCCCTTTTTGATGCTTTCAACACGTCTTTGGGTGATTGAGAAGTCCTGGTCCACCAGCTCCAGTGTGCCGGCGATGCGCAGTGTGTTTTCGCGCGGGGTGATGGCGATCTTTTTTTCGACCAGCATGATCGGGTATTGCGGCTGTTTTTCCAGGGTCGGAACAATCATCGCATAGCCTTTGCCACCCAGAATCGGCACCCGCAGACGCATCATCTTGGCCAGGGATTTGGACCAGCTGCCGGTGGCCATGACAATCTGTTTGGCGCGAATGGTGCCTTGGGATGTCTTTACCGATTCGATACGGTTGCCAGAGATTTCCATATCCTGCAGCTCGCAGTTTTCCAGAATTTCACCACCGTTTTTGCGGATTTCTTTGGCCAGGGCCTGAACCACTAGATAGGGTTCGGCCATGGCTTCCTTGTCAAAGTAAACACCGCCCAAAAGGGGAGCTTTCAGTGCTGGCTCCATCTGCTGGATGTCGTCGCTGTTTAAGACCTTGCCGGTGACGCCGATGTTTTTGACGTATTCCAGCTCTTCGACGGCAGCAGCCACGCCGGCTTGGGTGCGGCTGACCATCATCAGGCCTTTTTGTTGGAAGCGGATTTCCGGATAAAGCTGCCCCAGCTTTTCATATTCGGTCAGACTTTTTTGGGAAAGCACCACCAAGGCATCCACCGCGCGGCGTGCTTGGGTGGCGTTCATGTTCTTCATAAAGTGGTACATCCAGTTCGCCAGATCCAAAGATAATGAAGGTTTGATGTAAAGAGGACCTTCGGGATTCAGCAGCCACTTCATGGATTTAATCAGCATGCCAGGCATTGGCAGGGGCATGGCAAAACAAGGGGTCATCCATCCGGCATTGCCGTAAGAACAGCCTTTGCCGACGGCGCCCTTATCAATCACACACACCTTGGCGCCACGACGAGAAAGTTCAGCACCCACAGACGCGCCAATAATACCGGCGCCCACGACCAGAATATCCACTTCTTTATTTTGCATTTCTACATTTGATAAAGTTTCACACTCAAAAGCAAGTGGGGCTGGGCCTGAATTTTCGTGGTCATGAGGATATTTGCATTTAGTGAAGGTCGTCGTGAATATCCGCTGGACGATAGCGCAGGAACACGTTTCCATTTTTAAAACTGCGGCACTCTACCAGCTTCAGATCCCGGCGGGATTTCAGTCCCTCAAACTGGGATCGGCCCGAACCTAAAAGCAAAGGCAGCACCACAACGGAATATTCATCAATCAGCTTGGCCTCGGCCAGCTGGGCGACAATGCTACCGCTTCCCAGGATGGCGATGTCCGGCCCATTTTGCTTTTTTAGCTTTCTGATTTCACTGACCAGGTCACCTTTGATCAGCTCTGAGTTTTCCCAGGTCACTTCGTTCAGACTGTGCGAGACCACGTATTTTTTCATGCGGTTCATGCCCTCGGCAATTTCGGGCATGGCCTCTTTGGCCGAAGGGGTGGGCCAGAAGCTGGCCATCATGTCATAGGTTTTTCTTCCAAACAGCAGGGCACCGCCACCTTTGGCATTCCCGGCGACAAAGGCGGTGAATTCGTCGTCTTGTTCCTGATTATGGGCCCAGCTCATGTCTGAAATTTTATCCGCAAAATAGCCATCCAGCGAAACAGAGTTAAAGACGGTGATAGTGCGCATAGGGCCTCCTTGCAGTGCCCTTATTTTAAGTCCGTTTCGGGGTTTTGAAACCCTGCAATTTGTCATTTCGATTTAAGGCCCGGTTGATGGGTAAATTCTGGAAATTTCTTCCTTTTTTCAATTAAAGGTCCCGCTTTTTCAGGCCCTGTGGTAGATGCTTCGTTTAATTCCAAGAGGTTTCCCGTGAAGTTTGAAAAGTTCCATTTGTCCGAAGATCTGCTGCGTAACCTGACCGACAATGGTTTCTTCAGAACCACCGACATCCAGTACAAAGCCATTCCTTCCATTCTGAAGGGCGAGGACGTCCTGGCGATTGCTCAAACCGGAACCGGAAAAACCGCCGCCTTTGCCATTCCAATCATCAATATGATCCACACGGAAAAAAGCAGCAAACGTGCGATTGGGATCAAATGTCTGATTTTGGTTCCAACCCGTGAATTGGCTCAGCAGATCGGCGAGGTCTTCAATAAACTTTCCAAGCACACCAAGGTGAAGCCTTTTGCCCTGTTTGGGGGCGTGGAACAAGATGCGCAAATTCAGAAACTTCAGGACGGGATTGATATTCTGATTTCGACTCCGGGTCGCATGTTTGATCTGATTGCCCAAGGGCATGTGGACATCAGCCGCATTGAAACTTTGGTGCTGGATGAAGCCGATCACATGCTGGATCTGGGCTTTATTGATGACATCACCTCTGTGAAGCGCAAGCTGACGAAACGTCACCAGACTTTGTTCTTCTCTGCGACGATCAATCCTGAAATCAAAAAGCTGGCGTTTTCTCAAGTTCGCAGCAGTGCGATTCGCATTCAGATTTCCCCGGAAGATCCCGTATCTAAAAACATCACGCACTTCGTGATGCACGTTGAAATGGACGACAAGCGTTTCTTCCTGGCGGAATACCTGCGCCAGAATCCGGATGGAAAATTTATTATCTTTGTTCGTACGCGCGTGCGTGCGGAACGTGTTGCAAAAGCCCTGGCTCGCGTCGAAGTTCAGTCTTTGACCCTGCATGGGGAAAAGGATCAGACCGACCGTGCGGAGGTTATGAAGACCTTCCGCAAAGGGGATTGTAAGATTCTTATCGCCACGGACTTGAGTGCTCGTGGTATCGACATCCCGGATGTCACTCATGTGATCAACTATGACCTTCCCGAAAAGCCGGAGAACTACGTTCACCGCATCGGCCGCACGGGTCGTGGCTTCAATAAAGGTGTGGCGGTTTCTTTCTGCAGTACGGAAGAAAAGCCGTTGCTGGCAGAGGTTGAGTCTTTGATCACCAAAAAGATCGAAGTCCTTAAGGTCAGCAAACAGGATTATAAGGCTATCGTTGAAACACAAGACCTGTCTTTGGATGCAAGTCTGCAGGAGCTTTTGAACAGCGAAGACAACTACAAGAAGGCTTCCAAAAGAAAGAAGAAGTAGAACGGCGCCGAACGATCTGCCTAGTTCTTCTCTAAAAGTTCCTGGATCTTTTCAAAAGGACGTCCGATGGCAGCGGCTTTGCTGCCAATCAGGATCGGGCGTTCCATCAGCTTGGGCTTTTTTGCCAGATGCTGAATCACTTTCTCGGTACTATTCACATCAAAAGGCGCCTCGGTGAAAAGCGCTTCTTTCGTGCGTACCAAGCTCGACACCGGGGTGCCGAGCTTTTGGATCAGCGAACGCAGTTCGGCTTCATCTAAAGGGTCCTCAAGATACTTGCGCACCTCAAGCCCTTCGATGGAACGAAGGGCTTCAATCGCCTCGCGGCTTTTACTGCAGCTGGGATTGTGAAGCAGAACCCACGTCATGACTAGCGAGCCAGCTCAGCTTCAATCGCTTTTACGATTGTGGGATCTTCCGGAGTCATGTCAGGAGCAAAACGTGCCACCACGTTGCCGGATTTGCCGATCAGGAACTTTTCAAAGTTCCACATGATGTCGGAAGGACCGCCAGACAGAAGGCCGTGCTCTTCCAGAACAGATTTCAGTTTGCCGCCCGGAACCTGTTGTGCTGCCGGCTGCAGAGTCGTCAGTTGTTGATACAGTGGATGTTGGCCTTCACCTTTAACAACCATTTTTGCAAACACCGGGAACTTCACACCGAATTGAGTGCGGCAGAATTCCTGGATCTGTTCGTTGGAGCCGGGCTCTTGAGCGCCGAACTCGTTGGCCGGGAAGGCCAGAACGCGCAGTCCCTGGGATTCGTATTTTTGATGAATTTTTTCAAGACCCTCATACTGTGGGGTCAGTCCGCATTCAGAAGCCACGTTCACAACCAAAAGAACTTTGCCGCTATAGTCAGCCAAAGTCGCCTTTTTACCATCTGCCGTGTTGAATTCGATGTGATTAAGAGTGCTCATTAGAATCCTTTCAATGGGTGCTTATCCCTGGATAGGCAGATCTTTATCCAATACCGGGCGGCAGGTAAAGGGACTTTTTGTGTGTACTCCTAATAGAGGTCCACCCATAGTCCAGCCAGTCTGGAGTCTGTTTCATTTTGTGTTCCCAATTCTGGACCTGATCTTCCATGTTTCTTGCTGAATGTCAGGCCGAAATCCATAATTGAATCATGGATTTATTTATTGTTACCGGCGGTTCCAAGGGACTGGGGGAGCAGGTGTGTCTGCAAGCTCTTGAAAGAGGGCATCAGGTCATCAACCTGTCGCGCACTCGGCCAAACATTAAGTCAGAGCGCTTTAAACATGTCACAGCCGATTTCAGTCGGGGATTGAAAACAGTTCAGAAAGTGGACTCTGTTCTGCAAGACATCTCGATGACGGCATTCAAAAAGATTCATCTGATCAACAATGCGGCGCTGATCAATCCGGTGGGCTCATTGGTGGATCTGGATCCGGCCGAGATGAACACCCACCTGGTCACGAATTTGATTTCTCCGCTATTGCTGTCACAAGTGTGTGCGCGGATTGCGACAGAAGAAAAGAAGCCGCTGACGGTCTTCAATATTGGGTCCGGAGCTTCGTTCCGTCCTATTGCCGGGTGGTCGATGTATTGCTCCTCGAAAGCCGGTCTTAAGATGTTTACCGAGAACACGGATTTGGATCTTCAGATGGCCAGGAACAAGAGGATCAAAATTTATCACTTCAGTCCCGGGGTTCTGGATACGCAGATGCAACAGACCATTCGTGGTTTAAAGAAAAAAGATTTTCCTGATGTCGCGAACTTCAAAAAGTTGAAGTCCGAAGACCAGCTGCGCGATCCAGCGGATGTGGCGTCTTTGGTTGTCAGATTCTGCCTGTTCCCACAAACGTCTCAAGGTCAGTCATGTCTGATTACTGTTCAGGATTTAGAGGGGTCTTTGAAATGAATCGTACTTTCTTCTGTGCGGCAGTGATAGCGGTGTGTTTTTTGTTGGGCTTTAAGGTTGCTAATCCGGAAGGTGCGCCTCGGGCGGGAAAAGAAGATCTCAGTTCCACGGCCTCGCAGTTTCAGGATGTGACGGGGGCGACCGGAATTCCCAAAGTTCATTCCGGAACAATCGTCTTTGGAGACTATGACGGTGATGGCTGGGTGGATATGCTGGCTGCGGGTCGCTTGTTCCGTAACGTCAGCAACTCCAGCAATATTCGCTTCACTGATGTGACTGATTCCGTGGGTATTGTAGATCTGAAGGGGGCGCCGTTGTTTGTTGATATCGACAACAACGGCTTGCTGGATATACTGACCACCAAGGGACAAGCCTTCGTGCAAGTGTCTGCAGGTCGCTTTGTAGAATCTTCGAAGGCGTTGCGGTTTGCACTGCCTGATCATGCTCATGACATGGCGATCGTCGATGTCAACAAAGACGGCCTGATGGATGTCCTGGTTGGTTTTGCTGAACCTAAATTCGGTGATCCTTTGCTGCCAGCCAAGATGTACTTAAACATCAAGGGGAAGCACTTCCTGGAAGCGAATCCTTCCATGTTTGCCCAGAATCCGAATTATCTGCGCGGGATTGCTGTCGCGGACTATGATAACAACGGGCAGACCGATGCCTATTTTTCTAACTATCGTCTGCGACCGAACAACTTTTATACTCTGAATCCCACCATCATGGTGGATAAGGCTCCGCTGTTGAATGTTCAGGGCGCTTATGATCCGAAGAAATTCTATGACAGCTCCCGCAAAGAATACTACGGCCCTCGCTATGGGCATACCATTGCTTCGATCTGGGCGGACCTGGATAACGATGGCAATCTGGATTTGTGGGTTTCCAACCTGGTACACAAGTTTGTCGGCATGACCCCGAAAGGAACTTTCGATCAGCGTGGTTATCTGTGTGATGATTCCAAAATCTATCGCAACACCGGGCATCCTTCGTATCGCTTGATCGACGTTCGGGCGGAATCCGGCATTCCTTATCGTCCCATCGGGGACTTCTCGAAGTACAAAGGGGATGAGTTGTGGGCACAGACCACAGCTGCTGACTTTGATAACGACGGCCTGCTCGATGTCTACATCAGTCAGGTTTATGATTTGGCTTACTCGTATTCAGTACTTTACAAAAACACTGGCAAGTTCAAGTTCCAGGACGTCAGCGCCGTTCATGGGACTCGCGTCTTTGACAGCTATGCCGCTGCCTGGGCGGATCTGAATAACGACGGTAAGATGGATCTGGTTCAGTCCGGCAGAGCAAAGAACAAAGAAGCTCCGGCCATTCGTGTTTTGCAAAACGTGATGGGGGATGGAAACAACTATCTGCGCGTGCAGATCAAGGGCACTCGTTCGGGGACTCAGGCGGTGGCGGCCCAGGTACGAGTCTATCATTCTGGCGGGGTCTTCTTGCGTCAGGTGGATGGTGTGACGGGTACGATGAATCAGCAGAATGATCCGACTTTGCATTTCGGTTTGGGGTCGGTGAAGAATATTTCCAAGGTGGAGGTCCGCTGGCCTTCGGGGAAAGTTCAGGTCCTTGATAATGTTTCTGTGAACAGCACTTTGAAAATTGAGGAGCCTCGCTAATGACCACCGAACAACGAGTCGCTTTGGTTCAGGGACAGCTAGAGGCTTACAACGCCCGGGACATTGAGAAGTTTTGTTCGTTCTATCATGCCGACGTCACGGCTTACCGCTTGGGGCAGGATGTGCCGTTCATGGTGGGTATGGAAGCATTTCGCAAGAGTTATGGCGAGAAGTTTAAGAACACGCCGGATCTGCATTGTACTTTGAAAAGTCGGATTGTTTTGAATGGGAAGGTGCTGGATGAGGAGTCCGTGGTTCCCAGTGGGTCGCATGTGGTTGCCATCTACGACTTTAAGGATGGGTTGATTAAGGATATTTGGTTTGTTTATTGAGCCGAGAGAGATTGGCTGCGCCCATCCTGGGCTTGGTCGCTGCGCGACTGTTGGGCAAAGCCCAACACCTAAAAAGCGGCTTCGCCGTCGCGCTAACGCGCGATCGCATCGTGCGACTTTTTACGAACTCTTTCGTTCGAATCGGGCCGACGTATGTTGTCTCTAGTTTAAATTTTTGGGCTTAGTTTTTTGGGAATAAATGGCGGAGAGAGAGAGATTCGAACTCTCGGTAGGCTTGTGACCTACACACGCGTTCCAGGCGTGCGCCTTCAACCACTCGGCCACCTCTCCGCAAACAGGAACGTAAAGAGAAGCCAAAGTATCATAGCGCAACGCGGCAATGCAAGGACTTGTACCAAAAAATTGGGCCTATTCTCCGAAGTATTCGTACAGTTCTTCCTGCCGAACCCGGGCGTAGTGGGCCTTTTGTTTCGCTTTCTGTGCTTGGGCCTCCACAAAGTTCCAGTAGACCACCTGATAGATCAGAAAGACGAAGATTCCTCCGGCCACGGCCAGGAACAGCGGACGATTGTCTTCCCATTCGGCCATTCCGGTGAACAGCACCAGGGGATGCATCAGGAACAGGATCGCGTGCAGCCACATCTCTTCGGCCGAGCACAGTTTGCGGTGGATCCACTCATCCTTGGTCACCAGCAGGCAGGAAAAGCCTGCCAGGATATAATAAACCACTTCGGTCGTTGGCGTCCGGTCCACCAATGCTAGAAACAGCAAGCAGGCAATCACCGAGATTGTGTCCAATGGATGCCCGATGCGTTCCCACCGCGGAAGTCCGCGGCGGCGATGAAATACGAATTCGTCAAATAAGATGGCCGCTCCTTGAATTCCCGACGCAACCAAAAATGCGCTGATCATAGTTTCTCCATCAAACTTCCGCAGACTGTCAGGCCGGGGCCGAAAGCATAGCTGATGATCGGTGTCCCCGACGGAACGCTGTCGTCTCGAAGAATCTGCTCCCACAGGTGCGGCAAGGTTGCTGAAGACATGTTCCCGCGCTGACGAAGCAGGGCGCGGCTGTGGGCGACTTGTTCTTCCTTCAGCTCCAGATGTTTCACAACCTGATCGATGATCTTGGGTCCGCCGGGGTGAACGGCGAAAAGACCGTTTTTGACGACGTGGGAAAGATCGTACCCACGTTCTGCCAGCCAGCGTGTGGTAAAGTCGCGGATCTTATCGCCCACCATCATTGGCACGTCTTTGGACAGACTCATTTTCATGCCCCAGTCCGACACCATCCACTCCATGGCGCCGGTGGTGTTGGGGATCAGCTCTTCATACAGGGATTGAACTCTGAATCCCTGCTTGGGCTGCTGAGTGGACATTGAATAAGCAATGCAGCCGTCGGCAAACAGGCTTTGAATCACCATTTGTTCCAGAGTGGGATCTTCCGGATTCAAATGCAGACTGCAAAGTTCCGTGTGCACCAGATCCACGGTCAGCTTCTTCCCTAGAATGTTTTCATTCGCCAGAAAGCCCGAAGCCATGCGCAGGGCGGGGAAAGCACCATAACATCCCATGTGATAGGAATGCGTGACGGTGACGGGCTTGGGCGCTTTCACGGCGGTCATCTGAGCCGCACTGGGTGAGATGTACCCGGTGCAGCTGACGTGAATCAGATCATCGGGGAAAGTGCGCTCGGCATAGATGCGTTCGAAAAGCTCTTTCACAGTCTTGTGATAGTACTCGTGGCGCATGTGCATACTCACGCCATGAGAACTGGCTTTGACCGGATAGATCGGTTTGTCATCCCAGTTAGAGCGTTCCACGTCGGGGATGAAGAAGTACCTTTTTTCGATCTGCGTTTCCGGGCATCCCACTCGTTGCAGCATCTTCAGGTAATCCTCTTGCGAGTACTCCTGATTCTTCTGCGCCAGCTTGTGGGCCTCGGAAAGCCATTCAAGGCATTCCTTCTGGTTTTTTTGATAAGGCGGCTGTATGGAGTGAAAGTTTTGTAAGTACATGCCTTGAGGCTAAGGACAGCCTCAAGACTTGAATAGATCCAGTGTTACGAAACAGGCGGCTTAGGTTTGGAACGCCACTCTTTATCGACAATCAAACGGGCACCTCGTTTGAAGGTGAAGTAAGCGTACGCCCACTGCCAGATAACGAAAACTTTGTTCTTAAAACCAATCAGATAATAGACGTGAATGAATAACCACAAAATCCACGCGAAGAATCCGCTGAATTTCAGATTGCTGATTTGTGCGATGGCCTTGCGGCGGCCAATCGTGGCCATCTGTCCCTTGTCGAGATACTTAAACTCAAGTCGGGGTTTACCTTCGATTTCTCTTAAAATCTGATTCGCAGCATGGGTCCCTTGCTGCATAGCCACCGAAGCAAGTCCCGGCAGGGCTTGGCCTTTGTCAGTCAGATAACAAGCTTGATCGCCCAAAACAAACACTTCCGGGTGTTCTTTCAAGCTTAAATCTTTTTCGATGATCACTCGTCCCGCACGATCCAGCGGCACACCCAGAGTTTTGTTAATGCTGGAGGGTTGCACGCCGGCGGCCCACAAGATGGTGGCGGCTTTGATGACTTCATCACCTAATACCACAGAATCAGATTTCACATCTGTGACCCGGGTGTTGGTCCAAATCTGCACGCCCAGGTCCTCCAGGTCAGCTGCGGCTTTGCGGGAAAGATCCGGATGGAAGGCGGCAAGAATTCGAGGGCCCGCTTCGATCAGAATCACACGCGTGCGTGAGGGATCAATGTGGCGGAAGTCCTTGGTCAATGTGTGGCGGCTGATTTCGCCAATGGTGCCGGCAAGCTCGACGCCGGTCGGGCCCGCGCCCACGATCACAAAAGTCAGTTGTTGCTTTTGTTTTTCTGGATCGGTTTCTTTCTCGGCTCTTTCAAAGGCCATCAGCAGGCGGCGGCGGATTTCAGTGGCTTGTTCCAAAGTCTTTAAACCCGGGGCATTTTCTTCCCATTCTGGATGGGCGAAGTAGCTGTGTTTGGCTCCGCAGGCCAGAATCAGATAGTCATATTCAAGAGAGCGATCCTGCACCTGAATTTTTTTATTCGTCAGATCGACATTTTCCAGATTGTCCAGAAAGACAGAGACGTTTTTATATTTGGAAAGTATTCCCCGGATGGGGCCGGAGATTTCCGCTGGAGAAAGTCCCGCTGTGGCTACCTGATAAAGCAAGGGCTGAAAAAGATGATAATTGCGGCGATCAATAAGAGTGACGGAAACATCTTCATTGTTTCCCAAAGCGCGCGCGGCTTTCAGCCCCGCAAAACCACCACCGACGATGACGACTTTTTTTGGCATATGAACCTCTGAAGGCACTGTAACATTTCAAGGAGTGAGAATGAATCAGAATCAATGTTATGGATACCGCAGAATAGATCGGCCCCTGAAGCACTATCAGTGGAGGTGCTGGAAAACAACACTGTGGTCTTTCGTCGTCAAAGAGCCGGAAAAACAAAAGGCCCCAGCGGGGCCTTTTTCTTTAAGTGCTTGCAGGCATCTTCATTTTTGTATTGCTCCGAACAAGCAGGATGCATAAAAGCAGCGCCGGGATTCCGATCATCGCCGTTCCCAGGAAGAACAGCGCATAGGATTCCATCAGAGCGTGGGTTTCGTTCAGTTTTTGCACCACCAGCCCCGAGAAGCCTTTCAGAACTTTTCCTAACAAAGCATAGAACGAGCTAAGCAAGGCGTACTGGGTGGCCGTGTATCCGAGCGTCGTGAGGCTCGACATGTATCCAACCAGTGCCGTCCCGGCAAAGCCGGTGGCAAAGTTATCCACGATCATGGCACCCGTAAACACTTCAGTGCTGGGTCCCATCATCGCCAAAACAGAAAAGCCAAGGTTGGAAGCCGGACCAATCACCGCCCCAATCAACAACGTCGAGATAAAGCCAAAGCGAACGGCGGTCAGGCCGGCCGCCGCAACACCCACGACCGAAGCAATCAGTCCGACGGACCCGCGCACGGCGCCCACAGTTTCTTTGGTCAGGCCAAGATCCGCATAGAAAGGATTGGCCATCGGACCCATGACAAAGTCAGAAAGGCGGTACAAGCACACTGCCGCCAGAATCAATAAAGCGCGCTGACCGTGTTGTTTGAAGAAAGAGATAAACGGACCCGCGACGGCATCAAACAGACCGCGTGCGGACCACAAAGGCACGGCCCCCGGAACATTCGCTGGTCCGTGCTTGGGTTCAGCAGCAAATAGTGTCGCAATCACACCCACGGCCATCAAAGCGCCCATGGCAGAATAAGAAACCGACCAGCCAATCGCGCCAGCCAGGATCAGAATCAATGCATCTGTCACCAGCAAAGAGGCGCGGTAACCCAGCTGATATGAAGACGACAGCAAGGCCATGTCTTCGCTGGCATCAGATACCTCAATCCTCCACGCATCGACCACGATGTCCTGGGTGGCGGAAGCAAAGGCCGCAATCGCCGCCAGCAAAGTGAACAGCGCCAAGCCGCCTTCAGGTTTGATGTAAGCCATTGCAAACAGACAGATCCCCACCAGAATTTGGGAAATGATCATCCAGCCGCGACGGCGTCCCAGCCAGGCTCCGAAAATCGGGGCATTCATTTTATCAATCAATGGAGCCCAGACAAACTTCAGCGAGTAGGCAAGCCCCACCCAGGAAAGAAAGCCGATGGTCGCCAGCGCGATACCGCTTTCACGCAGCCAGTACCCCAGGGTGTTTCCGACCAACATGAACGGCAGGCCTGAGGAAAAGCCCAGGGCCAGCATAATTGAAACTTTGGGACGAGCCAGGGACTTGATAGTGTCCATCCAGCTCAGGCGGCGAGATTTTTTTTCAGTTGTCATCGGTGCGCGGTCTTTCCAAGTTGCTTTCGCATCTTCCACAGAAGATGGCTGATGTACGGTCGGCGTATTTCGCCAGTGGTTACCATCAAGAGTTTTGTGATCTTCAAATTCACCGCATCGGTGTACAGAAGGATCAGCATTTCATAAATGAAGTTCGTGTTCAATGTCACGTGGTTGTCGGTGCCAACGCCCAGTTGCACGCCTTTTTTCTCCCACCACGAAAACGGATGGTCCTTGTAGTCTTCAAACTTGCCAGTCAGCTTGTTGTTTGAGGATGGCAGGGACACCAGGGTCACACCTTTTTGAATCATACGATTCAGAACATCGTGCTGATAGTGTTCGACTTCGCGGGCGGTGTGGAACTTGGCTTTGACGAACAGAATGTCTTCTTCCGCAGTGATCTTGGTCCCTTTCAGGATTTTTTCCAGAACGTGGCGGTTGAAACCCCAGTCCAGTTCGGTCAGCTCGCGGTACAACGGATCTTTCTCAGAAATCGGCTGACCCTGTTGGTTCTTGGCCAGAATGTCCTGATAAATCCGGTGGAAGTATTTGTTCGGATTGATGCCCAGACTGATTCCGTGTTCCAGAGTGTCGATGTGCCAGATGTTCATGGCATTGTCGACGGCCTGGATGCCCTTTTTCAGAGTGTGCCAGGTTTCGCCGTGATGCGAACGGATTTTGAAGCCACGGTACTGCAGCTTGCGGAAGCCCGCCTGCATTTCGTTGAAATGTTCTTTACGGTAAAGTTCGCGTTCATCGCCGACAGTATCGACATCGCGCAGGTGGCGCTCCAGGAACGGATACTTGTCGATCATGTCGACCAGCTCGTTGATTTGTTCCATGAAGTGTTCCTGGCGGGTTTTGAACTTTTCAGAATCAAAGTGGTTGGCTTCTTTTCTGAAAGACGGCGACAGGATGAAGTCAAAGTTCGGGTGTTTTTCCTGGAAGGCACGGAAACCGTCATACAGGCCCAGCACCACGTCTTCGGATGTCACATTGTCGATACCCGGAATTTGCTCTGACGAGCTGGCGGTGGAACGGGACAGCGAGAACTTCAAACGCACACGGCCGACGTTGAATTTGTAATACAATTCTTCAGCCATGGAATAGGCCGCTTCCTTGTGAACTTCGCGATTGATGAAGATCAATTTTGGAAGATAAAGAATTTTCAGATAGCGCGAGAAGCCTTCATTTTCCTGCAGGCGGATCAGACGGTCGACGTCTTCAACCGAACGAATGGGCAGGGCTTTGTCGCCATAGACCTCTTTGATTTTTTGTTCATAGATGTCTTTGTCCGGGCCTTCCAATAGTTTTTTCAGGCGTGGAAAAATGAACTCGGCGGTGATGGCGCCGGTCAGGTGAATGTGCTCTTCGTTGTATTTCAATGGAAAATTTTTGAAAAACTCAAACAGCGCCGCAGACATGGGGTGCTTCAGCAGGGACGAGATCGTCACCTGATTGATCTGAAAACGATTCAGCAGATCGCGGAACTCGACCACAAGGCCGTAGGCATCCAGATTCTCTGTTTTCATTTTCGAAGACAAAAGCAGATCAATGGTGTCAGAAAGCGAAATCCCGTTGGTTTCGCTGATGATGGTGGTCAGTGCTGAGGTCAGCTGATTGTGAACATCCTTATTCACCGATTCCTCCTGCAAAGAGGTTAACGGGGAATAAGATGCTTGTACATGGTTTTATGGGGACCGATATCCTTGATATCAAACAGCGGTCCATAGAATGAAAATCCAAGTCTTTCATAGAACGGAAAAGCTTTGATGCGCGCATTGAACCACACCAGGTCACAGCGACGGCTTTTTAATTCTTCCACACCAAAGCGCACCAGTTTTTGTCCCAGGCCCTGACCGCGATAGCTGTCATCCGTGGCCATGCCACGCAGGCGATAAGGATAGCCGGCTGAAAAAGCGGGATGTGATTCCTGGATGAAGGTCGCGACCGAAACAAGATTTCCGGAAATAAAAAGGCCGAAGTGGAACGTGGTCGGAAGATCGTCTCCCGGATTCACGCATTCTTCGGCGCGCAGGTGAGGCTTAAGAACTCTTTGGCGGATCGGCAGAGTGTCGGTGGTGGTGATGGTTTTAAATTCGTACTCTGTCGTCATCCGGTATTCAGTCTTAAATAGGGCGTCCAGTCGGGAGGCACGTGATCCTCGCCGATTTCCAGTTGCAGTGTTGGCAACCATGATGGAGCACGGGGCTCACTCAGTAAAGGCATATTGGCGGTGCGGGGTGTTCGGTTTGCTTTTCTTTGATTGCAGTCCCGACAGGCGGAAACAACGTTGGTCCAGTTTTTAGGGCCGTTATGAGAGGCGGGGACGACGTGATCAAGAGTGAGGAGCTTGGCGGCGAGTTTGGTGCCACAGTACTGGCAGGTGTAATTATCGCGGATATAAACGTTTTCCCGGCAGAATCGGACGGCTCCGGCGGTCCGGGGTCGTACATACGTCTTCAGCCGCAAGACACTGGGCAGCTGAAACCTTCGTTGTACCGACCGGGCAAACGCAGAGTGATATTCCAATATCTCTACTTTTCCCTGAAACCACAATACCAAGGCCTTTTGCCAACCTACGATCTGCATCGGCTCGTAGCTAGAGTTGAGCAACAAAGACCTCAGCGAGGACATGTGCATCATGCGTTCCCCCCTCAGGCGCGATCCTAAATATGATTATATCTAGCTCTGCGTCTCAATTTCAAGTGTCTCGTTAAATATTCAAAAGAACTGGGTCTTTTCGGTTGCCTGAATAGGTCCAAAATGGGATACCGTCGGCATTAAGCGCACAGGAGGCATATAAATGAAAAGAGTCTTGGCATTTAACTACGTTTTAAAAGGACCTGACGGCAACGTATTGGACGCTTCTGAGCGCAACCAGCCGCTTCCATTCCTGGAAGGTGCGGGCCAGATCATTCCTAAACTTGAAGAAGAAATCAAAGACCTGCAAGAGGGCGATAAAAAAACTGTGAAGCTGGCAGCGAAAGACGCTTACGGCGAAGTGAAAGACAATATGTTCATGGACGTTCCTAAAGCGGAGCTTGCGCACCTTCCACAATTGGAAGTCGGTGCTCACCTGCGTTTGGAATTGGGTCAGGGTGCACACATCGTGCGCGTGACTAAAATCACTGACGAAGCAGTTACTTTGGATGGCAACCACCCATTGGCAGGTCAGGATCTTGAATTTGCAATTGAGATGGTTTTGATTCGTGAGGCGACGGCGGAAGAAGTTCTGCATGGACACCCGCACGGCCTCCACGGCAACAGTGGCCACTAGTCGGCCGATGAAAAGGGCCCATCCGACTGCGTTGTCGGGGGACCCTTTTCGCTTCGACGTGCTTGGAGCACGCCTCCGCTTCAAGGGGACCCCTCCGCCTTGCGGCTGAACCCTTTTGATCAGCCTCATTGTAGTTTGATGGATTGGCTGATCGGATTTTAACTTTGAATTTCTTTTGAATTTATTTGGGAGTTTTTCGATGCCTTCGTTTGATATTGTTTCTGAGATTGATGTTCAGGAAGTGGACAACGCCGTAAATCAGGCGCGTAAAGAGATTGAAGCTCGTTACGATTTCAAAGGCAGTAAGGCTGAGCTTCAATGGGATAAGAAAGAAATGGTCCTTCTGGCGGAGGATGATTACAAAATTGGGGCGATGGCCGGGATTCTGCAAACCAAATTGCATCGTCGTGGGATTGATATCAAAGCGATTAAATTCGAAAAAATTGAAGAAGCTGGTGGCAGAATGCTTCGCCAGAAGGTCACTTTGGTACAGGGAATTGACCGCGAGATCGCCAAGGATATCATTAAATTGATTAAGGATTCCAAGCTGAAGGTGCAGCCGCAGGTTGCGGATGACAAACTGAAAGTGACGTCAAAAAGTATTGATGAGCTTCAGGAATGCATCAGTCTGGTGCGTGGTGGGAACTTCCCTCTTCCCTTACAATTTAATAATATGCGCGCTTAAAATTGGGCTTGCACGTTTTTTGGGCTATGCTAGCGTTATTGGTAGTTAAAAGTCCCCGTGTGAGTGTACTCGATTTCATCTTGTTCGAAGGCTTCCTCGGGTATTATGGCCCAACCATAGGAGGTCTTTGTGGCTAAGAAACTTTACGTAGGCAACTTGCCTTACTCTGTAGACGATGAGGCACTTCATCAACACTTCGCACAGTTCGGTGCGGTAGATTCAGCAAAAGTGATCATGGATAGAGAAACCGGTCGCTCTAAAGGCTTCGGCTTTGTAGAGATGTCCGATGACTCTGCTGCTGATCAAGCTATCGAAAGAGGCAACGGTATTGAGTTGGGCGGTCGTCCTATCAATATCTCTGAGGCTCGTCCTCAGGCTCCTCGTGAAGGCGGCCCACGTCGTGGTGGTGGCGGCTTCGGTGGTGGTCGCGGCGGTGGCGGCGGCGAAAGACGTGGTGGCTTCGGCGGCGGTGGTCGCGGTGGTCCTCGCTAAGCAGCCCATACTTTGACGAAGCTGGACTTGTCATTGTCTTAAAAACTAAGGTCTCATAGGAACCCTATGAGACCTTTTTTATTTTCACTCATTCTTCTTTTTAGTTCTTTTTCGTTTGCCCAAAAAAAACTGATCGTTCTGGGTGATTCGCTCACCGAAGGATATGGCGTTGCCAAAGAGGCCGCGTTCCCCGCGGTCCTGGAAAAGAAACTTCACGAGGCCGGCAAGAAGGAATGGACCATCATCAATGCCGGGGTCAGTGGTTCCACCACAGCGTCGGGGCTTAGCCGCATGAAGTGGGTGTTTAAATCAAAGCCTGATGTTGTGCTTTTGGCCTTGGGGGCCAACGATGGTTTGCGCGGTTTGAAAGTCGAAGACAGCGAAAAACATCTGGCTCAGTCCATCGAATACGCACAATCCCAAAAAGTAAAAGTCATTCTGGGTGGTTTGTACATGCCACCGAACTACGGCAAGGACTACACCGACAAATTCAAAAAAATGTACGAGTCGCTGGCCAAGAAATACAAGCTGACCTTCATTCCATTCATCCTGGACAAGGTGGCGGGAAATCCAAAATACAATCTGGCCGACGGGATTCATCCCAACGAAGAAGGTCATAAAATTATCGCAGACAATGTGTTTTCAGTTCTAAAGGGGGCGTTGTGAGTTTGATCCTGAAAGATGTCAAAAAAGGTTTCCTGCAAGGGGAGTCCGAGATTCAGGTGCTGAAAGGCCTTAACGTCACCATCCAGCCAGGACAGGTCGTTTCTGTCGTGGGCCAGTCCGGCAGTGGCAAGTCCACGTTGCTTTCAATTCTGGCCGGCCTTGAGCGCGCGGACAGCGGCGAGATTCTGGTTGATAACATCAACCTGACCCCGATGAGCGAACAGCAAATGACTTTGTTCCGCGCCCAGAACATTGCGGTCGTCTTTCAGCAGTATCATCTGATCGCGCATCTGACGGCGGTGGAAAACGTGATGCTGGCGCTGGAGATTCTGAAAATGGAAAATCCCAAAGCCCGCGCTGAAGAAGCCCTGACCGAGCTGGGGCTGGGGCATCGCCTGAATCACTTCCCCAGTCAGCTGAGCGGTGGGGAATGTCAGCGTGTCGCGATTGCACGTGCGCTGGTGGTAAAACCTAAAATTCTGCTGGCCGATGAACCAAGCGGGAACCTGGACATCCACACGGGCGACAAGGTCATGGATGTGTTCTTTGATGTGGTTCGCAAACACAAGATCACCACGTTGCTGGTGACTCACAGTGAAGCTCTGGCGAAAAAATGTGAACGTACTTTGCGCCTTGATGAAGGCCAGTTGAAGGAAGCGTAATGATTTTCCGACTTGCCTGCCGGGAGCTTCTGCGCAGCTGGCGCTTTGGGCTCTTTTTCATATTCAATTTAAGTCTTGGTCTGACGGGCTTTGTCTCGCTTCAGGCCTTCAATGTGGCCCTGGAAACAGAAATCAAAGCCAACGCCAAATCCATTCTTTCTGCGGATCTGGCCGTGGCTGCACGCCGCGAACTGACTGACGATGAAGCCAAGAAAATGCGGGAAGTGGTGCCGGCAGCTGCCACTGAAGGCAAGATCTATGAATTCTTTGCGATGTTAAGTTCGTCCAAGGGTTCAAGACTGGTTTTGGTCAAAGCCGTGGATCAGGCCTATCCGTTTTATGGGGAGCTGGATCTTGAATCCGGCCGCCAGATCACCGCGGGCAGTGATAATAAAGATATTCTCTCCGCACCCAAGGCGTGGATCTATCCTGAGCTGAAATCCCAGCTGGGACTTGATGTCGGCGATGAGATTCAGCTGGGCCAGTTGAATTTGCAAATTTCGGATGTGGTGAAAAAAGACGCCACTCAGACCTTCCGCATGGCAAGCCTGGCGCCGAGAATCTTTGTGAACCGCGAGCTTTTGCCGCAGTCGGGTCTTTTGCAGTACGGAAGCACGTTCTCGCTGGCGCACTTGTTTAAGCTGCCAGAAACCACGGATCACAAGCTGGTGCGCGATCAGCTTTATAATGTTTTGACCGATCCACAGATCAATGTCGAAACCCCTGAAACGGCGGGTGAAGATTCCGGGCGTCAGCTGGGTTATTTGTCAGACTATCTGGGCCTGGTTGCGATCGTGGCCCTGTTTATGTCAGCGCTGGGGGCGGCCTACATTTACCGTCTGTTCCTCTCCACGCGGATGAAAGAAATCGCTATCTTGCGCACCCTGGGTCTGCAAAGTGGCGAGGCGGTCAGCGTTTACATCCTGCAAGCCTCCATGCTGGGATTGCTAGCCACCATTCCGACCATGCTGTTTAGTTTGTTGGTGTTGCCTTTGCTCAGCAAACTGCTTGCGAACTTCACTCCGTTTGATTTAAGTCCGACGGTGACGCCGGAAGCGTTCCTGATTTGTCTGTTGATGGCGGTGTTTGGCAGCTTTGTGGTCAGCATCCCGTTCCTGATGAAGATCTTTGATCTGCGTGCGGCGAAGCTGTTCAGTGAAGAAAAGTTTGCGGTGGGTGAAGGGCAGCGTCGTTATTGGACGTTCCTGCCTTGTGTGGCTTTGTTCTATTTCCTTTCGGTGTATCAGGCACATTCCTGGAAGATCGGCAGTTTGTTTGTCGGTTCGATGGTGGCTGTGGTGCTGGCGCTGCTTTTGATCGGCTATGGCACTGTCAAAATGGCCGGCTGGATTCGGGGCTTGAACCGCTGGTTCCTGAAGTTCAGCTTCTTAAGCCTTTCCCGCCGGGCGGGGGCGAGTCTTGCGATCTTTGTGGCATTGGGCTTGGGGGCTTTGCTGATCAATATCCTGCCACAGCTGAAGAACTCGCTGCAGGCGGAATTCCAGCTGGATGCCAACAGCAAGATCCCGTCACTGTTTATGTTCGATATTCAGGATGAACAATGGACGGGTCTTGAAAAGATTCTGGCGGATCGTGAAGTGAAACCATTGGGCAGATCTCCGCTGGTGCGCGCGCGTATCCTGAAAGTGAACGATCAGGATTATGAAAGAAAGCTCGACACCCAGGGATTTAAAACCCGTGAAGAAGAACGTGAAGCCCGCTTCCGCAACCGCGGGATGAATCTGTCCTTCCGTGAAGGTCTTTCTGATTCCGAAATCATGATTGATGGCCGGCCGTTCTCAGGTCCTTTTGATCCGGAAAAACAAAAGCGAGCCGAGCTGTCGGTGGAAACCCGCTTTGCCGACCGCATGGGCTTTAAGATCGGTGATGTGCTGGTCTTTGACGTTCAGGGTGTGGAAGTGGAAGGCGAAATCATCAACCTGCGCAAGGTGAAGTGGACAAGCTTCCAGCCGAATTTCTTTATTATGGTGCAAAACGGTGTTTTGAACGAAGCCCCGAAAAGCTGGATCGCGGCGATTCCGTTCCTGCCAGAACAGCAAAGATCTGAACTGCAAAATGCCATCGCCAAAGAATTTTCCAACGTGTCCGTTATTGATGTTGTGCGCACGGTGGATGATGTCCTGAAGACCGCCGAAAAAATGAGCTGGTCCCTGGAACTCATGGCGGGTCTGGCGCTATTGACCGGATACATCGTATTGTTCTCGATTGTGCGCAGTCAGATCAAGCTGCGCCGTTGGGAGCTGAACATGCTAAAAATCCTCGGCGCCAGCTGGGGAGAGGTCGCAAGCTTCATTCTGACCGAATTTGCATTTCTTGCATTTATTGCCTCGTTCTTTGGGGCGGCTTTGAGTGTGGTGGTGAGTTTTGCTCTGAATACATTCATCTTTGAAAGCGACTTTAAGTTGTCATTGATTCAGCCGCTTTTGTCGGTGGTGATTATCACGACTTTAAGTCTGGTGATTTCATTCCTGGCCAGTCTGGATATCGTGCGTGAAAGCGCCCTGAGCATCCTGCGGGAAGAAAAATAGACGGGAAACCTTTCAATCCCGTCTGCTTTGATGTACAAAAGTATCCATGATGTCGCCAAACGAGGCCTTGGCCAAAGCCAAAATCATACTTGAAGAAGGGGGAGTCATCGGCTTCCCCACCGAGACCGTTTACGGTCTGGCGGCCCGTATTGATATCCCTTCGGCCATCGAAAAGATTTTTACCACCAAAGAGCGTCCGTTCTTTGATCCCTTGATTGTGCATGTGGCGTCCATTGAACAGGCCAAGAAGGTCACGGCCTTCTGGGGACCGGCTTCTCAGGCGCTGGCGGAAGCTTTCTGGCCGGGTCCGCTGACCATGGTGCTGCCACGGGATCCTTCCGTAAATGCGATGATCACGTCGGGTCTTGAATCCGTGGGCATTCGCATGCCAAATCACCCGCTGGCTTTGGAACTGTTGCAGCAGGTGGGTGTGCCTTTGGCGGCGCCAAGTGCCAACAAGTTCGGTCGCACCTCCCCGACGTCCGCGTCCCATGTGCGGGTGGAATTTAAAAATGAAAACGTTTTCGTGGTTGATGGTGGCGATTGTGAAATCGGCATCGAATCCACGGTCTTGCTGGTTCGTCACCGTCCTGAAGGTGTGATGCTGTCGATTCTTCGCCGCGGGCATATTCTGAAATCAGATCTTGCGCGTGTGCTGGAAGAAAAGGGCCTGGCTTATGAATTCATCGAGCAGGTGGATAAGCGCGAATCCCCAGGCCATATGAAACATCACTATATGCCGCCAGTTCCGCTGGTGGTGTGTCTGGATCCGTCCCGCAGCCCGGAAAGTGTGCTGAAAGAAGTGAATGAAAAGATCGGCGAACTGCCGGATGAAATTGAAAGCATCAAGATCATCAAACCTAAAGCGGGCATTCATTCCTACGAGGTTTTAAAACTTTCCGAAGACCCGTTGCTGGCAACACGTGAATTCTATGGTCACTTGCGTGACGTGGCTGCGCGCGGGAAAGATTGCATTCTGTTTTACCGTGAAGCCCACCAAACCGGTGAGCGCTGGGAATCCCTGTTTGACCGCCTGAATAAAGCGGCCTCTCTTATTGTCTGAGTTTTCTTTGCAAACGGAAAGTCAAAGCCGGAACCATGGAGGTGATTATCGCCATGGCAACAAGGCTTGTGAACAAAGTCATGTCAATCAGTCCGGCCTTCAGGCCGAAGGTGGCCATCAGAATCTCCATGGCGCCGCGGGCGTTCAGTGACAGACCAATAGTCATGCTGTCGGTGTGATTGAACTTGCGCCAGCGGGAAACCGCGTAAGACCCGACGATCTTTCCAGCGAAGGCAATCAAAGTCACAATCGCCACCTGACGGGCATCAAAGTGCTGGGCCAGATTCAGACCCCAGCCGATGGTGACAAAGAAAATGGGTGCAAACACCCAGCGGGTGAAGCTTTCAAGTTGTTCAATGCGTTTTTCTGAAATCAAGTTCCAGTCTGAAATGAAAAGTCCCGCCATAAACACAAACACCGGCAGATGCGAGGCAATCCACGGCCCCATGCTTTGGGGTGGCAGCAGGAATGAAAACATGATCCACGCCAGAATATCACATAAGGTGGCAGCACTGACGATCAGGCGGCCCAGATTGGTTGTGTAAAGATTGGCTTCTTTTAAAAGCTGAATGATCACCGGCAGGGCTGATACGGCCATGGCGGTGGCCACGAACAAGGTGTTGCTGCCTTCCGGAAGCAGGTACAAGGCACCAGCATATCCCGTAATCAATGGGAATATGAAAGCGCCCACGCTGATCCACGAGGCTTCTTTCAGATGAGCCAGTGTCTTTTTAAGACTCAGCTCCAGGCCGGCGGCAAACAGAAAGACATAGGCTGCGATCGTGCCCAGCAGGGACACGGTTTCAGTTTTGGGAATATTTAGCAGGGTGGGGCTGAGGATCAGACCCGCAGCGATAAATAGAAACAATTTCATTTGCGGGATTTTCTCCACGCGAAAAAGCCCAGTGTTCCAAACGAGGTCAGGATAGCAAGGACCAGCATTACTGTGTTGCTGGTGGAGGGATCTGCAGAACCGGTGATTCCGAAATAATAGACGGCAGTTTTCAGGATGATCATCGATTGGATCATCACCCAGATATACGGCCACAGCTCACGCGCGGTTTTTTGATCTTCAGTCAGCTCTTTTACGGGCTTTTGTGCCTGAACCGGATAGTTCCAGTTGTTGTGACGGTGATAGTCCACCAGGATGGCATTCCAGCCCGAACGCAGATCTTCAAAGCTGACAGGTTTATCGCAAGTCTTCAGATGTTGCGCCAAACGTTCCGCCGCATCCTTGGTCAGAAGCTCTTCAGTTTCAAGGGAGTAGTAACCCGCGCGATCTGGAGAAAGGTCCTGTGGCAGGTTTTGAATGATTTCCTTCAGGTAGCTTTCAGCTTCCTGATTCAGCGGGATATCGGAAAGTGGTTTGCGAAAAACGGCTGTTTCCATAGATGTACCCTTCTCATAGCATAGCCCTTTAAGGGAATGCCAACAATATCCTGTCGGAGTTCTGACAATCTTCACATTTAAAGCCCGCTACACTGAGGTTGATCTTAAGGGGGGCCTTCGATGATCAACTCTCTGGCTTATGCAAGTCTTGAGCGTGTTTCCACGAATCTGCAGTCGTTCTATCAGCTGCGTCTGAATCGCATCCACAAATTCAAAGCCAAGATCCATATTCAGTCAGATGTGGGTCCTTTTGAAATTAAAACGGTGACCGATGTCGAAGAACTAAAAGAGGCGCTGGCTTTGCGTTACGAGGTCTTCCACCGTGAAATGCAGGGCAAGAAAGCCCCGACAGGGGTGGACGTCGATGAATTTGACTTTGACTGTGACCACCTGATCATCAAAGAAAAGCGCAGCAATCGAATTGTGGGAACCTACAGATTGAACTGCTCTTTGTTCACGGATGAATTTTATTCCGGCAAAGAATTCATGATGAATGGAATTCTGGCTCAGCCGGGTGTGAAGCTGGAGCTGGGGCGCGCCTGCATTCACAAGGATTTCCGTCGCGGGGTTTTGATCTCGCTTTTGTGGCGTGGAATTGCCGAATACATGGCGGCCTCAGATTCCAAGATGCTTTTTGGTTGCGCGACGGTGAAGACGGATGATCCCCGCGATGCAGCCCTGTTGACTCGGTACTTTGAAGAGGAAGGGCGTATTGTGCCGGGGCTTCGCACCCGTCCGACGCTGGCCTTTACAATGCCTATGCTGAATCATTTTTTAGAAGAAGTCCGAAGCCCTCTCACGGAGACTCAGAGAGCCCAGGCTGAGGAACTTCTTCCTCCTTTGTGCCGCGCCTATTTGAAAGCCGGAGCCTATATCGGTGGGGAGCCGGCATGGGATCGTGAATTCCAGTGCATTGACTTCTTGACCATTCTCCATCGGGAAGATTTAAATAGGACCCTGTGGAAGCGATTCAAGCTGGACTCCGCGGAGTCCTAAAACTTACTGTCTTTGTTCTGATTATCCTGACATTCATGTTGTGGTCGTATATCTGCCATCTGGTGGTGCGCGACCCGCAGAAAAGGCTTCAGCGCTTTTCAAATAACTCGCGCTTTTTCTCGGGCCTGATTCTGAAGGTTTTCAATCTGGATCTGACGGTCATCAACAAGCCGGCAAGTGATCAGAAATGTCTGATTGTTTCCAATCACATGGGTTTCGTCGATATTCTGATGCTGGCGTCCTGTCACCCGATGCTGTTTGTGACTTCCAATGAAATGCGTGAAACCCCGTTCCTGGGTCTTTTGACCGAGATGGGTGGTTGCATTTACGTCGAGCGCCGCAGCCGCACAAAAATTCTGGATGAAATGAAGTCCATCGTGAATGCCCTGCGCGCCGGCTTCCGTGTGGTGCTTTATCCGGAAGCGACGTCCACCAATGGCGAGCGTGTGTTGCCGTTCAAAAAGACCCTGATGATGGCGGCGGCTCAGGCTGGCGTGCCGATTCAGCCGGTGGTGATCAACTTCCGTGAGGTGAATGGTGAAGAGTTCAGCCTTAAATGGCGTGATCATCTTTGTTGGTATGGTGATATTCCCTTCGCGACGTCGATGTGGAAGTCTGCGATCCTGAAGTCTGTGAAAGGTGAGATCGAATTCCTGGAGCCGATTTACGCGACCCCGGATGATGATCGGGGCCTGATTGCCGACAAAGCCCACGCGGCCATTTCGGCTAAGTTCGTTCCGGTCAAAGGTCTTCCGGCAGAGCCCCAGCCTCCGGCCGAGATGCAGGCAGATCCCACTTGATTTAGTCCGTCCGATATGTAAATAATGTGTAAATGAGGAAGATCATTCACATCGACATGGACTGCTTTTACGCGGCTGTGGAAGTGAAGTACCGTCCCGAACTCAAAGGCAAACCTTTGGGGATCGGCGGTCCACCGAACACCCGCAGCGTGCTGTGCACCGCGAGCTATGAAGCCCGCAAGTTCGGCGTGCGTTCGGCAATGCCCTCTTCGCAAGCGGTACGTCTGTGCCCGCAGCTGGTTTTGATTCCTCCACATTTTGACTTATATAAAGCTGAAAGCCGCAAAGTCCGTGAAATCATGGAAAGATTCACAAACAAGATTGAGCCTTTGTCCCTGGATGAAGCCTATCTGGATGTGACCGATTGTGAGCAGTTCGGTGGCAGTGCCACCCTGATTGCGCAGGAAATCCGTCGTTTGATCTTTACCGAACTGAACCTGACGGCGTCCGCCGGGGTGGCGCCGAACAAGTTTCTGGCCAAGATCGCCAGTGACTGGAAAAAGCCCAACGGGCAGTTCGTGGTCAGACCTCAGGATGTGGAAACTTTTGTGAAAGACCTGCCGGTTGAAAAGATCTTCGGAGTGGGCAAAGTCACCGCCCAGAAGATGCATGATCTGGGGCTTCGCACGTGTGGTGATATTCAGAAATACACCGTTCTTGAATTGTCGCATTGGTTTGGATCGCGCGCGGCGGAGCTTTATGATTTTTCCCGCGGCATAGATCATCGCGAAGTGATCACCGAGTGGGAGCGCAAATCGCTGACGGTGGAGGAAACTTACAACAAGGATCTTCCCACGTTGCAGGATTGTTTAAAGACGTTGCCGTCACTTTACGAGGACTTTGTGCGCCGGATGGATCGTGGGCAGTATCACGATCGCATCAAGGGTCTGGTGATCAAGCTGAAGTTCTTCGATTTCAAACAAACCACGCATGAAGAAGTCATCAGCGAGCTTCCCACGTTGCAGGATTTTGAACGCCTGCTGGAAAAGGCCTGGAATCGCCGGGGTGTGCCGGTGCGCCTGGTGGGCTTGGGGGTTCGCTTGGGCACACAAAAGAAATTTTCCTCGGAATCCGATTCTTCTCAGTTGAAGTTTGCCATTTAGTTGTAAATCACGGTTGGAAACAGGTGGTGCATTTTTTTCTGGCATCACTGTTGCTTTAACAGTCCTTTGCCCACCAGCGGGGCCACAACGGCTTCGTTTGTTTTAAGAAAGGACACCACTATGAGAAAAATCGTATTTTCCGGCCTGCTCATAGCCACCTTGTTTCGTTGTTCAGGCGTTTACTGTTAGGGCTTTACAGCAAGAACTGTCGGGGTTGTCTCCGGCTCTGGCATTGATTCCTGGCTCTATGGCGGTCATCACGGTGATGATTGTGGTTTTGCACGTTCTGGTAAATGCAGAGGATCTGACCGAAGGGCGGTCCCTGCGCAAGTCTGTAGAAAAATGGCTGGTCAAGCTCGCTGATATGTTGAGAAACAAACGCTGAATAAGGAATCCTCTCTATTTGCTCACTTTTCTTTGTGAAAAGATGAAGTCAGCGAAGGGAGGTAATTATGATAAGCCTGACAGTCGTGATCTTGGCGCTGGCTTTGAGTTTTGGAGGATTCTATTTCATTCTTCGCAGTCGTAAAAACGGCTTCTTTGAAGAAGAGATCGGTAAGAAGAACCCTCCGGGATTTCATCCTCACCATCGAACAAAATAAAAAGGTCCCGCAAGGGACCTTTTTGCTTTAGAAAACTTTTTTCCATTCATCTTCTTTAAATCCGACCAGATGAGTGTCGTCGCCAATGACGAACGGACGCTTCACCAGTTTGCCGTTTTCAGAAAGAAGTTTGATGGCTTCTGATTCTGTCATGGACGGAAGCTTTTCGCTTAATTTCATTTCCTTGTACATCACGCCTGAAGTGTTAAACAGGTTGCGGATGCTGCCTCCACGCTCTTTCAGTGCGGAAAGCATGTCTTTCAGCTCTTTCTGAGAAGGGGCTTTGTCGACGATGGGAAGTTTGTCGTATTTGACTTTTTTCCCATCCAGAAACTTCAGCGCCTTCACGCAGGTAGAGCACTTTGCGTACTCGTAAACCTTAAGCATTGCTCTTCACCAGCCAGCCGCACATTTTATACAAAATACGCGCGCCCACGTTGCCGTCCCATTCGACTTCGCCCTCTGGCAAGCCGCCAGTGGAAACTTCGTTCAGGTCAAAAGCCACGATCTTACGACCGGAAGCATGCACTTCGCGGAACAGGAAGAAGACCTGATCCACGCTCAAGCCGCCCGGAACAGGTGTGCCGGTGTGAGGGCAGAAGGCTGGATCCAGACCATCGATATCAAAAGAGATGTAAACGTTCTGCGGAAGCTCTTTGATGATGTCTTTGCAGACTTGTTCCCAGGTTTCGCCTTTCAGCATACGGCGTTTCAGTTCCAGGTCGTAGAAGGTCTTGATGTCTTCACGGGAGTTGCTGAAGTCGTATTCTTCCTCGCAGAAGTCACGGATGCCGACTTGAACCAGCTTTTGAGGCTTTTTAGCATCAGTCATCACGTTGTACATGATGGAAGCGTGGGATTGTTTGAAGCCCTGGTAAGCCGTGCGCAGATCCGCGTGAGCATCAATGTGCAAAACGCCGAACTCGCCTTTGAATTTATCGCTGACTGCGCGGATGGCTCCAAGCGGGGTGGAGTGATCGCCACCAACCAGACCCAGCAGCTTGCCCTTTTTCAGGACGTCAGAGCACTGGTCGTAAACCCATTGGGTCATCTCTTCGCAGGCTTCATTCACCTGGGAAGCCAGCTTGTTCATTTTGGCTTCGTCTTCGCTCATATTGGTGCGCATTCCGATCAGCTCTTGAGCCACGGCTTTGAACTTGTCGTTCATGTTGCACAGGTCTTGCGGGAAGTCGCGCATGTGATAGCCGACTTCGTAGGCTTTGCCCACTTCGATGTCAAAAAGGTCAATCTGTTCACTGGCTTGGCGGATGATCTGAGGCCCGCGCGAGGCGCCCTCGCCATAAGAGGTGGTTACTTCCCAGGGAACTGGAACAAGAACGACCTTGGACTCTTCCTCGGTCATGGGAATTCCGAAGATTCCGAACTCTGCAGAAATGGTGGTCGTCGGGTCGAATTTCACAGTCTTTTCAGACATTTTTTACTCCTTAAATTAGCCCCCATGGTATAGCATTTAAGCGCGGCGTCAATCGAGCAATAACTTGATTATTTTTGTCGCATAACCCATTTTAACCCAACTTTGGGAACCACTTAAATTCCCAGCGAAATTCTTTGGAGGAAACACAATGAATATGAAGGGACTCCTGGCTCTTGCACTGAGCTCAGCTTTGACAGCTCCCGCTTTCGCAGCAGCACCAAATGCTAATGCACCAAAAGGCGGAAATTTCGTAAACAACCTTGGCGGTGAACCACCAACAGTTCATCCGATCACAAGCACAGACGTGTACGGTTCCAACGTGCAAGCGATGGTGTGTGAAGGTCTTTTGTCTCGTGATTCTGAGACTTATGACTGGAAACCTCGTTTGGCTGAAAAGTGGGAAGTCTCCAAAGACAACAAAACTTTCACTTTCTTCCTTCGTAAAAATGCAGTCTTCCATGACGGCAAGCCGGTAACAGCTGAAGACGTTAAGTTCTCCTTCGACGCGATCTTCGAGCCAAAATATGAAGCGGCTCACCTTCGTCCCTACTACGAAGGTCTTTCCAAAGTTGAAGTGGTTGATTCTCACACTGTGAAATTCACCGCTAAAGACATGTACTTCAAAAACTTCGAATCCGCTGCGGGTCTGACCATCATCCCTAAGCACATCTATGGCGATGTTGAGAAATCCAAAAAAATGAACCGTCAGTTGATCTGCACCGGTGCATACTCCATGTCCAAATTCGACCGTGGTCAAATGATCCAGTTGAAGAAATTCGACAAATGGTGGGGTTTGAACGAGCCATTGTACAAAGGCGCGTACAACTTCGACACTGTGACTCTTCGTTTCTACAAAGACGAGAACGTTCAACTTGAGCGCGCTAAAAAAGGTGAGCTTGATTACCTTGACCTGCGTATTGAATCCTTCATGAAAAAAACTGAAGGGGCTCCTTGGGGCAAAACTGTTCTTAAGCACAAAGTTGCCAACAGCGCTCCTAAGTCTTACGGCTTCGTGGGTTGGAACTTCCGCAAAGAATTGTTCCAGGACAAAAACGTACGTGTGGCTTTGGCTCACCTGTTGAACCGCGAAGAGATGAACAAAAAGTTCCGTTACGGCATGTCTGATCTTGCTAACGGCGCTGTTTACATCAAATCCGAATACAACCCAGGCAACAAAGCTTTGGAATTCAATCCGAAGAAAGCTCAGGAATTGCTGGCTAAAGCCGGTTGGAATGACGCTGACAAAAACGGTGTTCTTGAGAAAACCGTGAACGGCAAGAAATCTGAGTTCAAGTTCACTTTGATCTACCCTAATAAAGACGTAGAGAAATACTGGACTATGTACCGCGAGGACCTGAAAAAAGCCGGTATCGACATGGAACTTAAGTATCTTGAGTGGAACTCCTTCCTGAAGCTGGTTGACGAAGGTAACTTCGACGCTGTGACCATGGCTTGGGGTGGTGGTTCTGTTGATCCAGATCCAAAACAAATCTGGCACTCTTCCGGTGCGATCCCAGGTGGTTCTAACTTCATCGGTTACAAAAACCCTGAAGTGGACAAACTTATCGACGAAGCCCGCGTTGAGCCGAATAAAGCAAAACGTGTTGCTAAGTTGAAAGAAGTTTACAGAAGAATCGCTGAAGACGCTCCATACGCGTTCTTGTTCAACGACAAGTACGTATTCTATGCAAATTCTTCACGCATGGGCACTCCTGCAGAGACATTTAAGTACGAAATTGGTACAGACTACTGGTGGATGAAGCCTCAATAGGCTTCTTCCTCTGGAATTGTTCATCTGTCTCTTATTAGTTTGGGAGTAGGGCTTTGATCGTCTACCTGATTCGCCGATTACTACTGATGATCCCGACATTCTTCGGGATCACCATCATGACTTTCGTTCTTATCAATCTGGCTCCGGGCAGCCCCATTGAGCAGAAACTGCAGGCAATTCGCTTCGGTTCTGCTGGTGGCGGTGGCGGCGGAGCTGCCGGCGTTAACAGTCGCGGGGACTCCGCGGTTAACGAAGAAGTGATTGAGGCTTTGAAGAAACAATACGGTTTCGACAAGCCTTTGCACGAACGTTACATCATCTGGCTAAAAAATCTGTCCCGTTTGGATTTCGGTGAAAGCTTCACCTACCAGGAGCCGGTCATTGACGTGATCAAAAGTAAGTTCCCGGTTTCCTTGCAGTTCGGTATCGCCTCTTTGATCCTGACTTATCTGGTGTGTATCCCTCTGGGTGTTCGCAAAGCCATCAAGGCCGGCGGCGCTTTTGACCGTATCACCACTATTATTCTGAATCTGACGTACTCCATCCCACCATTGGTTTTGGGTATCTTCCTGATCGTTGTGTTCGCCGGGAAACTGAACATGTTCCCATTGGGTGGATTGCACTCGGACGATTATGAAGTGCTGACCACCTGGGGTAAGATCGTGGATCGCGCTCACCACTTTGTGCTGCCGCTGATCTGTTACATGATCGGTGGTTTCACGGAGCTTTCCACTCTGATGCGAAACTCCATGCTGGATGTTGTGAAGTCCGACTTTGTTCGTACGGCACGCGCCAAGGGTCTTTCTGACAACGTGGTTATCTTCAAACATGCTCTTCGCAACGCTTTGATCCCGATCGCAACCGGTTTGGGTGGCTTCTTCGGAGCCTTCCTGGCGGGTTCTTTGATCATCGAACAGATGTTCAATTTGGACGGTATCGGTTTGCTGGGTTATCAGTCCATCATGGCGCGTGACTATAACGTGATCATGGGTCTGACATTTATTTCGTCTTTGCTTTTGATGTTCGGACGTATTTTCTCTGACATCATTTATGTTCTTATTGATCCAAGGATTGACTTCAAATGATCGAAAAATATCTTATTCGCAATGAATTGACGCTGAAGAGATATAAGCGATTTAAGCGCGATCGTGTCGCTGTTGTCTCTGTTTGGATTCTTTTGGCTATGTTCTTCGTGAGCTTCACGGCAGAACTTTGGGCCAACAATCACCCGCACGTGATGAGCTACAACGGGAAGTTGTTCTTCCCATTGTTCAAGGACTATCACCCAACTGCCTTCGGCCGTGATGACATCTATGTGATGGATTATCGTGAGCTTGAAATGAAAGAGGGCGACTGGGCGGTATGGCCGGTTATTCAGTGGGACCCGTATGAAAGCAACAAACTTGTAGACACGTATCCATCCCCTCCAACCCAGGTAAATTGGTTGGGTACGGATGAGAGCGGTCGTGACGTGATGACTCGTCTGTTGTACGGCTTCCGTTACACGATGTTGTTCGCGATCGGTTCTTGGCTGGCGACCTATGCGATTGGTATCACCATGGGTGCTATCATGGGTTACATGGGTGGCAAGACCGACTTGGTAGGTCAGCGTCTGGTTGAGATCGTGGAAAGCACCCCGATCCTGATCGTTCTTTTGACCATCATTTCTATCTTTACTCCAAGCTTGCCGTTGTTGATCGGGTTCTTCGCGATCTTCAGCTGGACCGGGATCTCTGCTTATATGCGTGCCCAGTTCCTGTCTTTGAGAAAGCGTGAGTACGTTGAGGCAGCTAAAGCGATTGGTGCGGATCACACCCGTATCATTGGTAAACACATCCTGCCGAACGGTTTGACTCCGATTGTGACTTTTGCGCCGTTCTTTATCGCAGGTGGCGTGAATACATTGTCTTTCCTGGATTACCTGGGCTTGGGTCTTCGTCCGCCGACTCCTTCTTGGGGTGAGTTGCTGGCTCAGGCTCAAAAATGGTTCACGATTGCAGAGTGGATTGTTTGGGGCCCGATGGTGGCTCTGGTTCTGACTCTGACCCTGTTGATCAACATCGGTCTTGCAGTCCGCGACGCCTTCGACTCCAAAATGTAGATAAAAAACAGGTGGCTTAAGGCCACCTTTTTTTATCCCCAAAAAGGTGCCTGGTGACTTTTTACACCTACACCGCATCATTCTTTCTGTCTTTAAAGTTGATCCCCCGGTGGCCTCTCGATAAGGTCCAAACAATTACCACTCTATTCCTGGGGGATTCATGAAGTTTGTCGTTGGCCTTCTAGTGTCTGTATTTGCTGTTTCAGCTCACACTCAAGTTCTTGGCAAAATCAAAGGTGCCGGTGAAATGACGGCGAAGTACTTCCGTTTGGATGGTTCTGCGGATGTTCGCAATGTGAAGTGCACGGTCGCTTTGAATCTGGATCAAACGGCTGACGTGGTTGAGCTTGGTTTTTCTTTCTATGAGTGTGAACAGCTGGGTGGTTGGAATGATCTGCCAGTGTCCTTGAAAATTGATGGCAACAAGCTGGTAAACTCTAAAGGCATCGAGCAGGGGCGTATCTATGCGGACGGCACGTTGGAGTTCACAAGTCTTTCCCGTTCCAAGGTGACTTATCACGATGAAAAGTACGATGGCTTCTGCCGCTTGTATTCCATGGATAAAAAGACCCTGAATCTGGACACCGTGATCAAGTACACGTTTGTGAAAACAGCGACAGGTTACCAGATGAACCGCGAGGTTTCTGAAGACCGTCTGGCTTATAAATCCCGTCGTGATTATCCACGATGTCCTGCGGTTGTGATCCCAACGGCGGTTAAAATGACCTCCAGTCTCAATGCGGGTCTAAAGTAATATATCAGTTCGGGATTCTTTTCGTTTTTGAGGGGCTTGCATAGTCCCTCAATACTTTCCCCCTAACCTGATCCCATCAAACGCACTTGTTCGTGCGGGGGGATCTTATGATGTCCAAACGGATGTACGCGGGAATCTGGGGATTGTTTCTGGCTCTGATGCTGAGCTCTTGTAAGACACCGGTGTCTTTCGCCGAAGAATTCAGTTCCAAAACCTCTGAAGAAACCACCACAACAGACGATTCCACCAGCGATGGCAGTTCTGATGATTCCACCGACGATTCGGAAACGGTACCGGACTCTGAGGTCGTGGGTGAAGTCTGTGAACAACTGGATTCCGACTCTCACAACGCCTCTCAGGGCGATATCATGCAGGATCCATTCTTAAATATGTCTTTTGCTTCCGGCAAGGGGCTTGTTTTGCCCCAGGGCCCTTGTGTAAAGCGCACGGTGAAAGAGGACTCGGATGTCCGCCGCGAGATTCTGTATGAATATTCCTGCCGTGAAGTCAAAGGTACGGTGAATTTGATCAGCACGCGGGAAGAAGAAAACGGGGCGGTGGTTTCTGTTGTTGATACGGATGTCGATGTCTATGGGAAGACGGGTTCGATTCGAAACATTCAGTCCACTCACACGCACATGCGTCTTACCAGCGGAGCGATTCAGATTGATCGCGAGTTTGAGGAAACTTCGACCGTGGAAGGTGTTCAGCATCAGGTCACAGGGGTTTCTTTCTATGACTTTATTCCGGATGAAGATTCTGCCAAAGGGGCGGGCTTTGTTCAGATCAGCGGAAACGTCAGTCACCTCAGGGGTGGCGTGACCCAGAACGTGTACAGCGTGTCTTCCGATGGTTTGCATCGCGCGGTCTGCGGGTTTGATGACGGGGTGGTGACGATGAGATCCTCGGAAAAGATCACCACCGTGACTTACTCTGGCTGTGGCAAGCCTGCGATCACTCAGGCCAATGCAGAAGTGGTTGAAGGACTTTAGACTCTGATGATTGCTTGTGATGAGCCCCAGAGTTCAGGCAAAAAAAAGCGGCGAACTTTAATTCGCCGCTTTGAGTTGCAAAAAAGAACCAGGAACCTTTTGGGTTACTCGGCTTCTTCCAGATATGTGTAACCGGAAAGACCTTCTTCGTAGTGCTTGATCAGAAGCTTGGCTTCTTGTTTGGTGATCGAGCCCTTCTGGATGGATTCCTCTGTCGCCTGACGAACGCTGTCGACCATTTCAGAACGGCCGTACTGAACGTAAGACAGAACCTCAGTCACCGTGTCGCCCGGAACGTAGTGGTCAATGGTGTAACCCACGCCATTCAAAGAGATGTGAACTGCATCAGTATCCCCGAACAAGTTATGCAAATCGCCCAGGATCTCTTGGTAGGCACCGGTCAGGAACACACCCAGATAGTACTGCTGGCCCTCAGTGAACTGATGCAAGCGGATGGTTTCTTTCGGTTCACCAGAAGCGGTGTCGATGAACTTTTCGATCACACCGTCAGAGTCACAAGTCAGATCCGCCAAAGTCGCTTCACGTTTAGGCTCTTCGCCCAGACGGTGAATTGGGATCACTGGGAACAACTGACCCACCGCCCATGAATCCGGCACAGACTGGAACACAGAGAAGTTGGAGAAGTAAGTGTCGCACAGTTCTTTGCCCAAAGCCGCCACGATGTCTTCACAATCCGGAGTCGCGCGCGCCAGTTTGATCATCTTGGTCGCGATCGCAAAGTACATGGATTCACACCATGCACGCTGTTCAAGGCTCAAGACGCCGTAAGTGAACAATTGCAGAGTTTCTTGTTTGGCCTGTTCCAGGTCATTGAAGCACTCGTTGATATTGTCTTTGTTCACCTTTTCAAAGATGTACTGCATGTCCTGCATGATGGAATGATCCGTTTTCGTCGCTGGACGAGGCGGCTCGTGGCGGTGAAGATCGTTCACGCCCATCACGTTGAACACCAAAACCGAGTGGTGAGCCACCAGGAAGCGGCCGGACTCCGTCACGATGTTTGGATGTGGAATGCCTTTTTCATCACACAGAGTCTGAAGCACAGACACGATGTCGTTGGCGTATTCCTGCTCAGAATAGTTCACAGAGCTGTCAGAGTGGCCGGAACCGTCATAGTCAACGCCCAAGCCGCCGCCCACGTCGATGTACTTCAGGCCTGCGCCCATTTTGTACAGCTCAGTGTAGAAGCGCGCGCCCTCTTTCAAAGAGGACTTGATGGACTGGATCTGCGGAACCTGAGAGCCAATGTGGTAGTGCAGAAGTTCCAGGCAATCCAACATGCCTTCGTTTTTCAGGAACTCAACGCCTTCCACGATTTCAGTGGAAGTCAGACCGAACTTGGAGCGGGCACCAGAGGAATCAACCCACTTGCCGGCACCTTGAGTGTTCAGCTTCGCGCGGAAGCCGATTTTTGGACGGGCGTTAAACTTTTTCGCCACATCCACGATCATTTTCAATTCTTCTTTACGATCCACCACGATGATGGTGTTGCGGCCCAGTTTCTGGGACAGGATCGCAGTTTCGATGTATTCCCAGTCTTTGAAACCGTTGCAGATGATAAGTGCATCTGGAGTGTTCATCAAAGCCAGAACGACCAGAAGCTCAGGCTTGGAACCCGCTTCAAGACCCATGGAGTAGTCTTTGCCGTATTTCACCAGTTCCTGAACCAGGTGACGCTGTTGGTTCACCTTGATCGGGTAAACGCCCCGGTACTGGCCTTTGTAGCCATGATCAGCAAATGCTTTTTGGAAGCAGCCGTTCAAAAGCTCCACGCGGGATTTAATAATTTCCGGAAAACGAATCATGATGGGAACGCGGATACCGCGGTCCAAAAGATCTTGGGTCAGCTCATGCAGATCCACTGTCGGACCTGTAGCGCCCATCGGAGTGACAGCAACATTGCCTGCGCTGTTAATTCTGAAATAACCGTTGCCCCAGTTATTAATCCCATAAAGCTCAGCACTTTTTTCAGGACTCCAAGTCATCTCTCGCTCTCCTCGGGGGACCGATGAAAAGGGCCCAATTGACTGCGTTGTCAGGGGACCTCTTTCGCTCCGACGTGCTTGGAGCACGCCTGCGCTTCAGAGGGACCCTTCCGCCTTGCACTTGGACCTTTTTGATCGGTCTTGTTTTGCGTGAATCCCGCTTCGTATATTTGGGATTCGGTTGTTTACTTTACGATCAAGTTCAAAATTTTGCCGGCTTTGTAAATCACCTTGTCGGGATTCTTGTCGCCAAGCACAGCTGCCACCTGTTGAACGGCTTTCGCCGCGGCCACAGCTTCCTGTTCGGAGGCTGCCACGCCAATTTCGATCGTGCCGCGCATTTTTCCATTCACTTGCACGCCGATTGTCACAGTGTCATCAGCGCACAGGGTGTTATCATATTTTGGCCATGGAGCCAAAGCGCAAAGTCCCTCTCCGTTCATTTTTTCCCACAATTCTTCAGCCAAATGCGGGGCAAACGGAGCCAGAATCTGTACCAGCGGTTTTACGGCCAAAACAGAGCGGCATTCTGCACGGTAAAGCTCGTTCACCAGGATCATCATGGCGCTGATCGCAGTGTTAAAGCTCATGGACTCGATGTCTTCTGTGACTTTTTTAATCGTTTTGTGAACTAATTTCTCAATCTCCGGAGTCAAAGCCTCGGAAGTTGCCACCAGCTGACCGTCGTCGTTCACCACAAGGCGGGTGATACGATCCAGGAAGCGTTTCACGCCATCGATACCAGTCGGAGCCCAAGGTTTGTCCTTGTCCACCGGACCCATGAAGCTGATAAAGGTTCTCAAAGCATCGGCACCGTGGGAACGAGCAATGTCTTCCGGAGAAATCACGTTTCCACGGGATTTCGACATTTTCTCGCCATCCGGGCCCAGGATCATCCCCTGGTGCGCCAGTTTCTGGAACGGTTCATCGTGGGTCACAAGACCGCAGTCAAAAAGAACCTTTGTCCAGAAGCGGGCATAGAGCAAGTGACCGACCGTGTGTTCAGGGCCGCCGACGTACAGGTCGACCGGCATCCAGTACTTTTCAGCCTCGGGGCTGAATGGAGCTTCGGTGTTTTTCGGGTCAATGTAACGCAGGAAGTACCAGGAAGAACCCGCCGCACCCGGCATGGTGTCCGTCTCACGACGGCCTTCTTTGTCGCCGTCCATGTACTTCACCCAGTCCGCGTTGCGCGCCAGCGGTGCTTCGCCGGTGTCAGCCGGTTCGTAGTCAGCCACTTCCGGCAAAATCACCGGAAGCTCATTTACTGGAACCCCTTTGGAGCCATCAGCAAAGTGAACAATCGGGAACGGCTCGCCCCAGTAGCGCTGACGGCTGAACAGCCAGTCACGCAGTTTGTACTGAACTTCGCGAACGCCCAGCTTGTTTTCTTCCAGATGCTTCAGCATTTTGGAGATGGCTTCAGTTTTATTCAAGCCGTCCAGGAATTCAGAGTTGATCATGATGCTGTCGCCTTCAAATGGCAGCATATCACTTTCAAGAACGGACTTGATCGGGATGTTGAACTTGGTTGCGAATTCAAAGTCGCGGGCATCGTGACCAGGAACGGCCATGATTGCACCCGTGCCGTAATCCATCAGCACATAGTCAGAAATCCAGATTTCAATCTTGTCGCCCGTGATCGGGTGAGTCGCGTGGGCACCAGTGAACACGCCTGTTTTTTCCGTGGAAGCTTTGCGGTCCACTTCGGATTTTTTCGCCGTGTCAGCGATATAATTTTCCACCGCCGTGTACTGAGGCTGGGAGGTGATTTTCTTAACCAGCGGATGTTCCGGAGCCATCACCATGAAAGTCACACCAAATAATGTATCAGGACGAGTGGTGAAGACTTCGAAGGTGTCTTTTTCGCCGTGAACCTTGAAGGTGATGCGCGCACCTTCGGATTTGCCAATCCAGTTGCGCTGACCTTCTTTGGTTCTTTCCGGCCAGTCCAATTTGTCCAGATCATTCAAAAGACGTTCAGCATAGTCCGTGATTTTCAGCATCCACTGTTTCATCGGAACGCGGATCACCGGGTGACCGCCACGCTCGGATTTACCATCGACCACTTCGTCGTTGGCCAAAACAGTTTTCAATGCCGGGCACCAGTTGACTGGAACTTCCTTCTGGTAAGCCAGGCCACGCTCATAAAGTTTCAGGAAGATGAACTGAGTCCACTTGTAGTAATCAGGCTCACAAGTAGAGATCTCGCGGCTCCAGTCAAAGCTGAAACCAAACGTCTGCAAGGTTTTGCGGAAGCTGTCGATGGCTTTCTTCGTGGTGATTGCAGGGTGAACACCAGTCTGAATAGCATATTGTTCCGCCGGCAAACCGAAAGCGTCATAACCCATCGGATGAAGAACGTTGAATCCGTTCACACGCTTGTAGCGGGAGATAATATCGCCCGGAGTGTAAGAGGCCATGTGCCCCACATGCAGACCGGAAGCCGAAGGGTAAGGGAACATATCCAGGGCATAATATTTCGGCTTGGAACTGGTTGTCTCAGCTTGAAACGCTTTCGCATCAGCCCATTTTTTCTGCCACTTTGCTTCGTACTCGGTGAAGTTCAAACTCATAAAAACATCCTTCAAAATTCAAAGAAAACACCATCACCATAATTAGCGAAAATCCCCTGACAATTCAACGAATAAGACCCCCTTAGCGCTCACAGCAGGCCCCTCATCAAAACACAGAAAATGTAAGAAAACTCTCCCCGCCCAAAGTCCAAACACCAATCGAACTAACGCGTGCATCATGTTGTCGCAAGATGCCCCAAAACCTCGCGCTCGGGCGGACCAACAAGATCTGTCTGAGGGGGAAGGGGTGGGGGCTGATCTCCGCCGCAAGTTCCGCAGGTCCGGGGGAATTGCGGAACGCAAGGAGCCCGGACGAGCCAAAGGGCCTGTAAATGGGGAAAAACCCCACCGAGCGAGGACTGTCCGAAGCGCCGGAGATCAGCCTCCAGTCCTTCTCCCGGCGGGGCAGGATTAAAGTTTGGTAGTCTGGTCTTATGATTAGAAAATTGTCTAAATAATTCCCGGAATTAACCGATGAGTAGGGCAGAAGTTACACTGGTATGTAAGATGAGTTTTGAAGTAAGCCCTAAACAACCCAAAAGTCGCCGTATTCTAGTAATCGACGACGATAAAGACAGCCTGGAGATTCTCCTGGAGCCGTTGCGCTGGGAGGGCTACGACGCGCGTGGTGTGACCACGGAAGCCGAAGCCCACAAGCTCATCGAATCCTGGATTCCTCACATTGTCATTTTAGACTGGATGGCGCCTTCCATGGCGGGCTTGCGCGTATTGAAGTCGGTGCGTGAGCGTCTGTCTCATGTTTCCTGTGTGTTTGTTTCTGAAAATTCCAGCACTGAAGCGATCATTGAAGCTCTGGATTCCGGGGCGGATGACTATATCGTAAAGCCTTTTGTGCCGTTGGAGCTTCTGGCACGCATTCGTTCGCAACTGCGTATCCGTGACCTGCACGAGCAGCTGCTTTTCGCCAATGAAAAACTCAAAGAGCTTGTAGACACCGATGACCTGACGGGTCTGTATAACATGCGTTCGCTGTATCAACGCCTGGACTTCGAGATGGAGCGCGGTCGTCGTTTCCATCGTGATGTCTGTGTCGTGATGATGGATATGGACTATTTCAAAACCGTGAATGACGGTCATGACCACTTGTTCGGAAGCTATGTGCTGTCGGAGGTGGGGAAAATCATTCGCGCCAATACCCGTAATATCGACATCCCGGCCCGTTACGGCGGGGATGAATTCCTGATGGTGTTGACAGAGACCAACCACGCCGGGGCGATGTATTTCTGTGAACGCTTGCGTGAAAATATTGAAAAGACCACGTTCCGCAATGGTGAGGACTCCATGAAGCTGACGGCTTCATTGGGCTTTGCTATCACCATTCCGGGGGAAAATATCAGCGCCCGTGAACTGGTTCGCCGCGCCGACCATGCCCTGTATCAGGCCAAGAGGGCGGGACGCAATCAAGTGGCTCATTACAAGCCCGAAAGTGCGCCTGTGGTGGAAATCAAATCCGCTGTTCATAAGCGTCGTAAAGCGGCCGGCTAATTATTCGTTGACCTGCCTCGCTCTATCTAAGAAAACGCTCCTATATGCAAAATGCTGTGTCTTCTTCTGACAAGATCCGTAATCGTGCCGCCTGGGTTTCCGCCATCGCCAGTGTTCTGATATTTGCGATGAAGGTTTTTGCCTATCGTCTGACGGGCTCGACGGCGGTTTTATCAGACGCCCTCGAGAGTATTGTGAATGTGATAGCAGCTATCGTGGCGCTGTTTGTGATTCGTTTTGCCTCGCAGCCTGCGGACGAAAATCACCCTTATGGCCATGGCAAGGCCGAATATTTTTCTTCTGCTTTTGAAGGTGGGATGATCTTCTTTGCTGCGATCATGATTATCGGCGAAGCGGTCAAGGCGTTGATCTATCACGAGCCGACCCAGCAGCTTGAGACGGGTTTGCTGATTGTCGGGGGAGCTGCGCTGGTGAACCTGGCTTTGGGTTTGTACCTCAAGCGCGTGGGCAGGACTCATCAGTCGGATGCACTCAAAGCCAGCGGGGCTCATGTCCTTTCTGACGTGCTGACCACAGTCGGCGTGATGGTGGGACTGGGGCTGGTGCTTTTGACGGGAATTCAGTGGCTGGATCCGGTCATCGCTGTGCTGGTGGGTTTGCAACTGGCTTATGCCGGATTCAAGATTGTTCGCGGGTCTTTGGGGGGGCTTATGGATCAGCAGGATCCAGCCTCGCTGGAACAGCTGGCGGAGGCGATGGAGAAAAACCGCGTTCCTGGAGTGATTAACATTCACCATTTACGGGTGATCCGTTCTGGGCGCTTCCACCACGTGGATGCGCACATGGTGGTGCCGGAATATTGGGATGTTTCTCAGGTTCATGCCATGACCGGTGATTTTGAGGCGGCGGTGGTAAAGGATTATGAGTTTGACGGGGAGCTGGTGTTTCACCTGGATCCTTGTAAAAAATCCTACTGTGACAGCTGCCAGGTTCCCCAGTGCCCGATTCGTTTGCAGCCGTTCCGGCAGAAGCCTGACTTCTCTGTGAAAAGCTTGACCGATGACCCGGCTCCGACTAATCAAGGGACCCATGACAGATCAGGCTCTTCGCAGACAAATTAACATCACCAAAGACCTTCCCAACCAGAACGCCTACACCCTGGCGTTGAATGGCGAATATGCACACGTGGCTTTCGATGAACTGCGTGCGCCGCTGAACAAGGGCAAGTGGCGTTCGGACGTCTTCAAAGCCGATGCGGCCATGCCGCTGGATGTGGAAGTGGGCACTGGCAATGGGACTTATTTTGCTCATCACGCAAAGACCCATTCCGACCGTCTGTTGGTGGGTCTGGAGCTGAAATACAAACCTCTGATTCAATCCATCCGTCGCGCCGTGAACGCGGGCTGCAAAAATGCGGCGATCACGCGTTTCCATGCCTTCAATATTGATCATCTTTTCGCTGAGGGTGAAATCGACAACGTCTACATCCATTTCCCGGATCCATGGACGTCTCCGAAAAAGCCTAAAAACCGCTTCGTGTGCAAAGAGAATCTGGAGTTGTTGTTCCGTCTGCAAAAGCCAGGTTCTTTCATCAATTTCAAAACTGATTCTTTGGTGTACTTCCTGTGGGCGATGGATGAAATCCGTCAGTCCCCGTACAAGATCATTTTTGAAACTCAGGATCTGCACAATTCGGACATGAAAGATCAGAACTTCGAAACGGCTTTTGAGAAAATCTTCCTGCGTGAAGGAATCAAAATCAATTTCGTCAGACTTCAGAAGATCTAAGGTTCTAGGTCCAGCGTTAAAAGGCAAAATTCAAAATTAGTCCCGCACTCGGGATACAATGGGCCCATAGAAGGAGAATTCTATGGGTTTTTTATTAAAGGCTACTATGACACTCCTTACTTTGACTCTGTCGCTGGGTTTTGAGCAGGCGGAGGCCGCTATCACGCGTGAAACTGATTTTGTGACTCCGGCAGAGCCGATGACTGTTTTACGCAGTTCAGTGGTGCCTTGTTATGGCCGAAATCAGGCCGGGGTGGGGCGAAGAACGAATATGTCCTATGTGGAAGGGGAGCGCTGTTCAGTTCCGCAGCCAGCAGAGGCCCGTCGACTGGATCGCCCCGACCACGAGGTGGATGATCCGGGCCGGGACTTCAGACCTCGTGCGCTTTAATATCACCAGTATGTCGCGTCGATTGTGATGTCGCCCTGAACCCGGGTTTGGCAACTGATGCGAACCTCCGAAGAAAGCCCGTTTTTTTCGCGCAGGAAATTTTCCGTGTCGTTTTCAGCAGATAGATTCTGTTTTCCATCCACAATGATAATTTTGCACTTTGCGCAAACGCCATCTCCGTCGCAGCTGGAGGCCACAGGAAGGCCTGCTTCCAGCAACGCCGTCATCAGTACGGTGCCGGCAGGAACTTCAATGGCAGGCATGTTCTTTTTAAAGGAAATCAACGGCATAGCCCATTGTAGCTGACGCAGTCCAAAACGTGCAAAGAAGTAATGAAAACGGGGCTATTTGTGGTAGCCTTGATCCGTTATTGTCCCGACCAATTGTGAGGTAATCTATGACTCAGGATCAAAAAGTTGAAAACGTCATCATCATCGGTTCCGGCCCTGCAGGCCTGACTTCCGCTATCTATTCTTCCCGCGCCAATCTGGAGCCTTTGATGATCGAAGGTGAAGAGGCCGGCGGTCAGCTGATGACCACGACCGAAGTTGAAAACTTCCCGGGCTTTGACCACGGGATCACGGGTCCTGACCTGATCACGGTCATGAGAAAACAGGCTGAAAGATTCGGCACGCGTTTTATCACTCGTAACGTGACGAAAGTGGATTTTTCCCAGCGTCCGTTCAAAGTGTGGATCGGTGACAAACTTCACCTGGCAAAATCCATCATCATCTCTACCGGCGCCAGCGCGAAGTATCTGGGCCTGCCTTCTGAAAAAGTTTACGCCAACCGCGGTGTTTCCGCGTGTGCAACGTGTGATGGTGCCTTCTTCCGCAATCAGGAAATCGGCGTTGTTGGCGGTGGTGACACGGCGATGGAAGAAGCTCAGTTCCTGACTCGTTTTGCGACCAAAGTGTATCTGATCCACAGACGTGACCATTTCCGTGCTTCCAAGATCATGGTGGACCGTGCTTTGAAGAACCCAAAAATCGAAGTGCTTTACAACACTGAGGTGATCGAGGTTCTGGGGGACGGCAAGGGTATGACCGGCGCAAAAATCAAAGGCACTCTTGATGGCGCTGTCAAAGAACTTCCGATCACAGGTCTATTCCTGGCCATTGGCCATAAGCCGAACACCGACCTTTTTAAAGGTGTTTTGGATATGAATGAGACAGGCTATTTGATCACCCAGCCCAACACCACGTATACTAACATTCCAGGTGTCTTTGCGGCGGGAGACGTGCAAGATCACGTATATCGTCAGGCGATCACGGCAGCCGGTACAGGTTGTATGGCGGCGATCGATGCTGAAAGATGGCTGGAAGCCCAGGAAGCTCACTAAGGAAGATATGAAGGACAAAAGAATCAACACCAAGGATTTGATCGAAAAGATCGAGAAAATGACCAAGGCCCGCATTGCTTCTCAGGAAGTGGTGCCTTTGGATCAGTTCCGTGAAGCCAAGAAAAAGCTGGATCCAAAGATCATTCTGGTGATCGAGGATGACGAAACCATGCGCCTGGCGATGAAAAGAATCCTTGAGAGTGAAGGTTACGTGACGAAGCTTGCGGCCGATGGCACCGAGCTTTCCACAGTGCTGGATGATCACTCGGTGGATCTGATTCTGATGGACGTTGGATTGCCTTGGATCAACGGTTTTGAATTGGCGCAGTTGCTGAAAGAACACCGCGATCTGAAGAAAATCCCATTGGTGTTCGTGTCCGGCAAAGCTTCTGAAGAAGACATGAAAAAGGCCTTCGAGATCGGCGCGGATGACTACATCAAAAAGCCATTCGACGTTGAAAAGCTGAAAAAAACCGTGGAAACGCTTTTGAAGCTGAATCCGTAACCGGAACGAAAATAGCTTAAAAAATTGGGACCCCTCAGTGAGTGATTGCTGAGGGTTTTTTTATTACAGACCAAAGTTCTGTCTCAATTCGGGAACACAGGCCGTTTCCATACTTTCCCAATACTTCTTGCAGAAAATAGTGAACGTGGCCCCCTTTTTAACGATAGAATTAAAGGACTCATGGCACGTAAACACGTCATCATCTTACTTGTTGTAATCACAGCGGTTGTGGCGCTTTCCTGGTTCCTAAAAAAGGATCAGGAGCCGACTCTGGCTGAATCCCTGAAAGAGGCCGCCGATGTTGTTGCCTCTTCTGAAGACCGTCTAAGCGAAGAGGACATTGTTTTGCAATCCCCGAGCGCACAGATGCAGGTGACCGAGATACCTTCGCATGGCCAGAACCAGGCGGAAGAATCCCGCCGTTTGCTGGAGCCGAAAAGAAAGCAGACTGTTTTACCCAAACCGGATGATCGTCGTCTGGCGCAGTCCTCAGTTCTGTCCGGCAGTTCCTGGAAAGTGTGGGAGGGTGTGACCGCTTATCCGCAGTCCGCCGGCAAACGCAGTGCTTATCTGGCTGAAATTAACGGCTACTATCTGGTCGAAGAAGAAGGCTTCCGTGGCGATGACCGTCACTTTTCGGCGTCGCAGCCCTTGGCAGTTTATAACGAACGCAAAGGGATTGCCGGAGTTGTGACGGGCACGATTCAGATCACGTTGAATGAAGGTGTGAATATCGATTCCCTGATTCAGGAATATGACCTGAAAGTGGTGGGTGCGATGCCGGAGGCGAATTTGTACTTTGTGACCTCCGCACAGGACACTTTTAATTTGTCCTCTTTGAAAGAACGTTTAAGCAGCGAACCTGGCGTCAGTCAGACCCAGCTGGAGATTTTGAGCAGGAAGTATGAAAAGTTTTAGTCCCAAAGCCAAAATGCTGGCGGGCCTTGCAGTGATAGCCACTATCACGGGGACTTTATTTACCAACTGTGCGAAGAACAGTTTCACCGCCGTTGGTGAAGAGCTGGTGGGCACCGGGGCGGATCCGCTGTTGGGTTATGCCTGGCATATCAATAACACCGGACAAAAGGTTTTCGCCACCGATGCCGGAACCGCGGGTGTTGATCTGAATCTGTTGCAGTCGTGGACCGGGGGACTGACCGGAAGTGGAATCAAGATTGTGATTTCCGATGACGGGGTTCAGGATGCCCATCCGGATTTGAAGGACAACTTCCTTTATGGGGTGTCCAAGAACTATCATACTTCAGGTACGAACAATGCTCCTCCGAACTCTGCGGATGACAATCACGGGACTGCGGTTGCGGGTCTGGCGGCGGCTGTCGGGGATAACGGTGTGGGCAGCAAGGGTGTTGCTTACAAAGCCAAACTGCTGGCCTATAACTTCCTGTCTACAGGAGTTTCGCAAACCTTCAGCCGAATGGCCGAGCAGCTGAGCGGTGGGTATGATGTTTACAACATGAGCTGGGGGAACTCGCAGAACTATCTGCCGGATCCTGTGGCCGCCTGGGAAACAGCTTTGCTGAACGGGGTGCTCAATGGTCGCAGTGGCAAAGGCTCCATTTATGTAAAGTCTGCCGGTAATGACTTCCTGGTGGAATGCAAAGGCTCCACCGACACCTACTGCATCGGCAACTCCAATTTGGACCCGGACAACAGCACGCCTTACACAATTCTGGTGACGGCATTAAATTCCACCGGTGACGCGGCTTCGTATTCGTCTGTGGGTTCGAATGTCTGGATTTCGTCCTTTGGGGGAGAGTCCGGCGATGATTCTCCGGCGATGGTGACCACCGATCGCACCGGTTGTACGGCGGGCTATGCTCAGACCAGCATTTCCGGCAAAGTGGAGTTCGAACGAGGCAACAACGGAAACAGCAATTGCAATTACACGACGACATTTAACGGGACTTCTTCGGCGGCTCCGGTTCTGACCGGGGCGATTGCGCTTCTGCTGGAAGCCAATCCGAATCTCAACTGGCGTGATGTGAAATACATTCTGGCGAAGACGGCGGTGCAGGTTCGTCCTAACTCGGGGGCCATCAGTAACCATCCACTTAGAAATTATCCAGGGAATTCGTCCAAGAACGTGATTCTGCCGACAGGGGCGGTCTGGGAAAATGCCTGGGTGACCAACAGTGCCGGATTCAAATTCCACAACTGGTATGGCTTTGGTCGTGTGGATGTGGATGCGGCGGTGGCGATGGCAAAAAACTACACTTCGACGTTTACGGCCGGTCTTTCTGGTACAAGTTGGATTGAGAACACAACAAGGGTGGCCATTCCTGATTACAGTGCGACGGGTGTCAGCAACACCGTGACAGTGACAGACAATCTGCGCATCGAAGGGGTTCGTATCCGGTTGAAAGTGGATCATGACCGCGTGGGGGATCTGGGTGTGGAACTGACGTCTCCGTCAGGCACCAAGAGCATGATTTTGAATATGCGAAATTCGTTGTTGGGTCAGGTGGACTATGACAACGAAGTCTTCCTGAGCAATGCTTTCTTCCAGGAGCGCTCCAATGGCACCTGGACAATCAAAGTCATTGATGGTGGTTCAACCTTCAATGGGGATCTGGTCAGCTGGGGGCTGCAGATCATCGGAACACCTTAGTCCGCAATAAACATCGATGATATACAGCGGGTTTCAAGGTTTCCGCTGTAATAGGACGTTGAACCCACACGGGAGAATGTCTTTGTGGTGCTGTCATAGCTGAATTTCTCGATATTGTAGGGAACATTCCCCGTCGTGAAATTCGTGGTCACGGCACCGCCCGTGGCGACATACAGATGGCCCTCCACTTCGTCATAGACCATCGCCGAAGCTCCATAGATCACACCGGGAACCTCATAGGCATTCACCGGATCAGAGATCGTGTTGGCGGTTTCATCCACATCGTAAGTGTAAATTGAATTCAGCATGGAACCTGTGATTCCCGCATAGGCCACAGCAATGCGTCCGGCATCAGGCATATACACTGAAGCTGTCGGATAAGCTGTCAGGGCCGGGCCGGATTGCGCCGCCAGGCACCCGCTGGTTCCATTCCATCCTGTCAGTCCATTCATGATGCCGATGCGGTTGTTCGCACTGGAAGCATTCTGCGAGTGAGTATAGATGATGTTGTAACCGGCGGCATTGGAAGATGTCGGATAGGTCGCAAGGGAAGTGATGTTGGTGATCGAGGCACTGCAGGCACCACCAGGAGCCTGCACCCAGGCATTGGTGCCTGAGCCGGATTCTCGGGATTTTCCGGTGTCGAGTTTTTCAATCGCTGTCGTGCGGCTGATCAAAAGGCCATCCACCACAGAAATCAAGTAGCGAGCGGCGGATTGCAACGCGCCAATAGGGGCCGTCGCGGAAGTGTTGTTATAGAAAGTCTGTCGTTCACCGGACAGCTCTTTTTTGATCAGCTCGATACGGCGCTGGCCGGTGTGCTCCAGCAACGCCAGCAGATGTTCTTCGTCGTGATTGACGATACTGACAGGAGTTGTGCCCGGGGCATCAAGACCCGTCGTAAAGTCGGCTATGCGGCCTTCATATTGGGCGGTCTCAAGCCCGATGCGGAAAATCACGTTGGAAGAAGTGGTGGCACTGTAGGTGGTGTTGCCGGTGCCCGAGTAACAGGCGCCGCTGGCGATGTACAGGTAGCGGGGCTTGGAAGCCTCCTCGAGTTCTTTCTGGCAACCTGATAGCAGGACTAGTGCAGAACCCATTGCAACAACGTACTTCAATGTACTCATAAAGACTCCTAAGTGGATTTCTCAATATTAGATATCGGGTGTGTGTTAAGGAGTCTTGACTTAAATGTGAGAAAACTGGCCTCGATAAGCATTAAGAGGCGTTAACACAAGCATTCTTTTGCAACACTTGTAAGATGATCAAGGAACAAACAATCGTCTTTGTAATCTATGAGGTGAAAGTCGGGGAACTGCCGGCGTCGATAGAGGAAAAGAACTAACCAGCGCTTCGGCGAACCTGATCCTGATAAGCTACGTAAGCCTTCAGCAAAGCATCCAGACGCAAAGTCATGGAGACGTCCTGTTCGATGAACATCAGACGACGTGGGTCCGTCAGATCCCCCACGATTTTCGCGCGGAAGAGCAGGCGGGCTTTGGATGGATCCGGTTCAAAGGGATTCACAATGATCAGATCAAAGGGTTTGTTCAGGAAGTCCTTCGGGATTTCATCTTCAAGCATGGTTCCGCTTAAAGAGATGTCCTTGGAATAAGTGCGGAACGAACGCACCTTGGAAACCAGCACCACTTCGATTTTAAAGTTGTGACGGGGATCGCGACGACGATCCGAACCTTTGGGCTCGGGTTTGGCCTGGGCCAGCGGCGTTTCCGCGGGTTCGTCGCCCTTCTTTTTCGGTTTTGGCATGTCGGATTTGTCTTTGCGGATCTTGGCCAGATCCAGATCGTCTCCGTTGAAGTCTTTCTGATGATAACCGCCCACTTCACGCTGCTTCAGTGGGATGTCTCCGACAACCACCTGCGTGTACGGACTGTCCGCGCCGCCATTGGTGGCCGGAGCATTCTTGGTCGCAGTCAAAGTGTTTTCAGTTACATCCGGAAGAGTCGGCATGCCGCCGGGTTTTGGGGGCTGAACGATGACGAAATAGTTTTGGTCGGACTCCAGGAAGTCCTTGATGGACAGCCAGCTTTCCCAGCCTGGTGTCCATAGGAAAAACTTGGAGTGAGCATCCTCGGGAATGGAGAGGATAGACACTTGAGCTTGAACCACAGACATTGGCTTCGTCTGCGTCTTGGCCTCAGCATCATAGATGATCCAAATTTTCCCTTGGGTCTTCATTCCACTCCTCAAACTAATTCCTATGGAAGTTATCGGAGTTTTTTGGTTAATCCTTTACACCGCTCCCACGAAAGAGACCAAAGTCCAGCGTCTCAAAAGGTGCCTGGTTGTTTTTTCTGGCGAAGGCGCGTTAGGCACTCACCGTGATTCTTTTCACCAGTCCGTGCAGGTCCTGATAATGCTCTAATACGGCCAACGGCTCATACTTTTCCAGGATTGGGGTGGCCGTGTATCCAAAGCCAATCGCGATAGAGCCGACTCCGGCTCTTTGCGCAGAAACCATGTCGGGGATGCCATCGCCGATCATCAGGGTGTTTCCAGGCAGACGGCCCGCCAGTTTCATCATGGTTCTTAAAGGAAGGGGGCTGGGTTTTCTTTCTTCCAGAGTGTCGGCTCCGAAAACGTTCACCCATGGGTACTTGTCCAGCCCCAAGTGTTTCAAAATGACTTTGGCTGGCAGCTCGTTTTTGTTGGTGATAATCCCCATCGGCCCCTGATAGCGAGACAGGAAGTCCTCAACTCCGGGATAGATCCGGGTCTTTTGCAGCATCTCTTCTTCGTAGGTGTTCAGGAACTCCATTTCCAAAGCGATGATGTCGGCGGGTTCCAGTTTGTCGACTTTAAATAAATCGGCGATAAGCTTTTTAATGCCCTCGCCGATATGAGCGATGATCAGTTCATCGCTCAGAGTGGGTTTTGAATGATTCGCCAAAGTGCGATTGACGGCCACGATAATATCCGGGGCTGAGTCAATCAAAGTGCCATCAAGGTCAAAGACAAGAAGTGGATTCATAGGCCACTATCTTGCCGTTTCTGACGTTATTCGACAATCTCAAAGTCCACGCGGCGATCCCGCGCCATTTGGGACGAAGTGCCCAGGGTGTCGCGGGCGACGGCCCCTTTGCCGACGGTTTCCAGTTTGTCTTCAGGCACTCCGCGAGAAACCAGATAGTCGCGCACGCGTGTCGCTCGGGCTTCTGACAGGCGCAAGTTGCGATCAGCGTCCCCTTGCGGGTCGGTCAGGCCAGAGATGCGGATTTTCTCATAAGAATTGGCGGTGTTTTTCAGCTCGCTGGCGATTTCATTCAAAGCGCGGCGGCTGGAGGCATTGAGTTCTGAGCTTCCGACATTGAAACGAATATTCTGGGACAGGGTCGAGAATTTGCTGGATTTGCGCAGATCTCCTGCGGCTCCAGACAGGGCGGAGTCAGGTGCGCGACCACCACGTTGGCCGATGACGTTTTCATCTTCTTTTTTGGTTTTGCTGGAGCAGGCGCCCAGCGCAAGTACCAGAGTCAAGGATGCGGCAATTTTTAATGCTGAAGACACATTCATGGAAATACCTCCGTGTTAGAGAAACAGGTCTTTTAAGGCTAAGCGTGAGGTGAATGGGGGGCAAATTAACTTCCTGTTAACTTCGCAGGCGGGATGTGCGAAGATGGGGCATGCGTGAATCCGTGTTAAGCCACAAAGACAATTATATGCTTTCACTTCTTTCCGAAGAAAGTGATCTGAAAAAACGTTCCCGCCAGTTTGCTGATGAACTGAATTTGGGAAGAATCAGCATCAATGCAGCTGAAGCGAAGTTGATTCAGACTTTGGTGCGCACGCATGGCTGTCGCAAATTTGTCGAGATCGGAACACTGACGGGATTGTCGGCGCAGTACATCTTTGAAGCCCTGCCAGAGGGCGGGGAGCTGTGGACGCTGGAAAAAGACCCGAAGCATGGCGAATACTCAGCGCAGATTTTTGCACAATTGGATCAGTCCCAAAAGAAGATCCATCTGGTGATGGGTGATGCCCGCGAAGAGCTTGAAAAGATCGCGGCTCAAGGGCCTTTCGACGGCGTGTTCATCGACGGCAACAAAGCCGCCTATTTTGACTATCTGACCTGGGCTGAAAAGAACGTGCGTAAAGGCGGCCTGATTCTGGCCGACAATATCTTCCTGTCGGGTTCCGTGTGGGGTGAACCCGCCCAGAAGTTCTCGGACAAACAAATCCGCATCATGCAGGATTTCAACAAACGCCTGGCCGATCCAAGTCTATTTGAATCCGCCATCATCCCCACCTTCGAAGGCCTCTACATAGCCCTCAAAAAATAAAAGGTGCCTGGTGACTTTTTACACCTACGCCGCGTTATCTCATTCTGAGACAGCGGCTTGGCCCTGCCTTTGCTTTACTCCTTAGTTATCAGGTCCGCCTCGAATCACGAGGCTCCGGCCCGCGGAAGTGCCGTTTTTCAGTACTCACGCGTAAAGAAAAGGAGCAGTTATGAAAAAGCTTAGCGTTATTCTGGCGATCAGTTTGGGTTTGGCCGCTTGTGCGGAAAAAGATTCTGATTACGCAAGAAAGCACCGCAATAAGACCGCTGAGAAAGCTCAGGCGGAACAGACTGTCCCTGCCGCAAGATCCGCTCCGATCTGTGAAACTCCTGAAATCAACATTTGTGAAAAATCGGTCCTGCCAATCGTAGCGGACATCAAGAAAAACGGACTGCAGGCGGCACTCAAGGTGCTGAAGGCAGAGCTTTCTTTGCCTGAAGATTTTGACGGTTCAGAAGAAGCCTTCAAAAAAACCATCACCGACGATACGAAAAGAATCCAGGCTCAGCGTCGTTTGCTGGTTCTGGCCGACAAAGAGTACCGCACAATATACAACTATGATGAGGATGTGAAAGAGGCGACTGAAGTCGTCCACAAGCTGATGATGGATTTTGTAAAAAACGAAAAGCTTGATGAAGACGGCCGCATGGGTCTGGTGGGAGCCTTAAATACAACCGTGGTTCAGTCGGTGTCGCAAACTTTTGAGTTGTCCTATCAGGGGAAAGACATTGTGACCACCGATATGGCCGTGGCGTGCGGAAGCGACGGTCAGGGCGTCATGGCGCGCTCGCTGCGACCGGGCGGTGGCCCGCAAGGTGTGATCTTCATCTGTCCGGGTCAGCTGCTGCTGAATGCTGGAAAAACCAAAGTGGAAAGAATTGCAGGACTGGTGATGGCATTGGCGCATGAGATGACTCACCAGCTGGAGTTCCGCGGTTTTGAAATGGATAACCGCGTTCTGTCTTGCGTGAACGCTGATCTGGCGGACAAGTCTGCGAAATTCATTGAAAGCAAAAACAAAGAGACGCAGGCGGATATCATCGCCTTCCGTATTCTGAATAAATTCCTGGCGCAGGATAAAGAGTTGTCCGTGCAGACTGAGAAAGCCAAAGCGGCTTTGTCCTGGATGTGTCATCTGGATGATAAAGAGAGCGAAAGCGACAGTTCAACTCACCTGGACAGCAAGTCCCGTTTGAAAAATTTCTTCAAGCTGAAAGAGACCGAAGACCTTCTGGGTTGCAGCAAGGGTCCCCGCTGCTAAAAAGAAAGCCGCATGATCTGTGATGCAGAAATGCGGCTTTTTCTATTTGGAAGAGTAAGCTTCCACTTTCATTTCGATGGAGTAGTCCTTCGACGCTTCTTTCAGCGGAGCCAGGATCCAGTCCCATTCCCGGAGTTTGGTGAAGCCGTCAAAACTGACCGGATAAGATCCTTGATAGATCTTTTCACCTTGCGGATTGCGATAGGTGACCTCACGGTCTGTATAAATCAGCTTTTGTCCCGAGCACTGGCGCAGATTCTTCAGATGAATTTCCCCGAAGGCTGTGCAGATCTGGTCTTTCTCCGCCAAAGTCAGGTCTTTTTTCATGTACTTTTCCAAAGCTTCCATCGGCAGCAGGGCCAGCTGAGACAAAAGATTTCCGGAAACAATCAGATCGGCTTCAAAATGGAAAAGCTGTTTTGCCGAAAGATTCTGAATCAGCTGGTTCAGATCTTCCAGTGATTTTAGATTTTCCAGCTCATGCAAAGATCCACCCAGATCCTGCGTGACCAGTTTCAGGCGTGAATTGCGTTTGGCCGCCCAGTGATGCTTCAATGGATGGATGACATCCACCAGGGTGATGCTTTCAAAATTGTCCACCAGCAGGTGCAGCGGGATTTCATGCAAGTGGGCACTGCCCAGAACCACCACGGATTTCTTCTGAGGCAGGTCTTTTACAACTTGCAGGAACGTGTCCTGACAGTTTTTCAGATGCGGCAGCCAGATTTTTTTACAGCGCTCAAAGCGGTGTTTCAGTGAAATCGAATGATAGACGAATCCGTATTTTTTGGCGACGGAGGTGGCAGGAGTGAAAATCATTTCAATGGCTTCGCGGATCATGGCGGCACCATAACACCCCGGGATCGGCCTTGAAAAGCACTTTCAAGGCCTTATCCCAGAGGCAGAATGCGTTCGGCGCGGATATTGGTGATGGCCCCCACTTTTTCAACCTGGCCGTGGATTTCCAGCAGCGAACGGGTGTAAATCGTGGTGCGGTCCTTCTGATAGATTTCCGGGTGAATGACGATGTTCACAAAACCGAACTCGTCTTCCAGAGTGATAAAACACATTCCCTTGGCGGTGGGCGGACGCTGGGTGATAGCCACCAAGCCGGCAACCCGAACTTTGGTTTTTGTTTTCATGCGTTTCAGATCTTCCGAAGAAAAATAAGGCACGAAACGTTTTTCACGCAGAGCTTCGCTTTTGCTGTGCAGATAGGTTCTAAGCACCGACATCGGGTGGGATTCCACGGAGTATCCCTTGCTGTCGTACTCCCGGCGCAGGCGGTCCCAGTTGGATTCAAACGGCAGGTGTTCGGGTTCATCATCGTCCTCACCCAGCTCAAACTGTTCTTTCGGATGACCCCACAGGAAGCTTTGCTGATCAAGACTTAACGACTCCAGATTCCAGATCAGCTCCCGCACATTGCTGTTAAAGCTTTCGAAAGCCCCCGCGGCGGCAAGTTTTAAAAGCACACTGCGAGGAAGCTGCGTGCGACGGATAAAGTCCGCTAGGTCTATATACAGTCCTTCTTCTTTGCGGCTGTCTTCGATTCGACGGATCAATACTTCGGGAATACCATAGATTGATCTTAAGCCCACACGCAGCAGATCCCCGGCGGCCGTTTTTTCGATGGTGTAGTCATAATCAGATTTCTGCACATCCAGAGGTGCCACCACCACGCCGTTTCTTTGAGCCTCGGCGATGATCGTGCGGGGAGCATAAAAGCCCATGGGCTGACTGTTCAAAAGCCCGCAGGCAAACACATCCGGATAGTGGCACTTCAGATAGCAGCTGGCATAAGTCAACAGAGCAAAGCTGGCCGAGTGACTTTCGGGGAACCCGTAATTGGCAAAGCCTTCGATGGTTTTGAAGATTTGATCCGCGTATTCACTGGAAATCCCGTGGCGGGCAAACCCCGTGCGCAGGCGCTGCTCGATACCACCCATGGTCGCTTTGCGCTTCCAGGCCGAGGACATCACCCGGCGCAGTTCATCAGCCTCTCCCGGAGTGAAGTCCGCGACGGCCACCACCATCTTCATCACTTGCTCCTGAAAGATCGGAATTCCCATGGTTTTTTTCAGAATCGGTTCCAGGGCCGGGTGCGCATACTTGATTTCTTTGGGGGGATTCTGGCGCAGCTTCAAGAACGGATGCACCATGCCCCCTTGCAAAGGACCCGGACGGATCAGGGCGATCTCGATGACCAGATCATAAAAGTTCCTGGGTTGCATGCGCGGCAAAGTGTTCATCTGCGCGCGGGATTCAATCTGAAAGACGCCGACTGTTTCCGCGCGGCAGATCATGTCGTAAGTGGGTTTGTCATCGGCGGGCAAGGTGGCAAGGCTGTAGTCCCTGCCTTTCACATCACGTAAAAGATCAAAGCACTTGCGCAGGCAAGTCAGCATGCCCAGGCTTAAAACATCAATCTTCATCAGGCGCAGAAAGTCCACATCGTCTTTGTTCCACTGAATGACATAGCGGCCATTCATGGTGGCTTTTTCCACGGGAACCATTTCGGTGATAGGATCCTGAGTGATCAGAAAGCCGCCGGTGTGAATGCCGAGGTGGCGGGGGAATCCGTGCAGCTGCTGGGCCAGAGCCATGAACATCTTCCAAGGACCCGGCTCCATGCCAAAGTCCGCTGCCACCGCGGGATCCAGCAGGCGTTTCATCCCGTCACGGCCCATGAACTTGATCATGGCATTGATCTTGGCCAGGGGCATGCCAAACACCTTGGCGGTTTCGCGAATAGCCATGCGCGAGCGATACCGAATCACCGTGCACACCATGGCGGCATGGCGTTCGTTGTACTTTTCGTAGATGTGCTGAATCACTTCCTCGCGGCGGCTGTGCTCAAAGTCGATATCAATGTCCGGTGGTTCCCGCCGTTCGCGCGATAAAAAACGTTCAAACAGCAGATCCATTTTCACCGGATCAATGGCTGTCAATCCCAGGCAAAAACACACCACCGAATTGGCGGCGGAGCCACGGCCCTGATAAAGAATCTTTCTTTCCGAGGCAAAGTCACAGATTTCTTTCAAAGTCAGAAAGTAGTCTTCGTATTGAAGGTCCTTGATCAGCTCCAGCTCATGTTCAATCTGTTTTAAGGCTTTGTCAGGAATGCCCTCAGGGTAGCGGCTTTCGGCGCCCTTCAATGTGAGGTGGCGCATGTATTCGGTGGGAGTCATCCCGGAAGGCAAGCTGGATGCGGGATAGCGGTAACGGATCTCGTTTAATGAGAACGTCACACGTGCCGAGATCTCCACAGTTTTTTCCACAAGATCCAGCCGGTCCTGCCACAGCCAGGAGATATCTTCGAGGCTTTTTAGGCATCTTTCAGAATTCTGAATCAGTTTATTTTTGGCTTCGGCCAGTGTGGTGTGATGAAGGGTGCAAGTCAGGACATCAAACAGAGGCTTGCGTTCCGGGCTGTGCATGAACGGGCGCTGGGTGACAAAAAGTTGAGCCTTGTATTTTTCTTCCAGCGCAAAACCCTGCCGGCAGAATTCCTGGGATTCCCAGGTCAGATCCCGCCACAGAGGCAGATACAGACGGTTGTCAAAAATCTTTTCCAGCTTTTCATAGCGCTCGTCCGTCCAGGGCGGAAGGGCCAGACACAAAAGACCCTGATTGTATTTTTCAATCTGTTCCAGGCTGAGTTTGGAAAACCCCTTGGCGGCCTGGCGCTTTCCCAAAGTGAGGATTTCGCACAGATGCGAATAGCCCTGTTTGTTCATCGGAATCAGCACAACGGAACTTTCATCCGTCAAAGTCAGCTCCGATCCGATCAGATAATGAAAGTTCTCCTTCACTTGCGGCGAGGCGGTGAACAAAGAAGGCGACTGGATGGTCTGAAAACCACGAACCACGCCATACAATCCATTCAGATCACACAGGGCCATGCCGTCGTAACCGAACTCCACGGCCTGCGACACCATTTCTTCGGGGCTGGAAGCCCCTTGCAGAAATGAAAAGTTACTGCGCCCCAGAAGTTCGACGAATCCTTTGGCCCGCGGCCGGGGTTTGGCCGGCAGCCGCGAATTTTGGGAAGGAATTAAGGCTTTATTAGTCAAAGTACCCATGTAAGTAAACCTGTGAATTTATGCGATCTTTGAAAACCCACAGCAGTTGACCTTGATGAGAGAGCGCAAAGTAATAATCTCTGTTTTTTAAATCCTGAACTGAAATCTGCCACCAGGCCGATTCAATGCGTTCGCTGGGAAGGGAAGACACAAACCGAAGCTTCTGCACTTCACCCGCGCTCAGTGCCTGGGGTTTTTCCAGCAGCAGGGACGGGCGCGGGCTGGAAGCCAGGGCTTTTGCATAGACCGATTTGATCTGCAAAGCCTCGTCCTGTCTTTCCACCAGATCCTGGGGTTTGAAGTCCTCGGGCCAGTCCGTCACCAGGCGGAAACTTTGTTCGGGGAAATGGCTGGCCTCCATTTGCAGAAAGCCCATTTCGCACTGGGATTGTTTTGCAAAACTGATCAGACGGCGCCAGCGGTCCTCGGTGTTGTCCCGGGGCTCAAAGAAATCCAGCTGCTGGATTTTTTCCGGCACATCAAACAAAGTGATTTCAAATTCCCGGATCGGATTTTCCAGAACCTGCTGTTCTAGCTTTTTAAACAGCAGATCCTCGAACAATTCCTGATCGCGCGTCGGGCTGACGGGTTCAATGGAAAGATTGTAGCGTTTGTCTGAGTATTCACAGTGCAAGACCACATCCAGTCGCTGCGCATGACGGGCCAGGCCCTGCAGGCGCGCAAACAGAATGTCCAGATGAACCTTGAGCCGGTTCATCAGCAGGGGCGCGGAACCTAAGGGATCGTCCAGGTAGCCATAGCCCACAAGAGGGTCGCGAGGCACAAGAGGTGAAATGACCTGAGAGTCCTGAGAATGCAGACGATTCCAAAGTAAAACACCAAAATCCCCCCAGCGTTCACGCAGTGAATTCAGACGAAAATTCAAAACACCTTCCAGCCCATACACACCCAGGGTGTGGAAGAAGGCAATCATGTGCTCCACCGGCTTTTTCTGCGCCCACGGCGAAAGACCCTCAAGATCTTTCAGGGCATCCAGTCCCAGCCCTTTGAAGCTTTCCTGTTCCTTGCCGCGCAGACTGATATGCGACGGACGCCACTTTGCCAGCATCTGTGCGCCGGCGGGAGTGTCAGCAATGGCGGCGCTGGCATCCGGAGCAAACTTGGCAGCGATCTGCAGCGCTTTTTCCAGGCAGCCTATTTCGCCGCCCATCAAGTGCTGGGTCGAGCCAATGTCCACGAAGATATAGTGCGGGAAGCGGTACTGAACCCGCGGGCTTAGCACCAAAAAGGCCTCAGCTGAGGAGCTTTCTTGCGGTGTTTTTAAATTGATGCATAAAGTTCGCATGAATCATACTCCCTGCCAGATTGAACGGCGTCGGACGGTGCAAGGCCCTTTGGATGGTGATAAAGTCGCGTTGAAAATGAATCATCAGACTGAACAGCGGATTTACAAACTTGCTGGCCTTCTGATTCACAAAAACCAGAGCCACCTTGTGCAGACGGCACAGTCGTTTCAATTTTTGCAGCTGATGGTTTTTCAAAAACATTTCTTTCAGATTGCAGCCGATCACTTCAAACAACGAACTTGTGATCAGCTCCTGCAACAGCCAGAAAAGCTGTTCATTTTCCTTGGGCTCTTTGACCACCAGCAGTTTCTTCAGATTTATTTTGTAGCTGCTTAAATGAGCGGGGAAAAGCTGAGCATCCCCGTTGATCCACGCCGCCCACTTGTTCTGTGAATGCACGTTTTGAACGATGCGAATCCACAAGGACGTGGCGCCGGTGCCGGGAGCCCCCTGCAGCAGACTGAGGTCGCCTTGCGGGACTCCTTTCCACAGCAGAAAGTCATCCAGGACATTCACGCCGGTGGGAAGGCCCGGCGGGGGTTGCAGCTGCTCGGCAGAGACAAAAGGGATGTTAGCCAGTTCGGGAAGGGCGAGGGTGCTCATTTGAAGCTCTCCATTTACACATAAATTACTATGTAAATTATGTGTAAGTAAAGAGGCTATTTGCAAATATGGACTAAAGTTTGTGTTTCTAAAAAGATTAGTTAAATCAAATATTTAAGTTATCAAAATTGAGACTTGATTACTCTCGCAGCTCTTTCGGGGAGGCCACCTTGCTTTGGATGAAGTAGCGAATCCCGATGCTGGCGCCGTATTGGTCGGCGTACTCGCTGGATTTTTTGGTCAGCGAATACGAGTAGCGCCCTTCCGCCATGATCGAGAAACGTTCGCGGTTGATCAGTTCATACTGAAACGCCAGATCCAAGCCGGTTTCGGTGGTCGAGCGTGCGGTGGTGCCCATGTCCTCTTCCACCGTGAAGTCGTTGTGAAGTACGTCCACCGGCCCCATGGGATAAGAAGTGTAAAGAGCCACAGAGGTTGAAAAAGGTTCGGTCCACCAGCGGCGGTATCCCATCGTGATATGCATCAGCTGCGTTTTTTCCGCGACTGTTCTGTTACCATCTTCACGGAAGTAGATTTTGTTCATGTAGATTGCGGCGATTTCCAGACTGCCTTTGTTGTCGACATCCCCGGTGGCGACCAAAGAAATCCCGGTGCCGATCTTGTTTTGTCCCTGTTCGTGACCATCATAATTTGTTTTAAAGAAATAGGGGCTGAGTGTGGCCACGACGTTACCACGCTGAGGGATATAGGCATGGACTGATTTTGCAGCCAGCATTGAGATACTCAGCGACAGGAAGCAAAGTATAAGTCTAAAATACTTCATGTCTGGAGACTAAAACGTGACGGGCAAAAAAGCACTAATATCTTTCGCGCGCAAAAGTGCTCTGGGGTCAGTGATGCTGATCCTGGCCCTGTATTGCTGTGAGTTGCGTGCAGAATACTCTGAAGCCGAGTCTGAATCCAAAGAGGGCAAGTGGGAAAAATCCTTCATTGCCGGCAACATCGCCATTTCTGAATGGTTTGACGGTGTGGCGGAAGGGGTGGACCTGTTTCTGGCCGGTCAGCAGTACACCACCAAACAGAATAAAACCGCTTTCCTGATTGAACCGTCTTTTTATTATAATGAAAAAGACGGTTACACAGATGTCTTCAGTTTCAATTTTAATCTGCGTCTTCCCAACGTGGAAGAATACTGGCAGATCACTTTTACCAGCTATGATGAAACCAAAGAGCGGGGTATTTCCCAGACGTACCTGCGACAGACACCGCGTGAACGGGATTACGGCGCCACGCTGGGGTTCTTCCGAAAACTGGGTGATGTTAAAGCGTCTTTCCAGCCACGCATCAGTTTTGCCGGATCTTTTTTGATCTCTCACACACTCACCCTTGAAAGTGTCGTTGAACGGGGGAAAAACTATCGGGTGAATCCCAAGCTGCAATTTTATGCCGAGGCCGACAGGGGCACGGGAATCTTTCTGGCCTTCAACTTCGCCTTTCAGTTGTCTCAGCGTTTCAATCTGACTTTTGTGAACGAGGGAGACTACGAGGACCGCGCGCATCTGTTCACGGTGACCAACGGTGTGGCGCTGGGGCACTGGTTTTCCAACCGGTCCAACATGTCCTACAATATTTTTGTGACATCAACGAATCGGCCGAACTACCAGATGAAAAGCTACAACCTGGGCGTGGCCTGGAGCCGTGTTCTGTACAAGAACATGCTCGACGTGCAAGTGATCCCGAATGTCGACTTTGCCGCCCAGTACGACTATGAGCAAAACCCGGGTATCACATTGAACTTCAATTTGAAGTTTTAAAGAGCGCCTTCTTTCATCAGCAGATATTCTTTTACTTCCGGGCCCCAGTGATATTTCAGAAGATTGCTGCCTTTGCCAATCACCCGATGGCACGGGATCCAATAGCTGATGGGATTTTTGCCCACAGCTGAGGCCACGGCGCGTACGGCAGATGCCTTGCGCAGTTTTTTAGCCAGCTCTGAATAAGTGACGGTTTTTCCGGCAGGGATTTTCAGAAGCTCCAGCCACACCTTCATTTGGAACTCGGTGCCCTGAAGTTTGATCTGATGCTGGGTGGCCCAGAAATTTCCTTGGTTCCACTTGGCCGGCTGGAAAGAGCCGATGCGCACGGCATAGAATTTTTCGATCAAAGCGGTGAGGTCCCCTTCCACCAGTTTTTTTCCGGCGTTGTAGCTGCCCAGAAAAATCAACTGGTCGTCTTCAAAGGCCGCCAGCCATTCGCCGAATTCGGAAGGAACTTTGTAAATTTTGAATTCAAGATTGGTCATCTGTCACCTCGCAGGGGATGTGACAGATGTATCGCATAAAGAAGGCTTAAACAACCTCTTCAATGGCGATGCCCGTGCAGTAGCGCATATCGAAGGCCTTGTGTTTTCTAAGAATAGGAACGGCCGCGTCTTTTTCCTCGACGTTCATGGTGACCAGACACATCAGAATATGCCCCCGGCGCAGTTCATCGTCGGCCTCTGTTAAAAAGTGCCATTCGGCCGAATCTGAAAATTTCACAAACTTGCGATAGTACTTTTCCATCAGATCGGCATGGATGGAATCCAGATCCACGGCTTCAACGCCGTCATCGCCCTCAAAGACGTTGATGTCAGCCTCATGAAACCCGGCATTGACCAGCTCTGAGGCTGCTTTGCGAGCGTCCTCGGGGTTGGAGAAAAAGGCCAGTGTGTGATGGTTCAGAGAAGGCAAGCGGCTGGGGTGAGGCAGATGCTCAAGCTGACTCATGGATTCCTCCTTCGGCTCATGATGCTTTCATTATAGTTAAAGGAAGGAGCAAGGCCGACGCAAAAATCAATCTTTGCTGATTTGCAAATCAAGGCCGGACATAGTTCCGGCCTGATGTGAGTTTATTCAAACATTCCATCCATGGTGATGTACTTCTGATTGCCAGTGGTCATACGAATGGATTGATAAAAGCTTTTCTGGCACTGACCGCGCAGCAATGCATCCACCGCTCCAATCATGGCGGTATATACATAGTCCACATTCAGCACATCCATGGAACTGATGACTCCGGAATTCGGTGCCACGGCTCGCGTGCGGCGCAGGAAGTGATCGCGCGAAGCGCAGGCCATCAAACCAATCACCGGGGCCTGGCGGGAAGATCCCAGAGCGTTGAGCATCTTGTTAAAACCGGGGCGCTTGGCTTTGTAATAGCCGCTGTAGTTCAGCTTGTTCGTGCCGGGAACAAACACAGGAGGATAAAAATCGGGACCTCCGCCATTGCGGGCATGCCCGAAGTAAAACACGGCATCGGCCTCGCGCAAAGAGCGTGTGAAGAAGTCGTCCGCATAGCGGGAGCGCTGGCTTTGAGTGTCGCGATATTTCCCAAGGTTGTCAGAAAGAATTTCAGACGCCGACGAGAAGCGGATTTCAACCCGGGCCAAAATTCGTTTTCCGTGGATGGTGACTTCGCGGGTGAACAGAGAACTGTTCTGAGGGTCCTTGCGGAAGCCGCAAAAACGGGCCTTGCCACCACATGATGACGTCAAAAGATCCTTGAGAGCTTCATAAGCGCCAATATCCAAAGACGGGCTGACGCCATAACTGCGCCCGGAATAGTGCACGTTGCTTCCGGTGGTCCAGTCGAAATACCCAATAGCGATGCGAATATCCAGGGTGTTGTCGTTGAGTATCGTGCCATAGCGCTTGTAGCAGGCATTGCGTTTGGATGATTCCAGGGCGTTGGGGTCATCCGTGCTTTTGCCCTCCAGCAGGGACAGATAGCGCCATCCCATTGAAGAAAAGCTGGTTTCGTAAATGTATCCCGCGCTTCTTTTTCCAATACCGAAGGCCGCCGAAGATTTTTCCGTAAAAGTGAACAGGGCAGCGGTCAGCATAAGTGCTGATGGCAAAAGCATTTTCATGGGTCCCCTCCAGGATTCCCAGAATAGAAAATGGGGCCGGATTCAGCCACAAAAACCAAAGCTTGTTGTGTAAGTGCAAATCAGGATCTGTAGATCGAAAAATGCGCGAAGTGCTGCGGGTCTTGAATGGCCGTCAGCCAAGGATGGTCCTTGTGAATGCAGAATCGGGACAGCTTTCCCCGGGCCACGACCGTGAGGGGTTGGCGTCTGGCAAGGTCTTTCAGGTCGTTCAGGGTTTTTTCAACCGCCCTTTGATTGCCGAAATCAAAGATGAAGTACACATCGGCCGCGGGAGGAACAAAGTCGGCAGCCGAAAGATCCTGTGAAAATGCATTCAGATTTTTTCCGGTGTGATGAAAGAAGACCCGCTGGGCTTCCTGCACACGCAAAGCTTCCAGTTCAAAGCCTGTAAAGCGGCAATCAGGATAATGGCGATGCAGAACAAAAGCCATGCGTGCATAGGCGCAGCCCAGATCCACGATGTGCTGGCCGGGTCGTGGCTGCAAAAGATCCAGAATGTTGTGAATTTCGCAGTACGGGGTTTGAAAAGCCTGCAGTGAAAGGTGTTCCCAGTTCTGATGATCGCCGGCGTTCTTAGGCAGGGCGCGAATTTGAGTTTCCACATCCAGACACTGAAAGCCCAGCCAGTCGTCCACCAAGGCCGCATGGGCTTGGGCCTCGTGATAGGTGTAGTCTGTCAGGGGCAGCAGGGGAAAAGGATTTTGCGGATCAAAAATCATGTCAGAGGCGTGGCGACACTGTTTAAGAACTTTTCCAGGGTCGGGGCATATTCGGATTTAAAATCACGAAGCCCGGTCAGGTGACCGGCCTCTGGCAGTGAAAGTTTGGTCCAATCCAGATTCGGGTGCGGTTCAAACACCTGATCGATGTGATCCGGCGGAATCAACAAGTCCTTCCAGCCCCGAATGGATAGAATCTTAAAGCCCTGCGGGAAGGTTTTTAAGTCCTTGTCCAGATCCTTGTGCAGGAACGGGCTCCAGGCCAGGCTCAGCACCGGGGTCAAAGCCAGACGCAATGGCAACGGGCGGATCTTGTATTCGTGCGTGTAAAGGTTGTAAGCCGACGGAATAAATTTACCGGAAGGGCCGCTGTCACAAACCAGTGCCACTGTGTCGCTGCAATTGCGACGGGCCATGGCTTCAATGGCCGAAGCCGTGGGGTTTGAAAACGAGAAGATGATTTTTTTGCCCGGCACTTGATTCAGCAGGGTTTCGATCTGATCAGCATAGATATGTTTAAGTCCGAATCCGCCTTTGGAGCTGATCGGAAGTTTAAGTGATGTCAGATCTTTGTGGGTGCCGGACAGATTGAAGGCAAAGGCATCAAAGCCCATTTCATTGACGAGCTTGATGTGACGAAGCAGCTGTTTTTTGCTGCCTTCAAAGAAGTGGACGAAAAAGACGACTTCTTCAAATCTTTTGCTGCGGGAATAAAAGAACTCCCCATCGAAGGGGAGTTCTTGTTGTTTGTTCTTCATCTAAGTCCAGTTCCGCGGGCCTGCGCCCGCTGCACTTCCTGCGCAGAAGCGCGCGTCCAGTTCCTCAGCTTGCGCAGAAGCGCCCTAGTGCTTCTGGCTGTGAGTTGCGGATGGCCACAAATCAGTCCAGTGAGCGGCTTTGTGGGAAGCTTGGTTTGCGTCCCCCAAGGCCTGTTCAGAAACCATGACTTTTTCAAGTGCGGTTTCAGAAAGAACCTTGCCGCAGGCTTCAACGATAGAAGCGTCGTCAAGGTGGTGGTACTTGAAGATCTCTGAAGGGCGACCGCACTTGGAGTGCTTGCGAACCGCAAGGCATTCCTGACGAACACCAATGATAGAGCCCAAGTTGTCCAACAAACCGGCTTCACCGTCATGAACGCTGACGATCGGGATACGACGGCCCGCAACCGTGATCAGGTCGCCGGAAGAAATCTCTTCTGCTTTTTTCAGATAAAGATCCGCGTTGATGCCCAGTTCGTTGCGCAGATAGTGGTAATCGTTTTCGTGAGCCTGGATACCGGTCAACAGATCAGATGAAGTCACCACGATCACGTTGGCATAAATGCCACGCGCCAGAAGAGCTTCAGAAGCTTTCATGGCTTCCGCCACCAGTGCACCCATTGCGAAGATGTTGATCACGTTGTCACCCGGCTCGTAGCCAGCGTAACCACGGTAATCAATCAGGAAGTAAGCGCCTTTCAGCACTTCTTCACGAACAACGGCGAACATTTCTGCCTCGCTCATTGCTGCCACTTCTTCTTCGTTCACCGCACCCGCTACCGGGAATTCCGCGCGGGACAATTTGCCTTCCAGACCCACTTTGAAGCGAGCTTGTTTGGAAAGATATTTCGTGAAGTCTTTTTGTTCCGCACCACGAGTCACCAGACGAAGCAAGACGCCAGAGCGGCCGGCGTTGTCGTTCAGAACGTGTCTGCGGATTGCGTCCACCATGATCCAGTCAAGCTCTTGGCAGAAGTATGGCTCCCAAGTGATCTGATTTGGAATCTGAACGTCGGATTTCCAGCCGTGCTGAGCACCTTCCGGAGAAAGTGTCACACCTGATGGTGTGCCCACGCAGATGAAAGAGGACTTCCAGTACAGGTTGTAGAAGTACTGATCCAATGCACGTTTCAGGAAGAAGTCATAAACGGTCATCAAAGGGATGATTGGCACGCCCACGATATCACGCATTTTTCCGAATGCGCCCACGCAGGACATAACGTTGCCTTCCGCGATTTCAAAACGCAGGAAACGATCCGTAACGTCTTCACCAGGAACCAGATCCGGAAGCTTGCCGTCTTTTACGCCCAGCTCAGCCTCGATGTCCTGAACTTCCTGAGCACCGAAGATCTTACCATCCATCGCTGGATTCAAGTTCGTGGAAGTACCCACGTCCGGAGCCATGGAGATGAACAGCTCGCCTGGCAGTTTGAATGGTTTTTCATTGTCCGTCAGGGCCTTTTGGCCCGCTTTCAATTCAGACTCATTCAAAGAAGTGTTGGAGATACGAGTCAGTTTTGCAGTCAATTGGCCCAGCATCCACTGTGTGTGCGGGTAGCTTGTCATCTTCGTGTTGATTTCCAAAGAGGATGGCATGTCGCCGAACTCAGCAAGTTTGGTCAGGAAGAATTCCTGGTTTTTTGCTTTCAAGGCGTTTTGAGCTTTGATGTCAGCATAGATCTTCTCGCCACGAGCAGCCAGGAACTTGCCTTCAACGGATTTTTCATCAAAACGCGCATAAAGTGTATTGCCAGTGATGCCTTGTTTCGCGCGCAGTTCTTCAACTTCATCTTCGTGCGGAAGAGAAGAGTGGTTGCCCTGCTGAGCCGCCGCCTTCAGACCCCAGCCTTTCAGGGTGTGAGCGATGATGATGGTTGGTTTGCGCTTGGACTCTTTGGATTTCATCATGGCTTTGGCCAGGGACATCATGTCGTGTCCACCGAAATCACGAAGTGCTTCATAAACGTCCTGGTCTGCAGTTGCAGTCAGGAATTTTTTAAGTGAAGGATAGTCCTTCATCAAAGTGTCTTTAAGCAGCTTCAGGTCATGAACCAAAAGCAATGCCTGAAGATCATAGTCAGTCAGTTCTTTTTCAAGGAAGTTTTTGAAGGCTTCGCCTTCTTTTTTCGCGAACAAGGCTTCACGCTTGCCGCCGTGACGAACCTGGATCACTTCCCAGCCGTTGGCAGCCATAGTTCTTTCAACACGGTCTGCATCCGTACCACCCAGAATCGCGTTGTTCACCAGACGGTGACCATCCAAAGACTGACGGTTGTAATCCAGAATCCAAGTCAGGTTGCCGATCTCACGTTCAGAGAAGTCCGGCACCGCTTCATACATGGAACCTTCACGGAATTCAGAGTCGCCGCAAACAGCCCAGAAGTGAGCGTCTTTAGGCACATCATAACCGTGTTCAGCAGCATAACGGTAAGCCAAAGCCATGTAACCCGCTTCAACAGGCGGAATGCCCACGGAACCGGATGGGAAGAAGTTGTGTTGATCCGGATCGTACGCAGAGTGGTAGGACTGGAACACATATTCGTCACCGTTAGAGAACTTGCGCAGACCGTGCATCGCCTGGTTGGCTTCTTCCAAAGAAAGTTTGGAAAGGTCGGACTTCAGCAAATTGTCCAAAAGATAGTTGTAAGCGTGGTCTGTTGGGGAAGCATGCGGTTTGTTCGCGATGTGATCGAAACCGGATTTTACCAACAGGTGCAGCGCACCCATGATGTGAAGGGAGCTTGCGCAGCCGGCCGGGTGACCACCAATTTTTGGGTCGCCTTTTTCTTTGTCGGTGCGGTGATTGGCTTGCCAGATCATCTGGGTAGCCAGGTAATGGGCGCGTCTCGCGATAGAGTCCAGAACCTCAGGTTTTGCGTTTTTGAGATTAGTGTTATCCACGTGGTTCTCCTAAGTTTTTTCAGTCTTTTATAGCGACTGCAAACTAGCACTCTACAGAGGAGGAGTCCATGCCTTTAAGCCCCGCAGCAAGAGTTCTGGCTCTATTTAGGACGAAGGGGCTGCACCCTGCACAGCCCCGAATGAATATTTTTCAGTTTAGGGGGCCTGTTCTTCGTGGCTTTCCTCTATGGTGCCTTCGGGAGTGTGTTGTACGCGGCCCACCTCAGGTTTTGATGGTTTTTGATGTCGCCCGGTTTCATGCAACGGGGGGCTGCGTTTTTGTGTGGGTTTGCCTGCGGAAGGGACGGGTTTGGTTGGATGATGCTTCACGGAGGACCTCCTCTTCATCAATTTTGATGGATAAGAAGGCCAGGGATGCAAGTTCTGCGCTGCCTGTGTTCGGCTTAATTTGAGTTACACGAATCGTGGCAGGGAAAAGTGCCCTGCGATCGGGGCAATTTGCCCGCAGCCGATCAGGCGGCTTTTTTGACCAACAGACGGTGCAAAGCCAAAGCCAGCACTCCACAGAACCCGATCATCGCACACATAGGCAAGGTTGTGCCGTCATGCAAACGGCTGACAGCGGCGGAAGACAGTGCTGCGATACCGTACTGCAAAGTTCCCAAAAGAGCGGAAGCGCTGCCGGCTGCTTTCCGCTGCGTCGCCATGGCGCCGGCCGTGGCATTCGGGAAGGTCATGCCCAGGGCCGCGATGAACAGGAACAGCGGGATCGCCAGACCCCAGAAGCCCCAGTTGAAGATTCCGGCCATGGCCAAGATCACACCCAAGACCCCAAGAACGACAAAGATTTTTTCTAAGATAACATCATAGCTCAGGCGTTTCAGCAGGCGGGCATTGATTTGTGAACACGCAATCAGGCCGATGGCGTTGGAGCCAAACACCCAGCCGAAACTTTTTGCGGGAATCTCAAACAGATTGATGAACACGAACGAGGAACCAGTGATGTAGGCAAACAGTCCCGCTTGAGCCGCGCCTCCCGCCAGGGCATAACCCATGAAGTGGCGGTCTTTAATAATCTGCACATAGTTTTTCAAAGAGTCTTTGATATGCACCCTTTGATCCGGCTGATGTGTCTCAGGAAGGAAGATGGCCAGCATCACGATGCAGGAGGTGCTGATAATCACCATCAAAGCAAAGATGGCGCGCCAGCCGAAGAACTCGGAAATATAACCGCCAAAGAACGGAGCCAGAATCGGAGCAACCCCCATCACCAGCATCAAAAGTGAAAACACACGTGCGGTTTCCTGATGAGTGAACAGGTCACGCACAATCGCCCGTGAAATCACCACGCCCGCACAGGAACCCAGAGCCTGCAGGAAGCGGAACAGGATCAGCATCTCCACATTTTTGGTGAAGGCGCAGACCAAAGACGCCAAAGCATAAATTCCCAAACCCACATACAAAGGTTTTTTGCGCCCGAAACGATCTGTGATCGGACCATAGAAAATCTGACCCGTGGCAAGACCGATGAAGAAAGATGCCAGAGACATCTGCACAGATGACAGGGGCACATTCAGATTTTCCGCGATTGCCGGAAATGCCGGAAGATACATGTCGATGGAAAGTGGACCGAAGGCAGTCAGACTGGCCAGCAGAAGAATTAATAAAGCAAAGGGAGTGTTGGGCTTGGCGGAGGATTGCATGGGCCCGTCATAACAGGAAGCGAAGTGATTTGCACGAGGGAAGTCGGCAGAGGCTCTTTAATGAAAAAAGCCTCACGAAATAAGCTTAGGTTTCCAGAACAAAGTCCCAGCGGATTTTCACCGTGCCGTCACCTTCCACGATGCCTTTTGGAGGATTCGGGAATGGAGCTGCCGCGCGGAAAGCCTCAATGGCAGCATCATCCAGATCCTGCACGCCAGAGTCACTCAGAACCTGCACACGCACCAAAGTGCCTTTGTCATTCAGAACGATCATCAGCTTGGTGATACGATCCTGATTGGCCGCCGCGGGCGCGCGTCCTTCTTTGAACATTTTGCTCAGTTTGTCACGCACACGGCCTTCCCAGTGCTGGGACAGTTGTTTGCGGATGCGGTTGTAATAAGAGTAGTACTTGAACTCGCGAGTGTTCAGCAAAGTCTCAAGACCCACTTCAACGTCTTTAATATAATCGTTGGATTGGCTGGCTTCAGCGCCGGTTCCGGTGTTTTGTTCACCGGTACCACGACCTTCACCCAGTCCAGTTTTTTGGTCAGCAAGCTTCTGTCTTTCGATCGCTTCATTGGCATCAAAACCTTTGAAAAGATCCTTGGCGATCTGTTTTTGGGACTCTTCAGATTTGGCCACATTTTTCTGACGGCCATCGCCTTTTGGACCCGATTTCACGGCTTGTTCTTTTTTGGTGTTCTGGAACTGCCCGCGTTCAACGGCAATCGTTTGCTTGTTAACCTTCTGGTTTTTGGCGGAAAGGAAGCGCGTGTCGACCTCTTCCTCGTTCGCAGAGGTCTCACTTTGCTCTACAATCTGATTGGCAGGCACCTGCAAAGCCTTTTTCTGCAGGGCTTGTTCAGCTTGGGCAAATTGTTGCAATTGTTCCGGCGTCAGAAAATCAATACTGACAGTCTCTTTCGGGGGGGCTTCTTCTTTAAGCAAACTCGTGATGTAAAAGCCTCCTACGACTACAAAGTGCAGAAGCAGGGACAGCACAATATATTTTCTGAAAGTCGGTGACTTCTTCATAAGACCTCACCCCTTTCTATCGGTATTATGACACTTGAAATTGAGAAGATGGTGAGCTGGACTCAAAGATTGCGACCCAAGTCTAGGGCCAGACTTTGACTCTTCTGTCGGTAGTGGGTGAAAATGATACAACTATGAAATTTGACTCGTGGTATCTGACAGATAAAGGTCTTCGTCGTGATTCGAACCAGGATTCCTGCCTTATTAACCGGGAACTGGGATTATTCATTGTGGCGGATGGAATGGGCGGCCATATGGGCGGGGAAGTCGCTTCCAGCATGGCTGTGGAGACGGTTGAAGAAATCATGCTTCAGCCAGAAGCCACAAGAAAATCACCGCGCGAAGTGATTTTGCAAGCCTATGAAGAGGCTTCAAAACGCATTTTTGACAAGGCTGCCAATGAACGCCCCGAGCTTGCCGGTATGGGCACCACGATGGTGATGGCCTACATCCGCGGCAAACATCTTTATGTCGGAAACGTCGGTGATTCCCGCTGCTATTTGTTCAAGCGTCCGAACCTGTGGCAGATCACGGAAGATCATTCCCTGATCAATGAGCAGCTGCGGGCCGGCGTGATGAGTGAAGAGCAGGTGCGCCAGTTTGTGGGGCGAAATGTCATCACCCGCAGTGTAGGTTATGAGCGTGAAGTTTATCCGGATATCATTGAGCGCGAGATCTTCCCTGGGGAAATTTTCCTCATGTGCTCCGACGGACTTTCCGGTTTGGTGGAAGATGGAAGAATTTCTGAGATTTTAAATCAAAATACACCTGACAAAGCCGTAAAAGCCTGTGTAGAACAAGCCCTGGCAAATGGTGGAGATGACAACGTCACAGTGATGCTGGTGCATTTCCACGAATAATTGTGAATAGTTACTGATAGTTTTAGCGAAGATATCTAAGTAGGGGTCAAGGTTTGGATAAAAAGAAGGTCACGCTGTTTATTGTGAGCAATCAGACGGGGAAAACCCGTAAGCTTGTGCTCTCGGCTGCCTGGCTTAAAGCCATTTCCTTTATTTCCGCCATCGTTATCATCATTTTTGCCGCCGGTCTGGTGGATTACTTCGGTCTGCTTTTGCAGGCCATGGAAAACAAACGTCTTAAAGCTGAAAATGCGCAGCTGATCAAACAGTTTCAGGTGGTTGAAAGTAAAGTCAGCGCCTTGGAAAACTCTTTGGAGCGTGTGAAGACCTTCACCACCAAATTGAAATTGATCACCAACGTCGATGCCGACGACCGTATCACCAAGCTGACCATGGGTCCGAAGCCTGCTGCCGGGCAGCCGGTGGAAGAATACGAACCGATGGAGCAGCGTGAAAGCACGGATGTCCTGGAAGAACAGGATCAGGTCTTTGCCAACAAAAAACCTTTGAACGATCAGGCGGGTGAGCTGGCCAACGAAAATGCGGATAAGGACTATGCCTCTTTGGTGGTTCGTATCGACAAGGCCGTGAAAGAAACCCAGTTGAAAGAACAAAGTGTCATCGATCTTTGGGAAAGTCTTTCCGAGCGCCAGAGCTTGCTGAATTCCACGCCGAACATGAAGCCAGCCAAGGGTTGGATCACTTCACGCTTCGGTTATCGTATTTCTCCGTTCACCGGCAAAACAGCTTTGCACGCGGGTCTGGACATTGCGGCAGCGCCGGGTTCACCGGTGTATGCTCCGGCTGATGGCGTGGTGGTCTTTGCCAGCTACGATGAATCCTACGGTAAACTGATCACCATCGATTACGGTTATGGCGTGACGACTCGTTTCGGTCACTTGTCACAGATCTATGTTCAAGTCGGTCAGCGGGTGAATAAGTGGGATGTTGTGGGTGCGGTAGGTAATACCGGGCGTTCAACAGGACCGCACTTGCACTATGAAGTCCGCATTAATGGTACCGCCGTAGATCCAATCAACTACATCTTAGACGAATAGACCGGAACCGTTGAAAAAGGCCCATCCGACTGCGTTGCCTTGCGGCTGGACCTTTTTGAACGGTTCCTTGTTCTTGGTTTTGGCAAATATCATGGAAAATCTTTGAGTATAATTTTTTGTAGGCACTACACTTTAAGGGTGAGGTGTTTATGAAGGTTCTGTCTTTTGTCTTGGCATTGCTTTCTGCAACCCCTGTTTGGGCGGCGTTGCCTCCGCAGTTTTCGGAGTGTTTGCAGCAGAATTCGGGTTCGAATATGACGGCGGCGGATGTGGCCGAGATCGCGAAGGTGTCGCGTATCACTTATTGCCAGAACCAGGTCAGTTTGATTGGCAAGGCAGAGCTGCTTTCCATGCTTTCCAATCCCAATGTGAACATGGGGCTTTCGGTCAGTAAAACCAGTTATACCAATCAGGATTTTATCGATATGGCGGCGGCAGGCACTTATGTGCTTTATGTCGATAGCAGTCGTCTTTCCCGTGACAATTTGGTGGCTCTGCTAAATGCCAATGTTCAGTTGGTGGTGATGTCGGGAAGCTCGGGGTTGTCCCGCGCGGATCTTTTGATTCTGGCGGCGACTAAGCCGTTTATTTACAACGTGAACTCGGTGGTGTTGAAGACAGACTTGCAGGATTACGTTCGCGCCGGGGTGCAGGTGGTGATTCGCACGGCTCAGGCGGGTCTTAGTCGTCAGGACATTCTGGATGTGGCGCAGTTGAATTCGGAGCGTGTGTCCATCTTCCCTTAAAAAAGAAAAGGGTCTCTTTTCAGAGACCCTTCACTTGGCATTAATTTAAGAAACTCTTACTACTGATTCATGACGGAAACAGCTGGCATTGGGCACTGAAGCTCTTTCAGCTTTTTGCTGACCAGGTTTGCCTCGTTCTGGTAGCCCTTGGAGCTTAGAACAAATTTTGCCTGATCTACGGTGGACTTCACGAAACCACGGCCATTCAACTGGGCGTTACCACGGCAGGAAGTCACAACAGACGCATCCATTTTAACATCCAAAACCGGATCGATCATGTCACAGAAGAACTGGATCGCACCGATATGGTCGATCGCAGAAGACCAATCCAACCAAGCAGACTCAAGCTGTTGGCACGCGATTTCGTTTTCACGAGAACCCACTGGCAACTGATCCACTGTGAAGTTCGCCAGGTTCTGGCTGATCTTCGCACTTGCGACCTGAATTTTAGGGTCCGTGTAGTAACCACCCGCTGGAGTGATGATCACGCCTTTACCCAAGCCCGCATCTGTCAGGCTGTAAGAACCCGCACGAAGAGCCTTCATGTTGGCGATAAAGCCGGAAACAGCCTGGTCGTGCATGGTTTTAGTGTGGTTGATCCACGCCAGAACCGGTGGTTTGCCGAAGCCCCAAGCGCTGCGGGAACCGAACAGGCCGGATTTCAGATTCACCATGCGCTGAGCAAGTTCAGAACGGTCGATGATGGAGTTGTCCTGAGACAACTGTTGCATCGCTTTTTCAACACGTTTGATCGTTGTTCTTTCAGTTTCGATCAAAGTGTACTGAGCTTTCCACTGACGGTAGTCCGCATTGCTGGAAAGTTGAACTTCCAGATCGGATTTGGATTTAGCCACCACGTTGCCGGTTGTGTTCACAGCCTGACGAATGCCCTGGATCCAGGAACGGCCGGTCTGCGCACACGCTTTCAAAGCCGCTTCGTTGTCGCCGGATTTTGCTGCGTATTCAGCAACACGTTTCATGGAATTCGTGTGCAGGGTTTTCAGCGTCAAAGCCTGAAGTTTTGTTGTACGGTCCGATTGAACTGTCGCACGCTCCAGGTTCAGGATCGCAGAAGACGGGAAGGTCTTGCCATCCGCACCCCAGTTCACCAGCTCGTTAGCCAGTGTACAAACCATCAGGTCGTCGTTGTTGCTTTGGATCTGTTCTTCAACGGTGGTGATGTCAGCTTTATCGCTGACAAGCTGATTGCCCACAGCGGACAGATATTTCTCGGAAGAATCCTTATACTTCAGCAGGTTTGCCAGTTCGCCTGTTGGCTTGGCAAATTTCGCGTTGTACAGGTCCACGTTCTTTTCAAGCTCCTGGGTGATCTTTTCGATCTTGCCGGATTGAGCCAGCTGCATGAAACGAACTTTTTTCGCCACTTTGGTGTATTGGCAGGTGTTCTGAAGAACCGCTTTGCGGTGTTCAGGATTGCTCATGTCCAGAGTGTTCTGGTCGATCATTTTCGCGATCGCGGAAATACCGCTGGTAGCAACCGCACCACCGATAACAAATGGAAGTGCCGGACCCAAAGCCGCGTTCATGGAAACCGCGAACAAAGCGTATGGAGCCAGACCGTTGATTACGTCATTCAGCGCCAACAGAACTTTACCAGTGGACATGGTCTGACGACCACACTTGGAGTTCAGGAAGTTGTTGTTGTTGACGATGTCACCCAGGTTACCCACCGCCGTCAAAGCAGACGCCATTGTGGATTCGATGGAGTTCACATTCACCTGGGAAGGATCCTGCGCCGTCATCAATTTTTGAAGAGCGGAGATGCTTTCTTTGATCGCATTACCGTTATCTTCCAAAGATTTTGCTGAAGGACTGCCCGTACACTCCGGAGAAGCCTTCACTTCTTTGGAAAGAGAGTCGATAGCAGAAATAAGTTCTGCGTGAGGTCTGTTGTCGAATAAAGGACAGCTGTAAGCCTCTGGAACCTTGGCAGCGTTCATTCTGCTGGCCCCTGTTGTGGTGGGCTTGGTCGTTGTCGAACGTGGCTGTGAGGTGGAGGACGAATTGGAATTGGATTTGCCGCCACCGCCCGTGGATGGAATTGTGGGAGACGTCGAACCCAGGCCTGTATCGCTGGTGTCGTCATCGCCGAATAAATTCAGCGGAAATGTTGATGTGCTTCCCGCCGCCCACACCTGTTGAGGTGTTTGGGGGACGATGAAGCTCGCTGTCAGCGCGAATGCCATCACGCCACTTTTAACGTTCTTGAGTTTCATAGAGTCTCCAGTGTTTAACTTTTCGACAAGTAACTAATTTTGTGTGCCGTTTTGAGCCAGTCAGCAGTACGGCTGTGATCTAAGTTCTTGAAATCACAACAATCCCTCTGACTGAATTCTTAGGACCCACAAGTTCAGCGACCAAAGATGCAAAACCGGTGCGCAGATGATTCGTTTTGAAACAAGTCCATGGACTGGCTGACAATTAGTTGTCATGTGAAGTGCCGCTGGACGTCCTTGGTCTTACATCCCGCTGTACCGCTGTTATTTGCTCATTATCTCCGCTTTAAAGGGACTGGAGCCACTTTGGGTGGAATGCTCTTTGAATATGGAGGTATGTATGAGACTTCTGGTTTCTTGCCTTCTAATAATGATGAGTTTTTCAGGTGCCTGCTGGGCCAAGGTGGACTTGCGTACCACGAAGCCCCTGGTGATTCCTGAGGATAAAGTCACACCTAAGATCACCAAAGAAGACGTCGCGAAAATCATTCCTTTGGACATTCAAAGCAACGAAAGCACGGGTTCTGTGATGAGCCGTATTGCTGATCGTGGCTTCAATATGTGGTTCAACTCTCCGATCATTAAAAACAGCCTTCTGGGTCGTGCTGTGGAAGAAACCCAGGAAAAACTGAAAACGGACGTGGTGGTGCCGGCGGCAACTCCGCGCGGAGTCAGTCATAAGTTCTCTTTCCGTGTTGAAGCCTTCCAGGCTTTGGCGAAGGTGGAATATTCCGGCTGGGTGAAGGCTGCGGTCAATTATGATGCAAAAGCTTCGGCAACCGATATTCAGTTCAAAGACAAAGTCATGAACAACAAAGATCTGGTTGTCAGTCACAAAGCCAACAAAGAACAGGGCCTGTCGATGATTGGCCTTGCCTGGTCCTGGTAAGCGTCCTACCCTTAGGACATGGAAAAAATCGTATTTATCTCTGGAAAAAGAACTCCCTTCGGAGCCTTCGGCGGTTCATTGAAGGATGTATCAGCAACGGATCTGGGTGTCGCTGCCGCTAAAGCGACCCTGGAGCAAGCCGGTCTGTCTGCAGACAAGATTGATCACGTGGTGTTTGGCAACGTGGTTCAGTCCGGTGCGGATGCAGCCTATCTTCCAAGACATATTGGTTTGAAAACCGGAGTGCCGGTCGCGGTGGGCGCTTTTGCGGTCAACCGTCTGTGTGGCAGTGGTTTCCAGTCCTGGGTGAATGCCGTGCAGATGATCCAGTGTGGGGAAGCCACCGCGGTTCTTGCCGGTGGTGTCGAGCAAATGTCCCAGATTCCTTATGTGGCCCGCAAAGTCCGCTTTGATGGCATGCGCATGGGGAACTTCGAACTGGAAGATCTGATGACCTCGGCGCTGACGGACGCTTATGCCAAGATGCCTATGGCGATCACGGCTGAAAATCTGGCGGTGAAATACGGTATCACGCGCGAAGAATCTGACAAGTATTCCATCCAGTCCCAGCAGCGCTTCCAGGCCGCGGTTGAAAAAGGTTTCATGAAACAGGAAATCTGCCTGGTCACAGTTGAGGGTCGCAAGGGCACCGTGGTGATTGAAAAAGACGAACATCCAAAACCGGATTCCACTCTGGAAAAACTGGCGACGCTAAAGCCTGTCTTCAAAAAAGACGGGATTGTAACGGCGGCGGCGGCTTCCGGTATTGTCGACGGGGCGGCTTGTTCTTTGTTGATGAGCGAATCCAAAGCCAAGGAACTGGGCATGAAACCAATGGCGCGTATCGTGAGCTACGCTTCTGTGGGTTGTGACCCGACGATCATGGGTATTGGTCCAGCGGGCGCAGCTCGTCTGGCATTACAGAAAGCCGGACTGACTCTGGATCAGATGGATCTGGTGGAAGTGAACGAAGCTTTTGCGGCCCAGTACCTGGCGGTGGAAAAAGAATTGAAACTGGATCCGGCAAAAACCAATGTGAACGGTGGTGCGATTGCTGTCGGTCACCCCTTGGGTGCCTCCGGCACCCGCATTATGAATCACCTGGTGTATGAGCTTCATCGCCGCAACGCCAAGTACGCTCTGGGTTCTGCTTGTATTGGCGGCGGTCAGGGTATTGCGATCATCATCGAAAGAATCTAACAGCGAGGGGCCGCCAAGGACTGCGGCCTCTGGAACAGGGACTCATGGAATTTAATTTGAGAGAACGAACGGCGCTCATTGTTGGACCTTTTACTTCAACCGTTCAAAGTCTGGTGATGGGTTTGACCCAAATGGGTTCTGACTGCGTCCTGCTGGATTTTGATAACAGCGCCAGTCAGCGTTTTTGCAATCAGATCAATGATGCCCGTGAAATCAACCCTAAGTTCGGTCGTGCGTTGGGGATCAAGTCCCCGATGAAAACTGCGGAAGACATCAAGGATGCGGTGGGCTCGGCGGCTCACGCTTTTGGCAGTGTCGATCTGTTCATTGATGCTCAAGCCTACAATAAACCCAATCGTTATAAAATCGGCGACAGCATTGATTATCTGGATGATGAAATCCAGCATAACTTTAAAGCTTCGGTGATGCTGACCCATGCGGTGTTAAACTTCCTTAAAAACCGCAAGCGCGGCCGTATTCTTTATCTTTTGAATGAAGTTTACCCGGATCCGATTCTGGCGGGTTCCCGCGGGGCGCTGGTGCCGTTTGCACAAAGTCTGTCCAAACAGGTGGCTGAACACAACATTACCGTGAATGTACTGAAGCTGGGTTTGACTGAAGAATTCATTCTGGCGATGCACCCGGAAGCCAAATCCATCAAAGAAGCGGTTGAAAATCTGAAGGTGAAAGAACCACACTTGCGCATCACGGAACCCGAGAAAATCACCAACACCGTGACCTATCTGGTTAGTCAGTTTGGTGCGGCGGTGAATGGTCAGGTTATTTCTTTAAGTTAGGTTATTAAAATGCAGGCAACCGGTAAAATCACAATCACCCCTCATTCTCCGATGTTTCAGTGGTGGGATTTCATCCCGCACTACACCCTGAAGGACTATTGGAACAAGGCTCCTCTGGAGCTGGATCTTTCCGAAGTGAAGGCCATTTACAAGCGCGGTCCGGCATATCTGTTCGCCTGCGAAAGAAACGGCGTGGACTATGTGGTTTACATGGGGTCGGTTCCCGAAATGCTGGGCCATCTTCCGGTCACCGATGTTGGGCCCTTTGAAGTGGTGAAACTTATCCGCAAGTTCCCCTCTAAATGGAAAAAGGCCTTCCCCAAGCTCTTGGGTCTGGCCTTTGTCACCATCATCCTTCTAAAGATGTTCTTTTCTTTCCGAAACTAGAAGCAGGCGGCCTTCAGCGGGCCGCTTATAGTTTCAGGCTTTTCAGTATCAGTTCAGCCTGTCTTAGATTTTCCGGAGCTACATAGATACGGTCGATGATACGAGCACCTTCGTAGCGCTGGAAGATCTCTGTCGTTTGATTGATCGGGGACGGCTGCGCCCAGCGGTCATACTGGTCCACCACATAAATCTGCAGTGCACGCTCTTCCGGGGAAGCCGTGTGATACTTCGACAGACGCGCCTTGGAACTGGTGCGGATCACTTCAATACCGTCAGCTTCCAGAGCTTTTTTGATGGCTTCCGGGCTTTCCGATTCCGCCGTGTTGTGCTGCTCAATCAGAACCTTGAACGGTTTTCTTTGCGCGATTCTTTGTGCCCACGGGTTGTTGGCTCCGGACAGATGCTCGTGCAGGCGATAGTCGTTGTACTTGGTGTATTCGTTAATATCCCCCGGCAGCACGAACGTGCAATCCGGCGAAGTCAGATAACGGTTCAGCATTTCCTCATAGATGATGCTCTTGTGATGGCAATAAACCATCAAGTGCATGTGGTGACGTGAAATCAGGAAGTCATCGAAAGAATAAAGCGCACGGCGGTTCAGGCCCAGATACATTTTGTTTTCACGACGGTGGAAGGTCATGTTCTGAATCAACCAGGACAGATCGATTTTTCCGTAGTTTGTGCCGCAGAAATAACTGTCACGCTCAAGGTAATCCATGCGGTCCACATCCAGCTCACTGGACACCAGCTGGCTTAGGATCGGGCGGAAGTCGACGCCATTGTCGACAAAGAAATCATCCGGGCAGTGCAGGGCCTTGTCGATCAGGCACGCCACGTGGATCGGCTGAATGTCAGGGAAGTTCGTGCGCAGGGTTTCGGAGATCGCAGAATCCGTGACGTATTTAATTGTATAGTCTTCGTGATTGGCGCGACGATTGTGATTCATCACTGTGTGCGCCTCTTCGCCGTATTGTTCTTGTTCTTTGTATAGCTGAATCTTCAGCTCGGACAAATGCGGCATCACTTGCTCTGTGGTGTGGCTTAAAGGCCCGTGGCCCACGTCGTGAAGCAAAGCCCCCAGGCGCAGCACCTGACGGAAGCGGGTTTTGACTGAGGGTTTTGAGAAGGGATAAACGCGGAAAATCGCATCGAATGTTTCACCGGCAAGATGGCCCACACCGACAGAGTGAATGTAGCGGTTGTGAGTCGCACCCGGGAAGCTGAACTCGGCATAACCCAGTTGTTTGATCGCTCTCAGGCGCTGATATTCCGCCGTATCAAGCACGGCGACTTCCTGTTCAGAGTAGTAAATAGAGCCGTGAACGGGATCGCGAATTTCCATAGGGTCTCCTAGCAGTGAATCTCAATTAGCTGTCATTCATGGGGACTGTCAAACAGCTTCATCTATAGATAAAGGAGGTCTTTGCACTTGCCTAGATATGCCTGTTTGATACAGGACCAAGGGCTAGATACAGGGTTTTTGCCTCTACAGGCTGCGGCGAAGTGGTTTGAAAAAACTTCATTGATAATAGCTATTTAGCTTTGATTTCGGGTGGTGGGGCGAGGGTGCCTGATACAAGCCCTCGGTCCAGAAATGTAAAAAAATGAGACGTATCACTTTAGGAATTTCTGGGGACTCCGATGAGTAAGGTAAGCAAATGAACCACCCAAGGGCACCAAACAGGTGCACTGAGTTTCAAGGATCGAAACTCAGCAAATCTTCAAGGAGGAGGAAACATGGGTCTCAGAATTAATACGAACAGTGCTTCGTTGAATGCTCAGAGAGTTCTCTGGGGGACGAAGATCGGTCTGGATAAGAGCATGGAAAAGCTCGCTTCCGGTTTCCGCATCAACAGAGCTGGTGATGATGCCGCCGGCCTAGCGATCTCTGAGAATTTGAAAGCTCAGATTCGCGGTCTAAAACAAGCATCCCGAAACGCTCAAGACGGTATCTCTCTGGTCCAGGTGGCCGAGGGTTCCATGAACGAGATCTCTTCGATCTTGATCCGTCTGAGAGAATTGTCCGTACAAGCAGCTTCCGATACTATCGGTCCTGTAGAAAGACAGTTCCTGAACGTGGAATACGATCAGCTGGTTTCCGAGATCGACCGTATCTCCGAAGGTACAGAGTTCAACGGAACTCAGTTGCTGGCGGGTGTAGGTTCCATCCTGGACTTCCAAGTTGGTACCAGAAATAATCCTGAAATCGACCGTATCTCTTTCGACGCTTCCAAAGCCGATGCAAACTCTGCCGCTTTGGGTGTGAACCTGACCTCAGTTTCTGACAAAGCTTCTGCACAGAACGCTTTGGCGGCGATTGACCAGGCGATCGTGAGTGTCTCCGCGATGCGCGCAGACTTCGGTGCGATTCAGAATCGTCTTCAATCTACAGTTTCAAACATTCAAGTGTCTGTAGAGAACATGTCAGCCGCAAACTCTCGTATCAGAGATGTGGATGTAGCTGAAGAGACATCTGAAATGACCAAGAACAACATCTTGTTGCAAGCCGGTACTTCCGTCCTAGCACAAGCGAATTCCCAAGCTAACGTAGCACTTGGACTCTTGAACAAGTCATTCCAGGGTTAATCCTGGAGTGACCTAGGTTCCCGATCTTGACTGATCAAGATCACCCTCAAGTGTAACGACCCGAGCTCTGTAAAACGAGCTGACAATTTGATCTGTTTCCTGCGACGAGGCCGTCTTTCACGGCGGCCTCATTTTTTCAGTCAGCCTCTGACTGGCGGGGAGTGGAGTACACGTTTCTTCTGACGAAGACCCATCACGGGTGACTTTGTCCGCCATTTTTCAAAGCTGCATTTTTCTGTCGCAGCGACCGAATTTTCAAAAAGTTTTTCCTCAGCAAAAAATAGAAAAGAAAAGACAAAAACTGGACTCGAGCAGTTGTATTATTTTTCCGAAAAGTAAGCAGGGAACTGTATCGCAAGTTCCGAATATTAATTTTACAGGTGCACGGATCGCGCCTTATGCCAATGGATGGCACACTTTCACGGAGGAAGAAATATGAAGCACGGAGGATAGAATGGGATTAAGAATCGGTACCAATGTGGCAGCGTTGAATGCACAAAAAAATCTGTACATGACTAACATCAACGCAAACAGATCAATGGCAAGATTGGCTTCTGGAATGAGAATCAATCAAGCTGCTGATGATGCTGCAGGTCTTGCGATCAGCGAAAACCTCAAAGGACAAATCAGAGGTTTAAGACAGGCCAACCGAAATGCCAACGACGGTATTTCCCTTGTGCAGGTCGCGGAAGGCAGCTTGAATGAAGTATCCAATATGCTCATTCGTTTGAGAGAATTGGGTGTACAGGCTTCCTCTGACACAATTGGTGAAACAGAAAGAAAGTTTTTGGACGTTGAGTATCAACAGCTGAAATCCGAGATCCAGCGTATTACTGAATCCACGGTTTTCAACGGTTACGAACTGCTTAACGGTACTGGTGGGATGATTGACATCCAGGTCGGCGTAAACAACGACGCTTTCCGTGACCGTATCAGCTTCAACGCTGGCGCGGCCAACGCCTCCATCGATGCCCTGGGATTGACGGCAGAGAATGTGGGGACCAAGGAAAGCGCTCAATTGAGCCTGGGGACCATCGATCAGGCCCTGACATCGGTGAACGCGATTCGCGCGAACTTCGGTGCGCTACAAAATCGTCTGCAATCAACATCGAATAACTTGTTGATCGCTGATGAAAACTTGTCAGCCGCGAATTCCCGAATCAGAGACACTGACGTGGCGGCAGAAACATCCGAGATGACAAGAAATAACATCTTGTTGCAGGCGGGTGTGTCAGTCCTGGGTCAGGCGAACCAGTCACAACAATTGGCTTTGAAGCTTTTGGGCTAAGGCTGAATGACAACCAAAACCAAAAAGCGGCTTCCCTCGGGAGGCCGCTTTTTTTTGTTCCCGTCGCTGCCCGCGATCATTTGCATTTTCAACGCGTTTTCATTTAGCCATTTCCAACCCCGGCCAGAGCGAATATTGTTGAATCAAAAGCCTCTCCAAGGAACAACCAATCCTATGAAACTGCTAATGATTCTTCTGACCAGCATGGCTGTGCACGCTCAAGCGGCGTGGGACTTGAACGATGTCACTTATCTGATGCCTTTGCCACAATCCGTGGACGGGGATTCGTTGTTAAAACTCGAAAGTCCGGGCCGCGGGGGCGCTTTGCTGCCAGTATCCATGGTGAATCAGCTGCCGGTTTTGGCCATTGATCGCACTCGTCCCGAAGTGAACAGCACTCTTCGTGTGATGGCCGTTCGTATTGATCCGTGTTTCCCGCTTCCGACCCCTCAATCCTGTCAACGTCAGATCCGTCTTGCGTGGCAGCCGATTGAATTGAACCGCCGCAATGAGGTTGAAACCGTCGATGCAGCTTTGCACAGCTTCTATGTTCTGCAGGACTGGGAGTTTGCAAATCTTCTGAAAGAGATCAGCGCCTGGAAATCCAAATATTCTGTGAATACCAAGTACCTGCCTTTGCAGGTTCATCCGGCGTGGGCGACGGAAAAAGATGCTTCTCCGGCTCTGGCGGAGTTTCAAAAGATCATTTTGAAGTATGCCGGGATCGAGAACTTCAGCCGGGTGACAGCGATGGTTTTGCGGGGCAATGGGGACATGTGGGCTTTTGCCGGTTTTGAACCGCGCGGTGGTAAATTGGAACTTTTGCCGATTCCTCGTCTGAACCGTCTGTCCCAGTCCTTTATCAACATGGCGGTACCGGCAGATCACTTCAGCGGTGGCGGGATTTCTCCGATTCCAAAAGGGGATGACACCTTCAATAATCTGGCGGCGGAATCCATCCGTATGGGTGAAGGCACTGAAGACACCATCCGCGAGGAAGTTCGCGCCGCATTCCGTATCGAGAATCCCAAGTTCTTCAATCCGGAAAACATGGACTGCGTCAGCTGTCATGTGGCCCAGCCAGCGATTCACTGGGTGCTGAACAAACGCCCGGAACTGCAGGTTGAAAAGCTGTGGAGCCAGGAAATTTACGGCAATCCTAAGTATAATCTGAAAAACACGAGTGTAGAGATTTGGAATACCCAGCAGATTCGTGCGTTGGGTTATTTCGGGAAGAACGTGGCGATCAGCCAGCGCGTGATCAATGAGTCCGCCGAAGTGGCGGACTTCATCAACAGAATTACTGCGCCAAAGTCAGAGGAATAAGGTCGACTGCGAAGCGGGCCTTGTCCTGGTACTTGTACTCGATATCACCCGGAAGCAACACAGAGTTGTTCTCCGGATCGTAAGTCCAGCCACCGTTAGCTTTGTTTGGGATCACCTGACCGCGACCGGCGTTCAGTTGTTCCGGAGTTCCGTAACGAACGCGGATTTGCAAAGAACCGTCAGCCGTCGCACGTGGACGCTGAGTCAGGAAGATCTCTTTAGCCAGAGTCTTTTTGGTGATGTCAGAACCGATGCGGGCCAGATCCTCACCGAAGTTTTTGTTCACGATACCCACGATGTATTTGGATTTGATCGCGTCCGGAGCACCTTTGTCCTCGTTGGCGCGAACAATCAGCTCTTCCAGCTTCTCAGGGCCAAAGCCAGTGCAAGTGCCGTTGTTCTTAGGCGTCTTCTGAGTCATATCAAAGCACTGTTCGTTGTACTTAGGGTGAATACGCAAAGCCCAGTCTTTGTACTGATCTGAATCTGAAGCCTTCACCAAAGCACCATAGACCGCCAGTTTGTTGGCTTTGCCTTTTTTGAAATCCAGCAGAGTGCGGGCCATTTGTTCTGCAGTGATGCGGGACTGTTTGAATTCGTCCGCATCCGTCAGGAACACCACAACCAGTTGGGCGTCTTCACGGAAGAAACCTTCATTGACACCGCCACGGCCGGACTTTTCCAAAGCCGCTGTCAAAGGAGCAAAGAATTCTTCATCCTCGGGGCCACCTTGAGCGTACGGGGCCACACCCAGATCCAGCGTGGAAGCCAGAAGGTGCTTTTCTTTTTTGGTCACGAAGCGCTTGTTGTAGTTCTGGGACTTGCCGTCTTTGATATGGCGAAGTTCGCCGATGCCGTATTTGTCTTTTTTGGTTGCAGAGAAACGCTCGGAACTGTCCCATGTGGAGATCACACCGATCTGATAGTCGATCATGGCGTTTTTGTTGATCCCGTTGGTGAAACGATCCAGATTGCGCACCAGATTTTCCTGGGCGGACTTCATGGATTCAGAGTTGTCCGTCACAAATAAAATGTCCACTTGCGGATTGAAATCCAGCTGGGACTGTCCGCCGTCTTCCGTGATCCACTTGAATTCCTGCTGAGCCGGCATTTCATACTGCGGGATCTCAACCGGTGTTTCAGGAATAGGATCCTGCTGGACCATGAGGCCCGGGGATTCAGGACTGCAGCCCGTAACCAGCATCAAAGCAGATGTGTAAATGCAAAGAGCGATGATCTGTTTCACATTTTCCTCCTGATGTTCTGCGGGCAGGTTTTGGCCGCCACGTCGTACTTATCAAGTTCGTCAATCCACGGACGACCGTCGTCCATGAATACCAGCTGATCTTCGCCGGTCTTTTTGAAATCGCCCTTGGAGTAAAGCTCCTGAGCCAGTTTCATGTCGGTGTGGATTCTTTGAATGGCTTCAACTTCAATCAGATTCAACTTCTGAACGATGCGGAAGTTCGCATCGGTTTCTTCCTGAGCCAGTTTTTTCAGGCGGGACTTCATCTTATCCAGACTGTCCTGCTGAATTTTGCTGACCTGGGACTGCAAAGTCGGGTGAGTGCCGCGGTTTTGCAGAACCTCCAGAGCTTTTTCAGCGACCTTAAAGCGCAGCATCTGACCCTGAAGCTCGGTGTCTTTATAGTAAAGAACCGGAAGATCCAGCAGGGATTCTGCCACGTCGGAAGCTTTAACCGGGAAGCTTGTCACCTTGGTCAAAGCTTTAGCAAAGGCCGCATTCATGCCGGTCTTGGAAAGGTTTTGAACTTCCAAAATACGGGCTTTTTGTCTTTCTTTGAAGATCTCGTGAGTTTCAAAGACGCCTTTGTAATCACAAATGCGCAACTGAGTCAGGGAACGCAGGAAGTAGGCTTCCGAGTTCACGACTTCACCAAACTGCGGGCTGACCAGAGTTTTGGTTTGCGCCAGGGCTTTTTCAGAGTCATTTTGGCGGAAGTAAGCCCAGCCTTTTTCCTCGATAGCCTGGAACCAATAATCACTGCCTTTAGGCACCTGATTGTAAAGCTTCAGGGATTCGTCAAAGTTGCCTTTGGCAAAAAGAACGCGCGCTTTTTTCATCGCGTCCTTGCTGGAACAGTCCACACACTTTGGCAGAGCGTCTTTTTCAAGAATCTTAAAATCCAACAGCTTCAGAGCGTCGCCAGAGTTTTTGGAATCCAGGGCCGTCTCAAAAGATTTGCCCCAGTCCTTGATGGACAGCTTGTCGGCCGCACCTGCCACAGAAGCAGTGCTGACCAAAGCCATCATCAAAATGTTTTTCAGGAACAAATTGCCGGAAATCATAAAATCCATCCAAGTCCCAAAGAACCCGTCACAGTGTCCAGAGTTCTGGAGCCAGTCACTGGTTGATCTTTGTAAGTCTGGTATCTCATCTCGGCACGAGCAGAAATATTTTTAGTAATCCAGGCGCCCACACCGGCACCCGCCGTCATCAAAGCCGTTGTGCCGCTGGAAAGAGTCATCTGACCGCCACCTGCCAGCAGGTAAAGGTCAAATTGAGTCACACCCATATCAAGGAAGCTGGTTTTGCCATAGATTGGATACCAGTTCACCACGGCCAAAGCGGCGTTTTCGGGATAGTCGATATCCACAGCGTAAGCGCGGCCACCGGCTTCGTAGTTCTTGCGGGCTTGTTCAAACACGCGTTTGCCTTCGTCAGTCAGGTTGTTGCCGAAATCCATGTAACGAACACCCAAAGACCAGCGTGGAGTGATGTGATAGTCCATCGCAAGGCTCAGGGACTGAGTTTTAACGTAAGAGTCACCACCGAAAGTGGAGCCATAAGCCAAACCGAACTCAACACGGTTTCTGCGCTCAACGATACGGTCCTGCACGATACGAGTGCGAGTCTGGGATTTGATGTTTTGAGCCATCTCTGCCAGCTCTTTGTTGCCGCCCAAAGAATCAATGTCGTCAGCCAGTGTCGCTTTTTTAGCGGACGCTTTGCCTTGAGCCATTGCCGGGGAGGCCATAAATGTTGCAGCGATTACAGACAGGGAAAGCAGTTTAAGTGTTTTCATGACTATTGTGCTCCTGTAGTAGCTTGACCCGCCGCTGGAGGAGTTGTTGGCTCCTGGGAAGCAAAGCGGATTTTAAGCTTGGACAAAGTCTCTGGGGTGGAAAGGCTGTTCGGGCTGTAAGCTTTAAAGCTCAGACGAACACGCAGGCCGTTGGCGTTGACCATGAAGGACCCGTCTTTTGCCAGTTGCGGTTGAACAGAGATATTCTTGGTGTCGAACACCAAGGAGAATTTCCATTTGGAGTCACCCAGGTACTCTGGGTCTTTTTTGTTTTTATCAGCAACAACGTGACGGGAACCATCCAATTCCAGGAAGTCATTGCCTGTGGTGTAGCTAACACCGTCATAGCTGATGACCAGACGCGGTTTTTGCGCAGAACGACCATCGATGCCCGGAACTTTCACAGTTACAGAGAATGGAATCTCCTGACCCTGCGCCACTTCGGCAGCCAAACCGTCCACTTTCAGTTCAGAAGGAGCTTCCTGGTTTTTGAACAGGAACAAATTCACTTCACGCTCACGAACCAGGCCTTTGAGTTTGTCTGCGTTCTGCTGGCTGGAAACAGAAGTGATTTCAGCCACCAGCTTCACGTTGAAGGTTTTCATGTTTTCATTGGAAGAAACCGTGTAAAGAGCCGGATTCCATTTCAAAAGGTAAAGATCTTTTTCAGCCTGAGAAGCTGTCAAAGTCGCGCCTTCCGGAAGGTTTTTTGCCGTCAGGGAGATTTGCACACCCGGCACCAGAACGCGGGCATAAACTTTAAACACACCTTCTTGGCCTTCGTTGAAAGTCATCTGCGCATCAGGAGTGATGACGATGAATTTTTGGTCGATGGTGGATTCTTCCTTCACGACCACAACTGGTTTTTCAACGATTACGGTGTTGGTGATTTCACGGGGTTTGTCCTGGCCGTGAGTGATCACGTCCTTGGAGTGCTTTCTCAAAGTATCCAGATCGAAAGCCTCACCTGTGGAAGTCTTTGATTCCGGAACCGGGTTTTTATTCCAGTCACCGCAACCAGACAGCACCAAAGTGACAGGGACAGCTAGAAGAGTGGTTTTAAGAAAGTTCATATTCTACCTCGCTTAGCGACTGCTTACGCGCATGAGTTCGAATGGATAAAGAACGTCTACATTTACGTTTCCAACCGGACGGGGGAACTGCCATGTTTTCATGCGTTGAAGCATGCAGTTTTCCACCATGCGGGAGCCCAAAGAGGATTGCGCCACTTTGGCTGTGGTGATGCGACCTGCAGGACCGATCACAAAGTCCACCGCCACACGTCCACCGATGGATGGCTGGGCTTGCAGACCTTTTTCATAGCAATAAACGATTTGACCTCTGTTTTTGTTGATGACGGCGATGATCTGATCGCGATCCAAACCGCCTTCAACACTGGCTTCTTCATCCAGAGGCAGGCTCACCGCGGAAGTGCCACCGACCAGAGAGATTTTGCCGTAGCCCGCACGACCACCGCCGGTGCCACGAGTGCCATAGCCGCCAGCGCTTTGAGCTTTACCGCTGCCTTCGCCCGCAGATCCAGCAATCAGACCGTTGCCTGGCATATAACCTTTGATACCACCGCGACCGGCAGAACCAACTCCACCACCACCGCTGCCAACACCGGCAGAACGAATGGCTTTCATAGAGTTGTTATCCAGACCCTCGTAGCCACGGGAGCCTTTCGGTGTGCCACCCAAAGCAGCCAGTGCACCAAATCGCGAAACATCTTTGGCCTTGGCCGTGTTCACCTTGTAAGGTTTTGTTTTCAGTTTCGCCTGAGCTTTCGGGCGATAGACTTTGTTGGTTTGTTTGATCTTCTTTTGGGACACCTGAACGTGCTGGCGTGGTTCCGCTTTCTGAACAGGTTTTTCCTGAGGAAGTTCGATGGTCACCAGCATGGGTTCTTCAGTTTTAGTGAAGTAGGACGCCCAGATCCAGGCGCCCATCATCAGGCTCAGCACCGCGGCCAGATGAGCCAGCGAGGTCTTTTTGAGCATGACCTTAAGTTGTTCATCGTCCTTTTCATCCGCCAGCTGATAAGTCGGGCTGTTTTGAGCAGAAGCATCCGCCAAGCGCAGACGCCCCAGGCCTTCCAGTGCCACACCCTGGTCACCCATCTGGGTAAGATCCACGGTCTGCAATAGACGGTATTCAATGTCGTTGGAATCAAGGGCCTGCAGGTTGGAAACAGCCTCAATGCGACGGCTGTTTTTCAGGTAAACGATGTTCAGAGATTCGGAGTCCACAGCAAAGGTGCGGACTTTTTGTCCTAACCTGTTTTCGAGAATTAACAACTTTGCAGTACTCATATTTACGTCCTAGTTTCTTTTCTCGTCTTGGTCGATTTTGTCATCGAACCGGTTTCGGCCACCCAGGAGATCTTCAAGAAGCTTGTCGTTCTCTACGGTGGCTTTCGTATTCAGTGAGCTCTGGTACTTACCTCTCAGCGCACTGCCATCAAATTTGAACGAGGTGCCGAGTTTGGGCCTGTGGCTTTGCTCTTTTTTCACCTTATTCGTCCCTGTTGCTTTTTGAGACGCCAGGGAAGGTACCGCTAGTAGACTAAGCAAAAGGGGGGCCACAACAATCAGGGATTTCATAGGCTCTTTCCTTTCTGAATTTGATTTAAACGGGCTTCCAGGTAGGACGGCATCAGGGGGTGGCCCATTTTTGTCTCTAGGTATTTCAGGTTTTCCAGGTCACGCACATTGGACGGGTTTTCAGACACGGATTTACGTGCAGAAACCAGGTCACGGCTGGAGAAGGATGACGAATCCAAAGCATCCGATACGGCGGACTTCATACGGCCACGGCCTGGAAGCTCTTCCAGAATCTGCATTTCACGCAGAAGCAGCTTCTGGATTTCAGGACGCGCCATTTTGTATTCAGCAGCCAGTTGACCCAAAGCCGGGGACTGTGCCCACAGTTCATCCATCTTCTGCTTTGCCGTGCGGGCTTTCAGCAGGTACGGCTTGGAACGGCCCTTCAGCAGGTCCACATACTGACGCTGTTCTGCCGGGCTCAAACCTTTTGGCATCGGCAAAGAAGCCAGGTCTTTCACCAGACGTTCATTTTCAGACGCCACGATGTTCAACACAATCAGCTGAGCCGTGATGTCTTTCAGTGCCAAAGATTCCTTCAGCAAGCCATCTGCTTTTGCTGTCAGGCTCATGCGCTCTTGAATGGATTTCTGAACAGTGCGATCGTTCTTGCCATTCAACTGGTGGGAGGCAATCTTCGGATGGAAGTTAGCCACCTTGTTGTAGAAGTCCTGTTTTTGGAAGAACTGCGCCGCGGACTTGCGACGAAGTTCTTTCATTTCAAATACGGATTTCAAACCGGATTTGTCCATGGTGCGGGCGTAAACCAGCAAAGCAGTTTCATTCAGCAGATCCGGTTTTTGTTTCAACTCTGGCGCCTGAGCTTTCAGCTCTTTCACCGGGTTGGATGAAAGCAGAACCAGACGGGATCTCATGATCAAAGAACGCTCACCTTTAAGGCCGGCCTTCAATGCTGCCTTATAGTGTTTTTCTGGATTCATTTCAGCCAGATCCGCCAATGTGCCCAGACGGAACTCGCGGTCTTTTTCTGACACTTTCGAGCTGCGCACCTGAGAAGCCATGCGGTAAGCATTTTTGAAATCCAGATGTTTTTCGTAGTGAGCTGCCAGCTGTTCGCGCAGTTCATCTTTTCTGGAATCAGAAACTTCGTTCATGGCAATCAAAGCCAGGATGGACTGAACATAGATTCCATCTTCGCCGGTCTTCTGAGCCAGAACGCTGGCGTTGGTGTAGAACAGAACTTTTTCAGCAGGTTTTGCTGTCGCCACGTCAGTGCTCATCACCTTCTTCAGGGCTTTTTTCATGTCTGAAGAAGACGATTTTGGATTGTTGGCCACCGCCGCGACCTCATTCATAAGAGCTTTGCGTGCCAGAGTTTCAAACTCTGCACGGTGCGCAGGGAAAAGCTTCGCATAGTCCCAAGCCCATTTTTGCAGTGACTCTTCGTCCTTTAGTTGAGCGGCCGCATCCAAAGAAAGGTCCGCGGCTTTCTTGCGAAGATCAGCAGAACCTTTTTTGTCTTCGGCCAGGTCGTTGAAGGCGACCGCGGCCTCTTTCAGTTGCTTTTGCTGATAGCTCAGATAAGCCAGCTGGTAACGAACTTCGAAGGATTTTGCATCGTTGTCGGAATATTTCAAATAGTGAACATAGGCTTCACGGCGCAAATTCAGGTCTTGGGACTTTTCCGCTGCGGAAACTTCATTGTTCAAAGCCTCTTCGCGTTCTTTGGCAGAGAACTTGCGGCTTTCGCTGATGCTGCGATAGATCTGGATTGCCAGTGGATACTTCTTCATATCCATTGCGATCTGGGAACCGCGGTTCGCCATCTCGATGTCTGTCGGGAAAGTCTTGTTATAGATAACGTAAGCGTTCAGCAGATCCTGGTCCGGATTCAGCTTTTTCAGACGGTGAAGCTCTGTTACATAACGCTTCATTGTTTTCTGCAGCTCTTCACACTTGGATTCATCATCACAATCAGTGTTTTTGAAGGCTGCCGCCGCTTTGGCAAAGTCCTGCGTCGACTGCGTGGTCTGACCACGGTCATAGTTCACTTGTGCCATGCGCACAAACGCTGACAGGCGCTCTGACTTGGTCAGATCCGGCTGTTCAAGATAGCGGTTCAGGATTTTATGGGCGGCCTGCTTTTGTCCCAGACGGTCCGCTTCACTGGCAAAGTGATACAGCAACTCTTTGCGGTTCTGTGCTGGAGCCAGGGATTCAAACTGGGCAATTTCTTTGTCGTTGATGTCTTTGCGGGAATAGAAAGTCGCCAGATCACGCATGATATCGGCATGGAAAACCGGGTCGTATTTGGAGCCTTCTTCCGTGTCGCGGGTGATCAGGTGTTTGTTTTTAAGAAGCGTTTCCAGGATTGTGATTGCAGAGGAAAGTTTGTCCTCGTTGAAATCACACCAAGCCATGTTGTAAGTCACCAGGGCGCGGTTTTCCAGTTTGTCGTCTTTAAGAGCGATCACATAGTGATAACGGGCATCTTTGAATTTGTTCTTTTGGAACAACAGGTCGCCCAAAGAGGCGTGGGACCGGGAAACAATCGCCGGATTGATTTTCTTGGCTTTGGCTTCCTTGATGATTTGTTCAAACAGACGAATCGCGTTGTCGTTCTGGCCGGCCATTTCGTACAAATGAGCCAGTTGGAACAGGATAGGACCATGTTCGTTCAGGCTGACCTGACGAAGCAGTTCCTCATAGATACCAATGGCCTTCTGACGGTCGGCTTTCGATCCTTTGCAGCCGTCACAATTGGCTTCGACTTCCAGCATGAAGCGGTCACGCGCACGTTCAGCCAGCAAATCGGCCAGGCGCTGCTGGGTCGGAACCCAGGATGGATCTTCTTTGCCAATGGCAGATAGGACCCGCTCCATTTTCTGGATAACCAGGTCCTGCGTTCCGGCGTTCATCTTGTCAGCAAGGGCAAGACGACCATTCAGAGCACCAAGGACTACGATACTGATCAGAGTGATTCGTCTTAGATTTTTCATTTGCCCGGCACCACAGCGAATTTTAGTTTTTCGATACCGGCCAGGGATCCGGCTTTTAGCAGAGGATCCAGGTCGGCGTATCTCATTTCCGTGTCTGCTTGAACCATCAGCTCAAGTTCTTTTTCCTCGGTGTTCTTTTTCAGTTCCGCCAACTTGTTTGTCAGGTCGTTGGCGGCCACACGCTTGTCATCAAGGAAGTAGCTCCCTTTTTCGATGCGCAGAATCGGGGTGATCTTTTCCACACCCTGGCTGTGATTGGCCGAAGGCAGAGTCATTTTATTTGGAATCTGTGTTTCCATCCCGCTGTTTTGAGTCCCGATCAACAGATAGATCACGATGATCGAAAACGCATCGATTAAGGACGTTAGTGGCAAAGCCAGAGCCAGCTCACGACGGAACAAGCCTTTCTTTTTGCCACCACTGCTCAAAGTCAGCGACTCAGTCATTGGTGAACGTTTAGGGGATGCCGCATTTTCCAATAATGATTTTCTCATAGTTCCTACCCCAGCGGGGACAAGCCCACGCCTTCAAAGGCACTTTGTTTCAGGCGGTCCATCACGCGAATCACATCACCGTAGGACGTGTTCGCTTCCGGGCGCACAACACTTGTTTTAAGATCCGGATACTGATCTCGCAGAGCCTTCAGCTTTCCTTCCAGCGCTTCCCAGTTCACACCCTTGGTGGATTTGGTAATGCGGGACTCAAGAACCTTGGCCTGGGGAAGATCACGCAAAGAGAGCTGAACGCCACCGTCAGCAGCCATCGTCACCCAAAGTGAAGGGGGATTCTTGGCGCCGGCTGTGGAGTTGTCTCCAATAGCCTGCTTGGTATCCAGTGTCCCGATCTGGATCCACACCGCAGTCAGAAGCAAGAAGCAAATCATGACTGACAGGATGTCCAGAATGGGCAGGATGTTGATTTCGAAGTTCAACTCTTTATTGCTGCTCATACAAGAGTTCTTTCTTTCTTGTCAGAAACCGGAGCGTAGTGGAAGCCCAGTTGGATGAACAAATTCAAAGACGCTTTATTAAGATCTTCTGACAGTTTGGTCGCACGATTCTGCAAAACTGCATACATGATCAGAGCAGGCACGGCGACAATCAGTCCGTAAGCGGTTGTATTCATCGCCAAAGAAATACCATTGGAAAGAATCGCCGCTTTTTCAACCGGGTTGGCATTGGCAATACCGGCGAAAGAATGAATCAGACCGGTGATAGTACCCAACAGACCCACCAGAGTGGCCACGTTGGCAAACATCGCCAGGAAGCCGATGCGTTTTTCAATGCGGGAGTTTTCTTCAAGCAGGACTTCGTCCATCTTTAACTGGATTTCCTCTTTGCCGCCCATATCAATAGCCGCCTGGATACCAGCGGAAGCAACAACTCCCAATGGCTCTTTGGCGCTCATTTGCAGGGATCTGCGCAGAGCCTTGTCCAAGTTACCGCTTTTAATGTCTTCAGCGATAGTTTTGGAAAGATCTTTTTGGTTCACCTTGCGGTTCACAAAAAGAGCGATAGAACGTTCGGCGATAATCGCCACGGACACTACCTGAGCAGCCAAAATAGCCCACATCCAGAAAGCGTCAGAAGAAGTGAAAGCGCGACCAAGTGACAATAGGAATTCCATAAGTCCTCCGTTAAAAGAATCCGGAAGCCTTAGGAGCAAGGGGGGTGCCAGAGCCCAGTGTCTCAATACGAGGCCCCCACAGCACCCTGTGTGAATAATTTCAACAGTGGTGACGTTTTATGGCGTCACCGGTCCGTTACAGTGGGGGGGGGCGGGGACTATTCCTCGATCGCGGAAATGATGTTTTCCCAGAGCATGGGATTGAGCAGTTCGGAGCCGATCATCATCACGGGTTCGGAGTCTTTGGCGCGACCGCGTTTGGCTTCGGTGGGAAGATGTCCGGTGCCGCCATGTTTATCAAACCAGGAGCGACGGATGGACAGAGAGTTGGATACAAAAACGTGAGGGAAGTGTTCCAGTTCCTTCTTGTTGGCGCGACCGTATTCGAATGTGGAAAGAACATTGAACTTCTTAGAGGATTCAATGTGCTCCAGTTTCTGGAAGCCCAGCTCCATCAGATATTTGAATTTCTGGCGGCCCGGTTGTTTGGAGGTGAAGATCAGATCCAGATTTCCGGACAGGAAATTGGCTTCCAGTTCATTCAGGTCAAAGATATCCAGGGTGATCTTTTTAACGCCGACCTCTTCAAAACAAAGACGGGACGTGTTCAGGGCAAAATCGGAAAGCCCTTCCAGGGTGCCGATGTGCAGTTCACCCACCATCTGGTTGTTGCTGATACCCTGAAGTTCGGTTTCAAGACGACGGATGGATTTTTCAAAGATTTCGGAAAGCTGGAAGGCCACGGCGGTCCATCCGGACTTTCTTTTCGCCGAGCGATCCAGCAGGACGATTTTCAGTTCGTCCTCGATCTTGGCGATGATACGGGAAAGCTGGGGCTGGCTCAGTCCCACGTGCAGGGCGGCAGCAGAAAGATTCTTAAAGTTGACTGCTTTGGCCAGGACACTGAGTTCATAGTACAACTGTTGCATCTTATCTCCGTATCAGGGTTTTCTAATGTAATTGAGAAACGCAAACATGCCCAGGAAGCCTGCGATGATATAGCCGATAAAGCTGATCGTCGGCATTCCGGCAATGTGGCTGACCGTTTCGTGAACGTATACGAAAGACGCGCTCATAATCAAAGCGGCGATAATCACACCCAGGAAAAGCAAATTGGAAGAGCTTTCCACCGAGCGTTTCAGTTCCTTGATTTCCGTGACATTCAATTTAAAAGCATGGTCCGGACTATTCACCTTGCGCAGGAAGAAGTTCAGCTGGCGAGGCAGGGCGTTCAGGAAGGTTTTTGATTCCCGCGCCATTTGCGACATGTCGTTCAGGATTCTTTCAGGCCCGAAGTGAGTCTTGGCCAGATCGCCGGCAAACTCCAAAGAGTACTGCAGAAAATCAAAGTCCTTGTGGATCTTGCGGCCCATGCCTTCGATGGAAACAATCGATTTAAAGAACAGCATCAGATCCGTCGGCACCTGAATATGGTGGCGGGCGGCGATACCGGAAGAGCGCATCAGCACTTTTCCCAGGTTCACATTTTTCAGTGTCAGCCCAAAATACGGTGCAATCAGTTCGCGCAGGTCCTTGGCGAAAATATCAATATTCACCCGGTCCGTGAACGGCGCCAGATCGACGTATTCATAGGCCAGGCGTTCATAGTCTTCACGTGACAGCGCCAAAAGCATATTGGCAATCGAGGCTTGCGTGCGTGTGTTCAGGCGTCCCACAACACCAAAATCAATCAAACCGATTCTGTTTTCAGGAAGGACAAAGAAGTTTCCGGCATGCAGGTCCCCGTGAAAAAGACCGTCTTGAAAGACCATCTTCAGATAGGCTTTGAGCCCCCTGCGAATGACCTCCTCGGGATCGATGCCCGGTTGCTGTAAAGAAGCTTCCTGGCTCAGCGGAACGCCCGGCAGGGCTTCCATAACCAGAACCCTTTCTGTCGTCAGATCCAGATAGACTTTGGGGATTTTGACATTCTCATCTTCTGAGAAGTTTTCCTGGAAGCGGCGGATATTGTTGGCTTCAACAACAAAGTTTGTTTCAAGTTCCAGGGTGCGGAAGTACTCATCCACGATGCCCACGGGATTATAGGTGCGGGTTTCGGGGATATAAGTGACCAGCAGTTCAGCCAGCAGATAAAGCACATTCAGGTCATCATTGATGGTCTGAATGATTCCCGGCCGCTGAACCTTGATGACGACGCTTTCGCCGGTACTGAGGCGCGCGCGGTGAACCTGGGCAATGCTGGCAGAGCCCAGGGGTTCTTGTTCAATGGATTCAAATTTTTGGTAAAGGGAGTTCCCGAACTCCTCGCGCAGAACGGTTTCAACCGTTTCGAAGGACAGGGGCTGCACACGGTCATGCAGCTTTTCAAATTCAGTGACATATTCATCCGGAACCAGATCCGGACGGGTGGCAAGCAGTTGTCCCAGTTTTACGAACGTGGGACCCAGTTCCTCAAAGCTCATTCTCATCCGCTCTGGCGTCGAAAGTTGTTCGACGTCAGAGCTCGCGTTCAAACGCTGGATGATGAATTTACCGAGCTTTACCTTTTCCGCGACCTGGTGAAACCCGTGCTTTGCGAACACCCCCACGATCGTTCTCAGTCTTGCCGCGTTTTTTAGAGTCTTTCCGATCTGGCGTCCGGTGTTTAAGGCTGTCACTATTCTTCTCCGAATTGTCGTCATTATCCCGGAGTTTAGACTGTTCGGCAAACATCAATTTTTTACTGAGCTTTGGTTTGTCTGCAGCGTCTCCGTTGACTTGCTCACGGTATCTCTCTGGACCAAGGATCATTTCGAGCAGGGACTTGTCTGGACCCCGCTTTTCCTCGTTGTCCAGCTGGCGTGGCTTCAGATTGTACTGCTTTTCCACCTTGCGCAGCTTCTCTGAGCTGCCTTCCGGGGCATCTTTGCGAACGTCGCCAAAGAACTTGGACTTTCCAGGCTTCTGCTTGAAACGATCCGGGCCTTCCTCGCGGAAGTTCTTTTTCCCGAACTCTTTCTTTTTGCCGAAGTCCTTGTTGCCAGCTTTTTTGTCAGCACGCTTTTCGCCGCGTTCAAACTCACGGTCCTGATGTTTTTTCTTGCCGTGACTGATGTGATCTTTAGGTCGCTTATCACCATGCAGACGTTTTAGAACCGCGGATGCGGATCTTTCTGCCGGGGTTCTGGCGTCGTCGTGTTCTTCTTTTTCAAGGCCTGCCAGAGCAAAGTTGATCTGCCCCTGCTCCGGATCGGCAGCCACGACTTGAATTCGGATGCTGTCCCCGATGGAATAGGCAAAACCGGAACGTTTCGCCACCAGGCGCAGGTTTTCTTCGTCAAATTCAAAGCGGTCCCCACCCAGATCATCCAGGCGTACCAGACCGTCAATGTCGTATTCACGAAGCAGCACAAACACGCCGAATTTCGCCACTGAACTGATCATTCCATCGAATTCCTGGCCAATGAATTTCTGCATGAAGCGGGCTTTTTTGATGGACTGAACCTGGCGTTCCGCCTTGGTGGAGCGTTGTTCTGCGGCGGAAAGAATGGTTCCAGCTGTGGCCAGATCATCTTCGCTCATCAGGCGATAGCGGGAATTGGGCATCACTTGAGTCTTAAGCAGGCGATGCACGATCAGATCAGGATAACGGCGGATCGGGGATGTGAAGTGAGTGTAAAACTCAAAACCCAAACCAAAATGGCCGACGTTATTCATGTTGTATTTCGCCTGACTCATGGATCGCAACGTCAGGATATTCAGGATCTGGGCTTCCGGGCGACCTTCAAATTCTTCCAGCGCCTTGGTCAGGCGCTTTTGCAGTTTGCCGCTGCCCAGTTTGGTTTTACCACCGAAATTTGCCAGGTATTTTTCCAAAGTACGAATCGCCATTTCATTCGGCGGTTCGTGAATGCGGTACAAGGCTGGAATTTCGCGGCTGGACAGGAACTTGGCTACGGCGACGTTCGCCGCCAGCATCATTTCCTCAATCAGGCGGTGGGCAAACAGGCGCTCAGAGCGCTGAATGTCCACAGGAACTCCGGCGCCGTCGATAACCAGTTCGGTTTCGGGGATTTCCAGATCCAGAGATCCTTCTTTGAAGCGTTTCGCCATAAGGATCTTCGCAAGGTCGGAAAGACGCAGGATGTGGTCTTTGACGTGTTTGTGTTTTTCAACTTCGTTCCCGTCAATGATTTCCTGGGCTTCACCATAGGTGACGCGCGCTTTGCTTTCCATCACGGCTTCATAGAAGTCGGATTTGACCAGCTCACCGGTGAAATCAAACAGCATCTCAGCCACCAGGCACAGGCGTGGCACGTGTGGATTCAGGGAGCAAAGGCCGTTACTCAGAACTTCAGGCAGCATCGGCACCACAAAGTTCGGCATGTACACCGAGGTTCCGCGTTCATAGGCGTCTTTGTCGATGGCGGTGCCGATTTTGACGTAGTGGCTGACATCGGCGATGGCCACATAAAGCAGGAAGCCCTCATTCAGGGTTTCCACATAGACGGCATCGTCAAAGTCTTTGGCAGTGGCGCCGTCAATGGTGATCAGGGCTTTGTCGCGCAGATCGCGGCGGCCTTTGAAGTCTTTTTCATCAGGGACTTCGCTGAAGTGTTCGGCCTCTTCCAAGGTGGCTTTTGAAAACTCCAGAGGGATATGATTGGCGCGAATCACACGTTTCAGGTCAGTCAGGGGATCCATGGCGTCACCGATGATTTCGATGACTTTGCCGGTGAACGGTTTGCCGTCGTCGGGATAGCTGGTGATCTCGGCAGCAACCAGTTCCTTGTCCTTGGCTTGCATGGAGTCTTCGATCTTGATTTTCAGATCCTGACCCCAGCCTTTGCCTTCGTCGCGGATAAGACCGGTGCGTTCGTTCATTTTGAAGAAGCGACCGACGACGGTTTTGGTTCCACGACTTAGAACATGATCAAGTTCGCCACGGAATCTTTCGCCCCCTTTTTCGGGGGTGACTTCCACGGCGACCTTATCATTGGTCATGATGCCTTCCATGGAGTGGCGGGGGATATAGACGTCGGGGTGTTCTTTGTCGTCAGGGATGAAAAATCCAAATCCGTCGGGATGTCTTTTGATGGTGCCAGTGAGGATTTTTTTCTTTTGCATTACAGGCTGTATTTCCTTTTATTTGAGATTAGCACAAGTTGCGCAGGCTTAAAGTAGAATCTTTTTTGCTGACTTGTGATCGAACAGTGAATGGAACTTAGAGATTGGATCAAGATTCTCAGAGGAATCTTTTCTAAGAGATGTGGCTTTAAGATAGCGGAATTGCCGGGAAAATGCAACTGCGGACTATTGTGAGTGCTTTCGGTAGCTTAGATTAAGACGGGGAGCTGAAGTCCCCGTCGAAAAGTGCGGATACTAGAAGTGCGCCAGTGCGCCCAGGGTCACAACGCTGGCCTTGTCGGTGGCGGCGCCATCACCATCCACGAAGGCATCTTCGTTGGACATGTCCTGACGGTACTCCACATACAGATTGAAGTTGTCATTCAGGACGAATTTGTCTGACACACTGATAGAGTTCACAGTGTCAGCCGCTCCGTAGCCGATCTCATTGGCGCCACGGACCATTTCATAGCGCAGACCCAGGTTGTTGCGACCTAGACCATAAGTCAGTAGAACCGTTGTGGCGTCAGACCAGTGCAAACGGTCGCCATCTGGTTTCGTCGTCAATGAATCATAGATCAAGGCTGCCAGGAAGTTTTCAGTGATCTGATAAGAGGCCCACACACTGGAAGAGGATCTTTCAGTCTTTACGCCTGCAGGATCATCGGTGCCCAGATAGTAACCCGCAAACCAGGTCAGACCTGCGCCCTTTCCTGTTGCAGACAGTTCTGTTGTTTTGGTTGGAGCATAGTCTTCACCGAAGGCGCCGTAGGCGGCTTGGTTATAAGTGGACAAAGTGGCTGTCAGCCAGTCGCCGGCAACGTACTTTGCACGCAGACCTTCACCGTAGCCAGGCACGATGCTTTGGTAAGCGATCGTTGTGCTGTAGAAAGCGTTTTCATACTTCATCAATGATTCATATCCCATGGTGGTCAGGAAGCGACCGAAACCAATATAAAGATTGGGCATGGCTTTGTAGAAGATTTCTGCCTGGTCCAGCATACCAAAGTTCGCTGTTTTATTGTCTGTAAGTGAAGATTGATAAGCCGTCGGCGCATAGTTCAGGCGGGTCACGAAATACACCTGTTCGGTTTCCTTACTGATCAGCACCTGTGCGTTGCGCAGGCGGTACGCCTCATTTGTAACGCCATCTGTATTTTGCATGGCTGTGTCTTTAGTGGATAGGAAGCTGTAATCGAAAGCGACCTCTCCGGTCACTGTCAGGCCAGAGATTTCTGCGGCGTGTGCGTTGAAACTGCCAAGCACCAGCAAAGTGGAAAGTAGCATTGGGATTTTCACATGAACTCCTTATATATAAGTTCAAAATTTGGTTAGGTTTGCGAAAAATCTTATGACCGAGGTCTGGTTGTGTAACGTAAAATATTTGTAAACCTAGACCTTCATCCAGCGTTTGACACCCAAATGGAGCTTTTGCGTCAATTGTCGTTTTCATTTTTTATTTTGGACCAATAAACAGCAGACAATTCACAACTATGCATCTTTCGCGAGGAAAAATTCGCAGTTTTACTTTTTGAGCGAAAGCCGCTACTGGCGCGAGTTTCACTGGAATAAAAACTTTATAAAACAGGATTTTTAGGCACTGGGGTTCGGTAACAAAGTCCTGTGGAGTTGAAGTCACAGTCCTGATGCGTCTTTCGACTTTTTAGGTGGGTTGAAAACGTATCGAAAATTTTTGTTGTTGATCTTGGACCTGGTCCTCATTAGCATTTTTTGTGTAAACGATTAAAGCTTTTAATGGATTTAAAAGTTCATAAGATTGCAACGAAACGAAAGGATGCAACAATGAAAAAGATTTTGGTAGTAGCAGCTTTGACTATGGCAGCAGCTCCAGCAGCAATGGCTTCTAAAGCACGTGTAGAGGCTTTGGCTAACTCACGTCACGTTTTGGATTTCCAAACTGCGTTCGACAGACCTTACCAATTCATGGCGCTTTCTGAACAAGCGACTATCGAATGGGGTAACACTGGTGATGCAAATCCACACGCTGAAGGTGGTTTCGTAAAACGTCACGGTGACGACTCTGCATTCGGTGCTTACTTCGGTCGTCGTTCTGCTGACTTCTCTGAAGCAGTTCAGACTGTTCGTGATGCCAATCCAGCTTTCGCTGATCTTATGTTCGAACAAAACGGTTTGAACTTGTTCTACGCTTCCAAAATGGGCGAATGGACTTGGGGTGTGACTGCGAAATACTCTAACGGTAAAAACGAAGATCCAACTGTAGGAACTAAAGCTACTTCTGCTGGTGTTGCAGTTGCGGCTTCCAACGGAACTTGGGACTTCGAATTGGTTCAAGGTTTCACAGGTAAATCTGAATTGGACAACGGTACTGTTACAGCTGAAGTTGAGTCTAAAGGTTTGACTAACGTAACTGTTGGTTACCACATGTCTCCAGAAATGGAAGTTTACGGTAACGTAAAAATGTCTAAAGTTGAAGCAGACCTAAACGGTACTCCAATTGAAGTTGAAACTACTTCTTACAAAGTGGGTATGGTTAATACTCTTGCTAAGTCTGAAGAAGGCAACTTCTTCTACGGTGTAGAAGTAGCTTCTACTAAAGTAAAAGACGACTCTGAGTCCCTGTTGCTTCCAGTTTACATGGGCGTAGAGCACAATGCGGCTTCTTGGTTGGTTCTTCGTGCATCCGTTGCTCAAAACGTGATCTTGAACGAAACTAAAGACGATGCAACTGGCAACAAAACTGACGAAGATTCCACTAGAATGGCTGCTGGCGCGGGTATCAAATTCGGTAAATCCGTTATTGATGCTTCCTTCGCGGGTTCCACTACTGGTGTTATCAACGCCAACAACTTGTTCTCTCAAGTTGCTTACACTTACACTTTCTAAGACCTAGTCTTAAAGTTTAAGAACTCAAAGCCCAGGTAACCCCTGGGCTTTTTGTTTTTGGGGAATCGAAGTTTCCGTCTTTTTCGCTCCCATAGCCCGTTCGGCCGATATCTTTCTGTTCTGTATTCTGAAAAACTCAAGAAAAACTCAAATAGATGAGTGATGTAAACTCTTATAATGTCTGCTGACTAAGTTGATGTTAGTTTACTTTTTGACATAGCTTTAACATTAAAGCGTAGAACAGATTTCTTTAGTGGTAATATTGAACGTTGGAAGGAGCCATGGAGAAAAAGATACTTCTTGTTGATGACAACAAGGATTTCGCCCTGCTTTTTCAGGCTAAATTCAGTCATTTGGGAAAGATTGAGTGTGCTTCCACCTTTGCGGAAGCGATGAGATTGATTCATGATCAGTCGTGGGATCTGTTTTTCCTGGATCACACTTTGGATGAACACACTTGTTTTGAATTGATTCCCGCGATTCGCGAGCGCAGTCCGCGCGCCTTTATCATGATTGTTTCGGGAAATGCCGACAAAGAGATGGCCATTCGTGCAGTGAACAGTGGTGTCAGTGGTTTTCTTGAAAAGCCGATCAATGAATCAGACCTTCAAAATCGTCTTGCTGCCATTGGTTGGTATGAAGCTCACATTTCGTTGGACGACAAGAACCGCAGTATCTATGTGTCTGGCAACAGTCATTCCCTCACCAAAGTGGAATACATGATCCTCAGAATTCTGATGGATAAAAAGAATCAATTGGTCACGCGTATCGAGCTTGAAGAAAACATCTGGGGCGGGCGTCACATTGTGAAGAACTCTCTGGACACTCATCTGTACAATTTAAAGCGCAAGGTGCCCGAACTGAAAGGGCGACTGTCCTCGATTCACGGGACCGGATATTTGCTGAAAATCTAATAAGAGCCCCACTCCGAAAAGAGTGGGTTTTTTGTTTTTAAGGGGCCCAAAAAAGGGAAAACCCAAGCCCTGGGGGGAAGGCTTGGGTTTGGGGGAACTTAAATTAAATCAGCTAATTACTGGATGCCAGAGTTTGTAGCAGTCTTAACAACTTTCACAGTCGGAGAAAATTTAGACTGGGAAGCGGTGTGAGCGTGGCGGCCCATGTTTGCTTTGTCTGTACATTTGGTAGCACCGAAAGAAGCTGTCGCTGACATTGTGATGATTGCTGCTGTGATGATTTTAGTGAATGTCATTTTGAACTCCTTTGTAACAAGCGGTATACATACACCTATTGCTATGATCGTGCCATGGTGGGTGTTTAAAGATGAGAATCCTTCGACCTGCTGTCAGGCACTTAGCACGTGCGATTCTCAGTGTGAGACCGGCCTGACACTTTCGGCCCAAGAGCGCGCGCGCCTGTTAGAAAAGTGACGGAGAGTACCCGAGTGCAACCGCTGTATAAATCCATCTATCTCATTTTGATCGCCATGCTTTCCATTCAGTTTGGCGCCTCGGTTGCTAAAGGTCTTTTCCCGGTGGCGGGCCCGGCGGGCACAACGGCCCTGAGGGTGTTCATTTCCGCGCTGATATTGGTTCTGGTGATGCGCCCGTGGCGGGAAAAATTCACAGCCTCCGGTCTTCGGCGAATTGCCGCCTATGGTATTTCGCTGGGGCTGATGAATCTGCTGTTCTATTTCGCTCTTGAGCGCATTCCCCTGGGAATCGCGGTGGCCTTGGAGTTCACCGGGCCTTTAACCGTGGCGTTGCTTTCCTCCAAACGAGTTTTGGATCTGGTGTGGGCGGTGCTTGCCGGGTTGGGAATATACCTGATTCTGCCTTTGTCTGAAGTCAGTCAGGCATTGGATATGGTCGGCGTATTGTTGGCATTGGGCGCGGGCTTCTTTTGGGCACTTTACATCGTGTTTGGCAAGGCGACGGGGAAAGAAAACTCCTCTTCAGCCACTTCTGCCGTCGGAATGTGTTTTGCTGCGGCTGTGGCTTTCCCGGTGGGCCTCTACACGAACTTTGAACAAGTGGTGGATCCTTCGCTTTGGATGATGGGTTTTTTGATTGCGATTCTTTCAAGCGCACTGCCGTACTCACTTGAAATGAAAGCCATGCAAAACATGCCGGCAAAGACTTTTGGAATTCTGATGAGCTTAGAACCCGCTTTTGCAACGTTGATCGGCATCTTGTTCTTAAGTGAATCCCTGATGCCATCCCAGTGGGTGGCCATCGGCTGCATTATGGCGGCCTCGGCAGGAAGCACGATCACCGCCCGCTAAAAAAAAAGCCCCGGGGTTTTTCCGGGGCTTCTGTGCATTAAATGATTCTTTTGTTTCGCTATTAGTATCTTAGCTCGGGGTGAACACGCAGACCCTGAATCTGGTTTCTTTCATCCATTTCGTTCAAAGAATGCCATCTTTCATCCAGATCGCCGGAAAGTTTCTGCAACATTCTGGAGTTGTGTTTGTTCATGTCGCGCAGCTTTTTGGCTTCGGTGACTGTTTTCTGCACTTCTTTGTTCAGTTGTGACTGACTTGCATCTTTCAATCTTTCGATTTTGGAGATCTTTACGGTGACTTCGCTGATGAGCTGTCGTTCTTTGATGTCTTCTTCTGCCGCGTAGGTTTTAGTGAGCTGATTCAGATTGTCGAATTCCACGGCATCAAGCTTTCCATCAGTATTCAGAGCGCATTCTTCGCAGCCGTTGGCAGCTTCTGTTGCGTCAATTTTTCCCAACTGGATTTCGCGGTAGATTTCATCCTGTTCGTATTCTTCCGCCATCGCTTTAACAGAACCCAGAACCATAATGATAGCCATCGCCAATACAATCTTCTTTTTCATGCTCTCTCTCCTTAATAAAAGTTTTTCTCCAACTTTGAAGAGTGCGAGCTTTATGCCCCGGTCAAAAAGAGCCTGGAAGAACTGGGCGTCTAAGGATATGACAGGGGCCTTGTAACGGCATACAGGCCCCGAGGTCAGTTTCAGAATGAGACAATAAGAAAAGCCCGCTTTTGGCGGGCTTTTCGGGGAGCTTAGTTCTGGTAGTTTCTTTGAATATCAAAGTCTCTTTCATCATACTGACGGACATCCTTATTCGGATCGCCAAAGACTTTTCGCATGCTGTATTCAGCCGCTTTGTAAGCCACCGTTCCAGCGACGGCAGTTCCCACTGCAGCCGGTGTCAGGGCTACGGGACCGATATCGCGTCCGCCCACTTTGGGTGGATCGGCGGGCAGCACGGGCACCGTGCCGGGACGAATATCAAAGTATTCTTCCTGAATATAACGGTCTTTCGGGCCGTTACCAACATAGCGATCCCAAACATACTCGACAACGGAAGCGGCGGCGCCTGCTGCGGCGGCTGCCACAAAGGCATTGGCGTTAATTCCTTTCGGATCCATCTCAGAATACTTGTCCAGTGAAACTAGGACAGGTCTTCCCAAAATCTCTTCCAGCTTGCGGTCGCCCAGTTCCTGCCGGAGTTCTTTCAGACGCTCTTTCACGACGATGGGTGGAACAAAGCCGCCAGCGGGGCGGGTGACCGGACTGCACAGTTGCGCGTGCGCTGTTGAAGAGACAAGGACCAAGCCCGCCAGTGCCCCTGTGATAAACTTTTTCATTTTTTCCTCCTTAGTAAAGGTATTGTTCAAATGCTTCGGCCCTGTCGGACCAGTGTTTTATAAATTTATAGTTGTCAGTCAGAATCACGATCTTCAGGTCCGATTCCGGTATCACTGCGACCAGCGAGTAAAATCCCGGAGTCGCCCCATTGTGCCAGTAAGCCTGATAAGACTGGTTTTCCGAGCGCACCCATCCCAGTGAATAGTGCTTGTCCTTGTTCAACTTCGGCAGTGTTTGCCGCTGCTGCCCTAGCCACCGCATAAGATCCAGAGCTGACGACTTGATGCCTCCGGCACCCGCGGATTTATACAGAGTACTTTCCTTGTTCAGCTCCCATTGAATTGAACTTCCCGGGACCAGTGCATATGCCGGAAGTCTGTCCCCTTTTTGAATCGCTGCAGTTGTGGAGTCAGGGACATGCTCTTGCAGGATTTGGGAAAAGTTTTTCTGCTCAATGACTTCCAGAACCCGGGACAAAACCAGATACCCAAAGTTGGAATATACGAACTTTTCTCCGGGTGCCGATTTCAGGTCTTCGTCGTCCAGAACCAGTGTGTCGATGTCCTGCAAGTTCCAGTCAGCACTCATGGAGCGTTTTAAAAAGCTTATGAGGCTCAGATCCCGGCCAAAGCCGGATTTGTGATCCAATAGCTGCTGCAGAGTGATCTTGCGCAAGTCTCCAGTGCAGAAGTTTTTCAGCCAGTGGCAGACCGGGCTGTCGAGTTTTAAACCCCGCTGCGACTTGTGAAAGTAAATCAAACCCACAAAGGACTTCGAGATGCTGGCGACGGGAAAAACTTTGTTCAGGTCGCCGTCGGCATATAGAACCTCGGAGCCTTTTTGGATCAGAATGCTTCCGTGAATCAGATTGTCTTTCTTGAGCTCCTGCCAAGTGCTCTGCAGGCGGGTGGCTAATTCGTTTTCTTTCACTTTCTGGATGTCGGGGCTGCACGAAAAGAACTGCAGGCCCACCCAGGAATAGATCAGTATGGTGAAAGTATGGCTTAGAACTTTTTTGATTTTCATGCTCGTACCCTTTTCAGCAGGGAACCAAACAGTCCCTTTTCGCCATCTTCATAGAAAAAGAAGTAGCTTACGCACATGGCGAGTCCGAACATAAACAGACCCATCACCAAAGAAATCGAAAGATGCAAGGCCGTCCCCATCAATACGATGTAGGGTCTCCAGGTGCGCTGCCAGATCAGATAAGGCAGCGAGATTTGGAACAGAACAGTTCCCAACGTCATCGCCGCCAGCAGCAGGGGATAGTTGGAAAGGGTGCTAAAGATTCCGTGGTTGCCGTATTCGCTGACCCCCATGGTGTAGTAAAGGGCGACCCCTTTGTTCCACAAAGGTCCCATGACCTTCAAAAGACCTGCGGTGGCGTAGACCAGTGTCACCTGGATTTTGATCATCAGCGCAGCAAGGTTCGTCAGGGTGATTGAAAAGGCGGATTGTGTTTTCTTTGTGTTGATGAAGATCAGATAAAAGGTCACCAGATGCATCAGATTGTTGCCGCCGTCCAAAGTCACATAGGCTTTGTTGTCCAGATTCATCATCAGGAAGTAAACCACTGCCGCCGAGGCACGTGGCGCCTTTTCAAAGAATGCCAGCGACGTCGCGACCAGAGTCAACGCCAGAAAAACGGGATAAGCATCGGCGAACGGTCCCCAGTGCAGAAGGTTCAGGGATTTTTCCAACAGATTCAGACTGTCGAAATCCTTGGCCGGAATGTAAGCACTGCTGGAATAGAAGTAGGCGGCTTTTGTTGCAAGGATGGTGTAGTTGATAAAGGCCCAGGCATACACCAGACGGCGGGCAAAGCGCAGAGCCTGCAGAGATTTCACTTCCAGATGCAGTTTTAGATAGAATTCCTTAAGTTGCTGAATCAGTTCCATGCGAAGGACTCCTGTTTGATGCCGAAGGTGAAGGTTTCAGTGCGGACTTCCATGTTGGTGAAGCGCTTGGAATAGTCTTGAGTGAACACACGCTGAATGCGCACTTCGGCTGCGGCTTGTTCGCCGCACTGGTCTTGCAAATATCTTTGCAGGATGTGCAGTTCATCCATGGCCGCGTCTGTTTTTTTCAGAATCTTGCTGTTAAAAATCTCGCGGGCCAGGTGTTGCAGAACGTAGGTTTGTTTTCCTGTGGCTGTCACCGGCAGGGATTTGTGGGCTTCAAGCATGTCGTTCAAGGGAAACTTCCACGCTTGAAGGCTGTGGCAGCGATAGGATAGCTGCAGACTGGAGGTCGCCGGTTCTGGTGCAAACAAGTGCCAGTTCTGAGTGAAGAAAGTTCCCATGTAATTGTCGACGAAGCTCATATATTGAGGTGTCGCGGGATTGTTGGGCGCCAGATAAAGGGCATGAATTCCCAGGTGAGCAACCAGGGTGCTCACCAGAGTCAGTTTTAATATATGTAGAAGTGGCGTGTTCATTTGTACTCCTGCGGATGCCATAAGTCGGATAGCACCGGACGTGCCGCGGCCATCTGCAATAGGTTCCTGCTGGGGGCGGATTTCGCTGGTGACTATCTTAAAATCGAGATTCGGTCCGAGAACGTGGAAGAAGGCCAGTGGCGTCCGGCAGGGCCGGCGGCAGGCCAGTTTGAGTGGGTTGGTCAACGGTTGTAGAATGGGCGCTAGGAGGTGACTATGGCTACACAACAAACTTCCGCTTCGCCGCAGAAGCCGAATCCTTCGACCGTCTTTGCAAAGGTCAGCGGAACTCTTAAGTCGCTGAATTTTAGTTCTGCCGATGAGGTTCGTGAGTTTCCCAATGGCCGTCTGGAGCTGGTTCGCTTCGGGGAAGCTGTTGTCGGACGGGCGATCTTGCAGCCAGGCTGGCGCTGGTCCAAATCAGTGAAAGAGATCGCGCAAACGGACAGCTGCGAAGCTCCGCATTTTCAATACCATGTTTCAGGAATACTCAGAATCAAGATGGATGATGGAACGGAAATAGACTGTAAACCCGGAGATGTGTCTTTGGTTCCACCAGGACATGATGCCTGGGTGGTGGGTGATGAGCCTGTCGTGATCGTGGACTTCCAGGGAATGGTGGACTACGCGATTCAAGCCCACAAACATTAAAGGAAAATGTCCACCGCCGCAAAAGCAGTGGACATTTTTTTGAATTACTTCTTGGCTTCGGCTTTCGGAACTTCGATATAATCCGGAGCCACGAAATCAACCGTGAACGGGTACTTGTAGGACTTGTAGGCGCCAATCTTTGGTTTGCCGGCAGAAGCATAAGCTTCATCCCACAAAGCGGCCAACAAAACCGCGCCACGAGCCATTTCAGTCACGATCATCGGCTTCATTTTCTTAAACGCCACAGACGCGGGTTGACGTTCCGCTGCAGTTTTAAGTTCCATGCCTTTTTCTTTCACCAGAGTGGACTTTTTGATGACTGGATCCATTTTCAGGATCTTTGGAATCTCTTTGTTGGAGATCACGCTCAGCACTTTCATTTTCTCAATGGCGGTTTTCGGTTTTAGGAATTCCGGATTTTTCATTCCGCGTGCGGCTTTTAGCACCAGATAATCTAGGTCGCCATCGAACTGGCCGACAACCTGATCTTCAAAGTAAGCATGGATGCCACCGTGACCGGCGGCATAACCGTCATAGTCCGCCGTGGTGTGGAATGGCTGGCAGTTGTCGCCAACAAAGTGACCCATCAGACCCATGGACACGACCATATCATAGGCCAGCTTGTTATAAGGAAGCTCGTTGTCCTGTTCTTCTTTGAAGCTCGTCGGAGCTTTGGCTTTCGCGAAGTCCTCTTTCAGGCCGGCGATGTGGCGCATGAACTGGTCGGCTCTCCACCAAGAAGATCCGAATTCCTGGGGGATGGACTTGATCGTGGAACCGTCATTTTTGAATTTGTTTGGTTTGCCGGTGAAGTCAGTCATCAGTTGTTTGTAATCAACTGTGATATCTTTTACATCCAGGCCAATAACTTCGATGTCGATGAAGTGGGTGGAGTTACCCAGCTTTGCAGCGTCGCCACCCAGGCTTTTCCAGTAAAAGTCCGGCATGTTGCACAGGTGTCCCATCATCTGGGGTTTGTGTTGCATGTATTCTTTCAGGCCCGGTTCTTTCACCAGGAAGGTGGCAACACGGCAGATGGTGTCGTGACCACGGCCACCCCAGGCAAATGCCTGAGAAGATCCAAGAAGAAGCAATGCCAACAGAATATTTCTCATAGAGACCTCTTAAATTATTGGTGACCCAGTGCCTTTGGAGCCCGGCTTTTGCCGATAAAGCCCGCAAGAGCAATGACAGTCACGATGTAAGGTAAAATCTGAACAAACTGAACTGGAATTTCCACGCCGCCGATTTGCACACCCTGCAGACGGATCTGCACGGCATCAGCAAAGGCGAACAACAAGCAGGCCGCAAAGGCCGGAACCGGCTTCCATTTACCGAAGATCAGTGCCGCCAGGGCCATGAAGCCACGGCCGCCCGTCATCATCGGGGAATAAGACGAAGCCAGGAACAACGAAAGGCTTGCGCCACCCATGGCGGCGAAGGCTCCACTCAAAGTCACCGCCGACCAGCGGACTTTACGAACACTGACACCACTGGCAGTCAGTGCTTCCGGATTTTCACCAGCAAACAAAACCCACAGACCAGAACGGGTGCGGAACATCCACAAGCTGATCGCGACGACCAGCAGACCGGCCATTAATAAAGGCTCAAAGGTAAAGCGGTCTTCCACCAGTAGCGCCGGGGTCGATCCGGTGGAGCTGTAAAGAATCTTCGTCACAAACGGAATAAAGCCCATCACAAAAAGATTCACGGCCATGCCCGTGATGATCTGATCAGCTTTGAGTTCAATCACAAACAACGCATACACAGCACCGATAGCAAAACCTGCCAATAAGGCAAAGCCCCAGCCCATCCAGGCCGACGCAAAATACTGACCGGCAATCGCACCCGCGAAGGCACCGATCAGCATGAAACCCTCCAGCGCCACGTTGACGACACCCGAGCGTTCACTCATCAATCCACCCATGGAGGCAAACACCAGCGGAGTCGCCAAGCGCAGGGTGGCCAAAGTCAAAGCCAGAATCCAGGTCATTGTTTCCATCTAACCTTTCCTCCTTTTGATTTTTATCCATTCCCAATAGCCTTGTGCCACCACACCCAAAATCACCAGTGCCTGGATGATGCGGGAGAAGTCACGGGTGATCGTGGTCGTTTCAAGATCCAGATCGGAAGCGCCTTTGTGAAGCGCGCCCATCAGGAAGGCTGCCACGATAATTCCCAAAGGGTTGTTGCTAGCCAGCAAAGCTACCGCGATACCGATAAAGCCATAGTCCGGAGAAAACCCAATACGATACTGTCCGGCGCTGCCCAGAACTTCAGACAACGCGACAAAGCCTGCCATCACTCCGGCCAAGGTCATCGCCAGAATGCGCACTTTCTTTTCTGAAATTCCCGCACGGTGAGCGGCTTCGGGATTAGAGCCCACCGCCCGCAATTCAAAGCCCCATGTGGTTTTCCAGAGGAATATCCACATCAAAACAGCCAGCACAATCGCAAAGCCCAAAGAGGCATTGGCCGGGGTGTCCGGGAACAGGCGGGCAATCAGATCATAGTCCTTAAACATGTACTGAGGTGCCACCAGGGCCGTTTCAGGATTCTGGGATTCTGGATTGGGAATGATCTTCAGGGTGAACCAGCTTGCAAGGCCTGCGGCGATAAAGTTCATCATGATGGTGATGATGACTTCATGACTGCCACGCACGGCGCGCAGCCAGCCCGCAATCCAGCCCCACAGCCCGGCGGCCACAAGACCCGCGAACAGGGCAATGACTGGAGCCAGCGGGAAAGGGATCTGCGGGAACAGCACGCCAATGGCAGCAGTGGTCACCACCGCCATGGTCAGCTGACCTTCAGCGCCGATATTAAAAAGCCCGGCATGAAAGCCGATGGCCACGGAAAGACCACAGAAAATCAAAGGCGTGGTGTATGAAAGAGTCAGGCCCAGATCGTACATGGAACCAAAAGCACTGCGCACCAGAATCATAAAGACATTCCACGGGTTTTCACCCGCGAACAAAGTCAGCAGCAAAGCCAGCGTCAATCCCAGGAAGAAACCAAAGACCCGTTTCAATGTCCACCTCCCATGGCTTTCCCAAGGGAAATTTCATTGAAGGCGGAGCGGGTGAATTCGGCCACCAGATGACCTTTGTAAAGAACAACAATGCGATCAGAAAGGGCCATCAGTTCATCCAGCTCGGAAGAGATCAAAAGCACACCCGCACCTTCATCGCGGCAGCGGCGCAGTTCATTGTGAATAAATTCAATAGCCCCGATATCCACGCCACGGGTGGGTTGAGCGGCAATAATCACATCCGGCTTTTGAGTCAGGGCGCGGGCCACGACCAGTTTTTGCTGGTTTCCGCCGGACAGCTTTTCAAAAGGCAGATGTTCATCGTGAGGACGGACATCGTATTCCTTCATGATCTCGCGCGTGCGCTCAATCAAAGCGCGGGTTTTTAGCAGCAGGCCGGAATTGAACAGGCCAGAGCGCTGTTGGCCCAGCAGGAAGTTTTCGTAAACGGGACGGGAGGGCAGAACACCAAAGCGCAGACGGTCTTCGGGGAAGGCCTGAAGCTTTCCTTCGCAAAGGACCTGACCTTCCAGGGAATGCTTGTTCAGAGATTTTTGATCCAGTAAAGCGCGGATCAGAATGTCCTGGCCGTTGCCTTCAACGCCGGCCACGCCGACGACTTCGCGGGCGTGAACTTTCAAAGAGATGTTTTCAATGCGATGATTGCCCATGGCGGCCGAGAGGTTTTCAAAATTCAGCAGCACATGGTTTGGGTCCACTGAACTGGTGCGCTCTTTCGGGTTTTGCAGGCAGCGACCCACCATCAGTTCCGCCAGTTCTTCCACGGAAGTTTCGCGGGTCGCTTTGTGGGCGACCATGCGACCCGCACGGAAGATGGTCACCGCATCAGACAGTGCCATCACTTCCTTAAGCTTGTGAGTGATGATCAGAATGGTTTTTCCTTCGGCTTTCAGTTTGCGAAGGTTGGCGAAGAGCTCCTGCACTTCCTGCGGAGTCAGAACCGCAGTGGGTTCATCCAGAATCAGAATCTTGGAATCCTGGGACAGGATCTTCAAGATTTCAATGCGTTGCTGTTCGCCGACGGACAGATCCTCTACCTTGGCGTCAAGATCGACATGGAAACCATACCGAGAGGCAATGTCATTCAGACGCTGTCGTTGTTCCGTGCGCGGAAGCAGGGAAAAGGCAGAGCCTTTTTGTTGCAGCAGAATATTGTCCAAAGCCGTGAAGGGTTCTGCCAGCATGAAGTGCTGGTGAACCATGCCGATACCGGCGGCCATGGCATCAATCGGAGTTTCGAATGTGACAGGGTTTCCGTGAATCAGAATTTCACCGCCATCAGGCTGGTACATTCCGAACAGGATTTTCATGGCGGTGGACTTGCCGGCTCCGTTTTCACCTACGATGGCATGAATGGAGCCGGAGGGGATTGCAAAAGAGATGTCGGAGTTGGCGCGAACGGCGCCAAAGTATTTGCTGATCCCTTTGAATTCAACCGCCGTGGACATGTTAACAGGCACCTATTTCTTTTTGTAGTAATCAGGAACCTGGATCTGGCCAGCGATGATCTTCTTTTTGATCTCTTCGACCTTTTTCTTCATGTCCGCCGTGATCAGTTTTTCATTGTGCTTGTCCAGAGTGTAGTTCACGCCCTGATTCTTCAGGCCGTAACGAATCTCACCTGCCGTGAATTTGCCGGCTTGGGTTTCTTTGATGGTGTCATATACCGCCACATCGACGGCTTTCATCATGCTGGTCAGGATCACACCAGGCTTGATCCAGTTCTGGTTGGAATCCACACCGATGGCGAATTTCTTTTTTTCTTCTGCGGCATCAAAGACGCCGGTGTTGGAAGCGCCTGCTGCCACGAAGATCACGTCGCTGCCTTTGGCAATTTGTGCCAGGGCAAGTTCTTTGGCTTTGGCCGGATTGTTCCAGGCTTCACCTGTGACGCCCACGTAGTTTTCAGTGATATTGATTTTCGGGTTCACATATTTGGCACCTGCCACATAACCCATCGAGAATCTGCGGATTAACGGGATGTCCATGCCGCCGACAAAGCCGACTGAGTTGGACTTGGAAGCCATCGCAGCCAGGGCACCGACAAGGAAAGAACCTTCATGTTCTTCGAATAACAAAGAGCGCACATTCGGTGCTTTGACATCACTGTCGATGACAGCAAACTTAATTTTCGGGAATTGAGCTGCTACTTTTTTAACCGCTTCCTGCTGGGCAAAGCCCACACCGATGATCAGGTCAAAATTTTTGCGAGCAAAAGCACGGTGCAGATTTTCAATGGCGTTGGTGTCTGTGGCTTCAACGTATTTCAGTTCGATCTTCAAATCCTGCTCGGCTTTTTTAGCACCTTGATAAGCAGCGGAGTTGAAAGACTTGTCGTCTTTGCCGCCTTTATCGAGAACCAAGCCAACTTTAAGGGAATTTGCGTGGGAAAATGTGCCGACTGACAAGAATAACAGCATCGTAAGGAAGCTTTTTGCCATTTTAGTACTCCACTTAAACCACTCTTGCAGCGCCGTCATATGCTGAGTAAGAGCATGAAATTACGAAAAAATTCCATTTTTGGATGGGGCTGAAAGTAGGGGAGGGGCCACTGTGAGTCAAGTCATAAGTAGGTTTGTGCGTAAACAGGAGGCCGTTACAAGAGTGTTATGTCGAAATTTCAATTAGGAGGCTGTATAATACCAGTTTAGGATGACTCCAACAATTAACCCAACGAAGAAAGCTCGGAGGTAAAAGAGTATGGAATCTCAGACAATACTCAACGGCGGAGTAAACTCCCTTGGTTTTATGGGTGGTCAAAACCTAAGTATTCCAAATACTTCAAACGTTCCCTATGAAGTCATTCATCTTAAAGAAGAGGAGATGATCTTCAAAGAAGGGGAGCCGGCGAAGGGTCTATATTACGTTCAGTCGGGATGTGTTAAAGTTGTTGTAAATCGATCCCACGCGCGCGGCCGCACCACGACTAACGAATACGTGACGAAGCTTGTATCACCAGGAGAATACTTTGGCTACAAGGCACTTGTGAAAGGTGCTGTAACACAAAGTCATGCCAAAGCTGTGAAATCCACGGTTCTTTGGTTGTATCCACGCGAACTTATTCAAGTGGCGATGGCACAATCCAGCCCGCTGATTAAGTTGCTTTTGAATCAGGCCGTTAACGACCTGGAATCTTTCGAAACCATCAGTCAGCTTCACTACCTGGCATCTGTTCAGGAACGTATTGCTTATCAACTGGTGCTTTTGGCAGACAGATTCGGGGTTCAAACACCGAACGGTATTTCTTTGAATTTGAAACTGACAAGAAATGAGTTCGCTCAGCTTGCCAGCACGATCAATGAGTCCTTGTCTCGTCATTTGACAGAGTTTAAAAACGAAGGCCTTATCGACCTCAATGGTAAAGAAATCATCATTAAGAACAAAGACGGTCTGATGAGAAGATCAGGCAATTTCTAGTCGCAACGCTATCTGCAGACGAAATTGTGAAGACCCCGGGTTGAAAACTCGGGGTTTTTTTATGCCCTAATCTATGCGACCATGAGTTTTAGCAAATGGGAGGCTTTGATGTCCTGGGGTGAATACTATGAAAAGATGAAGGGCATGCCTCCGCGCCCGTTGCTAACTCGAGCTCTGGAGCTGATGCCTGAAGACCAAGTCAAAATCGCGCTGGATCTGGGATGTGGAATCGGAACAGATTCTATGCATCTGTTGCAAAAGGGGTGGCGGGTGACGGCAGTGGAAAAAGAGCCTGAAGGCGTTTCACTTCTTAAATCCCAACTCGATGTGACTGTGTCATCCAACCTGCGAATCATTCAGTCTTCTTTTGAAGCTCTGGATTCTTTGCCAGTTGTCAATTTTGTGTATGCAAGTCTAAGTCTGCCTTTTTGCCAGCAGGGAAGCTTTCCTGGATTCTGGAAAATCGTAGAGAGCTCTTTTTCTGATAATTGCTTTTTTGCCGCAAACTTTTTTGGTCCCGAAGATGACTGGGTTCGCCCTCGCGGCTGTACGGGGCACAGTGAAGCTGAAATCCGCGAGTTGCTTCACGATTTTGAAATTCTGTATCTGCACGAACGAAAAGAACTCGGACCAACAGCCACCAGTGGTGACAAGTTCTGGCACCTGTATTCGGTGATTGCCCAAAGAAAGTAGTTTACAACCAGGATTCGGGAATGAAAATCGCGCTGAGGCTGGCTTTAAATCTCTTCCACCAGCTGGTTTCCGGATCTTTGCTAAAGACATGTTCCAGCCCGCAGTCATCGGTGGTTTTCCAGATCAGATTGTTTTTTTCATTCAGCAAAACCTGATAGCTGTCCCTACGAAGATGGGCGATTAGATTCGTGCTGATCATTTCAGCCAGCTCGGGGCTGTCCACGACGACCCCCATTTCACTGTTTAAAGTGGCCGAGCGGGGATCCAGATTCATGGATCCGACAAAAACCTTTTTTCGGTCGAAAACAAAGATCTTTCCGTGCAGACCGGCGCTGGAAAAACTTGAACCGACACGATTCTTTTTGGGTGTGGTCGTGGGGCTGTTGGGTTTTAGTTCATACAGGCTGACACCTTGATCCAGCAAGTCTTTGCGATAGCCCTTGTACCCGGAAAACACCGTGGCGACATCGCTGGAGGCCAGTGAATTGGTCAGAACCAGCGATTGAACGCCTCGGTCGTTTAAATGTTTGAAGAACTTCACACCCTTCTTGCCGGGAACGAAGTATGGCGAAACCAGAATCAGCTCTTTTTCAGTCTTTTCTATCAGGGGATAAAGTTGTCGTGCGAGATTGTCGACCTGGTCTTTGGAGTCCTGGTGGAATTTCTCGGGGGGATCCATCACCACGTCGGCTTTTCCCCAGTAAAGTTTCATTGGCTCGTGGGTGAACTTTTTCACTATCGGGGTTTCTTTGAGGGCGTCGGCATACTGGGTCTTTTCGGCTTCAGTGATGGCGGCAGCGGCGTCGTCTTTCAGTTTTTGCAGGTCTTCAAGGGTGGGTTTGAATCCCTTAACTAGAACAGATATGGGATAAGCGATTTCGCTGTTCCAGTATGTATCAAAATGTCGCGACAGTTCCTGCACCACCGGGCCGATGGCCCACAGGTCGAAGTCACCAAAATTCATCTCTTCACTGGCACCGAAGTATTCATCCCCGATATTGCGCCCGCCGACAATCGCGGTCTGGTTGTCGACGACAAAGACTTTGTTGTGCATGCGTCGATTGACAGTGGAAAAGCGCATGGCATCTAGAATTTTCCAAGTGCGACCGGCGAAAGGGTTGGCCATGCGCACTTCGACGTTCGGGTGATAATCCAGAATCGCAAGGCCCTTTTCGTAGCGGCTCTGATTTAAGTCATCGAGCAGGACACGCACCCGCACACCGCGGTCGGCGGCCCGCAAGACCTCATGCAACAGCATTCGTCCGGTCAGATCATTTTCCCAGATATAGTACTGCAGATCGATGCTGCGATCAGAAACGACGACAGCCGCCATGCGCGCCACCAGGGCCTCCAGACCCGATGCCAGAGGATAGAAGCCGGACTGACCAGGATGACCTTTGATCTGAGTTTCTGTGGCTTGAGCCAACGGGGTCTTGGGATCGGGAGGCAGGGCTTCAGAGTAGGGCCGGTTTGTATTCGCAGGAAGTGAGGCACACCCTGCAGAAAGTCCAAGCAAAATGGGAATGGGCAGTATTTTTATCACAAAGAAAAACCCCGTCCCGAGCAGGATACGGGGTTTTGCGTGAAGGCTCAAACTGTAAGGACACAGCTACAGACGGAAGTTCTTGCCGTTGACCGGAGTCGGACGGCAAAGACCTGCCTCCAGTGGACGCTGGAAGACTTCGACCGCACCCGGAGGAATCATCGCGCGGCGATTGAAGATGCCGTATCCGCCCTGAGGCAAAGCCACGATCATGTCATTCAAAAGCTGACGGTTCAGACCCGGAACCAGCAAGATGGGATCAAATGCCACCATCACACGAATGGCTGCCGTGGTTTGCACGGGTACACCCCCACGAGCAACGACATCACGGATTTGTTCCGGGATTGGATTGAAGGCCACATCAACAAAACAGTTGGGACCTGTCGGACCAAAGCCCAACAAGTTCAAAGACAATCCACGCTGTTCCCAGTTGTGTTTGGAGCTGACAGCATCCAGTAAATCTTTGCGAGTCATGCGTGGTTCGCGGGATTTCAAAATTCCCAAACCTGCAGCCACAATCGCCGCGGAATTGGAACTTCCACGATATTCAGTGCCATCAGACAGCTTGATGGAAGAAGGCGCCAGAAGATCGGGTTTGTCTTTAAAGAACGAAGTCGAAGAACGGTCCGAATCACTTGCACCCACCGTGATCACCGTCGGGTTGTCAGCAGGATTCAAGATACTTTCACCACGGGAATGGGAAGGCATTACCAAACCATCACCATCAGCCGTGATACGCAATTGATCCCGGTTGGTGAAATTGTTGGATCTGTTTTTCACACGCAGGAAATAAAGCCCCGGAGAAAGTTCGGCAGAAATGATTTCACGCGGGTACTTGGAAAAGCCCGGACGACCTTCATTGCGGTTGTCCGATTGTTTCAAGGCGCTGTTCTGAATCACATTCAGCATGTCATCAGTCAGAGCTAAATCCAGATCCTTGGTGGTGCCTTCTTCAACATCATCTTTGAAGTCATTCCAGGAAAGAACAATCTTCGCCGAACATTTTTTCCCAGCCGCCGCCTGACAGCGCAAAGCCAGAGCATTGTTCTGATCCGGCAACAAAACCCAATTATCCTGAACAGTCGTCAGCGGCCCATTGTAAGTGGTCAAAGCAAAGTTACCAGCCGCATTCACCCAAATGACACCCGCACGAGTGGCACGGTTGACCTCAGCATTGATAAAGCCACCACCATCCCCATTGCCACCGTATTCCCAAACCTCAGAATAAAGAACCAGGTCATATTGACGAGCAATCACATCATCAATAGCCGCTTTGAAATTGGAATACCCAAAAGCATTATACAAAGTCAGCTCGGGCATCCACTGAGAAGCACGCAGATCATTCGTCATCATGGCCGTCAGAATCTGCGCCATCTTCAACCCATGCACGACCTTCAAATTCTCAGGATTCGCCACCGGCCCGGCAACATACCGAGTCCCCGCCGGCAAAGTACGCCCAATCTCTTTCTCATACCCAAAGAAACCTTTATCAAGAACCGCAACCTTCAACTTGCGCCCTGGATTCTGCGAAGAATAATACGGCGTAAACCCCAATGAATTTTTCAATGAATCCGTATTAGTGAATGGAGACGCAAAGGCAGAGGTCAGACCAAAAGTTAAAGCGAGAAAAACGAATGCTTTCATACATCACTCCTCAAAATACAAAAGGTATTCAACACGAGTTTGGTTGAGCCCTTAGGAGGAGATTTAAGCTGGAGTCGACCTCCGGTCAGCGGATGCGTTGGCCGCGAAGCGGACAGACCGGCGAGGGCAGGAGCCCGAGTCGACGCAAGCTTAAATCTCCTCCTAAGGGCGGCTAGCAAGAGCCGCCGTCCGGAAACTACCAGTAGTAGTTCGAGTAGTAATAGTAAGAATAGTACCCGTAGTTATACGTGTAGCATGGTGTGTACCAGTTGCCGTACCAGTAGACGTAGCTGTAGTAGTTGTAACCGCTGTAGAAGTACCAGCTGGAAGCCCCACCATCCTGATCAAGTTCGTTGCGAACGTTTGCAGATTGGTCGAAGGATCCTGTTTGTGCCAGAACCTGCGCCTGAGCGTCGCTGGTCACAGCTTGTTCAGTTGCCAGTACCGCTGTTTGGTTGTTGCGGTTATCAACACGGATCACCACAGTGCCGTTCATGGACTGATTGGTTACCGAAGACTCGTTATCAAGTTCGCCCGCAAATGCAGAGCCTGAGCCCAACACAAGAGCTGCTACCAAAATAAGGTGTTTCATCAATGCCTCCTAAATGGCTCTTAATTTGCCTCCGTTTTATGCTTTCAGGGGCTCATGTCATCTGAAAAAGCCTTGTTATTCGAAAGTCCTTGACGCAGGAAGACCGCGAGCGGTACGGGCTAGCGTATGGAACCTATTGGCTACTTGGAGTCTTGCTTTAAAGATAAATTTGGAACACCGCGACAGCCTGGACTTGTTAAGCGGGCTGAAGCACGTCTGAAAATCCGCGCGGATCTTCAGCCGGAGGAATCTTTGCAAGGGCTTGAGGGCTTCAGTCATGTATGGCTGATTTGGGTCTTCCATCAAAACAAAGTGGCGCGCTTCCATGCGAAAGTGCATCCGCCGCGTTTGGGTGGGGAAAGCATGGGGTTGTTTGCGACCCGCACTCCGCATCGTCCGAATCCGATCGGGCTGTCTTTGGTGGAACTGGTGCGCGTGGAAAAAGACGGCATCGTGGTCGCCGGAGCGGACCTGGTGGATGGCACTCCGATTTTGGATATCAAACCTTATCTGCCTGAGGTCGAAGCCATTCCCACGGCCCGCACAGGCTGGCCGGCCGAGATCGCCAAGAACCCGATCACAGTGACATTCGACGACAAGGCCGAGCAACTTTTACAAGAGTGGCAGGTAAGAAACCCTGACAAGGCTTTGCGTGAGGTGATTGAAGAAACCCTGAAGCAGGATCCGCGTCCTGTCGTTTATCGTGGTTTTGAAGAGGGAGATTCCCCTTATAGAAGCTCGCACGCAGTCCGTTTGTACGACGTGGATGTTCATTTCAAATTTGAAAGCCCCACCCAGGTGCGCGTCTTCGATATTCTTTTTATGCATAATTAGTTGCAGTTGCCTTTTAATTGCGCAGCAGGCTACTCTCCGGATGAACCAATACAAGGGAGGATTCGTGAGAACACTGGAAACTGCTTCTCATTCTGAAAACAGCACTCTTCGTAAAGTGCCAACATTGAGCCTTGCAAGTTACACCAAAGGGACTGCCGGCGAACGCTCAGAGTTCATCGGCAAACTTTTCACTGGTCTGAAAGAATATGGTTTCATCATTCTGAAAGATCACAACGTCCAAGCCGCAGATCTGCACAAAGCTTACGACATCCTTAAAAACTTCTACGCACTTCCGACAGAAGTTAAAAAATCCTATATCTCTCCAAAAGCCGGCTTCCAGCGCGGTTACACTCCATTCGGTCAGGAACATGCCAAAGATTCCCCGGTGATGGACTTGAAAGAGTTCTGGCACGTGGGCCGTGAGCTTTCTGAAGGCAACCCCTTGAAGGCTGTTTACCCTGCAAACGTATGGCCGTCTGAATTGCCGGAATTCCAGTCCCATTTCTCCAAGTTGTATGCAGCTTTGGAAGAAGCGGGCGATGTGATGCTGGAAGCGTTGACCATGCCTTTGGAAGTTGAAAAAGATTTCTTTGCCAAGATGACCAAAGATGGAAACTCCATCCTGAGACTTTTGCACTACCCACCAATTCCTGAGGGTGTGGATCCTCGTTGTGTTCGCGCGGCGGCTCACGAAGACATCAACTTCATTACAATTCTTCCAGCTGCAACCGCTTCCGGTCTGCAATTGAAAGATCGTGATGGCACTTGGTTGGATATCGACTCTGAGCCAGACACTTTGATCGTGGACGTGGGCGACATGCTGGCTCGTCTGACGAATGACGTTTTGCCAAGCACTACCCACCGTGTGATCAATCCACAGGATGGTACAAATCAAAGCCGTTATTCCATGCCGTTCTTCATGCACCCGCATCCGGAGGCAATGCTAAGCTGCTTGCCATCTTGTAAAGGGACAGGTGCGAAGTACGCTGATATTACTGGACAGGATTTCTTGATGCAGCGACTGCGCGAGATTGGTCTGTTAAAGTAAGCCCAAACTTGTCACCACAGTTGAAATGACTTCAAGAAAGGGATCCACACGGATCCCTTTCTTGCGTTTTGGGCCCTGGGGCCACTAGAACAAAGTCACCTGCGAATTTCACATGAGGGGGAATCATGCGATATTTGATGTTAGTGGTGATGGTCCTGACAGTTCTGTGGTCGGCGTATGGCCAGGCAATGCAGACGATGGAAGCCAGTCGTATGAGCTTCCGCATTCAGCCCTTGGGCGGCAAAGGCTATGACTATTCGGCGATCTGGAATCCGATTAGTGAAACAGCGATGTTGCGCATTGGACTGGTGCTGAATTCTGCGGATGCATTTTTGGTGAACAAATCCATTTCATTTGCCACGGCCAGTGCCGTTGATTTTGAAACCAGTGAGGGAATTTCTCGCCGGGGACATTGTGAAGTGGACCAGTGGTATTTGGAGTACGAGCCGGGTCTTCCCAACTATTTGATGTATGTGGGAATGAAGGGGCCGGGCTGTGCGGATATTGCAAAGGAATTTGATATTTTGCAGGTTCGCTTTAACTTTAAAGGAATTTCCCTGCCGCAGTTTGTACCCATTGACGTCGCTGTTGATATCAGTCGATAAATAAGGGATGAGCAAGAAATCAGCTTTGATTCTATCCCTTGTTGCCGCCGTATTATTGATTTTTACCTTCTGCCATTTTTATGGCGACTCACCTGATGAGGCCGCTGAAGAAACGCTTCGTGTTCAGGACGCCACTGGTGTACCTGCCGAAGCTGTTGCTCCACCAGTGAAGGCGGAGCCCCCTCCGGTGGATGTCAGCGCGGCTCCTCCTTCCACCGGTTTTCTTCCGACAGAAATGGAAGAGCCAGGAAAGTTCGCAGCCTACCAGCAAAAGTTAAAAGAGATGGCTGTATGTCTGAACATGCAGATGAATGCGCTGGATCCCAACGTCGAAATCAATTTTGAAACTTTCAATCAGGTCATCAATCCGGACCTCGGTGAAGTTGTCACGCAGTCGGAAGAATGGACAGCGACGGACATTCGCACTAAAAATGGCGAGCTTCGCCGTATTTACATCGAAAACGGGCCGAGTATCGAGGCAGAGTCCTCGCGCACCTTGAAGTATGAGGCTTTTTCTCAGGATGGCACTTCCAAGTCCCTGCCTCTTTCCAAAGAGCAGACGTCCAACCCATCCGACGCTCTGGTGGCGAGCCTGGAGGCGGATGGCGAAGTCGTCAGTCGTTCCGTCTCCCGCCGTATTTTTTATTCAAATGGGGATGATCTTTTGCTGGTTGAAAAGAACGGAAAGATTTTTTCTTTTGAACTGACCCATGACGGGGCGACGTTCCGCTGCAGTGGAGCTGACAAGTCCTCGACATTCCAGTGTCAGTGTCGCAACAATCCTTAGGGGGAATCATGGAAACAAATGAACTGCATCGAGGGCGTCTGATTGATCACTTGCAGCTGGTGGTGAAGGATTTGGATAAAACGAAAAGGTTTTATTCTGCGGTTTTTGAGACTCTGGGCATTCCGATGGGTGGTGAAGGCCCTGGATTTTTCTGGTGTGATGAGTTGTTTATTTCCTCTGCCGACAGTCCGGCCAGCGCAGGCAAGCTGACTGGCAGAACGCATCTGGCGTTTCAGGCCAAGGATCGCGACATGGTGAAAAAGTTCTACGAAGTGGCGCTGCAATCCGGCGGCCAGGATAACGGTGCGCCGGGCGAGCGTCCTTACCACCCGGGTTATTATGCGGCCTTTGTGCTGGATCCAGACGGAAACAACATCGAAGCGGTCTTCCATGGTCCGGCGAAAAAGTCGGCGGAGTCGGTGAAGATCACCTTCTAAATGACAGGCGCATGTTGAGATGCATGAAGGGCTCTTTGCTTTGGCAAAGGGCCTTTTGCTTTCTTGAGGGTGACAATGCTGGATTCTAAGATGAGTTGTCACACCCAAGGAGGTTTTCATGGAAAGAAACCGCTGGAGACAGGATGACTCCCGCCGTCGCGATCGTGACAGGGAGCCGGACTACAGTGAATTCATTGACGAGTACGAACAGCGTTTTCAAGCGCCCCCCGTGCCCGAGGAACGGCAGCGCTACCGCCGTGAAAGCCGGCCACCTGACGACTATGTCGACTATCGGGAGCGCAGTCCGCGCCCACATCCGGACTATGATGAGCGTCCGCGCCGACTGCGACGCAGAGACAATGAGGATAATCTGGATTTCGAAATGAATCGGGATTATGAGCGCGGCACCGAGATGGACTATCGCGATTATGAACCTCATCGAGAAAGATATCCCGATGAACGGGCTTATGGTCAGTCAGATTGGACGCCGCGGGATTCCTACGAAGCCGAACGCATCCGCAACGGCTATCGCAATTCCTATGAGGCGCGCCATCCTGAGCTGGATCGCCATTATGACCGGCACTTTGACTATCGCTATGGCAGTGATGATATTGATTTCGACAGCCGGGAAGAGCGGCCTTTGCGGCGCCCTCGCCGTCGCCCACGGCATCGCTCGGGTTACTGATTTTGAAATAAAAAAAGCCTCCGTGATTTGCACCACGGAGGCTTTTGATTCTTCATCTTACTGGAAGCGGGTCAAAGCATCACGCAATGAATCCAGCTGAACCTTGGACTGTGCCAGCAGGGCACGGTCCGCGGCGACAACTTCTTCATCCGCATTGGCGACAAACTTTTCATTGGAAAGCTTGCCGGAAAGCATGCCGATATCGCGAGTCAGTTTTTCAATCGACTTGTTGATACGTTTTACTTCCTCGTCGAAGTCCACCAGACCTTCCAGCGGGATGATCACTTTCACGCTGGCGTCTTTCACCACCACCGGAGCCACGGCACACTTCATCATGTCGCCTTCAGGTCCGATTTCCATGTTTTCCAGACGACCCATGGTCATCAAGGCCGTGCGGTTGTTGCCAAGGATCTTTTGCGTCTGATCGTTCGTCACACCCAGGCGCACGTTCAGTTTGACGGCCGGGCTGATGCGGTTTTCACCACGGATATTGCGGATCGCCGTGATCACTTCCTTGACGATGTCGATTTCCAAAGCGGCTTGGGCAGAACCCAGGCTTAGGAACTCTTTGTCGTTACGGGCGTTCGGGTACTGATCCACGATACACGCGGTGCCTTTGATCGGAAGCTTCTGGTAAATCTCTTCAGAGATAAACGGAGCAAACGGGTGCAGCAGGCGCATGATACGGTTCAGAACCTGAGCAATCACCAGCTGGGTGGCGGCTTTTTCTTCCGCGTTGTTGCCGTTCAGGATTGGTTTCGTGAACTCGATGTACCAGTCACAGAACTGATTCCAGATGAACTGGTACAGAGCTGTGGAGGCATCAGAGAATCTTTCCTGTTCCATGGCTTCTTCAACAGTTTTGGTCACTTCCTCAAGTTTGGTGATGATCCACTGGTCAAAGACGCTGATGTGGACTTTGTTAGGCAAAGCCTTCACGCCTTCAGTCGGAGCCTTGAAGTCAGACAGGTTGGAAAGCGCGAAACGAGCCGCGTTCCAGACTTTATTCATGAAGTTACGGTAGCCCTCAAGACGCTGTTCGCTGAACTTGAAGTCTTTCCCCGAGTACAAGTGCGCCGCAAAGGTGAAGCGCAAGGCATCGGCACCGTGTTTTTCAATCATTTCAACCGGGTCAATGGAGTTGCCCAAAGACTTGGACATCTTGCGACCTTGAGAGTCGCGCACCAGGCCGTGGATGTAAACCGTGCGGAATGGAACGTCTCTTTGGAACTCAAGACCCATCATGATCATACGAGCCACCCAGAAGAAGATGATATCGTGACCAGTCACCAGATAACTGGTTGGGTAGAATGTTTTCAGGGTTTCCGTTTCATTTGGCCAGCCCATTGTGGAGAACGGCCACAAAGCGGAACTGAACCATGTGTCCAGAACGTCGTCGTCCTGGTGAAGTTTTGTGCTGCCGCACTTTTCACAGGCTGTGACATCTGTTTCAGCCACTGTTTGATGGTTGCAGTCTTCACAGTACCAAACCGGAATGCGGTGACCCCACCACAATTGGCGGGAAATACACCAGTCTTCGATGTTGTTCAGCCAATGCAGGTAAACTTTTGTCCAAGATTCCGGTTCAAAGCGGATCGTGCCGTTTTCAGCAACACGTTTTGCCGGAACGGCCAAAGCTTCCATTTTCACAAACCACTGTTCAGAAAGGTAAGGCTCCACCACCGCACCCGAGCGCGAGCAGTGACCAACAGAGTGAACGTGGGGTTCTTCTTTTTCCAGAAGGTCCTGGGCTTTCAGGTCTTCCAGGATGCGCTTGCGCGCCTCTTGAACTTTCAAGCCGGCATAAACGCCGCCGTTTTCGTTGATCTCGGCTTTTTTCGTCAGGATGTTGATGAACTCAAGATTGTGGGTTTTCCCGATCTTGTAGTCATTGAAGTCGTGCGCCGGAGTGATCTTCACCACGCCAGAACCGAATTCTTTGTCCACGTAAGTGTCAGCAATGATCTTGATCTTTCTGTTGGTCAGAGGCAGCAGAACGTTTTTGCCGATCAGGTGCTTGTAGCGTTCATCTTCTGGATGCACGCACACAGCCGAGTCACCCAGCATGGTTTCTGGACGAGTCGTCGCCACAACCAGGAAGCCGGAACCGTCTTCCAGAGGGTACTTCACGTGATACAAAGAGCCTTTGATCTGCTTGTGTTCAACTTCCAGGTCGGAGATCGCTGTTTCCAGAGGACCGGACCAGTTCACCAGGCGCTGACCACGATAGATCAGGCCTTTTTTGTGAAGGGATACGAACACTTTCCGAACGGCTTTGGAAACACCTTCGTCCAAAGTGAACACCGCGCGATCCCAGTCACAGGAATCACCAAGGCGGCGCATTTGTCCATAGATGCGGTTTCCGTACTGGTGTTTCCAGTCCCAAACTTTCTCCACGAATTTTTCGCGACCCAGATCATGACGGGTGACACCGTCTTTTTTCAATTCACGCTCGACCACGGATTGAGTGGCGATACCGGCGTGATCTGTACCCGGCAACCACATGGTGTTGTAGCCGTTCATTCTTTTCCAGCGGATCATCATGTCCTGAATCGTGTGATCCAAAGCGTGACCCATGTGCAGGAATCCCGTGACGTTCGGAGGCGGAAGGATGATGGAGAATGGAGGTTTTGTGGATTGATCCTGGGCTTTGAAGTACCCGTTCTTTTCCCACCATTCATACGTGCGCGATTCAACATCTGCGGGATTATAACGATCTGATAACTGTTCTGACATTTTCAACGACCTCTAAAGGTTTTAAGGATATGAAATTCTTAAGTTTTTAACCCCTAGAGGCTAACAAATTCAAGCACTTTGGGATAGGCCAAATCGGCAGAAGTTCAGGTGAAAATAGACGAGGGAAGGTGTGGGGATGGGGAGCGGTGCGAAATAAAAAAGGGAGGCTTTGGGCCTCCCTTGATCTAAGTCTGTATGAACAGTGCTTATTTTCCTTATTTTAGGAAGTCCGCCATCAAGCGGGCACCCAAAACTACTTCCTGGCTTGTGATGTCGTCGCCAGCTTCTGGTTCTTCCTTCACGTTTGCGTAAGCAAGGTGGTAGCGGAAGTTGGTGTCAGTGTATGGTTTGTACTCAAGAACCGCACCGTAACCGATGAATTTGTTGGTTTCTTCGCCGCCGATTTCCAGTTTCTCTTCAGAAGTCTGGAACTCAAGACGTGGAGTCCACTGTTCCCAACCAGTGTAAGCGAATTTCGCCACGATGGAAGTCACAGTGTCTTTCTCGCCAGCATCCAATTTTGCTTCAGACATCAGGTAGTCTACCGAAACCATCGCTGGTTTTGCATTCCACATCACACCTGCAGTCATGAACTGGTGTTTGTCGCCATCCGCAGGACCGTTCAGGGTGTGGTAAGAAAGGTTTGTCATCAAGGCTTTGTCTTCTGTCCAAGCGCCTCTCCAAACTGCACCCATCATCATAGTGTTTTGAGTTGCAGTTGGGCCCGCCAAAGTCTCGGATTCGTTTGTTGCCATGACGTAGACGTTGTGGCCACCGAAAGTGAAAGTCCCTTTGGCACCAGTCATATATAGAAGATCAGAAGTGCCCAGATTCGCACCACCAAGAGCTCCATCCGGTCCACGGCCTGTGTAGAACTGGGAAGTCAGGTACAAGTCTGCGCCGCTGGTTGCGCCTTCGAAGCCACCGAATTCAGTGTTGAAGCGACCTACGGACAAAGCAAACACGTCGGACATTTTGTGTGTCAGGAACGCGTATTCGACAGCGGTTTGGGCGCTATCTACAAGCTGGGTTGCTGATTTATTGAAGGCCAAGCGAACACGGAAAGAAAGATCTTCCGTCGCTTTACCCATATAATCCAAGCGGCCCGTCTTGAAATAGAACTTGGAGACGTCCGGTTGGGAAGACTCGTCGTAGGTGGTTGAGTTGTAGTCTGCACGCAGGTCCAAATTCAAAGTTCCGGCCTGAGCTGCAGAAGTCATCGTTGTTGTAGCAAGAGCTGCAATCAAAAACTTTTTCATGTTACTTCCTTGTTTAAAGTTCTAAGTTTTGATGTAGCTAGTATGGTATAAAGTCGTGCCTTCAACAACAACGCTTTAAAAAATTATGTTGGTTCTATGTCAAATTATTGTTGGCGTTCAATCAAGAGGCCCTCAAGGCCACCTTTAACATAGAAACTGTTGATGAATCCGGCTTGTTCTAACATGGCCGCAACCTTCGGGGCGGTGTTTTCGTCGCGATCCAAAACAACGACGGCAAAGTGGGGAGGAAGGTTCTTTCCCTTCACCGCCTCCAACGCCCCCTCGGGGGTGGATGGCAGACTGATGTTATCCAAGTGCATTTTGGTCACGCTCTTGTACCAGTCATTCAGATCCACGTTGTCCAAAATCAACAGAAGAAAAGGAGTGCGGGTTTGAATCAGATTGTCGAACTGGAAATAGCCGATTGAATTAAAGTCCATGATCTATCCTACGCGCCCGTGTTCCGGGATGAATTTGTAAATGATGATAACAATGGCAAGACCCAGGAAGGCCATCAGGCCCGATGCCCAGAACGGAGCGGTGATCGCCACAGTTCCGTAAAGGGCCCCGCCCAATGCAGGTCCCAGAATGCGACCCAATGAAGCCATACTTTGAGTGACTCCCATGGCGGCACCTTGTTCGTTGGCATCAGACAGCAAGCTGATGCTTCCCAACGTTGAAGGATTGGCCAGGCCATTGCCCAATGACAGTAAAGTCATCGTGATCGCCATGCCGGTGATGGAATCCGCGATAGCAATGCCAGTCAGGCCCAGAGCCAGAAGCAAAACCCCCAGACGCAGAACCTTGCGCTCGCCCCACTTTGGCAGCAGACGTCGCACCAAAAAACCTTGAGTGAAGATGATGATGACTCCGATATAGGCAAAACCGAAGCTGACCTGTTTGACGTCCCACTGGTATTTTTCACCCATGAACAGGATCAGGGTGGCCTCCATGGAAGACATTGCCAAAGATGACAGCAGGAACACTGTCATCAGAGGGCCCACGGTTTTTTTGTTCAGATACTGCCACATGATCGAGAAACGTTTTCTTTTTGCGGCAGACTCGCTTTTCTCGCTTAAGGATTCCTTCAGGAACTTCACACCAAACAAGAAGTTCGCAAAGCACAAAGCCGCCACCCAGTAGGAGGCAAACGAAGTGTCAAAGTGCGGGGCGGGATTGATGTGCTGACCCCAAACCGCCAGGCCACCACCCAAGGCCGGTCCGACAACAAAGCCCAAACCAAACGCCGCCCCAATCAGGGCCATGCCTTTGGAGCGTTCGTGTTTTGGGGTGATATCCGAAATATAAGCCGAAGCAGTGGAAAGGCTGGCGCCGAAGAAACCCGCCAGGATGCGTGCGACAAAGAGCCACTCCAAAGACCTCGCCCAGGCAAACATGATGTAAGAAAGAGTTTCACCCACCAGGCAGAACAACAGAATCGGACGACGACCCATCCGATCGCTCAGGCGGCCCCAGAATGGTGCAAATAGAAATTGCATCAGGGAATAAACCGACAGCAGCAAGCCTGTTTCAAGCGCCGTGGCGCCAAAGTTGCGACTTAGGATGGGGAGGATTGGAATAACCACACCAAAGCCCACTAAATACAGGAAAACAGTGAAAAAGATGATGGCCAGCTGTGATTTGTTTGATGTCGCAGTCATAGGGTTGTTAATATTAGGAAGTTATGAAAATGGCAAATAATCTTCCGCGTTGGGCGTGTGTCGCTCTGTCTATTTTTTCGATTTCATTGCCAGCTCTGGCTGTGGATAACTACAAGGAATTTCGCCGGGATCACTGGGATTTTGAGGTGAATGCCAACTATTTCTATTCTGAGGCCAATTATCCGGCTTCAGGGGGCGGCAGTCAGAGCCTGGTCAGTGGTAACAGCTACTCGTTAATCGACACTTCTTTTGGGACTCGCTATGTTCCGAAAAGAAACTGGTCGATTCTGGGCTGGGGAACGATCAGCAATGCGGAAAGCAAGGACTCGGTCGCCACTCGTTCCAACAGTTCGATCAGTGAAGCGGCTGTGGGCTTTGATTTCCTGATGTATTCCGACGCATTTCAGCTGATTCCGGAAGTCATCGCGGTCATGCCCTTTGAAGAGGTCAACCCTGCTTCGGATACCGTACTGAATTCAGAAGGTGTTTTTGAGGTTCGCTCCCGTTTGATTGCACAAAAAGACTTCGGAACTCTGCGCGGCTATGGCTGGCTGGGTTTCAATTATCGCGGCAGTGGCCGCTCATTCCTGATGCCTTGGGGGGTGGGGGCGCAGATGAAGCTGCAGCGACTGCGTTTGGGAGCCGAGCTTTTCGGTTATCAAAGTGTTTCTGATGACACCACGGACGTGACTGAAGCTTTGCGAACTTCTTACATCAACAGCGTCAATGCGGGTTCAATGAAATTCTATTCTGTGAAACCGAATTTGATGGACAGTCAGCTGTATGCAACCTGGCTGATCAGTCCGAAGTTGAGTGTGCAGGCCAATGGGGGCATGACGCTGACGGGCTCTAATTCGGCGGCGGGCTTCCATGTCGGTGGTTTCATCCGCTACAGCTTTGATATGAGCGAGGGTTATTCAGAGCCGGACTATGTTCCTCCGGTTGAAAACCCGGTGCCGAACTACCGCTCCAATATGTATGAAGAAAGCGATTTGAGCTCCGAAAAGAAAGTCCGCCGCTTTAAAGAGCAGACAAGCGACGGTGTGGATCAGAACCTGTTCAAGCCCCGTCCGACTGCGCCGAAAAAGCGTCCGCGGGTGGATGATGAATTGCAACAGCAGCTGGATGATACGGAATTCCAGATCGAGCTGAAATCCAACAAAAAGAAACGTCGTTAGTTTTAGGGAAGCCTCAGTGCTTCCCTTGTTTTTTCCACATCAAGACCTGCCAGCTCCACCACCTTGTGGCGTCCGGTTTCGCCTTTGATCAAATGCACATCGCGCTTGGGAATATCAAACAGATCCGAAAGAAATTCGATCAGGCATTCATTGGCTTTTCCGTCGACAGGCGGGGCGGTCAGTTTGATTTTGATTTCGCCGTTGTGAGGACCCACAACTTCGTTTTTGGAGGACTTGGGCTGAATAAAAAGGTGGAGTCGAACTCCACCTTTTGTTGCTTCAATCATGAGTGTCTTCGTGCTGATTATTCAGCAGAAAGAGGGGACACGTTTGGAGAGCGGCCGGCGCCATTTCCATTCACGATATTGTGATTTGGAAGCTGAGCTTGTGGCATGTACTTTTCACCTTGCTCCAGCAGGGACAGATGCGCTTGCGCCAGAGCTTTCAGGTTGGCTTCAAACTGCATGCGCACGCGCTTCAGTTCGGTCACTTCCTGGTACATTTTCTTCAAAGAGTCGCGGGAATCACGAGTGATGATCTCGGCCTTTTGCTGGGCATCGGCGATGATCAATTTCGCTTCACGGTCGGCATCCTGACGAAGGCGGTCTGCCATCTGAGTTGCAGTGGCGATAGTCTCTTTCAAAACCTGATCGCGCTCTTTGTATTCCATCAAAGAAAGTTCTTTTTCGCGAATGGCTTCTTTCAGGGTGTTTCTTTCCTGAATCAAGGACTCCATCTGGGCAGCGATCTGCTGAAGAAAATCCATAACTTCGTCAGCATCAAGACCCATCATCTTTTTACCAAAAGATTTGTGAGCGATATCGATAGGAGTAATTCTCATTTTGTTCCTCCTTGAACAATATGATTAAGGATAAAGGCCGAGTCTGTGCCTGGGCAAGGTTATTTGATTTCCCGGGCCATTTCTTTGTTTCTCATCGCCGCTTTCTCGAAGCTGATGCGAAGAGCGCGTTCAATCTCAAGCTCTCTCATGGACTGAAGTCCAGCCGCAGTGACGCCTTTCTTTGATGTGACACGGGCTTGCAGGTCTTCCACGCCTTCGCGGGCTTGTGCTGCCAGCAGCGAGGCGCCGACAAAAGTTTCAATGGTCATCATGCGGGCTTCTTCGACAGAAAAGCCATGCTCTTCGATCCAGTCCTGCCAGTACATCATCATCTCAAAGACAAATCCGGTTCCGCTGGAGCAGGAAACCATCAGGGCTTCAAACTGATCCTCGTCGTGAACCTGAATCACACGACCCAGAGGCTGGAAAAGGTCTTCCACGGTGCTGTCCAGGCCGCTGTCGTCATCGTCATTCAAAAGATAACCGATAACTCCACGACCGATCAGAGATGGGGTGTTGGGCATCACGCGCGCAAGGCGCGCACCTTGAACGTAACGCTCCAGCTTTTCCATGCGGATGCCGGCGGCAACACTGATGACGATCTTGTGTTCGTCAAAACTGCGGGTCACTGGCTCCAGTGCCTGCAGCAGATCCTGAGGTTTGATCGCCAGGATGATGATATCGCACGTGTCGACCAGTTCATCATTGCTGAAGACCGGATTTATTTTGAATGTTTCAGCAAGTTTGTGAAGCTTTCCTTCAGAGCGGTTGGAAGCGAAAATATTTTTGGCAGGAAAGCCTCCTTCGATGAGACCTTTGATCATGGCTTGCGCCATATTCCCTGCACCCAGAAAGCCGATTTTTTGCGATTTCAACAAGGGATTCATATTGTGATCCTACCCTTTGGCGGGACGTTCGCCAAATAAAATAGTCCCAAGGCGCACGATTGTGGCGCCTTCCTCAACCGCGACCGGATAGTCGTGACTCGTGCCCATTGACAGCTCATTCAGCGGATGAACTGTCGTGTCCGTGGTCGTTTTCAGGCGGTCGCGCAGTTGGCGCAGCTCTGCAAAGTAAGGACGTACTTCGGCCCCGGTTTCGGTTAATGGTGGCATGGTCATCAGGCCATAAATGTGAAGATGGGGCAGTTTCGTCAGTTCGGCCCACTGGTTTTCAAGTGTTTCCGCGGAAAAGCCCTCTTTGCTGGCTTCGCCTGCCAGATTCACCTGGATCAGGATGTTTTGACTGACGCCTTTTTGTTCGCACTGGCGGCTGATCACCTGAGCCAGTTCCAGAGAGTCCACCGAATGAATCAGGTGAAACTTTCCGACCACCAATTTGGCTTTGTTCTTTTGAAGGTGGCCAATCAGATGCCACTGAATATCAGAAAGGTCAGAAAGCACGCTTTGTTTTTCAAGGGCTTCCTGAACGTAATTTTCACCAAACAGGCGCTGACCCTCGACGTGCAGGGCGCGCACCTTTTCCGCCGGCTGAAGTTTAGAAACGGCCAGGATCTTCGCGGGTTTTGCTTTTTCTGTGATCTCTTTTAATGCCATGACGTGAAACCTATCATTCCGTTCGCAAAAATGTCCAATAAAAATACCATCGCTACTTTTTTTGTTGACGACCCCGGAAATGGTGGTAGAACATGGTTCATGAGACGCTCCTCCCGAAGAGCCACAGCCCGTATAGATAACCCCCGTCTGCAACTTACGAAGCAGTTCGGGGGTGCGCTTTTGAAGAGCAGTCACGCCAAAACGGCGCGGCCGCTTTCTTTGAAAAAAGCCATGCATGTTGTGTTGTCGTCAGAATCCGCCCAGGGCGAATGGGCCTTTGAAAAATCGAAGAACAAAAGAATCATCGAAACAGTTTTAAAGAGTCAGGCGCGAAAATACGGAATTTCCCTCAGGGAAATCGTCTGTTCCGGCGAAAGCCTGCATGTGTTGATTCGTCTGCGCAAACGGCGCAGCTTTGCGCCCTTTATTCGCGCGGTCAGCGGCATGCTGGCCCTGATGATCACCGGGGCTGGTAAAACACGAAAACTGAAAAAGAAGTTCTGGGATCAGCGCCCATGGACACGGGTCTTGGAAGAAGTTCGCGGCTATTCCGTCATCGCCGACCGCGAAATACTCGAACATCTAAAAAAAATAGGACTGCAATCACAGCCCTATCCTCTAAGAATCTAAAAGGTACCTGCTTACTTTTTCCGAAGCGCCGCGTTTTGTGCAGGGCTTCTGCAAAAGTAAGCAGGTACCTTTTGGGGTTAGCGGCGGTTTAGTTTGGGGAAGATGTTGCGGTCGGTGAGGGATACGAAACGGTAGCCGTCTTGTTCCAGCATCGTCATCAGACGGTCCAGGCTGTGTGCGGTGTTTTTGTGGATGTCGTGCATCAGCAGGACACCGCCTTGAGTTTGTGCCACGACGTTAGCTACGTAGCCGGCGTAATCACGGCGCAGATGCTGCGGGGCCTGGCAGGTTGCGTTTTCTTTGTCGCTGACTTGGCCGTCAGCAAAAGCCCAGTCGCAAGTGTCGATATCCCAGCCTACATTTACATAACCCAAAGAACTGACCAGTTCGTTGCTGGAGCAGGTGGAGTTTCCGTAAGGATAACGGAAGAAGCGGGGAGTTCCCACGGTGCGAAGCAGGCGGTCGGTGGTCTTGATTTCCGAGTTCATGCGCGATGAGCTCAGTTCGTGGAAGTTCGGATGGCTGTAAGAGTGATTCGCCAGCTGATGACCTTCGGCCACCATACGGCGCAGGATCGCTTCGTTACCTTTGATTTTGCTTCCCAAAATAAAGAACGTGCCCTTGGCATTGTGTGCTTTCAGGACATCCAGAATCAAAGGTGTTGTATCCGGGTTCGGCCCGTCATCGAAGGTCAGCGCAATCGTACCACGAGTGACCGAGTCAGGAACTTGAATCGCATACTTGCAGCGATTCGGTTTGAATTTGTCGAAAATGCCCCATTCGCTTTCGATGTTCAGGATTTTTTCCATCGCCCGTTTCATTCCCTGGGTCGTCTGGAGCTCAATCAGTTTTTCGTTGGAAGGAGCCTGTGGCAGAGCTTCCTCCTGGGCGTGAGCCAGGGAAGCAGTCAAAGTCAGCGCGGACAGTGCCAAAGAAATAGGGCGTTTCATCAATTAAGACCTCCGGTAGAGAGCTGAAAGGCGCACCATAACAGAGGATGCGCCGAAGGCCCCAGAGATCTTTCACTGTTCAGAATTTGGACAGTAGATTTTTCACCAGGTCGATGGGAAGTCCCACCACATTGTAGAAGGGGCCGTCGAAGCGTTCGATGAATTTTCCACCCTGTCCCTGAATGCCGTAAGCACCGGCTTTGTCCATGGGTTCGCCGGTGTCTATGTAGGTCCAGATTTCATCATCAGTCAGCTGCCGGAAGTAAATTTTTGTAGTCTCAGTCTGAGACACTTCCTTGCCCGTGCTGGACTCGACCAGGCAGACCGCCGTGATGACCTCATGATATTTACCAGACAAAAGTTTAAGAATGCGATAGGCATCCTGACGATCGGCGGGCTTACCCAGGGGGGCCCCATTGAAAATCACCTCGGTGTCGGCGCAAAGCACGATAAACGCGTCTTGCCGGCTGGACTTTAGCAGGGGCAAAGCAGCACTCGCTTTTCGTCTGGCGATATCTAAAATCTGATCGTTTACATTCAGGTTTTTGTTAGGAATTTCCGATACTTTAACTGGAACCACGTCGAATGAAAAACCCGCTTCACTAAGAAGCTGTTTTCGGCGCGGTGACTCTGAGGCCAAGATCAATGCTGGTTTCATGAGGATACTTGAACACGAAGAGGCGAAAATGGGAAGTGCAGAGTTAATGCTGATTCTGGGATTGCTGCTCGCAGGAGTTGCGGTCTTCCTTTTTGTCAGTTCCATCTTTGCAAGTAACACGGACAAGCAGCAGCTTTCATGGGCGAACAATGATGAGCCGGTGAAATCCAAAAATCCGGTGATCAATTTCTCGCGACCACTGGTGCACCAGTTCACCTTGCAGCATGCGATGAAGATTCGCAGCGAGTCCTACCGCAAAAAAGTTCGTAAATACATCAAAACCTCGGGCCTGTCTTCAGAGCTGAACGAGGATGAATTCATCGGGTTGCAGTTCCTGTGGGGGATCATGTTCCCGATCTTCCTGCTGATCATGAACTTCTCATTGCAGTTGGGTTTGTCCCCGATGGTTGTTGTGGGTATGGGTCTGATTGGTTTCTATCTGCCGCAGATTCATGCGCGCGGGGAAAAGAAGCGCCGGGAGCTTTCCGTGCGCGCGGACCTGCCGTTCTTCATCGATCTGCTGGCGCTGTCGGTGGAAGCGGGTCTGGACTTTTTCTCGGCGATTCAGAAGATCGTGGACAAAGCCAATGGCACGGACAGTGTGCTGGCAGAAGAGTTTTCAATTGTTTTGAAAGATATCAAAATCGGTTCCTCCAAAGCGCAGGCTTTGAAGGAAATGGCTGAGCGTTTGGACATGAACGAGATCACAAGTTTTGTGGCGGTTCTGGTGGATGCCGAGTCCACGGGGGCCAGTATTTCCCAGGTCCTGAAAGACCAGTCAGTGCAGATGCGTCTGGAAAGATTCGTTCGTGCTGAGAAAGCCGGTGCGCAGGCCTCCCAGACCATGTTGATCCCGCTGATGCTGTTCATTCTGCCAGCGGTATTCATCATCGTCTTCGGTCCGGTAGCGGTTTCATTCATGTATGGTGGAAAGTAAAGTGATGGCTAAGTTGATGAACACAACCAACAACAAAACTTTGATTGCGGATCTGGAAGTGGCCTCCACTTTCCTGAGTCGTGGCAAAGGTCTTTTGGGCCGCGAAAGTCTGCCGGCTGAAAAGGCGTTGTGGATTCATCACTGCAACAGCATCCACACCTTCTTTATGAAGTTTTCTATTGATTGTGTGTTCGTGGATAAAAATCTTAAGGTGCGCGCGATCCGCAGGGATGTGCGTCCCTGGAGACTGGTGCTCCCGGTGTGGGGAGCCGCTTCGGTGATAGAGATGGCATCAGGTACAGTCAGCAACGGGAATGTCAGCGTGGGAGATCAACTTTATGTGGGCGCTTAGAATCTTGTCCGGCCCGCAGGCGGGTTCAGTGCTGGAGCTGAAGATGGGGAAAAACCTCATCGGTCGGGCTCCTCAGTGTGACATAAAACTTATCAGTTCCGGTGTTTCCAAGGAACACACCGAGATTGCTGTATTCAAAGATAAAATTGTTGTGACGGATCTTCGTTCCAGCAACGGCACTTATTTGAACGGTGTCCGTGTGCAGAGTGGTGTGATGCGTTTGGGTGACAAACTGGGCATTCACGATGTGATTGCCGATGTGATCCCGGCGCAGGAATCCCGAGCACAGCGTCCGCAAGGGCAGCCAAGTCCGCAGGCGCCAATGCCTTACTATGGCGGCGGAGCCGCTCCACAAATGCCGCAACCTATGCACATGGGTATGCCACAGCAAAATATGGGTATGCCTCAGGGGATGCCGCAGCCAATGGCGGGCATGGGGATGCCGGGCGCAGGCCCAGCACCCGCACCAGCTCCGGCATTCCAGCAGGGCGGTTTCAAAGGCCTGGTGGATAAATTCAACGAATATATGGACCGCGTGGCTTTGCCCGGGGTTTACAAGCTTCCACAGTTTGTGGAAATGAAAATGGTTCTGCTGGGCTTTGTGGTGTTGTTTATCTTCTCCACAACGCTGCTTTCAATGATTCCGATGGTGCAGATCACCCGCGCCAGTATCATCAATGAAAGTAAACGCCGGGCGGCTTCCATTGCCCGTACGGTGGCGACACTGAATCAGGCAGCTCTTTTGCAAAACAGTTATTCATCCTTAAGCACCAACGCGGCGGAATCCGAAGACGGTGTGAAGCAGGTTCTGATTGTGCAGCAGTCTGATGGTATGATCCTGGCGCCGGCTTCGCGCGCGGGGACCACGCCGGATCTGCCGTTTGTTCACTCGGCCCGTCGGGAAATGCGCCCGCAGTCGGTGGAAGTGGACTCCTCCACTATCGGTGCGAGCTTCCCAATTGGTCTGTTTGACCCGAACACGGGCGAGCAGTCGGTGAAGGCGCATGCGATTGTGCTTTATGATATCGGCAGTCTGGCCTTTGATGACGGCCGGGCGATCAGTCTGTTTATGCAGACGCTGGTGATTGCCTCATTGATTGGTTTGTTGCTGTTCTACTTCATGTATAAGCTGATTGAATATCCGCTGGTGACGTTGAATGCACAACTGGACGCCGCCATGCGCGAAAAAACTGACAATACGGTGGTGGATTTCCAGTTCCCGCCATTGCAGGCTTTGATTGGTAATGTCAACAGTCTGTTGACCAGATATATCAACGGTGACACCGACAAGGGCGGTGGTGCCGCAGGATTTGTGAACAAGGACGGCGAGGCTGAAAATCTGATGCAGATGATCGGTTATCCATGTGTGGCGATTTCGAAGGAAGGCCGGATTATTTCCTGCAACCCTTCATTCCTGCAGGTGGCTCGTGCTGAAATGGCGCAGATTCAGGGGCAGATGTACAAAGCAATCCCGGATGTGGCTTTGCAGCAGAATATCGAAGGTCTGGTGGCGCGTTCCCGGGAAAATCCACGCGGCATCCACACGGATCAGCTGGAGTTCAGCGGGCACCTTTGTATTCTGAGCTGTCAGGCATTCTGCACAGGCCAGGAAGTGGATTATTATGTGATCACTGTGTCACCAACTGAAGGAGGCTCGTGATGAGCGCAGCCCCTCAGGTGAAGGATTCCATGAAGTTTGATATCGAGATCATCAAAGGACCGCATATTGGTCAGAAGCTTTCTTTTGAAAAGGCTTCTGTATCCATGGGCCGTGGTCCCGAGAATGACATTGTCCTTTCCCAGGATCCGCGCGTCAGCCGTCAGCACGCGGAAATCAAACAGCGTGGCAATGAATTTGTGCTCGTCAATCTGAGTCAGAAAAACTTTGTGATGGTCAATGGCCAGAGCATTCAATCCGAAGTTCTTACGAACGATTCGGTGATTCAGATTGGTGAGACAGAAATTCTGTTCAAAGTCGACATGCCCGTGGTGCAGGCGCCTCCGCCAACACCGGCAGCGACACCGTCTCCGCTATTGACGCCAAATCCGTTCCCGGCGCCGACTCCACCGCGTCCGCAGCAGATGCCGGTCAGCAATCCGTTCCCGCAGGCTCAGACGCCGGCTTATCAGCAGCCTCGTCCGATGCCGGCGATGCCGAATCCTTCGATGCCTCCGGCACAGCCGATGGCTTATGGTGGGTACACTCCACCTCCGAATCACGGCATGCCCAACATGGGGGCGCCGATGGGTGGACCTTCTGGTGGTGGCGGACTGCTTTCCAATCCGAAGGCCAGATTCTATGGAATCATCGCCATTGTGGGTTTGGCAGCGTGGTTCTTCCTGTCGGATTCCGGCAATAAGAACAAAAAAGACCCGAATGCATTCAGAACTTCAGCTCTGTCCATGGCGGACGTGGCCGAGGCCGAGAAACGTTCGCAGGAGCTTTTGACAATTAAAAAAGAAAAATACGACTCGGTTCAATACCGCCGGGCTCAGGAAAACTTCATCAAGGGCTTCCGCGACTTCCAGCAGGGCCAGTATGCTCGTGCGCGCGAGGCGTTCCAGGTTGTTTTGAATCTGGATCCGGACAACGAGCTGGCAAAACGGTATTTCCATCTTTCGAAGATCAAGTTTGACGAGCTGGTGAAATTCAACATGATTCAAGGCAACCGATACCGCGAAAAAAAGAACTGGAGAATGTGCCAGTCGAATTATTCCAACGTGATGACCATGCTTCAGCACCGCAAGGACGATCCTTCATTCAAGGAAGCCAAGCAGTTCTATGAAGAGTGCACGCTGAATCTGGAGGGCAGGTTCTAATGGCTCTTCTGCGTGTGCGCCTGCGTGGCAAAACAGTCTGTGAAGTGAATCTGACGGAGGACCGCTCTTATGTGGCCGGCCGTAAAGAGGACTGTGATATCGTATTGCAGCCGGAAAAAGGCATTTCCCGCGAGCATTTCAAAGTTTCTTTCAACGGCAGCTGGAATGTCGAAGTTGTCTCCCGTTATGGTGAAGTGATCCATAATGGGGAACAGGTTCAGCAGTTCCAGCTGGAGCACGGGGCGATGTTCACTGTGCCTCCATATGAATTTGACTTCCTGAACACAGTGGCGGAAGCCCCGGTGTACCAGGAAGCCCCTGCCATGAGCAGTGGCGAAAACCTGCCGGCAGTCATGGGTTCCGCTCCGGAGTCATTTGATGGCAGTGATGAAAAAACCATGATCGGGGTGGCGCCCACAGCGGCCTTCATCAAGATTGTGGATGCGCAGAATGAAACCAAAGAGATGATCCGTCTTGATGCAGGCGATGCCTGGATTGCAGGACGGGATTCCACCTGTCATATCCAGATTCGCGATCAGCGGGTCAGCCGTCGTCAGTTTGAAATCCGCCGGGCCGGATCCCAGTTTGTGATTCTGGATCTGGGCAGTGTGAACGGCACGCTCTTAAATGGAAACCCTATATCCTCCACGGACATGACTCCGATCAAGTCCGGGGATGCGATCAGTGTGCTGGAAAATTATTTGTACTTTGAGTTGCACGATGCCAGCTTCCAGAGCCGTCTGGAAATGGTGAATGTGGCGCCGCCCAGTCCGTTGGTGCCAACCAGCTATGACAACGTGCCTATGGAATACCAGCATCAGTCCCACGAAATGATGCCGTATCAGGGGGCGATGCCGCCGATGCCGTATCAACAGCCGATGCAGTATCCAGGCATGGGGGCACCGATGCCTGGGCCAATGCCGCAGGCTTCGGGCAAATTTGACTTCCAGAAGCACCGTCCGAAACTGATTGTGGGTGCGGTGGTGCTTTTGGCCGTGGCCTATCTGTTCAGCGGTGGTGACAAGACGGCTCCGCCGGCGCAGCCGGGTCAGGTGATGGCTCCGGGTTCGCCGCAGGAGTTGTTCTCGAAGCTGAAGCCTGAGCAACAGGCCTTGGTTCGTCAGCGCTATAAAGACGCGAAGAATCTGTACATGCAGGGTAAGTATCAGCTGGCCCAGGATGAGATCATAAAGATTCAGGAGATCATCCCGGACTACGAGGATATCCGCGAGATCGAGCGTCTTTCGAAAGAGGCGATCTTCATTCAGGAACAGCAGCGTCGTCAGGAAGAAATTGAAAAGGCCAAAGCCGAAGCTGAGGAGAAAATCCAGAAGCAGGTTGTGGAATGCCAGAAGAAAATAAATCCAACCATCACGGCGGCCGAGATGGAAGACTGTCTGAGTCCCGTGCTGCAGTTCAATCCAGAGCATCCGCGCATTCTTGACCTGAAATCCCAGGTCGATATGCTCAATGCCCAGCGCGAGGCCAAAGAGGCTGAAAAGGCCGCTTACCAGTCCCTGGTGGCAAAGATGCGTGGCCTGTATGGCTGGGCTGAAGGGGTGCATAAAAAAGGCAAACCTCTGGATGCCATTGCAGCTTACGAAAAAGTACTGGAGTCAAAGCTTCCGGATCCAAGCGGTTATAAAGGTCAGGCCAAACGCAACATCGCTTCGATTCGTCAGATGATGAATTCCAAAACGGCGAGTTTGCAAGCCGAGGCGGAAAAGAACTATCAGGCCCAGAATCTGAAAGGGGCGATTCAGGCCTTGCGTAAAGCGCGCAGTCTGGATCCAACCAATGATGAGCTTCCGGATCGTATCGAGCGTTACACCAGCGAGCTGCGCAAGCAGATGATGACGCTTTATCAGGAAGGCATCCTGGAGGAAAGTTTTGGTAACGTCGATGGGGGCGAATCCAAAGCCGGCGCCAAGGACAAGTGGAAGAAGATCCTGGAGCTGGATATCCCGGACGGTGAGTACTACAAGAAGGCCTACATCAAGTTGAAAAAATACGGAGCATTGTAAAGTGAAACTGCAGGAGCGCTCGTACAGCACCAAGATTCTTCGTCCCAAGCCGCTGATTCATCGCGAGGATGACGGCAGTCTGATCGTTGTTGCCACGTCTTGGGGGCAGCCTGAGCATGCCCAGCGGGCACTGGATGAAGTGGTGAAGTATGTCAGCGCTGCCAAGGCGGACGTGGAAGTGACGTCACCTTTTGAGTTTCTGACGTGTCTTTCGGATGAAGTGAACTATGTGCGCACCGGCATTCTGATTGCCAATGACCTGCTTTACCGCGGTGAAAACCGCGCAGAGTATTTTTCCGGCGTGGAGCTGATGGCGATCTTCAAACGCGGCCCCCAAGTGGCGTGGGCGCACGTGGGTTGTCCCAGTTTGTTTATTCAAAGAAGAAATCAAAGGCTGCAGCCGTTGTCCATCGGACAGGATCTGTCCAGTGAGCTGCCAAGACCGCAGGCTTTGCCTCCATTACCATCCCAGCTTTTGGGGTTGGATCCGACCTGCTATATTCAGTGCGGGCACACCTACGTGAGCGAAGGTGATCGCCTGGTGCTGCTGGCCAGTTCCAGTGTGGCAACCACACTGTGGACCCGCGAAGGGGATTCGCTGGATCTGGGCACGGTCACCACAGGGATGATTCAGGAAGATCCGGATTCCCCGTTCTGGCTGGGTCTGATCGACGTTTCCGGCGAATAGTCCAAAAAAACTCAAAGTTCTTCGATAGTCAGGGATTTATAAACCTGATGGCGCAGCTTGGAAAATTCCGGCAATGCCAGTGCCAGCTCGACACGGGAAGGGGCAAAGATATTGTCCCGGGATGTGTCCCAGATCAAACCCGCAGCGATATTATTGCGTTGAATCAGCTGATCCAGCATATAGTTGCGGAAAGAGCGTTCAAAGCGCTTGCGCTGGGCTTCCCTTGAAAGCCCGCGGGCATCGGCGCGAATCCAGTCGATCCATTCCAAAAACAGTCCGTCGTTGCAGTTTTTCAGGTTGTCAGTGCCGATGGTTTTGACTGTCACCAGATCAAAGCAGGCATCACTGACCTTGGCGGTTTTAACATTCAGATTTTTTTCGGCCACAAACTGCCAGGTCGAAATTTTATTTTTCTGCCCCAGTTGCTTCAGGGTGTCCCAGTCCTTACGGTTGAGTGCGATCTGCGCCGTCCAGTTCAGAAGATCCAGGCTCCGGGGCTGCTGGGCCTGCAGTCGCTTCAGATCCTTTAATAGCAGGTCTTCCTGATCTGCGCGCATCCAGCGGGAATACGGCAGGCTCAGTTTCGTTGTCCACTCAGAATTTAAAGCCGGGAAGGACACAAACTGATTTCGATAAAGCAGGTTTTGCAGCTTTTGTGTGGTCGGTAAAATACTTTCCTGCAACAGCGGCAAGGGGTTTGTTTCAAAGCGGTCGACCAATGTGTTGTACAGGCGGGGCTTTTCTTCATTGATGTAAAGAACATGATTGGAGATTGCCGCAGTCTTCAGCGGACCGGCTTTACGCCACAGGGCCCAGCCGGACTCCAGCAGCAGGGGGCGGTCCTCTGGCCAGGTGGCTGTGGCACTTTTCATCACTTCGGTCAAAGACTGAGCCGGAAATGATTGGGGCGCCTGATCCACGATGCTTTCGCCCAAAAGATGGAAAAGCGTGCGGCCCACATCGACCAGGCTGACGTTCTGGTCAATTTTCCAGTGAATAGCTTCGTCACGTTTTTTCTTTTGTGAGGGTTTGATGAACAACGCCACCTGGGTATTTTCCCCATGCAGATTCATGGAGCTGAGTTCTTTCGGACGGTCATTGCCGGTGTGACCATTCAGCCCCACCAAAAAGATGGTGGTGCTGTCCCAGTGGCCACTGGATTTCAGATCCTGGAAAAGCTCAAAAAGGCTTTCATCAAGTTCTTCACGCTGGCTTTCGAAGCTTAAGTTTCGGGCCTCGCCCAGATCCGTCAGGGTTTCGGTGTTCGTGAACAGCAGATCCGGAACATAGATCACACTGAAGAAAGACATACCGCCGACATCCTGGTGAACCCATTGTCGAAAAGCATCGGCATTCTGTTTAAATGGACGAATCAGGCTGCGGAAGGTTGGAACTATATTGTCATCGAAAAGTTCAAAGCCTTGATTCAACCCGCTCCGACGAAAGACGGGGGCGCCACCGGAAAAGAAGCTGGTGCGATAGTCCTGATCCAGGGCCACCTCGGAAGCCAGCTCGACTTCCGCAGTCAGTCCGGGGCCGCCATTGTGGCGAACCTTGTGCTGATAAGGATAAAGACCCGTCAATAGGGACGCCAAAGCCGGAACGGACATCGGAGACGGTGAAAAGGCATGGGTGAAACGCACGGACTCACTGCAAAGCAATTGAAAACCAGACCTCTCGGAGGAATCCTGACTGCAATTGACGTCGCTGATGGTCAATTCGTCCACCGCGATGATCAATATAGAGTTCCTGTCTTTTGTTTGGCAGGAGAGCTGGACCAAACTCAGAAGGATGAGTGTGAGAGTTAAAATGATTTTCCGCATACCTTGACCGTATGTAATGGTTTTAGTGATAATGGATCAATTAGATAGCGCAGTCAAAGATTTGGAGGAATCACCCATGCTCACGGAAAAGATATTTACTATTGCTCACTTGGCGGATCAGGTCGTTTTGTGGATCTTGCTTGTTCTCAGCGTATTGAGCATCGGCATGATTCTGGAACGTTATTTTGCCCTGAAGAAAATTTCCGCAGAGTCGCAAAGAGTGCGTGCTCGCATCAAGCTGGCACTTCAGAGCAACAGCCTTGAGGATGTGGAGGATCTGGCGAAAGATCCTAACTCTATTGAAGGCCGTGCCGCAGGTTACGCGTTGAAACACATGAGAGACGCGGGCAGCAAAGGTCTTTCTGAAATCTTCAACACCTTTGCTTTGACTGAGCGTCCAGAGCTGGAAAAGTTTCTGGGTTTCCTGGCAACCGTGGGTTCCAATGCTCCGTATATCGGTTTGTTCGGTACGGTTTTGGGTATCATGAAAGCCTTTAATGATCTGGCGACAGCTCCTGAAGCGGGTCAACAGACGGTGATGGCGGGTATCTCTATGGCCCTTGTGGCAACGGCAGCGGGTCTGTTCGTGGCGATCCCGGCGGTGGCGGCGTACAACTATTACAGCAAACAGGTTCGTGGCGTGTTCCAGAATCTGGAAAGCGTGAAAGAGTTGTGCCTGGCTTACGCTAAGAAAAAAGGTGTTTAAAAATGGCATTTAATAACAGCGACAATAATGAAGCCATAGCGGACATTAACGTCGTTCCGCTCGTGGACATCATTCTTGTGGTTCTGATCATCTTTATGGTGACAGCACCCATGTTTATGAAGCCCACGATCAACGTGAATCTGCCCAAGGCAGCCAGCGGTGATCAGACAGCTCCGAGCAAGCTGAACATTGCTTTGACTGCTGACGGACGCATCAATCTGAATGGAACCTTCGTATCTGAAGAGGACGTTCGCGCCAAAGCCACTGAAGAAGTGGGCAAGAATGCGGATGTGCAGGCCATCATTTCGGCGGACAAAGATGTGCCGCACGGAAAAGTGGTGGGGCTTCTGGATATCGTCAAAGGATCCGGGGTTAAAAAGTTCGCGATCAGTATCGACAAAAAATAGGAATGAAAAAGGGCTCTGTAAAGAGCCCTTTTTTTATCGGCGCACCCATTTGCAGGTGTTAGAGATCAGTTTCAGCTTTTTGTTCCGGCATTCAAAGGCGATATTGCCGTCATACTTCCACTCGGAAGAGTCCGCATAGCGGTCACTGTAATACTCATAGTTCGGATTCACCGCAGGTGTGTGAATGCGCGGGATCGTGGAACGGCAGCTGATCCAGGTCTTGTCCAAATAATTCAAATTCGAAGGCACGTTGAAATAAGTCAGCTGACTGTAGCTTGGATACGGGAACAGCATGTTGTAAATGTCATAGCTTTGATGCAGCAGAAATTTTCCGCGCGGACCATCAAAGAATTCGGTGAAATAGTTATAGCCCTGATCATAGGTGGCGTTGGTGTAAGTGAAATACTTGCCCGCGGTGCAACCCACGGTTGGTTCCAGAATCGTCACGCGCGCCATGGTGCTTTGCAGACTCTGGCCTTTGCCGTCCTTGATAACGACGTAGTAAGTCCCTTCGTTTTTCCAGCTGTCAGCACTTCCTGAATAGAATGCATAGTTGCCGAAGCCTCCAGAGATGGCCTTGCTGTTGGCATACCATTGATAGGTGTAGGGCTGAGTGCCGCCAGTCACGGCCACATCCAGTTGGAAGTCGCCGTTTTCCTGAACACTGACGCTGGCCGGTTGAGTGGTGATACGGAAAGTGCCGTCGGAAGAACCGCCACCACCAGAAGAGCTGCCTCCACCCGTGCTGATGCCACCGGAAGAGCCACCACCGCCGCCAATAGTGACAGCCCCGCCGCCACCAGAGGACGAGCCGGAGCCGGAACCTGAAGAGTTGGAACCTCCGCCCATATTCACGCCGCCCGTGCCACCAGGACGGGAGCCCCAGATGTCAGTGCGGCCGCCCGCGCTGCTGCCACTGCCTTTGGATGCTTCAGTGGTGGAGCCCTCTTCCGCGCATTCGCCGCTGCAGAATGAATTTTGGGGAGCACAGTTTTGAAAGCTGACAATAGTAAGGGAAGCGATGATCAACGCCGAAAGGACGCGAAAATTCCGAATTTTCCGAAGAATACGGCCATTCATAGTTACTTTCCCCCAAGTACCTGGACTTTAATACGGAAGAAATGTGGAAAAACTAAAGCAAAATGGCTGTTTTTTGATCGCCTTATCTCAAAATGACACAGCTAAAGTCCTGCGCTGGTATTCCGATGATAAAAGGTATGTTTAAAGCACAACCTTCAGACACTCAGTTCATTATAGTCACTTTCGTGTTGGTTCTCCTTTTGGGAATTCCGACGTTTATGAATTTGACTGAAGACTCGGCTGTCGTGGCTGAAGAAGAAGTGTTTGAGGCGGCCCAAACTCCGGCCCTTGCTGGCGGACGTGAGCCTGCCAGTATTCCCAGTGCCAAAGTGGCGGCGGTCAGCCGTCTGACGCAGTTTGATCTAAGCTGTGCGAAAAAGGCTCTGAATCCTTTGAGTGTGGACGGTGGATATGTCCAATTTGAGGGCAAAAACTGTCTGCGTGGCTTCAAAGAAGGCGACGTCGAGATCATTAATAAGAGCAACGGCTACACGGCTTCTATTTTCCTGCGTGGCACTGACAAATATCAAACGGATCTGATCCAGCTTAAAAAGGGCGATAATGAAATCACGATTCGCTATCGTGAACGCTCCGGAAAGGCTGTTGAGGAAGTCCTTCTGGTTCACTCCAGTCAAATTTAGTCTTTTAATATCAACATCTTAATGCATCCAGCTAGAGTAAGATCAATTAAATTGATCTTCAGTTACTCTGCCTTTAAGTTAGCCCCCGTCCCTGCGTTGAAGCGCGGACAATAAGTGGATTTATACTGATGCTAATTGAAGGATTGACCCAACCTGTGGATCTAAAAAAACGTTCGGACATTCATTATGCTCGAAAGATCTGGCATATGTCTGGAGTCTTCGCGATGTTCCTGGCTTATGTGTACATGCCACCGGCTGTTTCCATGACCGTGTTGATCGTTGCGTGGAGTCTGTTTGTTCCTTTTGATTTTCTTCGTTTGAAATACCCTGCTTTGAATGACTGGGCGATGCACGCATTTAAGCCCATCATGCGTCAAAGCGAAGTGAAAAAACTGGCGGGAACGACCTTCCTGCTTAGCGGTGTTTTGATTGTTAATATCCTGTTCCCTCGTCCGATCGTGGCGTTGACGCTGTTGTTCCTGGCTTTTGCCGATCCAATCGCGAGCTACTTCGGGATTCTTTACGGTAAAGACAAGATCTTTGGTCACAAATCGATTCAAGGTTTTATGGCGGCGTTCTTTGTTTGCGCCGCTGTCACGTTCATTTATCTGATCTATCATAATTATCTGATGGATCGTCTGATTGTGGTCAGCTTGTTCGCCGGTTTGGTGGGCGCTTTTGCAGAATTGATTCCTATTGCCAAGCTTGACGACAATCTGACTTTGCCTCTGATGAGCGCTGTCGGATTGACTATCCTGTTTTATTTCTTTGGATTTTTCGCAGCCGTAAGCTAATGTCGTTGAGGTTGGAGACGGGTCTTTTCCGCCACTCCAACCGCATACATTTTCTAGCTTAGGTGGACGAAAAATGGCTACTGATACTCATCTTGATAAAATCGAATCTGACGATGCCAAAGCTCAGCGCTTGGCGATGTACATTTATATCCTTCCAAATTTGATGACCACGGGGAATCTGTTCTGCGGTTTCTTTGCTGTCATCCAATCCATCAAAGGTAATTATCTTTTTGCTGCATACGCGATCGTGGTTGCTGCTGTCTTTGACCAGTTGGATGGCCGTCTGGCGCGTTTGACCCGCTCAACGAGTAAGTTCGGTGCTGAATACGATTCTTTGTGTGACTTGGTCAGCTTCGGTATGGCTCCGGCTACGATGCTGTTCCTGTGGGCCTTGCAGCCATTCGGTCGTCTGGGCTGGGTTGCGACCTTCCTGTTCGTAGCGTGTGGTGCGCTTCGTTTGGCGCGTTTCAACGTTCAGGCGAACGTGGTTGAAAAGAACTACTTCCAGGGTCTGCCGATTCCAATGGCGGCAGGTATCGTGGCTTCTTCTGTTCTGGCCTTCCAGGATCTGGAATTGGAACCGCTGGGCAACTACGGTTTGCTGGTGATGACTATTTTGCTGGCGTTGGTGATGGTTTCCAACTTCCGCTTCCGCAGCTTTAAAGATCTGGATCTGAAAGAGCGTCTGCCGTTCCGTTACCTGATTCTGGGTGTCGGTGTTCTGGTTGTCGTGGCACTTCGTCCGGAAGTGATGCTGTTTGTTCTCTTCATGGCTTACGCAGTTTTGGGCGCTGTTTTCGGTGTCTTCAAACTTGGAAAAAACATCCGTAAGATCAAGCCAAGCGTGTACGCTCCTGCATCTGTGCATGAAAGCGATCTGGTCCTCGAAGACGAGGAAGAAGAGGCGAAGAAAGATGAAAAGAAAACTTAAAGTCGGTGTGGTGGGCGCGACCGGAATGGTCGGCCAAACCTTCATGAACATCCTGTCAGAGCGCAGTTTCCCAATTGAAGAACTGCGCCCCTTTGCTTCTGAAAACTCTCTGGGTAAGAAAATTGAACTGCAAGGTCAGCAATGGCCTTGTCAGGTATTGAAGGACGGCTGCTTTGACGGGCTGGATCTGGTTTTCTTCTCGTCCGGAGACGACATCTCGGCTGAATGGGCCCCAAAGGCCGTGGCGGCAGGGGCTTTTGCCGTAGACAACTCGGCAGCCTTCCGTATGGATCCCAACACCGTGTTGATCGTTCCTGAAGTGAACGGGGACCTGGTGAACAAGGATTCCAAACCTCAGATCATCGCCAATCCAAATTGTTCCACCATTCAGTTGGTGGTGGCGTTGAAACCTCTGCTTGAAAAATTCGGCCTGGAAGAAGTGCGTGTCAGCACCTACCAGGCGGTGAGTGGAGCCGGTCAGGGCGGTCATGACGAATTGATCGAACAGACCACGAATCATCCAAAACCAACAGACCCAAAAACTTTCCCGCACACCATTTTGTTCAACTGCATTCCTCAGATTGGTTCTTTCAACGATGAAGGTTACTGCAGCGAAGAAGTGAAGATCATGAAAGAGACCCGCAAGATTTTGGGTCAAAAAGATCTTAAGGTGTCCGCATTCACCGTGCGTATCCCGGCTTTGAACGCTCACAGCGAATCGGTATGGGTGACTTTAAACAAGTCCGTCAGTCGTGACGAAGTCATGGCGGCTTTGTCCGGGCAAGAAGGCATCGTAGTTCAGGATGAACCCAAGAAAAGCGTTTATCCTTTGGCCCGCGATGTTTCTGGCAAGGACCCGGTCTATGTGGGCCGTGTTCACCGTGACCCGGAAAATCCAAAGATGTGGCTGATGTGGGTTGTTTCAGACAACATCCGCAAAGGGGCTGCCCTGAACGGCATCCAGATCGCGGAAAAGATCTTCTTTAACTAAGTGTGGAAAGGGCTGTCTCAGGACGGCCCTTTTTATTTCGACCTTGGTCGGGGCGGGGGGCATTTTTTGACTTCCGGACCTTAGCATGGTTCGATGAAAGGATGAGACTTCCATGGACGGGATTTCAGCATCATCTTAGAACTTATGCACTTTCCACCTTAGTGGGGGGAATGCTGCTTTCTGCTCCGGCTCTGGCCACGATCACACTTGTTTCTGTGGACGGAGCTTCTCGCATTGATCTGGCGACGACGGAAACCAAGACCACGCTGTATGCGGGTTTTGCCGGGACTTGCACCGCAGATGCAAACTCTGCCGCCACCTGTGACAGCTGCAGTGGTGAAACGGTTTCCAGTTCAAAGCTTTGGCCGTGCAATAAGAAAAACGCCTATAACAATCTTCGTATCACCATCCGTGTTCAATCCAGCAACACGTCGGCGGTTTTGGCCGATGCCATCATTAAAGTGGGCGAAGACACGCTGACCCCTTCGATCAATCCGACATTGGCTGATGGTATTTTGAATGTGCAGGTCACTTGGGGTGAGCTGTGCCAGAAGCTGGGGCAAAGCAGTGGTTGTACCGCGGATTTCAGCGGTGAGCTGTCTGTGGGTTTTAAAACCACCACCGATTCCACGACCACCAACGATTTGATGACATTCAAGGTGATGGGGCGTGTGGCAAAAACCGACGGTTCCGACTGGGTCTATACCAACTGTCCGACCGATGACATCACAATTCCTGCGGGCTCGGGCTATTGTTATTTCAGTGCCTATCGCGGGGATGAAAAGATCTATGCCGATCAGCTGGCGCGAGCGGATGATTACCCTGCCAGCACGGCACCGGGCATTGAATACGCTGGTCCCGTGTTTTTCTATGAAAAGCAACTGGATGGCGAGGACGACAACACCACCATTGCGCGCATTTCAAATGCCTCCAGTTATATCCAGTTGGTGGATCCTGAAAGAGACAACCGCATTGACGGTCTGGAAAATGACGTCCGTTATTGCATGGTCATGGCCAATCAGGACAAGACCGGAATTGTCTCTTATTACTCACCACTGCCAGGGACCTCGGGTGGTGTCGATGCCATCAGTCTGTGTGCAACCCCTTCCAAGGTTGTCGGCCTTTTGGATGACAAGAGCTGCTTTATCGCCACCGCAGCCTTTGGCAGTGACATGGCCCCGGAGGTTCAAAGCTTCCGTGATTTCCGCAACAAATACCTTTTGAGTAATAGTGTTGGTACCAGGATTGTGAAGCTTTATTACAAGCACAGTCCGTTCTATGCAAACTTGATCGCTAAAAATGAATTCGCGAAATCCGCAGTCCGCACGATTTTGTGGCCGCTGCTGTTTTTCGCCCGCATGAGCGTCACTTTTGGTCTGTGGGTGACACTGCTGTTGGCCGTTCTGACAGGCGTGTCCACTTATGAGATGTACCGTCGCTTTGTCGTCGGTCGCAAAACACGGGGTGAAGCGTGAATGCCTGGCACAAATATTTTGTAGTTCTGCTGGCTGTTGTGTCTTTCCAGGCCGCCAAGGCGCAGGAACAAGGCCCGCCACAAGAACCGCCGTTCATTCAGGAAGAAACCGAATTTGAAGGCGAAGACCTGCAGATTGAGGATGAAATCCAAAGTGCCGCTCCGACCAAAGAGTCCGGCACAGTGAACTTGAACGAACAAACTCCAAGTGAATCCAATATCGAAGAAGACCTTATGCTGGAGGAAGAAGCCCCGGCCGTGGTTGAGGAAGCCGCTCCGGTGGTGATTCCCGAAGAGCCCCCACAGCAGGTGGCGCCGGTGCGCAAGACCCCGCAGGTCGAAGTGGTTCGTCGTTCCAAAAGCGGTGGGGTGGAATACATCCAGCATCCGCAGGCGGCCAAGGGGCTGATGACCATTACCAAAGATGGCGCCTACATTTATCGTGTAAAGTCGCCGTCCGCCTCGAAAGAGTCCGGCAGCTTCCGGGTCGGGATGATGGATCCTCCAAAGATTGATTCTGCCGACGGCGTGACCAACTACGATTCCATGTATGGGGGTTCCTCCCAGGCGATGTTCATGTTTGATTATGAGTGGAAGCCCTTCAATGGCTATGGCAGTCTGGGCATTCAAGCAGGTCTTGGCTTGCTGTATGCTACCGGGCAGGGGCGATTCATCACTCCGGATCCGCAATTCCCGGATCAGGAAGCCAAGGAAGAATATTCCTTCCTGGCGATTCCGATCAACGTCGGGGGCGTGTATCGTCTGGAGTGGAGTGACCGGCAATGGATTGCGCCGTATGTTTCCGCCGGTGGCACCTATATCGGTGTTGCAGAAATTCGTGACGATGGGAAGTCCCCGTCACTGGTGGGAACACCGGGCGTGTATGGGGCCGGTGGATTGCTGTTCAATATCGCTGCGATGAGCGACGATACAGCTTTCACGCTGAGTTCAGAATACGGCATCAATAACCTGTGGCTGTCTTTGGAATACCGTCAACTGCAGACGTTCAGCGAAGACGTCGACTTCTCGGGTGGTATTGTTGGTGCCGGAGTGACGGTCGACTACTAGGCTGGTGAAAAGGGCCCACCTCCGCGTGGGCTTCGCCTCAAAATGCCAGAGGCATTTTGTGCATCTGGAACCTTTTGATCAGCCTTGGCTCTCGGTTTGTGAAATAAAAAAGGTGCCTCCTTCGGAGAGCACCTTTTTTTTGTCTTCAATTTTGAAGAATCAGAACTATTTGTCAGAGCAAGCTGCAAAGTAAAGAGTTCTGTTGTGGCGATGAGTGACTGTCTGGCGGCAAGTTTGGCCGTACTCAGAGCAGTTGAATTTTACATAAGTTTGGCCTTGGCTGTCCTGGCCCATGACGTTGTTGGAATCGCACCAGCTGATGAAGTCGATGTAAAGTTCGTCTTGTGGACGGGAATAGTTAACTTCAGAAGCGAAAGCGGAACCGGATACAAGCATCAATACTGCGAAAACTGTTTTCATGGATGAACTCCTTATTTTTTAGATTTAAAAAAGTGGGACAGGAAATACGCCTTTCGCCGGTGGCGGTCAATTCCCCGTGAATCTTGTGAAAAAATGGTAATTACCAAGTTTGGGCATTTCGTCCGGGAAGCTGGCGGAACATTCAAGCCTCAGTCTTTCTTTGATTTCCAACAAGTAATTAGGGGATTTCAAAACTCTTTTGTATTTACTCTCTATAAATCTAGGAGCTGTTTTGACCCGTCTGTATTGGATTCTGCCAATCCTGCTGGTTTGCGTGTGTGCGCAGGCCAAAAGCTATCGTGTTCTTGCCGAGGACAACTGGCCGCCTTTTTCCTATGTGGAAAACGGACGCCTGCAGGGAGTCTCCGTGGATCTGGTGCGAGCGGCTCTTGAGATTGAGTCCTCGGAGGTGGAGCTTTTGCAGGTGCCTTATCTGCGCTGCCTGGCTTTGACGGCCATCGGGAAAGAGCCGGGCTGTTTTAACTCTGCAAAAAATCAGGAGCTGATTGAAAAGTACGTCTTCCCTGAAGAGCACCTTTTCCGCAGCCGGGGGCTGATCGTTACCAACCGCCATGTAAAAAAGACCAAACCCATAAGGTCACTCCGCGAGTTGGAAGGCGAAACTGTGGCTCATCCCAGTGGCTTTCCCTTTGGGAAGGACTTTGACGATAACAAAAAGATTCTGAAACAATTCACGGCCAATGACATGACCTCGTTAAAGCTGGTGGTGACCGGGCGGATAAACTACGCTGCCATCGACGAAATGGTTCTGTACTATTATCTGGAAAGAAACCCCCAGTTCCGCGGCAAAGTGGCCACGGTTCTGGAGCTGACCAATGAGCCCATCTATGTTCACCTTTCCCGCTCGCATCCGCAAAGCCGCGAGCTCAAAGAAAAGCTGGATCGGGGTTTGAGAAAGCTGAAAGCCTCGAATGACTACGCCCGCATCATGCAGCGCTGGCTGGGAAAAGACATCCCTTTGGACAACTTCCGATAAGCGCTGAAGGTGCCTCTTTTTGGGTTTCCTGTCACAGGGCTGACTGGGGTTCCGCGTCCTTTTGTGCCTTATAAGCAATTTAGCAGAGATAATAGCTTTTTTAGGGCCTTTCTCTTGTTTGCCGGCTGGTATGCTCGTTGCTCCTTTTTGGGAAACAGGAGTTCCCATGGCCATTCGTATCCTTTTCAAAAGCCTGCTTTTGCTCGCAGCCGTTTCTTTGACCGGGGCCCAGGCCTATGCCGAAGACGATGCCAATCTCCTGCTTTTTGAATCCGCCCCCAGCCAAGCCGAAGCCGCAAAAGCCCCGCGCACCGACATGCCTGACGAAGCGGTGATAAAACTGGATTTGTCTGAAGTGGTGGAAGGCGAGAAAGACTTTAATCGCAAGGCCTTTGTTGAAAGAGCCCGTGCTGCGATGACGGCTGATATTCCCAACGACAAGCTTTTTGAGTTTGAAGGTCCGCGCACGGAGGCCGAACTGGAAAAAGTGCTGGAGCTTTCTGATGCCGAGATCGCCAAGTTCCTGGCCAAAAAATCAGCCTTCCTTGGAAAGTTCGCCCGTGTGCTTTCTTTCTTCCGCGTGAAACCAGGCAAGATCAACAAGGCTTTGAACGAACTGAACAACCGCTTTTATGAAAGTTCCCATGTCGTTTCCCGCAGCAATGTGAAGGGCGGGACGATGATGGTTTCCATTGGGGCGGGCCTGGCGCTGCCGCAGAAGGTGATGGAAGCTCTTCGTGGCAGAAGCATTGGTCGTTTCATCCCTGAATCCGGTGGTTTCTTTTACATGCTGGGACTGGGGGCGGGGGTTTCACGCCAGGTGGGATCCGACGGCAAATCAAAAATGGTCTTTGAGATTTTCATGGATGTCGAACGCCTGAAGAAAACCCTGACCGGTGTGGCAGAGGTTTCTGCGGCCGGCACGTATGGGCTTGTGTTTGAAAAACGTGATGGCACTTTCGCCAGTCAGAAAAACACCACCATGTACGGTGGCGCGACAGGTGTCTTCCGCCAGGGGCCGAATCAGTTTGGCTGGGCGGCTTCCACGGGGATGTCGATGCCTCCGGGGATTGGTATTTTCCTCGTGTATCAGGATCATGCGACCCGATACTATCTTTTCCGTCTGGAGGGTTTAAGGGCGTCGATTCCGGCTCTGCGAGGATTCAAAGACAATATCATCTCGGCCTTGAGAAACTATGCGCACTTCGGCGGCAAGGTCGTCACCTGCCAGGGAGCTTTGTTCTAGGCTGTTAAAAGTTCCCTCCATCTTGCGGCCCTTCGGGGAAACTGGTAGGTTGCCGCGCATGACTACTAAAGTGCGCTTTACCGTTGCTTATGACGGAACAGGATTCTGCGGCTGGCAGAAACAAAAACCCGAGGACCAGATTTCGGTCGCTCAGGTGATCGAAGAGGCCCTGTCCAAGGTCTTCAATGAAAAAATCACCCTGTTTGCTTCCGGGCGCACAGACGCCGGGGTTCATGCCCTGAACCAGGTCTGCCACTTTTCTACGCATCGCAAGATTGATCCGAACAAGAAATGGGACCTGTGCTGGGCTTTGAATTCCCACCTGCCCCCAAGTATTGTGGCCAAAAAAGCCTGGATTGCTCCGGATGATTTCCATGCGACCTTGTCGGCGACTCATAAGACCTATCGGTATCTTATAGTGAACAAGCCCCGTCCCAGCGCCCATTTAAACCGCTATGCGGACTGGGTGCGTCTGCCCATCGATATCGAACATTTGCAGGAAAGTTCAAAATATCTCTTGGGAAATCAAGACTTTAAGAGCTTTCAATCGGTCGGAACCCCGGTTCCTGATACGGTTCGTGAGATCTATAAAGCAGACTGGGAGTGGCGCAAACCGGGTGTGATGCAGTTCACGATCACCGGCAGCGGCTTTTTAAAGCAGATGGTTCGAAATATTGTGGGGACCTCATTGTTTTTGGAGCGCAAGGGCCTGGATCCATCTAAAATGCAGGAGATCATTGCGGCTCAGGACCGCATGAAAGCCGGACCGCCGGCCCCCGCACAGGGCCTGTATTTGATGAAGGTTTATTATCCTCAGGACCTTGACAATAGGTGCCTAGAACTTTAAAACATCCCTTCCCGCAAAATAGTGTAAGAGCCCGTTGTTAAACTCAAACATATTTTTGCCGAGCAGACGGACGGTAAAACCGGCTGTTCAAAATGAAACTGGAGACTCTAAATGAAGACTTTCAATGCAAAAGCAGAAGAAGTTGAAAGAAAATGGTGGATCGTCGATGCTGCTGGCCAAAAAGTTGGTCGTGTAGCAACTCATGTAGCGACTATCCTTCGTGGTAAAAACAAAGCTATCTACACTCCTAACGTTGATACTGGCGACTTCGTTGTTGTTATCAATACGGACAAGATGGAACTTTCTGGAACTAAGTGGCAGGACAAGAAGTACTACTCTCACACTCGCTTCTTCGGTTCTTTGAAAGAGATGACAGCAGCTCAAGCGAAAGAGAAAGATTCTACTTTCATCATTCACGAAGCTGTTCGCGGTATGCTTCCAACAAACAAGCTATCCCGTCACGTTATCATGAAAATGAAGGCTTACACTGGTGCTGAGCATCCTCATGCTGCTCAAAAACCGGCTCTTTTCACCCTTCCATCTAAGAAATAATCGGAGATAGAAAATGGCAGCAGCTGATAAATTCTATTATGCAACTGGAAGAAGAAAAACAAGCGCAGCGCGTGTTTTCTTGAAGCCTGGTAAAGGCACTATCACAATCAACGGTAAAAAATCTGAAGATTATTTGACTCGTATGCAATCCCGCATGGTGATCGTACAGCCTCTTGATCTTTTGAACCAAATCGGTAAGTTCGACGCTAAAATCACTGTTGCAGGTGGTGGTGAGTCTGGACAAGCTGGTGCGATCCGTTTGGGTATCACTCGTGCATTGATCGCTTTCAATCCTGAATTCAAAGGGATCTTGAAGAAAGCTGGCTTCGTTACACGTGATCCTCGTATGGTTGAGCGTAAAAAATACGGTAAAGCGGGTGCGCGCCGTAGATTCCAATACTCCAAGCGTTAATTTGCTCGGACGCATTCTTTCGAGAATTGCGAATGGAAGAAAAAAGGGAGCTTTCGAGCTCCCTTTTTTTTATCCAAAATCTGATACCGGGTTCATCCAGCATTCGTTCTAAACATCAATTTTTGTTTATATTCCCTTTCTAATTGTAATTTTACTCCCATTGCAACGCTGTCATGTGGATGCTAGTCCTCTAGGCGGGGGAGGGGCTGCATGAAAAGTGCTGTCTTTGGCGTGTTGTTTTTCATGGGGGTTTTGGCGCAGGCTGAACAAGGGCCCGCCTACGTTGTTACTCCCAAAAGTGTTGAAGAGCGCTTGGCTGAATTGGAAGCCAATCAACATCTGCGCTATTTGAGTTTTTCTGGATTTTTGATCAACACCTACGATCATATTTCGGTCTCTGAAAGTTATCCCGACAGCTTGGACCATTCTGATTTGCAGTATCTGCGCCTGCGGTTTTCATTGAATGCAGATGCCGAGATCAGTCCCCAGGTTCGTGTGTATACTCGCCTGACCACAACCAAGTTCGTGAATAACTGGCGCACCCAAGGTGGATCACCCTCTTATATTCAGGACATTGAAGGTATTTACTCCAATTCCGGTTCCTGGATTTTTCTGGAAAAAGCTTACGTCGATTTGTCCTGTCCCGAATCGGTATGGACATTGTCGGTGGGACGCTTGCCGACTGTGAACGGCAGTCCTGAGCACATGTGGGATCTGCTGCCAAGGCAGGGCACGTATCCACTTTTGACTTTTGATGCTCCTTTGGGTGGGGCGGCGCTGACCTACCGGGCGGACAGGCTGCTGCCGCAGGATCATGAGTTGGCGGTGCGGTTGTTGTATACGCCGTTTGTGGACGTCTTCTGGGGGGGGAATCTTAAGTACCTCAAACCGCCACAGGATGACACCAACGGAAGCACTCCTGTCGGAAATGAAACGGACACCTTGATCAATATGGGTTCTGTGCAGCTGGACTATTCGATTCAGAACCCCCAGGGGGCGGAGCAGGCCGGGTTTATTCTTCAGTACTATAAAAGTGGACGTCTGCCATTTTCATCAGGTGCCGGCACTTCGGATTTGAATGTTCAGGTGGATGGTGTCACCGGTTTGCTGGATGTGATTGGGATTGCCCAGACCGGATGGGATGTTTCAATAAGTCATTCTTATACGAATGCGATCAGTGACGGTTTGTTGGCGCCGGGATTGGGATTTGGAACGGATCAGGAGCATGGCAGTAACTATGGCAGTCTGACTTTGTTGTCCACTCGCTATCGCTGGAGCAGCTGGGCGGCGGGTGCGGAATGGCTGTCCTCGTCTGATGCGCCCTTTTATTTTTCGGCAGCACCCGAGAACCTGACGCGTTTTTATTCAACTCCGGGTCACAGCGGGCATTTGTACCTCACTAAAAAGTGGTTAAGTCTGGTTACGATCAGAGCAGGCTATCGCCAGCAAAACTACAGCTCTTTGCCATTGGGATTCGGTCCGGTGCAGAGCACGGATCGTATTCTGAAAACCTATTACCTCAGCCTAAGAACGGATTTCTGATGAGTGGGGTTGGGTTTTTCTTTTCGATAGTCGTGATGACATTCATGGTTCTGGGGCCGACGTCGGCTTATGCCGGCAAGGTCGAGTCCATTCAGGAAGTCATAGAAAAAAAATGCAGGAAAAAGATCAGCTATGAAGAGGCGCTGTCTTTGATTCGTCCTTTGTATCTGACCTGTGTGCCGGGAACGAAAGTGACTGTATACGACAGCTGTCAGGTCAAGTGCCTGAAGCCCAATTCGGGTGCTGTCATCGGACGATAAAAAAAACGCCTCTTTCGAGGCGTTTTTCGTTTCATCTTGAAAGCTCTGTTAACAACAGATTACTTCGTGCAAGACAATGGGTAGATGTTACCGTTAGCAGCCAGGAAGCCGCCGAAAGTGCCATCAGATTCAAGGCTCAGGCCCAGGAAGCCAGTGTTAGTGATAACACCGTCAACTTGAGAGGACTTTTCAGTCAAAGCCAACAGGTTCAGGAAACCGTTCTGAAGTTGTTGAGCGATAGTGCCTTTGTCCATCTGAGAGAAGAACACAGCAGATTTAGAGCGCTCATTCAGGTTAACCATCACGAAGTCAGCGGACTGATCATCAGCCAAATCAACTGCCAAAGTAACAGCGTTAGTTTCGGAAGGAACAACACAAGTCATGATTCTTGTGTCTGCCATTGCGGAAGAACCCATAAGAATCATCGCAGCCATAACAAGCTTTTTCATTAAAACCTCCTATAAGGTGAACGGGGGGAGGCTATTTCAGTGTGCTGGACCATGCAATGCAAATGCATCGCACTATTTACCTATACGCGCACGCAACGTTCCACATTGGACGCAAACCTAGCCCTAGCACTAAGTCTTAAGTGCTCTGATTTAAAGGACTTATTCATGTTTATTAGATTATTCTTAGTGTTAACGAAATTTTGCATAAGGAACATCTGTGAACAGCTTGATTTCATCTTTGGTCGTCATCTTATTTTTCCAAACTGCTATTGCACAAGAGGCAGCACAGCCCACCCCTCCGGCGGCGGCTCCAGTCGCGGCTTCTGCGGAGACTCCTGAAAAAGCCGAGAAAAAAGAAACAGAGTTTTCAAGACCTCTGTTTTTTTCTGTGATGGATCAAGAGCTTAAAATCAAGAATCCCGTGGTCGAATACGATTTGAAAAAATCCAAGGGCAAGCAGCTTGAAATGGGCGGTCTGGTTTTCGACAACCAGTCGCTGTCTGCCAAAGTAGAAAACAACACACTGAATCTGACCTGGAATCATGAACTGGTTCCTGGCGGAGACGTGTCTGTGATCAATCAGCAGGGGAAAGAGTTGTGGAAGCAGCCCGTGAAGGGAACTGGCAGCTGGTCTTACTCCGGGATCCAGGAAAGCAAAGGCCCGCAGTGGAAGGACGGCGAACGATTCCGTTTCTGTCTTCGTGCGGAAGCCGGCAGGGGTTATTCGAGCATCTGTTCCCAGTGGTACGGGGTTGAGATCAAAGAAGGCAGCGTCCAAATCGGTGTGACCAAATCAGAAGCCAGCCCTCGTGTGATTTTCCAGAATGAAGAAAAGAAACTGCAGGGGGCCGAGGAAGTGGCGGTGGGAACTCCGGTTCAGTTCCTGGCGACGCTGGATTCTGATGCGACCTATGAATTCGTTTCTGAGCCAGTGGCGCCTGTGATTCGTGACATGATCGAATCTGAAAAGAAATCCGGTGATGTGACCCTGACCGGGGATCTGCCGAAGCCATTGAAGCTGGAATCCGAAAGTATTGCCGGCGAAGACTATGGTGCTGTGACTAAAATACTGGGCTTTGAAAGCACGATCGGGGCCCGCGCCGACATGTGGAAAGCGGATGTGCCTCAGAAAAACGCCCGCCTGACATTGCCGGGAAAATCCGGTGGGGTGTTTGTCTATAATCTGGAGATCACCGAACCACCTCGTCAGAAGGACCGCCGATTTATTTCCACGCGTGCACTGAAGGGCACTTATCTTTCCAAGGATCAGATGCCGGTACGTGATATGGAAGACAACGTGACGGTCTGGAACTTTGAAACTCCTCAGAAGTTTGCGATGAACACGGTGACACTGGATGTGCCGGGTGAAAAGTCCACGCACAAATCTTATCTGGAAATCTATCGTGCCGGTGCTGGTGAGGCCAGTTTGCGCCTGACCGGAGTTGTGACCAGTGAATCTGACTATGTGATTCTGGGGGAAGGCCACGTTTCCTGGTGGTTTAACGATCTGTTTGGCTGGCAGAACTATTGGTTGTCGAAACAGCGCTGGGGTGTGAGTGCCAAGTACTTCACGTCCCTGACGAATCTTCCAGCCTCCACCGCAGGCGGGAATTCAGAAGATGTGAAGCTGGCGGTGATGGATGCGGATTTGCGTTATCGTTTTACCCCGGGCCTGTGGGAAAAAGATGAAACCGTGGGGCTGATTGTGGCTTATGAGGCGATGACTTTGGGGGACAGCAATGTTCCGAAGATCGGTGCGGGTCTGTTCTGGGCGCGCTCCATGCCGCGGGCGATTGACTATTGGTTCTCTAAAATTCCATTCATGAACTATCCAAAATGGGTGGACATGGAATTCATCAAGTATTTCTCTTCCACTGACAGCGATATCACCTTGGGTGATGACTATGTGCTGAACTTCCACGGCAAGGTGTTGTGGACTCCGCGTTTCTTTGGTGAAGCCGGGTTTGGCTTGAAGAACTATTATTATGAAAAGAACTCTGACGGCTCGGGTGCGAAACTGACCACCTTCTATGGCACTGTCGGGTTGGGTGTGAACTTCTAACCCACGGGTAGAATGAAAAAGAAGCTGACCTTTGTCCATTTATTCCTGCTGAATCAGCTGGTGACAACCCTGGTGCTTTTGACAGTGCTGGGGGTGTATGGCACGCATCTTTTCATTCAAGAGCAGCGTGCGATCCGCGAGCGTATGGAACCGGCCTCGGCCCGTGAAGTGGACCGGATCAACAATGACTTTGCCACGCTGGAAGCCAACGTTCAGCGCCTTAAGAGCATGGTGGAACTTTTTGATGTGATGCCCAAGGGCACGCGGGTGGAAAAGTTCCGTCAGTTTGCCTCGGCCACCATTGCGGGCCACAGCACACAATTCAACGCCTGGGTTGCTTTGGGGCCCCGCCTTGCCAAGGAATACTTGGGACGGGAATCCTATGTGTATGTTGTGCACCGGGATTATTCCCTGTTTGCCAGTCCCAAATACAATGATCCAACCACTTTCGTTGCAGAAGTGTTTACTGAGCCCGGTTACGACAAGGATCCGGATGTTCAATGGTGGTGGATGAATGAAAAGAGCTCCGGAGTAAACTATTCGGATTTCTATTTCGACAAGGGCTATATGGAAAAGGTGATGTTCAGCACCACCACCGGCATTTTCAGCAATGCCGGAAAGCTCGAAGCGGTGGTGGGGATCGACACGTTGGCCGGGGATATTGCGCATCGACTGGGGATCTTCAAGCTGGGGGATACCGGGGGGGCTCTGGTCGTGGATGAGCACGGTCGCCCGGTCCTGCCGTTGATCGCCAAAGACACACCCGTGCTGGGTTTTAAATATCTGCGGGCCCTGAATCAGGATGAGTTCAGGGCGATGCCCAAGCTTTCGCAGAAGGTGTTTAACATTCAAAACCAGCGTCAGCTTCAGGAATTTCCCGGAGCCGACGGCAAAACTTATCTGACTTATTCCCGTCCCATCAAAGGCAAGCCCTGGCATCTGGTGATTTATCAGGAAAAGGGCGAGGCGTATTCCGGATTGTACTTCCGTTTGTTCTTCTTTGGTTTTGTGGCCCTGGTGGCTTATGTGGTGTTCACCCTGATGGTGTGGATGACCGGAAAGTACGTGATCGCGCAGGACAAAGAGGCCCTGGCCCGCCTGCAGGATTCCCGCGACCGTGCTGAAGCGGCGACGCGGGCCAAGTCATTGTTTCTTTCAACCATGAGCCACGAGATCCGCACGCCACTGAATGCGATGCTGGGATCGGCTGAGCTGCTGAATGAAACGCATTTGAATTTTGAACAGAAAGAACTTCTGATATCTCTGCAAAGTGCCGGGGATACGCTGCTTAGCATGCTGAATAACATCCTGGATTTCTCCAAGTTCGAGTCAGGCCGCATGCAGCTGGAAAGCCGTGAGTTTCTGTTGAGCGATCTTGTGCGTGAGGTGCAGGCATTGATCAGCACGTCGGTCTTGCGCAAGAATTTGCAGTTCACCTTCCATCCTCCGGAGCATGACCGCTGGATTGTCGGGGACTCTCTGCGGCTGAAGCAGGTGTTGATGAACCTGCTGGGGAATGCCGTGAAGTTCACGGACCGCGGGGCGATCGAGTTGACGGTGCAGCCTTATCCCGGAAGTGAGCCGGGAAAAGAGACTATCTTTTTTGAGGTCAAGGACACCGGCATCGGGATTGCCAAAGAAAACCTGAAAAAAGTCTTTGATGAATTCGGGCAGGAGGACTCTTCGGTCACGCGTCGCTTCGGGGGCACGGGCCTGGGCCTGAGCATTTCGCAGAAGATCGTGCAATTGATGGGCGGGGAGCTTTACTGTGAAAGCCGCCAGTTTGTGGGGTCGCGTTTCCATTTCTCTGTTCAGATGACTTCCCGCCGGGCGGAACTGTGGAGTGCGCGCTTTAATCTGGAGCTGACGCCGCCGCCGCAGCTGGTGCGACCTAGTTCTGAAGCGGGTCGCAAGAGCATCCTGATCGTGGATGACATGGAAGAAAACCACACGCTGCTCAAAGCCTATATCAAGCGTCTGGAATATGTGACCACCGATTCGGCCTACAACGGCTATGAATGTCTGGAGATGTGGGAACGGGGTCATTACGACATGATCTTTATGGATGTGCAGATGCCGAAGATGTCGGGGCTGGACACCATCAGGAAGCTGCGTGAAATAGAGCGGGCCCGGGGTCTGCACCGAACCCCGGTGGTGGTGATTTCCGCCAACAGCTTTACGGAAGACATTGAAAAAAGCCTTATGGCCGGAGCGGATCAGCACTGTGGCAAGCCGGTGCGCAAACAGACCGTTCTGGAAATCGTTCAAAAATACTGTTCAGAAGACATCGAAACAGCCCCTGCAAACTCTTAAGACAGCGTTAAGTTTCTAACAGCTTATCCCGATATTACGAAGGTCCGACCGCGGAACGGATCTTGCCTCTATTCATTATGAAACGGGCAAACAGGGGGAATTCATGACTAAACGTTTGGCACTGCTGACCGGGACCGTGTGTCTCATTCTGGGATTCCAGAACTGCAGTCAGAACTCGCTTCAGACATCTGAAATGGCATCATTGAATGATGTTTCTGTGGCTCTTCCACCATCCGGTGGTGGTGAATCTGCCAGCACGCCGGCGAAAGTCACCTATGTTGAAATTCCCAATGTATCAGACTCTGTCGTTGAAGGGCTTGCTGCCAAAGCCAGCGAGCTGGGTCAGTATCGACTGGTGATTGCGACCGACTCGGGCCGCATTCAGCTGGTGGATGAAGTGAATACTGTTATTCAGGAACGCTGTCTGCCTGCGGGCAGCTTGTCAGAACTGAAAACGATCCTGAGCGGTTCTTCCGTGTGCGCGGCCCCGGTGAAAGAAGCAGACATGTGCGCGATGAGATACAAACCGGCCTATGCGTCTTTGTACGCCAATGAAACTCGGGTGAATCTGGGTGAAGAAAAGGATTCCTGCGGGACAGGTCTGAAGGATCTGTGTGGAGGCCTGGCAGATGTGTTCCAGGCCTATGTTTCCCACGTTCGTAACAACTGGACAGCGATGAACTGCGAATAAGCAGATAAAAAAAGGGCCCTGAGGCCCTTTTTTTTGGTCTTAAAGACCCAGCATGGATTTCACTTTACTGAACGCTTCATTCAGCTGCGCACGGTTCGGAGCAGCCCCTTGAGCGAAGTCCGGACGACCGCCACCTTTACCGCCCATAACACCCGCAACCTCTTTCAGAAGATCACCGGCTTTGGTTTCGCCGGAAATTTCTTTCGATACGCTGACGATGATCGGATGACTGCCGTCACCCTGTCCGACAACAACCACGATGCCGGACTGAATTTTGTTTTTCAGATGATCGGTGACTTCCGCCAGAACCTGACGGTCATCCAATGGAACATCGGCCAGAACCAGTTTCGCTGAAGCGCCTGCTTTGGTTTTGAAGGTCAGTGCATTTGCTGCCAGGTCATCCACGTTCACCTGACCGCCCTGAAGCTTCTTCATTTCTTTTTCAAGCTGTTTCACCTGGTCTTTCAGAGACTCCACGCGATTTGCCAAAGTGGCCGTTTCACCGGTGGTTTCCAGATGCTTGATGTAGTGCGGGCTTTTTTGGAAGCCGGCAGCAGCCAAAGCATCATCCAGATGAGTCACAGCACTCATCATGTACTGAAGGGCATTGTCAGCGGTGATGGCCTCGATACGGCGAACACCGGAGCTGACTCCTGCTTCTGAAACGATTTTGAACAGGCGGATCTCAGACGTGTTCTTCACGTGCGTACCACCGCAAAGCTCGCAAGAGAAATCACCCATGGTCAGAACACGCACGTCACTGGCGTATTTTTCACCGAACAAAGCCATCGCACCTTTTTCAAGGGCCGCTTTGTGGGACATCATCTCGGTTTGCACCGGATTGCAGCGGGCGATCTGTTCGTTCACCAGATCTTCGATCTTTTTGATTTCTTCAGAAGAAACCGGTTTGTTGTGAGTGAAGTCAAAACGGGTTTTCTGGGAATCAACCAAAGAACCGGCCTGAGTCACATGAGTGCCCAGAACTTTGCGCAAAGCCGCGTGCAACAAGTGGGTTGCCGAATGGTTCGCAGCAGTGTTGCGTCTTTCAACCGGATCCACCCCTGTGACAACGGCTGTTCCCACTTTGAAGGAGCCGTGTTCGATTTCTACATGGTGAAGAACGATGTCGTCGATTTTCGTGGTGTTGATCACGCGGGCACGGTTGGTGTCGTGCATGATGTAACCCACGTCGCCGGACTGACCGCCGCCTTCGCCATAGAAGGTGGTCGCATTCAGAATCATCAGACCGGTGTCACCGGTTTTCAGTTCCTGAACTTCCGCCTGACCATTGGAAAGACCCATGACTTTACCGTCACCGATCGTGCCTTCATAACCCAGGAAGGTCACAGATTTGCCGGACTGAAGATAGTCTTTGGCAAACTTGATCATGTGCGCTTCATCAGCGCCCATGGATTTGCCTTTCCAGCTGGCTTTGGATTTTGCGCGGTTGTCTTCCATTTCCTTTTCAAACGCGGCTTCGTTCACTTCGATGCCTTGCTCGTTGGCGATCACGCGGGTCAAATCCGCAGGGAAGCCATAAGTGTCATACATGCGGAAGACCACTTCGCCGGAAAGTTCCTTGATGCCTTTGGATTTGGCTTTTTTCAGCTCGTCTTCCAGGATCGCGGTGCCTTTGTCCAACGTGGCGATGAAGCGGTCTTCTTCGTCACGGATGGTGTTCAGGATGTGATCGCGGCGGGTTTTAAGTTCCGGATAAACAGAGCCCATGCTTTCGATCAAGGCTTCCGCCATGCCCGGCAGGAAGGATTTGTCGGCAGAAAGCTTGCGACCGTAACGGATCGCACGTCTCATGATACGGCGAAGAACGTAACCACGGCCTTCGTTGGATGGCAAAGCGCCGTCAGCAATCAGGAAGGAGGTGGAGCGGCAGTGATCGGCCAGAACACGCAAAGCCGAAGTGACTTCAGCTGCGGCCGGATTTTTCGCCAGCACTTCTTTGTCAGAGATGTATTCGATGTTCCCGATCTTGCACGCCAGCTGAATCATCGGCTGGAACAGGTCGGTGTCGTAGTTGTTAAACACGCCCTGCATGGCTGCAGACATACGCTCCAGACCACCACCAGTATCAACTGACGGCTTCGGCAGCGGAGTCAGTGTGCCCGGAGGATTTTCGAAGTACTGCATGAACACCAGATTCCAGATTTCCACGAAACGGTCTTCGCCGGCTTCGATGCCTTTGAATGGATCAGAAATAGTGCCGGCTTTCGGACCGTGATCATAGAAGATCTCAGTACAAGGGCCGCAAGGACCGGTGTCGCCCATTTTCCAGAAGTTGTCTTTGTCAAAGCGGAAGATGCGCTCGCGGGGCACGCCTTCCTGGTTGTGCCAGATGTCGGCCGCTTCATCGTCAGAGATGTGCACGGTCACATAAAGCTTTTCTTTTGGAATCGCCAGTTCCTTGGTCAGGAACTCCCACGCAAAGTGGATCGCGTCTTTTTTGAAATAGTCACCAAAAGAGAAATTCCCGACCATTTCAAAGAAAGTGTGGTGACGGGCGGTGAAGCCCACGTTTTCAAGGTCATTGTGCTTACCACCGGCGCGCACGCACTTTTGTGCTGTCACCGCGCGGGAGTAGTCACGCTTTTCAAGACCCAGGAAGGTGTTTTTGAACTGATTCATGCCGGCGTTGGCGAAAAGCAACGTCGGATCATTTTCAGGAATCAGGGAAGAGGACGGAACCACTTTGTGTCCGTTCTTTTCGAAGTATTTGATAAAGGCGTTTCTGATCTCAGAGCTTTTCATAAATAACCTTTCTTACGGTCTCAGAATCGAATCCACGGGAAGCCAACAGCCGGCCCACTCGGGCTTTTTCCTCTCGGGAAAATTTGTGGTCTTCGTCGTACTTATTTTTGACAATCGCCAGCGCCTTTTCAAGCTCCAAAGCACGATCTGTCTCAACAGCGGGAAGACCTTTTTCCTTCAGGTAGTTGTTGATGTAATAGATGCCCTTGTTGCGGCGATGAAGCATGTCAGCCAAACGATGGGCCAGGTCCACGGGGTCGCCCAACCAGCGGTTGTCTTTGGCAAACTCGATGGCTTCATCGATGATATCCCCCACGTCCTCTTCGTCCGAGAACTTCTCTTTCAATTTGGTGCGAAGTTCTTTTTCGGAATGGTCCCGGCGCGCGATCATGTCCATGACCTTTTTCTTGGCGTACTGACGGGTTTTGAGGGGATCTTTCTCTCGGGACATAGGGGAAATTAATACCCCGTTTTTTAACCCTTGCGAAGGATAATTTCAGTCAGTTCGCAATAAGTTCCCAGGCGCAGTTGCGGCCCCCAGTATCCGGTTCCCTGATTGACATAGAGCTGCATAGCTCCCACCTGGTAAAGGCCTTTGGCATAGCGTTCAAAGAACACGATCAGCCAGTTCCATGGGAAGAACTGTCCGCCATGGGTGTGGCCGGAAAGCTGTAGATCCACCCCGAGCTTTTCCACCTGCGGGGCCAGGGACGGCTGATGGGACAGAAGTACTTTGAAGGCGCCGGGGCGCAGTTGGCTGGCGACCTTATCCAGCTCGGGTCCTTCTTGGCGGAAGTGCAGGGCGGCGGGATCGGGAATGCCGGCCACCTGTAGTTCAGCCTTACCAAATGTCAGCGTGGCGGCCTGGTTGATCAGAACATGGAAACCCACAGACCGGAATGCCTGAAGTCCCTTCGGGGCGTCCCAATAGTACTCGTGGTTCCCGGGAACATAAAAGATCCCATGGGTGGCCCGCATCTGTTTCAGGATTTCAAACTCCTGCTGATGCTTTTCAACGAAGCTGTCCAGAATATCACCGGTAAAGACAACCAGGTCCGGCTTCATCGCATTGACCTGATCGACCAGCTTTTGCACCAGACGCAGGGGCAGGCTGGGGCTGATGTGCAAATCCGTGATGTGAACAATGCGCAAGCCCTCGAGTTCGGAAGGCAGATTGGCAAAGGAAACCGGCATGATTTTGGCCCGGGCCCCGCGGCGGACAACAGCATTTCCAAGAGCGATCATTGCCACCGGCAGCCCCATCAGGGTGGCCGTGGCTTGAGAGCTGTACAGCACTTCCAATGAAATCCAGGTGCCGGTCACGTTGTCAGCAAAAGCCAGCAGATCCCGCAGAATCACCAGCGTGATCAGAAAATTAATATAGGCCATGACAGTCAAAGAGCCGTTCAAAAGACGATCCCGCCATGGATTCACGTCCAGCTTTTTTTCCTTCCAGAAGAACAGAAACGTCCCGATCACCAAAGCAAAAAGGAATGCGAGAAAGCTCACAATCAAAGTTGTTCCCTGCCACGAAAAATCCGTGAAGCGGGTCAGTTGGTGAGAGACATAGACGAAGATCGTAAGAATCAGAGTGCTGGCAACTGTACGAAAAATTCCCATGGGTTTTTTTATCATGATTGGCTTGTGCTTGCACAGTCCAATGTAGAAACACAGATCGGCGAGTCGATGAACAAATGCTAATCTTGGAAAGTCGCGGGAGGTTTGTATGAGTTTTCGTAATGAATTTGAGCAGGCGAGGGATTTTCTGATTCTGCACCGTTCAGACTATAAACATGCTTACAGCCAATTCCGCTGGCCCCGTTTTGATGATTTCAACTGGGCTCTGGATTATTTCGACCCCATGGCCGAAGGCAATACCAAGATCGGTCTGTGGCTGGTGGATGAGCTGGGACATGAAAAGAAGTTCAGCTTCAGCGAAATCTCCAAACGTTCCAATCAGGCGGCGAACTTTATGCGCGCCCGGGGATTGCAAAAAGGCGACTCTGTCTTTCTGCTGATCGAAGATGACGTGGCCCTTTGGGAAATCATGCTGGCGGCCATGAAGCTCGGTGCGGTGATCGTTCCGAACAATCCTTTGTTGTCCCAGCAGGAGCTGAAAGACCGCTTGAACCGCGAGCAGATCAAGATGATCGCCACAACCAAAGCACACACAGAAAAATTTGATGTGACCTCTTCGGGGGTTATCCCTGTGGTGGTGGATGCCGAAGTCGAGGGCTGGATTTTTTATCCGGAAGCGTACAAGGAAAGTGCAGAGTTCGAAGCCACTGAGCGGACCAAGGCCACGGATCCCCTGTTCCGGTACTTTACTTCTTCCAGCGGGGTGAAACCAAAACTTGTCGAGCACAGTCATGCCGGATTTACGGTCGGGCATCTTTCCACCATGTACTGGATGGGACTGCATCCCGGGGACGTGCATCTGGGAATCAACTCTGCCGGCTGGGCCATGCATGACTGGAACTCTTTTGTCGCACCTTGGAATGCCGAGGCGACGGTTTTTGTTTTCAAGGAAAAGCGTTTCAACGCCAGTTTGATTTTGGATGTTCTGGATGAATATCCCATCACCACCTTCTGTGCGCCGCCGACGGTGTGGCGTTTGTTGTGCCAGGAAGATCTTAGATCCTATGACGTCCATCTGCGCGAAGCCTTAAGCACCGGAGAGCCACTGACGGCAGATCTGATTTCGAAAGTTCATCATGCCTGGGGCCTTTTCATCCGCGATGGATATGGCCAGACCGAGTCTGCAACTCTGATCGGGGTGCCGCCAGAAGAAAAAGACAGTTTCGGGACATCCGGAAAAGCCATGCCAGGCTTCAAAATCGCGCTGCTGGATGCTCAGGGTGAAGAGACCGACAGCGGGGAAATCTGTGTGGATATCTCGGAGAGCCCCTGGGGGCTGATGTCGGGACTGGATACTTCGAACAAATACTTTCATACCGGAGACACGGCATATCTGGACAGTATGGGGAACTTTACCTATTGCGACCGCATCGATGGACTGTTCAAGTCCTCGGACTATCGCATCAGTCCTTTTGAGATTGAATTTGTGTTGAAAGAGTTTCCATCCATTCGTGAGGCGGTGGTGATTCCGAGTCCTGATCCCATTCGTGAAAATGTGCCGAAAGCCCTGGTCATGCTGAGCAAAGGTGTTGAGCCCAGCAAGGAGCTGGCTTTGGATATTATGAATTTTGCACGCATGCGCCTGTCTCCTTTCAAGCGTATTCGCCGCGTGGAGTTTATGGAAATTCCCAAAAATACGTCTGGAGAAGTGCTCCGCTCGGATTTGGTCAATCTGGAGCGCGAGAAAAGAAAGCGCGGAGAAAAAGCCCCTTATGAATTCTGGGAAGAAGACGCCAAGATCGTCATCCCTGACACATGGGCGCAAGAACTGCCTTGAGTTTAGTCTTGTTACAAGACTGAAAGAGTGGGGTCTTCTTGTTCGTTCTTTGTTCATTCGCTGTTATGATTACAGTGTGAAAACACGGTTATTAATTCTTTCATTGATCCTTCTATGTTTTTCTACAGTGGCGTCTGCGAAAGACTGTGGTCGCCGCTATCGCATTATTGTGAACAACTATGCCCCTTTGTTTGACGTGAACAATGAAGGTCATGTTCACGGTCTGACGTTTGATATTATGAACGAACTTTCGCAGCGGTTGGGTTGTGTGGTTTCACAGGCCCCCATGGATGCCCCGCGAATGCAGGATGATTTTAATAACTGGCGTGCGGATATTGTGGGTCTGGTCATCCCTTCAGAAAAGTACCTTGCCACTGGAGAGTATGTTCCGGTGTACAAGACGGTCCGGAAGCTGTTGGTGAACAAGGCGCACTATGATCGCTCACGCACGATAGCAGACTATATTAAAGACAGCCGTATCAAGTTCGGCGATCAAATCGGCACTCGTTTCTTTTTGACGACCGACGAGAAAAAATTGTTATTCGAAGCCGGGCGCATCGTTCAATATCCAAGTCCGGCGACGGGCTTTCGTCAGCTGACTTCGGGGCGGGTGCAGGCGATGTTCACATCACAATCAATTTACAACTATTACCAAAAGACGATTCCCGATTTGAATCAGAGTGTGGTGGCCATTCCCGATCCCAACTATGAGATGGAAGGCGGGATCTATCTTTCTGTGCGCAGAATTTCGAAGACCGAAGCAATGCAGATTAAAAAAGCCATCAGCGACATGAGAAAAGACGGAACGCTTCGCCGGATCGTTGCAAAATATGCCTCTGCGGAGGATTTGACTTTCTATAAAGACCTTTAGGTTGCCCGCCAGGTGGTTCTCGTATTAACTGATGTTAACTGGAGAACCATGATGAACTCTTCCGTATATTCCTCTTTGGACTTAAATGGCAAAACCGCCGTCGTGTGCGGGGCTTCCGGTGGCATTGGCGAAGCGGCAGCCAGTCTGATGGCCCGGCGTGGGGCCCGCATCATTGCCGTGGCCCGCTCGGAAGAAAAACTGAAAAAACTTATGTCATCATTGCCGGGCTCTGATCACCGCTATCTGCTGGCGGATCTGGGTGATACTGAATCTTTGAAAGCCAACGTCCTTGCGCCACTGGCTTCCGAAACTGTGCACATTCTTCTGAACAACACGGGCGGACCCAAAGGGGGGCCGCTGCACAAGGCTTCGATCGAAGAATTTGATCAACCCCTGCGGGCGCATCTGAAGGCGGCTCATCTGCTGGTGCAGGCGGTTTTGCCTTCGATGCAAAAGAATCACTATGGGCGGATCATCAACGTGATTTCGACGTCTGTAAAAACGCCGATTCCGAATCTGGGTGTTTCCAATACGGTGCGTGGGGCGATGGCGAACTGGTCAAAAACCCTGGCCGGGGAGCTGGCGGGTTATGGGATTACCGTGAACAACGTGCTGCCGGGATACATCCGCACCGACCGCTTCAAAAGTCTGGTGGAAACTTCAGCGCAAAATACAAATTCCAGTGTGGATGAAGTGGAAGAAGCCTGGAAGAAAACAATTCCCGCGGGCCGGGTTGGAGAACCTGAGGAGATGGCCGAGGCGATTGCTTTTTTGGCCAGTCCCGCCGCCGCTTACATCACCGGAATCAATCTTCCTGTGGATGGCGGCAGAACTCCGTCACTTTAAGGGTGGGGGTTAAAGCCCCACTCCCATGATCGCTTTCATTTCTTTCAAGGTCTGGCGGGTTTTTTCCTGAGCTTTCAGGGAGCCCTCTTTGCAGATTTTCAAAACCGCTTGTGGGTCCTGAGCATACTGCGCACGACGTTCGCGCATGGGCGCGATGATCGTATTCAGAACTTCGGTCAGGCGCACTTTCAAAGTGCCATCACCCAAACCGCCGCGCTGATAGTGTTCTTTCAGGGCCGCGACTTCTTCTTTTCTTGGATCGAAAACATCCAGGAAGCTGAAGACCACGTTGCCTTCGACTTTGCCCGGATCTTCAATGCGGATGTGACCTGGATCGGTGTACATCTTCTGCACTTTCTTTTTGATGGTGTCAGCATCGTCGGAAAGATAGATGGCGTTCCCCAGGGATTTGCTCATCTTCGCTTTGCCGTCGATACCTGGCAGGCGACCCGCCACACCCGGCATGCCTTTGACGGGCTTGAAGAAGTCCGTTTTGTAGATGTGGTTGAAACGCTGGGCGATTTCGTTGGTCTGCTCGATCATCGGGTTTTGGTCTTCACCGGCAGGAACCAGGTTCGCCTTGAAGCCCAGGATGTCCGCCGCCTGGCTGACCGGATAAGTCAGGAAACCTGCAGGCAGGGACTTTTCCAGATTCTTCTGCTGGATTTCGGTTTTCACGGTTGGATTTCTTTCCAGGCGTGCCACGGTCACCAGATTCATGAAGTAAGTGGTCATTTCAAACAGTTCCGGCAGTTCGGACTGAACGAAGATGGTGCTTTTCGCAGGATCAATACCCGCTGCCAGATAATCCAACGTCACTTGTAAGATGTTGTCGCGAACTTTTGTGGTGTCATCATAGTTGTCGGTCAAAGCCTGAACGTCCGCGATGATGATGTACTGATCGTGGGAATCCTGAAGATCCACACGGTTTTTAAGAGATCCAACGTAATGACCAAGATGGAGGGGACCTGTTGGACGGTCGCCCGTAAGAATGATTGGTTTCATATGATTTCTATAGCATTAAGAAAAGGGACTGGGAACATCAGAAAAGAAAGAAAATAGGTCGGCCCCGTAGAGTCTTAGAGGTGAAACCAAACATTTTAGTTTCCGGCGTTTGATCTACAACTGCAGAGCTATCAGGGTGTCTACAAAGTAGACCAAGCTAGCCAGCAGAATCATCCAACGAATCATGGGGCCTCCGTGAGGGCAGTATGCGAAAAGGCCTCCCATAAGTCGAATCGCTAATTTTGATGGCATCCATAAGTTTTTCGCACTGAGACATAGATCCTTGCGTCCAAGCTGAAAACCAAATGGATAGTGGTTTGGTGTTTATTTGGAGCTCAGGAAGTTCCCGGTTTTGACCTTGCCTCAGTTTGGAGGCGGGTGTTTTGGTGAAGGGGTATGAATTCCCAAGGCGCTGAGATCTATAACAGTCAGAACGGGTGCTACTATTCGTTTCGCCCCTTTTCCATCGATCGTGATTTTGATGTTTATTACAAGTGGATGCATCAGAAATATGTTTCGCAGTGGTGGGATCTGGCGAAAACCCGCCAGGAACTTGAGGCCCATCTGATCAGCGAACTTTCTGACAAACACCAGGATCTTTTCATCGGTTTTATTGATGGCCGGCCGGTCAGCTATTGGGAGCGATACTGGCTTCAGCAGGACATTCTTGGCAAGTACGTTGAAACGCTTCCGTTTGATCAGGGTTTGCACTTCCTGATCGGAGAAACCGCTTATCTGGGGCGCACTTACACGCCGTCGCTGATCGCCGCGTTCTTGAAATTCCAGTTTCAGGAAACCCGCACCCAGCGCATCTTTGGCGAGCCGGACATTCGCAACCGCAAGGTCCTTCGTTATGCCGAAGAGACGTGTTTTGAAATGCAGGGGATTGTTGAAATGCCCGAGCGCGCTTCGGCGGTGATGGTCTGCCGTCGTGAAAATTTCTTCGCCAAATACTCGGCCAAACCGGGGAAATTGTGGGCCTCCGCAGTCCGTGAATCCGGGCCGGTTTCCGAACCGGCTTTAATGCTCTGACGCTTCTCATTCTGCATTGCAAGGCCTACGGGTCCGGCGTACCTCATCGGTATGGTGACAAACTTTCTGATACAACTTGCGACTCTGTTTGGTGTGGGCCGTTTCCCGAAAGGGCCGGGCACGATGGGCACCCTGGCGACTATTCCGATTGTCATTCTTTTAAGCAAATTGGGCCCTTTGGTTTACATGGGAGTAGTGGTTTTGCTGCTCCCTGTCGGAATTGCGGCCTGCGAGGCTTACGAGCGTTCCAAGGGTGGTCATGATCACAAAGAGATCGTAATTGATGAGGTTTTGGGTTTTCTGATCACCATGGTTTGGATGCCGATGACATGGCAGGCCATTTTAATCGGTTTTGCCCTGTTCAGAGTGCTGGACATCACAAAGCCTTTATTCATAGGATATTTAGATAAGAAGATCCAAGGAGGACTTGGAGTGATGATCGATGACGTGGCCGCGGGGATAATTGCGAGCCTCATCATGCAAGTGATCTACACTCAAACCAATTGGTTGGGCTCGCAAATTGTGGTGATTAACTAAATGTCACTTAACAACGAAAAGCTTCAAGAACTCATTCGATCCCTTCGCGACCAAAAACTCACAGTGGGTTTTGCGGAAAGTTGTACTGGAGGTGCACTTTCGGCTTTTTTAACAGAGCAACCAGGCGTGTCCGACATATTTCTAGGCTCTGTGGTTTCTTACTCTAACGAGGCGAAGGTGGATCTTCTGGGGGTTCGTCGAGACACTCTCATGCAAGAGGGTGCGGTGAGCGAGACAGTCGCTCGTCAAATGGCGCACGGAGTGCGTCGTCAGCTTAAAACTGATTGGTCTGTGGCAATCACAGGTATCGCTGGTCCGACAGGTGGAACACCGTCAAAGCCAGTGGGCACTGTATGCTTTGCCATCGCTGGACCGGGTTTTGAAGATTCCCGAAAAGAACTCTTTTCAGGCGATCGCAAATCCATCCAGATGACTTCGGTAGACTATGCGGTGGCTTGGCTGAAAGAAGTTCTCGACAAGAAATAGTAAAAGGCCCCCGGCCTGATTTTTAAACATAATTTGTACTCCGACAGAGTCGGAGTGTAAAAAAGCGTCGTGGCGATAGTCACGAGAGAGAGGGAATAACAGATGGCAAACGCTACTGTAGACAACAAAGCGAACTCAGAAAAAATCAAAGCTCTTGAATTGGCTGTTTCGACTATCGAAAAGCAATTCGGTAAAGGCTCCATCATGCGTTTGGGCGCGAACGAATCTTTGGTTAAAGACGTTGAAGCGATCAGCACGGGTGCATTGAGCTTGGATATCGCTTTGGGTATCGGCGGTCTTCCTAAAGGTCGTATCTGTGAAATCTATGGACCAGAGTCCTCTGGTAAAACAACTCTGTGCTTGTCTGTTATCGCTCAAGCTCAGAAAAAGGGCGGCGTTGTCGCTTTCGTTGATGCCGAACACGCTTTGGATATCAACTATGCTCGTAAACTGGGTGTGAACACGGAAGATCTTTTGATCTCTCAGCCAGACACTGGTGAACAAGCTTTGGAAATCACTGAAACACTTGTTCGTTCCGGCGCGATTGACGTATTGGTTGTCGACTCCGTAGCAGCCTTGGTTCCTCGTGCAGAGATCGAAGGTGACATGGGTGATTCCCACGTTGGTTTGCAGGCTCGTTTGATGTCCCAGGCTTTGCGTAAGCTGACTGCGGCGATCAACCGTTCCAACACTCTTGTTATCTTTATTAACCAAATCCGTATGAAAATCGGTGTTATGTTCGGTAACCCTGAAACAACTACGGGTGGTAACGCTTTGAAATTCTACTCTTCTGTTCGTTTGGATGTACGCCGTGTGGGCGCGATCAAAAACGGTGAGGACGTGACTGGTAACCGTACTGCGGTGAAAGTTGTTAAGAATAAAATGGCGCCTCCGTTCACCAAAGTTGAATTCGACTTGATGTACGGTGAAGGTATCTCTGAAGAGGGTGACCTTCTGGATCTGGCAGTGACTGCGAACATGGTTGAAAAATCCGGTGCGTGGTTCTCTATCAATGGTGAGCGCATGGGCCAAGGCCGTGATGCTGCGAAGAACTTCCTGAAAGAGCACCCAGAATACATGGTTGAACTTCGTAAGAAAATCCTTGCAGCAAACGGTATCGGCAAACTTTTGGTTGATACCAACGGCAACAACGGTGAAGACCACGAAGGTACAGAGCCAGTTGAAATCGAAGCAGAAGATGCTGCTCCGAAAAAAGGCAAAAAAGGCAAACACTAGTCTGGCGTTCAACTGATTTGAAAAAAGACCGGTCAGAGATTTCTGTCCGGTCTTTTTGAGCGAAGAGAGCTACTTTATTAGAGGAACTAAAATACTCCAAATGTAATTTCCTACTAGACTGAGCAGGATGGTGCTAATTATACCCAGAAGTAGTTTGATTTTACTATTTCTGTAGTAGTCTTGTGCCTCTTCTATCATGCGTTTGTCTTTTTCTGTAATTTCTACAAATGATAGCTCTGCCCAATCGTCAATTGAATTTTCAATTGATCTTCCTAAAACAAGTCCTCCTATTCCAAATAGGGCGATAAATGAGAATGCCACAATTAAGAATTTAGCAAGATCCACAGGCGTGGAGGTTGTTGATAGGGCACTTGGTACTGCTGCCACTGTGAATAGTACGGCCATCGTTGAGAGTAGGACACGAGTAATTAGGGGGGCGTTTTCGCTTTTGCTTGAGATGAATTTATATGTTTTACTTGAACGTGCTTTCTTTGTGCTATCGAACCAGCCATCAAAAACATTCTGGATATATTTTGCAACCGAGTAGTCAATATATTTAATGCTAAAAATTGCAGTTGATCCGGCAAACATTAAGTATTTCGCGGGGAATGGAAAATCCTGACTCTTCAGCTTGTTGTGTGATCCAACCCTAGAAATTAGGCGAATACTCAGATTGTATGTTTGCAGTTTGTTGTGTTTGGGAAGAATTATTCCAAAGTTATAAGTAATCAATAAGGACTCTAGGCTTGAGTCACTTGCTCGACCTTGTTCGATGAGCTTGTCAAGGCTATCAAATGTCACCTGGTTATCATCTACAAAGAAGAGTTTGAAAGATGAGTTCTCCAGTCGAACATGATACTGATCGAATGACTGTTGAATTTTGAAGTGAAGCGTTTGAATATCCTTTATAGAAATCTGAATGGGCGCGTTATGTATTTTAGTGATCTCCTGAGTCTTTCCTGTGATCTCGTGGTACAAGCCTTGTAGAGTTTGGAAGTCGATTTTTTTATCAGTAGGTAGGCTGTCTACAATGATCGAGTCGTCGGCGTTGTTTCGGGGTCACTACTTCAGCATCTTTTGTATTGGTTGTATTGGTGAGTTTCTTCTTTTTGTCATCGAAGGCCATCTAAAATCTCCTCTTGTTTGTAAATCGGTTTTTGTGTTTTAAAACATTAGGGCATTATTTGGTGTCTTGAGTTGATACAAACGTAGGTGGGTGTATCGTGCCAATTAAGATTAAGCGAGTTTATGAAAAGCCTAGTCGGGATGATGGTTATCGTGTTTTGGTCGATCGTCTGTGGCCCCGGGGAATTAAGAAGGAAGAGCTGAAATTCAGTGAGTGGCCCAAGGTGATTTGTCCCAGCACAGAGCTGCGTAAAGAATTCGGACACAAGCCCGAAAAGTTCGGGATGTTTCGCACGGAATATAAAAAGGAACTTAAATCCGCCGAAGCCCACGACAAGCTGGCGGAGCTAGCCGAGCGGGCTCAGGATGGGAATGTGACTTTGCTGTATGCCGCCCGGGACGAAGAAATCAACCATGCGATCGTTCTAAAGGAAGTTTTGGATAAGCTTTAAGGTGCTGATTTGATTTTGATTTTTGGTTCTAGTTCCGGAGGCTCAAGATTTGCTCTTTCGGAAATCTCTGATTTCGATTATATTGGGTTCAAGGCCTCGCGAAAAAGCCTGCACCCGCAAAAGAGAATCTCATTTCGTGATGCGATCTAAATCGTGTCTTCAAAAAATCAAAATTAATTCTTTTGGTTGCCATGGGCGGGGACGGCGACAAGACCAAAGGATGTTCTATGTCTGTATCACGCCTTGAATCGTATCGAATCAAAGCCAAACTTTTGCAAAAAGCCAAACAGAAAGCCGGTCAGGATTTTCAGTTAAAGGATGCTTTTGCCCTGCTTGCAAAGACTGCGGGTTTTTCCTCGTGGAATGATTTGAAAGCCACGCTGGAAAGCCAGGTGGACTTTTGCAAGAAGGGTCACAGCGCTTACTGGAAGGTCTGGTATGCGTCTTATGACGAAGCCCGGGCTCATCTGGATTCTGACGGGGGCTATTTGCTGCCTTATCAGAAAGACTTTTTCATCTGCGATGAAAACTTCATTCAGTGGCTGGGGCTGGAAGTTGAGGACGAGGACCTTTTGAAGGTCGGTCGCGACTGGGCGAAGCCTCTGGATGCCGTTGCTTATTCACGTCTGCTGAAAAAAATGAAGTAAGTTGCTTCCGCTTTCGCGGCTTCCGCCGCTCCAGCTCTGCCAGCGAGGCAGAACTCAGCCGTTATCGCCAGCTAGACGAAGTGAGGGATAATTACTCACTTCGTGATTTGATTCCTCCGTTTGGATAAATTTCTAAACGGAGGTCGTTTGTGAAAAACCTGTCTTTCGTTTTCGCCGCTGTTGCTGTTCTGGGACTTAGCTCCTGCAAGTCAAAACCTGTCATTGAAGTTCCGCGTTCGGACGCCCTGTGGAATCTCATCAGCACGCAGTGCCTGCCGTTGCATAAAATCGGTGAAGAAAAAAATCCGTGCATCGAAGTGAACATCGCTCAAGGCGAGGAAAAAGGTTATGTCGTCTTTAAAGACCGTGTGGGGGATTTGCAGTATCTGCTGATGCCGACTGAAAAAATCACCGGCATGGAAAGCCCCGAAATCCGCGCAGCCGATGCGACTAACTATTTTGACCTGGCCTGGAAGGCAAGAAGCTATATGGAAAAAAAGCACGGCTCAGCCATTCCTGTGGAGGCGGTGTCGTTGGCGATCAACTCGCAGTTCGGGCGCAGTCAGAATCAGCTGCATATTCATGTGTCTTGTGTGAAACCTTTGGTGCAGCAGCACTTGCAGGAACAGTCCGCGAAATTGAAAAACGGCTGGAGTCTGTTGCCACAGCCTTTGCTGGGTCATAAGTATTATGCCCGCAAGGTCAGTGAAAAAGAGCTGGAAAAAGGCAACGCCTTCCAAATGCTGGCCGATGGTGTTCCAGGTGCCAAAGATCACAGCGGTGAGTTTGGATTGGGTCTGGTGGCAGTGAAAGACAAAAAAAAGGGCCATAGTTTGATTTTGCTCACAAGTCGTTTTGAGCGTGGCACAAACAATTACGGCTCAGTCGAAGAAATTCAAGATCACTCTTGCCCTCAATTGGCCCATTGATTATGGAAATTTAAGTGTTGCAGCGCTTCGGAAAAAGGTACCTGGTACCTTTTGTCGCACTGGTTTATGTCTTTTACCCGAAAAGAACAGCTGGCCCTTTGAGTTTGTTAGTATGGGGCCATGTTGAAAGTGTTACTGACTTTAGTTCTGGCCATTTCTTTGCGGGCTCGCGCCGATGACTATTCGGAAGTCCCGATGCCTCCGCCGTTGCCGGAGCCGCAAGAGCCTCTGTATCTGAATCCAACCATCTATTATAAACCGATCATCAAGTTTGATGTGGACAAGTGTCAGGATGAGGTCCGGGTTGAAATGCTTTCTCCGGATGATAAAGTGTTGACCCGTCTTTGTTCCGCGGACTTCAACAACTGTGTCATGCAAGGGGCCTGTTATGTTCACGATGAGGACGGTCGTTTCCGTTCCTTTAATTACTATGCTCGCGGAGCCGACAACATCCCTCGCTTTAAAGAAGTCGACATGCGCAAGTGCCCTTATGGCTATGGCGTACGCAATGTGTGCCTTGACCCGTACTATACGGTCGCGGCGGATTTAAGTATTTATAAAATTGGCGATGTGATTTATGTGCCCAGGCTGGATGGGGCCGTGATGCCAAATGGTGTGACCCACGATGGGTTCTTTGTTGTGCGCGATGCCGGTGGAGCCATCAAAGGCCCCACCCGTTTTGATTTTTATACCGGCTTCACCAAACCCTATGCCAAAGAAAACACATTCAACCGCATGGGCTTTGCCAATATCAAAAACAGCTTCCCTTTCCGCATGGCGACGCCGGAGGAAGCTCAAGCCGCCCGAGGACGCACGGGTTATCCGGGTCTTCGCAGCATTATAATCATTCCTCCGCGCAGATAACTAGGGGCCGATGTCCTCTTCCAGATTGGCGCAGGAGATTTCGGTGTCTGTTTTCCAACCCATCAGTTTTTTCACCTGACCGATGACCGAGATGGACGTCAGGCTGCCGTCTTTGTTCAAACCCAGTTCAGCGGCACCCCGAGTTGTCAGCCCGCCGTTCTGGTTCTTGGCACATTCCATTTTCAAGCCCTTGGCAGTTTCGGTGACCTGCACATCATCACAGAAAGCGGCGATATCGCCAGTGGATCTGTCATGCAAGATGCCGACAAAGGCGCGTTGTCCGGCAACTTCAATATCATAAGTGGTGCCGTTGGTGCGGGACTCTTCAATCACCGTGCAACCATCCGCATTTGTGTAGACACGCATTTCCGTGTCTGCCTGAGCTTGAGCGCCAGCCATCAACAGTGCAACCATCAAAATCTTTTTCATAAATACCTCTCTTTTTAAAAATTCCAATTTCCAATTTCTAATTTCTAATTTCTAATTTCTAAATTCCAGTGAATCCAAGCGGGACTCAAAATAGTCGATGACCATCTGAGTGCTGCCGTGGGACTTCAGCCCCTGGATCCTGTCTGCGATCTCCTGCAGGGAAAAATCCGCGTTTGTCGGCTTCCCATTCAGGAAGCGTTCTTCCAACTCTTTTTCTGCTCTATCCAATGCCGTTTGAATTTCCTGTTCCCAGACACTCAAGCCCCCATGGGCTTTCATGTAGGACTCCAAGGTCTGACAACGATAAGCCATTTCCACCAGACGGCAATCCTGGGGCTCGATCCCCAGCTTTTTGCATTCACGTCCGTTGGAAGAGCGATACTTATTGAAGATATGCTCGGTGTTTTGCACTTCGTAAGGGGCTTGCGGCATCACACCGTTTTTGGTGAAGCCCATACCCGAACCCAATTGAGTGTAACCATGCACTTCAGAGGCGAAAGCCGCTGGCAGCACCCGGCCATTGCGGTTCACGCGGCGAAGGGCGATGATGTCACCCGTTTGCGCTTCAGCGCGGGAAACCGGGGTGCATAGCGGGGATTCAAGCACATTGGCAAATTCGCTGGCGACGGTGTGGTGAATGCCTCGGGAAATCCCAGCCAGGTAGGTGGCTGAATTCCAGCAGTTCGGTCCTTCCAGCTGCGCCGAACGCCCTTCCAGCTTCTGCATTTTTCCTTTAAGCAAAGCTGCTTTCAAATCGGCATAGCCGCCGGACTTGATCGGTGCCGGTGTTTTGGTCTTTTGCGCGGTTTCAATAAAGAGCTGACGGACTTCCGCGGCTTTAAGATGCGGAAGTTCAGTCCAAAGCTGAACAATCAGATTCACCATGTATGGTGTCGCCATGGAAGTGCCGGAGTGTTCAATCAGTCCGCCTCCCAAAGACGCGGCGTTGACTTTCACTCCTGGAGCCAGAATGTCGACATTGTCCAATCCGAAATTGCTGAAGTCGGCCATCGTCGCATTTTCAGCAGTGACCTCTTCGATGGTGGCTGCGTTCAGAGCGCCCACTTTCAACACGTTGGGATGAGTGAAACTTGCCGGGTACTGGCGGTTCTTGCTGAGATCCAGATCCTGACCGGCGTTGCCCGAGGCGACCACGAACAGAGTTTCCGGATTTTCTTCGATCATTGTTTTATAGGCACGAATCCCATCACGCAGACCCAGCATGTCTTTGTTGTCTGCGGGGAAGCCCAGACTCATGTTCACCAGACGGATTTTGTGCTGTTTGATAAAGGCGGACATTTTTTTGATATAGTCCGCGCGGGTGTAGTCCCCCGCAAAACCCACCAGACCCACATTGTTCAGTCCTTTGGTGGCGATGTGAGCGACATGTGTTCCATGGGAAAGGGGACGGTGGTCCTTTTGCAGTCCGCTGGTGGATTCCGTAGGCAGACCAATATCACGAACCTGATCCCATCCAAAATTATCGTCCACCCAGCCGTTGCCGTCGTTATCAATTCCATCGACAGGGTCCGCCGGATTGTTCCACCATTTCGTCACCAGTTCGCTGTGATTATAGTCAAAGCCGGAATCAATGATGGCGATGACGAACTTGTCAGGATTTTCGCGCTGGGCTTTGAGAATCTTGATTTCCTCCGGGGACTTGCCGGATTCCTTCAGCGATTTTATCAGGTCATACTTTTCATACAGGCTGAATTCGGCCACGGTTTTTCCGGAAGTGTCCTTTTCGATAAAGGCATAGGGCTTTTCTTCTGTGCCTTTATAATAAAGGTACACGGAAGAGATCAGCTGTTCGTTTTTGTCCAGATAGTCTTTCTGAATTTCACGGAAGGGTTCTGTTTGTTCATTCCAGCCCACGTACTCCAGCTTGAAGGGCGCATCTTTGGTGAAGTGCCACTTGCGAATCAGCCGGGATTTTTCATTCTGGGTGTTATTGGAATCCAGACCTGTCCATTCCTCGCGGGTTTGTACAAGGCCATAACTTTCTTTTTCAACCGAAAGGTCGGTGACGATGACACGACCAGGTGCGGGATAGGTAAAGCGGGTCCAGCCGGTGAAAACACCATCGATGTCGAAATAGCGGCGCTCCACCAGTCGGGTGTCCTGATAGTATGATTCGCGGGAAACAACCCCGTTGTCGAACTTTTCCTTTTCCACTTTCATTGCTGCAAAAGCAGTCGAATGTCCCAGAATGAGACAAAACAGCAAAGCTTTCAGCAGCGGGCGGAAAATCATCATGGATCCCTTCCTTGTATATATGGAAGGGATAGCAACGAGGGTGCCAGCAGGTGGCGGGAAAAGTGGGGGATCTGACTGCTGCGGCTGTGTTTAAGCCACAGACAGTCTGGTGACGATTATTTGTATGTGCCGGGGCGAGACCGTTAGGCCAGAGCTTTTTTGATATCGTCGGCGATGTCCTTGGGCTCATCCTTTGGAGCAAAACGTTTTAATACGGCTCCGTCTTTGCCCACCAGGAACTTGGTGAAATTCCATTTGATCATCTCTGTTCCCAGCAGGCCCGGAGCTTCCTCTTTCAGCCACTGGTAAAGGGGATCCGCGTTGCCGCCGTTCACATCGACTTTGCCCATCACCGGGAAGGACACTCCGTAATTCAATTCACAGAACTGCTGGATTTCTTCATTGGAGCCCGGCTCTTGGGCGCCAAACTGGTTGCAGGGGAATCCAAGAATGACCAGACCGTTGTCTTTGTTCTGCTGATACAGTTCTTCAAGGCCCTTGTATTGAGGCGTGTAGCCACATTTGCTCGCGACGTTCACAACCAACACAACTTTGTCCCGGTATTGATCCAGGGACACCGGCTGGCCATTGGCGGCTTTGACGGTGAAATCATAAAGATGCTTTTTCATTGGGAACCTCCTCAAAGGGGCTGCGTGTGTATGACTGCTGATCTCATTCTGAGACAGAAGGGGGCATCTAATCAAGATTATGGTTTGTTAAATTAATTTGAGAACTGGGAACATTAAAACATGAGAATATATTGTGAGGTACTATAGGAACAATGTGGAGGGGCCGAAAAGAATACCATGGGGAACCGGTACTTTGGGTTAATATCCCTCTTTTTTTCGGCATTTATGTTCAGCGCGCCGGCGACTGCGGATACGTTTTTAGGCTGTGCGGAATGGTGCCGGTCCATGTACCTGCCCAAGTCCGGGCAGGCGGATCAATCCCAAATCAGACGCTATGACATGTGCGTGGTGCAGACTCAGAACGAAGGCCGCTGCGGTGGCACACCTCGTTCTTCCGGTACGACGACCCGGCCGACCCAGCGTCAGCAGGAACCTGCTCAATCTTCCAACTATAATCCTGAACCGGGAACAGTTCCGTGCGGTGGCCGGTGTCCTTTCAGCGAATGCGTCGATGTGAATGGCAGCGGTCGCGACTATCAATGCCGTATGGATATCATCAATGGAACAACCCAGACCGGTGGAAATGACTGTACGTCGCAGTACACGGAATTGCTGAATGAATGTTCCAACGCTGTTCAAGAGACATCCCACACTTGTGATGAAAAAAATGACTCCGGCATGTCTGGCGTTGCCAACACGGCTTCGCAGCTGGGGCTGATGCTGGGGCAGCAGACCTCCGGAAGCATTCAGTCCGCGTGTTCGCAGATGGCCAGTTTCTCTGCGGCAGCCAATGCGGCGGTGGCAGCCTATCGTTTGAATTGTAATAGTGCTTTGGGAACCTGCCGTTCCACTTGCAGCAGGCTGGTTGAGTTCGTTCAGAACAACCCGACCTGCACCATTCAGGGGTTCCAGGGAACTGCCGGACAAAATGCGATGTTATTGCAAAATGCTGAATCCAAGGCCGAACGCTGCGACCAGTTTGAAAGCAAGGTGCAAGAGGCGACTCAAGCCATCAACAACGTGGCAGGCACCATGCGAAATGCAGCCAGTTGCGCGGCAGCCACGTCCGGCGACAGTGCCCCACTTCCAGAAATCTGTAAAACCAATCCGAACCTTCCGGGATGTGTTGCCACGGGCCCGATGGATTGCACCAAGCCTGAACTTGCGGGCACCAAAGTCTGCGTGTGTTCGAAGAATCCAACCGATCCCATTTGTATGTCTGAAAACAGCAGTGGTGGATCCACGTTCCTGAGCAGCACCAACCCAGGGGCGCGCTTGAATACTTCCGGCGTTGATTTGCCGGGTGGTGATTTGCCATCTTTGCCGGGCATTGAGCATGGCAAACGAGGCGCTGGTGGTGCCGGTGAAGCTGTCGACGGAAAAATGGGTGGCGGTGCAGGCATTTCCAGTTTAGGTGGCGGCGGAGGCGGTGGTGCTGCCGGGGCCGGCGAAGGTGGCGGAGCCGAGGGCGAAGACGGTGGTCACGCGGTGAATGCCGGATTCTATGGCGGCGGTGGATCCTTTGGTGGATACGGTGGCGGCAGCGGTGAAGGCCGGGTCGGACAAGGTCAGGCAAATCAAGGCGGAGTCGCCGGCAAAAATGGTTCGCCGGATCTGCGCCAGTTCCTGCCTGGTGGAAAGTACGATCCAAAAGCCCGCGGCGTTGCGGGCACCGGAGGACCTGACGGTATTACGGGGCCCCATTCAAATATCTGGAAGAAAATTCAGAATCGTTATCAGGTTCTGGCTCCGACGTTGATTCCATAATCTCACTCTGAGACTTCGTTATACTTTGGTAAAGTTCCCATTTGGAATTACCGAACAGTTTATTTATGGGAATGAGATCTTTTCTATCAATCAGCATGTTGTTCGCGCTTTCGATAAGTCTCTTCTCTGTGGAGGCCGAGGCTCGCCGGTGCAGGGCTCAGTGTGCCCAGGGCTACACCTGTTTTATGCCGGATCCGACGGATCCCAATGGTCGCAACGACATGTGTGTGGCCTCCAACCAGGTCAGCAACACAGATTGTGTTTCGCAGTACAACCAGCTTGCTGAGCAGTGCCGTGCGCAGGTTACTGACACCACTTATACTTGTGATGAAAAGAATGACTCGGGCATGAGTGGTATTGCCAATTCAGCCTCCCAGCTTAGTTTGATGTTCGGTCAGCAGACCGCGGGAAGCATTCAGGCAGCGTGTTCAAAAATGGCTTCCTTCAGTTCGGCGGCGAATGCAGCAGTGGCGGCATACCGTTTGACCTGTCAATCCTCGATCACCAGCTGCCATTCGGCCTGTGATCAGGTTGTCGAATATGTCAGCAGCAATTCAGCTTGTTTGGATGCGGCAGGTGGCGCCGGGTCTTCGGCTCAGATGAGATCCTCTGCAGAAAGTGCGGCCGGGCGCTGCAATGACTTCGATGCGAAGGTGGCGGAAGCCAATCAGGCGATCAATAATTTCGCGGGCACCATGCAGAACGCGGCCCAGTGTGCATCTTTGACTTCCGGTGACAGCACGGCTTTGCCAGAGCTGTGCAAAGCCAATCCTTCTTTGCCAGGCTGTGAAGGCGTGGCGGCGGTGGATTGTACAAATCCCGCGATGTCGGGAAATAAAGTCTGTGTGTGTGCGAAGAATCCTTCCGATCCTGTTTGTATGAGTGAAAAAAGCTCTGCGGGTTCCACTTTTATCAGCAGCACCAATCCGGGTTCTCGCCTTTCAACTAATGGCGCGGACCTTTCCGGTGGCGATCTGCCAAGTCTTCCTTCCATTCTTCCGGGCAAACCAGGTTCTGGTGGTGCCGGTGAAGCTGTCGACGGAAAACAAGGCGGCGGCGCAGGCATTTCCAGCATGGGTGGCGGCGGCGGAGGCGGGGCTTCCGGTGGCGCTGCAGGCGAAGAGGGCCTTGAAGACGGTGTTCAGGTGAATGCCGGATTCTATGGTGGTGGCGGATCCTTTGGGGGTTCCGGCATGGGCAGTGGTGGTGGTGAGCGCGGAGCTGCCGGCATGGCTGGTGCGGCGGGCGCAGCCAAAGGCAAGGGGGCGCCGGATCTGCGCCAGTTCCTGCCTGGTGGTAAGTTCGATCCCAAATCCCGCGGTCTTGCTGGCAACGGCGGACCGGATGGAATTACGGGGCCTCATTCCAATATCTGGCTGAAAATTCAGAACAGATACCAGGTATTGAGTCCGACTTTGATGCCTTAGTCTTAAATTGAGACGATTCTCTACCTTGGTAAAGTTCTCATGTTGAAATGCCGATCAGGCTTCCATGAGATTCAGTGCATTGCTCGCGATAAAATCTTTATTCATATTTCCATTTTTCTTATTCGCGAATGACGCGAAAGCGGCGGCGACGTGCACGCCCGCCTGCCCCGGTGGATCCAGCTGCTTCATTAATGAATCGGGACAGGCTCAGTGCACGCCCAATGACAGCTTCATGGGACCGCCAGCGCCCGCAAGAAATGGCATGGTCACGTGCAGCTCCCAACTGGGGCTAATCATGGAACAGTGCCGGGAGCAGATTTCAGAAACATCTTATTCCTGCGACGAAAAAAATGACTCCGGCATGAGTGGCATTGCCAACACGGCCTCTCAGCTCAGTTTGATGTTCGGTCAGCAGACGGCGGGAAGCATTCAGGCCGCTTGTTCCAAGATGGCCTCTTTCAGTTCGGCCGCCAATGCGGCGGTCGCCGCCTATCGTTTGAATTGTCAGTCTGCCATTACCAGTTGTCGATCAGCCTGTGATCAGGCGGTTGAGTTTGCCCAGCAAAATGCGGCCTGTCTGGATGCCGCCGCCGGAGGCACAGGTATCAGCCGTCAAGCTGTGGCTTCGGCTGAAAATTCAGCGAAACGCTGCAATGACTTTGACTCTAAAGTTCAAGAAGCCAATCAGGCGATCAACAACTTCGCGGGCACTATGCAGAACGCGGCTCAGTGTGCATCTTTGACTTCCGGTGACAGCACGGCTTTGCCTGAGCTGTGCAAAGCCAATCCTTCTTTGCCAGGCTGTGAAGGCGTGGCGGCGGTGGATTGTACAAATCCCGCGATGTCGGGAAATAAAGTCTGTGTGTGCGCAAAGAATCCCTCAGACCCTGTGTGTATGAGTGAAAAAAATTCTGCGGGTTCTACGTTCGTCAGCAGCACCAATCCGGGTTCTCGCCTTTCAACTAATGGCGCGGACCTTTCCGGTGGCGACTTGCCAAGTCTTCCTTCCATTCTTCCGGGCAAACCAGGTTCTGGTGGTGCCGGTGAAGCTGTCGACGGAAAACAAGGCGGCGGCGCAGGCATTTCCAGCATGGGTGGCGGCGGCGGAGGCGGGGCTTCCGGTGGCGCTGCAGGCGAAGAGGGCCTTGAAGACGGTGTTCAGGTGAATGCCGGATTCTATGGCGGTGGTGGCTCCTTTGGGGGTTCCGGCTATGGTGGTGGCAGTGGTGAGCGCAATGCCGCAGGCATGGCGGGCGCAGCTGGTGCTGCCAAAGGCAAAGGTGGACCTGATTTAAGCAAGTTCCTTCCCGGTGGACAGTATGATCCGAAGTTGCGTGGCTTGGCAGGCAGCGGAGGCCCGGATGGAATCACCGGACCGCATTCCAACATCTGGCAGAAGATTCAAAACCGCTATCGCGTGATGAGTCCGACTCTTCTGCCTTAAATCAAAAATCAAATCAAAGGATGAAGGCACTCGATGACCTGCTTGCGCAGGGGGGCTTCGACAAGAACGGTCAGGCTCATGGCGCTGATCAGGATCTTTTGGGTTTCCAGATTTTTTCCCGTCAAAGTATTCAAAACCTTTTGAGTCATTTCCGGTGACGTCGCGCCCGTGCATGTCAGGGTGACAGTGGAATAGTCGGTTGGCAGCAAGGTGAAGTCCGGATGTTTTTCCAGCTCTTTTTTCACGGCAAACATGATCTCTTGCGGGCCGGTCAAAAAGATTTCGGTTTTATCCAGGCTGGTTTCACAGCTAAGCAGCTGCGGGAAGGCAATCTGGTTCTTGTCCAAAAGATTCTGCAACCCCTGAAGGGCCTTGGCCGGATTTTTTTCGCGGCAGTGAATGCCCAACACCAGTTCGTGAGAGTTCAAAGAAAGAGCTTTGCAGGATTCAAACATATTCAATCCTTTTTTTACGATGGTTCCGTCAGAGGTTTTGCTGGAGGCCGGGCCGATATAAAGGGTCACATCACGCATCTTCGCAAGTTCCACCGAGCGATAGTGCAGAACTTTGGCGCCCCAGAAAGTCATCTCCATCAATTGATCGTAATTCAGTTCACTTAAAGGGCGCGCGGATTTCACGATGTTCGGGTCGGCGGTAAAGACCGCGGGAACATCTTTCAGAATTTCGCAGCGCTCGGCATTGAAGGCCGCCGCCATCGCAACAGCCGAAGTGTCCGAACCGCCACGTCCCAGAGTGGTGATTTCCTTGGTGACCGGGGACACGCCCTGGAAACCGGCCAGAATCACCACGCGGTTGTTTTTCAAGGCCTCATCAAGGCGCATGGGTTTGACGTCTTTGATAAACGCATTGACGTGGGAATCATCAGTGAAAATCCCGGCCTGACTGCCGGTGAAGCTGATCGCAGGACAGCCCAGGTCGTTCAAGGCCATACTGACCAGGGACATGCTGATGCGCTCACCTACGGTCAGCAGCATGTCCATTTCGCGGCGTTGAGGATGACTGGAAACCTGGTTGGCAAGGTCGATCAGGGAATTGGTGGTTTTACCCATGGCACTGACCACCACAATCAGAGAATTTTCTTTCGACTGGGCGGCAATGCGCGACGAAACAGATTTGATCTTTTCAGGATCTGCTAAAGTGGCGCCGCCGTATTTCTGAACAATCAGGGGTTTCATTCCAAAGCAACTTTCCGAGAGTGCTGATAGACGTAAGTGGAAACCATTCTTCCAGCCCCTTTCGGAACGCGAATGAAGTGTTTCTCAATCTGACGAGGAATGTATCCCAAGTACAGCTCGGCGTTCAAATCTTTTAATGCTTTTCTGGTGACTCCCAAATGATCCGCCAAAGGTTCCAGGTCGGTGCCACCAGGCACAAGTACGACGTCGTATTCCAATGGGTCCATTTTTTCCAGATCGCGGAAGCCATAAAGGTTCGGCGCTTTGGCAATCAACATGGCCGCGAGGATCTTGGGAACGTAATCTTGGGTTTCTTGAGGAAGAGCATCCAATTTGATGAGTGCCCAGTAATCTTTGGTACCATATTTTTTGATGCGACGGCGCAGACCATTTTCACCCATGTTGTAGCTTGCGGCCACCAGGTACCAAGAGCCGAATTCGGAATGCAGATCCTTCAGGTAACGAATGGCCGCCAAAGTGGACTTCTTCAAATCCCGGCGCTCATCCAGCCACCAGCTTTTGCTCAGGCCGTAACGAGTCCCTGTGGATTCGATAAACTGCCAAGGGCCCACGGCATCAGCCGTACTGATGGCGTTCGGTGCAAAACCACTTTCGATCATCACCATATAAGCAAGATCCGATGGCAGACCCGCACGTTTCAGTTCTTCCTGAATGAAAGGCATGTACTTGTACGAGCGTTGCATCCAGGTGCGGAACCACTTGTTGCCGCTTCCCTGGAAGTAGGCGATCCACTGACTGACTTTTTTATTGTAGGTGACGGGCAGATCAAAGATCAGATTGTCGGATTGAACGTGGGTGGACTTGGCTGTGAGGGCTTTTAATTTTTCTTTCAGGCTGAGCGCCTGATTCACTGGAGCAGGGGATGCCGTGGTCGCTGCGGTAGCCGGGGTTGCTGATGCCACAGAAGCCGCGCCAGCTCCAGTGCTCAGTTGAATGATGCCAATAAAAAGAAGTGCAACCCACGTACTCATAGAATCAATTATGAAGCCGATTCTTTGACACTGTCGACAAAGATCTGACAATTCCCTGGCACCATCGACGAAGGTCAATGCAGCGGCCAAATCGAAAAAAACTTGAGCCCAGATTTTTTTTCCTGAACAAAGGTCTGGCTTGGAACCTTTTTCCCAGACCAAGATCCGTCCTGTCAAAAGATGGCACACGCCTTGCTGCTCAACAATGTGGAGGGGTTTTCATGGCGATAAAAGGGGTCTACACAGCACTCAGTGGGGCGATGGCTCAAAGTACAAAGCTGGATACGATCGCCAATAATTTGGCGAACGTGAACACACCTGCGTTCAAACGTGACCAGCAGCTCTTCCAGGAATATCTGACGGCCAACGAAAAGATGCCAGAGACCACGCAGATCCCGCGCGATGTGGCGGCGATTGAAAGCTTCTATAACATGCAAGGCGGCGACAAGTCGTATGTCGACACCAAAGGTACTTTCACTGACTTTTCTCAAGGTGGTTTGAAACCGACAGGCAACAGTCTGGATGTGGCTATTGATGGCAAAGGTTTCTTTGAAATCGCCACTCCGGGCGGCGTGAAGCTGACTCGTTCCGGTAATTTTACATTGGATGGCAGCGGACAGCTGGTTACCAAAGAAGGTTATCCTGTTCTTCGTCAGGGTGAAGCCGGTTCCGATCCTGCCGGCCGGGTGATTCGTTTTACGGGCAATGGTGCTGTGGCTATCGCCGATAATGGCGATGTGTACGAAGGCACTGAAAATCTGGGCAAACTGTCATTGGTGAACGTAAACAATCCCGATTCACTGCAAAAGACCGGCAGCTCTCTTTATACATTCAAACCCAATATCGCTCCAGACATGCAGAATATTGCAAACCCAAGTTTGAAACAGGGGTTCCTGGAAACTTCGAACGTCAACATCGTTCAGGAGATGACAGACATGATTTCCACCAATCGTGTCTTTGAAAGCACACAAAAGGCCATCAGTGCTTACGATCAGATGGCCGACAAAATGATCAATGTGGTGGGAAAAACAAATTAGCCTTCGCTTGGGCTACGGCTTAACGGGCTAGTTAATTAAATTAGAAGCTAACGGAAGGATTCGTGAATGCTTAAGAGTTTGAACACAGCAGCTACAGGGATGGCGGCACAACAGACCAACATGGATGTTATCGCCAATAATATCGCTAACGTTTCAACGGCTGGCTTTAAAAGATCCCGCGCTGAGTTTGAAGACCTCATGTACCAGACCCAAAAGGAGCCAGGGACGGCTTCGGGTCTGAATGCTTATTCTCCAAATGGAGTGCAGGTCGGTTTGGGTGTGCGTACAGCAGGCGTGCAAAAGGATTTTGCCGGCGGCCAGGCGCAGATCACCAAGAATCCTCTGGATCTGCAAATTGAAGGTTCCGGTTTCTTCCAGGTGCTGACGGCGGATGGTGAAACAGCGTATACCCGTGACGGCGCCTTCAAAAAAGATCCTAACGGACGTCTGGTCGACAAAAACGGAAATACCCTGCAGCCGGAAATCACCGTGCCGGCCAACGTTTCCGGTATCGAGGTGGCACCCACAGGCGAAGTGCGTGTGATCACGGGTCTGAATGATGTACCTCAGACGATTGGTCAAATTGATGTGGTGAACTTTGTGAATCCGGCGGGCTTGAAAGCCATGGGTAAGAATCTGTTCACGCAGACTCCGTCCAGCGGTCAGGCGATTGCCTCCCGTCCGGGTCTGAATGGCACAGGCTATCTGGCACAAGGGCAGCTGGAATCCAGCAACGTGAACATTGTGGATGAGATGGTCAATATGATCACTGCCCAGCGTGCGATGGAAACCAACTCCAAAGTGATGCAGGCGTCCGATCAGATGCTTCAAGCCATTAACAATCTGAGATAATTGATGAAGAAGATTTTCTTGCTCGCATTTCTGGTAAGTCTTCAGGCCTTCGCTAGGCCTGAGATCTCTATTCCTTCCAGTGTGGAGATTTCCCAGCGTGAGCTTTTGCGTCTGGGTGACATTGCGACCGTCACGGGCGGCACCGAAGAGCTGGTGAATGCTCTGGATGCTGTGGTTCTGCGCGAGGACTGCCGGGAATTGTTGTTAAGCCAGCATTTGAATTCCAGCGAAATTCTGGTGAAGATGCGTGCGGCATTGAACAGTCAGGAAAATCTGCGTCGTCTGAATCCTCAATTCAAGGTGCCTTCCCAGGTGCAGGTGACTTTTGCTGCCACGCCGGTGTCGCGCCAGGAAGTTGAGAGAAAAGTTCATAATATTCTAAAAGCGCGCTGCAATGAGTGTGAATATCAGATCAGCATCCAAAGCACGCCACGTCCGGCGTCAAAGCTGTGGGATCTTGATTTCACTCAGCTTTCCGCCAAGGGCGGCTTTTTGCTGCCACTTCGCGATGGCGATCAGCGCCAGATCAAATGGATTTCCGGCACAATTCGCGTTTCAAAATTAACCCCTGTAACGACCCGTTTGATCTTACAAGGAGAGAGAGTTCAAGCAGATGACCTGCGCATGTCCATGACGGACGTGACTTTTGCCAAGGATGGCAGTTTGCGCATGGAGGATATCCAGGGTCAGATGGCAGCTCGCTCACTTCCCGTTGGAAGCACCGTATGGGCTTCTGATCTCAAACGTGAACCGGCAGCTAAGAAGGGACAGATCGTTAAAGCTTTGCTTGGCGATGACAGTTTCGAGATCTCCGTCAACATGATGGCGGAGGACAGTGGCTTTGTTGGGGATCTTATCAAGGTAAAAAATCTGGAAACCCAAAAAGTTCTGTCCGGTCTGGTCACTGAAAAAGGTGTGGTGAAGTTGCAATGATGAAGATGATTTCTTCTTTCTCAGTTTTGGTTTTGATGGTGTTCACTGCAGGTTGCGCAACCATGCAGGATTTCATGGCGTCTTTGGACGGCCCGAAAGAGGCACCGGCGCTGAAGGATATCAACACGGCGCCAAGATATTCTGACAACCAGAACATGGGTGTGCCGACGGATCGTCAGTACAAACGCATGACGAAAAACCGCATGGAAGAAGAATCCGACCTGGGCGCCAACGCCGGATCCATGTGGGTGATGGAAGGCCAGGGGGCTTACCTGTTTGCGCAAAACAAAATGCGCAAAGAAGGGGACCTGTTGAATGTGACCTTGGATGGTCCGGCCAAAAAACAGGTCGACACCAAAGTGTCAGTGATCAAAAAACTTTTGAAGCAGCTGGAAGAGCAGCAGCAACAGCAGTTGAACAACTCTTTGGTGCAAAATGGGGATGAGGCCTCCCGTGCCCCGGCTTCGGCCGAAGCGGCAAAAAAACCGGAACCTGCCAAAGTGGAGGAAAAGGATGACGGCGCCGCTGATGTGGCGAACATCCCAACCCGTATCGTTGAAAAAATGGCCGATGGCAACTATCGCATCAAAGGTCAGCAGCCGTTCATGATCGGCAAGCGTGAATACAAAGTCATCGTGACGGGGTTGATCCGTCCGGAGGACTTCAATGATGCGGGCATCAACTCGGATAAACTTCTGGATCCACAGTACGATGTGGTTTCTTTAAGAAAGACAAAGAGCAATGAATAAAATCACAAACTTTCTGATTCTTTCCGCTGTCTTGTTTTTCTCTTTGATCGAATCGGCCAACGCCGCCCGCTTGAAGGACATCGCCAGCATTCGTGGCGTGCGTGAAAATCAGCTGATTGGCTACGGCATCGTCGTGGGCCTTAAAGGCACCGGCGATGGCAAGAATGAATTTATGAGCAAGAGCATGGTGCGTATGCTCGACAAGCTGGGAATGAAACTTGATAACGTCGATTTTGCCAGCAAAAACGTGGCGGCGGTGATCGTGACGGCGACCATGCCGGCATTCGGTAAAGCCGGAAATCCGATTGACATCAATGTCAGTGCAATCGGTGAAGCGTCTTCCTTGCAGGGGGGGACTCTGCTGCAGACCCCTTTGCGCGCTGCCAATGAGCAGGTGTTTGCCGTGGCTCAGGGAAGTATCGTGATTGGTGGTGATGGCAAAGATTCACACACCACTGCGGGCCGTATCCCGAATGGAGCGACGATTGAACGTGATATGACAGCGGATTTTTCTTCAAGAAAGATGTACCGCCTGACTTTGATCAATCCGGATTTCACGACGGCAGCGCGCTCTGTGCTGACCATCAATAAAGAGCTGGGGGGTCACTATGCTTCAGCAAAGGATTCCGGCACGATTGATATCATCACACCGTTTGCATATGAGAATCGCGGTGTGGAGCTTTTGGCGACGATTGAATCTATTGAGATCAATCCCGACATGAAAGCGCGTGTTGTGGTGAATGAAAAAACAGGAACGATTGTTATCGGTGACAAAGTGAAGATCTCACGCGTTGCTATCTCACACGGAGCACTGTCGGTGAAAGTGGGCGATGGCAAAAAAGGTGCGGAAGAAAAAGTGGCGGTTCTCGACAGTGGTGTCAGCGTCGGTGAACTGGTCCAGGCACTTAACAAGCTGGGAGTCTCGCCGAAGGACCTGATTACAATACTTCAGTCCATAAAATCAGCTGGAGCTTTGCACGGGGAACTCGAAGTTTTATGAGATTTCTGTTTCAGAATGACACAGCATTTAATACAATCAAAGTTATAGTTTCAGACACATGGACGTGTTTGAAACGCGGGGAGGGTGAGAAAGAGATCGCGAACCATGGAAGGTCAAGAGTCAAAAGTTTCTCGCAGGAAACAGGAGCAATAGGTCAGCAGAGATCACGGAGTGATCAACACGAGCCGAAGCTACACTCTCAGAATCGAGTGCAGGATGCACATGATTCTCCGACTCTAACTCCCCTTTTTTTCTCTTTCAAAAAAGGTACATCCGTACCTTTTTCTTTTTTGATCTAGGAGTCTCGCAATGAGCGATGTGGGATCCGGCGGTTTTAAACCCCTTGGCAATCGTATGATGGGGCGGCCTGAACAAAAGGCGCCCGAGCAGAAGCTGCGCGAAGTTTCTGATATGTACGAAAAACATTTCCTGCGGGAGATGATGAAAGCCATGCGTTCCACCGTCAAAGAAGGCGGCTTCATTCAGTCCAATCAGGCTGAAAAAATTTTCCGTGAACAGCTTGATGACCAGTATGTAGAAAAGTGGGGCGAGCGCGGCGGTATCGGTTTGTCCAACATGATCTATGATCAGCTGATGAACAAGTTCGGTGTGGCCATGGGTGTGCGTGCACCTGTCACAAAGCCTGTTGGACCTTTGGCCATGGATGAAAAAAGCAACCTGGCTTTGAAGCCGTTCCAGCACCCGGGAAAGAAGCAGGCCCTGTCTTACCGATTCGACACTGAATCGGCCCCAGGAGCGGCTTCCGAGGTGAAGGCTCCCTGGGATGGCGTGCTTCTTGGCAAGCGCAGTTTGGCCGATGACCAGACCCTGGTCGAGATCGGTCACGACAATGGTCTAAAGAGTCAGATGGTTTTCAAAGGCGGACTGTCAAAAGTTTCGACAGGGGAAAAACTGCAAGCTGGCGACACCCTTGGGTTTTTGAGTCCAGAGGCGAAATCACTGTACTGGACGATTGAACCCCAGAGTGAACCTAGACCAGAAACTGTCTCAGAATGATTTGGTGTAATTGTCCCATTGTGATACTATGAACAGAATAGAAGAGTGTGTTTTTACACTCTTGACGGAGGAGGATCTCGATGAAGATCACGCACAATAAAGTCGGTCAAAATTTGAATCTTACTGATTCTTCCAGAGCTGACAACGCCGCTGGTATCAAAGGCAAAGCGGACAATATCGGCGCGGCGAAAGCTGATGTTCTGACTTCCTCCAATCTTGGCGAATCTTCTCGCGTGGAACTTTCTCCTCGTGCACAAGAAGCAAAACGCATCAAGGAACTTGCATTGGCAACTCCGGATGTTGATGAAGCTAAAGTTGCAAAATTCCGTGCCTTGATTGACGAAGGCAAATACAAAGTTGACGCCAAAGCCATCGCCGACAAAATGGTCGACGAACATTTGGAATTTTAGTCGCCGCCTCAGCGGGCAGAGCTGAAGCGCGCACAGCGCGCGTAAGCTGAAGCAGCTCAACTCCAGCGAAGCCGGAGTTTAAAAAAAGCTGCCTCGAACATAAATCTTAACCGCCCACGGCGGCATCAAGGATGATGAAGATGATGGATGCAACAGTCGAAAGAGCGTTTCACAAGTTAGAATCTAATCTCGAAGAACTTACCAAAATCTACCGTTCACTGCTGGATATCGTTCGCAAAGAAAAAGAAATTCTTTTGAAGGCGGATCGTGAAGCATTGGATGAAAGCAACAAACTGAAAGAAGAGTTGCTGTTCAAACTGCGCGCTCAGGATTCCCTGCGTTCCCGTTATGCGATGGAACTGGCGACTTTGATTGGTGCGGATGTTGAAAATCCACGTTTGCTGGAGCTTGCACAGAAACTTGCAGGCACTCCAGCCGCAGACCGTTTGCGCACGCAGCCCGCGGCGCTGGACATTTTGATCAAACGCATCCCTGAAATTAACAAAGATAACGAAGAATACACAAAGTCCGCTCTGTTGACATTGAACGGCGCTTTGAACAATATCAAAGAGCACGCTTTCCGGCAAGAAAACTTACGGAGGCAAAGGCCAGGTAAAACAAGGCCCACAAGTCGCAGGCAACTTCGTATCTAAGGAAGCTTAAGGGGCGCGAGCCCGCAGAGTCCCGGCTTGACCGGGCAGAGCACCCGCGGAAGCGGGCAGAGCCGAAGGGGCGGAGCCCCGCAGGCTGAAGCAGTAAACGGAACCCACCGGAGATGAGGATAGGATGTCTAAAATCTCGGCTATGATGGATACGGGCAAGCGCTCTCTGATGAACTCTCAGACAGCGTTGCAAACGGTCGGTCATAACATCGCCAACAAATCGACTGAAGGTTTCTCTCGCCAGAGAGTGGAGCTTCAGACGAACACGCCTATCACTGAAGGAAATCTTCAGATCGGTATGGGTGCCCGGGCAGGGGTCGTTACCCGTGTTAACAATCCATGGCTTGAAAAACAAATCCAGCGCGAAGGCATGAGCATGGGTTTCCAGGATTCCCGTGCGGATGCTCTGAGCCGTGTAGAGCAGATTTACAATGAACAAAACAACAAGGGTTTGAATCAGTACATGACTGATTTCTTCAACTCTTTCCGTGAACTTTCCAACAACCCTGAAAGTCTGGCTTCCCGTACGATGGTGCGTGAATCCTCTGTGGCGCTGACCAAAGATTTCGGTCGCGTGGTGGGTCAGTTGAAGGCGGTTCAGGAGGACCTTGACGGTCAGATCAAAACGACCGTCGAAGAGGTCAATCAGTTGTCCAAAGAGATCGCCTCCCTGAATGAAAAGGTTCAGATGGTTGAGGTGCAGGGCACCCCTGCCAATGACGAGCGGGACCGCCGTGATCTTTTGCTGAAAAAACTGGGCGAAAAAATCGACATTTCCTGGGCCGAAGGCAGAGACGGCATGGTGACGGTGACTGCGGGTCGTACAGCGATTCTGGTTTCCGGTATCGGCTCTTCTGAATTGAAAGCCCGTCAGACGGATGCTCGGGACCGTGTGGAAGTTTTCTTTGAGGGCAGTGGCTCTACTTCCGCGAATATCACAGAGCAAATCACCGGGGGCCGCATTGGTGGTGCTCTGGATGTGCGTGACAAGGTGATTGAGGATCTTTTGGGTCATGTTGATAACATGGCCTACACTTTGGCTAAAGAGGTCAATACCGCTCACATCGAGGGTTTTGATAAAAGCGGCCGTAATGGTGTTTTGTTCTTTGATATGCCAGATCAGGTCAAAGGGGCCGCATCGGTTATCGGTCTGAATAAGACCGTCTTTAACGATGTGGGAAGAATCGCGACGGGAGCCCAGCCGGGTGCTGCCGGTGATAACACCGTGGCCAACGTGATCTCGGCTTTGCAATATCGCCAGGTGATGGATGGTGGCACCTCCACATTGGATGATTACTATAGCACGCAGGTGGGTCAGATCGGTGCGGTGACCCAGCGGGCGGTGAAGGCCCAGGAGTCACAAAAGAATGTGATCTCCCAGCTGACCAATATTCGTGAAAGCATCAGCGGCGTCAGCCTTGATGAAGAAACCACGAAGATGATTGAATTCCAGAAGACTTACGATGCGTCAGCGCGTTTGATCAAAACCGCCGACGAAATGTTTGATACAGTACTGAATCTAAAACGGATGTAGCCGCCCTAGCGGGCAGAGCTGAAGCGGCGGCAGCCGCGTAAGCTGAAGCAGATAAGGAATAGATGAGAATCGCGGATAAGATGTCTTTCAATCAGGTGAACCAGAATCTGACCAAGAACCGGTCGGATATGGCTGATTTGCAGAATCAGGCTGCGACTCAAAAGCGTATCAACAAGCCGTCAGATGATCCTTTGGCTTCCGCGCGTGTTCTGACGGCAAGAACCGAAGAGCGCGGCAACACTCAGTTCATTAAAAACATCAATAACGCCCGAAGCTTCCTGGAGTTTTCGGATCAGTCCCTGAGCGAGCTGACCGAGATCCTGGTGCGTGCGAAAGAACTGGCCGTCAGTCAGTCGAATGATGCCAGCGGTAACGAAGAAAGCCGTATGGTCACGGCCAGTGAGATCGAGCAGATCTACAATCAGTCCATCCAGATCGGGAACCGCAAACTGGGTGAAAGATATATTTTCGGGGGTCAGAAGACCCAGACAACGCCATTCAACCAGTCCGGCGAGTACTTTGGTAACGATTCGGACATGAAGATTCAGACCCAGAAGGACTCTTTCGTGGCGATGAACCTTCCGGGCAGCAAAGTGTTCCTGGGCCGTGGTTTGGGTGGGGACGGGATTGTCCGTGCCCAATACGAAACTCCGACCGATGTTCAGTCCCTGAAGGACTTCCAGAATCAGGAAGTTGAGCGTCAACAGGTCAACGAGGAAGTGGACTCCAACTTCCTGACAACGCGTGGTCCTGCGTCAGAGTCGGGCCGCCAAAGCCGCGCGGACAGGCAAGATCCGGTCACGGGCTCTGTGGGCGTGAATTTGTTCTCGACGCTTAAGAATTTGGAAATTTCCCTGAAAACCAATGATAAAGCGGGGGTTCAGGAGTCCTTGGATACCCTGGATCAGGCTATTTCCCAGGTGGTTTTGGCTCGCTCCGAGGTTGGGTCCAGAATTATGGCCGTCAATAACACCAACGATTCCCTGCAAAAGGCCGTGGTGGACAATAAAGTAACGGCTTCCCAGCTGGAAGATGCCGATGCTTTCCAGGTTATTTCCGACATCAACAAGACCGATAGCACCCTGAAAGCGACCCTCGAAACGTCCGGTAAGCTTATTCAGCCAAGCCTTCTTGACTTTCTAAGATAAAAATAATACCTACAGTTCCGCTTAAAACTACCGATAACGACTGCAGCAAAAGGAGTTGTCATGCTGGTTCTCACACGGAAGTTGGGTGAAAGCATCGCTATCGATGACCACATCAAAATCAGAGTAGTTCAAATTAAAGGTAAACAGGTCCGCCTAGGTATCGAAGCGCCCAAAGACACTAAAATCCACCGTGAAGAAGTGTACGTTGCGATCCAGGATCAAAATCAGCAGTCTGCTACCACAGATGCCGATAAGACACGTAATATCGCTAAGTTGTTGAAACCATAGTAGGTTTTAAATACTTGTGAGCAAAAAGGCCTAGGGCAGAGATGCCGGGCCTTTTTTCGTTTCTAAAGACGGGGGCGTTTTGCCAACGTTAGGGACGTCTTTCTCTTTGTAGTGGCCGCTGTCAGCCTGAAGCGCCCAGTCAATTCTACTAGATTTTAATTGAGTCTCCCTAGATTTAGGTCCAGATTTATACATGTATTCACCATCATAGCGCCTTGGTGTGTCTAAAATAAGGGTGAATCCTGAGTACCTTTTGGGAGGATGAATGATCATTTCAACATCGCGATTCGGCCAAGTTGAGCTGAAACAGGAAGATGTTCTGACTTTCACCGAAGGCCTGTTGGGCTTCGCTGATTTGCGCAAGTTCGTTCTTCTTGACGATCCGAATGATGAAATCTTCGCTTGGTTGCAGAGCTGCGAAGCGCCTGCAATTGCCTTCCCGGTTCTTGAGCCTGAATTGTTCGCTCCTCAGTACAAAGCAACCCTGACCAAAGGGGACATGGAAGCTTTGAAACTGACGGCTCAGGACAAAGCCCGCTACTTCTCTATCGTGACTATCCCGGATGATCCTACTTTGATGACTGCGAACCTGAAAGCTCCAGTCGTTGTGAACATTGAAGCCCGTACGGCTCGTCAGTGTGTTCTTCAGGATAACAACCTGGCTATCCGCGAGCCTATCTTCACCAAGCTGCAACAGCGTGTGGTGCAGAACCCGGCTGTCGCTATCAAAAATCAATCCACCGGCATCGATGTGGCAACCAAGCTGCATGTTGTTCGCGACGCTGAACTTTAATTTTTAAAGATTCAGAAAAAGAAAAAGGAGCCCCCGAGGCTCCTTTTTTTATTTGTGCCTGCAGGGTTATTCCAAAGCTGTCAGTTCGGCGTTTTTTTCGATCAATGAAGATTCCAGCCGGCGGACTTCCTGCTGCTGGCGATCGAGGGTCCTTTGCGCCTGCTGCACCTGACGGCGCAGAGAAAATTCGTTGGTGGTGGATTCATAGATATTTTCCTGCAGGGATTGGATCTGCGAACGCATGATGGCGATTTCTTCCTGCAGGTCGTTGCGGTTGTCGTTCAGATCCGACAGGGCTTGCTCGCGGGCCTGTTGCACTTCCTGAGGGCCTTGCAGGGCCTGGGAAGACAAGAGCACTTTTTCATTTTGCATCAGCTCCAGCTGTTGCTGTTGCTGCGAGAGCAGGTTGCCCAGCTCCTCCAGGCGGGTCTGGCGCGCGGTCAGATCGTTGGTGTTTTCCTGCCAGTTGATAAGTTCACTCTGGGTCTGTCGTATCAGGTTTTCCTGAATGCGGATGTTTTCATCAATTTGCGCGCGGGCCACCTGTGCCTGACTGCTTTGCAGGCGCAAGGCCTCATCCGCGCGGCGATTAATGTCTTCAGCCAGCCTGTCATAAGAATTTAATTCGCTCATGAAACTTTGCAGCTCCATGCTGCTGTTTTGCAACTCCAGCGAAAAGGTGTCGGCGGAGGGAGCCTGGCTTTCCTCTTGTTGTCGCGCCCGCAGGCTTTCCAGGGCCTGGCGGGACTGCTCCAGGGTGGTGTTGGCTTCCAATAGCTTTTGTTGCAGGGTCAGCGCTTCCTGGCGCAGACGGGCTTTGGTGGCGGCGACGGCACGGTTTTCTTGCGGAGGTGCCATCACGACAGGGATCGAGGCGGGGCGACGGACGCGGGTCCGCTCGGCTTGTTCAACCAAAGCGTCTTGTGTGGTTTTGATTCCGTGATAGGAAAAGTAGAGCCAGATGGATGCGCCGATAATCACGGCCAGACCCAGCAGGAAAAAGTTCTTTCGTGTCATGAGGCCCCTTGAACAGGCTAAGTTTCAAGGCGGGAAGGCTCAATCAATTGCCGCGGAATTTGCGGCGGAACAAGTCGGAACTTTGCGCGGGCACAGGGCCCGCGGTCTTTAGGCCTGCTCCAGCTGTGGCAGGGACTTTTCGGTCTTGGCCCCCAGACGTTTCAAGTCTTCGACCTGATCGATCAGGTTGCCACGGCCTTCGGAGACTTTTTTGATCACGTCTTCGTGGGCTTTTTGGGCGGCACCCAGTTTTTCACCCAGATGCTGAAGGTCTTTCAAAAGACCTGCGAACTTTTCGTAAAGCAGTCCACCGCGTTTGGCAATTTCCAAGGCGTTCTTTTCCTGGCGATCCTGTTTCCACAAAGCCGCCACAGTTCTGAGTGTCGCCAGCAAAGTGGTCGGGCTGACGATCGCAACATTTCTTTCCCAAGCGTACTGGAAGATTTCCGGCTTCAGCTTGAAGGCCAGTGCAAACGCAGGTTCCAAAGGCATGAACAGGATCACAAAGTCCGGAGAAATCAGCTTGTCAGCCGCGTGGTACTTCTTTTCAGAAAGACCGTCGATGTGTTTTTTCAGGGAATCAATGTGCAGTTTGCCCAGACGTTCCTGCTCTTCAGCGGTTTCTGCGGAAGAATACTGCTCGTAGGCAATCAACGTCATTTTGGAATCGACGATCAGATGCTTTTCATCCGGCAGGTTCACGATCACATCCGGGCGCAGGATCTGACCGTCTTCGCCGCGCAGATCCATGTCGGTGCCCTGGATCACGTACTCTTCACCTTTGCGCAGGCCGGATCTTTCCAGAATGTTTTCCAGAATCAGCTCGCCCCAGTTGCCTTGGGTTTTGACTTCGCCTTTCAGCGCTTTGGTCAGGTTTTGGGTTTCAGCGGACATCACTTTGTTCAGTTCCATCAGCTTGGTCAGTTCACCACGCAAAACACCGCGCTCGGAACGTTCGGTGGAATAGGTTTCTTCCACTTTTTTCTCGAAGTCCTTGATGCGTTCTTTCAGGGGCTCCAGAACAGAGGCGATGTTTTTGTGATTCTGGTCGGTGAATTTGGCGGACTTTTCCTCGAAGATTTTTTGTGCCATCACCTCAAACTGGGTGTTCATGCGCTGGGAAAGCTCTTCCTGCTGTTTGCGGGCGTCCACCATCAGGGTTTTTTGTTCCGACAGGCTTTGTGAAAGAAGATCATTTTTCATCTGGGCCGTGGACAGATCGGCTTCCAACTGGGATTTTTCAGAGGCAAACTGCGCTTTCAGCTTGAAATACACCAGCAGTCCGGAAATCACCGCACCGGCAGCAAAAGCCATCAAAGTCATGCCATTCATAAAAACCCCCTTCATTCGGAAAACCTCCTTCTTTTGCCCTTAGAAATTCTTTTGGTCACGCGAAAAGAATCTGATACAAAGAGGTTGGATTTTAACCCTTAACAATGCGATGCAAAATGACCTCTGCGACCCAGATTAAAAGTATTCTTCTCGCTTTTCGCCCCAAAACTTTGACTGCTGCCCTGGTGCCCTGTGTGGCGGGGACGGCTCTGGTAAAGGCTATCGGTCTTTCCTGGGATGGCTGGGTTTTGTTTTACGCATTGATGGCCTCCTTCCTGATTCAGATCGGGACCAATCTGGTGAATGATGCCGTGGACTTTAAAAAGGGTGCGGATACGGAAAAACGCATCGGTCCTCAGCGTATCACCCAAGCCGGCATTTTGACGGCCAATCAGGTGATGCTGCTGGGTTCGCTTTGTTTCGCCTTGGCTGTGATGTGCGGGATCCCGCTGGTGCTGAAAGGCGGCTGGGTGATTGTGGCCATTGGTGTGGCTTCGGTTCTGATGGGGTATTCCTACACCGCCGGTCCGTTCCCGTTGGCTTACCTGGGATTGGGCGATCTGTTTGTCATTATCTTTTTTGGTTTGTTGGCCGTGACGGGGATTGTGTTCCTGAACACCGGTGAGTGGCTGTCCGAGGCGTTTGTATTGGGCCTGCAGATCGGTTTGCACGCGACAGTGCTGATTGCGATCAACAACTTGCGCGATCATGCCGGTGATCGTCTGGTGAACAAAAAAACCCTGGCGGTGCGTTTTGGTGTGAAATTCTCTCGCTGGGAAATTGCGGCCTTGGCATTCCTGCCGTTTGTTCTCAATCTGTACTGGTGGTTTGAAGGTTACAAGATCGCGGCGATTGTCTCGATGTTTGCTTTGCCTTTGGCAGTGAAGATCACAAAAAATGTTTTCGCCACGGAGCCAAGTCCGGCATACAATAAATTCCTGGGGCAGGCAGCGGGATTGCATCTGCTCTTTGGACTTCTTATTGCGATTGGATTTGCTTTTTGATCAAGATCAGCTACAGCCCCTACACTCTGAAACCTGTCCAGTCCCTGAATGCCGCTACAGCGGCCACCGCGCGTGAAGGGGTCTTGCTGAAGGTTGAGTGGAATGACGGGCTGTATGGCTTTGCGGATCTTCATCCGTGGCCTGAGCTGGGAGATCTGTCCCTGGAAGAACAGCTTTCTGATCTGCGTATGGGGCGCATGACCACACAGATTGAGCAAAGCATCTGGCTGGCCCGTCGGGACGCGCTTCTTCGCAAAGAAAAGAAACACGTCTTTGATGGCGGCGAAAAAATCAAAAACAACTATCTGCTTTCGCACTTTCAGGACCTGAAGCCCGGGTTTTTGGATGGACTGAAAAACGAAGGCTACAACACGGTCAAAGTCAAAATGGGCCGTGATCTGCAAAAAGAAGCCGACATGTTAACCCATATCGCCGCTTCGGGCATGCGCATGCGCCTGGATTTCAATGCGTTGGGAAGCTGGCAGACTTTTGAAAAGTTCATGGTGAACCTGCCGCTGACGGTGCGTCCGCTGATTGAATACGTTGAAGATCCCTTTCCGTTTGATTTTCACGCCTGGGGCGAAGCCCGCAAGCTGGCCAAAATCGCGTTGGACAATCAGTACGACAAAGTGCCGTGGGGTAAGATTGCTTCAGCGCCTTTTGATGTGATCGTGATTAAGCCCGCAAAGACCGACGTCGACAAGGCGGTCGCCCAATGCCAGAAGTGGAACCTGAAACTGGCGGTGACCAGCTATATGGATCATCCGGTGGGTGTTGTGCATGCCGTGGGTGTGGCGATGGAATTAAAAGACAAGTATGGGGACATGATTCTTGAATCCGGCTGTCTGACTCATCGCCTGTACCAGATGGATTCTTTTGCCGCCGAGCTTTCCACGCAAGGACCGTATCTTTTGAAGAACAAAGGCACGGGAGTGGGCTTTGATAAACTGCTGGAGGCCCTGACGTGGTATCAGCTCAAAGTCCGATAGATCTTCATTCTGAATCTAACGAAATCCTGCTGAACCCGCGCTGGCCTGAAATCGACTATCAGGCTTTGTACCGTCTTGCGGAAGAAAGTCAGATTGAAAAAAACCTGAAAGGCCATGTGTGGATCGCAACATCCGGTTCCACCGCGAATTCGATTTCGGCGACCAAGCTTGTGGCTTTATCGAAGCAGGCGCTGCTGGCATCGGCTCGGGCGGTGAATCTTCATCTGCAAAGTTCTGCTAAAGATGTGTGGACTCAGGTGCTGCCGCATTTTCATGTTGGGGGCCTGGGTATAGAAATCCGCGCGCATCTTAGCGGAGCCAAGGTTGTGAAGGCCCTGAAAGACGGGCGCTGGGACGTTCAGTATTTTTATGACGTGCTTGTTTCTGAAGGTTGTACTTTGTCGGCCCTGGTGCCCACGCAAGTGTATGATCTGGTGTCGCACGGCTTAAGGGCGCCAGCGACTTTGCGTGCGGTCGTGGTTGGTGGCGGAGCCTTTGAGGTGGATCTTTACAAAAAAGCCCGCGCACTCGGATGGCCAGTTCTTCCCAGTTATGGGATGAGCGAAACGGCCTCGCAGATTGCCACGGCGTCTTTGGACAGTCTGAATCAGGATGAATTTCCGCCCGTGGGGCTTTTGACTCACGCCAAAGCCCGGCAGAATGCTGGTGGCTATTTGGAAGTATGGGCAGATTCTTTATTTACTTGTTATGCCCAGAACACGGAATCCGGTTCCCGTATCTGGAATCCCAAAACGGCCGACGGATGGTTTACGACGGAAGACAAAGGTTCGGTCGTGAATGGCAGTCTGCTGATTGAAGGCCGCAGCAAAGACTATGTCAAGATTGGTGGCGAAGCGACCAATGTGGCAAGACTTCGTTCTGTTCTTGAATCCTGCGCTTTGCATTTGAATCCGCACTGGCCGACTCAGGTGACGTTGTTGGATGTGCCTTCTGACAGACTGGGGGCTGAGATTCATCTGGTCAGTCTTTTGTCGGAAGCTGACACAGACAAAGTCCTGAAGTTGTATTCAGAAAAAGTGCTTCCCTTTGAAAAAGCACGTAAAATTTATTATATGAACGAGATCCCACGCAGTGATTTGGGAAAAATTCTGTGGGCGGAGCTGAGGAGAAAACTATGAAGCACGAAGAAAACCCCTGGTCCAAAGGCATCGTTCTGATCTGCACGAAATGCCATAAATCCATCAGCCCCAAACTGCTGGAAGAAGAAGGCAACAGTGCCGACAATCTGAAAATGTTCCTGAAAAAGTCTTTCAAGGAAAGTGGAGACGGCTCCAAGATCCGTGTGGTGACGACAAGCTGTCTGGATGTTTGTATCGACGACACTCAGGCGGTGACATTTGCCTCTACTGAAGGTGAAACAGAAACGTTCGCGATCCATCCAGAGAAGGACCGCGAAAAGCTTCTGAAACATCTGTATCAAAAGATCAAATAGCTATTATTGGAAGGTTCCGTTGAAGGCGGAGCCTGACACTCCAGCGACTGCGGAAACAGTGAGGTCCAGCATCTTGCCGTTCAAGCCGGCGGTTTGTATGTACAGAACTGCCGCGCCCATTCCAGATCCCACCGTGATATAGCTTGGCGAAGCCGGCACGCTGCAGCTCGGATCAGCAAAGATCACATTGCTGCCTGGTGTGGGTGTGATGGAAATTGAAATCGGTGCATTGTAAGTCTGGTCGGCGATACGGAAGATCCCGGCCCCGTCGGCAACTCCAATAGAAACCGCCTTGCAGGCACCAGCAATCATATCTATCGGTGCAATTTTAAATTGTGTGATCGGAGTTCTGATGTTCACGATTGGCGTGTGGTTCGTCAATCCCGGCGCATTCACATTAAAGTGATAGGACCCGGCGTTGGCCGCTGCCGCACGGAAATAAACTTTTTTAAGTGCGGTGTCTTTGCTTACGACGGCAGTACTGATCGGTGTTGCGCAGGTTTCATCGGCAAAGAACTGCCCCAGATTGCTTTCCTGGGTTGCCAGGTTTACGGTCAAATTACTGGTGGTCGGCAATAAGGTGCCGTTGGCATTCATTGTCGCGACACTATAGGCATTGCAATAGCCGTTGGCGATATCACGAGGACCCCAGATATCCAGTTTGGCAGGGCTGGACTTGCTGCTCAGATCCACACGGAAATTCAGAGGGACTGCATCGTAGTAATAGTTGTTGCCAACCGCCCCGGTAATGGTGAGGTTTACAGAGGCCATGGTGTCCGTTGATGAGGCTTCTGAGAACTTCACATAGCCGACAATCAGGGAATTATAGCTGCTGAAAGTGTAACTGGAGGTGACAGTGCCGCAGGAAGCATCGGTATAGAACTTCATGCGCGCATCACTGGCGACCAGATCCAGTGTGCCGCCGAATTGATCGTAGGCCGGACTGTTGTTGAAATTATTGGATCTTAGGCGGATCGGATAACAAGTATTCTTGTAGATCTGGAACATGTGCTCTTCCAGCGACAACCAACGATATGTGGAAGAGGCTTCGGAGTTTCGCAGAGTCACTGCCGCCGCCGTTGTGCTTGCACGCAGGGCTGAGGTGTTGATGATCTTGAAATTCAAAACAGCATCCAGCGGGGTGGATGGGAAGCGATAAATGATTTCTGTATAATCAGAGCCGGCCGGAATGGTGAAGGTGTCAGTGATATTGGAATCACTGTGGCAGTCACTCCAGTTCTTATAGGCAGTGATTCCCGAATAGGTGGAACCTGCCACTGTTTTGCTGAGCTTAAAGCTGACATCCGCCGTGTGAGTGGCCCGCTGGCCGTTTTCGGTATTAAGGAAAGCCATGAAGGAGCCGCATTGGTCCGAACCCGCAAAGCCGCGTGGCCAGTTCTTTTCAAGAACCACCAGTGCTGCCACCCCCGAGTTGGGGCCGGTTCCCGGGCTGTTGACGTCGCCATCCACCAGGGTCAGTGTTTCTGTGTCCCCAATGATCGAGGATCCTTTGATATAGATATAGTCCACGCCTGATCCGGTGGTTCCGGAAGAGCCAGTGGTGATGCCCCAGATATTCTGCAGGTCGTTCTTGGTCAGGTAGATGTCAAAGCTGCCATCAGAGCAGTCAGAGTCATTAGTAATGCCGGCGGACAGGGCGGTGTCGGTCAAGTCAGGTGAAGACGGGGGCTGGTGCCAGATGTTTTTATCAAAGCTGACCAGGATCGTGCCCACGCGGGAATCACAGCTTCCCTGCACACGCGCATAGTTCTGGCTGTCGAAGTCCTGCTCAAACGGACTGCTGCCTTTAAGGGAAGGAGCCGGAAGCTTCTTGCCCAGGGTTGAAAGCTGCATCTCGGGTTCTTTGCACCCAGTCAGCGCAAACACTGTCAGGATAAAAACTATGAGATTCTTGCCACTTACGTTCATCATGACATTACTCATCGACAGGTCCAGTGGTCCCCTAAAGATTCAAACTGAGATTCTTGACCAACTTTTGTCGGATGTAAGATTGCCGCATCAAACTGAGCTATAAGAGCTTGAGTCCCCTCATATTCAGGGGGATAGTTGGGGGCGAGGTCTCGCTATGAAACAGATTTTTCTTTTCGCACTGATGTTGGTTTCCGTTCCGGCCCATTCAATCCCCGTTCCGGATCCGATCCCGGGGCTGCAGGCGGCGCTGCAGTTCTGTCTGATGATTGAGGATGAAAATGAAATCCCACAATGCGTGCGCCTGGAAAGCGGCGCCAACTGGGTCACCAAAGAGGCTCTGCCAATCTGTCGCAACCAGAATTTCGATTCCGACCGTGTGAACTGTCTGGCGGGCATTGTGAACCGGGATATCCGCCCGGAGGAAGTGGACGTCTGTGAGTCTCTGACTTTCGACGATGAAAAGGCCCGCTGTCTGGCCGGGATTCAAAGACCCTTCCCCTATCGCACGCGTCTGAAAGTGGATCCTCGCCCGGGTTTGCAGGCCGCCTCCCGTTTGTGTCAGTCCTTCTTTCATGATGAAGACAAACGTCGTTGTCTGAACGAAATGTCCGCCGCGGAATTATTTACTGTGGAGGCGGTGGGCTTCTGTGCGGATCGTTTTAGTGATGACGAAAAGATTCAGTGTTTGGGAAGACTGCGCAACAAGTTTATTGTGCGCGAGGAAGTGCTGATGTGTGACCGGGTCTTTGATGAGGGCGGGAAGCTGGCGTGCCTTGAAGGCGTGCAGCGCAAGTATCAGTTACGCCGCCCTTAATATTTCAATTCTTATTTGGTTGGGCTGATTTTGCAGACTTCAACCAGGGTTCTTTCTTTCACTAGTGCGTAGATCTCTTCGATTTCTTTGTTGGTCACGGCGATGCAGCCCAGTGTCCAGTCATACGGGTGAATCTTGCTGATGCGCTCGTATTTCTGTGGGTTGGAAGGCAAGCCGTGAATCATGATGTCGCCACCCGGGGAGCGGCCCTGGGATTTTGCATAGGCGATGTCGGCTTTGTTCGGGTAGTCCACATGCAAAGACTTGGTGAACTGGCTTTTTGGATTTTTGTAATCGATGGAATAGATGCCTTCCGGAGTTTTGCCGTCACCTTCGAATTGTTTGTGACCGATAAAGTTCCAGCCGAAAGCCACCGTGTAAGTTCTTAGCAAAGTGTCGCCGGAAACCAGATACAACTGGCGTTTGTCTTTGGAAACGACGATGCGTTCGATATTCAAACCTTCGCGCTGGATACGTTCTACAGATTCGCGGCTGCGATCCAGCAACTTGTCGATTTGGGTCATGTCATCGCAGTACTTGTAGGAACGGTCCGTGGCTTTAGAACCGGCAAAAGACTGCAGGGAAACGAGCGTCAAAGCAATAAGGGGGAAGATGAGTTTTTTCATGAGGTCCTTTGTAACACAAGGGACCTCACTTTCCAGAATTGCAATCATGGAATTTGCTGGATAACGGTAAGAAATGCCTGACTGTCTAAAGCTTGGACAGCCTCGGCGGCAGCCGGTAGAGCTGCAGCCCCGGCAGGGGCGGAAACTGAAGCAGCTTACTTGCCCCAGCCCTGTTCGCTTTTGATTTGTTCGCGAATCTGTTGCTCGATACGCTCAGCCGGGATCACAGGGCCTTTGCCTACGCCGGGGCAGAAGGCTTTGACGTCCTTGGCCCAGGATTTGGCGTTCATAACCTCCGGCCAGAACGGCCAGGTTCGGCATTGGGTCGGGCGGGCCTCATAGACACTGCAGCCCTTGCCTTTCAGGAACATACAATCCGGGTTTTTCGGGTCTTCTTTCAGGTGCCAGATACCGCCGGTCATATCACAATATTTGCGGGTGAAATCGCCGGTGCGCATTTTCAGGTGTTTGGCGAAACGCTGTCGGTCCTCCAGGCTCAGGTATACAAAGCCGTACTCTCCGTGGGAGGTGCAGCATTTGCCGGAACCCGTGCATTCAAAACGAACGCCTTCGCGCCACCATTCTTTTCCTGTGAATTTAAACTCTTCCATGCGCGCTCCTCTAGCAGCCTTGACCGGTGGATTCCAGATAAGGCTCCAGACGGGATTTCATCAGCGACGGCAGGGTCGCCTTTTGTTTTGTCTTTCCATCAATCACGGAGTGAACCATGGTGACGATGGCGTGGGTTTTGTCTTTTTGGGTGAAGACGTACTTCATTTTAAAGGAAGTCTCACCAAAACTTGCGACGGATACATTCACGTCATAGGTTTCGCCGGGGATGAATGGCGCCAGAAAGTTGGATTCTGTGTGGCGCAGGGGGATCATCAGGTCGCGGGTGGAAAACCACTCGTTCCAAGTGTAGCCGGCGTCGACGATGAACTCTTCAAAAGCATCGTGGGCGAAACCAAAAATATTTCCGAAAAACATGATTCCCGCAGGGTCGGCATCCCTGAAGGTGATGGTCTTTTTCGTGCGAAAGACTTTATTCATAATGTCTCGGACTTTACGGCCTTGAAGCCCTTGACAGCAAGCAGATAAATCGCGAAGTTAGCGGGACTATTCGACCTCTTCAGGAGTTAAAATTGCAACGCAGCGTCATTGATCTTAAAGTCTATGATCCAAAGGATTTTCCGGCGTACCTGCCAAAGCTGAACAAGCTTTACGAGGACCTGTTTTCCGGCGGCAAAGGCTTCCGCGCAAAATTGATCCGCATGATGTCGGCTCACCTGGGCATTGAACCTAAAACTGAGCTGCTCTTGTCCCAGACAATCGAATTCATTCATAACGCCTCTTTGCTTCATGATGATCTGATCGACCGCTCTCATCTTCGCCGTGGCAAGACAGCTGCGTGGCTGAAATACACGCCGGAGTACGCGGTTCTGGCGGGTGACTATCTGCTGGCGCGTGTGATGGTGAACCTTTCCGGTCACGGCAACATCAAGCTGGTTCAGTACACGGCGGAAGTGATTTCTGATCTTTTGGAAGGTGAATGGTTGCAGGACTCTGTGGTGGGCGATTTCTTCGTCACCATGGAACAACTGGATCGCATTCACAATCTGAAGACCGCAAGTCTGTTTAAGTGGTGCATCCGTGCGCCGTTCATCGCGCAAGAACGCTACGACGAGGAACTGCACAATATTCTTTCTGAAATGGGCACGCTGCTGGGTCAGTTGTTCCAGCGCAGTGATGACCTTCTGGATTACGACATCCGTAACGACGAAGGCAAAGCGATCCTGGGTGACTTGAAATCCGGTTATCTGAATTCCTTCGGGGCGTTCATGTGTGCCGGGGCCACTCGCCATGAAATCGACCATATCGTGAAATCCAAAACTCTGGAGCAGTACTACGAAAACGTCGGCGGCAAAGCGCGCTTTGACCAGAAACTGGCGGAATTCGACGAGATCAACCGCGGCCTGATCAAAATGTATGATCATCATCTGGAGCGCCTGAAGTCCCTGTTGAAGCCGGGCGAAGAAAAGCTGATTGATCAACTGCGCCCGCTGACCGAGATTTTGTACTGGAGAAGGAAGCCTTCGTGAGTGAACTGATCACGCTTTCCAAAAAAGACGCCCAGTTTGAATCCTATTTGCTGGGGACGTTCTCCAAAACACACCGGGCTCTGCCGCAGCAGACCCTGAACGTCAATTCCGCGTCGGAGCTGGTGACGTTTCGTGTGCTGCCGTTAAACGAGATCACCAAACCTTCTTTCTGGGCCAAGATGTCCCAGATTTACAAGGTGCGCACCTTCCTTCTGATCTTTCTGCCGCTGTTTCTGATTCTGACCAAGAATATCGACGATCAAACCATGCAAGATCCGGTGACCACGGCGATTGCCACCATCGGTGTTTTGCTGGCGTTTATCTCCATTAACTTGCGCAACGACTATATGGACCATATGAAGGGTGTTGATCGAGTGCTGGAACGTTCCGGCAGCCGTGCCATCCAAAATGGCTGGATCACGGCTGCTCAGGTGAAACATCTTTCCTCTTTCTTCCTTTTCATGGCGCTGGTGTGTGCGGTGCCACTGCTGTTTGCTTTCCCGCAACTGGCGGGGATCTTTGCGGTCAGTCTGGTTGTCGGCTTGTGGGCTCAGTTTAAAAAACAGAATTCCTTCAAGTACCGCATCGGGGGTGAATTCGCTCTGTTTGTGATGCTGGGGCCTTTGTTGACTGTGGGCTTTCAGATCGCGATGGGGGTTCCGGGGGATGTGGAAGCGTTCTGGCTGGGCTGTGTGTGGGGTTGGCTGGTGCTCTTTGTTGTGCACCTTAGAAACTTCATGAATATCTTCCCCAGCAGTCAGGCGGGATTCACGAACACCGTGAACTGGCTGGGTTTTGATAAGGCCCGTCGTCTGATTGCCGGCTGGTGGATTCTGTTCCTGGTTTTCAATCTGACCTATCATCTGACATACGCTGGTTTTTACTGGGGTGTCTATCTGACGGTGGTTCTGGCTTTTGCCTCTGTGGGTTTCATCTATAAGTTGAAAAATATCTCAAGCCCCGTGGGCAGTGAGATGCGCAAGGTGTTCCGCTCTGGTTTTTATCTGTTCCTGATCGCCATTGGCATGTGGGTCTTTGAGTGTCTTTGGTATCTGCTTCGCTAGACGGCGGCCTCCGCATTTGTGTTCGGGCTTCCGCCCCGGAAGTCCACGACAAGGCTGTCGCCTGGGCGTCTTTTCTGAAGGCGCCACTGAACCCTGAAAACCCCGAACAATACTTCTTTCATTTTTTCGTTGAACCTGAGGGCGTGTATGTGCGCGATCAGGAAAAGCGCCTGCTAGAAATTGATTTCGATAAAAATCATCTGGACTACGAGCGCAAAGGCCATCGCGGCAAAAATGAACTGATTGCCAAAGCCCTGGGCGTGGCCAAAGGCGCGCGCCGAATTCTGGATCTGTCTGTCGGTATGGGTATCGACAGTGTGTTTTTGACTCAGCTGGGATTTTCGGTGATCGGGGTGGAGCGTTCTCCGGTGCTGTACGCTCTTTTGAAAGAAGCCTTTGCCCGAACTAAAAAGGACTCTCTGAAATCCTATGAACTGCACTTTGCCGACAGCCTGCAGTTTCTAAAACAGAACAAGGGTCTGCTTGAAGTGGACGCCATTTATTTTGATCCGATGTATCCGCACAAAAAGAAATCCGCACTTCCCAAGCAGGAGATGGTGGTCTTCCGTGATTTGGTTGGTCACGACGATGACGCCAGTCTGGTTCTGCAAGAGGCCCTGACCTGGCCGGTGAAGCGCGTGGTGGTGAAGCGTCCGATGCAGGCTGAAGAGCTGCTGCCGGGCGTTCGTCATTCTTACGAGGGAAAGGTGGTTCGCTATGATACTTATGTGGTTGGGTAGTTTTGTCATGATGATGCTGGGGCTTTATCTGTCACAAAAGTACGTGGCGGTGGTTTTCTCTGGCCTGCAAAAAAGTTTTTTGGACAAGGGGCTGGAAACAACCCTGGGGAAGATGTTCATCCGCGCTTTGGATGTGGTGGTGCTGGAGGCGTCCCCGCAAAAATCTTTGTATTCCGGGATGGCACTTTTGAATCTGCGGGTTCTGGGGACTCGTCCCAGTGCTTTGTTGATGTGTCTGAGCACTTTGGGGGCCTGGTGGGTGCTGATTCTGGGTTTGCTCTTCATGAGTTTCAACGGCTACTTCCTGCTGGGGCTGGCGGGTGTGGGTCTGCTGACTGTTTTTATGTCCGTGCAGATTAAAAATATTCTGGGCTGGGTTTTGGGCACCGGATTGTTCCTGGTGGGTGGCGAAACCATGCTTCGCAATGCCAGTGTTCTGATGACGACCCTGGGGCAGAGTGATTTGGCCTATTTCCTGGCCGATGGCCGTTTCCCGACCGTGGTTGCTTTCTTCTGTCTGGCCGCTTTGATCAGTTTGATTGTGCAGCTGGAATTCTGGTCCCTGGCTTTGGCTTTGGGGTTGTTATTGACCAACACCATCTCTTTCAACGCGGCCCTGGGGCTGGTTGCCGGTGAACGTGTGGGTCGCATGATCTTCTTCTGGTGGCAAAGCCGTTCGTTGAATCAGGAATGCCGTCGTATTGGATCGCAGTTTGCGATGGTGTCAGCCAGCGGGGCGTTTCTGGGAATGATGATGGCCGGGGAAGTTCGCACTTTGCTGAATCTGGGCTTCACCAGTGGCACGACGGCGGCTCAGGACAAGACCCTGCAGTTTGTCCTGCTGTTTGCTTTGATCTTGGCTGTGCAGTGGGTGGCACAGATGATCTGGGGACACTTTGGCGGCAACGCGAAAGTCGATGAAGTGCAGGCCTCCCGCTATTTCGGTCCGACCTGGAAACGCTGGGAGCTTTTGTCTGTCACCGCGATGACCTGGGCCCGCGAAAAAGTCCACAAACGACACAGCGAGATCCGCTATCACCTTCAGGGGTTGGGAAGTTTGAAAGAAGGGCAGGTGCCCGAACACATTCAAGCCCGACTAAAGGCCGAAGAAGAACAACTGAATCTGTTCCTTCACGACTGGGCGTAAAAAAGAATTTATTATAAGCCGTCATGGCAAAAGAACAAGACGAACTCAAAGAGCGAATTTCAGAACTGGAACACGAACTGGCGGTGAAAGAGGCGGAACTTCACCGCTATCGCCTTGAGCTGTCCAAAGCCAACGGCGCTCTGGAAAAAATGATTGCGCAGATCAGCCAGGAGCTGAAGCTGGCGCAGGTCATGCAAAAGTTTCTTTCGCCCACCGAGCTTCCCAATGTCCAGGGCTTTGAGTTCAGCACCAAATTCCTTCCCGGCACGCGGTCGGGGGGGGACTACTTCGATATCTTTGAACACGAAGACAAACTCAAATTCGGCATTCTGATTTCCAGTGCCAGCGGTTATTCGCTGTCTTCGGTGCTGCTTTCCGTGATCATCAAAATCTCTTCGCAGATCGAGGCCCGCCGGGGCTTGGAGGCTCACAAGGTGCTGGCGTTGCTGGCCAAGGAAGTGGTGCCGTCCATTCAGAATGAAGACAAGGCCAGCGTGTTTTACGGGATCGTGGATCGCCGCAGCTTCGAAATGCAGTACTGCTCTGTCGGAAACATCGACGGCTTCATGCAGGTCTATGGTCAGGACAGTTTGGTGGAGCTTCTGCCGACCGGTCCTAGCCTTGGTAAGGACTTTAACACGGAGCCACAAAGCCGGGTGATCCAGCTCAATCCGCGGGATCGCCTGATACTGGCGACCGAAGGTTTGAAGCTGTCCCAAAACTCCCTGGGTGTGAACTGGGGTGGACACGGGATTTCCGAGGCGATTTCTCGGGCCCCGAAGCAGGGTGTGCACGAGCTGCGCAACGAGATTCTGCTCTCGAATGAGCGGTACTCAGGCAAACAGGATCCCGTCCGGGATCAGACTTTGATCGTCACGGAAGTGAAGGATCGGGTCATTAAACTGGCGTCCCGCTAATCTGATTTTTACTATGTTTTCAGTGGCCTGGTTTGTAAGACCTAGGATCGGGAACCGCGTGACAACTTGTGAAAACTCCTGTTAAGTCTACAATGTTTAAAAAAAGAAGTATTTGATAAGTCAGAAAGGAAACTACGATGGCTGAAGTAAATATCTATGAAGGCGCCTTGGACAAGGGTTTGGAAGGCGTTGTTGCATGTACGACGAAAGTGTCTTTTATCGTCGGTGATTCTCTAAATTTCCGTGGTTACACGATCGATGATCTTGCTGCGAATTCCACTTTTGAGGAAGTAACTTATCTTCTTTGGAACGACAAACTTCCAAATGCTCAAGAGCTGGCGGCATTCTCCACTCAACTTCGCAATGAAATGGCTTTGAGCCCTGATTTCATCAAAGTTTTGAAAGCAATCCCTACCAACGTTCACCCAATGGGTTGGTTGCGTACGGCTGTTTCTTTGATGGCTCACTGGGATTCTGATGCCAACGACAACGGCGCTGAAGCAAACTTGCGCAAGTCTGTTCGTTTGACTGCGAAAATGGGAACTCTTCTTTGTGCATTCGATGCCATCCGCAAAGGCAAAGAGCCTGTAGCTCCTAAAGCTGACAAATCCATGGCTTGGAACATGATGTACATGCTGGGCGGCGGAGCTGAGCCAAAAGCTGAGCACGTAAAAGTGATGGACACGTGCTTGATCCTTCACGCTGACCACGAGCTGAACTGCTCTGCGTTCGCAACTCGCGTAACCGCTTCTTCTTTGTCTGACCTTCACTCTGCAATCGTTTCTGCTATTGGCGCGTTGAAAGGTCCTTTGCACGGTGGTGCGAACGAACAAGTGATCCTGATGCTGCAAAAAATCGGCACGATGGAAAAAGCTCAGCAGTTCGTTAAAGACGCTTTGGCTGCAAAAGAAAAAGTTATGGGTATCGGTCACCGCGTTTACAAAAACGGCGACCCTCGCGCTCGTATCCTGCGTGGCATGTCCGACAAGCTGACTAAAGATGCTGGCATCCACCACATGTATGAAATGTCCACTTTGATCGACGACACCATGTTCAACGAAAAAGGCTTGATGCCGAACGTGGACTTCTACTCTGCAACTGTTTACTTCTCTATGGGCATCCCGACAGATCTGTTCACGCCGATCTTCGCGGCTTCCCGTATTTCCGGCTGGTGCGCACACGCCTTCGAGCAGTACGCAAACAACCGTATCTACCGTCCTCGTGGCAAATGGGCAGGCAAAGAGGGTCTGAAATGGACTCCAGCCAACCAACGCTAAGAATTTCGGTTTAAGATCGAATGAAAAAGGGAGCTGCAAAGCTCCCTTTTTTATTTCAGAGGCTCGTCTGAAATAAGGGCCACGTTTTTCTGAATCCAGGCCATTTGATGGGCGATATTGACATAGGCCGCCCGATTGTAACACTCGTTGGAATTGACCGGGTCCCCCTTGTACCGGAAGGTCGCGTGGGTGATGCCAATGATGGCCGGTTCGCCCTTTTCGTCCGCCTTAAGCAGCGGTCCGCCAGAATCTCCCTGGCAAATCCCGATTCCGTTTCTTTGATTTCCAATCAGGTGGGTGTCATTGATATCGGTGATGATCGTCGGGGTGGAATGCAGTATTCCACGCTCGTTGATCTTGGGGCCGGCCGCGGTGTTGCCATAGCCGATGGCTAAAAATGTCGTGGGCTGCTCCAGCGGTGGTTCCACTTGCAGACCCAGCACCTTCAAGCGGGCCGGTTTGGTGCCGCGGATCTTGATCAGAGCAATGTCGTTGGGATTGAGGGACTCTGTGGATGGTGCATAGTCTTCGTGCACCAGCACTTTGTCGATTTTGATCACCTTGCGCTTTTCCTCCAGGGGGCTTAAGCCATAGGCAACCTCATAAGTGGCACCTTTTTCGGTCACGCAGTGAGCCGCAGTCAGTACGATGTCCTCTGTGATAAAGGCACCGGTACAGATGCCGGATCCTTTGAATAAAAAGAATCCTTTGGTCCCGCGGACCATCACCACCCAGTTTGCACGGGGATCATTCGCTCGTACGCGACGGCCACCGACAATAGCAGAATCCAGATCTTCCTGAAGCAAATGCTCGGTCACCGGCTCTTGCAAAGCCGGCGCACAGGCACTTAATAAGAACAGAAAAATCAGAAAACACTTTTTCACAAATTACATCTCGCAGGAATTAAGGGCTTTGGAGTTTTGCGCAGTCACCAGTTTTTTGCAAGTGTCCGGGATTAATTCTTTGCGAACCTGCGCAATTTGCAGCGCGCGGTACAGACCCGAGGAGTGCACGGCTTGAGCCCCGTCAACTTTTAAAGACGGCTCCTTTTCCTCGGAAGCAAAGAAGCAACCATAGTTCGATTGTTTTTTAGGCAGAACGTTTTGCAGCTGTAGCACAACTTTGGCTGCCAGCACGTCCGAGAAGTCCTCATTCAGGAACTGCTGTGAGCCCTGCTTGTCAGCCAGACAGGCTTTTGCGGATTCAAACTGTTTTGCATGGGCAAATACGTGGTGGGCAAACTCATGCGCCAGAATGGAGATGCCATATGTCGGAAGCTTCACGGACATCCAGCTGACTTTGATACCGGTCAGGCCCGGGCTTGCGAAGTCAGAAATATTCAGGTTTACCAGGTCTTCGCAAAGCAGGTCGTTTTCACCCAAAGTCTGTGAAAGCAGGGATCCCAGCAGCAGGGTGGTGGACGCATCCATCTTTAAAAGCTTTTCCACCTGCAGCCTGTCGGTGCGGGCTCTGTCGTTCAGGGATTGGACCAGTGATTTAGAAAGGTCGTTGATGGACTCAGGCATATAGACGGCAATCTTTTTTACGATCTCAAATGCGGGATCCTGCGAGTTCAGGTTTTTCAAAACCTGTTCGCGCACCACTTCGACCTTTTCCTGGAAGGCAGTCACATCTTTGACTTCCGGATACAGATTAAGACCTTGATATATGCGCACTTCGCAGGCTGATTTCAGACTCGGAGCCTCTGCCAGGCGCTTTTGCAGGCGGGCCTTCAGGTCGGATTTGGCCAGATGGGTGCGAATGGTCTCTGACTTCAGTGGCAGGGCGTCGGCAATAGCCGTGTCCTTCAAGGTCAGGATGTGCACCAGACGCACGCTATAGGAGCTTTGAATCAGATCTTTCAGTTCAGAGGCGTCTGCGGCGCCACCAGCTTTCAAGCGGGCGATCGCTCCGTGTTCCATATCGATGAACTTAAAGCCGATAGCCGTGTTCAGTGCTTCCTGCAATTCCAGAATGTGACTGATTTCGGCGCGGGCGGCATCCATCACAGTTTTGTCCGGGTGCATGGACAACAGATAAGCTTGGGGTCCTTGCAGTTTTGCCCGGGCTTCGGCCTTGGCAAAGTCATAGGTGGAAATTTTGGCAAAAATGGCTTTTTGGTCGGATTCGGAAATCTCTTTTCCGTTCAGGATATAGATGACTTTGATCAAGCGCATCTGCGCTTCGTTCAGTTCGGCATTGGCAAATTCGGATTCTTTCGCCTGCAACTGATTCAGGGTTGTGGTGTGCAGTTGCACCTTGGCATCGATCGCTTCTTTCAGGCGTGCTTCCAAATGTTGCTGGTAATAGTCCTTTTGATCTTTGCTGGGCTGAGCTGCTTTTGTCATCAGAGTTTCGTAAGAGATCTCTGTCGACTGAGAAGCGCACAGATCCTGATAGCACAGTTGTGCTGAGGTCATTGCGGCTCTTTCTGCTTTTTGCTTTTCAGTCAGGGGAGCCGAGGCTTTTGAGATCTTGGCAGTGCGCACGGGATTGTTGGACTGCTTTTTACATGCAGCCAAATTTACGCAACCCGCGATCAAGCCCAGGGTGAGAATCGATTTCGACCATCTCATTTTGAGACCTCCCAAAAAAGTTCAACAGCTGTAGATCTTTTATGCGATGAACTCGCATTGAACTGCAGCCGGCGAACGATATTGTTACCTGAACTGATAAGGAGCAAAGTCAGAGCCAGTTTTCTGTGGCAAAACATCCAGTTTGTTTTGTTTTGGAAATCTTCAAGTCCGTCGACCAGACCCAGCCTAACAATGCCGCAAGAACGGAGACAAAATTAATTTAAAAGAAGACATGAGGAGGGGTTATGGAGCTGGTGCGTCTCATGGGTTTCTTGACTGTTCTGAGCCTTGCTTTGAGTGCGAACGCGCAGAATTCAAAGGACTACTTGGTCGTTGTGGACAGAATTCCGGTAAGTGAACTGCGCTGGGTGATGACACAGTCAGGGGATCATGGAGTCAATGCGAAGAGCTACTGGTCGGATTCAATGGAGCAAACTTTTTTGGTTGATCCACTCAATCCCACTCTGCGAAATCAGGCGAGCGTTAACTATCTGCGCCTGCTGCAGAATGTTTCCACTGGAATTGTCGATCCGGCCCTGGTGGGTGTGGATGTGAAACTGACCAAGAAAAAATTCCCGACAGCCCTGGAGCTCGAGACTGCGTTGGCTGCCGCCGGACAAAATCCCAATGTGCTGCTGGAATCAATGTCCCCGCAGTCTCCTCAATATCTGGCGTTGCGCGACAGTCTTCGCAAATTGAACAATGCCTGTGTAAACAACCTGTGGCCAGCCTTGCCCAAAGTCAAAAAGACTTTGAAGCTGGGGAGTAAAGACGCCATTTTGATTCCTTTAAAAACACGCATGACTCAACTGGGATATCCCATGACCAGTCTGGACAATGTCTTTGATGACAAAGTGGTGGCGGCGGTGAATGACATTCAGTGGAACCTGCGTTTTAAACCGGACAGCAAAATTTCCCCAGGCGGCAAAACTTGGAAGTACCTGAATGTGTCCTGTCAGGATCGTATGCGCCAGATCCGTCTGGATATGGAAAAGCTGCGCTGGTTCCCTCAGCACTTTGAAGACCGCTATATCTTTATCAATCTGGCGATGTCCTATTTTAGCCTGGTCGACAAGAGTGGAGGGGGCTTTTATTCAATGAGTTTCCGCACGATCAACGGTCGACCAGAAAGAAAGTCTCCGACGATGAAAGACAAGATCGTCTACATCGTGATCAATCCATTCTGGGTGGTGCCTCCGACGATCTTCCGCGAAGACAAGGTCGAAGAGATCAAGAATTTATGGCCTTGGGAGATCCGCGAATACTTTGATACCCGTCATTATCAGGTTTGGAACAAGTCCTTCACTCAAAGGTTCGATCCGGCCAGTATTGACTGGTACAACATGGATCCAAATCAGGATGCCAATATTTATATTCGTCAAAGCCCGCATCGCATGAATGCCCTGGGCTCATTGAAGTTTATGATGACCAATTCCTATGCGATCTATCTGCATGATACGAATCAGCGGGAATTGTTCGCCGAGCCTCATCGACTGCTTAGTTCCGGTTGTGTGCGGGTGGAAAAGCCCGTGGATCTTGCCGAATACCTGCTGAAGGGGACTGAATGGGACCGCGCTGCGATCGAGCGTTATATGGCAAAACCCGGGGAAGTGCTGGATAAAGACACCAAGGTTCAACTGAAACAGCAGATGCCGGTCTATATGGTGTTCCTGACGTCGCAGCTGAGTTCTGATGGAATTCTGCGCTTTGCCGAGGACTCTTACAGACAAGGCACCCGTTTGTTAAGACTGGGTGCCTGGTAGGTTCTTGAATATTAACGTCCGGCTGGAATCGTTGTGGTGGTTGTAGAATTGATGATCGGTACCGGTGCCAGGGAACTGGTGCCGGTGGAGTAGATCGGTGTTGGTCCCGACGACGTGCTGGAGCTGAGTGTTCCACCCAGATAGCTTGTGCCACCGTACTGCACCTGCTGAATTCGATACATCAGGTTGTACATCTCTTGCTGCAGGGAAGACACAGTTTGGTATTTCTGCACCATCTGTTGCTGGTATTGCTGCTGATACTGCATCGCTGTTTGATACTGTTGCATCTGCATTTGCATCATCTGTTGTTGCAGTGCCATCGAAGAAGAATCATATCCGGTCATGGATCCCATCATCGAACCGTAGCCCATCATGCTTCCACTGTAGGTGCCCATCATAGAACCCATCATACTGCCAGTCATGGAACCCATCATTGAACCATAGTTACCCATCATGGACCCCATCATTCCACCATAGCCGGCAAGTCCGCCGACCATGCTGCTCATCATGGATCCGCCCATCATACTTCCCATCATGGAGCCATAGCCCATCATGTTGCCCATCATTCCACCCATCATGGCGCCGCCGTACATACCAAGGCCCCCCATGCCGCCCATGTTCATTCCGTTCATGCCCCACGGGCCCATGCCGGAGGCATACATTCCGCCACCCATGGTGTTACCCATCATGCCTGCGGGATACCCGAAGGCTCCGCCCATGCCGGCATTTCCGTACATGCCACCCATACCATAGGCGCCTGTCATGCCCATGGCGCCATTCATGTTGCCCGTGCCGTTCATACCACTGCCACAGCCGAAGCTGCCCTGACCGGTGCCTCCGCTGACCGCGCCATAAAGACCCGCCATCAGATAGGGGTATCCATAGCTCAAAGCCGGGTAGGACTGTGTCGGCCAGCCGGCGTTGGAGTTGTATTCAGCAACCATCTGATTTTGTTTGTAACCCACATACGACGCGAACAATCCTGTGCCCACGTTAGCGATCACATTGGCCCAATCTGTTTTCGGAGCGGAGGCCTGAGATCCATTTCCTTGAGCAATACACTCGACGCAAACGCCACCTTCAGTGTCAGAAGAGGCAAGGCCGTTGCGGCGGTCCTCCAAAGCGTCGGCTTTGGCGTCTTTCAGATCTTCTTTCAGGTTGGTGATCTGGTTTTCCATGCGTTCGATTTCACGTTGCAGTTTTTCTGACTGGGAATACTGCTTGCGATAGTCTGACAGACCTTTTTTACAAGTGGTGGCATCGCTGCCCCGGCCGCCATCAGTTTCACGGTATTTGGAATTGGAGCAAACTGATCCGCTGACAGAACCCGCTTTGCCGCGGTCGCAGTACTGGTACCATTCCGCGGTGGAAAAACCATACACCGGAATCATGTCGGCGTTGGGGGCTGCGGCTTCGCCACCTTCTTCGCCTTGAGCGATAAATTCCCCGGACTGCTCCTGCAGGCCCTTGTACTCTTCACAGCGGCGGGAATTTTCCATGTGTTCAAAGATAAAGTCGGCATAGTCGCTGGAGATGGATTTTTCCACATCAGTGCGGGTTCGTTGCAGGGTGCGGTCGATCTTTTTCTTTTCGGCCTTTTTGGTTTTTAGCTGCTGCTGGGCCTCTTGCAGTTCGGCCTGAATTTCTTTGGTGCCGTCATCGACGCTGGTGGCGCCGTTGCCCGCACGCATTCCGGTGGAACAGCTTTGCATCCCGCCGTACATTCCAGTGCCCCACATCGAAGTTTGTGCCGTGGCCAGCGCCGGTGTGATCAGAAAAATTGTCAGAAGAATTTTTTGTAACATGGTCCCGCCTTATTTACACATTCAGGATAGCGGGCAAGTATTGAGCGATTATGGAGTTAGGACCTCACGGTTTAAAGTGAGATCCTGTGGAGGGACGGGGATTAAACGGCTTTTTCCAGGCGATAGCCCTGGCCATAGACGGAATTGATTTTCACCATGGTGACACCGTTTTTGGTCAGCTTGGAACGGATATGGCTGATGTGGGAATCTACGGTGCGATCAAATATTTCCTCGCCCGAAGCCAGGCGTTCTATCAGCTGTTCGCGGGTCACAATTGTTTCCGGGTGTTCAAAGAACGTCGTCAGGATTTCAAATTCCCGGCGGTTCAGATTGATCAGAGCTTCGCCATTCTTAAGCACCTGCTGATTTTTGATCAGGGTCAGGCCGGCAAATCGAACCAGTTCCAGTGTTGCCTTGTTGTCAGCCAGCTGGTTGCGGATGCGGGCAATCAGTTCGCGCTGACTGAAGGGTTTGCGAACATAGTCATTGGCGCCCTGGTCAAAGCCTTGCACAACACTTTCTTCATCAGTGCGTGCGGTCAGGAAGATCACGGGATTTTTCTGGTCTTGGGCGCGCAACCAGTTGCAGAAATCCATCCCGCTGCCATCGGGAAGGTTGATGTCCAAAAGATAAAGATCTGCTTTGCATTCTGCGCTTTGGCGTTTGGCATCAGCAAGGGTTTGCACCCACTCTACTTTATAGTTTTCGAGTTCCAACTGCAGTTGGACGGCTTTGCCAATTACTGGGTCATCTTCAAGCAGAAAAATAGTGCTCATATAGTCTCCAGCCTACCATAGGCTTCGTGGTTGTCTCAGGTCTTATTCTTACCGGGGAGTATTGAGCAATTGTGGAAGCTGGGCCAATGTCCCGGTTTGAAACGGGGACCCGGGGTGTTGAAGCTGGTCAAAGCCCTTGGGATCAGGCATGATTTCCCAGAGTTTTTAGCAAATGTAAGGAGACCTCATGGCTTCAGTTTTCACCAAAATTATTAACGGCGAATTTCCCTGCTATAAAATTTATGAAGACGACAGCATCCTGTCCTTCCTGGCGCTGGATCAGGTCAATTTGGGACATACGCTGGTGATCAGCAAAGAAGAAATCAATCATTGGACAGAAGTGCCGTCTGAAACCTACGCTCATCTTCACAAAGTTTCCCAGAAGATCGGAAAAGCCATTTTGAAGGCGTCAGGTTCCCCGCGTGTGGGACAGATTGTCGCAGGCTTTGAGGTTCCGCACTATCATCTGCACCTGATCCCGGCATGGTCCATTCCTGATCTGGATTTCAAACGCGCCCAGCGCCGTTCCGATGCCGAGATGAAACAGATCCAGTCTGAAATCATCAAACACCTGGAAGCGATGAAATAACTTAATACGGAGGCCCTATGAATCCCTGGCATGATTTGAGTCCCGGAGAAAAAGCTCCGGAAGTGGTGACCGCGCTGATTGAAATTCCCGCAGGATCCAAAACCAAGTTCGAGCTGGACAAGGTTTCAGGCCTTCTGAAAGTGGACCGGGTGCTTTACAGCTCGGTTCACTATCCTGCCAACTATGGTTTTATTCCGCGCACTTATTGTGGTGATCATGACCCGCTGGACATTCTGGTGTTGGGTCAGGCCCAAGTGTATCCGCTCAGTATTATGCGGGCCCGTCCGGTGGGTTGCATGCGCATGCTCGATCAGGGCGAGATGGACGACAAGGTCATTGCGGTTCATGAAGATGATCCCGAGATGGCGCACATCCATTCCATCAAGGATCTGGCGCCGCACCAGTTGAAAGAAATCCGCAACTTCTTTGAAATCTACAAGGGTCTTGAAAACAAAAAGGTCGAAGTCGAAGGCTTCCACGATCTGCCGGAAACCCTGAAGATCATCAAAGAGGCCTTTGATCTGTACAAACAGGAACGAACGACGCTGTTGAAGCAGTCTGAAAGCGGCCATGATTAAAGAAACAGCCCACGACATCGTTGCTGGCGGTATCTATCAGCATTATTCCGGCAAACAATACCGTGTGATCGGCGTCGGCCGGCACAGTGAAAGCCTGGATGAGATGGTGTTTTACGAATCCCTTTACAACAACTCGGTTGGCCGTCTGTGGTGCCGACCCTTGCCGATGTGGAATGAAATTGTTGAAGTTGAAGGGCAGAAAGTTCCGCGTTTCAAATTCCTGTTCAAGTAACGAGGTCAATTGTGCCTGAAGCCCACTGGAAGCTGACAGAGGTCCCCGTAATCCAAGGCCCCATGGCGGGAGGCTACACCACAGCCGAGCTGGTTTCTGCTGTCAGTAACAGCGGGGGGCTGGGCTCGATCGGTGCTGGATACATGTCACCGGATTCCTTGCGCTTGCTCATTCAAAAAGTAAAAAATTTGACCACAAGACCTTTTGCGGTGAATCTGTTCATTCCAACGTCCCCGGCGGTGGATCTGCTGCAGGTCGAAAGAATGAAGAAACTTCTGCTGCCATTCTATCGGGAACTGGGGATGGATTCCGTTCCTGAGCTTTCCTATGACCCTGATCTTTTCCAAAAACAATTTGCCGTTGTGCTGGAAGAAAAAGTCCCTGCTTTCAGTTTCACCTTCGGGTGCCTGAAGCCGTCAGAGATGGCGGCGCTGAAATCTCTGAACGTGTTTGTCATGGGGACTGCCACCAGTTTGGAAGAGGCAGAGTATTTGCAAAAGCAGGGTTGTGATGCGGTGGTGGCGCAGGGCCTGGAGGCCGGAGGTCATCGCGGGTCTTTTTTGGATGGAAAGTTTCCGCTGTTGCCTGCGAAAAATCTGGTTCAGGAGATATCGGAAAGGTTTCAGATCCCGGTGATCGCCGCTGGTGGAATTGTGAGCAAAGCAGACATGCAAACGATGCTTTCTGCCGGTGCGGTTGCGGTTCAAATCGGCACGGCTTTCCTGGTCTGTCACGAAAGCGGAGCTTCACAGGAATACCGGGACCTTTTGCTCAAAGGAAAACCCAAAGATACAGAACTAATTAAAGTCTTCAGTGGTCGCTGGTCTCGAGGATTGAGCAATCGGTTTTCCCGGGAAATGAAAATTCACGAAACTGATACTCCGGACTATCCAATTCAACACTGGCTGACGACTCCGTTGCGAAAAAAAGCGCAGGAAAGCGGTCGTCCTGAGTTTCAGTCACTGTGGTCAGGACAAGGTTTGGGCTCTCTGAGGGCGTGTTCTGTGGCTGAGTATATGGCCACATTAAGTCGGTAGAATTTTCAGATTATTCAGGAGTTTCCGCCACCTAGGGTGGGGTTATCAGTAAGCTTTCAGTTGGCGTTCAAGGCCTTCTCATTTATCGCTAAATAAGGTGCGGGGTCTTTACAGTTTCCGGGGGCGGGCCTACAAACGGGCCTCACTGGAGAACTCGATAAATGAAATGGGCCCTTGCACTTATTTTTGCCATGTCTTCTGCTGCCCAGGCACAGGAGAAAACAACGACCACCACCACGGCGGTGCTTCAAGGCACGTCGACCACCGAAAGCACACCAAAGATTGAAAACGAGGCGGAAGAAGCTCCGGTGCTGAGCCAAGTGGCGACTGTCACTGAAGTCAAAAAAGAATACCCGCAATTTGAGTTCACATCGTATGGTTACATCTCCTTTTCCCAAGGCGAGACGTTTAAAACCGTTCAGAACCTTGAACCGATCGTTCGTCGTTCCATGGATCTGGCAGAGTTTGCCTTTGAGGGTGAATACAAACTGACTGACAGCTCTAAAATCGAGTTCGAAGTTGAAATTGAACACGGTGGCGTCGGTACGACCATTGAATTCGATCCCTTCGAAGAGTTCGGGGAATTTGAACAGGAGATCGAAAAGGGCGGGGAAGTTGTCCTTCACGAAATCTACTATAAAAAGGATTTCAAAAAGACCGACACGTCCGTGCGTTTTGGTAAATTTCCTCTGTTCATCTCTTTGGGCTCTGTGCTAACGAAACCACACAAGTACCCAACCATTCTGGCCTCTGATCTTGAAGGCCGCATGATTCCACTGGGCTGGGCTGAAACCGGCGCAGGTGTTGAACAGAAATACAAAGGCTTCACCGGTCGTGTGTCTTTGGTGAATGGATTGAACTCGGAGTTCTTCCGTACCTACTCGTGGGTGGGCGGTGGTTATCAGCGCCACTTTGAAAGCATGAATGCCGACAATCTGGCGACGTTGTTCAGTCTTGAATTCGGCTCCGTCTCCAAAGGCACGGGCATTGCGGTTTCCCAGTACTCTGGTGACACCACGGACAACCGCTACAAAGTCGACAAACTGAAAGTTCCTGCTGTGGTCCGCATCACATCCGTGATGGGCAACTACAAATGGAAAGGTCTTGGTATCGCAGCGGAGTACATTGAAGGTTCTTTGGACAATTCAGACAAAGTATCCGCAGCCAACGCCACTTTGGGTGGTCTGGCGAAACCAAAGGCGTTTGCGCCACTGGGTCACAAAGCCCGTCTGGAATCCGTGCAGCTTTCCTATGACTGGGAAACTCCGGGTCTGGTGTTCTTCCTGAAAGCCGAACACGTGAACACCTTTGCAGATGTTCAGGGCAGCATCGTTAAAAATCCGCGTTACGATGTCAGCCGCCGTTCGGGTGGTTTCATGTGGATGTGGGATACGGCGGCCTTCATGAAGGTGCAGTATGCCCGCGACAAAACCGAACTGGAAGGTTTGCCTGAAACCTACCAGGCCAACGTGGCCTTCGGTTTCGATCTGTCCGCTTTTGAAAAGTAATTTAAATTTTTTATTAACAACCAAGGAGACTTAAAATGAAAGCTCTTAAAATGATGTTGGCAGCAGTGGCGTTCGCCGGTGCGACGGCCCAAGCTGCAACCAACAAAGAAATCATCAATCATGTTTCTTACAACGTGATTCTTGCGACTTACAACGACCTGGCGACTAAAACTGCGGAATTGTCTGCAGCAGTTGACGCTTTGGCAGCCAGCACCAATCAGGAAAACCTGGATAAAGCTCAGGCCGCTTGGCGCGCAGCTCGTATTCCTTGGGAAAGCTCTGAATCCTTCCTGTTCGGTCCGGTGGATTCTTTGGGTATCGATCCTTTGTTAGACACTTGGCCTTTGAATAAGTTGGATTTGGACTCTGTTATGTCCTCCAACCGCAAGATCACTGTGGATCTGGTGCGTGCACTGGGGACCAACCTGCAGGGTTTCCACACTTTGGAATATCTGCTGTTCGGTGACGGCAAAGTTTCCAACACAAAACCAGCAGCTTCTTTGACTGCAAAACAACTTGAGTACTTGAAAGCAAGTGCACAGCTTTTGGCTGAACACACGGCGGAACTGGCTCACGCCTGGACGACGAACTATGATCCGGAAAACCCGGCGGCTCCAGGTTACGTAAAAGTGATCAGCACTCCGGGCTTGAACAATGAATTCTACTCTTCTGAAAGAGCCGTCATGGAAGAATTCGTTCAAGGCATGATGGGTATCGTTGACGAAGTTGCCAACGGTAAAATGTCTGACCCAATGGGCGCGGACATCGGCTCTGCGAACATGGCGTTGGTTGAATCTCCATTTGCCTGGAATTCTTTGAAAGACTTCCAGCACAACATCCGTTCCGTTTACAGCATCTACACTGGCCACTACAAAAACAACAAAGGCCCGGGCGTAAAAGCCTTGGTTGAAAAAGTGGATGCGTCCTTGGCAGCTCGTGTTGAAGCTGACATCCTGAATTGCATCGCTTTGATCGAAGCGATCCGTCCAGCAGGTGGTGGTGACTTCGGTCAGGCGATCTTCACTAAAGACGGCCGTGCCCGCACTCAGGCGGCAATTGAAGCTCTGAACGCACTTCACGCAACACTGGAGTCTGAAGTTCTTCCGACTCTGGACATGTAATCGGGAAATATATGAAGGCTTGGATTGTACTGACTGTTTTGAATTTGATGGCAGGGGCGGCGACAGCTGCTCCTCAAATTGACATGGACTATGTTCACGCGGAGAAATCCGGTGGCGAGACCACAGTGTTTTTCAAAGGCCAGTCCATCTGGGCCTTCCGCAACCCGGCTGCAAATTTGTCTGAAGAAGAGATCGCTCGTCACCTGACGGGCGACGCTCTTTTTGAGAGAAATTTCTCTGATGATCCGAATCGTTTTGAATATGGTTTGGGTCCGGTCCATAACAACACCAGCTGCAATGCCTGTCACGCCAAAGACGGCCGTGGGGCTTTGCCGGTGGTTCCTTTCAATAAAGAATGGGTGCCTTTGCGCCAGAATGAAGCGGTCTTCCTGCGTATCAGCATTGAAGACGGTGTGAAAAAGCCAAAGACAAAAGAAAACAAATTCGGCGCTCCAGTGCCGGTTCCGGGTTTCTCGGATCAATTGTTCCACCTGGGTTCGTTGGGGGTTCGTGAGGATCTTCCGGGGACAGGGCAGGCCCAGGTCTGGATGAAATATGAAAAGTCCCAGTTCACCTATCCTGATGGGGACGTGGTTGAATTGCGCAAGCCCGTGTTCAAAGTCACGGGTGCGTATGACGAATACTTCGACTCTGTGAGTGGCGAAATGAAAAGCCGTCTTTATGAAAAAGACGTTCGCATGGGCGCGCGTATCGGAACACCGATGATCGGTTTGGGTTTGCTTGAGGCGATCAAAGAATCCGACATTTTGGCATTGGCCCAGCGTGATCTTTCTGCGGAAGGTGTTTCCGGAAAAGCCAACTGGGTGTTTGATATCGAAAAAAGCATGGCGGGAGATCCGTACCCGGTTTCCCTGGGTCGTTTCGGTTTGAAGAACAACACTCCATCCGTATTGCACCAGTCTTTGGGGGCTTTGCGCGGTGATATCGGTGTGACGAACTATGCCTTCCCTGATGAAAGCATCGCGGGAACTCCGCTGTATGAAGCATACAGAAGCGGACGTGAACCTCACGCCGGTGTGGAAGCGACTGATCAGGTGGCCAACGACATCGTTTTCTATTCTCAGACACTGGCCGTGCCGGCGCGTCGCGGAGCGACCGAAGCCGAAGTGATTCGCGGTGCAGGGATCTTCCATCAGGTCAGCTGCACAACGTGCCACCAGCCAAGCTTCACCACTGGCGATCATCCGATCAAAGCTTTCGCGAATCAAAAAATCTATCCTTACACCGACCTGCTTTTGCACGACATGGGAGAAGGCCTGGCAGACGGTCGCCAGGATTTCGATGCTGACGGACGCGAATGGAAGACCCGTCCTTTGTGGGGGATGGGACACACTCAAACCATCAATCCTCGTGCGGGCTTTCTGCATGACGGTCGTGCGCGCACTCTGGAAGAGGCGATCTTGTGGCATGGTGGTGAGGCTGAGTATTCCAAAAACAAATTCGCACGACTTCCCAAAGCGGATCGTTCCGCTTTGATTCAGTTCATCAAGTCGTTGTAATGACTTGATTCAGTCTGAACTGAGTGCGTGAAAACTGGACCTCAGATTTGTGGCAAAACACAGTTCGACCATAGTATCATCTAATCTAAGCTTCTATTGGGGCTGGTAAGGAGGTGATGCTTATGGTTAAAAACGTAGACATAACCAAGGCGGAGGTGACGTCCTCTTAGGACGCCTAGACCTTCGCCGAGGGTTCGAAAGAATCATAAACCTAAGAGCGACCGTAAGGTCGCTCTTCTTATTTGGGGCACTTGTAATTCAAATCTGGCCTAAATAAACCACCGTCCGTTCTAACTTAAATCCCTGAAATACCGATAAATTCCCTAATATGTCGGACGAAAACAAACCCCAGGACAGCCAAGAGGTGGATCTTTCTGCCTTTATCGACTTTGAACAGGTCGAAGAGGTGTCCCGTGCGTTCTTCGAAGAGTCCAAAGAGATTCTGGAAGATCTCGACAACCTGATTCTCAAGCTGGAAAACAATCCGGAAGATCAGGATCAGGTGAATGTGCTTTTCCGGAAAATTCACACCATCAAAGGCAGCGTCGGCGCCGTTCCCGGCGGTCAGTTGTTGGGCTCTTTGTCACATGAATTTGAAGCCCTGCTCACCCGGATCAAACGGGAATCCCGTCCGGTCACCAAAAACTGCATTGATCTGTTCCTGAAAAGCTCCCGCATACTGAAGGTTCTTGCGCAAAGCCTCCGCGACAAGCGCGAAGTCTATCCGGAAGAACTCAGTGAAGCCATTGAGATTATCTCTGCCTATGGAGTCTTTGAATTCGGCGATGAATCCTCGCCGCGGGCGAATCGACCTGCAGCCAGTCGGGCGGTGTCTTCGTCAGACGACGAAGGCGTGTGGTTGAGTGTAAAACAGATGAACGAGCTTTTACGGTTGTCCGGCGAACTGCTGGTGCTTAAAAACTTTTTCCAGATGATGAATCAGACGGTGAACTTCCGGGTTCAGCCCGAGGTCTTTGAACGCCGTCAAAGCGATTTTGCCCAGAATCTGGGGAAGATCAGTGACCAGTTCCAAAGCCAGGTGCAGAGTGTGCGCAAGGAAAAAGCCGGAGACAGTCTTTCCGGTTTGCCGCTGCTGGTGCGTCAGGCTTCCACCGAATTGAACAAAAGTGTTCATCTGGAATTCACGGGATCGGATCTTCTGATCGACAAGGGACTTGGGAAAGACCTCTATGAATGTCTTGTGCATCTGGTGCGAAACTCCATCGATCACGGGATCGAGGATCAGTTTGAGCGCGCCGTGCAGGGAAAACCCACGATTGGTTTGCTGAATCTGGAAGTGCTGGAAAAGAACGGCGCTGTGCATGTGATCTTTAAAGATGACGGCAAAGGTCTGGATCGCGAGCGCATTCTTCAACGCGCCATTAAAAATGCCCTGGTGACGGAAGAAGCCGCAAAGAGTCTTGCGGATGAGCAGATTTACAAATTTATCTTCCACGCCGGCTTCTCGACCAAAGAGAAAGTCACGACCATTTCCGGTCGTGGAGTCGGTATGGATATTGTTCTGTCCACGGTGGAAAGATACAAAGGGCGCATTCAGATTGACAACAATCCGGGAGCCGGTGCGACTTTCCATCTGGAAATTCCGATCCCCCAGCATATTATGGTCGAAAGTGCGTTGCTCTGTGCGTGGAGTCACTTCCAGCTGGCAGTGCCATTGACGTCGGTGGCGCACATCACTTCCTGTGATGAACTGCAGGTCACCACGGTGGATCATCTGCGCTATTGCCAGTTCAGCGGCATGACGGTGCCGCTTCTGAACTATAGTGAGATTCTGAATCTGCGCACTTCGGTCTCCGACGAGGTTGTTCGCAACTCATCGGCAGTCTTTATTCGTATGAAAGAGGCGGTCTTTGCCCTGCTGGTGGATCGTATCGATGCGCAGACCGACCTGGTCGTAAAGTCCTTTGGCACTATGATCGGCGAGCAAAAAGGTTTCAAGGGCATTTCCATCCTGGCAGATGAAAAAGTGACTTATATTGTGGATCCGGAAAAAATGATGGCTTTGATGATGTTTGACCAGCAGAAGCACGAGGAGGCCGCATGAGTGATTTCTTCGGTGATGACTTCACAGCGGAACTCAAAGCCTATTTCCTGGACAGCGTGACCAAGGAGATAGACAAGTTCATTGATCTGACCGATGAAAAATTATGGCGCCGGATTCTGTCCGAGGTTTCCGAGCAAACCCGCGCCTGGGCTGTGGATGCCAAAACAAATGAGTTCCTGCATCTGGCCGCGTGGCTGGAAGGTTTTGATGAAAAGAGCCGCAACCTGGAAGGGGCTGCGGAGTTGATCAAAGCCTTGAAGACTCTTAAGGGCTATGTAGAAGCTCTGGGTGTTGAAAAGGCCGATTCAGCGGATCTGGCCACCCGTTTTGCGCTCAATGCGCAGAACCTGCGGGAGATTCTGCTTCTGCACTGCCGCTTTGGCAGCCAGGAGTTCGCCGTTCCGATCTTAAGTGTGATCGAAATCAGCGGCAGGCTGCCGCTCTACGATCTGCCAGAGAAAAAAGAGGGCCTTCTGGGAGTCATTCCGTTCCGCGGTGAAGCGGTGCCGGTGGTGAATCTTCAGGATCATGGCTTTGCCCGGATGGATGCTGACAATTTCTTCTATGTGATTTGTGAAGAGCAGGGGGTTCGATTCTCTCTGCAGGTCACTCACACCGATGACATGATCAGCCTGAAAGAAGCCGATTTGCAAAATTTTGAAAACCAATCCTCCATGATGTCTGCGAACTTTGTTCACCAGTTTTTCATCAAAGACCGCCGCAGTATCATGGTTCTGGATCTTGAAAAACTGGTGGCTTGATGAACACTCATTATCTTTTTCCCGGTAAGCTGGCGGCCTTCAAAGAAGAGACCGTGATTTCCACTTTGCTGGGCTCTTGCGTGGCGGTGGCTTTGCATGACCCCACAACCCGCATCGGCGGCTTGAATCACTATCTGCTTGCCGATGGCATGCCGGACGAACGCGAGAACACGCGCTATGGGGCGCATGCCATTCCGTTGCTGATTGAAGAGTGTGTTCATCTGGGAGCCAATCGCGGCCGCCTGCAGGCCAAGATTTACGGCGGCGGGAATGTGATCAGTGTTTCCCAGATTGGGGAAGGCATTGGCAAGCGCAACATCGAGTTCGCGGAAAAGATCCTGCGTGATCACGGCATTCCGATCCTGGAAAGAAATGTCGCCGGTGAATCGGCGCGCACAATTAAAATGAACACGGCCACTTTTGAAGTGCTGCACAACTCCTCGCAAGGGGGCAGTGTTGATAAACCTGTGGATGTCTCGGGCTTCAGACCCTTGGCTGTGGCCAAAAGCGTGAAGGTTCTGGTCGTCGATGACTCGGCAACCGTGCGAACTCTGTTCACGAATATCTTCACCAAAAGCGGACTGGAAGTTGTCGGTTCTGCGGCGGACGCCTATCAGGCGCGTGAAATGATTTTGAGCAAGAAACCCGACGTTCTGACTCTGGACATCGAGATGCCGAAGATGTCGGGTGTGATGTTCCTGGAAAAGCTGATGAAGCATCACCCGATCCCGGTGGTGATGGTTTCCTCTTTGGCCAGTACCGGTGAAGCGGCGATGAAATCCCTGGAGCTGGGTGCTGTGGAGTTCGTGCACAAGCCTTCGCAGTTTGACCCGGCGGTTTTAAAGGACCTGGCGGGAATGCTGGTGGACAAAGTCCGCGCGGCGGCTTCGGTGAATATTTTGAAGAAACTTAAAGAGACTCCGGCCCCTCAGGAAATCAAGACCACCACCTTTGCGACTCCGACCCGTCGTCGTGCGGCTGAGTTGAAAGTGGTGGTGCTGGGCGGAAATGCCGGCAGTGCGGAAGCGCTGGAAAAGTTTGTCAAAGGCCTTGCGGCGGACACGCCTCCGGTGGTGGTGGCCTGCAGTACGGTGGCGAACTTTGTGACGGCTTTCATCAGCAAGCTGAAGGTGGGATCCAAAGTCACGCCGGTGGTGGGTAAAGACGGTGATTTCCTCAGAATGGGGCATGTTTATTTTGTGCCAGCCGAACACCATGGGAAAATCGTCACCGGTCCTCAGGGACCCGTGCTGAATCTTTCCAAAGGAGCTCCGGTTTCCTCACAATTGCCTTCGGCGAACGTGCTTTTCAACTCGGCGGCGCAGTCTTATGGGCAGGGTGTTTATGCCCTGCTGTTGGGTGGGTTTGGCACCGACGGAGTCGATGGACTGGTGGAAGTGCAAAAACGCGGTGGCGCCAGCGTGGTGCAGCACCCGGAAGAAGCTCAATTTCCCTATGCTCCTCAAAAAGCGATTGAACTGGGAGTGGCGGATGAGATACTTAAAGCCGACATGTTGGCGCATCACCTGATGCAGTATCGAAACCAAAACTTATACTAGGATCTTCGTTGGAACTGCAAAATTTTATCGGAGGGGCCTTTGTCCCTTCCGACAGTCAGAAAACCTTCGCAAAAATTTCTCCTTTTGATGGCACGGAACTGGCGCGCGTGACGGCGTCAGATGCCATGGATGTGATTAAAGCCATCCAGTCGGCAAAAAAAGCGGCCCCTGTGATGAAGGATATGCCTTTGTCTGACCGTGCCTCTTTGCTGTTGAAGCTGGCCTCTGCTCTGGAGGAAAAATCCGACGACTGTGCTTATCAGGAAGCCCTTCATCAGGGCTTGCCTCAAAGTTTTGTTCTGGAGCACAGTCTGCGTCCGGCCATCAGAATTTTGAAAGAAGTCGCGGGAAGTCTGAATCAGCCCCTGTCAGCCCAGGTGCTGCCGCAGCCCGTGGGGCTTGTGGGTATTATCGCTTCGTGGAACTTGTCTTTGCTATTGGTGATCGAGCGCTTGGCCCCGGCTTTGGCAGCGGGGAATGCGTGTGTGGTGAAGATCTCTGAGCTGTCGCCGATCACGGCGCAGATTCTGGGTGAGGCTTTGCAAAAAGCGGAAGTCCCGGCAGGAGCCGTGTCTTTGCTTCAAGGGGATGCCGAAGTCGGCAAGGTCGTGGCTGGTCATCCCAGCATTCACGCGGTGACGGCTGTGGGGAAGACCTCCACGATGGAACAAATTGCCAAGGCGGGTCTTTCACAGTTTAAGAAACTGCAACTGGCTGGCAGCGTGAAGAACTCTTCCGTGGTGCTCTCCGGGACTGACTTTCAGGCGCAGATGGCAGAGATTCTGAAATCCTTCCTGGTGGGTCAGGGGCAGCTTTGCTGGAACAGCTCCCGTTTGTTCCTTTTGGAATCCATGTCCGCTGATTTTATTGAGGCGATGAAGACATATCTTGATAAGCTGGAGCCTTTGATGGACCCGAAGGGCACTTCTCCGTGGACGCCGCTGATCACGTCCGCCCGTCGCGAAGAACTGCAGAAGAAAGTTCAGGAAGGCAAAGTCGAACATGGGAAAGTATTGTCGGGTGGTGACAGCGGTCCGGGCCCGGGCTTTCACATGAAGCCGGTGATGATGCTGGATCTGCCGAACTGTTCGGTTCTGCAGCAGGATGAATTGCAGGGCCCTTTGTTTCTGATGACTCCGGTCAAATATCAGCATGAAATTCTGAAGTGGGCGAACACGTCTTATCTGGCTCAGTCCGCGGTGGTCTGGGGGCCTCAGGAAAAACTGGGTAAGGTGGCTTCGCAGTTGGATTGCGCGCAAGTGTGGCTGAATCAGTGGCAGCCCAATTCCCTCAACAATGTCTTTGGATTCAAACAATCCAGCTTCGGAAATCCAGATCAAGCCTGGTCAGGCACCTTTTATTCGGATGTTAAGATCTTGACGGGGACATTGTAACGTCAAAGAGGTGACGAAATCCCCGTCGAAAAGTTGACCGGACCCTAGTTCAGAACGTGGGTGCGGTTGCGGGTTTTGACTTCGCAATGAGGGCAGAACGCCTCTTCTTTCACTTCAGAAACTTCACGGTCGGCAATGTGTTTTAGCTCCAGTACGGTGCCGCAAAGTATGCAATTGTTTTGGGAAATGATGAACTCACGGTGTTGTGGAGAGTCCGCTTTTTCGAAGTAGTTGATCTTGTTGTAATCCATGCGCCTCAAATCCTTGGCATTTCATCGTCATCCTGACGAAGTCTCTTCCCAGAGCATCTCTGTGCCAATGCAAGATCTGTTCACAGGCCAAGGTCCGGCATTCGGCCGCGACAACCCACCATGCCCGAACGGGCCCGGGCCGGAATTTGTAAAACCCCTTTGCGATCTGCAAACTTTGAAAGGGTTCGATATGAAGTACGGATTGATGGGAATGTTGGTGGTGATTTTGGTTTCAACAGCGGGATGTGTGGAGGTCCGGGATAAAGAAGACGCCGCCCCGGTAAAACCCATGGTTCAGGTCCACACAGTCAGCCGCATGGTGGTGGATGGTGAGATGTACCTGTTTAACGGCGCTTTCCTGACCCGCCCCGAGTTGGAACTGGAACTGCGCAGAGCCCCGAAAATCTGGCCGGTGGAGGAACTGGAATTTCACTATAAAGAAGTCATTCTGAAAAAGAATGCCGTCCTGTTCACCATGGGCCACCGCGTGCGCCTGCATATCGACCGCCTTGAATCCGATGGAGCAAGAATCCAAACCCTGTCCCCAGAGTTCAAAGCCGGTGTCGGACAACCCGGGCGTCATGGTGGGCACATCAATCTCGACGTGGGAACGGCCAAAGGCTCTTTGCGAATTCAAATGCTGGGACAGGATGGTGGGGCCGGGAAGGCCGGCGCGGCGCCTGATGAATCCATGCGTGGATTAAAAGGGGAAGATGGAAAGAGCGGCCTGTGCGCAGATTCCGGCGCAAATCTCGAACAAGCCAGCGGTAAGGATGGCGGCAAAGGCCAGCAGGGAAATCGCGGCAGCAACGGTTCGCCCGGCGGTGACAGCGGCACATTGGAAGTGACGATTCAATCCGGAAAGGACTTTCAATTGGATCACTTCCGCAGTCCTGGACAAGGCGGTGCTGGTGGAGCCGGGGGTAAAGGTGGACCGGGCGGTTACGGCGGCAAGGCAGTCAGAATGAAGATGGGGTACGATGGGATACTCCGTCCCTGCGCGTTCAAATCTCGGGAGGGAACTCAAGGGCCGGAAGGTGGCTCAGGTTTCAATGGTCTGCCAGGCAACCCCGGGGCTATGCAGTCCATCTGCATCACCCGCGCACAAGTCATCACTTGTATCTAAGTGGTTTCCATCGAATAGTTCAAAATAGTCTGAATCAATGACTCCACCTGTACGGGCTTCGTCAGATAGTCTGTGCAGCCCGCTTCAAGGCAACGTTCGCGGTCATCTTTCATCGCATGCGCCGTCAGGGCGATGATCGGCTTGCTATAGCCGGCCTGGCGCAGTTTTCGAGTGGCTGTGTAGCCATCCATCACCGGCATCTGAATATCCATCAGGATGATATCAAATTCTTTTTCAAGTGCTTTGGTCAGGCCTTCCTGTCCGTTGGTGGCCAAGGTCAGGTTCGCACCCCGTTTGGCCAGCATCCTTTGAATCAACAAGCGGTTGTCTTCAACATCATCCACCAAAAGGATCGATGTCGAGGAAAGCTGTGCCGCCAAGTGAACTTCCTTGGCCTTGATGGGGACGATTTTTTGCGTGTGGATCTTGGGAATGTCCAAAGAGATTTTTACGATGAACGTGCAGCCTTTGCCGGGCTCACTGTCCTCCAAGTGGACATCTCCGCCCATCATCTGTGCCAGACGACGAGAAAGCACCAGCCCCAGTCCTGTGCCTTCATATTTGCGCGAAACCGAGTTGTCGATTTGCGAGAATGCCTGGAACAAATTGGATCTTTGCGCGGATGAAATTCCCACACCAGTGTCTTTGACGGTGAAAAGCAGATTGCTGCCCGAGATTTCATAGGTCATGCGCACATAACCCTGATCAGTGAACTTGATGGCGTTGCCGATGATATTGGTCAGGATCTGGCGCAGACGCAAAGGATCGGTGCGAATCATGTCCGGCACGATGCCACGGCGATTGAACTCGACATGCACGGGCTTGTCACCCACGCGTGCCACCATCAGGATGTGCAGATCCTCCAGCAGCGAGTTCAGATTCACCGGGTGACTTTGCATTTCCAGATGGCCAGCCTCCACTTTCGAAAGATCCAGAATGTCGTTGATGATGCGGGTCAGGTGTTCGCCGGTGCGGTGAATGATGTTCACGTACTGCAGGCGTTCGCTTTCATCCAGGTTTGATTCTTTCAGCAAATCTGAAAAACCAATGATTGCCGCCAGGGGCGTGCGGATCTCGTGGGACATATTTGCCAGGAACAAACTTTTCAGCTGACTGGCTTGTTCGGCTTGCTGTCTTTCTCCGATGCTGCTGCTCAGGTGGTGAGCCATCAGATTGATGGACTCGGCCAGTTGCCCCAGTTCATCACCGGAACGAACCGGCACCTGAACATCAAAGCGGCCTTCGCCGACTTCGTGCGCGGCGCTGTTCAGTTCGGAAAGGCCCTTGGAAAGATTGCGACTGAAACTGATGGTCAGAAACAGGCCGGTGCCTTCGACGATCAGCACGGCAAAGATCAGTGTGATCATCAGCATGTTTTCCAGCCAGCGGGATCCTTCACCCAGAGTGTACGAAAACGACGCTTCCAGAACGGTCAGGCGGTCATTCAGATCATCCACACTGTTCAAGGCCTTGAAGATCTCAGACTCCGGAGCGTTTTTTTGAATCAGCATGTGCAGGTTTTCACCCATGACAATCAGCTCTTGAGTCATCTGGTCACCCTCGCGCCAGATCTCGATGGCTTTTTTCACGTGTTTGAAGTCATGAAATCGCAGCACCAAAGAGATAACCCCCGGGATATCATCCGGATGGACCTTTCCTTGCAGCAGACCTTCTTTGGCCTTTGCGGTGTCGGGCGGAACCTGTTCAAGAGCGTTGCGGGCTTTGCTGTCGCCCAAGGGCACACGCACGTTTTCCTGGAAGGTGATGTAAAACTGCGGGTCCCGGGTGCGGGCGTATTTGTGCAAAGTGATGACGGCGTCTTTCTGCCCCTTCGACCACATGCTTTCTCCGGCAACAAAGGCGCGCACAGAAGAAAGTGAATTCATGGCGAAATAAAGCGTGAAAAGCTCCAGGGCAATAAGGAGTGCCATGACGCCGATAACGATATACAGCTTGTTTGCGACTGAGAGATATTTCCAGAAACGTCTGATGCCCATGTCCCTAGTGTATCGGCTAAATGGACGACTAAATAAACAAAAATAATTTTTGACGGCGCTTCAGGACATAGGATGGAAGACCCTGAAAACTTTCAGGGTCTTTAACACTAGCATTGCAGAAAGTTAATCCAAGTAGCTGGTTTTGAGGCTTTGCTCGCCTTCGAACTTTTCAAAGCCCAATTGAATCAGCTGAGAGATCAAATCTTTGTAGCTCAGACCAGAGGCTTCCCACATTTTGGGATACATCGAAATCTTGGTAAAACCAGGAATGGTGTTGATTTCGTTGATGTACAGCTCCCCATTCGGGCGAATGAAGAAGTCGACACGGGTCAAACCATCGCAGCCCATGGCCTGATAGGTTTGTTCAGCCATCTTTTGCACGGCTTTGGTGGTCTCTGGTGACAGCTCTGCCGGAATTTTCAGAAGGGCGCCGTTGTCGTCGATGTACTTGGCTTCATAGGAATAGAATTCGTGCTGCGGGATCACCTCGCCCGGCAAAGAGGCTTTGGGAGCGTGGTTATGGCCCATCACGGAACATTCCACTTCGCGGCCCTGGATGAATTCCTCGGCCAGAACTTTGGTGTCAAATTGGAAGGCGTCTTTCAGTTTCACGACAAAGTCTTCGGCAGTTTTGATTTTATGAACGCCGACAGAAGACCCGGCATTGGCCGGTTTGATAAAGAACGGGGAGCCCAGCTCTTTGACGATTTCGTTGTAGTCGTTTTTCTGATGCGGAGTCAGCAGCAGATAACGGGCGTTCGGGATTTTCGCCACGGCCAAAAGACGTTTCATGATCTCTTTGTCCATGCCCGCCGCAGAGGACCAAACTCCGCAACCCACAAACGGAAGCTGAACCATCTTAAACAGCCCCTGAATCGTTCCGTCTTCACCCATAGTTCCATGCAAAATAGGGAAGGCCACGTCGACCGCGGTCTTGGAATGATCTTTCAAGGAATAAAGGACCGGTTTCCCCTGCAAAGACATCAAAGCCACCGGCTCTGCTTTGGAGGGAAGGGCGCTATCAACAATCTTGGTCGCCTCAGTAAAGACACCCATATCCGGGAAACGATACCAGCTGCCTTCTTTACTGATCCCAATCAAAACGGGCGTAAACTTGTCTTTATCCAAAGCATCCGCCACATTCTTAGCCGAACGCAAAGAAACTTCATGCTCCGCAGACTTGCCACCAAAAATCAAAGCCACAATTTTCTTCATACTCAAAATCCTCTAACGTCCTACGTCCAATTTCCTACGCCAATTTTCAATTTTCCAATGTCCAATTTCTATCAAGCCCATTCCACGATTTCGTGGGCCAAACCAAAGATGCCGGCAAAGACTTCATTCGGTTTTGCATCTCCGTACATATAGGCCGGAGTTGTGACCACTTTGCTTTCGCGGTCGGTGATATAGTCATTCACCGGGCACTCTTCGTGAATGGCTCCGGTTTTTTCAATTTCCGCCGCCGTGGCCGCATCATCACCAATGGTCACCGTGACTTTCTTGTCGCCCAGAACTTTTGCCACCAGAACCGGAGCAATACAAAGGGCTCCGATAGGTTTGCTGGCCGAGTGGAATTCAAGGATCACACGTTTTACATCCGGATTCACTTCACACTGGGCCCCTTTTTCTGCCCAGTTGCTCAGGTTCTTGGCGGCGCCATAACCGCCGGGGAAAACAACAGCATCAAAATCTTTGGCGTGAAGTTTATCCAGGCTTTGAATATGACCACGGGCGATGCGGGCAGCCTCAGTCAGCAGACTGCGCTTTTCGCCTTGAGCTTCGCCATTGATATGATTGGTGATGGGAATTTGAATGTCAGGAGCGAAGCAGTGAACTTCGGCCCCTGCCTGGTGAAGGCCGATCAACAAACTGACGGATTCAGTGATTTCGCTTCCGTCGCGATGACCACAACCAGAGAGTACAACGGCAATTTTTTTCATAAAACCTCCACAGGAGGTTTTAGCCTACAAGATTCACCAGGTGTTGGCAACGAATCGCAAGGCGCGGACTAGGTGCCGCCCGCTTTATAATTTTTCATTCGTGTGCACACTGTCACGAGTGCTTTTTGCGATCCAGCCTGTGCCAGTGCACGATAGCAGTAATCCGTCACGCGGGAAAAGAACGGCAGATCCGGAGTGATGGAGATGCTGTAATTGACCTTCTGCTTCTCGGTGGTTTCACCTTTTTTGTAGTAGGCCGCCCAGTCAAATGAAACGGTTTTTACTTTCATGGTGCAGTTGGCAAGCCCACCGCAGTTTGTCTGAGCTTTCATCAGATCCGGAGCCGGGCGCATTTCTTCAGAAACCTGCAGATTGAAGCATTTCACTTCACAGCTGTCGTAACCTAGATTTTCAGTGCAGATTTTCTTTTGTTCATCTGTCAGCTGGCAGGCATACGCCAGGCCAATCAGACGCTCAAAACCCAAAGACATTTGCAGATCATCGGCCATTGGCGAAATTTCGCCTTTCAACTTTTGACCACGGGTGAAGACTTCCATGGCGGGCTCGGCCTTTGTGACAGTGCGATGGTCTTCCCGGGTGGACTGTTGGGTGTTGCCGTCAGAGGTCAGGGTTTCTGTCTGATAAAGATAAGTGTACAGCCAGTCATTGGTGCGCTCTTCTTTTTTGGAAATGGTGATGCCTTCCTGCAAAAGCATGCGATCTTCACCGGTTTCAATTTTGCGGTAAGTCTGCTGCAGCAGGAAATCATTCGGACTCATCGTCAACGGATCGGCGCTGCCCCAGGCTTCGGACAAAGAGTCCTGAACCTGTGCTATGGTGGAGGGGCTTTCTTCCTCTTCCAGCTCCGGAGTTTTAATGCATGACACGGCCGTCGCGGCCAGAAGCAGCGGCAACAGGGGTTTTAAAAATCGGTTCATATAGAGTCCCATCCCCAGATCCACAGATTCAGTGGCAGTATTTTTTCAAGTTTGATCGCGGTTTCTTCTTTAAAGATTCCCAAGCCGCGGAAGTCCACCGGGCCAAACAGCAGGCGCACCATGTCTGTTTCGTTGTTGATGGTGTAAAGATCCTGACCGACTCCGAAGACGAAGTGGTTGGGATGTTTTTCCAGCACGATGTCGGCGATGCCTTCGGCGCGGAACGCACGTTTGATCTTGGCTGCCAGCTGGTCAAAGTTCACCAGCTTGATCATGCCCAGATAACCATGGTTCATCGTCACATCCTTGGTTTGCAAAGCCTGAATCAGGTTCGTTGCATGGCGTGGGCAGATGATGGTGTAGGGCTGATCTTTTTGTGCGCGGATGAAGGCAAACAGCGCCATCAGTTTTGAAACCGAGCCGCCCCATTCATGGATATAGCCACCCAGATCCGCACCTTTTCCTTCAATCGCATACGCTGCCAATTGGCCGTTCGGTTCCCAGGCGGTGTACACTTTTGTTTGTGGGATTGAGAGGAACTTTCTGGTTTCTTCAATCGTGCGCACAGAATTGACGGAATGAGCCGCATAAAGGCGGTAAATTGCATCCGGCGACACTTTGTTGTCGGTGGAGAAACGCAGATTGATCGGCGGAACATCAAAGTTTTCCTCGATCACAAAGCTGACTTCCGATCCCGCCAGTTCAAAGCCCATGCGGCGGTAGAAATCAAACAGGTCGGTCCACAGAATCGCGATATCGCAGGACTGTTCGGTTGCGGATTTCAGGCAGTCTTTGATGATCTGCGTGCTGTAACCCTGACCCTGGTGCTGATCGTCGGTGACGACAGAGCCGATCGCGCCCACTTTAAAGATCACATGGGGGCTTTTAATGATAAGAGGTTTCATAACCGCATGGGATAATACGGATCCCTCATCGGCGATGATACGCATATTGTGCAAGTTGTTAGAGGAAAAGGCTGTTGGATATTCCGCAGCAATGGACCAAGAGGCATCAGTGCGCAGCTTTTTATTGAGGAAATCCAGAACCTGAGGAAGCTCAGCTTCCAGGGGGGAACGAGGTCCTTCCATGAACTCTCCTTATATCTATATACGACGCCCTAGGCGCCTTGGAAGACTGCCACTTCAGACAGTCCTCGCGGCGGCGATCCCTTTGGGATCTGCCGGCTGCGGAACTCGTGACATTCTTCCAAGGCGCCTAGGGCTCATATATAGATACTATACGAGGGACGGGGTGGGGACCCAGTGAGTAACATAGGACGGCCTGAAAAATGCGACCCAAGTCGGGAAGGGGGTTTGACATCAAGGGCAAAAGCCTTATATTAAGGCGGCTTGGCCCCCCTAAGGAGTTTGTGATGGCAGAGAAAAGTCAGTCTTGGAAAGAAAATAAGCCCGGCAAGATGTTCGTGGATCAGTCTTGCATTGCTTGTGATGCCTGCGTTCTGACGGCGCCTAAGAATTTCTCCATGCATGAGGAAGACGGCCACGCGTTCGTATCCCGCCAGCCGGAAACTCCGGAAGAAGAAGCTCTGTGCAAAGAGGCCATGGAAGGTTGCCCGGTTGAGGCAATCGGAAACGATGGCGAGTAAGCAGTCTCCTGCCAAAAAGCCCTCTGCCAAGCAGGCGGGCATTCTTGCAACTATTGAACTTCTCAAGAGATATTACCCTGACGCTTATTGCGCCCTGAATTACACCAATCCTTTTGAGCTTCTGGTGGCCACCATTCTTTCAGCCCAGTGCACGGATGAAAGAGTCAACATGGTGACCCCGGCGCTGTTCAAAAAATACCCAACCCCGAAGGCCATGGCAAAAGCTCCGGTAGAGTCCCTTGAGGAACTCATCCGTTCTACGGGGTTCTATAAAAACAAAGCAAAAAATCTGAAAGCCTGTGCAACCACTCTGGTGGAAAAGCACCATGGCGAAGTCCCGCAAAGTCTCGAGGCTTTGGTCGAGCTGGGAGGCGTGGGTCGCAAGACCGCCAATGTGGTGCTGGGAAATGCCTTCAATATTCCAAGCGGGATCGTTGTGGACACCCATGTGACCCGATTGGCCAACCGCTTAGGGTGGGTGAAAACCGACAATGCGGTGATGATTGAGCGTCAATTGTCAAAGCTCGTCCCAGTTGAAGATTGGATCATGCTGCCGCACTGGCTGATTTCTCATGGTCGAGCTGTCTGTAAGGCGAGAAAACCTGCGTGCAGTCATTGCTTTCTCGAGGAGACTTGCCCTAAGAAGGGTGTCTAGTTCACAATGGCTTCATGTTAGTTTCATTCTTTGAGAGCGTTAAATACGTAGGTCATCTTCTTCCGATCTCTTTTTTAAGAATCTTCCTGGGTTATTATTATCTGGAACAAGCCCTGATGAAATATCGTGGCGACTACCTGACCCGTCCGCGCATCGCGGATCAAATGGCCGAATGGCTTCCGGCCAGTCATGCGCCGAACTGGTTTAAGATTTTTGCCAGTGCCACGATGATTCCCAACTGGCAGACGGTGGCCTTTATTGTTCTGGGCCTTGAATTTGCGATCGCGATTTCCTATGTCATCGGTTATGTGGTTCGCCCTGTGGCTTTGCTGGGGGTGTTGCTGTGTGTGACCATGCTCTTTATTTCCGGCCCGGCAATGGAGGATTTGTACAAGACCTTCCTGGCCATTCACCTGATCCTGGCTTGGGTCGGTGCGGGACGCTGTCTGGGCTTTGACTATTATTTCTTCAAACGCCGTCGCGGACTTTGGTGGTAGAGCGTGAAGCACTTTGTTCTTTTCCTGACTGTAGTATTTTTGGGTCTGTTCTTGGCGGTGCTGAACCGCACGGATACGGCCGCGCCAAACAGCTCTCTTCCCACCGTGCGTGTTTTTGGTTATGCGTCCTTCACCGGTCGCTGGGGACCGGGGCCTGCGTTGAAGGATCTGTTTGAAAAAAGCTGCAAGTGCAAAGTGGAGTTTATCGAAGGCAGTGATTCCGGCATTCTATTGCAACGTCTGAAAATCGAAGGTGAAAGCCTGGGCGCGGATGTTGTGGTGGGTTTGGATCAGTTTGATCTTTCCAAAGCCGTGTCCGAACAAAGCTGGAGAAAACTAAGTCTGGGGCAGCTGGATGTCTATGATGCTGTGAAACCGGCACTGGCCAACAGCTTCTTTGTTCCCTATGACTGGGGGGCTTTGACTTTCGTGGCCCGCAAAAACGAGCTGATGCGCATGCCGGCCTCTTTGGATGATCTGCTGGCGCCGGAACTTGCCAAGAAAATCGCGCTGCAGGATCCCCGCACCAGTTCCCCGGGAATGCAGTTCCTGTACTGGGTGATTCGCTCCAAGGGCGAGGATGAAGGCTTCCGCTATCTGCAAAAGCTGATGAGCCAGGTGCACAGTTTTTCCCCGACATGGTCCACGTCTTATGGTCTTTTCACCAACAAGCAGACCAAGCTGGTTTACTCTTATGTGACTTCGCCGTTGTATCACGAGGTCGAGGAAAAAAAGAAAGACTATGTGGCGCTGCCGTTCAACGAAGACCTGCCAGTGCAGTTTGAATTTGTCGGCATTCCAGAGTTCTGCCGCCACTGTGATTTGGCCGAGCAGTTTGTGAATCTGATGCTTTCCAACGAAGGCCAGAAGATCATCATGGAAAAGAACTATATGTTCCCGGTGATGAAGGGTGTGATGGAAAACACTTCCTTTGCTCCACTTATGAATGTCAAAACCATGCAACAGGTTGAGATTCTTTCTTCCACCGAAGTGGACCGCCTGCTTCGCCGTTGGACAGAGATCCGCCGGGGCGATCTCAATTGAACCTGCGCCAGTGCCTCAGAATTGGCCTGGTGCTGTTTCTGATTTTTCCATTCCTGTTTTTGCTGACCCAGTTTGGCTTTTCCGGCTGGCCCGATATGGGCGAGCTGGTTTGGGCGTTTAAAAACAGTTTCCTGCAGGCATTCTTTTCTTCCGTCTTTTCATTGATCATGGGTTTTTGGGTGGCGCTGGGTTTGTTGACTCTGCACTCGGCCCGCGGTCGCAAAATTCGCTGGGGGCTTGAGATTCTGTGCCTGCTGCCGAACTTTATGCCGCCGATCTTTATTCTGCTTTCCACTTTGAATGTGATTGATCCGTTTCCGATGGGAATCCCCGGGATTGTGATCGTGCACACATTAATGAATTTCGGTCTGGTGGCGGTTTTGTTGGCGTCGACCATTGAAAACAAACTGGGCGGCATGATCGAACTTGCTTATGTGGAAGGGGCGGGTCGGTGGCAGTTCCTGCTGCGCGGGCTTTTCCCGATGTTGAAAAAAGACTTCTGGCTGCTGGGTTTATTTATTTTTGTGATCTGTTTTGGCAGCTTCGCGGTGCCGTTGATCGTGGGCGGCGGGCGTGGCACCACCGTGGAAGTTTTGATCTATGAAAAGATCCGGCTTTCCAGCAACTGGGGGGACGCCGTTTTACTGGCCTTCCTGCAATCGGTGTTTATCTTTGCCTTGTCCTTTGTTGCCAGCCGTGGAAAAGGAATGCACAGCACCCGCACGGCGAACTTGAGCCTGCTGAAAACACCGAGCGGAATTTTTGTTATTGCCGGTTTGTCTTTATTGTACCTGTTTGGGTATGTGCAGGGCTTCTTGTCAGGACTTTCGCAGATTTCTACTTTCTATGAGTTGCAGTCCGCTTTGATCTGGAACTTTATCGGCAGTCTGACCTTGGGAATGAGCGTGGGAATTCTGTCTTATGCCGGTTTGCTGCTGATTGCTTACTGTTGGCCAAAGGCTTGGTTTGAAAGATTCCTGAACGGGTATGTGGCGCCGTCGACTTCATTGGCGTGTTTTTGTCTTTTGATCCTGGGCCCCAATGAGGGTTTTTATCCGTTCATCAAAATTCCGGTGGCGTTGACCCTGCTCAGTCTGAACAGTTTGTTCCGCATGGGCTGGGACAGTGAACTGCACGCTTTGCAGAATCAGATGACGGTCGCTTATTCCATGGGGGCTTCAAAAGCCCAGATCTTTAAAGAGATCCTGTTCCCGCAGCTTTCAGGGCGTGCGGGTTTGCTGGCGGGGATTGCGTCGATCTGGGCTGCCGGTGACTTTGCGGTGTCGCGTATTCTGGCGCACCGGGATCTGAGCATCGCCATGATGACGGAAACTTTGATGTCAGGTTATCGCCTGAATCAGGCCATTGTTCTTAGCAGTTTGATTATTGTCGCCGGTTTGATTTGTTTTGCATTGTGTGTGGGAGGCAGCCGTGTCCTTGGTCGAAAATTTGCACCGTGATTACGGAGACTTCAAGTTAGACATCGATTCCTGGGAAATCCTGGATGAAGGTGTCACTGTGCTATGGGGGCCGTCAGGCTCCGGGAAAACCTCGGTGTTTCGCATTTTGCTGGGGCTGGAAAGCTGCCCGGGATTTAAATGGACGTATCAGGGAACGGATCTGGCCAAGTTGAAAACTCCGGATCGTCATCTGGGTGTGGTGTTTCAGACTTTGGATCTATTTCCGCACTTGAGTGCTGAAGAAAACTTGATGTTTGCGGCCCGCGCCCGCAAAGTGGATCCAGCCAAAGCCAACGCGCGTTTGAAAGAACTGTCATCGATCCTTAAAATGGAATCCTTCCTACAAAGACCGGCCGCGGTGTTGTCGGGCGGGGAAAAACAGCGGGTCGCCATTGCGCGGGCGTTGATGGGCGAACCGCGGTTGCTTTTGTTGGATGAACCGTTTTCCGCCTTGGATCAGGAGTTGCGGGATGAAAGCCGCAAGCTGGTGAAAAGTGTGATTGAGACTGAGAAAATTCCGACGTTGTTAGTGACCCATGACCAGCGGGACGTGGAGATCCTGGGCAACAAGGTCACCACCATTCGCAACGGCCGCCTCGCTTAGCCGGCTGGTGAAAAAGGGCCATCCGACTGCGTTGTCGGGCGGCCTTCTCGCTCCGACGTGCTTGGAGCACGCCTGCGCTGCGAGGGCCTACTCCGCCTTGCGGCTGACCCTTTTTGACCAGCCTTTAATTTTTGGAAGATTAGCCCAGATATCTATGAATCATTTCCAGCAGGGCTGATTTTTTGATGGGCTTGGTGACGTGTTCTGAACAGCCGACATCCAGAGATTTTTGCATGTCTTCAGCCATGGCATTGGCGCTCACTGCGATGATCGGAATCGGTTTTAAGCCCTGGTCTTTTTCCCACTGACGGATCTTGCGGGTGGCCGCATAGCCGTCCATCACCGGCATCTGGATGTCCATCAAAATCAGATCAAACGGTTCAGCCAGAACTTTTTCGACGGCCTCTTTGCCGTTTTCCGCCTGAACGACTTCAAACGGCAGCTTTTTCAGATACGTGAGAAGCAGGAAGCGATTGTCTTCGGTGTCATCCACCACCAGAATGCGCGCGGAACGGGTTACGGTCAGTTCATTCATAGTCGGTCGTGGTGTGGTTTCGGCAGCCTGGGTCTTCTCCGGAGCAGCCAGTTCCCGTGGAGCTTCCGTCGGCACATAAGGCACGGTGAAATAGAAGGAGCTTCCCGAGCCCTCTTCACTCTGGAACCAAATGCGTCCACCCATCAGCTCCACCAGATTTTTCGAGATCGTCAGTCCCAGGCCACTGCCGCCAAATTTGCGGGTTATGGAACTGTCGGCCTGAACAAAGCTCTGGAACAGCAGATGTTGTTTGTCTTTCGGAATCCCGGTACCAGTGTCGCGGATCGTGAAGCGCACGAATTTCTGTGAACTGCTGTCAAAGTCCAGCAACACGGCAATCTCGCCTTCTTGGGTGAACTTGATGGCGTTACCGATCAGGTTGAACAGAATCTGGCGCAGACGAGTCGGATCCCCGATGACCAGCGGAGCGCGGTTCTTCGGCAGATTCACAGTCAAAGAAAACTTCAGATCTTTTTCCGTCGCTTTTTGTTTCAGGATGTCGCAGATGTTGGTGGTTGTGGATTCCAGGTCAAACGCGATTTTTTCCAGGCGCACTTCGCGCGCCTCAATTTTCGAAATATCCAGAATGTCGTTGATCAGCGCCAGCAGGTTTTCCCCGGCATTGGCGCAGACACGCACCAGCTGGGACTGTTCCGGTTTCAGATCGGATTCCGCCAGAATGTCGGTGATACCGATGATGGCATTGAGTGGGGTGCGGATCTCGTGACTCATGCGGGCCAGGAACTCGGATTTAGCCTGGGACGCTTTCACGGCCTGCTCTCGCGCCTCGATCAGGGCCTGCTCGGCCGTGATGCGGTCGGTGATGTCAGTGCAGACGAATACGAAGGTCAGGTCTTTACTGGTGCGGTTTGGAAGGGCGGCCCAGTTCATCAGAATCGGCAGGCGACGGCCGTCCTGAGCCGTGATCTCGGCCTCGATACTGAGACGGGTTTGCAGCAGCCAGGTGTAGTTATTGAATTCTTCCTGCGTGTTGATCAACTGCTTCAGATCCACATGGGAAATCTGGTTCAGAGAGTAGCCCAGGAACTTTAACGCCGATTCATTGGCTTGCGAGATCATGTACGACGCCTGTCTCCAGTCGTCGTGATGGCTCACTTTGACGATGAACAGGAAGGCTTTGATGGATTGAATGACACTGTCCAGGAATTCTTTGGAAACGGTGGTGGTTTCTAAACGGTCGGCCAGCTGATTGTACTTGCTTACCAGCAAACCGATTTCGTCTTTGGAATTGTAGTTGATCTTCTGGGTCAGGTTGCTTGTTCCCAGTTTTTCCAGACGGTCGGTCAGGAGCTGGATCGGTTCCACGACTTTTCCGGTGGCGGCAAAGGTCGCAAAGAAGAACAGGATAAAGATCAGCACAGCCGCGGCGCTGGAGGCAATCGCGATACGGTCCAAAACGGCAAAGGCTTCGCTTTCGTCAATCTTGGTCTGGATGTACCAAAGCTCTCCGTTGGGCAGATAGATCTTTCCAATGGAGCGGATGACTTTCTGCCCGCGATAGTCGGTGCCCAGTTCGCGCACCTCGCTGAGATTTTCAATTTTCTTGATATCTTCATCGCCCCGATTGGAAGATAGCACCTCGGCTTCCAGGCTGCCCTGGGCGCTCTGGTTGGCTTCCACGCGGAATCGGCCGGTGTTGCGCAGACTCCAGTCCTCGCCGTAAATCAGGGTCTCGCCCGTTTGGCCCATGCCGTGGGTCGGCCAGGCGAAGTTGTCACTGGTGATGCGATCAATTTCTGAGATGGAAATTTTCAGAACCAGAACGCCGACCGGACGCAGATTGCGATAGATCGGGGAAGCCACAAATCCTGTGGCCGAGTTGGGATTCAGGGTGTCCTTGTCAAAGTCCAGGAACAGGGTTGAGCCCTCTTGGGCTTTCACGCCCCAGGTGTAGATGTCCTTGAGCTTGGATCCTTGCGGCAGATCCGTGGTGACTGAGGCGCCATCCTCGATGTCTTTGCGGGTGGTGTAAACCACGACGCCCTGATTGTTGATCAGAGCCATGTCGTAAATGTTGAAGTCCAGGACATAGTTGTCCAGCAGGCGACGGAACTCAGGCAGGCTGTCGACTTTCCTTTCGCGCAGCAGATCATCGGTCAGTTCGTGGGAAGAGATCAGGTTGATGGCAGTTTGCAGATCACGGAAATAGTTTTCGATGGAGCTGGTCTTGCTGATACGGATTTGAGTCAGACGTTCATAGGTGCTGTCGATAACCGTGGATTCGACAATCTTGAGGCCAATAAGCGCAACAACAAACGTCGCAAGAAAGACGGAGATTAAATTGAATAAGAAAATTCTTAAACGTAATGTCATGCTTATTGATTAGCCTATGCATTTTTAGTGATATCGTATACGTCTTCCTAGTTCAATCAGCGAGTGACATACAAGCAGGAAACTAGGCTTGGGAGTAGAGGTTAAATGAATGTAATCAAGGCGTTCTTTCTAGCGGCAGTGCTGCTGCTCACAAGCTCCCGGTCCCATGCGGAACGCTGGGTGGTGATGACGTTGGAATGGCCACCTTTCACCTGCTCTCGCTGCCCCGAAAACGGAGCGGCGGCCAAGGCCTTGAAAGACACTCTCAACAAGGCCGGTGTGAGTGTCGAGTTTGTATTCTATCCTTGGACTCAGACACAGAAGAAAGCCGAACAGCCCGATGTGATTGGCTATTTTCCCTCTTGGAAAGATGTACTGCCGGGCTTTACGCGTTCCGAGCCCCTGTTTAAATCTCCGTTGGGTTTTATCCAGCAAAGAAGCAAGCCTCTGGTCTGGTCAAAATTGCCCGATCTCAAGGGGAAAAAGCTGGGGATCACCGAAGGGTACAGCAACACCACAGAGTTCAATCGTCTGGTGAAGGAAAAAGTACTGACTGTCGAACCTGTGCAAAGTGACGACACCAACGTGCGACGTGTGGCTCTGGGCCAGATTGATGGCGCCTTGATGGATATTAACAATGCCCGGTATCTGATTTCGAAAGCGCATTCCCAATATGCGGGCAGGGTGTCCGTCAATCAGAGGATTCTGGAAGACAAAGAGCTGTATTTTGCATTCAACAGCCACAATCGTGATAAGGCAGCTAAGCTAAAGAAGGCTCTGGAGAACGTCAATTATCAGCGTATGGTGGATGACTACTTGCTGAAGTACCTATTGCGCAATGATTAAACTTTTGCCATCAGTGTAAGCCTTACACGCGCTTACTGTATTTTTCCGGCGAGGCCGGAAATCCCCTCCGGAATTTGCTATAAATAGCGGGAACAAAGGAGGGCCCAAACATGAAAATTTTCAGTCAGATTTTGGCTCTTCTTGGGGCCGTTTTGTTGCTCAATGCCTGCGCGGCTTCGAAATCCAGCGAAGGTTCCGGTTTGACGCCGACCATTTACTACAAACCCACGATTCAGCTGGATAAAAACAAATGCTCTTCGGCTTCGTTGCGTGATCTGCTTTCTCCGGAGGGGCGCGTCCTGACGACTCTTTGTGATTCTGACTATGCCCAGTGCCTGCTTCAGGGATCGTGCCTGATTGATGACCAGGGCCTGTTGACATCCTACAACTATCACTCCACCAAAGATGGACTGGCTCGGTTTATCGTGACCGACACCAAGGCCTGTCCCTTCGGCTATGGCGTAAGCAATGCGTGTCTGGATCCTTACTTCTCGGCGGCTGCGGATTTGAAAATCTATAAGCTGGGTGATGTGATTTACATTCCCCGTTTGGTCGGCGCGAAGATGCCCAATGGTGAGGTTCATGATGGCTACATCGTCATTCGCGACGCTGGCGGCGGAGTCAAAGGGGCTGGCCGCTTTGACTTCTTCACCGGCTACCTGGATCATCGCAATAAGAAAAATACCATGGCGCGCCTTGGTTTTGGGGACCCCAAGAACCGCATCGAATATCGTGTGGTCCGCGGTGAAGAAGCGGCCCGTGCGCGCGAGCGCCGAGGTTTCCCAGGACTTAAAAAGTCCATTCTGGAAGAGCAGCAAGAATAGCATAAAAGCTCTATTTTTTAGCTGTTGCCAAGGCCCAGAGCCTTTGTTACTTCCAGCTGCATGAAAAAAATCGCTCTGTTCATTTCAGTTCTTCTGGTATCACTGACAGCCGCGGCAAAGGTTCAGCATCTTCGTTTGGGAACCGGCAAGGTGATTGCCTATGAGCACATCCAAACCAACAAAGCCTCTTCGACATTGATTTTACTTCCTGGGGTCAATCGCTCCCTCAGCGCCGACGATCGCTCCGTGCAACTGCTGGCAGAGCAGGGCTGGAATTTGTTGTTGCCGTCACTTCCTGCGCATCCGCTTTCCATTGAGGGGCTTTCCGCGGGTGAAACGCCGTACTTCTTGTATGACTCTTCACTTCGCGCAGTGGATTTCGCCTCGGACATTGAAAAGCTTGTCGCGGCTTTGAAAATCAAACAGGCCATTCCGGTGACGTTGTCTTACACGTCAACTGTGGGTGCTTACTTGAATCCAAAACTTTTTCCGCATGTGATTGAAACAGTGCCGTTGGGCATCCCCACGGAAACAAATCCTGAAGCCGCCCGCAATGCCCAGCTGTGGGAAAACTGGCTGCGTATGAATCCGGTGATGGCTCCCTTTTGGATTCGTCAGTCCCGCGACCAGGCATACAGCAAACACTGGGGGGCGGTGGTGGATGCGAACCTTGCCAGGGATCCGGACTATTACGGGGCAAATCCGCGCATCGCGGATATCAAGTCGGGATATGTGACGATTGCCCGGGCCGCCGAGGACTTTGATCTGACGAAGGTGGATTATAAGGCGAACGCTGTGACTCGGGACTTTGTTCTGGCGGGTCAGGAAAATTCAGAACGTCTAAAAAATCAGATTGTGGCTTTGAAGAACTATCTGCGCTCGGGAAAACCCGCGCGTGTGATGGTGGTGGCGAATGCGGGGCATGTGCTGCCGTCGGAGTCTCCGTCAGTGTATGCGGCGGCGATCGGGGTGCTGGCGCAGCAGCCTGTGTCTGCGGGAGTGTCGTTCATGGTTGTGCGCAAGGCTGCGGATGTGCACAAAGCCCAGTGGCAGGGGGCTTCGGAATTGGAAGCCTGGATGGATGGGATCGTGAAATAGCGGCTTTAAATGTCGCTGTGTCAAAGTGATACACAGTTTATTCTGCTGAAATCGTTTATATTGCATTTTGACTAGCATCGAAATTGCTGAATGAAGACCTATTAGGTGAGGTCTTTATGCGTTTTCTTTGGTCGGCTACAATGCTTTCAGTTTCCTTGATGCTGTTTGCGCCGGCTATTTTTGCTACGCAATCGCACAAAGATCAGGCTTATTTGTATCTTCAAAATATTTATTCTCGCGACAATGTAAGCAAATTGCATGTCCTGAGTTTACAGCAAAGGTTAGAGTACTTCTCCCGCATTTTCCTAGGAAAACCTTACCTTGGGGGAGCCCTCGGTGAGGGGGCAAATTCCGCATATGATAATGATCCTCTATACAGATTTGATGCGTTTGATTGTACTACTTATGTGGAAACAGTTGCCGCCCTGACCTTGTCTTATGGTGAAGCAGAATTTCAAAAGAATATGAATGTGATCCGGTACCAAGATGGAGTGGTGAGTCTTATTACTCGTAATCACTTTACCAGCGTAGATTGGAATCCTAATGTTGAAAAATTGGGAATTCTTAGAGACGTGACTGCTGAAATTGGTTTGGCTGATGTCTCCACTTTGCAGACCCTGATTGACAAGAAGGAATGGTATAAAAAGCAAGCTTCGGCAATGGTAAAAGTTAAGGACAATGAGGCAAAAAAGGTTGGTGGCATCATCGCTCGAACTCAGGCAATTCGTCCCCAGATCTCAGCACTTAACTTTCTAAGCAAGGAGATTCTAACTGCAAAGCCCGACCTTCTCCTTCGATTTCCCAAGGCTGGGATAGTTAATATTGTCAGAAAAAACTGGAATGTTAGAGATGCTATAGGTACGAACTTGGACGTTTCCCACCAAGGTATTATTTTTGAGAGAGATGGAGAAATTATTTTCCGTCACGCTAGTTATAAAAAGAGCTCTCAATATGTTGTTGAAGTTCCGCTACTCGAATATGTGAAAAAGAACTTTGGTGATCAAACATTCGCAGGGCTGAATGTTCTTTCATTTGTGGGCGGCCTTTGATGGAATTTTCTGCGCGCTTAATCACTACCACTTTTCTCTCTCTGGCAATATTTGGCTGCGGATTTAAGAAGGATGTTCCTGGCTTAGTTGAGAAAAATGTTAGAGAAACCTCGCTTTTGAATCAACGTCTCGGGAGTGAAGACGCGTTAAAGCGTGCCGTCGCAGATGGGGATCTGGTCGATATAAGAAGAATTATCGAGCAGAATCCAAGTATTCAGCTAAACCAAGAGATTAGCGAAGAGACGGTTCTATCAGTAGCTTTACGGCGAGGGGATTTCGAAGTTGTAGCGTTACTTATGAGTTATGGTGCATCTCCTTTTGTTGTTCTTAAGCGGGGTGAAAAAAGTGCATATGATGGCATTGATCGCTATCCAGCTCGCATCAAATCTATTATTTCTTACCAGGCTCAACTTGCCTTAAATCACTTCGTAACATTGGCTGAAAGTGGCAATCTAGAGTATGCCCTTGAGTTTTATACCTCAAAATTTATTCCCTGCGCTTTAGGATTTGAGAGGCTGCGAAGTGCATCTGGAAAGAATGCTGCTGCGGTTAGTAACGCAAGCGTAGCATTGTTGAGTCATTCATCTTGTAAAAAGCTCGATAGCCTCCAATTTGAGAGAATGCTCGGCAAAGAGCTTTTACGCGTCCTTCGCGCATATGATCGAGATTTAAGTGTATTGTATGCTTTAGGTAAGCAGATACCATATGGCGTTTCGACGATTGAAATCGCAAAAGATAATGTGATGGCAAAAATCAATCCAGTATTTTTGATCAACTTTAGATCTGTATGTGATGCTTCTTTTACAAAGCGACCTGAAGTTGCAGAGTGGCGAGAAAAAATTATTTCAGCTTTTGATAATCTTAGTGGATTGGCCTATGAAATAGAAGTTACCAAGAAGGATAGTATTGGCATAAGTTCCGGTCGCGCATTGATTTCAGACTTCGTCGGAATGGATGACTCCGATGAGAGGCGCGATACTATTGCCACTTTGACTGAGATTCCTGATTTCTTTATTTGCCAGGGAGCAGAGTAAATGGAACGACTTCTGGTAAGTTTACTTCTGATGTTTTGCGTTGGTTGCAGCTTTGCAAAGGATGATTCCGCAACTTATCATCAGGAAAATTTGAATACAAATGTTGAGTATCTTTCACTCAAACAACTTGTAAAAGTGGGAACAGTTCTTGATCTTGTCAATTTTCTGAATACAACTCAGTTCAGAATGAACGAGGAACAAGAGAAAGAGCTTTTTGAGGCTTCTGTAAATCGTGGGAGTGCTGAGATATTTGCGAATCTTATGAGGAGAGGATCTTTCAAGTCTGTATTTTCTAACGGTTCATTTGTTCTTTCTCAGAAGAAGATGAACCTCGATATCCGGGCGGTTCTTACTTCGCATTTATTTTCAGAGCTTTTGAACACTGGAGAAAGAAAATCAATGACTTGTTCTGAGGTACTTACACAAGTCTTTTTTTTAAGATGGGCAAATGTTGGAACCGCATCGCAACTTCAGAAATTAGGTTTGGAAAAGACTGCTGAATCTGATTGCGCACAGATTGATCCAAAGCTCGTAGGATATTTGTATAGAAATGAACTAGCATTCTTGTATCTTAACTCGCAATCCACACCCGAATTATTTGCAAAGCTGGTTCATATCAAAAAAGTAGACCGCAGGAGTTATCTTGTCGGCAACTTTAGTTGGGGACAGCTTTTGATATCTCCAATAATGGTGCTCAACAGTCTTCCTGGTAGAATAGACGACGAACTACTTAAGTCGCTTTCTAAAGACCTTGAAAGCTCTTTGGAAGAGTCCGCAGATGTTGCGTATTACGTTTTAGCCAGGTCAGGGGCTTATAGAGTTGGAAGGCTATCAAACAAGCTGGAGCTGGTTTCTTTGGAAGAAAATTTGATTTCAGAGCTAATACAGCAGAATGCAGAGTTTGTTTTCGATCGCCATGTGCCAGTAGATCAAGATATAAAGCTTCCGTAGCTATGTAACATAAGTCTTCGATAAAACATCGTTTTTTAGCCCTTGGTCTGGCCCGTACTGGACCTTGGTCAAAAATTTTTGAGTCCTTAATTTCCAGTAAAATCAAATACTAGCAAGACCGCCAAAAAAAATTCTGGACCTTGGGCTAAAGTTTTCTGGACCTAGGTCCGAAGAGTTTGTTGTACACGTTGGGCAAGCTAAAAAGGATCTCCAGATCAAATCAGGATACCTCCTCTCGAAGCTCAAGCTCCTCTCAAGAAACGTCCAATCACCGTTTCTTAAGAGGGGCGGCTCCAACCTTAAATAAATTTTTTAAAAGTTTTAAGAGTTACTAAAAACAAAATCAGATCACGGGACGTAGGCGGATTTCGGGTGTTCGAAGGGTAAGTGGTGCTACCTTAGATCATTTTAGATTCCACACAAAGCCAGCGGCTCGGGTCTCTCATCCCAAGGGGGGTTCTATGGGCTTAAGAATCGCAACAAACACCGCATCTATCGCAGCACAACGCGTGCTATCCAAACAACAGAAACGCGCAGAGCATGCCGCACAGGCACTGGCTTCTGGTAGCCGTATCGTAAATGCGGCCGACGACGCCGCGGGCTTGGCGATTTCTGAGAACTTCAAAGGACAATTGAAAGGTATCGGTCAGGCGCGAAACAACGCCAACAATGCCATCTCATTTGTTCAGGTCAGTGAGGGGGGCTTGAATGAGGTCTCCAACATTCTGGTGCGTCTGCGAGAGCTGGGCGTACAGGCCGCTTCCGATACTGTGAGTGACACAGAGAGGGAGTTCCTAAATAAAGAAACCCAACAACTTATCCAAGAGGCCGATCGTATTGCCAAGACCACGGTCTTCGGTACGAAGAAAATGCTCGATGGTACTGCCGGAGCGATGGAGTTCCAGGTGGGTGCTTACTCGGATGAGAACAACGTTATTAAATTTGAATTTGATGCCGACTCGACGGCGGCGGCACTGGGGATCGACTCGATTGCCATGGCGGACAGGGGGGATGCGCGGGCATCTCTGGAGCAGGTCGACCAGGCAATTGAAAAGGTCTCGGGTATGCGAGCGAACTTCGGTGCGATGCAATCGCGAATGGAGTCCGCAGTGAGCAACCTTGACGTGTCCTATGAAAACTTGTCAGCGGCGAACTCTCGTATCCGCGACACCGACGTGGCGAAAGAAACGGCCGAAATGACATCTGCAAGTATTCTGCAAAATACAGCGGTGTCGGTTCTGGCTCAAGCCAACCAGTTGCCACAAGTGGCAATGAAGTTGGTCTAATAATATCAGCGTAAAATATTTAAGATTCACATTCGCGATTACGGAATGTCGGGAGAAGCCTGTTCTGGGATAAGGCTTCTCTCGGGAAGAGGGGTCGCCCACATATACTCCTCGTCTTAAGCCCACCCTGGGGGCATCCGCCCCCAGGGATTTTCAGAAGGTGCCTGGTGATTTTTTACACCTACAGCGCGTCAACTTCTAAATGGGATGGACGACTTTTATAGGGGCTGATTTTAAAAACACTTCTTCTCAGACCTTTCTGAATCTTTTCCCAATCTTCGTGTCCGGTATCCGTATTCAGCCACTCCAGGGTGGCAAACCGTGAGCCCCAGGTTTCCCAGTGAGTGTCATCACATATGGGAACTTCCATCTTTTCCAATCCAAGAAGACTTCTTAATGTCGAATATCGATAGTCTTCGACTCTTTCGCAAAGCCCTGCCATGACCGGATTTCTATATAAGTATTTGTAGGCATGTTGATAGTAGAGCTGGTTCGACAGCAGACTTCGGTGAAACCTTGATCCGTAAGTGACATTGATTCGGTTGCTGAATGTCCGAAGGTCTCTTCCGGATTCCGACATGAAGAAGCGCATTGCTTCACTTAAATTTCCATTGGGTGCTGAGGCTATCAGATGGAAGTGGTTGCTCATCAATACAAATGCATGAATTCGAATTTCAAACGCCAGATGTATGAAGTGCAGATGCGTGGTCATCACTCTCCAAACATTCTCTGGCTCTACAGAAAACCAGTCGCGATTAATACATCTGGCAGTGATGTGATATGGCAGTTCCGTATGACAAATGAATCTGTTTCTTCCCATACATAAGTAGTCATTCAAATGAAATTCCTAGATCAAAGCCTTTCAGACCTTCGTTTTGGATCCGGATTCTGACTTTTTGATGCGGTGTAGGTGTAAAAAGTCACCAGGCACCTTTCTTTTGGTCGGGGTGGACGTTGGGTGGGACTGGACCTTGGTATTGAAAAGTGCAGGGTTTTGGTCTGTTTTTCAGGATCTTGGTCCAGCTTTTACTGGATGATGGTCCAGAAGTGCTGGACGCGACTAAAGCCTTTCAAGACCTCGCCGAAAGGTATGTCAGAAGCAACGACGCAAACCAAGTCGAAGCTCTCGAGGAACCCGCAAGGAGTGATTGCCTTACGAAGATTCGCTTGAGAGAGCCAGACAAAAGTTTGGGTCAACAACGTGTACAAACTGGCTAGCCTAAGTAGGTATAAGGCGGCCGATTTAATGGAGGTCCCAAATGGGAATGAGAATTTCTACGAACGTATCCGCTATCAACGCACAGAGAACAATGGTGAACTCTCAGCGTGAAATCGGTAAATCAATGTCACAACTAGCATCCGGCTCCCGCATTAATAAAGCGGCGGACGATGCGGCAGGGTTGGCGATCAGTGAAAACTTGAAATCACAGATCAGATCCCTGGGCCAAGCTTCCCGAAATGCGAACGATGGTATCTCCATGGTTCAGACGGCAGAGGGTGGTTTGTCCGAAATTTCCAACATCCTGACTCGTATGAGAGAATTGGGTGTACAGGCTTCCTCTGACACTATCGGTGATACAGAGCGCGGCTTCCTGGATAAAGAGGTTCAGCAACTTAAATCTGAGGCTCAGCGTATCACTCAGACTACTAGATTCGGTACAACAAAACTTCTGGATGGTTCCGGCGACTCGTTCGACTTCCAGGTAGGTATCAACAATGACCCTGAAGCAGATAGAATCTCCTTCAACGCCGGTGAAACAAATGCATCCACGTCCTCTTTGGGAATTGACGGTTTCGACTTCTCTTCCAAAACAGGCGCGCAAGACGCTCTTGCAGCGATCGACACGGCTCAGTCTCAAGTGAACGGTTACCGCGCAAATCTCGGTGCCCTTCAGAACAGATTGCAGTCCACAGTTGATAACTTGGGTGTGCAACACGAGAACATCTCCGCAGCTAACTCTCGTATCCGTGATACAGACGTAGCAGCAGCAACTGCAGAGACGACTCGTAACCAGGTACTTTTGCAGGCGAATACATCAGTGTTGTCTCAAGCCAACGCGATGCCAAACTCTGCACTAAGACTGATTGGTTAATATTAGAATTGTTTTATAAGGATTTGACCTGAGAGGATACCTCCGTTTCCTCTCGGTACCAACCTACCCAGGAAGACATGGGTCTTCCTGGGGTACTTTACAGGGTTGGGACTCCTCGCAACATAATTAGGATCTTACGGTTGCCTCGGTTCACGGGGTTTTTTGCGTTTCTCCTGTGATCGGGTTGCACCGGATGTCGATCGACCTCGATCACCAAAATGTCGATAGACCTCGATCGCCAGTATAAAGTGGAGCAGTTCTTGCTTTGCTGTAATTCCTGAAAGTTTAGGCCTGTTGAGTTGGATATGGTGTCCGGCTCAGACCCAATTTTGGGTTCGCTGTCTCTTTTTTAGACGGCGGCAAGTGGTTTAAATCGATTTGGGAGTACGTATGCTGTCCTGGAGCCGTTCTACATTTGCCATGCTTCTTTGCTCATCCATGCTTGTGGCCTGTACGAAAGAGACTGAAAAAGTCATCGTGAAAGAAGCCCTGCCTCCCGCAAAGATCGAAGCTTCGGCTAAGGTCAGTAAGAACCTTGTGACCTTTGAAAAGTCGTCTTTGGGCAAACTCTTCATGCTGGTTCCCACGGCCATCGATTCCTCCCGGTCCGCCGCTCCCAGTTTCTTTCGCCCCCAGTTGATTTCCTTTGAAAGACAAGGCGATCGCATCGCGGTCTTCAATCAGACGGTCAAAGACGTCGTCGAGACGGTCACGGCCGATCAGCTTATTCAGAGTTTTGCGGTCGTTGATGAAACCACCGAGCAGATCGTTTTTGACCTGGGTCAGGGATTCCTGTCCATGAATCTTCAGGACGCCATGGATATCGTTTTGCCATACACGTATTCTGATGTGATTGAAAAAGGGGAGCGTAAACTGGAATCCCATCTGGATATCAAGGATTCCTATGTTAGTTCTCTTTCCCTGCGTAACAATTCCATTCTGATCAAGCAGGTGATCCGCATCGTGGAAAAAGCGCGTCCTTCTGGTGGAGGGAACAAAGAGGCCGAAGAAAAGTTGAAACAGATCGGCATGCAAAAGCCTGAGAAGTTCGAGACCAGCAAGACTCTGTTCTTTGAAATCAAGCCTTACGTGCAAAACGAATATTTCAAGTCCAAGCCCATGGACGCCCAGAACCGCTTTGGCTTCTTCGTTAACAACACCTTCAAAAAAGGTGAAGACAATATGAAAACCCAGATCGCACGCTGGAGCATCGACGAAAAAGACGGCGATATCCGTGTGTTGATTGATGCCAACGTTCCTCAGAAAATGGAAGCTGCCGTCAGGGAAGGCGTGACCTATTGGAACCGCGTTCTAGGCCGTGACATTCTGAAAGTTGAGACCGGTTACAAGGATTCAGACCCACAAACGGACCGCTCGATCGTGATCCGCTGGATTCACTGGGATCACGGGTTTGGAGCCTATGCCAATGCCCAGATGGATCCTCTGACGGGAGAAGCCTTCCGTGGTTTTGTCTATATGACATCGTCCTTCACGAAAAAAGACGACATGAAGCCTGATAACGGCGGCGGAGTTTTTTCTTTCAAGCACGGTGATCTGTGTGGGATGAGAATGGACATGGACCCGTCAGACCAGGAAGACTCTGTGCGCGCGGTGATAGCTCACGAGATGGGGCACGTTCTGGGGCTTCGTCACAACTTTGCCGGCAGTTCCTCGACCGAACATACGGATGCTGAAATCAAAGAGGCAATCAATCAGCGCAAAAATGGAAATCTGGTCGCAGAAAAGTCCGTAGTGACGACCGTGATGGACTATACTGACGACGTGGCTTCTTTGGTTTCGGGTGCCTTCATCAAGGACAATGTCATGCCCTATGACAAGAAGGCCATTGATTGGGCTTATAAGGATGTCGATTCCGCAAAGATCAAAGGCATGTACTGCTCAGATGAGCACATTTTGGATGCGGGAGCCGGCGGACGAAATATTATTGGATGTGAACGTCAGGACCTGTACCGCAATGTCTTCTTTGCAGAGAGAGAAAGAATCCTGGCGACTGCAAAAGACACTTTGAACAGCACGATCACCTCTCTGGAATACATGAAAAAAGCCGGATACAAAATTGAGCACAAAGCCTATGTGCAGATGACTTTCAGTCCGACCCTGGAGATTGCCGAATCCCTGTATAAGAGCGACAAGAAGAATCCGTTGCTGACAATTGCTGATGTGGTCGAGGACTTCCTGTCTCCATACATGCGTTGGGGCTACAACGCCAAGGACTATGGGAATGGATCCATGAACGGAGATGCCGAGGTCAATGAACAGCTGAAAGAAATGGGCGGATTGACGGCTTACCTGAGGACGCTGAGCCCGACTTCTGACGATCCGGAGTACTTCCAGAAGCTGGCCAAAGAAGCTCTGGCCGCTGGAAAGTTTGACAACATAGGTCTGACCCCTGAAGAGCTTCAGGTGGTCAAAGAAGGTCTTCTGGAAAACTCTGCAAAGCTTGATGCAGAGGCTGCAGACCTTGCTTTGAAAGCCGTGGACGTCAGCAGGCTTCGCGACACCATCACTAGCCGGTAGTCAGCATCCCGCTGGCGATCCCCGTGACGGTTTCCCTGAGCAGCTTGATGTCCGTGGTTTCCAGGGCCACCAGCTGCAAGACGTTCAGCGGGTGAATCAGCGGTGAGCGCAAGCCGATGCTGGTTTCAAGCCAAGGGCGATACCACAGCAGACTTTTTTCCCGGGTGATTTCTCGGATGCATTTAACTGTTTGCGCAAACTCCTGGCGGAAACTGTTTTCGTATTTGGTGATGGTTTCTTTGTTTAATCGGGAAGAACGCAGATACATAAAGAACACGTCCATCTCGATTTTCTCCAGGGTGAAACCCACGGCCTTAATATAGCTGCGGAACATCGCAGATTCTTTAAAGGCTTTGCGGTACTGGCTCTTCTCTGAAGCCGTAAGATTTTTCCAATGACTTCCCAAGCCCCACCACGTCGGGAACAGGGCGCGGGTTTGGGTCCAGCACAAAACCCAGGGAATGGCGCGCAAGCTCTTTAGTTGTACGGGTCCTTGACGTTTGGAAGGGCGTGAACCCATGCGCAGGTCTTTCATGAAGGAATAGGGCGTCGCCTTTTCAATCAACTCCAGAAAATCCGGCTGTTGCAAAATCTGCTGATAGCTTTGCTGAACTGAGTCCGACAGCTTCTGCAAGGCCTTGCGGTTGATGGCCGAGGTGTGTGTTGCCGGCGCCTGTTTGCGCGCATCGCGGTTTTGAACCAGCAAGTTCAGTTGTCGCTGCAAAATGGCCGGAGAATTGTAACTGCGATAGATCATTTCCCCTTGAACCGTCATCTTCACATTCTTCAGGGCCGAGAGCGGCCACCACTCGGTCTGCTCTTGAATCGAACCACCACCGCGTTCGATGCTGCCGCCGGAGCCGTGGAAGAAGATCGGCACCAGGCCCTGCTTTTCAATGGTGGCCTCAAGTCCCTGCATCGCGGATTGGATCAGGAAGCGAGATGGAAAGGATCCATTTTCTTTGGCCGAGTCGGAATACCCCAACATCACTTCCAGCTGAGCTGACCAGTGCTTTTTGATCAGGGACTTGTTTTTCTTTACTCCCAGGAATGTGCGGATGATTTCCGTGCTGTTTTTCAACGAGTGCGAGCTTTCAAACAGCGGCACCACCGGCAGGCGCGGTCCGTTTAAGATCTTTGAACTGAGGCGGATTCCGGCCTCGATGTCCTTGGCGGATTCGCACTGACTTAAGATAAAGCCACGCACATAGTTGCGCGGGCTGTGGTCGGGACTCAGGCGTGCCAGGGTTTTTAACATGCGGCTGATGTTCATGCGGAATCTTGAATCATCCAAAGCCTCATGCACCAGGCTGCTGTCTTCGCGAATTTCAAGCGGCACCACCAGGCTCGGGAAGATTTTTAGCAGATAGCGGATGCGGTTCAGGGTGGGGGATTCGGCTCCAAAAAGGCGATGTTGCTCTGTTGCGAGATCATGCACGGATTTATTTAAGGCGTGAACCCGATTGGCGTCGCCGGTGGAAATGCGGCGGGTTTTTGTCAGGTTTCTTTTGACAGCGACAGCGTGCCTTTGCAGCTTTCGAATGTCGTTCTTCTGCCGCAGTCCGGATCGGGACAGCGGAGCCAGGTCCGCAAGATAAGCGGCAAACTGTGTTTTGACCCAGCTGTGCAGGCGGGCCCGGGACATGCTAAGGCTTCCCAGCATGGTTTTTTCATTCACGCCCGGATGTCCGTCCTTGTCGCCGCCCACCCAAGTGCGGATGTAAAACGGAATCTGGGCATGGCGTTGTTGCAGATAGATTTCGATGATGTCGTCCTGAAGCACCAGTGAATAGATGTACTCGGCCTCATCCATGACCGAAGGTTTTCGCTGTTTGGACATGGGAAGCTGCCAGGCCATCCGAAGCAGGGCATGCAGCTCTGCCGTCTGATTATGTCTTTCCGCGGTCAGACGCTGCAACAGCAGCTGATGAACTTTGCGGAAGTAAAAAATGATGTCGCTGTTGCGGGATTCTGTCGGGTGGGCTGTCAGCACATGAATGATGCGCCCATAGGCGTGGGTTTCTTCACTGAGTGGCGCGGTTTTTTCCTCCAGCAGGCGGTGAGTGCGATACGCAGATTCGCAGGCATTGATCAGCTCCAGCATCAGAGCAAAGGAGTGCGCAATTTCAAAGCGCTGTGCGGGCGAAAGAACTTCCATGTCGCCCTTCAGTTTCAGCAAACCCTTAAGCTGTCCGCCATCTTTGGACTTCACAAAGCGGCGGATGTTTTCAATTCGTTGAAACTGCTTACCACCCAGTTCGGCTTCGATGACGTGTCCGAGTTCCGTCACGGCCCAGTTCACAAGTGAGGTTAATTCCTTTGCCAGGGCTTTTTGCATGGTTGCTCCTATCCGTAGGGTTAGTTTAGGACCCTTTCCTTCGTCGAGGGAAGTCGTATATTGGGACGACTTCTGTCTGGTTATGATGCGGTGTAGGTGTAAAAAGTCACCAGGCACCTTTTGGGGAGGGGGGAATGTGCCGATATGTTAGGCATGAATATTAAGGGACTGATTTCCAACATTTTACCGAACAACGAAGTTCGTCATGTTGATTCGATCGGAAAGACGATTCAGTCCGACTCTACACACGATCGTGATGCCAACGGGCAAGAGCAATACCAAAACCCGCAGCAACAGCGCGAGCCGATGACGGAAGAGCAGCTTGAAAAAGCCATGGAGCATCTTCGAAATTTGCCTGCGATGAAAGAACACAAGTGGACTGTGGAGCTTGAAGACGAAGGCGACGGCCGCTTTGTTGTTGTGAAAGACAACCTGGGATCGATCATCCGCCGGATTCCAGAGTTGGAACTTTGGACTTTGCCATCTGATAACTCTCCTCGAGGACAGTTACTGAAGCGTTCGGCTTAAGTTTTAATTTCAAAAGAGCATAAGATTCCCGGCAGGAGGTCCAGCAAATCAGGACCCTGTCAAAATCCCTGTGGGTTTATTTTCATTAGAGCCCTGAAAGCCTCTCCACTGGCCTTTCCTAGAGACATTTAATTGACTCACGGTCACTGAATCATTTTGACACAATGGATTCATGGCAGGATTCCGAATTACAGGCATGGCCTCTGGGCTACCACCAAATATCGTTGAGCAGCTGATGGAAGCTGAACGTATTCCTGTGAAACAGATGGAAGTCGGCCGCGCCAAGCAGGAGGACAAACTCAAGCTGGTGCAGGATTTGGAAACCAAGGTGAATGACATCACCAAGAATCTGGGTGAGCTGACTTCCACCAGTGGTTTTGTCGACAAAAAGTTCCTGAGTGGCGATCCCAATATTGTGGATGGTCAGGTCGACCCCGGAAGTGCCATTCCCGGAGACTATGCCATTGAAGTGGTGCAGCTGGCGCAAAAGCCGGCGGCCATGTCCAACGGTTTCCCGGACAAGGATCAGACTCAGATCGGTGTTGGTTATATCAAGTTCGAAACACCGGAAGGAACAAAAGAGGTTTACATCAACGGATCCAATTCGACTTTGGATGGCGTGATGAAACAGATCAACGCCGCCAACGTGGGTTTGAAGGCCCAGGTGGTGGAGGATCGCAAGGATCAGGAAAACCCGTTCAAGCTTCTTGTGTCGGGTCTTTCCACCGGTAACGACAGTCAGGTGACCTTCCCGAAGATTTATCTTCTGGACGGGGATCAGGACATGTACTTCGAAGAGTCGCGCAAGGCGCAGAACGCGAAGGTCAAGGTCGACGGCTTTGAGATCGAACTTCCCGACAACAAATCCACGGATTTGGTGCCGGGTGTGACATTGGATTTTAAATCAGCGGCGCCGGGGCGCGAGATTCGCCTTTCTGTGAAAGAGAATCTTGAGGTCATCAGCGGCAAGATTAAAAGCTTTGTGGATTCATACAATGCGGCTTTGGAGTTCATCCAGAAGCAGAACAAGCTGCAGGCCGGTAACGGCAAGAACCCGGCACTGGGTCCTCTGGGCGGTGACGGCATGCTGCGCTCGATTGAGAACAGTCTGCGCCGTGTGATTCTGAATCCACAGATGGGTGTGGAGTCACCCATCCGCCGAGTGGGCGAGCTGGGGATTGAGTTCAACAGAAACGGTACCTTGAACTTCTCGCAAGACAAGTTCAACAAAGTGCTGCAGGCCAACCCAAAGGCGGTGGCGGCGTTCCTGCGCGGTGACGGTTTTAACACAGGCTTTGTGTCCACCGTGAAGCGTGAGATCGGAAATCTGGTGAACGGGCAGTTCGGTACCATCTCCAACCGTAAGCGCGGTCTGGAGGATCGTATCAAGCAGGTGAACAACCGTATTGAAACGAAAGAACGCCAGTTGGAAAGAAAAGAAGACAGCCTGCGACGTAAGTTTGCAGATCTGGAACAGAAGATGTCTGCGTTGAACGCTCAGCAGGCTAAGTTTGCGGCGATGTCGCAGCCACAGGGTTAAGAACGTTGAAAATGGATAAGGGAAGAAGTGAGGGGTCATGAATAAAAATGCATATCAGAAGTACAAAACGACTTCGGTACAAAGCGCCAGCCGCGAAAAAATTCTGCTGATGCTTTACGAGGGTGCCATTAAATTCACGAAGCTGGCTATCAAGGCCGCTGAGGAAAAGAAGATCGCGGATCGCGGTATGAATATCGGGCGCGCCTTCGATATCATTATGGAACTCAACAACACTCTGGACCACAAAGTCGGCGGCGACGTCGCGAACCAGCTTGAACAGCTTTATATGTTCATGATGGAGCAATACACCAAAGCCAATATCACAGGCAGTCCTGAGCCATTGAAGGAAAACTTGAAACTTCTGAACACGCTGTATGACGGCTGGGTTCAGGCAGTGGAAAAGTTGAAGCAGGAAACCAACAATTCACCAGATAAAAAAGCAGGCTAAGAATGAGTCACTGTGGAGGGGACATGACCAGAATTATCACCTTGTTGAACGAAAAGAATCATTACCTGGAAAAGTTCTATGCACTGAATGAAGTGGAGCTTGCAAACTTCGCCCAAGGGCAGTTTGACAATCTGGAGCACTTCTATCAGACCCGTGACCGCATTCTGGATGTGCTTAAGTATGTGGACGCCCAGATTGAAAAGGCGCACTCCGAGATCGGTGCCGAAAGCGTCATCGCTGAAAACGAACGCCGCGAGGTGAAATCTGCTTTGTCCATCAAGGATGAATATGTTGCCCGCATTATCGAGCAGGATATTCAAGTGTTGGCATGCATTGAAATGGCCAAGAACTCGATTATCCGTGAACTGCAGGAGGTTCGCCGCAACCGCAAGGCTGTGGGTGGTTACAAGACCAAGACCTTCAATCAGCGTCTGGATGAAGAGGTCTAGGAAAAAATTTCCTGACAAAAACATGACGGCGAGTTTGGCCAAAGAGTCAAACAACTGGCTGAACTTGCCTCAGATTCAATTAAATCACAAACGACCCATTGGCATCTGTGTTGCTCCATCAAGTCTTCGCGAGGAGAGCACAACAGATGTTGGAAAATCAGATCGTTCAAAAGTCCAGTGAAATTTCCGGTGACCATTCAGGTCCTGAGTTTGTTCAGGAATCCACTAAAATTTATTTTGATCCGCAACAGGCCATTGCCGATTTCGATGCGGAACTGCCGGAAGTCAAAGAAGAAAGAATCACGGACCCTCGTGTTGCCAACTTCATTCGTCACGCTCAAGTATTGATGAAACATCGCGAATACCCTCTGGCGATGAATCTGTTGCGTGAAGCCAGCAACAAAGATTCCAAAAATCCTGCGACCTTGAACATGCTGGCAAACTGCCTGGACAAGATGTCCCGCAATTCCGAAGCTTTGATCGTCAGAAAGACCCTGGCACAAGTGGATTATGGCTTTGAAAGCCTGCATGGCTACGCCACGTCCCTTTATAAATCCGGTCGTGATCAGGAAGCTTTGGACAAATACTTTGAAGCTTTGGCGGTTCTGACTGATGAAACTGACACGCTTTTTGAGACCTATAAAAACATGGGCAATATTTTCGTGCGTCAGGGCGACTTTGACGGTGCGGAAGAATACTATAATAAAGCCTACACAATGAACCCGCAGTCCGATGTGCTGCTGGTGAATTTCGGCACTTTGGAAGTTCAGCGTGGCGACTATGACAAGTCCCTGTACTGCTTCCGTAAAGCCGTTGAAATCAATCCGGAAAATGACAAAGCCTGGGTTGGCCTTGCCATGGTACACAGCCAATTCGGTGATATGGAACTGGCTTGGGCCAATATTGAAACGGCCATTGATATCAATCCACAAAACCGTACAGCCGTTCATCTGGCTGCGAACTGGGGCCTTCGTGATGGTAAGTTACAAAAAGCCATCGAAGCTCTTCAGGGTTATCTTGCAAGTGTGGAAGAAGATGAAGACATGTCTCTGGTTCTGATCAATCTGCTGTGCAGCGCGGGTCAAGTGGACCAGGCGATGCTCGAGATCGAGCGTGTCCTTCTTTGGAATCCAGATCACAAAGAAGTCAGAAATCTGAAAAAGAAAATCATCGCATCACAGAAGGTTACTTAAAATGCCTATGATCACATTCTCTGAAAATCACGAATCATCCTTGGTTGCTTTTGAAGAGGGTCAAGCCCTGGCTTCCCTGCGCGATCCGCGCGGTGAAGGTTTGAAGTGGGCTTATTCTTTGGGGGTTTTACCGGCAGAACATGTTGTGGTTGTGGGCCTTGGTGCCGGCTTCCATGTGGCGGCTTTGGCGGACGTGGATCCAGATGTGCGTATCACGGTGATTGAATCCCGCGAATCCCTGATTCCGGTGTTCCGTTCCCAGTTCCCGGATCTTGAAGACCGTGTAGAAATTCGTGTGGTGCAAACCGCTCAGGATCTTTTCAAGTCTGAACTTTTCCAGGAAGTGCTGAATCACCGCTCTTTTGTTCTTTCCTTCCAGGAATGTTGGGGGGCGCAGGCTCAGTTCTTTACTGAGTGTTTTGCGCACCTGACCGGTCGTTCAGTGGAATCCGTTCGCTACCATTTCGAAGAATTCGGTATCAATATGAAGGCCCTTTACCTGCAGCCAAATCAGTTGTTGTCCATCAACGATGTGATTCCGGTGATAGAGGCTTCTGCGATGCCTGAAACTAATAAACAGATTTTCCGCGTGCTCGGTGAATTGGTGAAATAAATGAAGATTCTGGTTGTCTCTCTTCTGAGGCTTGGTGACATCATCCAGCAGGAACCTCTGCTGCGCGGACTGCGGGAAAAACATCCCACTGCCGAGATTCATCTGCTGATGAACCGTCAATTTGCAAATGTCGAACGCATCCTTCACGGCGTGGTGGATAAGTACATCCATTTTGACCGGGAAACTTTGCAACGGGGCTTGGGCGAGAGCGGCTTTAATATTCTGTATTCCTATTCTGTGCTGGAAGAACTTGTGCAATCGTTGAATGGCGAGAAGTACGATCTGGCTTATAATTTTACGCACAATAGGCTGAGTGCCTATTTGCTGGGGGCTTTGGAAATCCCGGAAAAGCGCGGTCTTCATCAAGAAGACGGCCGCTTCCGTGGTATGGACAACCGCTGGCTTAAGTACTTTAACGACCGTTTTTCAGGAAGCCAAAAGTCTCTGTTCCATTATGTGGAGCTTTTGGGCAATTCCTTCAACCTTCCGGTTCGCCCTCAGGCGGCCGGGGTTCGCAAGAAAAGCAAATCCATTTTGTTCCAGTGTCTGACCAGTCAGACTGCGAAAAACTGGGGCCTGGATAATTTCGTTCAGCTGAAAAGAACCATTGAAATGGCCCTCGTGGATTACAAGGTTCAGATTCTTGGGGCACCGTTTGAACGGGAGACTTTGTTAACTGCATTTTCTGAAAAAGATCTTTTGATCTGCGATCTATCTGAAGCCCGCAAACATCTGCAAGACTGTGCTTTGCTGGTCACCGGCGACACCAGTATCAAACATCTGGCGGCGCAAATGGGCGTTCCTTTGGTGGAACTGGTTCTGGGCACCAGCGATGCCGTGAAGACCGGTGCATTTTCTGAAAACGCAAGAATCCTGACTGAAGACATCACCGTCGAGCGCGTGTTTGGTGAAGTCTGGGATGAACTCAGTGGTGAATCCAAAAACATTGAAAACACCGCAGGCTCTTTGGAGCGAGTGACTTGGAAGCTCTATTTGGATAAAGGCTCCCGAGATGCAGAGCCGGCGTATGTCGCGGCTTTGCAACAGCTCTTGGATTCTCATCCGGAAAAGAACCTGTTGCAGGCTTTGTCCGGCTATCAGGAAAAGACGCAAGTTTATCTTTCCTGGCAAAAACGCATCATCGCGGCGCTACCGTCGCGGGAAGTGCTGGCCAGCCGCAAGGCGGTTTCGGCAAACGATGTGGCTGAACTGATTTTGGTGGCTCAGGATATAATTAAAAGTAAAAAAGATGACGCGGGTTATTTCCAGGGGTTCGTAGAGTCCCTGTTGGCCCGGTATTCACAGGCGACCCAGATTCTGGATCGCGTGCAGGCGGACCTGGAAGATCAAGCCGAGCTTCTGGCAATTCGTGAAACATTGACTCGTCATTTGCAATCTCTCTCCATGGAAGGAGCGTACTATGCAAAAGGAATTGGACAACTATCTATCAGTGGCTTTGAAGAGACTGGAAAAAGCCTACAGCGAGATCTTGAAGACGCAAAGTTATAGTAAGGAAGCTGAAAAAGTTCAGTTGTTGAAAGAACTCGTCAAGGAACAGATTAAAAATGAAAATACTCATCCTGCAACTCGCTAGGCTCGGGGATATCTATATGACCTGGCCTGTTTTGCAGGGCCTGCGTCGTACTTATCCCACGGCAGAGATTCATATTCTGACTCGTCCGCGCTTTGAAAGCGCCCTTGAAGGGTTGCAGGCGGTGGATCGTCATTGGTCACTGCCTTCAAGTCATATTCTGACGCCGCTGATTCAGGCCGAGCCTGATCTGGAAGCGTCTTTGAGTCATATGGATGAATTCGTGACGACTTTGAAGTCCGAACAATTCGACCGCATTATTAATTTCACATTCTCTCCCTTCTCAAGCTATCTGACTCACGCGTTGTCTGGCGCGAACACCGTGGTGAACGGGTACACCCGCAACGCCGACGGCAGTTTGTGTTTTGCTGATGACGTCAGTGCTTATTTCTATGCCCAGGTGGGGCTAGATAAGCCCAACCGCGTTCACGTCGCTGACATTCTGGCGTCGATGGTGGATGTGCAGTACACGGAAGAAGACTGGGGCATTTCCACTTATCAGGAAGCTTCAGTGACTTTGCCAGAACGCTACATGGTTTTGCATGTCGGTGCCAGTGATCCACAGAAAGCTTTAAGCCCCGATGCGTGGGTGCGCGCCTTGAAGGTGACTTCGCAAAGATACGCGCATCTGCCGGTGGTGCTGATTGGTTCCGCCGCGGAAGCCCCATTGGCGCTGCAGATTGAATCCCAGGTGCCGGATATGACGTTTGTGAATCTGGCGGGCCGCACGCAAGTGTCCGAACTGCCAGCAATCATCAAAAAAGCCGAAGTGCTGGTGGGGTGCGACAGTGCGCCAATTCATATCGCCTCTTTGACGGACACACCGACTTTGAACGTCAGTGTGGGGCCGGTGAATTTCTGGGAGACCGGCCCGAAAGCAAGTCTGTCCTTTATCTATCGCCGTGAAAGTGAAGCCGAAGTGGTGGCCGAGGATCTGGGCGCCGTGCTGGGGGATCTTTTGGATGGTCAGGTCCGCGAAGGACTGATCGTCAGAACGGGCGGCCTTGTGAGCTATGCTCGCGAAGAGGCGCCTGCTGAAAGCTTCCAGTGGCAACTGGTGGAGGCTCTTTATATGGGCGGCAGTTTCCCGATCGCCGACCGCATGGAGATCCTGCAGGGGGCGATGAAGCTGAATGATATCAATACTTTTGCTATGGAGCAGCTGGCGTTGATTCCCGAGCTGGGGGTGGCCAAGGTCGCTCCTTTCCTGGACAGCGCCGAAGAAGTTATCAACAACATTAGCCGAATGGTTCCGGAATTGAGTCCTCTAGTAAGCTGGTATCACGCGGAAAGAATCCGCATTGCTCCCGGCTCGCTCGAGGAAATCCGTACCGCAACATTGAATGTGCATGAGCGATTCAAACGCTACCTTCATGTATACATTCCGCATGAGGCACTCAAGGAAGAGGCAGGCAATGGAGCGGTTTAAAGTCAGCGGAGACGATCTTCGCAATTTCTATAATGAAAATATTCCCTTAGCGCGTGTGTTCAGTGATATCGAATCAGACCTGCGCCATACCAATCAGGTTGTTTGCCGTTACATCGTCAACGGCCTGGAAGTGGCTGAAGCCGATGAGGCGCGTTTTTCAACAGTGACTTTGGAGCAGATTGAAACTCTGGAGTACCTGACTGAAAACAGCCGCGATCTGACGGGCATTGTTTTGCGCGGCTGGATTGAGGCGATGCCGGAACTGATTCAACAGACCGAAAACCTGGCCAAGCGCATGCGTGCTCAGGGCCTGAGCGGTCTTTTAAAATCCATTCACGATCTGGTTCACAATTGTGAGTTCCTGATCGACAGTGCCATGACGATCAAAGAAACCATGGGGGATCAGTTCTTTGGCGCCACGCCTCTGGACTGGGGCAAAACCGAAGCTGAGAGCAAAAGAACAGTTCTTGAGGCTTTGCGCGCTCTGGAAAATAAGGATTTTGTTCTTTTAGCGGATGTCCTGGAGTATGATTTAAACAATGTTCTTCAGATGTGGCTGGACCACCTGAAGGTGTTGGAGAAATCACTTAATGGCGAATACACAGGAAATCAGTTCGATTCCGAACAAGCTCGATCCCATTCTATGGGTCGGAAACGTATCGCCAATTAGACTTCCGCACTTTTTCCCGTTTCAAAAGCGGGAAGTGGAGATCATTTTCAGGGCCTCTATTACTGAGGCCCTTTTGCTTTTGCAGAATCAGCGCTTTTCCTCGATCTTAGTCCAGGAAGTCGGCAACTCCGATGCGTTGGAGTTCCTGTACCAAGCCCGCCTGTTGCAGCCGATGGCTCCGCGTATTTTGATCGCAGAAGAGCTTAACGAACAGGAAGTCCGTGAGGGCATCAACAAAGCCCAGGTGTATCGTTTCATGCGCTGGCCTTTGACGGAGCATGAGATCTGGGAACAGCTTGAAAACGCTTTGCAAAAGCACGCGATGTTTCTGTCGCGCTCTTTGCTGCTGAAAGAATCCTCGCACCAGAACAAACAGCTGGAAGCTCTGACCCATTCCCTGGAGGGCATGGTTGAAGAGCGCACCCAGTACATTGAAATGTCCCACCACGAGGAAAGCGAAAAGCTGACCCGGGAGCGCCAGCTGATTCGTTTCATCAAGGATCTGGCGACGCAGACGTCGTTTGAAGACATCCTGGCGATCCTGCGTAAGGAGCTTCGCAAGTTCCACAAGATGGGGGATCCGATCTTGGCCTTCCGCTTGGGTGGATCTAAAACCTTCTTCTTAAGTTTTCAGTCCGGGCATTTTACGCAAACGGAATCTTCGAGTTATTTTGAATTCCCCAAGACCGCTCAGGTGCCCAGCGCCGAGCTGATTCGCTCGTTTGCCAATCACTTTGGCCGTCCGTTTGTTAAAGCCTATGTCGTGCCTTTTGAATTGCGTATGACCAGTCACCTGACCAGCGGTGAAGGTGAAGCGATCCTGTGTATTGAAAATTCTTTGAACGACAAAGAAATGGGTCCCTTCATGGATTTCATGAATGACCGGGTTCGTCCGCTAAGTATGGCTTTGGATCGTGTTCTTTTGGAAAACCAGCTTTCCAGTTTCTCGTATCGTTGGGAAAAGACCTTCGATGGCATGCGCGACCCTATCGCGATTGTGGACATCGATTACAACGTGGTTCGTGCCAATCGCAAATTCAGTGATCGTTTCATGCATCACAAATGTTATGAAAGCTTTGCTCACCGCAAGGCCGCTTGTGAAGGCTGCCCGGTGCCTCAGGCTTTGAAAGAAGGCGCGCCGGCCGCAGGCCAGATCCAGGTGGATGGGCGCATCTATCAGGTGCACAGTTATCCGGTGCTTTTGGATCAGGGCAGTCGTCCCACGAATATTGTGAACCAGTATGTGGATATCACCCAGTCCCGCGAACTTTACCTGCGCATGCTGCAAAGTGAAAAAATGGGAGCCATTGGTTTGCTGGCTGGAAACATCGCCCATGAGCTGAACAATCCTTTAACGGGTCTTCGCTCGTTGTCGCAGGTGCTGCTGCAGGAAGCCGAAGAGGGCAGCAATCTGCATTCTGATCTGGTCGAGATTGAAAAAGCCACCGCACGATCCCAGCGCATTATTAAAAACCTGCTCGATTTCTCGAAAGGGGAAGACCAGCCGTCTGAATATATCAGTGTGGACGAGGTTGTCGAGCGCACTTTGCCGATGTTGAAGTCAGCGTTGCGCACCCACCGCCTGGAGGTGGATTTACAAACTTTGGGCTCCACGGTTTATGTGGAGCCGCATTTGCTGCAACAGGTGGTGTTTAATCTGATTAACAATGCCTGTCAGGCCATGAAAGATCCGGGCCGCTTGAGCTTGCGCACCAGTTTGGTCAATGGCTCGGTGGTGCTGGAGATTGAAGACACCGGGCCGGGCATTCCGGAAGACATCCGCCGCCGCATCTTTGAACCCTTCTTTACGACAAAAAAAGAGGGACTTGGTACCGGTCTTGGGTTAAGTATGTCTAAGTCAGTCATTGAAAAATTCGGAGGCACCATCGAGTTCCGAAACGTGGATCCCCACGGGACCTGTTTCACGATCGTGCTTCCGCAAAGGAATGCGCCTTGAAGATTTTAATTGTTGATGATGAAGCTCTGGTCCGCCGCTCTTTGAGCCGTGCCTTGAAAGGCAAGGGTCATGAAGTGCTGGAGGCCGGTGATGGCAATGAAGGCCTGCAACTGTGGCAGACTTCAAATCCGGATCTGGTGTTTTTGGACGTGCTGATGCCGGGTCGTACCGGTCCTGAAGTTTTGAAGGAAATGCGCGATCAATCCAAGGCCAAGGTGATTCTGATGTCGGCTTTCGCCGGTGAACACAACATGGAAACCGCTCAGCAGATGGGCGCGAATCTTTTTGTGCCGAAGCCTTTTGAAGATATTTTTGCCGTTGTGAAAATGGCAGAGGATTTGTAGTCATGAGAATTATTGCGGGGAAATATCGTGGACATCAGCTGGTGGCATTTGATGCCGACCACATCCGCCCCACAACGGACCGGGTGAAAGAAACCCTGTTCAATAAATTGCAATTTGATATCGACGGCGCCCGTGTGGTGGACCTGTTCTGCGGCACCGGCAATCTGGGCATTGAAGCTTTGTCCCGCGGGGCGGAGTTCTGCACCTTCGTTGAAAAGAACCCCAAGTCTTTGGTCATCACGCGCAAGAATTTTGAAAAGCTGCGTGTGCCGGCTTCGGATTACAAGATCGTCAATATGGACGTGATCGCTTATTTGAAATCCTACGAGGGCGAACCGTTTAATATTATCTTTGCCGATCCTCCGTTTACTGAAAAGATGGCCCACTTCGTAATGGAAGCCGCCAGTACCAGTGCAGCGTTTGGGAAAACGACCCTGCTGGCGATTGAGTCCCAGGCCAAAGAACGCATGGAAGACCGTTACGGCTCTGTGGTTCGTTACAGCAAAAAAGAATATGGCGATAAAATCCTAAGTCTGTTCTGCCACGAAAGTGCCTTGGAGCAGGATGAAGAACCGGCAGCCGAAGAGGAACATCATGAGTAAAATTGCCGTTTACCCAGGAAGCTTTGACCCCATCACAATGGGGCATGTGGATATCATCAACCGTATTTCCCCTTTGTATGACGAAGTCATCGTGTTGGTTGCACAATCTTCACAGAAGCAAAGCATGTTTTCTGTTGAAGAACGAAAGACTTTGATCGAAAAAGCCTTGTCCCATCTGAAAAACGTCAAAGTCGATATCTTTGGCGGCCTGACGGTGGAGTACATGAAAAAAGCCAAAGCCCAGGTGATCGTACGGGGCTTGCGTGCGGTTTCGGATTTCGAGTACGAGATGACCATGGCGAACATGAATCGCAAGTTGGCGCCGGACTTTGAAACCCTTTTGGTCTTTGCCAGCCCCGAGTTCTATTATATTTCTTCGCGCGGGGTGAAAGAGGTCGCCATCAACGGTGGCGCCTTGAAAGGCCTGGTGCCGGACGTGGTGGTCGAAGCCATGGAGAATAAAATCAGAAAGTAAGGAGCGAATTTTGATTCAGCTTTCCAAACGAGCGCAAAATCTGAAGCCTTCTCCAACTCTGTTTCTGGTGGCAAAGGCCAAAGAGCTGGCTGCCCAGGGGCACGATGTGATTTCCCTGACTGTTGGAGAGCCCGATTGGCCCACTTTCAAGGGGGCTTCCGACGCAGGCATTGAAGCCATCCAAAAAGGCATCACCAAGTACACCCCGGCCAACGGCACGGTGGAGCTTAGAAAATCCATTTCTGAAAAATTGAAATCTGAACTGGGGTTTGAATATTCCCCGAAAGAAATCACGGTGGCTTCGGGTGCGAAGTACATTATCTTTTCGGCGCTGCAGATGATCTGCTCGCCAGGGGATGAGGTGGTGATTGCGACGCCTTACTGGGTCAGTTATCCCGCGATGGTGGAGCTGGCGGATGGTGTGCCTCACATCGTGGAATGCGGTGAAATGGAAAACTTCAAGATCACGCCTGAAAAACTGGAAGCGGCGATCAACGCCAAAACCAAAGGCTTCTTGTTCTGTTCTCCAAGCAACCCGACGGGTTTGCAGTATTCGGCGGACGAACTAAAAGCCTTGGCTGAAGTTCTGCGCAAGCACCCACAAGTGGTGATTATTTCTGACGACATCTACAACCGCCTGGTCTTTGACGGTACCAAGGTGGCTCCACACATTTTGACGGTGGCACCGGATCTGAAGGATCGCACGGTGTTGGTCAATGGGGGCTCTAAGGCCTATTCCATGACCGGCTGGCGCATTGGCTGGGCTTCGGGTCCTGAGCGCCTGATCACGGCGATGGCGGACTATCAAAGCCAAAGCACGGGTTCGCCTTCCAGTATTTCCCAGCATGCTTTGCTGGCGGCGATTAAGACTTCGGAAGCGGACATCAAAGGTGTCGTGGATAAACTGGTGGCCCGCAAGAATTCAGGTTTGAAAGAGCTTGAAACAGTGCCGGGCTTTAAAACCGCAGAACCGCAAGGGGCTTTCTATTTCTGGGTCGACATCCGCGCGCACCTGGGTAAGTCCTATCAAGACCGCGTGATCCGAACTTCAAAAGACTTCTGTGATGTGCTGCTGGAAAAATTTTTTGTGGCGACCGTACCCGGGGCAGAATGTGGAACCGAAGGGTTCATGCGTTTAAGCTTTGCGGTTTCAGAAGAGACCATGAAGCGGGGAGTGGCCCGCATGAAAGATCTGGTCAGCCAGCTTGTTTAAGACCAAAAAGAAAAGGCCTTGATCACTCAAGGCCTTTTTTATTTTCATTTATTATCGCGGATTAGAACAAGTTACGGAAGAAGCTCAGCATTCGGCTTAAGAAGCCTTCTTCTTTCAGCGGGGTCACTTTGCCGCCTACAGAGCTTGGGCTGCGGCTGTCATCGGCACACTTATAAGTGATGTCGATGGTGCGGCCTGCAGGAACCGCCGTGCTAAAGACGATGCTTTGACCTTCCACGCGGGATTCAACAGTCCCGATACTTGGTGTGATGGTCACATTCACAGTACCCACCGGAGTGCACTCCAAAGGCACAGAGCTTAAAGAGTCTTTGATCTTATCAATGAACAGATTCAAGTTCGTGGAATAGTCACTGTCACAGATACTGCCGATCCCACCACCAGTCAGCTGGGACAGTTCCGCGTACTTAAAGCCGTAATGGCTTTTCGCGCCGCCAGCGTCCTGGGACGCCTTACAGGAAGAATCACCCGGCTTTACGATGATGGAATTCACCGTGAAACGCTGAGTAGCCCCGAAAGTGGAGCGAACATAGTCGACAAACACTTGTGGCTTGTCTTCATTTTCAAGAGCTTTCAATTCACCCGCGTAAACCTGCTGGGAAGCATCGCCACCGATACTGCGCTCGTCTTCGTCAGAGATAATGATATAAGCGATACCGGCATCCGCACGATAGCAGCCGTTGTTTGGATTGTAGTGATAGTCACCGTTATAAACATGGTGATAAGCGGCTTTGATCGCGCGCTCATCGTCAGAGTTCTTATAACCGGCACCAATGTATTCAATAGTGTGGGCGAATACGGTGTTCAAATCCACGTTGCTGGATTTTTTAAGCACCATGCCCAGGGAAGTGGAAGCAGTGGCGTTTTTCTGCCAGTAAATGGAAGCACCCCACGCATTTGTCGTGTCAGTCACCGGAAGAGCACGGGTGACAGTGGCACACATCTGCCAATCGATATTGGAGTTTTGCAGTTTGGTGATAAAAGCGGAAAGATTCGCCGCCAGTTTGCGGTTGTCCGGAAGCATGGAGTTGGAATCGTCGATCACCAGAATGATATCCAGCTTATTGTCAGAGGCTTGAACCGTGCTGTTATAGTGAACGTCACGAAGAGTGGCGCCCGGAGTTGGAACCGGATCGGGAGTTTTTCCATCTGTACCGACATCATCTTTGGAAGGGGCAGAAAATTTTACAGGTCCACAGGCACTCAAAGCCAACACCAGCAACACAGAGGCCCAACGCACCCCTTGCCATTTTTTCAACGACATAATCCACACTCCCCTTTGTTGCATAATAACACACGGGTTTTTGTGTCCCAAAGCGAGTTAGGGTCTAGGTCCTGCTTTGATACATTTAGGACCTTGGTCTCATTGTGAGACGGACCTTCGCCAGTCTAAAATAAATAACAGAATAGCCGGGGAGGCCATGGGTGAGCTTTTGGGTCTTGCTTCAAGTACTTGTGAATTTGATTTTGTTGGCGGGCGTTGTGGGTATGTGGGTGCGCTTGAACCGACCTCCTAAAGACGATCCAAGACTGAGCAAAGGTTTGCAGTTGCTGCAATCCAAGATCGCCGTTTTGGAAGACCTTTCCGATCGCACCGAAACTCAGGTCAACCAGCTGACCGCGCTGCTTGAACAAAAAGTAAAAGACATCCAGGCCAAGATTCAGGCTGCCGACAAACAAATCGGCAAGATCGACCAGAACATGCAAAAGAGCATGGAAGTAGCCAAGATCTTCCAGGATCGTATTCCCCACACGGAAATCATTGAACGCCAGAATACCGTAAAATATGTGAAGGCTGCGCGCATGGCCCATCAGGGTTCCAGCGTGGATGAGATCGCCCGTGAAGTGGATCTGTCCCGCGGTGAAATTGAATTCATCGCCAAAGTGAATCGCGATCAGCTGATGTTCTGCGAAGACAGCCTGCCAGAATGGGCGAACGAAGAAATGGAAGAATCCGCTCAATCCGACTTGAGCGACGTGGACAACATCAGCTTCATGACCCCGCTGCAAAGAGAAATCCCGATTGAAATCAGCACCGCTTTTGAGGTTCCAAAAACTGATCAGGAAGCTTTGAAAAAATTGGGTGATGCCTTTAAAGCTGCCTGCAATGAAGTGAAAGCTGAAGAAGCCGCCGCTCAGCAGACCGCGAACAACGTTTCGGCTTTGTTCAACGTGACCCAGAATATCGCGCAAACTTTCCTGAGCGAAAAGCCAACTCCGGCAGCGCCGACCGCAGCCCCGGTTGAAAAGAAAAGACCGGTCCTGCACATCGGTGAACCAGAGATCCGTCCGGTTCAGTTCCGTCGTATTGATCTGGCGAAGGACTTGGACTAAATGGCATCCCGGGCCTTTCTTAAATCTTTGGAGAAAGGCCAGATCCTGCGCGCCCAGGTGGAAGAGGTCACATCACCCACCGAAGTTCTGTGTAACTTTCAAGGGGAGCTGCTTCTTATCTTTAATCACACGGTCAGCAAATTTAAAAAGAACGACCCTATTTCCTTGCAGGTCCTCAGTATCAATCCCTTGAGATTTCAGGTGTTTTCCCCCTCCAGCCCCAAGTTTCAGCGGGTTGTGTAATTAGGTAAATCGGCCCTTTCAGACAAAAAACCCACAAAAGTGTCAACCAATACGCTGGAGTATCCAGGCCCTGTGTAATAAACCTCCGCCCATACAAACGGAGGCTTTATGAACAAAGCATTACTATTGGTTTCTTCCCTTTTCCTGATGGCTGCTTGTGCGCCACAGAACTCCCCGAATCTGACCGTAGCTGATAACGCAGCTATCGTAGGTGGTGACAAGGTTGAAGCTGCCAGCAACATCGGTCGCAGCACCGTGGGCATCTATGAATCCAAAATCGGTTACATCTGTTCTGGAACTTTGATTGCAAAAAATCTGGTTCTGACCGCGGCTCACTGTGTGGATCCCAACGCGAAAGACCTGGCGATCTACTTTACTGCTGAAATGAAGAAAGCCAGCAAAGAACAAATCCGCCGCGTGACTGGTCAGGTTGTGCATGATGGTTACACGGGTGCGGTTCAAACCAAAGACACCAACGACATCGCGGTTCTGCGCTTTGAAGGCGAAGCTCCAGCGGGTTACACTGTGGCGCCAATCTTGTTTGAACAAGGTCACCTGAACAACGACGTAAAAACGATCGTTGCCGGTTATGGCTTGAACTGGACAATTGTGATGAGCAAGGGTGCGGGCACTCTGCGCACGACAAGACTTTCCATCGACGATATCAATTTTTCCAGAACCGAAGTGATGCTGGGTCAGTCCCTGCGTAAAGGGATCTGCAGCGGTGACTCCGGTGGTCCGGCGTACCTTGAAATCAACGGCCGTCTGCATGTGTGGGGTGTGGCAAGTCGCGGAGACTCTTTGCCGGGTCTATTGACTCCGAAGTGCATGCTGTTCTCGGTATTCACTCGTGTGGATGCTCATCAGACATTCATTCAAGATGCTGTAGCGGAACTGTCCCGCTAGAGAATACAAAGAAGATCGACGAAGGCTAAAGATGAATTGTCTTTAGCCTTTGAGTATCCAGGCGCTCAAGTTCGCCTGCATTGCCTTCTCGAAGGACATGTTTAAATTTTGAACTTTGTCTTTATGTACAAATACTGTGAATCCCCCGCCGACCATGTAGGCCAGAGGGATATAAACGGCCACCAGTTCGTCCATCGAGTCCGCCGTCGGCAGGGTGTTCAGATCTGTTCTTGTCAGGAATCCCGCAATTCTAAATTCCGGATTTTCAAACCTCACAATGACCGCTTGTCCGTGGGGACTGCCTTCGGCTTTTCGAAAGAAGTCCGTTAGGTCGCTGATAGAAACAAAGATGGATCCCAACACGGGGATTCTCTTGATTGTTCGTGTAAGCCATTCCTTGATAAATTTGGCGACAAAAAGATCCGAGGTTCTTCCCAGCACATAGATCAAAATGAGTCCCCCGACAATGCCAGAACCGAAAGGCAGGGTGATTCCAAGTGGGACAAGTATTCCGGAAAAAACTTTGTCAAAAAAATCTGCCATCCAGTAAAGAAAATAGAAGCTCAGGATAAACGGAAGAAGGACAATAGCCCCTTTGAGCATATTGTCAGAAAGGTTTTGTCTGAGTCCGTTGGTTTTCATAGGCTGCCATTCCTTTCCTGCTTCGACAAAGTTCGCTTGATCGCACACAACAGTCCTACCCTTGCCGGGACGACAAAGGAACTAGGACCTTGATTACATTTTTATTAGTCGCGGCTCAGGAGATAATTGCGTTCGCTCTTCCTTTGATTGGATGGCTCTGCAAAAATGAAAAAGGCCCCTTCCGGGGCCTTTCTTATTTGGAGCTCTCTTTGATGAAGAGAGTCAGATAATGGCGAACCATGTATTCCAGCTTTGCCGGCTGGTTCTGGTATGTCCAGATGACTTCGCCGAAGGCACCCCATTTGGCTTCGATGATGTGTTCGTCCATCACGTTGGTCGCCGCCTGAGCCGCTTCCGCGCCCGGAGTAGGGATGTAGTTGGTTCCGATAAAGTTAAAACGAATGCTGATCTGGCCCGGAGCTTTCAAAGAGAAGATCATCTTGAAGCCGTTACGGAAAAGCATGAAGTCAGCGTGGGTCTTCGCGATACCGTAGATTTTGATGCGACCCAGAGCCGAAGGTTTTAGTTCGTTGAAGGATGTGGATGCATCCACGAACTCAGTTTTCATAGCTAGAAGGAACTGAATCGTCTCGTTGATCAGAATCTTTTCGGCATCAAAGCCGAAACTCATGTCCACAAGACCGGACTCTTCCATCTGTTGTTCAGCCTTCACAAGTTCTTTAATCCAGCTGATTTTTTCCATGAATCCCCCCAAAATGACAGCGCAGCATCCTCGCCGCTAGTTGTCGATATTCTCAATAATTTCGAGGGGCTGTGTCTTTGTCAAGATGGAGCGGTTTGGCTCACCGCAATAACAGGGTCTAGAACCCCGTTATTTGCAATGCCGTCGCCAGAACACCCTCGGGTCCCTTCGGAGCTTGGAAGGCGACATAGTAACCAAGGACCACATTCACTGGGATCACGTAACCCAAAGTGGTTTCCAGTTTGGCTTCGACTCCGGCGCTGTAATACGGCTTGTTCATGCTGGTGACTTCATAAACCAGATCCACGTCGTTCACGAAGCGGCCCTCGGCAGCAGCGGCATCACCCACCACGGCGGCAGATAGGCGGCGCAAGAACAGGGCATCCGTGCCCGAGCCGCGGTAAAGATCCTTCAGTGGCAGGCGGTACTCGGCATTGACGGTTACCAGATTTCGGCCAAACAACTGCCCGCGTTTGTAGCCACGCAAAATATACTGAGGCAGGGGACTGTTCGGGATAAAGACCATGGATTCAGTGGAAACCCCGTAAATCGGCGACACCTTTTCCGGAGTGTACACGCCGTTCAGTCTTAGCATGATCGCATGATGCTTCGGCAAGAAGCGGGAAAGATAGATTTCCCCACCCGCCAAAAACTGCGAGTGGTTCAGATAACCTTCCTGCGCGATATAGTTGTAGGCCCCCAAGTACGCTCCGCCTCCGGATTCAGGAGAAATTTGCGCGCCGGACTGGGAATAGTTCGCGTAACTTAAATAAGCAAAAGGCCCCGTGCGTTTCACCTCGGTCGTCAGGGTGGATCTTTCCAGATACTGCCAGCCCACTTGCAGGTTGGAATAAATCGACGCCCAGTGGGTGTCAGGAAGCACGGACAGTTGTGCGCCGAAGTCTTCAATCTCGTTCGACACCGTTCCCAGATAATAGCTGCGTTTATAACTTAAAACCGCAAACGGCCACGGGGTTGTCTGGTTGATGTAGCTTCCTAGGATGCTTCCTTTGTTGATACCCGTGTCCCAAGAGGCGGCAATTTCATACATGTGCTTTTTGAGCGGATCAAAGCCCGAGGTTTGCGCTTCCAGCACCAATCCGGTTTCGCTGGAAGAACCCGAGATGAACGGCATCCAATACCGTGGCAGCAGATAGCCATAAGGAGAATAGTCATCAAGCTCGGAAGCTTTCACGGCATTCTTGGCTTCTTCTTCGGCCTGTGGGTTGCGTTCAGCTTTGCTGTAGCGATCCCCCATCAAAGAGCTGACCTGAGGCAGAGTGTTCGGTGTTTTCTGCCATTCATCGGGTTTGATTGCCGAAACACGCAAGCCTTGGGAGGTCATCTCGGTGACAAAGATCTCTTTGTTCAAAGGATCCATGTCGGCGGTGAAAAGGGCGGTCAGGGTGTGGGAAATCGGGCGGACGTTTTTAAATTCTAAATCTGACAAATAAAGATTCGGCACGCCGTTTTTGGCCGAGGCAAAGATCACACCATCGGCCGTCTTTCGTGCAAAGCGGGCGTTGGGGTAATCCGTCAGCACCGCTTCGGAAGTTTTGGTTGAAATGGAATAACGGTGCAGATTTTCACGGCCATCTTCGGTGCGCAGGGAAAACACGATCGTGTCTTCGTCCAGGAACGTCGGATAGGATACACGCTGCTGCATCGGCGGGGAGAAAAGCAATTCTGATGACGGATTCTTTTCGCCAGTCAGGCGAAGCAACCCCAAGTGAGTGCGATTGCCATCCAGTTTAACGAACACCACCTGGTTGCCTGACGGGGACACGGCAGGTTCACGTCCACGAAGTCCCTTGGTCAGGGCCTTGGCTTTTCTTTCCCCCAGCTCATACACGAACAGGTCGGAATATCTTTGGATGCGGTTGGTGTAGTCGATCTTGTCGTAAATCAAACGCTTGGAATCCGGGAACCAGCTGATGCGCTGAATGCTTCCCGTTGGTGGGCCGTCTTTTTGGGTGGCCGGGATGAAGCTTTCACTAAACCGTTCAATGGTGTCGGTCATGCGCGAATCCAGGAAGCTTTGACCTTCCTTTTCTTTGGTCAGGATTTTCACCGCGCGGGAATTGCCGTCATCTTCGGTGATCAGGGCCAGATGTTTTCCGTCAGGTGAAATCGCCGGTGCACTGACCGATTGGAAGTTGTTTTGCGGGGTGATCGTGGCAGTCGGTGAAACTTCGCGCAGGGTTTTTAGCTGCTCCAGGGCGCGCAGTTCGGTTTCTTTCATCATGCTGTCGTATTCAGAGCTGTAGCTGGCCCCCAAATAGTCCCGAGCCGGGGTTTCAATAAAGTACGGAACCCGGCCGCCCTGGCGTTCGTGCAGTTCGCCGACAACTTTGGTGCCTTTGTCTGCGATCATCTGACTCCACATCAAAGAGCCAAACAGATAAGGCCGTGCCCCTTGGGGCCAGGTGTAGATGTTTTCGTTGGCTTCGGCGATATCAAATTCATGCAGGGTTTTGGCGTCGACCATCGCCCGCAAGGTGGCATCCTGATAGTGCGAACGCAGACGGCCGTGATCAGACAGGCGGGTTTCCATTTCTACGGCCACACCCTCTTTCCACCACTGGGGCATCAGGATGTTCGGCGCGATGATGGTTCCAAAAACCGCACGCAGGGGTTTCATGATCCCGTTGGCGGGTTCGAACGTCAGGATGTGGGTGTATTCATGGGCCAGAAGCTCAAACGCCCAGTCGCCTGTATCAGAAAGACTTTCTTCGGGGCCGGGCAGAACCGGATAGACCATGATGTGTGGATAGGGGATTCGGGTGGCGTATCCATTTGTGACATCGGTTTTGTCGTTGATAATGACGATTGTTTTGTCAGGGCGGGAATGAAAGTAAGAGCGAAGTTCTGAATAGGCTTTCTCTAATTTTTCCGCATACAGGTACCCGAGGTCCTGCTGCTCGGCATTAAAGATCACCTCGAAGTGAGGAGTTCTGAGGGTTTTCCATTTTAACTGCGGAGGCACTTCAAGTTGTGCCTTGGCTTGGGACATTGAAAGTAGAATTGTCAGAAATAGAGACGCCAAGCTGTAAACTGCGGAGTATTTTTGCATAAATCTCTGTTCGTGGTCCGGCTGTACAGCAACGCAACATCAATTTTGGAAATCTAAGGTTTGACAATGAGCTGCTATAAATTAAAGTTTTTAATGTTATAATAACGACTCTAAGTTCATAGGAGGACATCATGGTTCGTAAATTGGCTCTTGGTCTTGTTGCCATCGCATTTGTAGCAGGTTGTAAAGGAAAACAAACTCAGTCTGATCAGTCTATCGAGACTTTGCCTACGGGCGGTCAGTCCACAGCGATTGACTCCACTCCGCTGAATTTTGATCCAATGGGTTCTGATTCCGGCAAGATTTCTGGTTTGGTAACTGTTCACTTCGGTTACGACAAATCCAGCCTGGATGCTTCTTCCAAAAAAGATATCGCGACTAACGTCGAGTGGATGAAGGCAAATCCTTCTGTTCGCGTTCAAATCGAAGGTCACTGCGATTCTCGTGGTACTATCGAATACAACGTGGCTTTGGGTGAAAGACGTGCCAACGCGGTGAAAGCTTACATGGTATCTTTGGGTATCGCGGCTGACCGTTTGAGCACTATCAGCTACGGTAAAGAAAAACCACTTGAGACTGGTGACACTGAAGCTGCATGGGCGAAAAACCGCCGTGCGAACTTCGTACCTGCTCAGTAACATCTAAGCAGAAAGGCGCAGAGTGAACCTACAGAGACTTTTCATCGGAGTTTTGCTTTTCACGGTGATCGTCAGCTGTCAAACTGCGCCTGTTCCCCTGGATGACTATTCCTTAGCTCGAGCCGCACTGGATGCGGCTCGTTCTGTTCAAGCGGCCCGCCATTCCCCCGGATACTGGCATCAGGCGGAAGAAGCCTATCGTAAAGGCCGCATCTATTTCGAAGACCGTGATTACGGCAAAGCCAAAGAACAATTCATCCGTGCCCGCATGGCAGCTGAAAAAGCTGAGAATTCGGCTCGTTTGATTCGTCAAAAAACTGGAGATGTCTTATGAAGTTGATCATTCTTGTTGTCGCCGCCGCGACTTTGCTGACGGGCTGTTTGAAAACCCGCACCGATGTTCGTGAAAATGAGCAACGTCAGGTGATGCAGCAACAGGTTGTGACATTGCAAAAGACCAATGCGGATGCTTCCGGCCGTGTGGCCGACCTTGAAGAGCAAATGCGTGAGCTGAACGGCCGTGTGGATGTGGTTGAAAACAAGCTGGGTTCCAGCCATTCAGGTGTGGAAAACGCCCTGAGAAACTCTCAGCAGCAGAATCAGGATCTGAACGGCAAAGTGGCCATAATGCAAGAAGCCCTCACAACCATGGAAAAACAAATCTATGCGTTGAATGCCGAAGTAAATGCCCTGCGCGCTGAAAAAGCCGCGGTTCAGGCTGAAAAGTCCGCGAAACAGGCTAAAAGGGACGCTTTTGAAGCGGCTCAGGAGTTCTTTGGTAAAAAAGACTGGAAACAGTCCATCCTGAACTTCCAAAAGTACCGTGATGAAAACCCGAAAGGTCCTAAGTTTGCCGATGCGACCTATAAAATCGGGGTGTCCTTCCAGGAATTGGGTATGAAAGACGAGGCAAAAACCTTCTATGACGAGGTGGTCAGCAAGTTTCCGAAGTCAGAAGAGGCTCGTCGTGCTAAGATCCGTTTGAAGGGTTTAAAAAAGTAATACTGTGATTGAAAGAGTTCTCGCCATTGAAACCAGCTGTGATGACACCTCTGTCGCGATCGTTGATCGTACCGGCTGGGTTCACTCTGTGGTGGCGGCCTCTCAGGATCTGGATCACGAAATCTATGGCGGCATCGTCCCTGAAATTGCCGCCCGCAACCATTCCATCGCTTTAATTCCATTAATCGAAGAAGCCTTTAAGAAAGCCAACATGAATTGGTCTGACGTGCAGGGTATTGCCGTCACCAATCGTCCGGGTTTGATCGGCGCTTTGATTGTGGGGCTGGTGACTGCGAAGTCCTTGTCTCAGGCAAAACATTTGCCTTTCTTGGGTGTGAACCACCTGGAAGGGCATTTGCTGGCGCCGTTTTTGCGCGATGATAAATATGCTCCACCGGAAGATTTTGGTTACCCATATGTGGGTTTGGCGATCAGCGGGGGGCACACAAGTTTGTATCAAATTAAAGGACTGGGCGATTATCGTATCTTGGGTGCTACCAAGGATGATGCGGCCGGGGAGTGTTTCGATAAATTTGCAAAGATGGCAGGCCTGGGGTTCCCGGGTGGAGTGCGCGTCGATCAAATGGCCAAGGCGGGGAATCCGCAGGCTTTCGAATTCCCCCGCAGCATGATCCATGATGACACTTTCGACATGAGCTTCTCGGGATTAAAATCTTCCGGCCAGCGCATGCTTGAACAACTGGGACCAGAACTTGTGCAGGAGCGTCTGCCGGATCTGTGCGCCTCGTTCCAGGAAGCCATCGTGGATGTCCTGATCGCGAAGCTGGATCGGGCGGCGAAAGTCTTCCGCTCCAAGCGTGTGATTCTGACCGGCGGGGTCAGCGCGAATTCGCGTCTTCGTCAGCGGGCTCAGGAATGGGCCGACAAAAAAGGTTATACTTTGGTGATCCCACCTCTGCGTTACTGTACTGATAACGCCGCGATGATCGGTTACGTCGGTGCTTTGCGCATGGCTCGCGGTGAAGTGTCGGCTTTGGATCTGGGACCGTCCCCTCAAGCTCTTGCATCGGATTTTAAATGAGTTATTCACGCGAACGTCTGCAGCGCGCGCAAGAAGCCATGGGCATTGCCGCGAAAAAATCTTTGGGCCAGAACTTTCTGGTCAGCGACACGGTCATCAATCGTATCATCGATCAGGTGAAGGCCTTTGCGCCGGAAGAACTGGTCGAAGTGGGCCCCGGCCCGGGGGCATTGACGGATCTGTTGTTAGAGCTGAATCTGCCGCTGCAGCTGATTGAGCTGGACTCTGCCATTGCGGCTTACTGGCGCGAAAAAGGTTTGACAGTGATTGAGCAAGACGCCCTTCGCTTGGACTGGAAGCAGTTCTATACCGGCAAGCGTGTGGTCTTTGTCAGCAATCTGCCGTATCAGATTTCATCCAGCATCGTGATTGAGCGTTCGTTGGAAAATGAAGGTGTGGCAGCGATGGTGCTGATGTTCCAAAAGGAAGTCGCCCAGAAAATCCGCGGCACTGTGGACAGTGATCTGTACGGTCTTTTAAGTGTCTATGCACAAGCTTTCTGGAAGATTGAAACCGTGACGGATGCCGGTCCAAGGGATTTCCAGCCGCCTCCAAAGGTGGCCAGCCGGGTGCTTTCTTTCGAACGTATTGAGTCTGAGGTCAAAAACCGCAAGGCTTTCCTGACATTTGTAAAGTGCGCCTTCGCGCAAAGACGCAAGCTTTTGAAGAAAAATTTGTCTGGTCTTTTAAGTCAAAAGAAGCTAACTGAAGAGCAAATGGTCGGCTGGTTGGCCGAGCTGGGCTTTAAAGAAACGGCCCGTGCTGAGGAGCTTTCTCCGAAGCAGTTTGTGGCCCTGTATAAGCATTTTGGATTTGAGTAAATGAGCGAAAACATCCTGATTGTTCATGAGAACAAAAAAGCACGCTTTGACTACACGATCGTGGAAACCTACGAGGCGGGTCTGCAGCTTATGGGCAGCGAGGTGAAATCCCTGCGCAATAAGGATGTTCAGTTGAAGGATTCCTACATCTCTTTCAAAGGGGATGAGGCGTACCTGCAAAACGCGCACATCGCGGAATACAAAGCTTCCAGTTACAACAATCACGTTCCGGAAAGACATCGCAAGCTTCTGATGCACAGAAATGAGCTGGACGAAATCTTCGAGGCTTTGCGTGAAAAAGGCTATTCCTGCGTGCCGCTGAAGATCTACTTCAAAAACGGCCGCGCCAAACTTCAGATTGCATTGGTTAAGGGTAAAAAGACCCACGACAAGCGCGAGGCGATCAAGAAACGCGACGTTTCTGATCAAATTCGTTCATCTCTGCGACGTTCAAGATAGCGTCCGGAATGTCCGAAATCCAATAAATCGGACTGTAAAAAACTCAAAAAATGGATTTATCGCCCTCATTCCCTGTTTAAATGGATTTGAGGCCTGCTTTTCCTAGCACCGTCTCTGCATTAGTACCGATGCAAAGGAGACTGTTTATGAAAAGCCATTGCCTAAAAATTGTGTTCGCCATTTTTACACTTCCTGTATTCGCTAAAGCAGACGTAGTTGCGAATCCTGAGGTGTACAGCGCGATCGAAAGCCTCTCGAAGTACGTTCAGCAAAAGGACGACTCTTTCAATGCTGGTGTTATGTATAGAAAGATTCTGGAAAATACAGAAGAAAAGGGTGTCGTCGAAGGCTTGGCTATTCCAATTGGGAAGTTCTATTTGATGGAGAAAGACCCCGCTGCCCGTCGGAATTTGAAGGCCGTTTTGTCGGGAATTAATATTGAGGTCGAAGAAGACTCCACCGCAGAAGATCAATCAAATAGACATCACCGCAACAATCAAAATCTTGTTATTGATAGAGACAAATGTGTCGCCACCTGTATTGATGACGTTATCGATGGGGCCCGCGATGGTGCTGCTATTGGAACTGCAATTGGCATCGGAGGAGGGCCTCAAGTTGGGGCTGCAGGAGCGGCGGGTGGGGCCGTGATTGGCGGGGCGCTGGGGGGAGTGAAGTGCTCTAGGAAGCCTGAGTGCAATGACGACAAATCGAAAGATGTTGTTTCTCCAAATGCCCAAGATCGCGCTCGTGTTTACTTTACGGTGGAGGGCAATATGCAAACGAAGATGAGAATTGTTGTGAACAATGGTCATCGAATTCCAGGAGGATTCTAGTATGAATTCCAATGTTCGAGCTTGGTTGCTTCAAAACGTTCAGGTTCCGATTTGGGTTGTACTAGTTGGTGTGCTAATGGGAGTGGTTCTGCCTTCGTATGCCAGCAGGTATGGGCATTCGTTGATCTTCCTTGTAATCACTTGCCAGTTTTTGCGAACGGAAGGTGTCAGTCCATCACTTGCTAAAGTGAATTGGGCGCTGCGGTTGATTCTGGGTGGCCTATGGGCATTCGGACTTGCCTGGAGTCTTTACATCGGAAAGTAAAATGAAAAAGCCCTCTCCGGAGGGCTTTTTTTTATGAAACGCGACGTTTCTGATCAAATTCGTTCATCTCTACGACGTTCTCGTTAAGGATAAACTCTTCTTTGATGCCCAAGCGGGCCCGTTTTTCAGACAAAAGGTGTTTCCAGGCGGCATAGGCCTCGCGGTTTTGTGGATCGATGCTGAGCTTTTCCAGTAGCTTCAGTTCGGTCTCGGTGTTGGCTTTCAAAGCACGATAGAAATAGTCATAAGTCATGGACAGGTCGCGGAAGTCGTCTTCTTCCGGCAGGTGATAATCCGGAATATGCCACTGCCCCAGCATCAGCTGGTGCATGTGCTTTTCCATCGCCACCAGCGGGGACAGCAGGTTTTTCGTCATGCGGATCACCAGGAACAATGTGACCCCGGTCAGGAGTACAAAGCTTGCCGCCAGGAAGATCTGCAGCCAAGTGATCTCGCGCTCCAGATGCTGAACCAGCGTGGGGTGCGTGTCGTAAGCAAGACTTTTGAACAGTTCGTAGTTCTGATTGATGAAGTAATAAGCCGGAAGCAGGAACAAAATAGCGCCCCCCGCAACGGCCGTGATCATGTACCAGCAATACTTGTACTGGAAGGCTTTGTTCAATATGAAGCGGCGGGGACCCTGTCCCTGAGGCACGCGTTGAGGTTCGATCACTCTTCTTCCATACAACATATGTCCCACTTATCGGCGGGTTGTGTTTTGTGTAGAGTCCAATTATTCTCAAAAAGAAGCAAATTCACGGAGGACAGCATGAGTTTATCACCGGCTTTCGCAACTGCGGGGTCCAAGCCGCAAGATACATTGAGACTAAGGTCTCATGAAAATCAGAGACTAAGGTCTTTGATTTACGTTCTTTTTCTTACCTTGGTCGTCCTGCTGTCAGCGATTGAGTCCCGCGCTCAGAACGAAGGTCCTGAATCGACCACTCTGGTCGATGAAAGTTACTCTTTGAAAGCCGACCGCGAGGCTTTTGAAGAGCTTCGTAAAAACATCCCGGTCAATGTAAAAAAAGACAACGATGAAAAGGCCTTCATGGATGGTCTGGTTTCGGATTTGTCCCGCACACCTTCCGAGGTGCGCGGCAAGTTCAGCTCTATCGTGAACAAGAAGCGTGATCTGTTTAATAAGGACATGACCAAGGCGCGCGAACAGTTCGGCAAGATTCAGAAAAAAGAGCGTGATGAATTCACCAAGGACTTGGCGGAAAAACGCAAGGCCTTCGCCAAAACCAAGTCGACATCCGATGAGCGCAAAGAGTTCTATGACGAACACGAATCCAAGCGCAAAGACTTTTACGAAAGCCAGAAAGAAAAGCGCGACCAGTTTGAAGCCGACATGCGCGACAAACGCAAGAATTTCGACGACTACATCCGCTCAAAGACCGACGAATTCAATCAGCTTCACCGCGATTACACCAAGCGCTTTGAAGAAAATAAAAAAGCCCTGGCTGATCAGAAAAAACAAGCCGAGTTAAAAAAGAAACAACAGCAGCAGGATCTGGAAAAAGAATACGAAGCGATCCGCAAACAGGATCCGACGATTCTCGGACCCACCGGCGAATAACGCGCTGTAGGTGTAAAAAGTCACCAGGCACCTTTTAGCGGCGGAAGACTTCTTTGTGGATTTCTAGGGTGATGGCGAAGAGTTTGTTTTCCAGGATTGTTGGCAGGGGGGTGAACTCGATGCCGAAGGTTTGGATGACCTTGTTGCCGTCGTCGACTTTGATGTGGCGGACTTCGCCTTGAACTTCGATCGGGCTTCTTTTGCCGATCAGGAGGTGACCTGTGACTTTGTCGCCGGTTTTCATCAGCGGAGCATCCAAACGGTAAACCACACGGCAGCCCTGACTGCTCAGATCGGCCAACTGGCCGGTGATTTTCTGGGGTTTATCATTCACCAGAATAATGTTGTAGAAAGCCTGATATCCATCCGGGATGCGCACGCGATAGTTTTGGCGGCGTTGCAGATGATACAGCTCCTGTGGAACTGGAATCAGAACCTTGCCGTTGACAACTTGGGCTTTGGATTGGAAGTAATATTTTTCACCACCTAAGAAAAAGTGACCCAGGTATTCTTCCTGATCCTTCATTTGGGTTGGCGATTCAAAAGTGCACTCCAAAGCCTGGTGTTTGGAATTGAACAACACCACACGCAACTTACAGATAGAGTCTTCCGTGCCCTTGCACAGAAACTCGCCGCGGGCTTTGGCCATATCATCCCAAAGTTTCGCTCTTTCGTCAGCGCGCGCTATGAGCTTGAAGGTGCTTTGATCCATACCGTGACCTCGTGCTTATTGTGGTGCAAGTGCTGTATACGTACATTCTCGAGCGCCAGAAACTTTTTCAAAGTCTCGTAGTCGGTCTTACCTTGGAATTTTATCGTGCAAACGAAGTTTGAGCAAAGTCCTGAAGCTTGCCAATTTTGAACCAACTCGAGCAATTTCTCGGGATAGCAGATGATGTCCGAGAAGAACCAATCAATGGCCCCAATGTCCTCGGGCTTCACGTTAAAGGCATTGGTCTTCATGAACTTCACGCCAGGCAAAGCGGCGATGTGCGGCTCCAGCGGGGCGCGGTCGATACTGACGACCTCACAACCCACGGTTTGCAGCACCCATGTCCAGCCCCCCGGGCAGCTGCCAAAGTCCACAACCCTCTGGCCTTTTTTGGGTTTGATACCATAAACGGTGAAAAGTTCCCACAGTTTCAGGTACGCCCGAGATGGAGGATTCTTTTTGTCTTCATTGAACTGAACGTCCCCTAATGGAAACGGCGAGTTCGTGGTTGGCGATGCCAAAAGCGTGTTTTTATCCAGCAGCATCCAGGCACCCAGATTGTTGTCCGGAAGTGGATCCAGAAAGTTGATCACGCGCGGGCGCAGTTTCGGGAGCTGGTCCTGAATCAGTTGGGCACGACGGTGATTTTCAATGGTGTAGGGGGCCCACAGTTTGCCTAGGGCCTTTAATGCCTTGGCGGCCTGGGTGATGGATTCAAAAGGAATGATTTGGGCATCAAGCCAAATATTTTGGGCCCATACAGGATTCTGCAGGGGCCCATCAGTAAGTACCAGATTTCCGTGAACTGATTTTACGTATTTAAGTTCTTCCAGAAGATCAGGCAGAAATTTTTCCGGGGCAAGATATGCGATCATGCCGCCTTAGTTGCCACAGCCGGAGTCAGAAGTCCACGGTTATCCCAAACAACCATGCAGTCTGCCCAGAACTTCTCTTTTAGTTTTACATCCGCAGGACCCATTTTCACTTTGGGGAAATCCTGTTTTTCAAAGTGTTCAGTGAACTGGGATTCGTTGCACGCGCGAACCACTTTCATCATCAGATTAAAGTGCGCTTCAGTGAACGGCTTGTTGTCCACGAGCATTTTTCTGAGACCGCCCTCTGGAGTGTGCAGAAGGAAATTAAAGAGGTTCGGTACATCATATTTTTGACTCATATTGAGACTCCCTTTTTGTTGTTTACCTACCCCTTTATTATCGGTGGTCCATTGACAGTTCTTAAACCCAAAGTACGGTCCTAGGTCCAGAGCGTGTCTGTTAATTAATTTTTCAGTTTTTCCAGACTTTACCAAGATCCTGAAAACTGGACCTAAAAATGGTCCAGAACGCCTTTAGTCGCGCGACCTATCTCCGATCTAGGAGGTATGAAAACACAAAAAAGCACAACCAACATCCTGATGGCTCTTCTAGTAACTACAACTGTTTCCTCCACGACCTTCGCCATGGCGAAGAAGCCGGTGAACTCCGGCGGTGGCAGCAACGCAGGCACAACTCCTCCAGCAACGACGCCTCCGACAACAACTCCACCGAGCACGACTCCGCCAACGACGACCCCGCCGGTTCGTGAACCAGCAGCGGTGACAGATTCCATCACTCCGGAAGGTTTCAATGTCTTTTCGGAAGTTGCTTATCCGGTGGGTGGTGTGGTGGACACAAGATACAGCAACTACAGAGAGCTGCTGCCGGTGCGTAATGCCCAGGAGGCTCATGCCACAGATAAATGTGACACGAACCTGGACACTAATGATCGCTTCGCTGATCGTATTGCCTACGCGGTTGAGCTGAAGATGCAGCCGAGCAAAGCGCAACTGGGTTATGTGGCTTCTTATTTCAATCTGAATAAAGACGTAAATACGTATCTGCCAAACAGTTTGATTTCACATCCTCTGTGCAACGTGACGTCTTCCACTTTGAACACGACCTTTGCGGGTAAAAACATTCCAAGTGCGGCAACGATCAAAAAAATCAATGACTTCACAAACCTGATGAATGGTTATCGTCGAGAAGCTTTGTCCGGCAACCGCGAAGGTTACGTGAAGGCTTCCAAATTGTGGTCGAAGTTCATGATGTGTTTGTCTTATATGGAATCTTTGACGACGGCCGACACGGCAAAAGCCCAAAGGGTCGCTGACAAGTACGGTCCTTCCGGTTATCGCCGTCCGGCAGGTGTGAACTTCTATGAAGATCCAAACCAGCCAGCGGAATCCCGCTTGAACATTGGTCTGTTCCAGTTCACTCCGGACGCAGGCGGTAACATCCAGGCTTGTATCCGTGAATGGAATCAACTGTATCCTAAGTGCGGTATCAAAACGAATGCCTCCCAGTCAGAGTTGATCCGTGTGTTGGGAAGTTCTTTGCAGACCTTCAATGCCTTCTGTGCGGCAGCGAAAGTCACGGGCAGCTTCGCGGTTCAGGTGAATGCGACAAGTTCCAAGAACACACACCCGTACAACGTGAAATCCAACGGCTCTTTGAAAGCACCGGCAGAGCGTTGCGTGAGCCCGCACATGTCCGTGGGCAGATCCTACAACCACTTCGGTCCGTTCCAGAACACGTCGGGTTTCACTCTGGACAATATCATCAGCTGTACAATGGCTGGCGAGTAGTCACTGGAAATTAGATATTGGAAATTGGAATTGTGAAAACGAAAAAGCCCGCTGTTTTAAGCGGGCTTTTTTGTTTTATTCGGCGGTGGGTTTTTGGCCGATTTCTTTCATTTGTTTGATCAGTCTTTCGAAATAGCCGTTGATCTGGGTTTTTTCTTCTGAAGGGAATTCGCTCCAGAATTTATTGATGCGGGTTTGGTATTCTGGAAGAATCTCGCCGGTCATCTTTTTGCCTTTTTCAGTCAGCTTGATCACGTAAGAGCGGCCGTCTTTTTCGTGCGTGGTTCTTTGCACAACTTCAACTTTTTCCAGGCTATTGATCAGTCCTGAAATTGTGGCCTGTGTGACACCAACCATTTGCGCGAGTTCAGAAGGCATCAGGCCATCCACATATTTGTTCAGCAGAATCATCAATGTGAAACGGCCGGAAGACAAATTGTACTGGGAAAAGAATTTATCCAGATTGATTTCAAACTCCGTGGTGACCTTACGCAACAGTATGTGTGAATACCAAGACTCGGGATTCACCTGCGGAAACATAGTGCGTGCCTCTTCTTGGATGGTTTCGCGGGGAGGAATTTCAGTAAGGAACAACTTTGCCATGGGATCTCCTAGAACTGTCAGCAAGCATACTAAAGCTTCCTTATCATTTTAATTAGGGGGCTAAGATGAGGCAAGCAAAAGGACGCAAAAAAAGCAAAAGGTCTCTCGCCTTTTCCGGTGAGATCGCACTCAGTCGAGTTGAACAAGAGCAAAAAAAAAGGAAGAAGTGTTGAATCACTTCTTCCTGCAAACGAAATGAGAATCGTGTTGAGCCTCTACTCCAAAGTGTAGACGATCACTTTGATGAAGTCTTTGTGGCTCAGAGATCTTTCCAGACACGCACGGGAAGTTTCAAAAGAAGACGGGGATTTGGTGCCAGCGAAAGTGATCAGCACAGCTCCGTTCATCGCCTCACCCACAACCTGGCAACGGTCGTCCATCAGTTTCAGTACGCGACCTTTGGTCACTGGCAGTTCACCATCAGTGGTGAATTTGAATGCGCAAGAAAAGAAGCTCTGAGGTTTGTCCGTCGCGCCGGATACGTTTTTCAAGCAGGTGTTGTACAGGTCAGAGATTTCTCTTTCAACAGCGATGATATTTCCGACTTTACGGTCAGAAGCTTGAGCAGAGAAAGCCACTAGCAAAGAAGCGATAGCAAAAAACAGTTTCATACAGTCCTCCGATTATTTTGGAACGTCATCAGCCTTTCACCTTTTTCCCCCGGCTCAAAGCCTTTCGGCAGTGTGTCGCGGAATCTTGTGTTTCAATTTCCTAGTCGATCCTTGATTTTGTCGATTCCAGCTTGAGCGCACTGGTCGTCCAAAGGACCGCCTGGAGCACCACCCACGCCAATAGCACCAATGACGATACTGCCAGCTCGAATGGGAAGGCCCCCGCCGAGCAATAGGAATCCGTCAATGGCGCCAAGATTCTGGGCGGCAGGATTGCTTTGAGATGTTGCAAGCATTGCAGAGGTTCCGTTCTTTGCAGAAGCGGAAGTGTAGGCTTTTCGACGGCTGGCATCGACGGTATGAGGGCCCGCGCCATCGGCGCGAAACATCGCTTTAACGTCGCCTGCCTTATCGACGACGGTAGCGGCCACTTGATAGCCCTTGGTTGCGCAGTTGGCGACAGCTTCTTTGGCGGCCTCTTCAGCCAAAGTCAGAGTGATGTTGGATTCTATTTTGAATCCTGCGGAAGGGGATGCGGCTTGTGCGATGGGGGTGGCCATCAAAGCCACGGTCAGAGCGGCGATGCGTTTGTTCATAAGGTCTCCTAAGGGTGAGGAGAAAATCTTAGAACTTTTAAAAGGCTCTCTGCAAAGAAAGCCCTCGTGTATTTAAACAGAATCAGGAATGGTCACGATCAGGGCGCGGTCCTTTAGAACCACCATCGTGTGTTCAAACTGGGCGGTGCGATGTTCTTTGCCGGCCACCAGTGTCCAGTTGTCGGGTTCTTCATCGACGAATCTTGCGCCGGTGGAGACAAATGGCTCGATGGTGATGACATGGCCGTCTTTCAGTTTGCGTTTGTCCGTCTTGTCGTAATAACCCGCGATGAATTTTGGTTCTTCGTGCAGGCCGCGGCCCACACCATGACTGCCCAGGTTTTCAATAACGGTGTAACCGTGGGACTTTGCGACTTTTTCGATGTTGTAGCCGATCACATTGATCAGCTCGCCGGCTTTCACAGCCTTGATCGCTGTGTCGAGCGCCAGACGGGTGACCTTCAAAAGTTCTTCGTCCGATTTCTTTCCCGGAGGCACGATGAAAGAGCCGCCGTTGTCAGCGAAGTAGCCTCCAAATTCGGCCGATACGTCGATGTTGATCAGGTCACCGGCTTTGATGATCTTCTTGTCAGAGGGCACGCCGTGGGCGACTTCGTGATTCAGGCTGATGCAGTTGTAGCCAGGGAAGTTGTACGTTGCCATGGGGCCGGATTTGGCTCCATGCAATTCCAAATAAGTGCCGCCCAGCTGATCCAGCTCTTTGGTGCTCATTCCGGGTTCCATTTTGCGGGCCATGTACTGCAGGCAGTTGGCGACGATTTTCCCGATTTTTTTAAGACCTTCCAGGTCGGCTTCTGTCTTTACGATCATGGATTTGGTTTATACACTAAGGTTTATGGAAAAAGCCAATGATCCCGTTCGCATCCTGAAGAAATCAACCGCGCGGAAACTTTTACCTGCCGTCAGCGCCCATGATAATAAAGCCACAAGGGGCCGCAGTCTTTTGCTGGCGGGAAGTGCCCAGTACCCCGGGGCCGGGATTTTGGCCGCCCGTGGGGCTTTGCGCATGGGCAGTGGCTATGTGATGCTGGCCCCGCAAGGGGTGACGGTTTCATCTTTGGAAAATCCGGATTTTTTGGTTTTGGATCTTAAGAAAGACTCTTGGCAGCAGCAAAAATTCGATGCGCTTTTGTGTGGTCCGGGTTTTGGAGTCACTCCGTTCACTGCTGAGGTGATTCGCGAATTGAAGGCCCGCAAGGTCGAACGGGTGGTGCTGGATGCCGATGCTCTGACGGTCTGTGCGGAACAGGATCTGTTTCCGCTGCCCGCAACCTGGATTGTCACGCCCCACACCGGGGAACTGGCGCGCTGCCTGGGGGTGGAGGCCGAAGAAATCGCCGCCAACCGCTACGGATTTGTGCGTGTTGCGCAGGAGATGATGGGCTGTGTGGTTTTGCTCAAAGGCCCGCAGACTTTGGTGGCCGGCCCCAACCGGGTTTATGGGATCTCCACCGGAAACGCCGCTTTGGCGAAATCCGGAACCGGGGATGTGCTGGCGGGGATTATAACGGCTTTGAGGGCACAAAAGGTGCCTGCTTTAAGGGCAGCGCTGTTGGGGGCCTATGTCCATGGAGCCACCGCGAACCTGTGGAAGTCGCGTAAAAGGGATCTGTTAAGCATGACGGCGTCCGATGTGGTCGAATCTCTGCCCCAGGTGCTCTATAACTTACGTGAGGGATTTTAGAAAAAACTACCCGCCCCGTTCCATAACAAAAGCATGACTTTCCTTTTCCCCCTTGGGCAGGTACAACCTGCCGAAACTTTGGGGGATTTAATGACTAAAGGGCTTTTGTTCGCAGCTGTGCTGGGTCTTTCGTTGGCAGCCAACGCTCAGACTTCTTCTACCACTCTTTCCACTCCATCTGTGGAATCCGGAACTCAGAAAACAACCACTTCTGTGGGTGATGTTCTGAAAAACAAAAAATTCGAAGACGACAAAGACATCACTGATTCCAAGTTGAAAGCGGAATCCGGTTCCTTGTCCCGTTATTCTTTGAAATTCTCTTTGTCTTACTTCGGTCCTCCAATTGGCGACCTTGACAGCAAACTTCAGCCAAATCCAGATGGTTCCATCGGTGTGAATCAGGTTTCCCTGAGCGGTTCCATCAGCGGTCGTTACCGTTTGGATTCCAAAGCAGCGATCAGCGCGGGGACGGGCATCAACGTTCTGACTCCATTCCAGGGTGCTGAGCGCACGGATGTTAAAACTCCATTCATCAGCTATGACCGCAACGCGCGTTTGGGTGATGTTCAGGTTCGTAACTCTTACGGTGCTTCCCTGACCACGGTTCCAAACTTCCGTGAAGTGGGTCAGTACTCTTCTCTTTCTTACGACAACTCTCTGGTTTACAACATCGGGTCTTCCGGTGTGGCCGTGGGTCTGGATACGGGCCTGAGTGTGTTCCTGTATGAGCGCGGTTATGAGCCCAAAGACGGCAAAGCTTCCCGTTACCACCTGGGTTTCTACCCACAGGTGAAATACAACTTCTCTGACAAGCTGAACGTTTACACTTCTGTGGCGATGAACTTCTGGAATCCACGTTACCGTGACGGCGAGATGGATTTGCTGAACAAAACCCTGAGCGGCCGTGTGGGCATGGGTTATGCGTTCTCTCGTGACATCTACTTTGCACCTTACCTGAATTACTACCCTAAGGATGCTCGTACAGAGTCCACGACTCTGAGCTTCTCCACGATCTTCTCGATCCTGTAGTTTCAGACGGCATTTAAAAAACAAAAAAACCAGGGCGCCTTATTCGCTCTGGTTTTTTTATTTAATCACCAATCAAAAATCTGATCTTGTCACTTAAGGTGGACCCGTCTCTGTCAGGAGAGCCAATTCACGAATCTCCCGGTTCCAGATATATTCCTTACGTACGACATGCTTTTTAGCCATTCAAGGCTCCTTTCGCAGAACCTAACCCGAGGTTCATAAAACTTATCGGCCAGACCTTTGGATAGTTGAGCGACTTTTTTTAAATTCTGGAAAAAAATGAACGTCGTCCAATCGTGAGACGTGAAAAGCGCCGCTGTGCGAGCGAAAAAAGGGGTGTCGTTCTTTTTGACGATCAGTGGTGAGACAATTTGATGGTTATTTGTTCGCGGCTGCCAGAACTTCGAGCAGATTCAGGGTCATCATGTACGACAATCCCCACAGTGGCGGCTCACGATCCAGATACACGGCAGGAAGTTCAAGGCCGATATTTTCCCGCTGCAGGCGATAGGTGGTCACTCTTTGCGGATTTTGAATTTCTTTGAGCGGAACCCAGAAAAAGTCCGCCACTTCGGTTTTATCCAGCACAATATTAAAATTTCGTTCGGTGAAAAACACAAACGGGCGGATGTAAAAATCCAGCATGGTTCCGGCTTTGCGGGCCTGAATATCATTCAGGCGACCCAGCAGCTCCGGGTTGGTCAGATCAATGCCGACTTCTTCCAGCGTTTCACGAAGGGCCGCATCCAGATCCGTTTTGTCGCTGTCTTCACGCTTGCCCCCGGGAAAAGCCAGTTGACCTGACCAGCGGTCGGAATCACTGAAAGCCCGCTGGATATAACCCAGTTCCAGATTTTCCAAAGAATTCCCGCGCAGGATCAGAGCCACGCAGGCATGGCGGCCCAGTTGCGTGGAAAGATCCAGGGGCATGGTCACATTGATGGCGGAATAAAGAGATTCTTTGAGGGAGCTCATGACTCCCTCAAGATAACCGGAAAAAAGAACTAGCGGCAAGATCTGCGCGACACGGTCTCGTTCTTTTCATTGCAGGACGTGATGCGGCAGTTGCTGTAGCGGTAGTGGCAGCGGTCAATGGCCTCGCGTTCAGCAGCGTACTGAGTGTTGCCACGGCTTTCGATCGTCATGCGATAACCGCGATAGTCGACACCTTCGGCAGTACAGGCATAATATTTGGCAGAACAAGTTTCGATACAGTTGCCGTGTTTTTTCAAACACTCCCGACAATCACGGTGTCCGCTCCAATGTTCCTCCCAGCCATCATCGCTGGCCGAACAACTGACTTGCGGGCGTCCATAGCCAGGGCGGTCTCCTGGACGGTCGGGCTTCACCCAGTCAAAGATACTGGCGGCAAACACGTTCATCGAGAACAGACAGATCATTGCGAAAGTCATTAGTGGTTTCATTTTTCCTCCGTTATTGGTTCACGCAGGAAAATATTTCAAAGACAGTGCCAGCCCGTTCAGGGTCAATGTGACACTTAAATCAGATAGAAGAGAATGCAGAAGTACTGACACGCACTTCCACCCAGAACGAACAGATGCCAAATACCATGGAAGTGTTTGACCTTTTCATCATACAAAAAGAATCCGATGCCGCCAGTGTACAGCAGTCCACCCAACGCCAACCAGAAAATCCCGGCTGATGGCAATGCCGCCGTCAGTGGTTTCATCGCGACCACGACCAGCCATCCCATCAGAACATAAATAATCATCGAAGGCACACGCGTGCGATGTGACAACGTCAGTTCGTAGGTGATTCCCACAAGTGCCAGCGTCCAGTTGATACCAAACAGCCACCAACCCCACGGACCACGCAAAGTGATCAGAGTGAAGGGAGTGTAAGTGCCGGCGATCAAAAGATAGATGGCGATGTGATCCAGTTTTTGAAAGATCTGTTTCGAGCGTCCCTGAAAGCTGTGATACAGGGTCGAGATGGTGTAGAGCAAAACCAGCATGCCGCCATAAACGCTGGTGGCGACGATCTTCCAGATGTCTCCGGTGACCGTGGCCAGGGTGATCAGCACGGAAGTGCCAGCCACCGAAAGCGCGGCGCCAACCAAGTGAGTGATGCTGTTAAAGCGTTCGCCGTGGTAGATATCGACCTCCCGATTTACTGAGCATAGCATGGATGCCACAGAAACGAGAGGTTAAGATTTGATGAAAGCGGATCGAGAAAGTTAGCAAATCTCTGGTTAGGCTTTGCGGCGGTACATGATGGCCCATGATACAAAGCAAATCAGCGCACCGAAGTAATACGGTGCCCCCGGGAGGTAGAGAGTTCCCGGATTACCTGAAGAGAAATGTGCGAACAGTTTGGTTGTTACCAGCGGTGTGATGATTGCGGCCAGGCTGGACAGACTGACCAACGAACCCTGCAGTTCGCCTTGCTCCTGCGGCGGCGTTTTGTGACTGATCAGTGATTGCAGCGCCGGAGGTGAAGTCCAGAACACCGCTGACAGAATCAGAATCGCATACATCATCCAGCCTTCGGTGGCCATACCGTAGAAGATAAAGGAAACGGCATAACCAAAGGCCCCGATCACCACGGTGCGATGTTCACCAAATTTTGGAATCACCAGTCGAGTCAGCCAGCCCTGGGCTAGGGCCGACAGCAGTCCGACCACCGCCAAAGACAAACCAACCTGCGCTGTGGTCCATCCGTAGCGTGTTTCCGTGTAAAGTGTCCAGATGGATGGGTGCGTTTGACCTGCCAGCTGGAAGAAGAAGTAAACCAGCAAAAGAGCCAGCAGATGTTTAGAACGCAAAACCCCCAGCAGGGAATAAAGCGGGTTCGTGCGGCGCAAGTCGATTTTACGTCGCAGGTTTTTCGGCAGCGATTCCGGCAGAATGAACAATCCAAAGAAGAAATTAAGCAGGTTCAGGGCTGCTGCCACCAGGAACGGATATTCTGGTCCCAAGTGCCCCAGCAGTCCCCCGATAGCCGGTCCAATGATAAAGCCCAGGCCGAAGGCGGCACCGACCATGCCGAAGTTGGCAGAGCGGTTTTCATCGTTGCTGACGTCGGCAATATAGGCCATCGCCACGGTGATGTTGGCTCCGGTCAAACCGGCGATGATTCGTCCGGCAAAAAGAATTTCAAGAGTGGGGGCATAGGCCATCAGGATATAGTCAAAGCCCGCCACCAATAGTGAAATCAAAAGGACCGAACGGCGACCAAAGCGGTCTGACAGGGCCCCCAAAAGCGGTGACGCCAAAAATTGCATCAGCGCATAGATTGAAATGAAATAGCCGAAGTATTCAGTGACCGAGGTTTCACTGGAAACAAAACGACGCATGATATCCGGAAGCGACGGGATCACCAAGCCCAGTCCGATCATGTCCAAAGTCACGGTGATAAAAATAAACCAAATGCCTGCAGTTTTCTTTGTCATAGGCCTCAGACTAAAAGATCGTTCCCGGCTTGTCACAGGATTCTTGCCGGGATCAAAACCGCTTGGTACCTTCGTTAGCATGATTTTACATGAGCAACTGTTGCAGATTCTCGCGTTCCTGGGTTTTTCCGTCGTTCTGGTTTCATTGTTTCAAAAGCTGGGCTTGGGAACTATTCTGGGTTACCTGGCTGCCGGTATTTTGATTGGGCCTCTGGGCTGGGGATTGATTTCAGACTTTCATTTTGTGCAAACCATTGCCGAATTTGGCGTGGTCTTTCTGCTCTTTATTATTGGTCTTGAGCTGCAACCCAAAAAGCTGTGGGGCTTGCGAAAAACTCTGTTGGGTTTTGGCGGCTTGCAGATCCTGGTTTGTACCGTGGTTTTCACTTTAGCGGGACATCAGCTGGGAATTTCCTGGGCCAGTGCTGCGGTGGTGGGGTTTGCTCTTTCACTGTCTTCAACCGCGTTTGCTCTGCAAAGTCTGTCTGAAAGAAAAGTTCTGAACACGGAATTTGGCCGGGCCTCTTTTGCGATCCTTTTAATGCAGGACGTGGTGGCCATCCCGGCGTTGGCGGTGATTCCAAGTCTGGGGCTGGTGACAGCCAGCACCCGCGAAGTGAACTGGGGCGGGGCTTTGGCGATCTTTATCGGACTGGCTTTGGGCAGCCGTCTGCTGATGGGAAGATTTCTGCAGGTGGTGGCTGAGACCCGCAGCCGTGAGCTTTTCACGGGTGTCACTTTACTGACCGTGATCGGGGTGGCTTTCCTGATGGAAAGTGTGGGCTTGTCTATGGCGCTTGGGGCGTTCCTGGCTGGGGTGCTGCTTTCAGAATCAGAATACCGTCATGAGCTGGAAGCCGACCTTGAACCTTTCAAGGGTTTACTGATGGGTCTGTTCTTTGTCTCCGTCGGTATGTCCGTCAAGCTGTCTTTACTGGTTGAAAATCCCGGCCTGATTCTGGGGATCACCGTGGGTTACATGGTTCTGAAAGGGTTCCTGATTTACGGCGTCGGCCGTGTGATGAAGCTGCACCGTCCGGCCTCCAATAATCTGGCTGTGTATCTGGTGCAGGGCGGGGAGTTCGCTTTCGTGATCTTTGGCGTGGGGCAAAGTGCGCAAGTGCTTTCACCGGAATGGACTCAAAGATTCACTTTGGTGGTGACGCTTTCCATGATCGCAAGCCCCATCATCATCGTCCTAAATGAAAAGATTCAGGCCATGATCGCCTGCAAACGTCCTGGCGCAGGACCGCAGTATGATCAGATCGACGAAGCTGACAACGGGAACGCGGTGATCATTGCCGGCTTCGGCCGGGTCGGTCAGATCTTTGGCCGTATTCTGCGCACCCAAGATGTAAAATTCACCGCGATTGAACATGACACTGAACAGATCGACCTGCTTCGTCGTTTTGGCAATAAGGTCTATTATGGCGATGCCTCACGACCGGAAATTCTTGAGGCGGCGGGCATCAAAAATGCCAAGTACTTTGTGCTGGCCGTGGATGATGTCGAGACCTCCAACAATATCGCCCGGATTCTGCACGAAGATTATCCGCATGTGAAGGTCTTTGCCCGTTCCCGAAACCGTCAGCACACGTTTGACCTGATGGCGGCCGGGGTCACCCAGGTCCGCCGTGAAACGATAGATTCCAGTATTGCCCTTTCCGAGCAGCTGCTGGTAGAGATGGGCACACCGGCCAAACGCGCCCATGAGATCATTGAACGCTTCCGTCTGCATGATGAACTGATGCTGCAGGAGCAGTTCAAAGTCCGTCACGATCAAAAGACCTTTATCGACGTTTCCCGCCAGGCCGCCCAGCAGCTGGCACAGGTCCTTAAAGAGGACGCCGAAAAGACTTATATTGATCCCCAGCACCCGCCAGAGGCTTCTAAATAATAATTTAACCGACCGAAGCCCTGCTTGTTTCCTATAAATAGGAACAGGAGGGCACGGATGCGCTTCTTAATAATTTCACTGATTTTAATGTCTGCTTCGTTATCCCAAGCCGAGGTTCAGGGATTCAACGAAATGATCAAGGAAGCCTCGATCAGCGAAAAGATTCTGCGCAAAAGGCTGCTCAGAATTCTGAACAGCTCAGAAGTGGCGATTGCCGCCAACGACAAGGCCCAGGAACAACTTCAAAACAGCCCCTCCCAGGAAAACTTTGAAGTCCGGTTGGTAAGAGTAAATCAATAGTTTCATCCCCCGAAAGACCGCCTTCCCCCGGCGGTCTTTCTTTTTTAGTAGATGTCTTTGTAAAAGACCCGTTCCGGGTTGTTTGATTCAAGCTTAATTACTTTGAAATAGATGCGTCCGATTTCGCGGCCGTCGGTGGTTTCCACGCTGATTCGCCAGTCTCCGGCAGAATAGTTTTGCTTTGAGGCGAAACCGCGATAGCCGTTCTTGCGGCCTCCGGTGATGCTCATCGGGATCTTGTCGGTGGTTTGCCAGCCCCGGACCGGGTCCTTGAAGTACCAGTGCAGAATCACGGAATCACTGAATCTTGCCGGGGAAAAGATCTCGGCAAAGAAATAAACAGTGTCGCCGGGTTCCGCATAGAACTCCTGATCCCCGCGGCGCCAGAATTGCCACGAAGCCTGTTCGTGGGACAAGATGTATTTGCCCTCGGATTTTTCCACGCTGTGATAGATACCCATGTTTTGGATCGACAGGGGCACCGGCGGAATCCAGCCAACAAGATAGAATGCCAGAAACAGAACCAGGATCGTGGCTCCGGGAAGCAGCAGGGACTTTTGCAGGGTGCGCTGATCCTGAATTTTTCTTTTCAGCAGCAGGAAGGCCCCATAGATCGCCACACCGGTAAAGGCAATCGACAGCAGGAACGGGAACAGGCCGACAAAGCCCAGGATCACCGGAATGGTCATGGAAAAGAACGAAAATACGCAGATCACATACAGGCCGATTTTGATGTTGATCTCGCTGCGCTGAACCCTTTTCAATTCGTTAGCCACCATCAAGCCCATCAGAAGGGCGACAAAGATCACCGAAGAAAACAGCGACGCACTTTTTAGGAAGAACAGCGAATACACGCTGAGCAGGCTTCCCAGCAGGAAGTGCACGATCAGCTGCCGGTAATTCCAGATTTTTTCCAGGCGACGGGACGGCTGGAAAAGGCCGTGAGTGAACAGAAAGTCATAATATAGCACCGAGCCCAAAATCAGCAGATAGATGATCTGTTGGGAAATACCCCAGAGGTCATCAATGGCCGAAAGGGTCAGAATATCAAAGAAGAAGCCGCCCAGAAAAAAGGCGATATCGACTTTGATTTCGTTTTCTTCATAGTATTTTAGCAAACGCTCTTTAAGTTGGGTCATGAAGCGAAGCTACCACATGACAGTCCGTTAATGAAGGCATGTTAATTTGTCTCAAGAAAAGTTCTGCACTATCCCTTGTGTCTCACAACAAGGAGTTCTTTTAATGAAAGCATGGATTGCACTGTCCATTTTGGGTTCTTTTGTCTTTTCTTCCGCCGTTTTTGCCGCAGAAAGCCGCCAGTTTACAAAAGTAGATACGGAAAGGGCTGTGGTCAAAATCGTCACCGATGAAGGGCAAGGAGTTCAGGCCGCCATGTTTGTCGATGGGGAAGAAAACGAAAAGTTCATGAAAATGCTTTTAGAGGACCCAAATACACGTTTGGCAAGTCTGCGAGATGAACTTGAAAAAGAAAACTGTGATCCCTCCGCCCAACGCTATGACAGCTGGATTGAGGATTGTGGCTCTGTGGAGTTCACGGATCCTGTACAAACCTCGTTTGCACGTGGCGGCTGGATGAGCGCCGGGGCTCAGTACACTTACTTTGTGGGCTTCCGTCACGCGGGGACAGGTCATATCTTTGAAGCGACTTATATGGTTGTGATTCAAGAGGAAGTGAACGCTGAAATGAATCAGCAAAACGGCACCCCGAGTGTGCTGAAAAAGGACCTGTCTTTGGTGCGCATCGTGCGTATGCCGGGCCAGATCCGCATTCTTCCCATCCGCTAGAATTCGCATGGGATCCAACTTTCGTTCGCTGTCATTTGTCTATGCTCTGGGGAACGGTTCAACTTGAGATGAACCAGATGTGAGTTAATTCAGAGAACTGTCCCAACTTTACAATTTCGTCCAAGTCCTTCAGGTGGTCCTGTTTTCCTCCGAAAGAAGAGAGAATCTTATAAATCAACTCTTTCAGAGGTTTCAAAAAAATTATGGCAATCAGTTCTTGGTTCAAAGGAATTAAAGGCAAGCTCTTTGTGTGCGCTCTGATCCCGATGGCGGGCTTTGCAGCTCTTGGTTGGGTGGCCTATAAAGATATTAATATCATGGGTTCGATGTTGAACGACGCCTATGTCAATATCATTCCGAACATGAAAGCGATGGGCGAGGTTGAAGGCAGCCGTGCGCGCATTGGTCAGTATCTGTGGGGTGCTTTGGCCAATAAAGATGTGCCGAAGCATCGCGAAAGTTATGTCAGCAAAGCCAAAACGGCCATCAAGGAATATAAAGACGCCATTGCAGTCTATGAGGCGGCCTCCTTCCAGCCAGGTGAAGCCGAAATGTATGAGCCGGCAAGAAAGTTGAATGCCGACTATGCGCAGGAAGTGGAGCGCCTGATCTCGGCACTGGAAAAGCCGGACGCGGACTTTGATAAGTTGCGCGAACAGATGACCGAAGGCACTTATCTGAAGCATTCCACTGTGATCAAAAAAGTCGCGGGCGAGGTTGTGGCAATGTATGAGAAGCTTGCCGGAACCAACAATATTCTGCAAAAAGCCGAGACTCAAAAGGGCTTGATCATGCTGGCGGTCATTGGTGGCGTGTCAGCGTTTTTGGTGTTTGGTCTTTTGATGTTTATCGGTATGGCTTTGAGCCGCACGGTGAGCAACACGGTTTCCCGTTTGTCCGGTGCCGGTCATCAGGTGAATGAAGCCATCACACAATTGACATTGGCGGGCCAGGGGTTGTCCCAGTCCTCCACGTCTGCAGCGGCTTCCTTGGAAGAAACAGTGGCTTCGTTGGAAGAAATGACTTCCATGGTGAAGATGAACTCTGACAACGCCAAACAAGCGGCGTCACTTTCCCAATCCTCCCGCGCGGCGGCCGAGGACGGTGAGCGCGAGATCAAAAATCTTGTGGAGTCCATGCACGATATTTCCCAGTCCTCCAAAAAGATCGAAGAGATCATCAACGTCATTGACGATATCGCCTTCCAGACGAACTTGCTGGCGCTGAATGCGGCCGTCGAGGCGGCACGTGCTGGCGAGCAGGGGAAAGGCTTTGCGGTTGTCGCGGAGGCGGTTCGTTCATTGGCACAAAGATCCGCGTCGGCGGCCAAGGATATCACTTCCTTGATCAAGGACTCGGTGGAAAAAATCGAAAATGGAACCCATATTGCCGACAAGTCCGGCGATGTTTTAAATAACATCGTGAACTCGATCAAAAAGGTGGCGGATCTGAATAACGAGATTTCCGCAGCCAGCGCCGAGCAGACAACGGGCATTCAGCAGATCAATAAGGCCATGAACCAGCTGGATCAAAGTTCTCAGTCCAATGCGGCTTCTTCTGAAGAGATCGCGGCGACGTCTGAAGAGATTTCCTCTCAGTCCGAGCAAATGCAGATCATGGTTCGTGAATTGAGCAACTTTGTGACCGGATCAACAGAGGTTGAGGCGAAGGCCGAAGCACCGGCGCGTATGCCATCTGCCAAGCCTGCAAAAAAACCTGAGGTAAAATCGGCGAAGGTGATGAAGTTCACACCGCCGCCGAAGAAGGCAGCGCCCGCACCGGCCGCAGCAGTCATTCCATTTGACACAGATGAAGATCCGCGCGCCAAAGTGGGCACCACCGACGGCTTCTAAGCGGTTGAAACACAAATGGACCCAGTATAGTCGCCCTTATATTGTGAAGGGATGGGAAAAAAGACTCTGCTGGTCCTGGTTGTCCTGGTTGCTGTGCTGGCTGGAGCCAGCTGGATCACCATGCAAATAACACCATGGCCGAAGGCCATGGTGATTCGCTGGCTCTTTGATGAAGGCGCCGAAGAGGCCTCTGCGGTGCTGGCCAAGCATCTTCCCACCAATATAAGTCAAAGACTTGATGTCTCTTATGATCCCTTCGACAAAGACGCCTTTGTGGATTTCTATTTTCCGACTGAAGCAGAAGCCCAGGGATCATTGCTGCCTTTGATCGTCTGGGTTCATGGGGGCGCCTGGATTTCGGGGGACAAGGCGGATGTTGGCAACTATGCCCGGATCCTGGCCTCGCGCGGATTTGTGGTGGCCTCTGTCGGATATTCAATAGCACCCGAGTTTCAATATCCCACACCTCTTCGCCAGATTCTACTGGCGCTTTCTTTTATTGACGAAAATGCCTCTGACTATCATGCCGACTCCACCCGGGTCTTTTTGGCCGGAGATTCTGCCGGCGCCCAATTGGTCGCACAAACGGCCAACATTCTGACATCTCCGACGTACGCCGAGCAAATGGAAATGCTGCCGACTTTGGCAAAAGAAAAACTGAAAGGTCTGCTGCTGTACTGTGGTGCCTATGATCCCACGCTGGTCAACTTTGAAGGTTCCTTTGGTGGATTTTTGAATACTGTGTTTTGGTCCTACTTCGGGACCAAGGACTTTCTCAAGGATGAACGGATGAAAGAGTTCTCGGTCCTGCAGAATATGACCCGGGATTTTCCGGCGATGTTTGTCTCTGCCGGAAATGCAGACCCGCTGCTGGGGCAATCCAGAGCCCTGGCTGAAACCGCCACCCGTTTGGGAGTTCCGGTGCAGACACTGTTCTTTGCGCAGGATCATGCCCCGGGTTTAGGTCATGAATATCAGTTCAATCTGGATACGGCGGCCGGTCAGGAAGCCTTGCAACGATCTGTTGAATTTATGCAAAACCAATTAAAAAAGGAGACGTCTTTATGAAGGTGTTATCCGTTTTTTTAAGTCTGCTCTTGGCAGTTCCCGCCTATCCGTGCACCCGCATTTTGTGGGACGGGAAAAACCAGGATGTTATTGTGGGTCGTAATATGGATTGGTCCGAGGACACTGGCTCGAACATGTGGTTGTTCCCGCGGGGGATGGAGCGTGATGGGATGGCCTCCAAGAATTCTGCTAAGTGGACGTCCAAGTATGGCAGTGTGATTCTGTCGATGTACGATGTGGGGACTGCGGATGGGGTGAATGAAAAGGGACTGACGGCAAATTTGTTGTATCTGTCGGAAAGCCATTTCGGGACGCGGGATGAAAAGGTGCCGGGGATGTCAGTCAGTATGTGGGCGCAGTATTTTCTGGATAACTTTGCCACAGTGTCTGAAGCGGTTTCTTCAATGGAAAAGTCTCCCATCCAGGTTTTGATGGCCAGCGTGCCCACGGCCCACGGAGTGCGGCAGGGGACCGTGCATCTGGCCTTGTCAGACAAAACCGGGGACTCGGTCGTGATGGAGTATATCGATGGCAAAGCCAAATTCTATCACGGCAAAGAGTATCGTTTTATGACGAACTCGCCTCCCTTCGACCAGCAGCTGAAATCCATGAAGCAGTATCAGGGATTTGGCGGCAGTAAAAAACTTCCAGGGACCACCGAGGCGGCCGACCGATTTGTGCGTGCGGCTTACTACACCCAGCACCTGCCGGACCCCAAGGACTATCGGGAGGCGGTGGCGGGCGTCCTGAGTGTGTTGCGAAATGTATCGCAGCCTTTTGGCACACCCGATCCGGCTCGCCCTTATATTTCGACCACCCGCTGGCGGACCGTGGCGGATCTGACCCGGGGACTTTATTTTTATGAAAGTACTTTGAGTCCCTATCTTGTCTGGGTTGAGCTGCCAAAGCTTGACTTCAAAAAGGGCACAGCGGTGAAGAAGATCAATCTGGTCAAAAACTATGAGCTGATTGGCGACGTCACGGGCAAGTTCAAAACCACACCGGTTTTCCAATTCCTGAAGCCTGACGATCAGGGATTGTTGAAGGCGCAGAATTAAGTCCGTTTTGACTTTGCACGGCCCCACTTGCTAGGCTCTAGGCAGCCTGTGGGGCTGAGGTTTCAATGAATCTATTGTTTCGACTTTTGCATGTCCTGCTTTTTTCCCGCTTCCGTTCCCGAGTTGGAATCATGGATGAATGTGCGACGCCTTTTCGTGTATGGCCGACGGATCTGGATGTACTTCGTCACATGAACAATGGAATTTACCTTTCCCTGCAGGATCTGGCGCGTACAGACTATATGATCCGGGCCCAGGCCGCTGGGGCGATTGCCTCGGAAGGCTGGTATCCGGTGGTCGCTTCAGAAACCATCCGCTTTCGCAGATCACTGAAGGTCTTTCAGAAGTTCCATCTGCACACACGGCTGATCACCTGGGATGACAAATACCTTTACCTTGAGCACAAGTTCACCAGTCGCGGGGATTTGATTGCCATCGGCATGATTCGCGCGCGGTTTCTAAGCAAAAAAGGCGGAACGGTGACTCCGGCGGAGCTGATGAAGGCGGTGGGGGAAAACCTGACGGCGCCCGCTATGCCGGAATATCTGCAGTCCTGGATCAATGCGGATCAGGGACAATCCAAGGCCGCGGGAGTTTAGCTCTTTCAGAATTTGTATCCCAGAACGACGTAGTGCCCGAAGCCGGTGGTTTCTCCGGCGATGCCACCGTCAGCAAACTGGGCATAGTCCTTGTAGTACTTCAAACCGTAGCCCAATGAATAGTCCGGCTGATGCCAGTAAAAGCCGTTGTACCAGGCCACGGAGCTGTCGGTGCGACCTGGTTCCTGACCGATTTCATCAGCCGCAAAAACGAAATCCAGATAACCTTGATAAGACAGGAAGCTGTCATTGGCGAAGTGATAGAACGGGGCCAGCCAGTTCACCGCCAAAAAATAGCCATCCCAAGAGTGTTCGTTGACCGCCCCATAATTTTCCCGGACATAGCGGGCCATCAGATTTGCACCGAGTTTTCCGGTCCATGGGGTTTTGAAATCCACCCCGAGGCCGATGCATTGCTCGAACAAGGCGCGGTCCCCCACAATCAGCAGGGTCGCAAGATACCACTCCTGAACCGGACCCCAGGAAAGATCTTTTTGGGTGATGTGATTCAGGGAAAAGCGCGGGAAGGTTTTTAAAAACAGATTGTCGCCGTTGTGAAAGTCGCTGTCTTGCGAGTCAAAAATATCAAACACATCAAAGAATCCGTAAAAGTCCAAAAAACCCGAGCGTCCCCCGAACTCCATTTCAATGTACGTGTCGTCCTGCTGATCAAAAGGATTTTTATTTTCAAAGCCCTTGTATAGATTGAATTGCAGCCACTGAAAGTTCCGGGATTTTGCTTCACCCTGGGCATCGGCAGGAATTGGCAGCAGCAGCGCCGCTACCAGCATCAGTGGCATGAAAGCCTTGATCATAAGTCCTCCTGTCAGTGTCGATAAGAAGGGGCAAATATTTTTTGCATGCGGCCTGTTTTCACCAGATCCTGAATCGCAAGGTTGATCTCTTCAATTTTCAGGGTGGACTTCTTTGAAACGGCGCACTTCACATCCACCGGGTCAATTTCCAGCGGGGCTTTCTGCAGTCGGGAATCCTTGCTTTTGTAATAGCTGTATTCCAGGCTGTTTAAAAGAATCAGTGGCACACGTTTCACGCTCAGCTTTTCCACGTTGGCGGCGCCCGAGCCGGCGTCTTCGCGCTCCAGACTCTTATCCTCGAAATAAGGTGTCAGGGCCGGATAGACAAAATTCAAGACCGCCCCGATGCGTTTTCCCTTCAAATCCTCGAGCGTGCGGATCTTGGCGACTTTGGGATCCGCCTGATGTCCCACGATGAAATCGCTTTGTCGGAAAATCGGGGTACTCCAGTGGTATTGCTGGGCGTATTGCCCAGCCCAGGCCTCGGTGTCATAGCAGACCAGCTCTATCTGCCCGGACGCCAGACGCGCATCCAGGCGTCCCCGCGGAAGCAGCACGAAGTTGATGGGGCGCTGAATTCTTTTTCCGATCTCCAGGGCGATGTCAAAAAAGACTCCGCCGCGCACGGTCCCATCGACCTCGGAGGTTTTGTCAAAATGAATGAATGGCGGAGAGTCGTTGCTGTTCAGGCCGTAAGAAACCGGTTTGGGAGTGGTCTCCGGATCAGAGTAACGCTTGACGATTTTGCTGAAAACCTGCTTTTCATGCAGGCGATCGATTGCGCGATTCAGACGACTTAAAGTCAGGCGGGACTTTTTTGAAAGAGAACACTGGATGTCAGTTTTATCCAGCGCGAAGGTGCTTCTTTGCAGGCTGGGATAGAGGCTTTTGAAATAGGTGTATTCAATGTCACTCAGAAGGATGTAGGGCACCCTTCCGGTCAGCAGTTTTTTTATGCTGACTTCGATCGTGGGGCTGTCACTTCTTTGCAGCTCCTTGGATTTAAAGCGGTCTTCGAGGTCCGCGTACACATAATTTTCCACGGTGCCGATGGTGCCCTTTATTTGATCGGGTGAGACGAAGGGAACAGTTGTCAGGCCCACCAGGACATTGGTGTGCGTGAACAGGGGTTTGCTCCACAAGGCACCGTCAGCAAAGGGATGGCGCCAGCGCACACTGTTGTGGCAGATCAGATCGATCTTGTTGTTGATGATGTTCGTGGCGATGCGCTTGCGGGGGATGCGGACGATGGAATAGTCGCCCCCCAGTTCTTCGCCAATGGCGACGGAGACTTCGTAAATCAAGCCGCCGGTGGGAATAGGTGTGTTCTGATTTTCAAACTGAAAAAGTAATGGCGGAGCATTGCTCGAGTTGAAGCCAAACTTAATGCCGCCCGCGGCCTCAGTGGAGTGACCCTGACAAACAACAAGAAATACAAGAATCAGGAAGAAGCGGCGAGAATCCATACTCACTAGATAGTGAGTATGGAAGGGTGTTGTCAAAATTTTTTCATGGACTCTGTCACTCGTTGACGATCTATTTGCAGATCAAAGTGCCCTTGTCGATATTGAAGCCGGGAACATGGCTTTCTTGTGCAATGTGGGCTTTACCCAGACCCAATGCGAACTGCACAACGTACTTGTTGCCGCCAGGAATGATTTCCACACACTCATAAACCGGGATGTCAGCGGCATAACCCTGGCAGCTCAGGTCGATGACAAACTCACGATAGTCAAAAGCCAAAGTGGCGTTGCCAGCGGCCGGCATTTCAAATTCGGCATAAGTGCCGGAATTCAGAGTGCCTTCACATTTGAGAGTGTCAGCGAATGCCGGGCCAGAGATCAAAAGAGCGAAAAGGGTGATCAGGTGTTTCATAAAAAATCCTCTTTGGGTTAAAGTGTGTTTTGCACAGATCTTGTAACCTGAAAGAGGACATTTGAGTGTTTGGATCCCGTTAAGACCCCCGGTTTTGTTCCAGGATCTTACGCTTAAAAAAACTTTTATTGACAGGCTTCTTATTCTTCAAAGTCTTCGATGGCGTTTTCGTCACGCAGGTGGAATTTGAAGTCCGGACTGACATAGATCCCGCTGGAGATATAGCCGGCAACGCAGTTTTCTTTCATGTATTCCTGAATTGTGGCGTCGTCCTCTTCATAAGGAATGTCGCAGCTGCCGGTGTCGTAAGCTTCGTGCTGAATCTGACCTTTGTAGGCCACGAATTCACCTGCTGCAGAATAGATTTTAGTCAAAGAGCCGAACTCAACACTCGCGCCGTCTTTTAGCTGATAGTCACCCTCAAGAATCGTGTCATACCAGATGTTGGATTCATATTCGGCGGCCTTTAAAAGAGCGGCCTGATCCGGAGCGCTCAGGCTGTCGAAGTCGATTTCCTGAGTCACTTCGCTGCCAGCTTCAATCACAGAGTAAAGTTTTTTAAGGAAGGTTTGTTCCGCCTTGGAGGAAGCAAAAGCATTTACAGAGAAAACAGAAAGCATCAGTGCCAGTAGGATTTTCATGGGGACTCCAGTTCGTTTGATGCGGTTGTTTTAGTGCCGCCACATGCAGAAGTAAATTGCATAGACTGAAAGAATATATGCTTTGAAAGAATAATAAGGCTCCAGACGGGTCTGGGGAGGCTGTTTTTGTGCTGCAAATTGAAACGGACATTTGCCCAAATGTATCCAGAGAAACTTGGTAATGCCTTGAAATTAGCCGCTTTTTCTTAAGTTCCAGCAAGCAAAGGACGAAGAAGTGTCGAAGCTGCAAACAAGCGGCGCTTTGAGGACTTATGAACGTCAATTGTCAGCCAAAAAGCCACGGTTACAAAGTAAACTTATCTTATGGATAAAAAGACAGCTTCCAGGCTTTGTGCCTTCTTTGTTGTTACTTTGCCATTGATGCTGGGGTTTCAGAACTGCAGCGCCCTTTATATGGGCGAGCCGCAAGGGCGCTCGGAATCTGTTCCCCTCACTGAAGATCTGCAACTGGGACAGAAACTGTACACTCAAAACTGCGCCAACTGTCATGGCTCGGTGAAGTCCTCGGCGAAACGTTCGCGAACGGCAGAGCAGATATCCATCGCCATCAAAACTGAATCGCAAATGAGAATGATCAGTTTGACGCAGAAAGAACTTGATCTGATTGCGCAGGCTTTGTCGCCGGAGGCCTACAATCCGCCACCAGTGGTGAATGAAGACAACCGGCAGGTGTTTGCGTGCACGCCCGGGCAGATGCAGAAAACCCCGATGGTCCGGTTGACGAATCGCGAATACAGAGGTGCTCTGTTTGGCCTGCTGGATGACTTTGCCACCACTTTGAAAACTGATGCCACACTGCTGGAAAAGATTGAAGCCATACCTACGGACATCGCCACCGAAAATCGCGACACGCTGAAAGAACAGTCCCTGTTGATGACGGCGCCGATTTCCAATGCCTTGTTTGAATCCGCGTTCCGTGCCTCAGAGCTTGTGGCGGGGGCCACGACGGGTTTAAGGAATTATCCCAACACCGGTCAGTGTCTGAACGCCGCGACAATCACGCAATCCTGCCATCAACAGTTTGTGCGTGAACTGGGCAGTCGGGCCTTTCGTCGCCCTTTGAGCGTGACGGAAGCCAACGAGGTTGCGGCCCGTTTTTGGGATGCTGGTCTGGCCAAGTCAGATCTTTTGAAGGTCACCTTCACAGGACTGGTGACGATGCCGGATTCTCTTTACAAGGTTTATGATCGCGGCAGTGCGGTTGTGGGAAGTTCCACAGTGCTCAGTCTTTCGGCCCATGAACTGGCGACCAAGATGGCATTCTTCTTAACCGGAGCGCCCCCGGACAGCGCTTTGAAGGCTTTGGCGGATAACGGCCAGATTCTGGATGAAACAGTGCTGGATCAGCAAGCAGATCGACTGTTGTCCTTGCCGGGGGCCCAGGACATGGTTCGTCGGTTGTTCCGTGAATCTTACGGGTATGATGTCTATGATCGCCTTCAGTATGATTCTGCCTATATCGGCGGGGTCAGTACCGCAGGCCTGGACGATGTCATGACGGCAGAGCTTGACAGTTACTTTGTCGAAGTCGTTTTGAATCGCAAGGGCAGCTTTCTGGATATCATGACCTCCCGTTATACCAATGCGACCGACGGTCGAATGGGAGTGATCTATAACGTCAATGCAGTGACCTCCACTTTGCCGGAAGAGCGTTCCGGTTTCTTGAGTCGGGCGGCCATGCTGACGAAACGCTCGGGCTACACGGCTTCACCGATCAAACGGGGCTTGAGCATTATTGAACACGTGCTTTGCCAGGATATTGGCTTGCCGCCACCCAGTGCGCCGACGTCACTCCCGGTCCTGACCGAAGACCTTATCACCACCAGGTACAGAACCGTGCATTCTACGGAAGCGTCCGGGACGACCTGCATGGGATGCCATTCCCGATTCAATAATCTGGGGTATGCCTTTGAAAGTTTCGACAGCTTCGGGCGCTATCGAACTTCGGAAACAGTTTATAAGAACTCTCAGGCGATCGGATCTCTTCCGGTGGACACTTCGTTCACAACTTCTGAAATCACCGGGAAGTCAGTTTCAGGAAATGGTGCCCGTCAAATGTCAGAACAACTGGGTATGAGTGACCGGGCTTTGATGTGTTTTACAAAACATCTGAAGCGGTTTGAAGCCCGCATCCCTGCAGATGCAAACGCCAATTGTCAGATGAATCGAAGCTTGGCGTCGATGTACGGGGATAACACGACTCAGGGTTCTGTTGTGGGTGCCATCAAAGCTTTGGTTCTTTCACCTGAATTCAGACGCTGGAAATACTAAGGGGACGTTATGTCGATGTACTATTGCAAAAAAACCCGTCGTCAGTTTTTGGTCGGATCCGGGAAAACTCTTCTGGCTCTGCCGCTTTTGCCAAGTCTGATGCCAGTGGAAGCTTTCGCCCAGGCCGCGACACCCCCAAAGCGTCTGATGATGTTCTGGTTTGATCATGGAAATTTAAATGCCATGTGGCCGGCACGAAGTCTTGCGACCACCGCGGTGGGTTCCAGCGGGTCTAAAGAGGTTTTATTGCGCAGTTTGGGGTCGACATCTTCGTTCAGCTCGGTTTTGAACAATCCTTTGTATGATACGCTGAAGAACAGCGACCAACTGACGATCGTGCGCGGTTTGGATGCTTCGGTTCGGTGGGGTTCAGCCCATGGGAACTTTCCGGTGGCATCAGCGCAGGATCGAAATTCCGAGGGCGGATTCCCTTCTATTGAATCCGTGCTGGAATCTTCCAAGACGCTTTATCCGGATTCAACACCGGCCTATGTGCGGAAAGCCATCCGGGTGGGCCTTCTGGGAGCCGGATTGTTTTATCAAAAGGTGGGCAGTGGAGTTCAGGTGATTCCACATTACGAAGACTGGACGATTCGAAACTTCTATAACGAAGTCTTTGGCAGTCTGACGGCGGGCACAACGGCACCGGCAGATAACACCAATGAACTGAAATCCAATATCTTGAATCGTGTTTTTGGTGCTTACACAGGCTTTAAAAACAGCCGTAAAATTTCTGCTGAAGACAAAGCCCGCCTTGAACAGCACATGGGTTACATCTCTGACTTGCAAAAGTCCCTGGGCCAAGTGGCGCCAACACCGACGTGTTCCAAGCCTGCGGACCCGGGCAGTGTTTCTGATCCGGCTTTGTGCAACCGAATTTATCTGGATCTATTGGCCGTGGCCTTTAAATGCGGCCTTACTAAAGTGGGAGTCATGGCCTTTGAGGGACAAGATCCCCAGTGGATTCCGGGCTTGAGCGGCCTGGGCACCAATGTTCACGATGCCATGCACGGCAGTGCGGGAAATGCCATTCAGAAAACGGCCTATGAGGTTTGGTGGAGGTACTTTACAAATCTTATTGCGGACCGGTTCCTGGCACCTTTGAATGTTGAAGAGGGTGTCACGGGCCGTACCTATCTGGAAAACATGGTGACGGCGATGTTGTGTGCCGGTGGTATGCAGGATTTGGGCGGGGATAATGGCCATAGCGGTTATGATTCCCAGCAGGTTCTGATTGGAAACATGGGCGGGGCCCTGCGGTCGGGTCGTTATGTGACGATGCCGTCGGCGGGTCTGCCTTACAACTGTTTCCTGATCACACTGTTGCAGCTGATGGGGGTGCCACCTTCTGATTACGCCTTTGCGACGCCGAACGGGCAGGGGTTTGGGTATTACGGGGAGTTCCCGGCCAATCACGTGCTGAAGGGCAGATTCTATCAGCCGATCAGCGAGATTCTGACCTAGGCTTGAAAAGCGTGTGAACCAGAAAATAAAAAAGCCGACTTTGCAGTCGGCTTTTTGTTTTTGGAATGTATCAACAACTAAGAATTAGAAGTTGAAACGACCTGCTACAGACAGAACGATAACATTGTATTTATCAGCTTCGCTGTTAGAGAAGTCGTAGTCCAAACGAGGGATCAGCGCGAACGTGCCCATTGGCATTACAGAGTAAGCAGACAGGCCCAAAGTGTTGTAAGAGTCAGTAGCTGTGCTGCCATCTTCGTTTTCAGATTCTGCGAAGCTTACGTAGTTCAAAGCACCACCGAAAGTGATGTCAGTGACTTTTGTTTCGTAGAAAGCAGACAGGCCCATTGCGTTCCCGCCTTTTACTTTTGCATCCCCGATGCCTACAACTTCAATAGTACGCTCCATGTTGATCGTGTAGTTCAAGCGACCACCGATAACGCCGCCAGCTGCTTCAGTGTCCATACCTACATACGGATTGAAAGAGAAGCCACCAGATGCCGGGGAAGCCTCATTACCATCGATTTTACCTTTTTGTAGAGCCAATTCAACGCCCAAGCCGTAACGAAGAGTGGAAGCTCCCATTGCGGAATTGCCTTTCAAAGTGACTGTGGGATCTTGAAGACCGTTGATTTTGCTTTTTGGAGAAGAATCGCTTTCGATGGAAGTGAAAGCCAATGCGCCTTCGATAGAGAACTGATCGTTGATACCGTACTCGTAAGAAGCACCTGTGTTAATAAGACCAGAGAACTTGGAGTCTTCGGTATCATCTTTGTCTTTAGTGTTTGTGGAAAGAAGACCCAAACGTGCAGTCACGTCAGACTGACCCGCTTTGGATTGGAAGAAGAATTCATTGTCTGCTGCGTTTGCAGATACGGAAGCCAATACGATGGCGGCTGCGATAACTTTTGAAAACATTTGTAGCTCCTTAAGCTGTTAATACTCAGTTGAGTCCAAATATTCCAAGCCTGTTTAACCAAATAGTCAACAATCGACGTTCTTTTGAAGCTGCCAAATTACCTAAAATACCGAGTATTTTCGCAAATGGGACACTTCCGCTTAAGCGGGGAACCTTGGGGTGAGGCTCCTGTCGAAGCCTAAGCCATTGGAAGGCAGTTTTTTCATGGTGCGGTTGTCAGTTCGAATAGGATGGCACCGGGGGCCGTTTTTGGCTGGCACAGGATTTGGAGTAAAGGGCACAAAACAAGGAAACACTATGAAAAATATGTTTGGAAAAATTCTGGCTTCGACTCTTCTTTTGTCTTCCATTTCCGCTTCTGCTGGTGGCAATGACTTTGTGAGCCGCCTCAAGGCACTTGATGGCCGTGAAGGTAAAATCGTGTCTTCTTATGATGACGAAAATACCGGCCGTTGCCGTCTTGAGCTGCAAAAATATGAACTTGAAGATGGCAGCCAGGGCCTAGCAGTTTATCTGCAAGACACCGGTATGTACTTCACTCCAAGTGCAGGTCTTGATAAAGAAACAAAACTGAAAGATGCCAACACAGCTGTTGTTAGCACCAGCTCCGAGCGTCCGGGTGGCGATGCGTGCGGTGATTTCGGTGGTGCGCTTGGTTACAAAAAAGTTCTTGTCCTGAAAGACAATCAAGTGACCATTCGTGAGACCTTCCGTTGTGTGATGGATGGCTTTAAGAAATACGATCTTTCCACGACTTGCCAGTTCTAATCTGAACTGAACAAGATAGTGAAAACTGAACCCACACTGAAAAGGTGTGGGTTTTTTATTTTCAGAGGGCGAAGTCTCAATCTGAGACAACAATCTTCACAAAAGTCCGGTCAGTTTACGGCTGCAGATCACCGATAAGTTCGGAATGCACGTCCCTGCTTTTGTGATGCTATTTCTGCTTGTCCTGTGTTCGCCGATTCTGGCGACGGCTGAATCCAATTTGGAATTGCTGTACACAAAGCAGATTGCCTGGACAGCAGCAAACCTGGAAGACCCCAAGGTTGTCAGTGCTTTCCGCACTTCATTTCAGGATCTGGTCGCTGATAAATCCAAAATCGCCCAGCTACAGACATCCGAGGGCAAAAAGATTCTGCAACAGGGACAAAGCCTGCTGTCAGTCATTCAGCTGAAAGAGAACCTGCAAAAGTGTCTGCTGTCCCACGCGGCCGCCAAGGGTGTTTCCGAGGCCTTGGCCAAGGCTTTGGATTCCCAAGTCTTAAATGGCGCTGTGTGTGCCGAGGTTGTGGCAGAAGAAAAGAAGATGCAGGCCTTTGGCAAAGACATGGAAAAGGCATTCAAAGAAGATGCTCGTAATAAGATCCTGAATACGGCAAAAAAGCAGCTGAATGTCACTCGAGCCTACTGGAAAGAAGCCGCCAAACAAGACGCCCTGGATATCGCGGTGGAGCTGACGGATCGCGAACGTGAAATGAAGGTCAAGCCTCCGCAATCCGGAACTGAACTCCTGCTTTATACCAAAGCCATTCGCGAACGAAGAAACAAAAACGTGATCGTTCAAAACGATGTGAAGAAAGCCTTCGCCGAAGTTCAGACCGAGCTAAAAAATCACGAGGACTATTTAAACGAAGCGGCCAAGGGCAGTGTTGACGAGACTTTGCAAAGTCTGCTGGTAACGAACCCAGCGGCCAGTGCGCAGTTCCTGATGGAAAATCCGGGGGCTTCAGATCTGATCTGTAAGATCCTGCAGGGTTACGACAAGAAAGCCCAGAAAAACGAAATCCTGGATAAAGCCATGTTCTGGGGTGGACTTGTTGTTGGCGGTGTTTTGCTGGCGACAGGTATTGGAGCCGGGGTCGGCGCGATGGTTCTTTCCGGAACTGCCGCCGCGGGAACCTTGACCACAGTTGCGGCCGGGGCTGCCTTGGCGGGCACTATCGCTGCGGGTGGGGAAACAGTCTATGCCTCTTCAAAAGCCCATGAATCCTTTATCGAGGCCCGAAATCTGAGGGCCTCGGCATTTGCTGAAGGGTCTTCCAAAGAATCCTTCAGCAAGGCAGACGCGGCAAAAGATCAGGCTTATTCTGATCTGGCAGAGGCGGGCTTTTCTGCTGCTTCCATCATCCCATTTGGGGCGGGTTTGAAGGTTATGAAAAATGCCGCTCAGGCTTCGCGCCTGGGATCTTACGCGAAAGTGGCCAAAGAAGGTGCCAAGGTCGAAACGGACGCGGTGAAGTCCATGGCGACGTCTTTAAAAGAAATCTCTTCCGACAAAGATGTTTTAAAGGTTCTGGAAACCAGCCAGAAGCAGGTGAATTCCGAAGAGATGGGGATGTTCCTGGGGTATTTGTCTGATTTGCCTAAAGATCAGCGCAAGGAAGTTCTGGCGCTATTAAAGAAGAAACCGGAAAAAGCTGCGGATGCCATTCGCGAATCTTCCAAATCTGGGGTGTGCAAATGAAGAATCTGATTCTGTTGGTATTGCTGCCCTTGGTTTTGCCAATTGTAACCTTCGCCCAAACAGCGGATGAAGTCCGTCGCATCATGAATTCGCAAAGCAGCCATTACGATATTCTGAATGTCAGTAAAAACGCTTCTGTGGACGAGATCCGCACGGCCTATCGTCGCTTGATGAAAACCTACCACCCGGATCGCTATCAAAACGACCCGCAAAAGCTGCGAGCCGCCACTGAAGTGATGAAAAAGCTGAACGTGTCCCGCGACACCCTGATGGACCCGATGGCCCGTCAAAGATACGACGCCACGGTGAAGTCAGCACCCAAAACGACTGCCAAGCCGGCATCGGCGGCGCAGCCTTCAGCAAAACCAGAATCAGTGAATCCAAAACCGGAACCAAAAAAGTGGTCAGGGCCGGATTTCGAAGCTGAAGCCAAAGCCAAGGCCGAAGCCACAGCAAAAGCCGAAGCTGCCGCCAAGGCAGAGGCGGCTGCGAAAGCGAAAGCCGACGCTGCGGCGAAAGCCAGTGCCAAAACTGCCGAGCCACCAAAGCAAGAAACTAGGTTCTCAGCCAAGGAGGCTCCAAAGGCAGCTACCGAATCAAAGGTTTCCAGTAGCAGGACAGAATCTTCGAAGCCTGCGACAGTCGATACAGCGAAAGACGCCGCCGTGCGATCCGAACAGCCGATGAACCACCGAACCAAGCAGGCGGTGAAGTTCTATGAAGACACCGCCAAGTGTGGTGCGGGTTTCTATAAGTCCTTCGTGGATATGATGCTGTAGAAACTGATTCCCATTCTGAGTCATTCGCGACCTGGCTAATGGTCCAGCTGGTTTCGCCGATAAGTCCGTCATGAGATCTCGAAGACGACGCCTTAGCCTCATTCGATTTATCTGGTTTGTCGCAAGCCTTCCGGTCAAATTGATCTTTCTGCCGTTATCGTGGCTTCTGTCTTCAAAAAACCGAGATGGTTATGTTCTTAGAAAATCAACCTATGGAAGACCTCGGTACGAGCATCGCGTGGTCGCTGAAAGAATCCTAGGGCGACGATTGAAGCCGTGGGAAGTCGTCCATCACATCAACGGCCGTCGCAGTGACAACAGGCCTTCAAACTTGTGTGTTATGTCGCGAAACGATCACGATCGATATCATCGGTGGTACGACCGAATCCGCGCAAACTATGGCCGATATCCGAAAAAGGAAACTCAGCTGGTCAAACTCAAAGACCGATTCAACGGAATACTGCTGGGTGAGTCTGTAAATAGAAAAGCAGGATAAGAAAAAGGCACTGATTTTTAAGTCAGGGCCTTTTTGATCTTGAATAAGTCAGACTTTATTCGTGATTGTACAAAAGATCACAGGTCGCGAAATATTTAGCGCCGTTACTAAACACTGCAACTGCACGACCAACTCTTGAAACTTCATTTTCGTGACGGCTATCCATCGCAACACTTTTTGGCACGGCAATTTTCAATCTGACCGGACCATAAGCCAAAGAGTAAACTCCGGAATTCAAGTTGTAATACCCAAATGTCATCTCATTGTTAGAATCCAAATGCATATTACCATGGGTGTACTTTTTCAGGTTCGGATCGTTCAATGGAAAACTTGGTAAAGCCTTAGGGCCGGTGTTCGCGACGCTGATGTGATTTTCACCATTGAAAGGAAGGTTCTTGTCAAACAAGTCGACTTTATATTCAGACAACTTATCTTTATCCAGATATGCAATATCTCCTTCCAGAGGAATATTCATCGACAGGAAAACTCCATTTCCATTGTCCCAGCTGCAGATCAGATCCACCGGTGAACTGGCAAATAAGGGCAAAGAAACTAAATTCACAAGACCCATTAGTATTAGTTTACGCATGCTATTTTCCTTTCTTCCGGATTACTGGCAAGTGGCGATGTTTTCTACTTTGTAGCCAACAACCACGTCGTTGGAAATGACATAGGTCAGGCCCACGATTGTCTGGCAGCTGCCGGAAGTGATTTGAACATCAAGATTGTCATCACCGCCAATTTCCACTTTTTGAACGGCTTCGCCTTTCAGGGCAGAGGCAACACTCGCATCAGTCAGTGCAGCACTAATTTTTTGCAAAGAATCATTGTAGTTAGAAAATGCAGAAGAGGTGGTCATTACTGTGAATAGAGATACCAAGATCATGTTTTTCATAAAAACTCCTTTAATTTTTTTTAACGTTTATTTTTGTTTTTAAATTTCAATTATTTGCAGGTGTATCTAGCCCAGATGCCGCCGATTCTGACATCAGCAAGGTCGACGGTTGCATTCGGACTGATGGAGGCATAGCCTTCACTGGTAGAGAGCCACTGGATATTGTTGTAGGTGGTGCAGTTCGTGTTGGTTCTGCCATCGTGTTCGAAATAGGCGGCATAGTGACCTTCGCTGCCCATGAACTTTACGTCACCAAAACATGTGCCGGTTGTGCCAGTGCCCTTGACTGCCACTTTGCCGTTTTTGAATTGAATTAGAACTTCAGAATCCGCTTGTACTGAGTTACCTGCGTAATTCAGGCTGCAGGTATAGTATGGCTTAGCGGCGAAGGATGTAGAAGCCAGACCCAGGATCATAAGTGCACAGAATGCTTGTTTCACTGAAAACTCCTTTAAGGTTTGTTTTTCGTTATTCGTAAACTCAAATGCAAGATACCCGAGGCCTTGTCTCAAAAAAATATAGATGTTATTAATTAGTAAACGTTATGTTCAGTAATAGTGTACAATTGTCTAAACTTTAGCGGGTGGGTATTGGCTGATGAATATATTTGATTTCAAGTCTTATAAGACGTTCTTAAGAGCCTATTGCGACTCTGAAAGGGGTGCTCTGACCCGGTTGTCAGAGGCCGCCAATACCCAAAAGTCTTATTTGTCTGCCTGCCTGAATGGAAAGGGTCAGCTGAGCCTGGATCAGGCCTTCGGAGTTGCTGAGTATCTGAATATGTCTGACTATGAGCAAGACTATTTCTATTTGCTGATTGATAAAGAAAAGGCAGTCACTCCGGCGCTTCGTCGCCGCCTTGAATCCAAGGCCAAGGACATGAGCCGCGAGGCTTTCAGGCTTAAGAATCAGCAGAAGGACTCTGTGATCGTTACGGAGCAGGATTCAAACATCGGCTTCTATTATGCCACCTGGCTTGCGACGGCCATCCATACCCTGACGTCGGTGCCGCAGTTTCAAAGTATAGCGAGCCTTGAAAAGCGGCTGAATCTAAATCAAGCCAGTGTTGCCACGATTATCGGCTATCTTGAGAAAATGGAACTTATCAAAAAAAGTGGTGATAAATATCGTTGGAACTCATCGAACATTCATCTGGAAGACAGCAGTGTCTGGATCAGCAGTCATCATACGAACTGGCGTGCGCGTGCCATGGACAATGTTCAGAAGAATGACCGGGAAGCGACTCACTATAGTTCTATTCAGTCCTTCTCTGAAGAGGACTTTGAAAAGTTGAAGAAAAAGATCGCCTACTTTATCAGTGATTTTAACAAAGTCGCTGATCCGTCAGAGCCCGAAGACGCTTATTGCTTTAATATCGATCTTTTCCGGGTTTAAGCGGCTGTCTCATTTTGAGACATGGCCGTGGTATGTCCTTTGCTTTCTTAAAAACTAAAGAATGCAAAGGACACTTCAATGATCTGCACGAAATTTTGCGAAAAAATTTTGATCACCTGTGTGACGCTTTTTGCGTTGAATGCCTTTGCATTGGATGCTGGTGCCGAAAAGTTAAAGCTGCCTCAGCTGCCGCAGATCAAGGCGCCTGAAGCCGTTCGTATTGAAGTTAAGCCCGTGGCTCGACCGGAAGGATCTTTGATCCTGGACAATGCCCTGGGTAAAAATCTTAAGGACTTTCAGACTTTTTTGAAAACTCAGGGGCCTCGTACTGGAGGCGGTGGAAATTCCTGTGCTCTTTCCATTCACCAGAACACAGAGAAGCTTGTCAGTTTGCTTTCTGAGATGCCCACGCTGTTGAGCGAGGGGCAAAGAGCTTTCTTGCTGCACAAGATATCCGTGGCTAAGTTTTACCTAAGTGAAGATCTGACTCTGGATGGGCAGACAAAGGACGCCATTAACTATCCGAACACCAATGAGATTTATTTATCCAATAAGCTATGCGGGCTGGACCTGCTGGATGTGCAGAGCCGTGCGATGGCTATCCTTCTGCATGAATATCTGGGGCTTGCTAACATTGATGATCGTCGGTACCAGATATCCGGTGCCTTCCTGCAAAACTATTCAACCTTCAATGCCCGTGGATATACCTTCACCGCTGATAATTCATATAAAGCACATACCGGACAATGTGTTCAGTCTGTTCTTCAGATGCAGCAAATCGGAAACAATTTAATTATTTCAACTTCGTCGAAACCTGGCGCGAGGATCATCCCATTAACGCGCCAACATGTTGAAGAGTTCCAGGCCTTGGGTGAACGAATTTGGGGAGCTGAAAAGACGGTCACCGTAGCCGACAGGGAAATGGGTGTGGACTATGTGTTTTCCAGCGAAAGTTGCGGCACCGTAAGTTGTGAATACTTAAGAATTAAAAAGGGCGATGTAACCATAAAGACTATTAAGAATGCCACCAATGGGCTGTCGACTATTGATTGCAAACGCTAGTGGGCCCAGATTTTGGACATAAAAAAAGCCGACTTATTCAGTCAGCTTTCTTTGCGGATCTTTCCAGAGGAAAGATTTGGTGCCCCGCGAGGGACTTGAACCCCCACGCTTGCGCACTAGATCCTAAGTCTAGCGTGTCTGCCAATTTCACCAGCGGGGCACACCTTAAATTCGAAGAACATTGATAGCCTAGTTGCCTAGGCTAATGCAAGAAAATTACTTCTCGCTGATCAATTTTTTGTAATCTGGAGCTCTCATCAGGTTTGCGAGCTCTTTTTCAGTATCCATTTCGATACGAACCAACCAGCCTTCATTTACTGGATCGTCGTTCAAAACAGAAGGATCGTCGCCCAGGGACGCGTTTACTTCGATTACAGTGCCGGAAACAGGAGCGTAAAGGTCGCTCACGGCTTTAACGGACTCAATAACACCGAAAGTTTGGCCTTGAGTGATTTTTTGACCTTCTTCTGGAAGTTCCACGTAAACCACTTCACCCAATTGGTCTTGAGCGAACTCAGTGATGCCTACGGTTACGATGTTCTCGTCAACTTGAGCCCATTCGTGTTCTTTTGTGTAGTAGTAATCTTCAGGAATATGAAATCCCATGTCTGGCTCCTTATTTCGTTACAAACGGTGTTTTGCAAACCACGGCTTTCACTTTACGGCCGCGGATATCCAGAAGGAATTCAGTTCCTTCTTTCGCGTAAGCCACATCGATAAAAGCAATACCGATAGGCTCGTCCAGGGTCGGTGAGTGTGTACCACTAGTTACCTTGCCGATTTCTTTGTTGTCAAAAGAAAACAGGCTGTATCCCTGACGGGGGATGCCCTTCTCAAGCATCTTAAATCCCACAAGATTTCTGGTTAGGCCGGCTTCTTTTTTGCCCACGATTTGGGCTTTGTTCATGAAGTCCTTTTTAGCCGGTTTAATAACCCAGCCAAGGCCCGCTTCGTATGGATTCGTCGTGTCATCGATTTCGTGGCCATACAGGGAGTACTTCATTTCGGTTCTTAGGGTGTCACGAGCGCCCAAACCGATGCCCATGCAGCCCAGGTCCTTGCCTTTTTCCAGCAAAGTCATCCACAGGTCCGCCGTGCCCGCCGCCTCGACAAAGACTTCACAGCCTTTTTCGCCGGTGTAGCCGGTGGTGGCGATCATGATCTTGTGGCCCTTGAACGTGCCGGATTTGACCGTGAAGGACTTCATTTCGCTGACTTTGATGTCAAAGACGCGGTCACACAGTTCCAGGGCTTTCGGGCCTTGGATGGCGATCTGACCCCAAAGGTCGGATTCGTCGGTGATGTCGGCACCCTTGTTGTGTTTGGTCATCCAGGCAAAGTCTTTGTCTTTGTTAGAGGCGTTCACACACACCAGATAGTCGGAATCTTTAGACAGGCAGTAAACGATGATATCGTCAACCAGACCGCCCTGATCATTCGGCAGCAGAGAATACTGAGCTTCGCCGTCGTTCAGCTTGGAAACGTCGTTGGTGGTCAGCCACTCCAGAGTCTCCAGGGCTTTAGGTCCCTTGACGCGAACTTCGCCCATGTGGGAGACGTCGAATAGGCCCACGTTCGTGCGCACGTTGTTGTGCTCTTCACGAAGACCGATGTATTGAACGGGCATATACCAACCGGCAAAGTCGACCATGCGGGCGCCCAGCTTTTCATGTGTGTCTGCTAAAGGTGTCTTTTTCATGCGGTTGCATAATCCTTTCCCCGTGACATTCAGTCAATGAGGATTCTATCTTGCGGCTCCATGTTCAAACTCTCGCGCCGCATGCAGCTTATTTACGATCATCTTCTGCCCGGAAAGCCCGTCTGGGACTTCTGTTGCGACCACGGCTATATGGGTTTAAACGCCTATGAAAGCGGTTTGTTCACCGAGGTTCACTTTGTCGACCAGGTCCCGCACATCATCGAGCGCCTGGAGCAGCGCTTTCAGAATGAGTACTTCCGCGAAGATTCAGCCTGTCAGGCGTTTTTCCACCCGCAGCCGGGAGGAGCTCTTGAGCTGTCCATCCAAGGCAGCGTGGTGATCGCCGGAGTGGGGGCTCACTCTATTCTGGAAATTATCAGATCTTTGACGGAAAAAGGTGTTCTGAGTGCGGACCGATTGATATTGGGTCCACAGCGTGACGAAGAAAAACTGTTTGTGTGGCTGCAAAATCTGCCGCATTTTTCGTACAAAAGTGATTCCGAAATCCTTGCGATCGACGAAAGAGGTCGAAACCGTAAGTTGTTGATATTCGATAAAATTCTGTAATGTTCGGCGAGTTTTTGACGCGCTCCGAATAGCTATATTAAATGTCTGTAAGACTGTGAACAAAATATTGATTATCAGAGGACCTGCACATAATTGTGTCCTCATGCAGGATGTAAATAAAAACTCAGATTTTAGACAATTTCTTGAAGATGAATTGGCTCGTCGTAGCCAAAACTATCCCCGTTACTCTTTGCGTGCGTTCGCCCGTCACCTGGAAGTGGACTCGTCTTTCTTGTCCAAAATCCTCAACGGCAAACGTACCGTGACGATGAGAACGATTCGTATGTTCGGGGAGCGTTTGAACCTGAATTCGGAAGAGCTTCAGCGTTTTGGTGAAATCAGCCGAGAGAAAAAAATGAAGCGCAAACTGGAGCGTCTATTGGAAAAGATGCCTAGTGAAGAGCGCGAGCATTCCACAATCACTATCAATGTGGATGAGGCCCGTTTGGACGAGGCGAAAGAGAAAATCAAAGGTTTCCGTCGTGAACTGGCTCAGTTCCTTGATAATGGCGTGGTTCAGGGCAAGACTTACCAGATTTCTGTCTCTTTGATTCCTGTAGCCAGCTACGCAGCTGAATAAGCGGCGTCTAAAAAATCAACTCGACACCAAAACCGAGGGAAGCCCCCTCGGTTTTTTTATTGCTCCAGCTCTGCCCCTGGCGGGCTATTGCACATCGAAGATGGGGTTCGGCACCATCAGGCGTGGATAAGGCACGACATTGTTTAATCGCGTGTCGTATTTGAACACCAGATTGCCGACGGCGAACAGGGCCCAGGGTGAAATCACCGAGCCGCGGAATTCTCCATAATAGCGACTGTGAACATTTTGCGCGTTGATGCGCACGTGATCGAAGATTGTGGAATGGCGGGTGGCATTGACCGAAGCTGCACCCACACGTTCAGGTTGTTCACCCCAGTAACCTGACCAAGCCCAGCTGTGACCGGCATAATTAGACATCTGATAGGCGCCATTCCAGCGGCACATTGTTTCGTAGGCCACCACCGGATTTACCAGGGTGCCGCTGCGGTTGATGACTCTTTCATCCAGGACGTGATCATAGTTGGAAACGACCCCCACCCAGTTGTTGAAAAGCTCTTTGGCAAAAGCACACTTCCAAGGATCCACGGAAGCGTCACAAGCCCCGTAATTTCCGTTTGAGATGTATTTGCCTTCCAAATACAACGCATGTTCAGGGCGCAGCGGACAGCGCATCCATTCCCAGGCGCCGGCATCATTGTTGGACTTGATCGTCAGGGCACCCTCGGCGGCGTCGCGAAGGCCGGCGGGATTGGCGGGGTTCACGATTTTCTGAGCATCTTCATAGTTATTCAAAGAGCGGCGAACAAAACGGATGTCATACAAACCAACACCCATATGCAGGTTGCGAGAGCTGGTGATCTGCAAAGTCGGCGAGGCGGCTCCGCCGACATACTGGATGGCGGTGCCGCGGTTGGTTTCAATGAACACGTTACCAGCGACATAGATGGAGCAGCCCACATCGTCTGTCTGGATGTCTGGATTATTCAGGTAAAGTGTCCCACTGATGATAATACTTCCGTGGCAAACAATGGTTCCGTTGTTACGCACGAACTGGCCATAGCCGAAATCATGAATCTGCAGACCGCTGAAGGCGGGTTTGGAATTAGGTCCCTTGTACACAAAAGCTGTGGTGCCGGCAGAAAGCGAGCTGTCCAAGGCCAGAACTTCAGCATCGGAAGGCGCGCGGATCTTGATGGCGGTTCGTAACTGCAATCCCCCTTGAACATTCGGAGCCACCAGTTGCGGGGCTTTGGCAATGGGAGTTGGATCCACCTGCATGAATCCATCACCATCCATCAGGATCGTGCCCTGGCTGTCGGTGATCGGAGAATACTGGTTCCAGCTATTTTGCAGGAAGGATCTTAAATTCACCGGGGCCGAGTTCGGATTTCCGGTGGTCTGTTTGATAAAGTTTTTATCCGTCACAGTGATGTCGGGCATATAGATAGAGCCGGTCACTGAAAAAGCAATCGCCGAGTTGTCGTTGTGATACATGTGGGATCCGGCCAGATTGGCGACGCCCAGAATGTTGTTCGCGTTGCTGTAGTTGGCTTGTGCGATTCCAAAGTCTGTCACGATATCGGCCTGAATATTCGCATGGCACAAAATACAGGACAACTGACGACTGACCGCCAGGGCGGGGTACATGCTCATCACATAGTTATCCACATGCAGACTGAACGTGTCTGAGTCACTGCCGACGCCATCATTCACCGTCAGGCTGATTGCGGTGCCATCAGTGGACGAGCCGTGCGCACTTCCCATCTGCACAGACAGGGTGCCGGTGTTTCCTGAAAGTGAACAACTGGCGATGTCCACATAGTAGGCGTCCGCCGTGATTGCCGAGCAGGTCACCGTTTGTGGGTCTGGATAGGTGGCGTTTCCTCCCGGAGACACCGTGAAGTTTAAATCAAAGATCGAATTGGCAAAACACTTGTTACCGCATTTTTCCAGAGCTGTCCCGCTGGTTCCGGGCCACACTGTCAGTTGCACCGGCTCATTCACAAAGTGGACCGTCACTGCCACATCAGAAGTCACTGCGTGGGCCGCGGGCTGAACCCGGTCGGCGAACTGCACTTTGATATTGCAAGGTCCCCCATGGTGATCTGCACCGCTATAGCGGTTGAAATAGTGGGCTGCCGGAGCAAAAGTGACAGCCCCGTTGCTGGCGTTGATGGAAACACTGCCGTGATCAGAACAAGCGGGCGCATCGGCCGCCAGCAAAGAGTAAGTGCCCAGGCCTTCTTCGTCAGAGTCCACCAGGGCGTCAGACAAAATCACTGTGCTGCCACTGTTGCGATTCAAGCTGGCGGTGGCCGGAATTGAAAGGCTGGGTGTTGTTGAGTCCAGTGTGACAGTGATCTGATTGCTGGAAGAAATATTTCCGGCTTCATCACGGGCCCACATCACAAGGGTGTGGTCGCCGTCAGCCCCAGTCAGGGGTACACTGTTGGTGCCAGCGGCACAGCTGATCCAGTCCGGGTTGTCCAGTGTTGGGGGCGCCGAGCTGTCCTGCACGAAAATCACCTGATAAAAAGAATCCGGTGTCTGGTTGTCATCGTCACAGGACGTGACATCAACTCCGACGGGATTGTCCTGAACGGCACCGTGAGCCGTCGCAATGGATGGCAGGGAGGGTTGGGTCTGATCCAGAGTGTAAGCCAGCGGGAACGGATAGCAGTGAATGTTGCCAGCGGCGTCGCGGGCTTGCACGCTCCAGGCATAAGCGCCTTCTGCGGTCAGGGCGTTTCCAAGAGGGAATTCGAAGCTTCCAGTCACGGCGTCGGCAGTGGCATCAGCCAGTTTATCTCCGGTGCACGCCAGGGAATTAAACAAGGTCACGATGGCTTTGGGTTCAGTCGTTCCCCCCACTGACGGTAGAGGGTTGGGACTGACGGCGGCAGGCAGGATAGTTGCGGCGCCGATGGTCGGAAGAATGCTGTCATAGTGGACCTTGAAGACATCAGACTCTGTGTTTTCTTCTCCCCGGTTGCCAATGGCCGTGCCCTTCGGAAGATTCATTTGAACCGCGCCTTGGGATGAGGGGATCAACTGCACCCGGTAGGTGGTTTTATCAACCTGCTCGATGGCTCCCATTGTCGCATTTTGCAGCGCAAATTGTTCGGGATAGAATTTATCGGGAGGTCGGTTGAAAGTGATCAGGACTTCGATCGGGTTCTTGTTCGTGTAATAGGATGAGCCACTTTCAGAGGCCAGCTCGGCCTTTAACTCTCCATTGTGAACGCTTGCTTTAATACAACCGGTCAGTCCCAAATAAGACATAGCCAGCAATACAATGAATGTTTCAGTAACGTACCGTGTATTCAATTGTGTGTTCCTCGTGCTCTCTATATCGGAATGTTTATGCCGGAATTAAAGTGTTTTTTGCTGAATGGCAGTCGGGTAATGGGCTTGTCTCAACTTTGCCCACTCGCGGAACATGCGATGTGGTAGAATGACAGTACAGACCAAGGGGAATACTATGCGTCTGCTCTGGATCGTATTGGCACTGCTTTGCTATTCCATCGTCACTTCCGCGGCGCAAGTGATTGAGATGATTTCGCCTTATGACAATCCTCCATTTGTGGTTGATCAAAAAAAAGAGCAGGGTCTTGTCTATGATCTGGCATCGTTGCTGTCGGTGCGTTCCCAAGGGAAGTATCAATTCAAAGTTGTTGTCGTACCGCGGGCTCGGTTGCAGAAAATGCTTCTGCGCAGTGGGGTCTATGTGGTGCCTTTGGTTTCTCCGAAGTGGTTTGGGGATGAAAATGAGAAAAAATATCTGTGGACCTCCGCTTTGATGGAGGATGAAAATCTGGTGCTGTCACCGCGCAAGAGGGCTTTGGAGTACGAGAACTCGGCGTCGCTCCAGGGAAAACGGACCTCCATTGTGCTGGGACATGCCATTGAGCCTCTTGACCAGCTGGAAAAGGGAGGCACGGTCAAAACTGAATCCACTCAATCACTGAACAATGGTCTGCGTATGCTGGCGCGAGGTCGCATTGACTTTATGGTGATGGGCCGGATGGTGGCCATTTATCTGATCCGGGATCTGAGGCTGGAGGACGAGATTCATATCTCTGATAAATCGCTGGAGCGATTTGACCGGAAGATCATGGTGTCACCGCAGTCCCAAAAAGAACTGCACAAGTGGCTGGAAGGTGAAATCCAGCGCCTGCGCAGGTCTGGTCAGTGGAAGAAGTATTTGCGTGTGGAAGTGTCTTTACAGAACCACGATGTCGCGACCGACCCGCAATTCATTTGAAACTTTTTGAATGTCATCAGGAATATCGACCAGAACTCCACGCGGGATGTCCTGTTCGATTTTTGTTTTATGTAGCCACGCCAAAAACTCACGCTCAGGACCCCGGCAGATCATCTGACGGTCCTTGCCTTTTTCTTTCAGGCGATCGCCCACCACACGCGCCGCCTTAATGGCTTCGGGTTTGGTTTTTCTCATCAGCACATAGCTCATGGTCAACGTGCGGTTTTTCATTGGCAGTTCGGCTTCCAGGGCCGTGAACCAGGACGGTGCTTTGAAATGTACCCGGTCATGGCACCAGTCGGTTTTAGACTGGGTTAATAGAGGACAAGTCTGTTCGTGCGTGCACGGGGCCCACACGTGATAGCCTTTTTCCAGAAGCTTCTGGCGCAGCTGTAAAAGCTTTCGACCATCCTGCTGGGTGGAGGGTTCGACCAGCATCAGGGCTTCGCATTGATAGGCCCAGTCTGGAAGGTCTGTCAGTTCCGTCAAAGAATAAGAAAACAGCGCCAGGGTTTTTGCGCCGTCTTTCAGGCGGGCCCCGCTGAAGGTGCGCAGCCATTCCTGAGGCGGGAACTGCGGGAAATGTTTTTCAATCAGGTTCTGTGGTTCGGCCGCGCGTTCGATCAGCTGATAGCTGAACTTGTGTTTTTCATTCAAGGTCATTGAAGCCGTCGCCAAGCCCGCACCGAAATCAATTACATGTGAAAGGCCGTTGAAGAATCCACGCTTGTCGGCCTCTTCAATCAGTCCGGTCAGGCGGGTGGAATTCAGCGGCAGGTAATAACAAAGATACGCCACCTGCGCCCAAGATTCGTTCCATGGGGTGGGGCTATCCGGTTTCGCAATAAAGAAGTCCGACAAAGCCAGCACACATTTGGCCAGGGCTTTGGAATCCTTCAACGACAACTTGTAAGTCGCCAGGGCACGGTTGATGGATTCTTCAAAAGAAGCGGGACAGGTGAATTCTCTTTGCATGGGGATATTCTAAAGGGAGGACAGGGTCTGAAGCAAATCTTCGACCTTAATTTTTGCCATACAGTGAAATTCTTCACAGTGGGTGCCGTCGCAGACACTGCCGTCGGCATTTTGGGGCGGGGCTTCGAAAATATGCACCTGAGGTCCACGGGCCGCCCAGCGCAGGGGTTTTTGCACGCGCACGTGCGGGTAAATACCCAGAACCGGAGTGCTCAGCGACGCCGCCATGTGAGCGACTCCTGTGCTTGGCACCACAACCGCTTTGGCGTTCTTAAGCACGGTGAAAAGCTCGGTGGCTGAAAGCAGGCTTTGCAGGCTTAAGACGTTCTTGTGGTCTTTGAAAGTGGCTTTGATCTCCGTCAGCCATTTTTCATCAGCCGGGGTGCCGGTCAGAACCACTTGCGTGGTTTCAGACACCTTTCGGATCAGTTCGATGTAATTGCCAATCGGCCAGTTCAGGGCGGACCCTGCCATACCGGGGTGAACCACGACATAGTTTTGGGCGGTCAGGTGGTATTTGGAAAGAAGCGCCGGGTTTTCCGGGGCCGTCAGTTTCAAAACCGGGGTTTTTACATTTTCGCTGATATTCAGGGCGTGCTTCAGGACATCCAGATTGTAATCAGCCTCGTGTTGAACCGCGAGACTGCGGCGCTGGCGCAGGCCTTTATTCAAAAACAAAAAGCTGTGCCACTGCGAACGCACACCCGCGCGAACGGGCACGCCTTCTGCCCACAGTGCATAGCTGACCCACCACGGGGCCTGCAGACTGACGGCGACATCAGGGCGGTATTCACGCAAGAAGGCTCTGAGTTTTGGCAGAGATTCCTTGGCGTCGTCTTTTTTCAGTTCCAGAAATTTTCTTTGAGGGTCGGCGTTTTCAGGGACGAATCCCAATCCTTTGGCGATCACCCAGTGCTTATCCCAGCCCTCTAAAAAAGAAACCTGATCTACAGGCATGCTGCAGATCAGGTCACCGATTTTATCTAAGCGGATAAGAAGGATGCGCTTCATTACGCCTGATAGTCTTCGATCGAAGGGCAGGAGCAAATCAGGTTTCTGTCACCGTAAGCGTTGTCGACACGGCCAACAACCGGCCAGAACTTGTTACCACGCAACCATTCCACCGGGTACACGGCCTCTTCACGGCTGTACGGATGATTCCATTCAGGTTTCATCAGCATCTGCGCTGTGTGAGGAGCGTTTTTAAGCGCATTGTTTTCTTTGTCCATCTTGCCGGTTTCAACCGCAGCGATTTCTTTGCGGATGGTCACCATGGATTCAATGAAACGATCCAGTTCTTTTTTGGATTCAGATTCAGTTGGCTCGATCATCAAAGTGCCCGCTACCGGGAAGCTCATGGTCGGAGCATGGAAACCAAAGTCCATCAGACGTTTTGCAACGTCAGTCACGTCAATGCCAGAGGTCTTTTTGATCTCGCGAACATCCACGATACACTCGTGCGCCACCAGACCGTTTTTACCTTTGTAAAGAACAGGGTAATGAGCTTCCAGTTTCTTTGCGATGTAGTTCGCACTCAGGATGCTGACCAAAGTGGCTTTGCGCAGACCTTGAGCGCCCATCATGGTGATGTAAGCCCAAGAGATTGGCAGGATGCTGGCGCTGCCCCAAGGAGCCGAAGTCGTTGCAGAGATCCCGTTGGCAGGACCCGCTTCAGGCACCAAAGAGTGTTTCGGCAGGAATTCTGCCAAGTGTGCGCCCACACCGATAGGACCGACACCCGGACCGCCACCACCGTGAGGGATCGAGAAGGTCTTGTGCAGATTCATGTGGGAAACGTCCGGACCGAACACGCCTGGGCGGCACATGCCAACCAAAGCATTCATGTTCGCGCCGTCCATGTAAACCTGACCGCCGTTGTCGTGGATGATCTTGCAGATTTCCACGATACCTTCCTCGAACACGCCGTGTGTGGAAGGGTAAGTGATCATCAATGCTGCCAGATTGTCTTTGTGCTGTTCGGCTTTGGCTTTCAGATCCGCCACATCGACGTTACCCTGATCGTCACACGCCACTACCACAACCTGCATGTTCACCAGTGCTGCTGACGCCGGATTGGTTCCGTGCGCAGAAGACGGGATCAAGCAGATGTTACGATGACCCTGACCGCGGGATTGGTGGTACTTGCGGATCACCAAAAGGCCCGCGTATTCACCTTGAGAACCCGCGTTCGGCTGCAGGCTGACTGCTGCAAAACCAGTGATGTCGCAAAGTTTTTTCTCAAGATCATGGATCATTTCAATCAGGCCCACGGCTTGCGCAGTTGGCGCAAACGGGTGCAGCTTGCTGATTTCAGGCCATGAAACCGGCACAAGCTCTGTTGTCGCATTCAGTTTCATCGTACAAGAACCCAGCGGAATCATGGAATGAGTCAGCGTCAGATCCTTGTTTTGCAGATGGTGAATGTAGCGAAGCATTTCTGTTTCGCTGTGGTGAGAGTTAAACACCTGATGAGTCATGTAAGCTGTAGAGCGAGTCAAATTCGCTGGCAAAGTGACATCGGCCAAAGACTCATCCACAGACAAGGCTGTGAAGCCTGCGGCTTTGCCAAGGTTGAAGGCAGCCCAGATTTGTTCAACGTCTTCCAAAGTCGTTGCTTCGTTCAGGGAAACACCCAGCTTGCCACCACCGTAGTTGCGGAAGTTCATTTGCATCTTTTCAGCCTGAGCGATGATCTCTGCCGCTTTGTCAGTTTTCACTGTCACGGTGTCAAACACGTGACCCGCACCAACTTCAAGATTCAATTTTTTAAGACCCGCAGAAAGGATCGCCGTCAGACGCTGAACGCGCAGAGCGATTTTCTTCAAGCCTGCAGGGCCGTGGTAAACCGCGTACATGGAAGCCATGTTCGCCAGAAGCACCTGAGCCGTACAGATATTGGAAGTCGCTTTTTCACGACGGATGTGTTGTTCGCGAGTTTGCAAAGCCAGACGCAAAGCGGACTTGCCTTGAGAATCCACGCTGACACCCACCAGACGGCCCGGCATCAAACGCTTGAAAGCGTCTTTCGTTGCCAGGAAACCGGCGTGAGGACCACCGAAGCCCAGTGGCACACCAAAGCGCTGGGAATTACCCACCACCATGTCTGCACCCCATTCACCCGGAGGAGTCAGCAATGTCATCGCCAGAAGATCCGTGGAAGCCGTCACCAGCGCGCCATGGTCTTTGTATTTTTTTGCGATGGCAGCATAGTCTTCAACCGTGCCGTTGGTGTTTGGATACTGGAAGAACACACCGAACACAGGTTTTGCGAAATCATATTTCGCCGGATCCATCACGATCATCTCAAAGCCCAGCGGCTCTGCACGAGTGCCGATAACCTCGATCACATGCGGGTGCATGTCCGGGGATACGACAAAGGCGTTTGCTTTGTTTTTGCAAAGAGAGTGCGCCATGAACATCGCTTCAGCCGCGGCCGTGCCTTCATCAAGCAAAGAGGCGTTGGCGATTTCCATGCCGTTCAGATCAGCGATCATCGTTTGGAAGTTCAACAGAGCTTCCAGACGGCCTTGAGAGATCTCTGGCTGATAAGGAGTGTAGGCTGTGTACCACACTGGATTTTCAAAGATGTTTCTTTGAATCACCGTCGGAGTGATGGTGTCGTGGTAACCCATGCCGATATAGTTTTTGTAAACTTTGTTTTTGGAAACCATCTGTTTCAGATGATTCAAAAGACCGTGCTCAGAAATGCCGTTGCCCACATCTGCGTAAGCGTGGGTTGTGCGGATTTGTGCCGGGATCACTTTGTCAGCCATTTGATCCAGGGAATTAAAACCCAGAGTTTTCAGCATCTCGTGGATGTCTGAATCTGTGGGACCAATGTGACGGGGGATAAACTCATTCGTAGGAGAAAGATCAGCGATTTTCATTCACACCTCTATAAACGCCCCGAGACTAACATAACCACCCTCATGGATGAAAGTTCTGCAACGAGAGCGCTTGAGCTAATGCGAGGCGAAATGGGTATAGATTAGGCTATTTTGGCGGCAGCCGCTCGGTTTTTCTGCCCCCGGCGGAAAATGAGGGTCGCGATAAGGCAAAAGCCGAGCCCACCCAGGCTGACGGCAGGCCATTGGCCCCAACTCCAAAGAGTCGAACCCACGTAAGACCCGAGACTTCCTCCGGTAAAGTAGGCAAAGATGTATATCGTGTTCAGGCGGGAGTGGTACTCGGGTGGATGGCTAAACACGCGGGACTGATTGGAGATATGGGCCACCTGAATGCCCAGATCCAGCACCAAAACACCCAGGATGATTCCTGCTACGAAGGTGGAGGAAAGCGCCAGCAGGGCAAAGGCCCCCATGGAGCAGTAAAGACCCATACGGATGGTCGCCGCAGCGCCTTTTTTGTCGGCATAACGCCCGGCCAAAGGAGCCGCCAAAGCACCAATCATTCCCAAGGCCCCAAACAGACCGATGGTTTTCGGATCATAGTTGAACGGAGCGGCCTCCAGCAGGAAGGTCAGCGTCGTCCAGAAGGCCGAGAACGTTCCAAACAAGATTGCGCCCATCAAAGCCGCTTCACGCATGGTGGGAAGTTCGCGGAAAAGCTTGGCCGTGGAAAGCAGCAACGCTTTGTAGGTCCCTTTGAAGTTTGGCTCGGACATCGGCAGCACGAACTGCGACACGATGGAAAGAATCAGGCTGACCGCGCCGGCAAAAATGAACACCGTCTTCCAGCCGAAGTACTGCGCGATAAAGCCAGCCAGGGTTCGTGCCATCAATGAACCAATCAGAATTCCCGACAGGACAATGCCCACGACTTTACCGCGCTCTTCAGGTTTGGCCAGGTTGGCGGCAAAAGGGATCAGCACGGACTGGGAGATGTTGAAGAAACCCATCACGCAGCTGATCGCACAGAACACGCCCAGTGTAGGACTGAACGGAAGTGCGATGGCCAAAAGCCCCGCCATGGTCATGGAACCTTGAATCAGCTTGCGGCGTTCGATCATGTCACCCAGTGGAACCAGGAACAGAATCCCCAACGCATAGCCGATCAATGTGAAGGCAGGGACCAAAGACACCTTGCTTTCCGTCACACCAAATTCACGCGCCAGAATCCCTAGCAGCGGTTGGTTGTAGTACATATTGCCCACAACCAGAATGCAGGTCAGGGTCATGAAGAAAACTTGAGTGCGAGAGAGGCCTTTTCCCATAGGATCCTATAGGTAGTTCATTTGAATGTGATATTCAATCAATAGATGCGAATGTGAACTATTGCTGCGACACTACTGAGTCGCACTCTGAAATAATCTGTTTTACGGGTTTGCCTTTGTGGCAGGATTTACGCAGATCACGAATCAACTTCATTTTCTTGTCTTCGGATTTCAATGCTTCTACGTCGTGAACAAATCCATAGAAGTCACTCAGTACGGCGCCTTGAATTTCAGCGGTGATGACTAGTTTGTCGGTGGTGCTGACGCCGTCCGGATTCTGCTGCCGTTCTTTCAGGCGATCAATCTTGCTCATGATCTTATGCGCTGGAACCATCAGACGGTGAATGCGGCTGATGTCATCGGTGATCAGGCGGAACTCGGGATCTTGCAGCGCACGGGTGCCTTGTTGCTGATAATATTTTTCCAGATAAGCGACTTTATTTTCTTTCAATTGTTCGCGGTCCATGTGGCTGGCATCACACAAAGACGGGCACAGGGGTGGCATATTGGCTTTTTCAAGCTTGCGTACCAGATCACCGATTTCAGCACTCATCATCACAAAGGACCGGGAAGTGTCGAAGGCTTTGCGGAAATTTTCTTTGGAGGATGCCGGAATCAGCTCTTGCGCCGGAGCCTGATCAGCGGTTTTCAAATCCGGAGTCAAAGTGGCTTTGGCCACGGGGTAAGGTTTCTTCTGAACAGAGGTGGTGGTCGCAGGATTTTGAATCAGATAGTCGACCGTGTAGTAAGTGATGACAGCCAATCCGACGAAAGCGCAGGTCACGATCCCCAACGTGAAAAACATCAGATACTTCAATGTGCTGCGCAGAAACTTCATGAACAGAAAGCTAGCAGAAGCGGTGGAATCTGTCAGCCTTATTGATCTCTTTCCAGGGATTCATCGCCCACAGTCTCGTCCGGGGAAGGCAGTGCCTTCAAATTGCGTTTATTTGCTTCCTGGGTCACGGACCGGGCTGACTGTTGGTACAGATATCCGAACAGACCTCGGGCTTGTTCCACAATCGCGGCATCTTTCACGATCACGATCTGTTCGTTGTTGTTTTCGGCGTTTTCACTCGGATTAAAGGATGTTCCCAAAACAGCCGTCGAATCCTCTGGGAAGATAAACACCTTGTGGTGAATTTTGGACGTGGTCTTCACCGCCGTGCCATCTTCCAGGCGGAAGTGGCGTTCTCCGTAAATCGCAGGCGCTGTACGGATCTTGTTCTGAAGGTCCGTCACACCCGCAGCACCCAGGGCCTGCAGAATCGGAGCTTCTCCATCGGTCAGATATTTGCCGGAAGGCAGATCTTTCTTCAAACCTGACAACAACAGGAACGCACTCCATTCACGCATGGCAAACGGGGTGTCACCGACAGAGCGGAAATCAAACTGACCTTTTTCACTCATGTCACGGGCCGCACGTTCAATCAGCGCGCTTTGAATTTGCTTGGAAGAAAACGCAAAATGCACCGCCTCGATCGGGCCTTTGGAGTTTTGAATCAAAGGCACGAAGATGCTTTTGTTCACATCACCTTCCCCGCCGTTGGGCGAGAATGACAGGACGATGTAAGAGGCTTCCTCATTCGGGCCTTTCTTTTCACCCATGATTTTGTAACTGCCACTGATCGGGTACTGGCTTTGGCCACGGATTTTGTATTCCAGGGTTTTCTTAAGCTCGGCCTTGGTGGCTTGCGCTGGCAAAGTGCCCAGAATCATCAAAGCATGATTGGCGTTGGGGATGGAAAATTCATTGCGTTTTTCCGGTGGCAGATTCACCAGATCCCCTTCAGGACCGATGCAGCTTTGCGTGAAGTTGCCGGACAGAAACAGCACCGCCGCCTTTGGGCCAAACGGGTCCCGCAGAATGATCTTCTGATGATTCAGGCCCACGGATTTTACTGCGACCGTTTTAAAACTTTCACCTTCCAAAGTGGCAAGATCATCAAAGATGGCTTTCACTTCAGGACGGGTGTTGATCGTGCCGGCATCAATGCCTCCTGTGACCTTCACACCTTTTTTCGTGTGCTGGTTTTTCAAAGCATCGGCGATCACTTTCAGATCGAAATCAAAAACATTGTACCAGATTTCCTGCTCGGCCCCAGTGATGAAGTCCACGACGACTTTGCGCAGGTCATCGCCCGGTAAGGTGCGGGTTTTGCCGTTGATGGTTTTTAGATGCGGGTGATTGATGAATAAACGCATGCCACGGAATCCCGGAGACCCACCCGGCAGATCCATTGTCAGGGGCTGGGACGGGCTTTCGTATTTAGCCAGTTGTTCGGCAAAGCGCGGGGTTTGCACCACGGTCTTCAGTTGGGTTTTAACTTCTTTTAAATAGGCGGCGTAGGCCTCGGGTGATTCACTTTGGGTTTTGGCCAACTTTGCCGTCGTGTCTTCAAGGATCGCGATGTATTCAGGATTTTTCTTCAGCAAGAACACCAACTGACTTTGAGTCAGGGGATTTTTCTGCTGAACGATGGATTCGTTCAGGGCCTTATAGAGGTCCTTTTGGGTCATGGTTTTGAAAGCCACATCAAAGATCCGGGCATAGTCATAGCTGTCGGCCAGGGCCGGGGCGACCAGGATCTGAAGAACGAATAAGCTAAAGAATAATAACTTCTTAACCATTCCCTGAAATACAGCAATTCCCCCGCCATTCGGAGGAAAGCTTATATTTGATATGGAACCCATAGGCCGGGGTCTGAGGGCCCAAAACCGTCACCGGGGGGCCTTTTAGGGAATAAAAAAACGGACCGAAGGTGGTTCGGTCCGTTTTAGGTTTTGGGTTTAGCGGATGAAAACTAGATCGCCAGACGGCAGGAAGCTTCCATCAGAATTTCACGACTCCACAGGGTCCATTTCATTTCGTCCTCTTCCGTGCGCAAAACGCCGTCAGCGTATGAACGGGACACGTTGGTTTCGTAAACTTCAATATAGAATTTGCCAGCGCTCTGGTTGCGCACGCTGATCTGATAGTTGTCATAAGTGCCGATGGCAGCATTTTTACCGACAACAGTGGACACTTTCGTGTCGACCATCACTTCATTGTTCACAGAAATTTTGCAGAAAAGATCCTGTGCCTGAGCCGCAGCGCCAGACAACAAAACTGTGAGTGAAAGAAGCAGGTGTTTCATAGTAGTCCCTCCATGGATGTCTATTCATGCTGTCAGCGGCAAACACAAAGTGTCCACAGTTTATCGCGGAACAAGACAAAAGGTCCCCAAGCCACAAGATCAAGGACCGGGAAAAAAAAGGTACCTGCTTACTTTTGCATAAACATCGCGTTGGGAGCGCCGCTTCTGCAAAAGTAAGCAGGTACCTTTTGGGGGTTGGGAATAAAAAAAGGAAGGCTTGGGGCCTTCCTTTTTTGTGACTTAAGTTTTTTCGAGAGGAATTACTTCTTCTTGGAAACTTTTTTGGTCGTTTTTTTAACGGCAGCTTTTTTTACTGTCGCTTTTTTCTTTGTTGTTGCAGCTGGTTTAGCAGCGGCTTTTTTGGAAGAAGCTTTTTTAGTCGTTTGTTTTTTGAACAAGGACTTTTCTAGCTTGGTCTTTTGAACGATGGCTTTCTTTTTGTAAGCCTGGATGTTTTTTTCCAGATCGTCCGCAGACTTTTTGATTTTGGAAATAGTGCTGTTCACTTCTTTTTCCAATTTAGCTTCGGAAGTGGACAGAACTTTTACGATCTCCTGATATTTCTTCCAAGCCAGTTCGATCTTGTCTTCTTTTTCCTGATCAAAACGGCCTTTAAGCTCAGACTCTTTCTTTTTGATCTCGTCGCTCAGCTTCTGAAAGCTTTCAAGAAGGTTTTGGACGTTTTTGTTGCCAGAAAGATTTTCTAGAATTTTTTGGAAAGCTGCAGTTGCCACAAGGTCTCCTTTGTTTACATTCCCAACATACACCCGCAAGAGGGGAATTCATAGCCCCTTAGGGCTATTTTGACGTAAAATTAATAGTTTCAAGCCATACTTCGCGTTGGGCAGAAAACTGACCAGAGAACTTCTCCAGCCCCTTTTCGCGCATTTGCATCGCGTACTCAGACATATAGGTCTTGATCGCGTCTTCATCCTTGAGGGTGTAAATGATCTTCACATCTTTACTGGAAGCCTCCATGGCGCCGCCTTTACGCAAGCAAAGCTCCGCTTTGATAAAGCCGGGTAGAGCAAGTACTTCAGCGATGTGTTCGTTTTTAAGCCATTCGACGTACTCAGGGTATGTTTCCCAACGAACTGCCAGTTGAACGATATAGGTAACCATGACGCTCCTTAAAGAGTGAATTTAAAGTCCTTGATTAGCATGCCCGGCACTTTTTTGCCACCTAAAGCGCGGCTTTCATAAGTGGAAACCATCGGGTCCACCTCTTGGAAGTCCGTCACGGCCAGCAGGTTTTCACCCAGGCAGTCAAACAGGCTTTCGTCAAAACGCAGATCCGCGATCGGCGCCACGATTTCACCGTTTTCAACCCAGAAACAAGCATAGCGGGTCATCCCGGTGATACGCGCATTCAGACGGTCCGACCAGTTCAGGTAATGCAAGTTCGACAAATAGAGTCCGGTGCCTAGTTCTTTCAAAATGTCGTCTTTTTTCAAGGACCCAGGCAGGATCTCCATCGCACGAGGACCTTCGTGGGAATCCCCGGCGTTGCCTTCCACACCGTATTCCTTGGCTGAACGGCTGCTGATCACATAGCTGTCCAACTGGCCGTTGGAGATCAGCTTCAGCGTTTCCGGAGCCAGTTCCCCCAACGAGTTATAACGATGGGTCAGACCCATGGCATAGTTTTCACGCACACTGAAAAGCGGAGACAGGGACTTTTCCTTGTCCGCCAGTTTCATCAAAGCGCTGCCCCCTTGTTTGTAGGCGTTAAAACTCAACGCCCCCCAAGAGAACATCGAAGCCAACTCCGCCACGGCGCCCGGAGCCAGATAAGTGCGGTAAGCACCTGGCTGCAGGACTTTCTTCGGGCGGTCCATCAGACTCAGCTGATTTTTACTTTGGGCAATATTCGCCTCAAACTCTTTTTGGTCCCAGTGAGTCCCGGCATAGATCGACTTCACGGCTTTTTCACCCATGTACAGGGAATAGTCCACGAAGAAGTTTTCCGTCGCAAACCAGTGGCTTTGACCGGCCGAGTTTTTGTTCGCAGAAATGATCGGACCCGCACAGTAAAGACCGGCGAAGTCAGCACCCGTTGCCGGAGTGGTGATGGCCTTGATCACCTCTTCGTCTTTCAACAAAGAGCCTTTAAACGTGCTGTCGCTGGTGCCGTTGTTGACGATGGCCACCTGGTACGGATCTTCCGGCAGCAGGGCGCATTCCTGGCGGGCTTGATCCAGCCAGAACTCGACACGCTGTTTGTCTTCATCGATTTCGCCCGTGATCGAGAAGTTGATATTCGCGGTCTTGCCGTCTTTTTGCAGGGTCAAAGTCAGAGAGCGCTGTTCAACGTGCGTGTTCTGACGGACTTTGTTGGCGTTGAAACGCACGAACAGGGATTCTTCTGCGTGCAGATTCACGTTGGCAGCCTCATCTTTTTTCAGAAGTGCCAAGAGGTGATCGGCAACGATGTTGAAGGACTGTTTTGTTTTCTCTGTAAAATTAAGCACCGAACACCTCGACATCAGCAAATAGACAGTACGGTGTGGTGTGGCCCACACGGATCACCTGATTTGGTTCACCTTTACCGCAGTAAGGGGAGCCAAAGGTCTCGCGATTTTCGCTGACGGCCTTCAGGTTGTTCCAGAACTTCACGGTGGTGCCGCGATAGTTTGGATTTTTCACAGTCTTGGTCAGTTTGCCGTTTTCAATCAGCTTCCCGTATTCGCAGCCGAACTGGAATTTGTTGCGATAGTCATCAATCGACCAGGACTTGTTCGCCAGCATGAACACGCCACGCTCGACAGAGGCGATCATGTCTTCCAGTTTGGAAGTGCCCGGCTCCAGGTTGATGTTCGCCATGCGATCAATCGGCGCACGATTCCAGGATGAGGATCTGGAATTCGCCACACCCGGCAGGTTCAGACGGCTTTGTGATTCGAGTCCGCCCAGACCGCGCACCAACAACCCGTTGTGAATCAGGAATTCTTTGGTCGCGGGATGACCGGAATCATCAAACGCGTAAGACGCCAAGGCATCTTCGATGGTCGGATCGAAAGTCACGTTCATCAGTTTGGAGCCGTATTGCAGGTGTCCGAAGTCTTCAGGTTTTACGAAGCTCCAGCCGGCATAGTTTCTTTCATCACCTAAAATTCTGTCATATTCCAGCGGGTGACCGATGGATTCATGCACTTGCAAAGTCATCTGGTCCGGGGCCAGCAACAAATCCATGGAAGTGTCCGGGCAGTTGTCGGCAGAAAGCAGCTCAACCGCTTCTTCCGCCAGTTTTTTGGAACGCTCCAGGATGGAAGCGCGGTCAAAGACCTCGGCACCCACCTGAAGACAGCGGGCCAAGCCGCCGCTGTCAGAACGGGTCTGGGTTTCACCGCCGGCAGCAGCTGTTGCCGAGAAGTCCGTGTTCACGATCGAGAAGCTTTGTTCGAAATCGGAACCAGAAGATGTCACCGTATGGAAGTGAGTTTCCACGATCATCGCTGTGGCTGAACGGCTGACGATTTTATCGGAAACTTTCATGGCGCGAGTTGCGTCCACGAAAATGTCCGAGATCTCTTTGGCTGAGAAAGAATCCAGAGGTTTTACCACCGGGGATTTGTAAGTTCCTTTTGCAATCGGGCGCTGGTCCACAGAGAAGTTGTGAACTTTGTGCGAGCTGGCCGCCTTGGCCATCAGAATGGCTTTGTCCAAAGCGCGTTTGATCCCCGCACTGCTCAGGTCACTGGTGCCGGAAAAGCCAAAATGGCCCTCGACCAAAACCTCGACCATGACCCCTTGATCGAAACTGATCACGTTACGGTCCGGCTTTTCATCGCGAACCATGCGGTAGGTGGTTTTTTCAGTCACGTGACGCAAACTGACCCAGTCAGCGGATCCTTTGAGTGTGTGGAGGGTTCTTTGCAAATCCATTAAAGACCTCTTTTCCGAGTAGAATTAAGCACTTCCAATAACCAATCATGCCCCAAAAGACAACCTCGAAGGGCCGTTTGTGAAAAGTCTTATCGACCGATACCCGACGGGGCGAGGGTGGGGAGGGAGTGCCAGAATGGGTTGGCAAGGGCTTTGCTTTATACATTCTCAGGGAGGTTGCTGGTGTCATAAGGAACCAGCACATAAAGGGGATGGATATGAGAGTTCTTCTGGCACTTCTAGCAACAGGTTTCATGGTGATGGTGACTTACTTGGGTCCGGCGAATGCTTCGACTCTGGCGACTCCAAGCTGCAAGATGACTTCCGAAGGTATCTTCGAGGGCTCTTGGGTGAAGCACCGTATCGTGGTGAACGAAGATGTTGTTTACGGTGCGAATGACATGGATTCCATCCTGTCCCAGCTTGATTCCTTGCGTGATCAGGGCCTTTGCCATTAAAGTGGCAGGGCTTTGAGCCGAAATGACTTTTTAACCCAGATTTGGAAGCCCTATCCCGCAATGCCTGAAAATGCTCAGGCGGCCGGGCGTATTTATCAGATCGAACGCGAAGGCGACGCTTTAAAGCTGGTCCTGCACCGCGATTCCGAAACTCACAAAATCCATTTTGAAAAAGCCCCGAAGCACTCTGAATTTTTGATTGAGGGTGACATCGTTGCCGTTGTCTCGGCCTCTGAAGTGGTGCTGCTGGCGCCGCAAAAGCAATCCCTGCCGAATCGTTCCTATAACAAGGAATTGACTCAAAATTGGGGCACCTATCTGCAATCTTTACGTGAATTCTTTGTTTCTAAAGGCTTTGTGGAATTGAAGACGCCGTCGCTGGTGGTCTGTCCGGGGACGGAGCCCAGTCTGGATGTTTTTTCCACGAACTTGAAGATCGGTTCGCGCCAGCAGAAATTGTTTTTACCCACAAGCCCTGAACTGCATTTGAAAAAGGCTTTGGCATTGGGGGCAGAAAAAATCTTTGAGCTGGCTCCGTGTTTCCGTAACGGCGAAGTTACTGAAAGACATCAGCCTGAATTTTTGATGCTGGAGTGGTATCGTGCGTATGCCTCTTTAAAGTTGATTAAAGAAGACACCGTCAAACTGGTCAGCCATCTGGCGCAAGCGATGAAAGTCGCAGGCCCAGTGAAGGTGACTTCATATTCCGTGGCCGAGCTTTTCAAAATTCACTGTGGTTTTGAATTGAAGCCGGACACGTCCAAAGAGGAGCTGAAAACGCTGGCGGAAAAAATCGGTGTCGATGTTCGCAGCGCTGAAAGCATTGATGACTATTTCTTTCTGATCTTCATGGATAAAATTGAAAGCCAACTGCCTGCCGATGAGCTGGTGTTTGTCGAAAAGTACCCTCCGTATCAAGCCGCTCTGGCGCGTTTGACATCGGATGGCTGGGGCGACCGCTTTGAGGCTTATTGGAAAGGCATGGAGCTTTGCAATGCCTTCCATGAGCTGAACGACCCCACGGTGCAGCGTCTGCGTTCCCAGGAAGACCTGCAGAAGAAATCTGAAATGCACAAGGAGCCCGTCAGTCTGGATGATGAGTTCTTCCAGTGCCTGGAGGCTGGACTTCCACCTAGTGGTGGCATCGCCTTGGGCGTCGAACGTTTGTTTATGGCCTTGCTGGGGCTGCAAAATATCTCGGACCTTCGTTTGTTTCCTCAACAGAATTAAGTTCAGTTTTATTATTTCTAATTAAGCTCAGTCTAGTTCGGACCCCAAAGGACTGCCCATCTTTACTGTTCTTTGTCAGTCTTTCAGAGCGATTAATGTGGATTAACTTCCAACAGAAAACTCAATACGAAGGAAAGGACAGAGAATGTTTTCCAAAAATTCTCGAGTGAAAATGGTCGCCGGAATGGTGACGGCAGTGACAGGGACAGCACTTTTAATTTCAGCTTGCAGTGGCGGGGGATCTAGCAGTCCTTCGGAAGACTCTGCATTGGTGATCAGCGGTGGTTTTTCAGGCGTCAGCTTGCAGTCTATGCAAAAGCCGATGGCAAAAGCCGGTGATCTGACGACCTTTGCGGCTTCGGATTACACCGTGATCTGCGCGATGATGGTGGAACCTTTTACTGCGGGGCACAGTGCTCTTTCTGATGATGGAACTTTCTCTTTGTCCATCACGGGCGGTGCGGGTCAGCCGATTGGCTGTATGATTGTTAAATCAGGCAAGCGTGTTGCTGACTTCGAGTTCACTGCGGAAGAAGCCGGGATGACGGGTGCGACCGGTGGTTCCGGCCTTGCCGTCAATCAAGGTGCGACGACCATTCAACTTCCGACGGATTTGTCCATCTCAGATGCCAAGGTGTCTGTGCCGGTGGCAAATATCACGCAGAACTCTTCAGTGGCTCCGTCCGTTGTTTGGGCCGATCCTACGGGGACCTGGAGCATCACCGGTGCTTGTGAAACATCTTTGAATCAAAACGGTATTCCAGTGACAAGCTGTAACGGGGCCCAGAGCGCCGAAGACATTCCAACATCGGTTTATCTGAAGCAGTTGCAGGCGACCAAAGCAGGTGCCACTAAAACGGGTCTTTCTGTTTGGAAAGATGCCGCGGCTCGCACGGCGTGCGGTGATAAAGAGGGCATCACTCTTGATGGCGGCTGGACAGCGACAGGCGGCTGGGCTGGTGCAATGACCGGCGGTGTGTCCATGGATATCAGTGACACCACGAAACTTGGCACACTGACGACAAAGGCCAAGGCCCGAATGCATCCTGATCATACCAACACCATGACTGCAGTTTGCGGTAAAACCACAAAAACGGGCGGCGGTGCGATCGTTTCCGGTACCACACTTTGCAGCGAAGTTGACTTCTCTGGCGGTGGCTGGGGCATGAGCGAAGACGCCTGCAAACTTTATTGTGTGATGGGCGCATTGAGCAACGGCGGCGACAATCCAGACTTCGACTGGGGTGCTGCAACTTGCAAAAAACGCTACAGAGTCTTCTGGGAAAACAACAACGAACTGTCTTCGGATAAAGACTACAACAATGGCAACGGCAATCAGGCCGGTGTTTTCGCTACAGGCACTTGTTCTGACACGTCCTTCGACGGATGCCGTGACACGGGTTCCGGCAAGGTTTTGTTCCAGATGGAAAAAGCCCAGGACCAGTTCATGCTGGGTGAATTGTTCATCATCGGCAACGTGGGCACTGTGATGGAAAATCATCACTTCAATTCCACTTTCCCGAATGCAGACCGCACCGGCACGATCACTTGCGGTGGTACTTACATCGACAAGATGACCATGACCCAAATCAGTGCGACAACAGCGTCTGTGACAGTTGAGAATAACTTTGTAGCTGATCTTTCAAATCCGGCAGAGTGTGCGACTAACGAACACTTCTCCAAAAACTCGGATGAAGAGCGCAGCATGACTTTGAAGCTGGTAAAACAGTAATCTGCACAATAGAAGGAAACTTCCTAAAAGCCCCCGCAGAAATGTCGGGGGCTTTTTTTATTCCATACATAAGTCTTGAAGTGCTTCACTTTGAAGCACTGGTGGGCAGTTTAAGTGAGTTGGTGGAACACCTGTTGGAAAACTTGAATTACCGTCACGTAACTCGGTTAAGGCCTTGCGAAGATAATGCCGAAAAGTACCCTATGAAAATACGCAAGATGGTACGTAACGGAATGTTTCTGTGGTTGTTCTTATTTGGGCTGAAGGCCGTGGCTTCGCCAACGACATTGAACTATCAGGGACGTATTCTTAAAACTGACGGAACGGCGCTGGAATACAACAATGTCAGTTTCGCTTTTGAACTTACCAACGTCAGTGGTTCTTGCATTTTCTATCGTGAACAGCGAAATGCCGTCAATATGCAGGGATCCAAAGGGGTCTTCGACATTCCGATCGGCGAAGGCACCAAGCTGTACCCAAGCACTCCCGGTTACAGTCTGCGCGATGTTTTTAATAACTCCATTGAACATGATTGTGATGGCGGAGCCAAGTACACTCCATCCCTGGATGAGGTGCGTATCTTGCGCGTGCAATTCCATGATGGTGTTGGCTGGAAGGCCATCACACCGAATAACACCATTCGCTCAGTTCCTTTTGCGAACTATGCATATTCAGCCGCCAAACTGGGCGATAAAAGTGATATTGATTTTGTCCTGAAGTCCGCTGTCAGTACCTGTGCCGCCGGTCAGTATCTGACCTTTAACGGAACAGCTTTTGTCTGTCAGAACGATGCGGGTGGGGCCGGGATGGTTTCTGATGTGAACGTCAGTGCGCCACTGGTCAAGGGCGGGACCGCCAGCATCCCTGTGATTTCCCTGAACGTGGGCACAGCTGCAGGCACTGTGGCGGCTGGTAATGATGTACGTTTTTTAAATGCAGAAAAAATCCGCGGGCTGGATGTCAGTGCGACAGCGCCGACGATGGGTCAGGTTTTGAAGCTGGATGGCGCCAACACCTGGGTGCCTTCGACTTTGGGGACAGGCGATGTTTCCGGCTTGAGCGCGGCTTTGAGCAATAAAGTTGATGCGACAATGTTCCCTGCGTCCTGTACGGCGGGGCAGTCGTTGGTGTTTGTAACACCGGCAAATAAGTTTGATTGCTATAACATTTCCATCACCGAGGCCCAGATCACAGGCACGATTGCCGGGGCAAAAATTTCCGGCGACATAAGTGGCAAAGCCAGCGGTCTGACCGCGACCCTGCCTGTGGCCCAAGGGGGCACGAACAGCAGCACGGCTTTGAACGACAACCGCATCATGATTTCCAGTGCGGGTAAAATTGTGGAAGCTCCGGTGATGACTGACGGTCAGCTTTTGATCGGTAAAACCGGAGACGCTCCGCAGGTGGCGAATTTGGTGGCGGGTTCGGGTGTGACGATTGCCAATAGTCCTGGCGGCATCACAATCAGTGCCACGGGCGCGGGTGGCACTATCACTAGTGTCACCGCGGGCACCGGGCTTTCTGGTGGTGGCAGCTCCGGGGGAGTGACTTTGAATCTGGCCAACACTGGTGTGGGCGCCGGGACCTATGGAACGGCGACGAAAGTTCCGCAGTTGGCGGTGGATGCTCAAGGGCGCCTGACCTCGGTGTCTGAAGTGACTATTTCCGGAGTGGCTCCGGCGGGTACTGCGGGGGGCGATCTGGGGGGAACTTATCCCAATCCGGATGTCGTAAAGTTACGTGGCAAAACTATTTCTGCGACGGCGCCGACTGCCGCAGGCCAAGTCCTGCGCTATGATGGCACCGGGTATGTTCCCAATTTCCTAAGTCTGGCGGACATTCGTTCGACGGTGACTCCGGCCAATACCATCTTTCCTTCCACCGCTTGTACGGCCGCGCAAACTTTGACTTGGTCTTCGCTGACGGATTCTTTCACCTGTCAGTCGATTTCGATCACGGAATCAAATATCACCGGAACGATTGCGGCAGCAAAAGTGGACTTTGGTTCCCAGTCGGCCGGTACTTTCTTTGCGGCACCAGCAGGGGGGGGCGGGGCTCCTGCGTTCAGAGCTTTGGCTTCCACGGATCTTCCGGCGGGGGCATACGACAGTTCTTATTTCAAACAAGGTGGCAACAGCTTTGGAACAACGGCTGTTTTGGGTACCAACGACGCCAACAGCCTTGGATTTGAAACCAATGGTACAACTCGCATGACGGTGAGCTCAGCCGGAAACGTGGGGATCGGCATGACTCCTGTCCATGTTTTGGATGTGAGCGGTTCCACCATCAACATGGGGCGCTTCACCTCCAGTGATACCGGCGGTTCGCGTCTGGCATTGGCATCGTCAAGTGCTGGAGGCAAGACCTGGAATTTGGTTTCGACGGGGTCTGGCAGTGCTGGGGGCGCTGGTTCTTTGGTCTTTGCAGACTTTTCCACGAGTGGTACGGGTCAGTTTATTTTCAAGTCCGACTCCTCGGTGGGGATAGGGACTGTCAGTCCTGCAAGCACGGTGCATGTTCTGAAAGCTCAGAACGCCACGACCGAATTGCGTGTGGAAAACAACATGGCTGCCGGGAACACCTCGGCGCAGGCAACCGTGCAATTGGTCGGAACGGGGGTTAGCGGGCAGCTGTCCGTATATCCGAATGATCACACTTCGGCGCAATATCAGGACCGTTTGGTTTTAGCTTCAAACAGTTCCGCTACAAATGGTTTGCTTTTGACTACCAACACCGTGGCACCTATTGACTTTGCTGCCAACGGCAGCACGACTCCGCATATGCGTGTAAATTCCGACGGGAATGTGGGAATTGGTGTCACGACCCCAACAAAAATATTGCACCTGCAAAAGGATCAAGGCGCTGACACGGCCTTGTTAATTAAAAATACAAGCACCGCGGATCTGGCCATGGCCGCTGTGGATCTGGAGTCTGACGGCAACGGAGCGCAGCTGATCAGTTATGGTACGGGAGTGACTGGGAACTGGGGGGGCGGCACTATTCCCAAAGCGGATTCTGTGATGCTTCGTACTTACACGACCAATCCCGCGGCAAACTTCGGTGTCGGGACGGGCAGTGCGCATCCATTGCATTTGGTAACCAGTGATATTCCCCGCGTGACGGTCACGGCGACAGGAAGTGTCGGGGTTGGATCAGTCTCGCCGATCACCAGACTCTCGGTGGCGGATGCTTATCTGGGGGGGACGGACAACTCCGGAATGGGGATTTCAGTTCTCGGTGCGGCAAATGACTTTGCCGGGATCACGGTGTGGGACCGCGACGAGGACAGCGGCACCATCAACGACGGCGACGCCACAATATATTTTGGTGACGATATACAGGACAGCCTGCGTTTTGCTTACAAAGGTTCAGGTTTGGCGATGTCAGAGAAAATGCGAATTACCAGCTCGGGCTATGTCGGGATTGGAACGACATCACCGTCTTATCCCTTGGATGTCACAGGCTCCCTGCGTGGAACCACGGTGATCAACGGGGGATTTGATTTTGTATTGGGAACAAATAACCAAGTGGATCGCGGCAATACCGGCAGCTCCCGTGCACTGGTGAAAGACACCGGGGCGACTTTGCATTTGAATTATCAGGGAGATTTCACGGGAGGTGTTCAGGTGGGTAGTCTGCTGCGACCTCGCACGGACAACGCCTTTGATTTGGGTACCACCACTTATCGCTGGAAAGCCGTCTATGCCGTGAACGGAACCATTCAGACTTCAGATCAGCGTTTGAAGGCCGAAGTTCAGGATCTTTCGCAAGGGCTGGATTTTGTGATGGCCCTTCAGCCAAAGTCCTATAAGTGGAAGTCTGATCAAAACGATCCCGCAGCCAAAACCCATTGGGGTTTTATGGCCCAGGAGCTGGAAGCACAAGTCAAACGCAGCACTGCCAGCGCTGCGCCGGTGGGACTGATTCATCACGAAACCAATTCAGACTATTATGGTGTGAACTATTCAGAACTGATTGCGCCGGTTGTGAAGGCTTTGCAGGAACTTTATCTGAAAGTCCTTGGCGTCAGCGACCGTATGGATCAGCTTGAAAAGGAAAACCAGAACCTGAAGAACGAAAATCAGGAAATCAAAGCCTACCTGTGTGAGAAGGATCCTCAGGCCCGGATCTGTAAATAGAGCTGAGGGTCTCATTTAGAGACTTACATTTGAGAAAGTAAATGCGAAATGACTTGGAATGCGAGTAATTACCAAGCGTTGGACCTTTCGTTCCGAGACAGAACTGCCGATAAGACAGTATGGAAAAAACGGCACGTCTTGGAATATTTCTTGGGATCCTATTGTTGGCTCAAAGTCTTTTTGCGTCGCCCAAAACCCTGAACTATCAAGGTCGCATCCTGCGCAGTGATGGAACTGCATTAGAGTACAACAACGTCAGCTTTGCTTTTGAGTTCACCAACGAAACGGGCACGTGTGTACTTTACCGAGAACAAAGAAACACCATCAATATGCAGGGATCCAAAGGGGTGTTCGATATTCCTATTGGAGAAGGCACAAAACTTTATCCTTCCACCATCGGCTATTCCCTGCAGGATGTCTTTAATAATTCCATCACTCATACCTGTGATGGTGGTGCCACTTACACTCCCGCTGTGGATGCGCTCAGAGTCTTAAGAGTGCAGTTTCATGACGGCAGCGGTTGGAAGGCGATCACTCCCAACAATATCATTCGCTCTGTTCCCTTTTCCAACTATGCTCACTCGGCGACTCTTTTGGGTGACAAACTGCCGACGGATTTCGTTCTTAAGAATTCCATTTCAACTTGTGCAAGCGGCCAGTATCTGACCTATGATGGCGCTGATTTCGTCTGTCAAAACGATGCCGGTGGAGCTGGCATGGTGTCGGATGTAAATGTCACCGCGCCGTATTTGGCGAAGTCCGGAACCGCCAGCATCCCGGTGATTTCTGTCAACGTGGGTACAGGTGCAGGCACTTTGGCTGCCGGGAACGATGCGCGCTTTCTGAACGCAGAAAAAATCCGGGGACAGGATGTCAGTGCGACTCTTGCAACATCCGGCCAGGTTTTGAAGATGAATGGTTCCAGCACCTGGGTGCCGGCGACCTTGACCTCTGCTGATATTTCCGGATTGACGACATCTTTGAATAACAAAATTGATGCGACAATGTTCCCGGCGTCCTGTACGGCGGGGCAGTCCCTGGTTTTTGTGACTCCGGCGAACAAGTTTGACTGTTATAGTATTTCTATCACCGAAGCCCAGATCACCGGATCCATTTCCGGGGCCAAGATTTCTGGGAATATTTCCGGAAAAGCTTCTGGGATCAACGGCATTTTGCCGGTCAGCGAAGGCGGTACCGGAAGTGGTGTGACCCTGAACAACAACCGCCTGATGGTTTCATCAGCGGGTAAAATTGTTGAAGCCACAGCTTTGACTGATGGACAGATTCTGATTGGAAAAACCGGCGATGCCCCACAAGCTGCCAACATTCAGGCGGGTTCCGGGGTCAGCATCACCAATGGGGCTGGCGGGATCACCATCAGCGCCACAGGCACCGGAGGCACCATCACAGGAGTCACGGCCGGAACCGGTTTAAGCGGTGGTGGCGGCTCGGGCAATGTGACCTTGAATCTGGCCAACACGACTGTCACGGCAGGCACCTATGGAACGGCCACGAAAGTGCCGCAAGTGGTGGTGGATGCGCAAGGGCGTCTGACTGCCGTGACCGAAGTCACGGTTTCCGGTGTGGCCCCGGCGGGAACAGCCGGGGGCGACCTGGGTGGAGCTTATCCGAATCCGGATGTGGTCAAACTTCGTGGCAAAGCCATTTCAGCAACGGCGCCGACAACGGCCGGTCAGTTGCTTCGCTATGATGGAACGAACTATGTTCCCAACTTCCTAAGTCTTGCAGATATCCGTTCGACGGTGACTCCGGCCAACACTATTTTCCCGGCAGCGGGTTGTGGTGCGGATAAAACTTTGAACTGGTCCGTATTGACTGACACCTTCACCTGTCAAAACATTTCGATCACAGAAAGCGGGATCTCAGGCACGATTGCTTCAGGGAAACTGAACTTCGGAACTCCGGCAGCTAAGACCTTCTGGGCGGCTCCGACGGGGGCGGCGGGAGCTCCGACGTTTAGAACTCTGGCGGCAGCGGATCTGCCGACCAGCGGAGTTTCAGCGGGTACTTATTCTTCCGTGACGGTGGATATCTATGGGCGTGTGACCGCGGCGACAAATCCAACCACGGCTGCGGGCTATGGAATCACCGATGCGTTTATTCAGAATGGAAATTCGTTTGGGGCCACTGCGGTGTTGGGAACGAATGATGCGCAAAGCCTGCAGTTTGAAACAAACGGAGCGGCTCGCATGACTTTGCTATCGACCGGTGCTGTGGGCATTGGTACGACGGCACCGACTTCCAAATTGCACGTCGTAGAGCAGGGAAATACAACTGTCCAGGCTGATGCTTACGGGGCCGCTTCGCCTTATTTCTTCGGAAGGCAGGCCGGTGGTACCGTCGGAGCACCTACAAACAGCACCATCAATCGCTGGTTGGTCGGGATGGCTGGGGCAGGATATGGAGCCAGTCAATTTGCGAGTTCTTCCACGGGTGTCGTGGCGGTGTTTGCGGAAGAGGACTTTACAAACACTTCGATGAAAACAGGAATTCAATTCTGGACAACGCCAAGTGGAAGTGTCAACAAAGCGGAACGCGTGCGTATTACTGGTGATGGAAATGTGGGGATTGGAACCACCAATCCGACGGCGGACCTGGTGGTGACCGACGGAGGAACCGCGGCACCGTATGTCTCTGTCGACAAGCTGGCCGTGATCGGTAACTCCAATACTGTGCTGCAGGTGACGGCGCCCAACACGGCAGCTTCAGCGCTTTACTTCTCGGATCCTGACAGCCGCGATCCAGGCGGGATTTCTTATTCACACACCAATGATCAGATGTCATTCAGAGCAGGTAACGCCTTCCATATGTTCCTGGGAAACACGGGGTATTTGGGAATTGGAACGTCCAGTCCCGAAACCGACCTGCATGTTTATAGCTCTGGTAACAGCGGGGCTTTGCATCCTCAGCGTGCGGGTGTCATAGCGGAGGCCGAAGGTGCCGATGTGGGCGCTCGATTCGCGGCCCGTCACTATGGACCGACTGAAGTTCCGATGTTTATCGCATACAAAGCAAAAGGTACAAAGGCCGCACCGACTGCTGTGACGACAGGAATGGGGCTGATGGCGCTGGTGCCAGCGGCTTATGATGGTACAAACTGGGTGAACAGCAGTGGCTCGACGGATTCAATGACAGTTCTTTCCACTGAAGACTGGTCCGCGACCGCACGTGGAAATAAGATTAATTTTGCCACCGTGGCCAATGGGACCACTCAAGGCTTGGTTCGCATGACAGTGGATAACAACGGTCGAGTGGGTGTCGGAACCTCGGCTCCGGCGACCCACCTGCATGTGAATTCCGGTGATGCCTACACGACGATTACCAATCAGAGCACAGCCGCCGGGGGCCAGGCTTGGAGATGGTACTCATCTTCGACGGGAGCTCCGCTGGGTGCCAATGCCATGTGCTTCGGTGTGGGCACATGCTTGTTTACTTTGAAAACGGATGGGACAGCGGTTCTGGCCGGGACTTTGACTCAAGGATCAGACCGTCGTTTGAAGCGTGATATTGCGACGATCAACAGCGCGTTGGATTCTATTCTGCAAATCAACGGGGTGACTTATAACTGGATCGATCCGTCCAAGGGTGACCAGCGTGAAGTGGGTTTGATTGCCCAGGAAGTTGAAAAGGTCTTCCCTGAAGTGGTCAAGACGGATGCGAAGGGCCTGAAGTCCGTGGCCTATCAGAATCTGGTGTCGCCCATTATCCAGGCGATCAAAGAGTTTTATTCTGAATGGCAAAGCGATTCGCAGACTTTGCACGCAAAAGTGAATCAGCAGGAAAAAGAGATCAGCGCGTTGAAGGAAGAAAACAAAGCCCTGAAATCGCGCGTGGATCAAATCGATGTGATGAAAAAAGCACTTTGTGACAAGGACGCTTCGTTGGAATTCTGCTCGAAATAGGTTTTGCTATTTGCTGCCGCTCAGGATCTTTTGAATCCACGGAAGGGCGTGGGATACGGCAGCATATCCACCGACCGAGGATCCCTTGGCGCGGAATCCAGAACAAGCCGAACCCCAACTGACCACACCAACTTGTATTGCATGACCATTTTGCTGAAGGACTACAGGTCCTCCGCTGTCACCTGGGCACGAGGACTGTTGATGCTTGAAAGTGTCAATGCAGAGTGTTTCCGGCCCCAGCTCGTAGTCTCTCTTTTTCGGGAAGTCATCCAAAGCACACTGGCTGCGGGGAAGCAAAGGTGCTTCCAGTTTTTTCAGCCGGGGGCTTTCTTTAAGTCCTTCGTTGTCCGTAAGACCCCATCCGGCGATCAAAACCCTTTGGGTTGAAGTGCCTAAATCAACAGCGTTCAATTCAATGGGCTTGATGTTGGTGACCGCTTCGGAAAGTTCGATCAGAGCAATATCAGATTTTGGCCAGCTAAAATCAGGATGAACTTGGATAGAGCGAATTTTTAAGGAACGACCATCCTGCCCCGACTGGGCAATGCCACCAATAAACAGCATCAATTTGCCGGGGGCCACGATGCGCTGGCGAGTTTCGGATTCATCCTCAAGCACGCAGTGAGCCGCCGTCAGCACCCAGCGGGAAGCGATCAGGCTGCCTCCGCAGTGGTGAGAGATGTAATTTTCCTTGGGGTCATTAAACCAGATATTGACCATAAATGGGAATTCACCCGCAGAAGCGATTTCCCCGCCAATAATGGCCGGGGAGTCGGTCCCCGTTTGTGTCAAAGGTTGTTGCACGGGCTGGCAAGACACCAGCATCAGGACTGAAAGAATCATAAAGGGAAGCTCAAGACGGAACATGGATTTGTCATATTCGAGTCTTGCTTGGACTTCACATGAAATAGTTGGGACGGCGTAGGACTTGTATATTTTTCCCAATTCAATTCAGCGTGCCACGCACCTAAGTCTTAAATTGAGAGTCTGGCATTCCACAATCTCCCATCAGTCGTTCCTTATCCTTAGGGTGTTGACTCGCTTGTGAGTGAACGCTGCAATAAAGCTGATGAGATTTAGAATGATAAAACAACATGCCTTAATTTTACTTATGACTCTGTCATCCGCTCCTGTGCTGGCGGCGAATGTCTATACATTTGCCGACTGTCTGGATCTGGTGAAGAAAAACAATGCCGAACTTGTCGCTGCCGAGCAGAGCCTGGATTCGGCCCGCTACAACCTGAACGCTGCTTACAGCAACTATCTGCCGCAGATTTCCGCGAACCTGGGATATCAAAAAGGCGAGACCGATCAGGTGGAAAGCGAAGGCTATACGGCGACTTTGAATGCCACTCAGAATGTCTTTAATGGATTTTCCGATATGGCCAAGGTGTCAGAAAATGAGGGCAAGCTGAAGGTGGCCGAAGCCAGCCTGCGCACGGTAAAGGCAAAAATCAGCTATGATCTGAAATCCGCTTTCGCCAATGTCATTTATGCCCAGGAATCCCTGAAGCTGACCAAAAGTATTCAGAAACGCCGGGCAGACAATTTGAACATGGTTGAACTGCGTTTTCAAAGCGGGCGCGAGAACAAAGGTTCGGTGCTTCTGTCCAAAGCCTACCTGAAACAAGCCCAGTTGGATGTGCTGAAAGCCGAAAACTTCTTTAACACCTCTCGCAGCTCCCTGATTCGTGTGACGGGTTTAAGTCCCGATGCAGAATTTGAAGTTCAAGGCAGAGCCCCGGAAAGCAATCCTCCCTCTGTGACTCCATCCTTTGCAAAGCTTGCAGAGCAAACCCCGGAACGCCAACAGGCCCAAGGGCAGATTCAAAGTGCCGAAGCGGGTTTAAGCAGTTCCCGATCTGAATTTTTACCGTCTTTGGATTTAAGTGGCTCTGTGGGTAACACGGGGGAAAGCTGGTATCCGGACCGTGATCGCTGGAGTGTTGGAGCCACCTTGTCCTGGTCTCTCTTTTCAGGCGGTAAAGACTATTTCACCAACAAGAGCGCCTTCGCTCAAAAGCTGGTCGCCGAAAACACCTGGAAGAATTCAGAACTTGAAATCATCGTGAAGCTTCGCCAGGCTTTCGCGGAATTCACTGAAGCGGTAGAACAGGTCAAAGTCAGCGATGCCTTTGTCGAAGCGGGCAGCGTGCGTGCCGAAATCGGGCGCAGCAAATACAACAATGGTCTGACGACCTTTGACGACTGGGACAAGATTGAAAATGATCTGATTTCCTATCAAAAGGATCAGACCTTAAAACGCCGTGATCGGGTGGTGGCGGAAGCCAACTGGGAAAAAACACAAGGTGTAGGAGTGCTGCCATGAAATCATCAACCAAGAAACTAAGCTGGATCCTGGGGGGCCTTGTCGTCGTTGTCGCTGCGGGCTTTTACCTTTGGAAAAAGGAAGATGGCAATGCGCCGGCCTTTCGTGAAATCCCGGTCACCGCAGGTGATTTGGACGTGACGATTCTTTCCACGGGCACGGTGCAACCGAAAAACCGCCTTGAAATCAAAGCTCCGGTTGCGGGCCGCATTGAACAGATTCTGGCCAAAGAGGGCCAGCAGATCCGCAAGGGTCAGATCCTGGCCTGGATGAGTTCCACCGAACGAGCCGCCATGTTGGACGCCGCCCGCGCACAAGGGGCGGCAGAGTACAAAAAATGGTCGGAACTTTATCTGGCAACGCCGGTGATTGCGCCGATTGCAGGAACTTTGATTCTGAAAAACGTCGAACCCGGCCAGACCTTCACCAACACCGATGCCATTTTTGTGATGTCCGACCGTTTGACGGTGAAAGCACAGGTGGATGAAACGGATATCGCACAAATCAAGCTGAAGGAAAAGGCGACCATCGTTCTGGATGCGTATCCGCAAAGCCCATTGCCCGCGACCGTGGATCAGATCGCCTTTGATGCGACCACGGTTAATAACGTCACCACTTATCTGGTGGATGTGATCCCGGACAAAACCCCGGACTTCATGCGAAGCGGGATGACGGCGAATGTGACTTTTACGATCGCTTCAAAGAAGGGTATTTTGCTGGTGCCAAGTGAAGCCTTGCGTGTCAGTCAGGGGCGCACCGAAGTTCTGGTGAAAGTACCAGGCTCCAAGCCTGCTCTGCGTGAAGTTCGCACGGGCATCACCGATGGTCGCAATACCGAAGTGGTGGAAGGCTTGGATGAAGGTGATGTGGTTTTGGTGACTCAGTTCAAGCTGGGCGAAAAATCTGCCGGTGGTTCCAATCCATTTGGTCCGCCGTCAACTCCACGCCGGGGCCGCCAATGATCGATATCAAAGGCATACGTAAATCCTATCAGATGGGCGACACGAAAGTGGACGTTCTGAAGGGCATCAGTCTGAAGATTGAGCGGGGGGATTTCGTGGCCATCATGGGCCCCTCAGGTTCCGGCAAATCCACGCTGATGCACATTCTGGGGCTGTTGGATGTTCCCAGTGAAGGCAGTTACAACCTCAATGGCCGTGAAGTGGCGGATCTCAGTGAAGACGAGCTGGCCATTGTTCGCCGGGAAGAAATCGGTTTTATTTTTCAGCAGTTCAATCTGCTTCCGCGCATGGAAGCCTGGCAAAACGTGTCCCTGCCGCTGATTTACAGCGAGGATGGGTTTAGCTATGACAAGGCTCAAGCGCTTTTGGATAAGGTCGGCCTGGCGGAAAGAATCCATCATAAGTCCAACGAACTTTCCGGGGGCCAGCAACAGCGTATCGCCATTGCCAGATCGCTGATCAACAATCCCCGTATTATTTTCGCCGATGAACCCACGGGAAATCTGGATTCAAAGAGCGAAAAAGAAATCATTCAGATCCTGCACAAGCTGAACGATCAGGGGATCACCGTCATCGTCGTCACCCACGAAGAAGAAATCGGCCAGCAGGCCAAGCGTTTGATCCGTCTGCGTGACGGTGTGATTCAATCCGACGAGCGCCTTCAGGCATTGCCCGCGGCGCCCACAACCGCGCAGGAAAAACGACAGGAAAAGACGGCAAAATGGCCGGTGCGCGAGATGATTGAGCATCTTCATCAGGGATTCCAAACCCTGGCGGCAAACAAAGTCCGCTCTGGACTTTCCATGCTGGGGATCTTAATCGGAGTCGCCGCCGTTGTGGGAATGCTGGCGCTGGGGACGGGTGCTCGTCAAAGCATTGAAAAACAATTGTCCTCTTTGGGTTCGAATCTTCTGGTCCTGCGCGCAGGCAATGTGCGTGTGGGCGGGGTGATGCAGGAATCCGGTGTGCGCATTCGGATTTCTTTGGATGATGTCAGCACGATTAAAAATCAAATCAGCGGAATCAAGGATGTGTCGCCATCGTCTTCAGGACGCGGGCAGATCACTTACCTGAATAAAAACTGGAATACACAGGTCATGGGTGTGGCGCCAGCCTATGAACAAATGCGCGCAAGCACGCCGATTTTTGGCCGCTTCTTTTCCGAGGAAGAAAATCAGCGCCGCACTCTTGTGGCGGTGATAGGAACCACAGTGGCCCGCGAGCTTTTCGGAGAAAAGTCCCCGATTGGCGAGATGATTAAAATCAACAAAGTGAATTTTCGAGTGATCGGGGTTCTGCCGGAAAAAGGAGCCGCAGGTCCGCAGGATCAGGATGACCGGATTCTGGTTCCCGTAGTGACGGCGATGTACCGCCTGTTTGGAAGAAACTATGTGGACTCGGTGGATATCGAAGTTCGCGATGCCGCTGACATTCCGGAGGTGCAGGATTCACTGCAGGAGCTGATGAACAAACGCCATCGGGTGCCAGTGTCATCGCAAGGCGATGCGTTTAATGTTTTCAATATGGCCGATATTCAACAGGCGCTGAATTCCACCAGTCAGACCTTGTCGATGCTGCTGGCGTCGATTGCGGCAATTTCTTTGGTGGTGGGTGGTATCGGGATCATGAACATCATGCTGGTGTCCGTGACGGAACGAACCAAAGAAATCGGCCTGCGCAAAGCCATCGGTGCCCGCCGCCGGGATATTCTTTTGCAGTTCCTGGCAGAATCCATTGTGGTCAGTGTGTGTGGGGGGCTTTTGGGCATAGCTCTGGGGGTTGGATTCTCGCTGTTGATTTCCAAGGTTCTGGGGTGGTCGACGGTGGTTTCTGCGGGCTCCGTGATACTTTCTTTTGGATTTTCTGCCCTGATTGGGATCGTTTTCGGCAGTTATCCAGCCAGCAAGGCGTCAAAACTGCACCCAATTGAAGCGCTTCGATATGAATAACCGGAAAAAATGACAGAAAAGGCAATCTTGACTGTCTTTAGGGGCCTTCATCCGTTAGAACTTCCGCATTAAATAAACCACCGGAGGTTCCTATGAAGGCTTTATTGATCGCCGCTTTGATGTTTGTTTCCGCACCTGCATTTGCTGGAAAAATGAAAGAAATCTATATCATGACGACGGATAGCATTCTTGAAAACTTCGGTTTCGATGATTCTCAAGTTCAGATTGATGACTACAAATTCGTGACTGTTGAAGGTGAAGATCTGGCAGTTCAAACGACTGTTCGTGTTTACTACACTCGTGCAGTTTACACTTGCGTGACCACTTTCAAAAAAACTGAACACTTCTACGACGTAAAAAATCTGCGTTGCAAATAGTAGTTCCGCAGCACATTTAGAAAATAAAAAAGGGGCTGAGAAGCCCCTTTTTTCATTCTTAAAGACCCCGAAAGGTCTTTTGAATTTAGCCCTTTTCTTCCGGGCCGCCGTTGATGTCTTCTTTCAGTTCTTTACCAACTTTGAAGAACGGAAGTTTCTTTTCATCGACGTTGATGATTTCGCCAGTGCGTGGATTACGACCCTTGTAGGCACCGTACTGACGGTTCACAAATGAACCGAAGCCACGGATTTCAATACGGTCATCGCGCATCAAAGCTTCCACCATAGAATCGAAAATAGTGTTTACTACAGTTTCTGCTTTTACACGGGTGATACCCGCTTTTTCAGAAATCAAATTTATCAAATCTGCTTTTGTCATTCTGACCTACTTAAAGTATTGATAACACTCTCGATTATACAGAAGAGAAGGGGGCTGACTACCACTTTTCAATGATTTAACTCAATGCTTCTTATACAGACCCGTGTTGAGCAGGATTTTACGGTAAGCATCAAGCACGGACTGGACCATTTTGGCCGTATCAAACAGGTCAACGACCTTCTGGCGGGCCCGATCGCCGATCTCATCCGCCGGCATGGTCCCTGAGAAGATCTCGACCAATAGGTTCGACATAGAGTCCACATCCGCCGGGCGAAGCAGGAATCCATCCCGTCCGTCCTCGATAATATTGGCGATTGGGGACACTTCCGAGCCCAAAACGACCTTCTTTTGGGCCATTGCTTCCAGGGTGGAGGGCTCAAAACCCGTGGTTCGGGAGCCCATATTCACAAAGGCATCGCCCAAAACGATATAATCTTCCAGCTCTCCGGCCGGAATCGCTCCGGTCAGAATCACGCGGTTCCCCAGGGCCAGGTTCAAAACCTGGAATTCAATGTCTTTGAATTTCGGGCCGTTGCCGACCAACAACAGGTAACTGCCTGGTTTTTTGATGGCGACTTTTTCAAAGGCCCGCAGCAAAGGGATCACTTCCTGCACATCGGTCATGTCGGTGATTGAAACGGCGACGTGGGCATTTTCAGGAATTCCCAGTTTCTTACGCAATTCCAGGGACTTTTCTTTCGGCGTCAGGTCTCCAAGTTCAATCCCATAAGGCACCGTGTAGGTGTGGAAATCCGGATAAAGATAATATCTTTCCAGAATAATGCGCTGCTGGGGATTGGTGACAAAGATGCCGTCGGCGGTGGAAAGCAACTGACGGTCCCCACCATAGTAAGTGGTCAGAAATTTATACGCCGTTGCGACCGCCGTGGTCAGCATGCTTCCCAGTGTGTCTTGCTTCATCGCCAAAATGGCAAAAAGCTGGGACATCTGAGTCGCTTCAACGTCATAGGCCACCGCCACTTTGAAATCATCTTTGCGGGTGGCGATGCGATAGCCGGACTTATCAATGCTGTGGACGATGTGAAACGGGTCTTCCTTGTGCAGTTGTGCAAACTTCTGACGAACAGCCATTTGGAAGTTCAGATGCGAAAGATTTTTCGCACCTTCGTGAAGATAAAACACCTTCACGCCATCACGGGTGACTTCCGGTTTTTTCAGTGCAGAACTGGCGGCAAGAACTGTGACTTTGTGGCCTTCGCGGGCCAAACCACGGGCGATCGGCCACAAGAAACCATGATCGGTGGCACGACTGAGAATCGGAAAACGTTGGGACGTCAGACAGATATTGAGTGTTTCCGGCAGTCGGGACTTTTTGGCCATGAAACTATCTTAGATGATTCAAGGCCTTGTTGTACAGACGATTGAGTTCATTCATCGAGGAGTCGATCAGATGGCGGTCTTCGGCCAGTTTTTCAGACAGGGACTCCGGCAGACGCAGATGGCTTTTGGCCAGCAGTTTGATCAGATCTTTTTGCAGTTGAGAATGATTCAGCACCCAGCAGTTGACGGTGTTTTTCCAAAGATCGGAATGAACGCTGGTCTGGCGCGTGTCCAGGATCAGCACGGCGTGGGATTGAATCGCACGCAGATAATATTCCGTCATTTCAACGGGTGTAAAATTCTGTCCCGCCAGCATCAAAGCGGTACTGCCACTTAGAAGTTGCTGAGTCACCGGGGCAGACAGAGGTCCAGTCAGAACCCAGCGGTCGGCACACTGGAATTCCGCCATCCACGCCGCAAATCTTTTACGATCACGCAGGGTCCAGTGGGCGTAAGTTCCCCACAAAGCCACTTTGTATTTTTGCGCAACCGCCCGCAGGCGCAGGAAATAATCCGAGTCCGGATTGAAGCGTGTTTCGTTGAAGGGCATCACCACGTAGGGGGATTTTTTCAAGTTCACGATCAGTGGCAGTTCGCTGCTGTCGATGGCCTCGTCGTTTTGCTCTGTTTTTAAATCCAGCACCGGCGGCAAAATTCCGCGGCCCTGACGGTTGGATCGGACATCCAAACCACGCAGCTGTCCCAGTGTTTCCACAGTCGGGCAGGTGATGATGTCACTTTCTTCAACCAGATAACGAACCGGGTTTCGGCGCGACAGACCGTTTTTGATATTCAGCAAAGAGGTCGTCAGAACACAGGTGGGGTGGGATTTTGCAAAGGTGGAAAGCACCATTTGCGCGGCATTCATTTTATCATCGTCCAAAAGCACATGCAGAATCTGGGGTTGCAGGCCGAATAAACCTGGGATGATACGAACGCCTTCCAGGAAGCTCCATTTTTTGAAATAGCCCATGAACTCGATGCCGCTGGTGTCGCGGGGAGTTTCGCCATAACTGGTCAGCAGAACCACCTCGTGCTGCTGGGCTTTTAAAGCTTGCGCCAGCTGCCACGAAGTCGCGTTCACATGTTTGCTAACCAGGATTATTTTCGCCATTCCAGTCCCAACGCTTTATAGATCTTGTGAAGGATTTTGCGGTTGGCTTCGGGGATATTGCGGTGTTTGAGTTCTTCCGGATGGATCCATTCCAGCATCATGTGATGCTTGGCCCGAGGCTCGCCCTTCCAATACAGGATTTCATAGAACAATATGAGAATCCCTACATCTCCGTAGGAATGCGTGCAGGCCAGCTTCAATTCACCGACCTCGGCCTCAATACCGAGCTCTTCATTCAGTTCGCGGGCCAAAGCTTCTTCAGGGGTTTCGCCGTTTTCAATCTTGCCGCCCGGGAATTCCCATTGGCCGGCCAAAGAGTTGTTTTCAGGACGCTGGCCCACCAGGATCTTGCCGTCTTTACGCAGAAATCCAGCCACCACCGGGATCCAATGACCCTTGCGGATTTTAGATTTTTTTTGCTTTGATTCAACTGCGCTATCGTCCGTCATTATACCTTCTAGCAACGTCATGGAAGAAACCGGGTCCATGAAACACAAGTGCAGAATAAATTTGAACAAGATCGGCGCCCATTTGCAATCTTTCAAAGACATCTTCTGGGCTCATAATGCCCCCAACACTGACTAAAAGCAGGCCTTCGCGTTTTTTGCCCAAAGTTTGAACAGCAATCTGAAGGGCGCGCTGCGAAAGTTGCTTTAAAGGAGCGCCAGAAAGGCCTCCTTCAGCTGGGAAATGGCATCCTGCGGGACGGGACAATGTGGTGTTCGTCAAAACAAAACCATCCACACCCAGTTCCTGGCAGTTGGACACGGCTTCGGCCAGTCCTTCTTCACCCATGTCGGGGGAAAGCTTTACCAGCACCGGCGTGGGCTCGAAGTGAGAAACACGGTCCACGATAGGGCCAATCAAGGCGCGCAGATTCTCTTTTTTCTGAAGATCTCGAAGGCCCGCTGTGTTGGGGCTTGAGATATTCACAACAAAGGCATCTGCAAACGGGCGGAACTGGTCCACCAAAGTCAAATAGTCCGCCACGGCATCATTGTTCGGAGTGTGACGGTTCTTTCCGATGTTTACAAAAATCGGGGTGCGGTAGTTCGGCGCATAGGACGCCAGATTGTGAAAAACTTCATCGCCACCGTCAGAAGGAAAACCCATCTTGTTCCACATGGCCTGAAGTTCCAGGTCGCGGTCCATGATTTTTCCAGGATTCGGAGTTTGCGCGCGGGGAGTGATGGTGCCGACTTCAACAAAGCCGCAACCCAACGCCCACCATTCTTTCAGATGTTCCGCATTTTTATCAACACCGCCGGCAATACCCATGGGATTGGCGAATTCAAGACCTCGCCAGGTAAAGCTCTTCCAGTGCGGAGTTTTTCGTCCGTGAATCAGAGAGTAGAGAGGAAGACCCAGTGAGCTCAGATCGTGAGCCCACTGGGGTGGTAAAAGCAACCAAGGGCGCATTAGCGAGGGTACAAGCCTCTGAGCAGCATCGCGCGCTCAAGACGTTGAACAGAAACCGCCATTGCAGCAGATCTCATATCAATGTTCTTTTCTTTGGCCAAAGAATAACCCTTGTCGAAGGCTTTGGTGATGATGCCTTTCAGGCGGCCATTCACTTCGTCTTCGTCCCAGAAGTAAGACATGGTGTCTTGAACCCACTCGAAGTAGGAAACGATCACACCACCGCCGTTGGCGATAACGTCCGGAGCAATAAAGACACCGCGTTTATGAAGGATTTTTGTCGCCGCATTGGTGATAGGACCGTTGGCGCCTTCCACGATGATCTTTGCCTGGATTTTTTCTGCATTGTGCGTGTCGATCTGATTTTCCAGAGCGCACGGGAACAAAGCATCACACTTCACTTCAAGCAGCTCTTCATTGCTGATCGGCTGAGCTTTTGGATAACCCTTCAGGAACTTGTGAGCCTTGATGTATTCGTTCACTTCGTTGATGTCCAGACCGTCGCCGTTGAAGATACCACCGGAAACGTCACTGACAGCCACGATGCGGGCACCGCGCTCATGCGCAAATTTCGCCGCGAAAGAACCCACGTTACCGAAGCCCTGGATCGCGATGGAAGCGCCCTTCATGCTCATGTTGCAAACTTCGAAAGCTTTTTCTGCAACATAAACAACACCCAAACCGGTCGCATGGTTACGACCCAAAGAACCACCGATTTCCACCGGCTTGCCAGTCACCACGCCCGGTTGAGCGAAGCCACCTTGTTCTTGAGAATAAGTGTCCATGAACCAAGCCATCGTCTGTGGATCAGTGCCCACGTCCGGAGCTGGAATATCTTTTGTCGGGCCCACGAAAGGACCGATTTCAGAAGCATAACGACGAGTCAGATTTTGTTTTTCAGTGCGGGAAAGTTTGGTCGGATCAACAGTGATACCGCCTTTTGCGCCGCCCAAAGGAAGACCCAAAACAGAGTTCTTGAAGGTCATCAAAGCCGCAAGGCCGACAACTTCGGAAAGGTCCACGTTCTGGTGATAACGGATGCCACCTTTGTAGGGGCCCAACGTTGGAGAGTATTGAACACGGTAGCCCGTGAATACTTTCACACTGTGGTCGTCCATACGAACAGGGACAGAAACTGTGATGCAACGACGAGGTCTTTTTAGACGCTCAAGGATGTTGGGATCGCAGTTGATAATTTTAGCAGCTTCATCGAGAGTTTGAATGGCGTTTCTGAAAAGAGGCCCGTCATAGAGAGGCTCTATCTTGTGTTCCATGGTATGTGTCTCCTTAAGTACACGGTGAAATTTTAGTGAAGTAAATACTCAAAGTCACTCCGGAAAAAGGTGATGACTCAGTGGTTCTTTTTGACCACAATGGGCCTATGCTTCAGTCGTGGTTTAGCCTATTTAGCGTCCTATTATTCAGTCCCCAACTTTATGCCGAAAGCCCGCAAAGAGCTTTTATGGAGCAGTTCCAAAGCTCCCGAATCAGCTTCCCGGCGGAGGACTCTCCGTTACTGGGTGACAGCCCGGGGCGTTATCCAGAGCCTTTGAATTTTATCATGACCAATCTCATCAGCTGGATTCCCACCGGTGAACCCAAGCTGATGTCCTCAGGCTGTGCCCCGGAAGTTTGGGCGGCACGCATGCAAGACACGCGGGTTCAGAAGTCCGCCCAGTTGCAGGGGGCCTTGGTGCAGAAATACTTCCAGGACTGCCGGTCCGAACTTGAAACCGGAGACAACGGTTCGTTAGTCAATCTGCGCCGGATGATGACAATGAAGTACGACCCACAGGGGCATCCGTTCCTGCGCCGGGTGGTGGTCAATCTGCCAGGCAACGTAAAACTGAAAGGTCTGCTGGGCTTGAAGGGCGACATGAAACGCCGTCCGCTGGTGATTGTGCGTCTGGGGATTTTTTCCAACGTTGAGGACTTCAAACCAGAGCGTGCGTGGCTGATGATGTTATTTGAACAGTCGCCGTTTAATGTTTTGATGCTTGAAAACATGTCCAGCCCGGACTTTGTTGCCAATAACAGCCGCTTCTCTTTCGGGGGGTATGACGAAGGCATTCAGAATATTCTGGTGGCGCGACTGCTGCAGGACCCGATTGAACCTCTGTCGCAGATGGTGGACAGTGTACACGTGTTTGGCATCAGTCTGGGGGGGCATGGGGTGCTCTATTCCTCCCTTCTGAACAAATACAATTCACCGAAGCGCGGCCCGTTGATCAACAGTTTCACGGCACTGTGTCCGGTGGTGAACCTGCGCTCGACGATGCAGTCCCTGACCCACAGTGGGGTGAAGTCCGCGTTTGTGGATCTGTGGAGCCGCCAGCGCCTGAAAGGCCTTGAGCAGAAAATCCCTTCGCTGGTCACGTATGACAACTTTGCTTTCCTGAGCAAGGCCATCTCTGAAATCGCCCGCACCTATCATGGCGGTCTTTCGTACGTGAAAGCCGTGAATCTGCCACCGGGGCAGGAGGACAGCATTCATTTTTGGGATCTGAATGATTTCTGGCGCCACTACAAGCAGGTCGAAGAGCCGGTGATGATCTATGCAACCGAGCAGGATCCGGCGGTGCCTTATGATCTGAATGCCCAGATGCTTTTGAATAAAGACCTGAAGGTGGACAGCAAAAATATCCGCGTGGTGGAGTTGCCTCAGGGGATGCACTGCACTTTGCCGATTCCTTACGACTGGAGTGCTTTGACCTCGTTGTTCCAGTCTTATATTTTGTCTCATTCCCCGAACTTTAAAATGACCGAACAAAAACTGGAGATGGATCTTTCCGACGAGGAGTGGACCGGGTTCTTTGACTCCGGCTCTCGCGTGAAGTTTGAAGTCGAAGAGCCAGGCAAAAAACAGGGCTTCGTGACGGTCGGTTTGGAAGTGGAAAATGCCAAGGGCAAAACCAAGTCCATGAGTCTGAGTCTGCCGCTGTCGCAGTTTGATTTCCGTTTCTTCAACAAAGACATGACCGGATCTGAGCAGGAAATGATCGTGCGCTGGCTGAATCAAAATTTGAAAGTGCGCATTGACCAAAGCAAAGGCAAAGCATTGCTCGTGGCCTCATGGCCGGTGGCCCTTTGATTATTTCGACAGTTCTTCTTTGAAGAAGTCGGAATGCTCCGCCAGCTTTTCCATATAGCCCTGCACATCCTCTTTTGCCTCTGCGGACAGGCGGTGGAAGGGAGTGATGTGCTCATCCGGGACATAGCGGAAGGTGAAGTTGATCCGCCGGGTTTCAAAGTTTGAAATCTCGTTCAGCGGGAAAGAATCCCCGGACTTGCGATCCACGCGCTGAACGCGGTGGAACAGATGTTTCTTGAATTTATCCCCGCCAAAAATCTGCAGCGAACTGTCTTCCAGCCATTGTTGGAAGACGGCATTGGATTTGGATTCCGTACCCTGGCTTGAAACGAACTGGAAGAACGCACGTTCCCCGAAAGAAATCGACGCCACCGGGCCTGGTTCAAAATCCTTGTGCTCGCCCACGCGGGCGCAGTCATTCTTTTTGCCGTCTTCACCAATCTGATCGCCGTAATAGTTGATCAGGCAGGTGTTCAAATGCCAGCCGCGGGGGATATCCCGGGGCGCATAGGTGTCATGCACCAGGGCTTCGATCTTTTGGATCAGATACTCCAAAATCGGCGGATATCCTTCAGCAGTGACACAGCGGTTGTAGATGCCTTTGGGCGGATGATAATAGTTCAGACAGGCAAACTGCCAGTTCCCCAGCCAGTACACCGGGCGCAGCAGCGGACGCTGTTTCTGGTTTTCCGGTGGTGGGTTGTTTTTGGAATAACGCATTTCCCAGATCGGATAGAGCGTTTTCAGATAGGCCATAATCTCGGCCTTTTCGCGGGCAGAGATGTAGTTCTGCTTGTAAATCAAACCATAGGGCAGGGACTTTTCGCCGCCGTCATTGCCGCCTTTTTTCGGGCCAGTGCTCGCGGAACGCGGGGCCGGTTTGGATGGGAATCTGCCTTTGGGTTTGAACATAGGCCAAGGGTTCTATCATGAGGCCCCCGGGGCCGCCAAGTGCGGGGTTTTGGGGGTGACAGGCCGGGCCTTTTTGGGCTACAAGGGAAGCTCAATTGCTCCGGGAGAATGAAAAAATGACAACACCCGTAAAGGCCTCCGTGGGTCCTCAGGAAAAAGAACTTCTTCTAAATCAGATTCCTTTCCTAAAAGGCAAAAAAATCCTGATTATCGGCGATGTGGGCCTGGATGAGTATGTCATGGGCCAGGTTCGCCGCATCAGCCCCGAAGCACCAGTCCCGGTTCTGGAAGTGGAAGAAGAAGACATGCGCCTGGGGCTTGCTGCCAACGTGGCTCAAAACGTGGCCAGCCTTGGTGGGGAAGCCATGCTGGTTTCTGTTGTGGGCGATGACACCGGTGCCAACCTGCTGCGTGAACTGTTCGCCAAAAGTGGTGTCAGCTGGGATTACATGATCGTCGACAAGGCTCGTCCCACCACACGCAAAACCCGCGTGATGGCCAAACACCATCACCTGGTGCGTGTGGACTATGAATTGCGCAAGTATCTTTCTGCCGAAGCCGAAGCCCGCCTGATTGAGACTGTTGAAAAGAATGTGGCTAAAGCCGATTGCGTGGTGATCGAGGATTACGCCAAGGGTGTGATTTCCCGCAACGTCGTGGAAAAGGTTGCTGCTATTTGCAAAAAGCACGGAAAAAAACTGATGGTTGATCCCCATCGCAACAACCACGGTTCATTCTATCAGGGCGTGGACTTGATCAAGCCAAACTATGATGAAGCGGTTGTATTGACGGGCATGGATTTCGATGATCTGCGTGACAACCCGAACAAGGTTGTGGATGTGGCGCGTGCTCTGCAAAAACTGACAGGTGCCAAAGATGTCGTTCTGACTCGTGGTAAAGACGGCATGACCATCGTTTCTGGTGATGAGATCACCGAAGTTCCAACCTATGCCCGTAAGGTCTTTGACGTGACGGGTGCGGGGGACACGGTCATTGCTGCTCTTTCCTTGGGGCTGGTTTCGGGCTTGTCTTTGGTTCATTCCTGCATGCTGGCGAACTATGCCGCCGGTGTGGTGGTGGGTAAAGTGGGCTGCGTGCCTTGCGAAATCCCGGAACTGAAGGAATACATCCAAACTGCGCACTAACGGAGCCTGCCATGCAAAAGACTTATACTGTGAACAGCAAGCTTTTGCCGGCGGGTTTTCCTCGCGAGTTTGATGCCCATATTTACTTTGAAAGTGCCAGCCTCACCAAAGCGGAGCATCTTCGCGACGAGGCCATTCGCATGTTTGAAGGCAAAAAAGTCTTCGTCGGCGAAATGATTCCGGAAGCCATCGGGCCGCATCCGGTCCCTATGTTTGAAATCAATTTTCCCAAAGAGCATTTTACGGAAGTGGTCCTGTGGCTTATGCATGAGCGCGGGGATCTTTCGGTCCTGGTCCATGAATTGACCGGGGATGACTTGTATGACCATACCCAGGCTGCCATGTGGCTGGGTCCGGCTGTTGAGCTCAAATACGACAGATTTAAGTGATCTTCTGTTTTTTTTTTGATTTTCGGACTGGTACTGGGGCCTCATGATGTTATACTGGGGTTCAGGCAGCACGGAAGTCTTTGGCTGCTCGTCTTAAAATGATACTCGATTCTGTACGCTGATACTCGATATTCGTTTCCCGGTAACTACCGATACTGAACCACAGGTGATTGCGTCCCAACAATGTTTCGCCAACAAAGGACATGCTATGAACGTTCAGATTGTATCGTTTCACTGTGTTCTTAAAAACAAGCTGGGTAAGGTCATCAGTTCGACCTACAATCGTGATGTGCTGACTTCTTTGAATGGAGCCGAAGATCAGCTTCAGGCTCTTTCCAAGGGTTTGACGAACATCCGCAAGGGTGAAAAACGACAGATCGCTGTCAGGGCCGAAGAGGCCTACGGTTACTATGACACTTCCAAGGTTTTAGAGATCTCCCGTGATTCCCTGGTGGGCGGCCGCAAGCTGCGTCTTGGGGAAAGTGTGATCTTCGCCAGAGAAGGTCATAAGGCTGAAAAATTCCGAGTCACAAAGCTGTCGCCGGATCAAATCACCCTGGATGGCAATCATCCCTTGGCCGGGCAGGATCTGATTTTCGAAATTGAAGCTTTGGAAGTTCGGGAAGCGACACCGGAGGAAATCCGTGAATCGCTGCCGGACGTGGAAGATGGCATGACTCTTCACTGATAAGAAAGGGCGCTGTGCGCCCTTTCTTTATTCGCAGCCCATGGCTGGGCCCAATTCGGTCTGGTAGGGAGGGCCCATTTTCCTGACCTGCTCGCAGCTGTTGTTGACCTTGTGAGCGCAGACTTTGAAGGTGGGCACACCTTGAGAACGCAGCGTTTTCAGGATTTCAACAGCGGCAGGGACACTTCGAATGTGACTTCTTAAGAACCAGTTGGTCAGACTGAGCGAACCAATGCACAGATCCATGCTGATCTTCCAGTCGTTCATCTTTTCAATGAAGGCCGGACACTCATGATCCAAAGACTTTAGGATCAGGGCGTCGATTTCAGGTCTGGCGATCATTCTTTTGAAGCGTGATTCTGAAACTGACCCGATCATCTCGCGATCACAGCGGACAATAGCTGTCTCCATGGCTGAAACCGTAATGGGATTTTCTGGTTGAAGCAGCTGCCAAAGGGCGGTGGAGTTTCTATAGTCTTCGTCAAAGATTCCCACGATTGGCAGCAGTTCGTGCAGGACCAGCAAAGTCCTTTGTTTTTCGTTCAACTTTTTCCAGGCCGTTCGCGACATGACGATCTTTGGAGGAATGGCCAGAGGCTGGTTGACGGCGGCGACTTCGCGCCCATCCAGTGTCAGGGACTCGACGGAAGAAAACACCACTGACAGTCTTGCCTGATCCAGAACTTCACGTTTGATCGCAGCACCGTTTTCCAACGGCAGATTCAAAGGCAGCCGTTCCAGAGCCGAATCCAGGGCAATCAAAAACTCTGCAACAAAAGGGTCACCGCCGTTGGTTTCCTGACCGTCGTTCAGCGGCGAGGCCCACACCGGGGAAAGCATTCCGATCAGCAGGAAAGACAAAATCAGTTTCATAGAATCTCCTCTTTAACAGGATACAGGGCGCTGCTGAAGTTATAGACGGCATTCAGTTGATGTCTTCTTTTTTCAGCCAGGCGGTGAATGCGGTGGCGGGCTTCGCGGATGATGTCTTTAATGGCGGGAATATCGTCGGTATGAATGGCGACGGTCAGAGTGCTGTTGTCGCGTTTTTCCATGGGCACTTCTTCCAGGGCTTTTTGTGCCATCTCCAGATATTTTTTCTGCAGGCCCCGGCGCAGTTCGGTGGTGTAGGGAATGGTGACAGTGGTCAGATTTGAAGGCAGGTAGTTTCCGTTATCAGTGCTTCTGTGCAGAATTTTATGACTTTCCAGATACTCGATGGTCTTTTGGATCTGTTCTTCTGTCATGCCGAAAAGATCCGCCAGCGCCGACATGTTGCGGGTGGCATTCGGCAACTTCAGCGTTTCCAGCAGAATCGGGTGAACCCAGCTGTAAGTGGATTCAAAGAACTCTGAATTCAGCGGGTTGAACGAATTGGCGCCATTCACGACGCCCTTAAGCTGTTCAGTTTCTTCCGGCGTGAGCTTCATGCAGTCCACCCACTTTTCGACGGTTTCATCTGAAGGGATGCGCAGACCGTTTAACACTTTGGATAAAGAGCTGGGGTCCGTCTTTAGCAAGCGGGCAAAGGATCTCAGAGAGAATTTGGGATTCTTCTCCTGACGTTTTTTTAACTGTAACTGCATAAACTGTTGGACTGTCATGGAGCAATTAATTCATGACTATGATTCGCTTTAAAACAAAAAAGTGAAATGAAGCGTGTAATTGTGGCTTTAACGCGAGCCACATTGCGCGTTGCGATGCGCTTGGGGAGCGGATTTGAGGGCTGGACGAAAGGCTTCTCAGTTCGTTCTCAGCTCCGTTTTAAATGCATTTCTACAACATAATGTGGCGACGAAATAGAGCAACACTGAGAAAAACCCGAACCTTTCTATAGATTTGAATGCAGTACGTTTTACGACGGAGTCAGGGATGTTTTGGGTTGTGACTTTAACAATGTCAGTTCTGATGTTTTCTGCCAGTGGATGTTCGCTGGAGGCCAACATCAGTGACTTGAACCAGCAGGTGCTGCCGGCGCCCGCAGCTGTCCGTCACGACAAAGATTATCAAAATACAGAATTGGCCGTATCAGGCCATTATCAAGTTCAAGGTCAAATTGCAGAAACAACGGAAAGACGGAATAGCGGGAACTACGTTGTAGAAGGAGTTATCGCTTATGAATAGATCCAAAATTCTGATTTTGAATCTGTTGTTGTTTTCGTCCGTGGCTTTGGCACAAACCAATGGCAACAAAGGGATCACCTTTCAGGGGGTGATCAAGGACAACTCCAATCCCTCCAGTCCCGCGTTTCCCACTGTGACCTCCAATGTGGTGGTGCAGATCCTGGGTGTTCGCAGCGATGGCAATTCCTGCATTCTGTGGGAAGAAATGCACTCGGGTGTGCAAATTGAAAAGGGTTATCTTTATCTTGTCGTCGGGCGCGGGAGTAAAACCGCTCAGCCGACTTTAAGCTTTAAAGACGTCTTTAACGACAAGCCTAAAACCAGTCTGACGTGTTCAAATGGATTTACCGATTACACGCCGCTGGCGACTGACAGTCGCAAACTGCGCGTCGTGGTCAGCAGCCTGGGTATCACTGCTGACTTTAATATGCGGTCGGCTCCGTTGGCTGTGCATTCTGAAACTGCAGGAAGTGCGGAAGCTCTGAATGGCAAAGCCAGTGCCGACTTTATTAACGTGAATACGCCAGGCGGGTTGACTCAAGCAGCGGCAGAGTCCTGGTTTGGCAGCACCATGATGGCCGATATTCTGGCGGGGACTTACGTGGCCCCCACGGCAACCACCGCCGGCAATGTGACCGGAGTTGTGGCTGTGGCTAACGGCGGAACCGGAGCCAGCACCGCCGCGGGTGCTCGGACAAACCTGGGACTGGGACCTTTGGCAGTGATGAATCCCACAGGGACTGCGGATGCCACGACTTATCTGCGTGGTGATGGGACGTGGGCGGGATTGCCGTCAGCACCCACATTGGCGGGTGACGTCAGTGGGTCCGTGGGCGCAAACACCGTTGATAAGATCAAAGGCACGGCGGTGAATACCACGGCTTTGGCTGACGGCCACTTCCTGCGCTTTGAGAGCGGGGCATGGATCAACGGCGCCCTGGTGGCGGCGGATGTCCCGGCTTTGGATTGGGCCAAGATCACCACGGGGAAACCTACGAACTTGGCAGGGTACGGGATCACTGATGCCGTCAGTAAAAACGGCGACACCATGGCCGGCGCCTTGAACATGGGTTCTAACGACGTGACTGCAACAGGCTATGTTTTGATGAGCCCGCAGCGCGCGTTGGGTTTGGGAACATACACGAATGCGCAAGAAGCCACTTTGACAGGCGGACTTTCAGCCGCTCACAAAGGTTACACCTGGTACAACAGTGAAGCTCATCAGGTGAAATTCTGGAATGGAACGACTGTGCAGGCTTTGGGTGTTGCAGGTTCCGGGATCACCAGCATTGGTGGTCAGACGGGTGGTGCGCAAGCGTTTGCGACCGGCACCGTGGGCACGGCTCCTGCCTGGTCTTCGGGTTCTGACACTCACACTTTGAATATTCCAATGGCCGCGACGGGTTCGGTGACGGCGGGTTTACTGAGCAACGCCGACTATGCGGCTTTCGCGGCGAAGCTGGGAACAGCGACCAACTTTGGCGGCGATGTCACCGGGACTTATAACGCCATCACTCTGAATACGGTGCCGATTGCAAAAGGTGGTACGGGACAAACCACAGCGACAGCGGCCTTCGGTGCGTTGTCTCCGTTAACCACCAAAGGGGATGTGCTTGTGCATGATGGAACGGCCAACCTGCGTATGGCGGTGGGTTCCGACGGCAAGGCGTTGATCGCCGACAGCGCCGAAGCTGCCGGAGTTAAATGGGGCGACATTTTCTCCACCGATTTGCTTTCTATGGTGACCACGGGAATTGTTCAGCGCAATGGGGCGGGATCTTATTCTGCGGTGACGGTGAATGGGCCGTTGACTTATTCCTCCGGAGCTTTGGGTGTGAACGTCGGCACGGGCGCTGGCAGCGTGGCTGCGGGGGATGATGCCCGCATCACAGGTGCTTTGCAGCGCAGTGGTGGCACCATGACTGGCGTCCTGGGTTTGGGAACTTACTCCAATGCGCAGGAAGCCACTTTGGTGGGGACCTTGAATGCGACCCACAAAGGTTATGCCTGGTTTAACAGTGACGCCAATCAAGTGAAAATCTGGAATGGGTCAGCGGCCCAAGCGCTGGGCATTGCCGGTTCCGGTATCTCTTCCTTTGGTGGCCAGTCGGGGAATTCCCAGTCTTTGGCTATCGGCACGTCTGGAAATTCACCCGCGTGGAGTTCGGCTTCAGACACGCACACCTTGAATATCCCGATGGCTTCTGCCGCGAGTGTGACCGCGGGTCTTTTAAGCAAAACAGACTACGATGCCTTTGCATCAAAGCAGGCCGCAGGAAATTACGTGACCGCGTTGACCGGGGATGTGACGGCGGCGGGACCTGGTTCTGCGGCGGCAACAATCGCCGCAGACGCGGTGACTTCGGCGAAGATCGCCAATGGCACTATAGTTGGTGCGGATATGGACTTTACCGGAGTCAACACGGCGACGACTTCGTTTGCAATGAAAGACGGCACCGGCAAGTTCTTTAATTTCGCGTGCGCGACGACTGGCCACGTTCCAACGTGGACCGTGGCGGGCTTTGTCTGTCAGGCGGCGGCTTCGGGGGACTTTAAAGCAGACGGCACGGTGAACATGACGGGGCCGTTAAAGGCCGTGGTCGGCTCGGCGGCAGCTCCAGGCTACACTTTTGTTGGAGACACCAACACGGGCATGTTCGGTGCGGCGGCGGATGCTCTAGGATTTTCCACTGCCGGTGTTGAGAGGATGAGGCTTGATGGCTCCGGGATGACGGTGCAGGGGCCCAGTTCGTTTCTTGTTGTTAAAGATACAGTTTCGGGTGGGGACACTGAAAGCGGTCTTTTCATTGAGGGTGATGGGGCCACAGGAGGACTGACAGCTTTGTCTGATGGGTATAGCAATCATCCGGCGTGGGCCGATTCATTGATGCTGTATTCTGATACAGTCAATTCTGGTGGTTTAAGACTTCATGCTAACGCCGGAAATATCACCCTAAGTAATGGCTGGTCGCCCAACGTAGACCGGATGGTGCTTTTGCCTTCTGGAAATGTCGGTATCGGCACCTTAACTCCGGGTTCTGCCTTGGAAGTGAAAGGTGAGATCAGAACATCAGGAACAACTTCCGGCTATACGGGCTTTAGAGCTCCCGCATCCGGAAATAATATCACTTATACTCTTCCCGGCGCTGACGGCACCAATAACCAGGTTTTGACCACCAATGGTTCCGGCACGCTGTCGTGGACCAGCCCCGCAGCTGGCGGAATCACGTCCCTGGGCGGATTGACAGCAGGGACACAGACTTTTGCGATCGGCACCAGTGGAAATGCGCCGGCATTTAGTTCAGCGACCAGCACACACACATTGAATATTCCAATGGCGGCAACGGCGTCAGTGACGGCGGGTTTGATATCCAAAGCAGAATACGATTCCTTCGCCGCCAAACAGGCTGCAGGAAATTATGTGACAGCCCTGACCGGTGACGTCACGGCCACAGGTCCCGGGTCAGTAGCAGCGACAATTGCGGCAAATGCGGTGACGTCGGCCAAGATTGCCAATGGCACGATTGTCGGCGCGGATCTGGATTTCACGGGAGTGAACACCGCAACGACTTCGTTTGCCATGAAAGACAGCACTGGCAAGTTCTACAACTTCGCCTGTGCGACCACGAGCCATGTTCCGACTTGGACAGCAACTGGCTTTGCCTGCCAGGCGCCTGGGGCGAATATCACTTCAGGAAATGTGACGACGGCCTTGGGGTACACTCCGGTGAATGACGCTGGAGACACTATGACCGGGGATTTGACCTTTGATGCGACCAAAGGGATTTACTTCAAAGACTCATCGGGGCCAGAGAAAGTATATTTAAAAGCACCGACGGCTTTGGCCGCCAGTTACAATCTGACCTGGCCAGCGGCGGTGCCGACAGCGGGGCAGTCCCTGCAGTCCGATGCTTCGGGGAATTTAAGCTGGTACACGCCCAGTGCTGGTGCGGGCGATTTCAAAGCTGACGGTACAGTGAATATGACCGGCACCTTGAAAGCGGTTGCGGGAACCGCCGCGGCTCCGGGTTACGCTCTGGTTGGTGACACCAACACCGGTATGTTCGGTGCGGCGGCCGACACGCTTGGTTTAGCTACGGCGGGTGTTGAAAGAATGAGGCTCGGTGCTACTGGGATGACCGTTTCGGGGACTTCCGATGACAACGTAAGCCTGAGTGTTGAAAGCCCGGATAACTTTTCCGGATATTCCACCAAGATGCAGATCACAGACTATGGTGGCGCGGGGGCCGTGGGGCTGTGGATTCAAAATGCGGGTGGCACCAAAGCTTCCCCGACAGCAACAACGGCAGGAACGATCATCGGAAGACTTTGGTATTCGGGCTATGCTACTGGCTTCCGACCGGCGGCGGGTATCAACGTCACGGCTCATCAAAACTTCACCGCCACCAACACGCCAACAAATATGATTTTCTACACCGGCCCCGTGGGAAGCTCCACGGCCTTGGAACGTATGAGAATTGATTACGCCGGGAACGTCGGTATTGGCACGGTGGCTCCGGGCTCGGCTCTGGATGTGAAAGGCGAAATCAGAACCTCCGGAACAACATCAGGCTATTCGGGTTTCAGAGCGCCAGCTTCCGGGAATAATATCACTTACACGCTTCCAGGAGCTGATGGCACAAACAACCAAGTCCTGACGACGAATGGCTCAGGGACACTGTCTTGGACAACGCCGGCGGCTGGCGGTATCACCTCCTTGGGTGGATTGACAGCGGCGACGCAGACCTTTGCGATTGGCACCAGCGGCAATTCTCCGGCATTCAGTTCAGCGACCAGCACGCATACTTTGAATATTCCGATGGCGTCGGCAGCTTCAGTGACCGCCGGTCTGATCAGCAAGTCTGAGTATGACACCTTCAACGGCAAGTTGTCGGCCACGATCACGTCCCCGTTGGCGGGGCAACATATTCGGCACAATGGTTCAGCCTGGGTGAACGCACTGGTGGCTTTGTCGTCAGATGTGACGGGGACTTTGTCCATTGCCAACGGCGGTACCGGCGCCACCAGTGCGGGATCGGCCCGGACAAGTTTGGGCATCGGATCTGCCGGTACAAGAGACACGGGGGCAGTCTCTGGAAATGTGCCGCTGATTGGTGTCTCGGGGATCACGGCGAACAAGATGTGTACTTCGGATGGGACCAGTTCGATCATTTGTAACACGAACATTCCCACCAGCCAGTGGGGAGTCTCGGGTTCCGACATCTACTATAACGCGGGCAAGGTGGCCATCGGCACCACAGTTGCGGATCGCAATTTGACCGTAACGAACAACTCTTCGGGGCAGGGGTCGATCAGTGTTCAGAACAATAGCGGCAGCGGAGTAAGCTCAGTCGAATTCTTTAATAGCAGTGGTGGGCCGGAAGGTTTCGTGGGCTGGGGGAACAGCAGTGCCAGCGGTGTTTCCAATACTGTTGTTCTTGGTTCTAATGGAGTAAGGCAAGTGGCTTTGTTTACCAATAACACCAAAGTTCTTACGGCTTATTCATCGGGGAATGTCGGAATTGGCGTGGCTGGTGATCCGGACGTCAAACTGAAGGTCAATGGAACGATCGCTTCGGCTCAGGTGAATGACTTAAGCCCGACGAGCTTCGATCTTTCACTCGGAAATTTCCAGCACACTTCGACGGGCTGTTCTGGAACTTCGTGGGATCTGGTGAACATGGCGGAAGGTGCGACGTACACCATCGCCGTACAAAATAACACACACACGGGTGCCTGCAGTTTCACGAATTCAGGTTCGACGTTCCGTTACCAGCCCGCCAATGCCACACCGGGTGTGGGGCATGTGATCTATTCCTTTATGAAGGTGGGAACAGTTGTCTATGTTTCGTGGGTTGAAGGCTTTAACTAAGTGGCAGGATCCGGGGGGGAGAATGCTAAAAAAAGTTACGACATTCGCAGCTCTTGTTTCTTCGTTGCTGCTGTCAATGAACGCTCTCGGATTCGGTGGTGGTTTCTGGCAGAAAAGACATGTGGGGTTGCAGCTCCTGGCTGGTCAGTTCGATGCCTCGGCGATGATCAATGGACCGCTGAGCATCGCTCGATTCAGGGAACCTCGTGATGCGGTTGTCAATGCGGCTGGAGATATCTTTATCGTGGACAGCAACGCCTCTGTCATTCGCAAGATTTCCAATGGCGTTGTTTCAACCTTTGCCGGGAAATTTGGTGTTTTCGACCATGCGGATGGAACGGGTGACAGTGCCCGGTTTGACTACCCGACAGGGATCACCATCGATGGCAGTGGAAATCTTTTTGTTACGGAAGGAAACAACCACACCATTCGCAAAATCACTCCGGCAGCTGTCGTGACGACGGTGGCGGGGTCACCCGGGAACGCCGGCACGGCTGATGGAACCGGATCTGCGGCAAGATTCAACAATCCCGAAGACATCACCTTGGCTGCAGATGGCAACTTTTATATCACTGATAAAAATAACAACATGATCCGCAAAATGACGCCAGCCGGGGTTGTGACGACTTTTGCCGGTGACGGCACCTATGGTTGTACTGACGGAACGGGTGCTGCCGCACATTTTAATTACCCCACCGGTATTGTGGGAGACTCGGCGGGGAATCTTTTTGTAGTGTGTTCAAGCTGCAGTACGATTCGTAAAATCACACCGGCCGGGGTTGTGACGACCTTTGCGGGACAGGCCTATACCACGGGTGCAGTGGACGGAACCGGCACCGCAGCCCGGTTTAGTTGGCCCGTCGGAATCACCATCGACAGTTCTGACAACCTGTATGTGGCGGACTACAGTAATTCAGCAATTAGAAAAGTGACATCCTCGGCCGTGGTCAGTAACTTTGCAGGATCCTATGGTGATTATGGTGCGGTGGATGGCACAGGGACCGCGGCGCGATTTGCCGGGCCGGCGGGTGTAGGTATTGATGCGTCCGGGAATTTGTTTGTCACCGATTCTGACAATGCGTCGATTCGCAAGGTCACACCTGCGCGAGTTGTTACCCTGGTGGCAGGATCATTGGCTGGGGACAGTGATGGGTCGGCGGATGGGACGGGGACTGCGGCTTCCTTCCATAGCCCCGAAGGAGTTGCGGCCGATCCAGCCGGCAATCTCTATGTTGCTGATACAATGAATAGAACGATTCGAAAAATCACACCCTCTGGGAATGTAACTACGATAGCCGGAAGTCCTGGTCAGATTGGGTCTGCGGATGGAACCGGGGCGGCGGCCCGCTTCTCGTACCCCACGAAGCTGACGGTGGCGGAGGACGGCAATATCTACGTAGCCGATGAGTATCGAATCAGAAAGCTCACCCCGGGTGGCGTGGTGACATCGTTGGCGGGGGACTACGACAACTCCGGTTCCGCCGATGGGACGGGGACATCGGCTCGTTTTGGCGGAGTCGCCGGCATCGCCAGCGATGGGGCTGGAAGTCTTTATGTTTCTGATTCCGGAAATTACACAGTCAGAAAAGTGACCTTGGCTGGTGTCGTGACAACTTTGGCAGGGCAAGTGGGCATTCAGGGAAGTGATGATGGAACCGGAACTGGCGCGACCTTTTCCCGCGTGGCGGGCATCACCGTCACTCCGTCGGGGAATATTTTTGTGGCGGACACTGACAATAACGTCATTCGTAAAATCACCGTCGCCGGAGTCGTGACCACTTTCGCCGGGGCTGCCGGTCAGGGCGGAAATGATGACGGCATGGGAAGCAATGCCCGCTTTTCTCAACCGCATTTTGTCGCGACGGATTCTTCAGGGAATCTCTATGTTGCCGAGTGGGGAGAAGCCACAATTCGCAAGATCACCTCAGGTGCGGTCGTCACCACGATTGCCGGGGTGCTTAGTACAAGTCCCGGTTATACGGGGTCCCTTTCAAATGGAGTTAAGCAGTCTGAGATTGGCAGCGCTTTCAGTATTTGTGTGTCAGGGCGAAGAATTATTTTTGTTGGCGAGAATATCGTGAAATGGGTCCCGCGTCCTTAGTGGACTATCTGTATTTTTTAAAAATCTTCTCCATCGTGCCGTTGGTCTTCATCTGGGCAATCGCACGATTCAGTTCAGAAATCTTCAGAGGAGAGTCGCGGCGCAGCCAGCAGCGCACAGGGATTTCCTCGATGACAAGTCCACGTCTTTGGATCTTTGAACTTTTGTGGCGCTTAAGATAATAAGCCAAATGTATCTCTTCAACCACCGCATAGTTAAAGCGCGAAGCATCCAGCTTTTGCAGATTGGCATCTTCATTAGGGGAATCATCCCGTAGGAATGTCCCTGCACTGAAACTGTCTTGCAGGGCTGGGTATCGGTATTTCAAGACCGTGCCGATCCGCTGTTTTTTCAGTTGATCCAGCGATTTTACGGCAGCGGTGTTAGAAACAATCAAATTCTTTGAAGTGAAAAGAGGCTCCGACCAAAAAACGTCAGCCTCGCGGACCTGGGCCCATTCGCGGGATGTATAGCAGTTCAGATCAATTTTGTTTTTTTGCGAATACTCGCGAATGCGGAATTTGGGCAGAACAAGAATGTCAATTTTGCGGCCCAGTTCGTTCGCGAGGGCGCGCACATAGTCAGCGGTGATCCCCTTTGGAGACGTCCCGGAATCCGCAAAGTACCAGGGGGCCGACATATTTTCGCCTATCACAGTTGTTAAAGGCGACGAGGCCAGTGTCGGCAGACAAAAGAGAGAGACTGAAATAAGAAGAAGTGTTTCCCGGAATTGCACTCCCTATCTTAGTCACTAAAATAAGGAACTTCAACTATTGCGCGGAATCCTTTCCGAGCTGAAATGGAAGAAATAAGGGTTCGGATGGCGCCGATATTCCTTCCTTTGGATCCCAAAATTTGTCCAATGCATTCTTTTTTGCAGCCGACGTGATAAACTGTGGTGCGTTCACCGACCTCGACATTGATGGACAGGCTTGAACTGTCACTGACCAGCTCCGTCAGTAACCCCAAAATCAGTTTGCGCCCGTTTTCCCGCTCTTCATTCAACTTCATTGGGCAGAGGGGCGTGTCTACGCTGGATTCAGACGACGAGGCAGATCTTGTAATTACCTTAGGCAAACTCATAGGACTCCCGCAATAACAGTTGCTTCACTCAGATTATGCGGGTTTGCGGAAGCAGTGATAATTGAAACTGCCAAAACGGGACCATTGCAGGCCACAAACTGAGGCTTTTGGATTAGCCCCGACGTGGCTGTTAAGGGTTTTTCTCAATCGCTGAAAGCGCCGTCCAGATCAGCATCCCACCGCCAGAGAAGCTGACCAGATCCTTCGCTGAGTGCGGCAGCAAACGCACTTCCGGTTTCTGATTGCGGGGATTGTTGCGAATTTCTAGACGGGCGCGGGAATAACGTCCTGGATTTTCGGGATCGATGAATAGTATTTCTTGAGACGCCGAGTCTGCGGCGACCTTCAGGACAAAGTGGAATCCGCGGATTTCGTTTTCATCCAAGATAGGAATTCCCATATCACGACCGCCATCTCGATCACCGCCAATGCGCGGGCTGCGGCCGCGTCCTATCGGTGGTTGCGCCGGGCGTGGACGGGAATCATAGCGCAGCAGCAGAATCTGTGGTTCGGAAGACAGCAGATCAGAAACTGTCAGTTCAGTTCCGCCAAAGTGACGGCCTTTTCCACCGTAGTGGTTGTTTCGTCCGGTCAGTTGATCCAGATTCTTCAAGTACTGCACCAGCTGTGGTTCGATCAGCCCCTGATTCACATCGGTGCCCTGGGCAAGACTCACACTTGCGGCCTGGGCCAGCAGGTCAACCTGCTGGGATTTGGACAGGGACTTGTTTTCAAGCTGCAACCAGTTGATCGCACTTGCGGGACCGCACAAGGAGCTGGAACGCGAATGGGGAATCACCCCGCGCAAGTAAAGTTCATCGTCGTTTTGATTCAGCATCAAAGAGGCCAGCTGGCTTTCATGCGGAAGCTCAAGCCCTGCAAAGGCCGGATTGAAGCTGAGAAGTAAAACGAAAAGAATACTTATACGCATTTGGACCTCTTAAACAGCCACGCATAACTGTTTACCATCATAAAGGAACCCACCAGGAACAACGAGCCCGCCAGAATCGCATTTTGAATCCCGATCAAGTCTGTCAGTTTGCCAATCGCAACGTGCATTACAATCAGCATCAGAGAGTCTGTCGTCATCATATAAGTGACGGCCGTATCCAGGTCTTCGGGGAACTCAGAGGAAATCCATGAAATAGCCAAAGGGTAAAACGGGGCTATAGCCAAACCGGTACCCGCCAGGAACAGAGGGTGCACGTAAATGCCTGCCAGCAAGACAATCAAACTTGCCACCAAAGAAGCCGACAGAAGAAACTTTGCACTTTGTTTGAAATGAATGACAGCAAACGCCAATCGACCCAGCATCATGCAAACAAAGAAGTAGGTCACATAAATGCTGGAGGACTCCATTGAAAAGTTCCAGGTTCTTTGCATGTAAAGCGCCAGGCGGGAAGACACCATGATTTCGGCGGCGACAGCAAAGCTCAGCATGATTGCCAGGAACAACTGTGGCTTCAGGTTCTTCTTTTTATTGGCGCGGTGTTGATCATCCGTAACGGTCGAACGGGTGTGCAGCGACTTGTGGCTGGGATGAAGAGTGTAAATGAAAAGACTCAACGGCCCTGCGGTGGCAATGGCGAACGTCCAGCGCCAGCTGCCAGTCAGATACTCGACGGAGGCGGCAAGAAGTGGCGCCAGCAAACTGGCCAGGCCATACATGGTGTGCAGTCCGGCCAGCATTTGTTGTTTGCGCTCGGGGCTTGAGCCCATGGGGACCAGCACATTGGGTACCAAGCCCAGAATTCCCATGCTGAAGCCAAAGCCAAAACTGAAGATCAAAAACATCGGGAAGACCGGGGACACCGCCAGCCCCAGCAAAGAGACAATCAGTCCCACCGTCCCGGCCTGCAAAACAGTCAGGCGGTCATAGCGGCGCAAAAGATAGCGGCAGGCATAACTGGAAATCAGACCTGAGATATTGGAAAAGGCAAACATCAGCGAGCCCGTGCCATCGCTGACTCCAAATTGGCGCAGAATTTCGGGAAAGAGCGGCCCACGAATGTTGTCGGTCAGGCCGAAAACAAACAAACTTGCATAAGACAGGAAAATAAAGGGCCAAATCATGCGCCCACTATAAGGGCGCCGTAGGAAAAAAAGAAGGAGGGACTGGGGAGGCTGGATTCTTTCCAAGGCCCTGTGTCTGGAAAACCCGGTTTAAACACAGACGAGGGTGGTCACTGACTGGGCAGAGAGTGTAAGAATTCCTGAAAAAGACTCTGAAGACCCCCGAATGGGCCCCCAATTATATGAAATCCCTAGGAAAAGGGGGGTGCTTGTGCTACAAACCCCGCACACATAATCCTTTAACCAACGGGATCAGCCTTAGTGAAGGTAAGGTCCCAGCTGTAACAAGCACGGCTGTAAAAAGCCAAGGAGCCCGAAGATGGAAGCAAACGCCGGCAGCACTCTTGCGCCCGTTAATTATTCTGACGACAACGTCGCCAAACCCCTTGAAAATCAACCTGTCAATTTCTACTCCCTGACACTGGAAGATCTGAAAGCCTATATCAAAAGCAAAGGCAAAGAGCAGTTCCGTGCCCAGCAGATTTTCAAATGGGTTTATGAGCAGCGTGTGACGGATCCGGAACAGATGACCAATCTGTCCAAGGAATTCCGTCAGGATCTTCCCTCCATGCTTTCTTTCGATCTGCCGCCGGTTCTTCAGCATTTGAAGTCTGTCGATGGCACCCAGAAGTTCCTGTTCGACATGAAAGACGGTATGTCCGTTGAAGCGGTGGTGATTCCTTCCGAAGACCGCCTGACTTTGTGTATTTCCTCTGAAGTGGGCTGTAACATGGCCTGCAAATTCTGCTTCACTGGCAAACAAAAACTGAAACGCCGTTTGCGCACAGAAGACATCGTGGGTCAGTTCATGCAGGTTCATGATCGTCTGGCTGAAGGTCAGCGCATCACCAATATCGTATTCATGGGTATGGGCGAGCCGCTGGACAATCCGGAAGCAGTCTTCAAAACCATCGACGTGATTCATTCTCCGTGGGGTATCAACCTGTCCCGCAAGAAGATCACGGTCTCCACTTCCGGTATCGTGCCGGAAATGTGGCGTGTGGCTGATGCGAAAGTGCGTCTGGCAGTCAGCCTGAACGGTCCTAACGATGAAATCCGTTCTCAGGTGATGCCGATCAATAAACGCTGGGATACCAAGGCGTTGCTGGAAGCTTGTAAAGAGCACTACCGTGTTTCCAAAGACAAGATCACTTTCGAGTACGTGTTGCTGAAAGGGATCACCGATCAGTTGGAGCACGCCCGTCAGCTGGTGAAACTGGTAAAAGACGTTCCATGCAAAATCAATATCATCCCGTTCAACGAACACCCGGGTTCTGGTTACGAGCGTCCTGATGACGACACAATCCAGGCATTCCATACGGAATTGATGAACCTGGGCGCACACGTTCTTCTTCGTCGTTCCATGGGTCGTGACATCTTCGCGGCTTGCGGTCAGTTGACCACGGTGAAAGAGCGTCCTCAGACGATGGATATTTCCAACTCTCGTCTGGCGGGTCTTCCTAAATACAAACGTGAACTTTTGGCTGCGCAAGAAGCAGAACAAAACAATCAACACTAGAGGTAACATTATGTCTGAAATTCTTGTTGTCGGCAGTCTGGCTTACGATTCCATTGAAACTCCATCCGGTAAAGTGGACCGCGCTTTGGGTGGTTCCGCGAACTACTTCTCTTTGGCAGCGTCTTTGTTCTCCAAAGTGCGTGTTGTCGGTGTTGTTGGTGAGGACTATGACCAGAAGGACTATGATCTTCTGAACAATCGGGGTGTGGATCTGGCGGGTCTTTCCAAAGTTCCGGGTAAGACATTCCACTGGGCGGGTTCCTATGAAGGTGACCTGAATGAAGCTAAAACTTTAAAAACCGATCTGAACGTGTTTGCGGACTTCAATCCGCAGTTGCCAGAGCATTTCAAAGATTCCTCTTTCGTGTTCCTGGCAAATATCGCCCCTGAACTGCAATTGCAGGTACTGGAGCAGGTGAAATCCCCTAAGTTTGTTGGCATGGACACCATGAACTTCTGGATCTCCATCAAAAAGGACAAGCTGATTGATGTCCTGAAAAAGGTGGATCTGGTTCTGATCAATGAAGGGGAAGCGAAGATGCTGACGGGCGCAGCCAATGCGATCTCGGCGGCGCCTTTGATCACGGCCATGGGCCCTAAGGCCGTTGTGATCAAACGCGGTGAGTACGGCTTTGCAATGTACACCAAGGACGAAGGTTACTTCATCCTGCCAGCCATGCCGATTCCGACTGTTGTCGATCCAACCGGTGCGGGTGACACGTTTGCTGGCGGTTTCTTCGGTTACCTGGCTGCGCAGAAGGAAGTTCCGACGATTGCGAACCTGAAGCAAGCCTGCATCATGGGATCCATGATGGCCTCCCACACAATCCAGGATTTCTCTGTGAAAGCTCTGGCGAAAGTGACTTTGGGCGATCTTGAAAAACGCCTGACTGAGTACAAGAAAGTCATCACTGTTTAAATTCCTGTCAAAGGCCTCCACTCTGGAGGCTTTTTTCTTTGTTAAGATGTCTTGTGATTTGAAGATAAATTGAAAAATGTTTGTTATTGAAAGTCCGGTTTTTAGACAAGAAGCAAACAATTGTTGTTTAGTCCTCTTTTGGGAAGATCTGCGATTCCGATGCGTAGAGTATGAAAACAGCTATATATTTACTTTTAGCGTTCTTGTTTTTGGCGGCTTCGGTCATTTCCTGCTCGGAAGAGCCCAAAGCATTGATCCCGACGGATTTGCCCAGCACTGAAGAGCCGGAAACTCCAACTAACCCGGTGAACTCAGATCCAACAGTTGCGGCGGATACGGCGCTGTATTTCCGTCTTGGTTTGCAATGGGAGTCTGCTGTGGATGGAACTTTCGTGGATTGGCCGACTTCCACTAGTTTGGGAGGTGATAGGTGCAATATTTCAGTGGCATCACCTTTGGCGCAAAGAAATATCACTTGTGCATTTTCAATTCCGGAAGCGCGACTTTTCTACAGTCACGTCAATTTCAAAATGGGTACTTCCGTGGCTTCGGCGTGCCCCATTCTGAAATTCCGACCTTATTACTATGTTCGATCGAATTTGGATGTCGTGGCGCCGGATCCGGCGGCGATGCCTCCAATTTTAGGTTCACCGGGTTACACCCCTCCTGGCAGTGATACTGCAATTTCGTGCGGTGATGGGAAAGATAAGTCCTGCTATGGTGGCGCTGCCCCCACTTTGGTTCCTGAATTTCCAAAGAACGGTGGCCTCTATTTCTTAACGCATATCAATTCTGAAAGTGCTTATAAGCTCGGTTCAGAAAACAGCTTACGATACTACGGGAATGGTGGTGTATTGGTAAACTATTTGGTAACCAATAACCTGGATCCGGTAGGGCGTGGGATCACCGTTGCGACGAATTCCAACAAAAATGAACGCGTTGAGGATACCTTTTTTGACTATCATATTTCTTGCGTGAACTACTGGGGTGAAACATTGTATGAAATTAACCTGTTTATCTCCGATGAAAACTTTGATGATAGTGGCGGTGTCGACAACTACATCGACTGGAACTAGTCTGCTGTTGTTAGAAAATTGAAAACGAAAGAAGAGACCTAGGCTTCCTGGGTCTCTTTGCTTTTGTGGGTGATCTTTGCCGGGATTTGCTCCGCGATGTATTCGGCGACGGCGGCAATGGTCAGGGACGGGTTCGGGCCGGTCGAAGTGGGCAGGATGCTACCATCCACCACGTACAAACCTTTGTATCCATACACTTCCCCCAGCGGGTTCACGAAGCCGGTGTCCGGGGTTTCGCCCATCGGGCAGCCGCCCAGGGGATGAACGGCCACGACCTTGTTCAAGTGAGTCAGCGGATTGTCGACAAAAACACCGCCAATACGCTCGGCGATTTTCTTCATTTGTGTGCGCAGACGATCAAAGTGCAGTTTACTGCCGTCCATCTTCCATTTGATGATGGCCTGGTTGTCGGAACGCAGGCGGATTTCCCCGTCGGGTTTATCTCTTCCCATGCCCAAAAGCACAAAGCAGCGTTTGGTGAAATCCGCGCGATCAATGGCCTGCGCGAACTCATCTCCGACGTTGATCTGATCACGGCTTTCGATATTCAGAATTTTGAAGATGTACTTCTTGATACTGTGAGCGAACAAGGTCCCCAGTCCACGAATGCCAGGCAGTTGAGGGATTTTTCCGGAAAGATACCAGGCAAAGCCTACAGGGAATCCGGCCTCCTGCAGATACATTCCATGGTGATAGCCATCCTCATAGTCCTTGAAATTGTATTCGATGGCACCCGTTATGACCGGGCCGTTGGTGGCATCAATATTTTCGCGGGATCCAAAAATCAAACCCAGCAGATCGCCGTTGCCACTCCACTTTTTTCCCAGCCAGATATTCAAATTCGGCAGGTGCCCCTGCTTCTTCATTTTCAACAGCAGGGATGTTGAGCCAATGGAACCGGCAGACAGAACCACATTTTTCGCTGTGAAGGTGGTTTCCTGCTGTGGAAATTCCGGAATGACATACGTCACTTTATAGTAGTCACCACAGTGCTCGATACGCACGACATCCGCGTGGGTGCGAATATCAGCGGGATGCTCGGCCGTTTTCAGATGCCGGGCCCGGAAGATATAGTTCAGATCCAAAGAGTTCTTGGCATTGATATTACAGCCGATGTCGCAGTCGCCACACTTATTGCACTTGGACTGCAAAGCCCCATGCATGTTGTGGGTTTGATGTCCGGGGAAGCTTCCCTCAAACCGCACAGCCAGGGGCGGCAAATTGAAGCTGGGCTTTCCGACTGAATCTGGCGGAGGTGGCATTTCTTCTGCCAGTCTTTTCAAAAGTGCGGTCTTGGGTGTCGCCTTGTAATAATTCTGCGTTTCATAAGGGTAGGGCTTCGCTTCCATCATGTGCAGAACGCGGTCGTAAAATGGATCAAGACTTTTGCGATTGTAAATCTGAGGCCACCCTTGAAAGAATCTTTCAGGCATCCGGTAAAGGACGTTGGCATAAATCAGGCTGCCGCCGCCAAGTCCGCTGGCTGTCAGTGACAGCACGTCACTTTCCGGGGTGTCCCGCAACTCCATCAGACCGTATTTTTGGTCTTCTGGGTCCCAGAACATGCGTTGTTGAACATCATGAGGGCGCCGCGGGAACTGGCCTATTTTCCACTGACGGCCTCGTTCCATTAAACAGACCTTGTAGCCCTTTTCAACCAGACGGCAGGTCATGACCGAGCCGCCAAAACCGGAACCGATCACGATGTAATCATAATCCAAATTCATAAGACCTCAGGCGACGCGCAGTTTTGGCTTTTGTGCCACCGGCATCTGCTGTAAAGAGTGCTGATTCAAAAAATCGACCAGTTGAGGGAAGACCTCGGTGTGACAGTACTGCCCCATGAACACATCCTGATGCCCGTACTGGGCAAACTCTTTGTACTGAATGCGGTCGGCATTTTTCGTGGATCGCAATTCCTCATAGGTTTTTTTGTTCGAGCCTGGGAAGATGTGATTGTCGCTTCCGGAAATCAGCAGGGTGGGCGGCATTTCCTGCATCTTCATTTTCTCCAGATAGTTGATCTGTCCATCAAACGACAGCAAATGTCGAGCCAGCAGCATTTTGCGGATGTGTTTGTGATAGTGGAAGCTCGTTCCACCAAACAAATCCATCAGGCGACGATGTGTTACCGGATGAATATTGCGGTGGTTGTAGACCGCCGGGAACCCCCAGCCCCACATAAAGCTGACCATATGGCAGGCCGGTTCGCGGCATTCACTGCGCAGGGATCTTTCCATCCAGTACAGCCATTTGCCAAAAGCCCTTCCAGGCATGTATGGGATGCGCGGGCTGACATACGCATAACCAAAGACGGTTTCAAAGATTTCCGGTCCCACCATCATCTTCAGCATCGACTGCCAGCGCACCTGCGGAGTCAGCGACACACTGTTGGCAATAATGCTGGCGATATTGGTCACATATCCGGCGGCGTAAGAGGCCATAAAGGCCAGGGAACCCACACAGTGAGCGATCACGTGGATGCGCACGTCACTCCCACACTGTTCGCGGATGAACTCCACCGCTCTGGGAATGTCGTATTTGGCGATGTCATCAATGGTGTATCCGTGCGGGGACAGGTTGTAGTTGAAACGCCCGCTTCCACGCCAGTCCAGCGACCAGACATCGGTGTAACCGGCCCCGTGCAGGTGATTCACCAGATTTTCATGTTCCGGCATGATGAACATGTCTGTCGAAGTCGTCAGTCCGTGCAGAAGCAGCACCACATCTTTTTGCGGCCCACAGTTAAATCGTTGAATCGAGATACTTAAACCATCGCGGGTGTCCAGGGGATGCAGAGTCTTTTCACCCGCAGCGACGCCTTGAGTGGTGTGTGGCGGGTAAATATGCTCATTCCACCGCGCAGAGGTGGTGGTAAATACAAAGGGTGCATAGACCTCCCACAGATTTCCCAGAAATGATTTGAAGTACTTTAAGATGGCTTCTTTATCTTCCAAAGAAGTGCCAGCATTGGTTTTAAAACTTCCCATCTGTTTGATAAAGTCCTTCAGGGAAATGCGCAGAACCCCCACACCCTGAACCTTTTTTTCTCCAAAGTTTTCATAGGTGGAATGACCTTCCCACAAATAGAAATACAAAGTCGTGGTCTGCTCCCAGATCTCTGTGGCGTTTTCCTTGATCACGTCCTTAAAACCAAACAGGGTCCATTTTTTCTCTTCACGGTCCTCGAAGAAAAGTGTGTAGTGCATTTCTTTGGCCGTATCCATATTGGGACTGGCGGCGGGGCGGGTGAACAGATGAAAATGACCTTTCAGTATGGGCAATTCATCCCCAAACCGAATGTCAGTCACCGTGCCTGAAACTTTAGAGGGCGTGCTGTTGTCGGCATGAAACTTGGCCAGATCCGGCACATGAATCTGCAGATTGAATTCGAAGGGCAGTTTGTCAAAACGTGCGGATTCCTGTTGAAAATCAGATTGAGCCAGGGGGGTCGAGGGAAGCAGGGTGAATTTTTTGGCGACAAAAAAACCGGCCATTCGTTCGCTGAACTCAAGAGAGGTTGCTTGCGCACTCATGTAAATATCCTTTGTTTATATGAATGTTACGGAGTTTTCGCAAAAACATGAATATGTCTCAAGCCTAGGATTCTTGGACGCAACGATAAATTGTCGGACGCAGGGCTGTTTTTTGAGATGTCGTAAAAGCCTGGTCAAATATCGGAGCACATAGGAACGGCTTTGATGGACAAGGTTTCAAGGAGTCATTAATATGAATCCAACTGAATAGTTTCGGTGGGTTCCGCGCTTTAGCGGAAGTTTATGGATGGTAGGGTCGCCATCAAAAGGAGACCCTATGGAACTTCCTCAGAAGTTTATGAATCTTTTGGTGATCATCATTCCCCTTGGCTTGTTTATTCTTGCCTTCCTGGTTCTGGACTACCGGCAAAAGCGTCGCCTGTCAGAGAAGAATGATCTCAAAATGAAACACCCCGGACCTAGATCCTGATATTGATCCGGCTTTGTTTTATATTTAAAGGGAAGTCCGGAAAATTCCGATATTTCCCTTAGACATGAGCAAAAAGAAAAAGAAATCTTCAGCCGCAGAGAATCTGATTGAGTCATTGATGGATGATCTCAAGGAGATTCAATCCGAGTCCTCGTATCGTGCGAACGATACGGGCGAGGAATATAATGGGCTGCCTGCTCTTGCCACAGACGAAAATCGCCTGGATGCGACGGCCGTGGGCGGGAACATCTGGGACAGTCTGGAACAGGGACTTGGGAAAGATGCTGCCAAAGACATCGACTCTTCAGAGTTTGTCGGTGGTGCTGACTATTCCGCCGAGTCCAATGAAAGCTCTTACGACGGTTCTTACAACACACCGGAGATTCCTGAAGTGGAGTCATCCGATTCCGACGATTTTGAAATGCCCGAGGGCTTCGGCGACCTGCCACCTTCCGAGCGTTTCATGATGGGCCCTTCCGTGGGTGAAGAGCAGCGTTACGACGGTCCTTCCGCGGATGCTGGCTATCAATCAGCGGATGACCTGGATGCGATGCCAGTGTCGGCGATGGATGATGATTCCACTCGTCCGGTGTTCAGCTCGCAACCTGCCGGTGAAGACAAAACTGTTTCCATTCAACAGGACTTCAACGCCACCAGCTCTGCTGTGGGTGGCACTGATGCGGATAAAACCGTTGCAGTCGAAGGTTTTGCCAATGCCCGTGTGGGTTCGCGCAAAGCCCAGCCCGAAGTGGATGTTAAAGTCAGTGTCGGAAACTTCCGTGGCAGCCGTGGGGCCGCCAATGTGATGACGTCCGTGGATGCCAGCCTGGCTCAGGCCGAAAACCTGAAGCTGGCGCAACAGCGCATCCTGGAACTTGAGCGCGAAGTGGAACATCTGCGTGGTGAAAATGAAGAGCTGGCTTCTGCCGGTGAAATCATCCGTTCCCGCACTGATGACCTGACCGTCCGTATTTCTGAAATTGAAAAAGAGAAAACCGAAATGCAGGAATCCGCGCAAAGCGAGATCCTGATCCTGAAAGGGAACCTTCAGTACAAAGAGAACGAGGTTGCCAAGGCGCGCATCAAGGTTGAAGAACTTGAAACTAGACTTAAATCGGACTTCAAAAAGATTCGCGTCCGCGAACGGGAATTGGAAAACCGCCTGGAATTGCTCCGTGCGGAAAAGTCCGCCCTTGTTCGGTCCAAAGATGAGTATATTTTAGAACAAAAAAGAAAGATTGATCAGCTCTCTCAGGAACTCGATAATTACCGTAAGAAATGTCTTGAGCTTAACAAGACGATCGAGGCCAATCAGGATCAAGTCAAACGAACCGAGCGCGCACTGCGTTTGGCTTTGACGAACCTGGAGGCGAAAGAAGAGAATCTCGTTCCGTTGAAGAAAGCTGAGTAGTATGGAGTCCGCTTCCCAGGTAGAAAGTAGCGAGGGCACCGCCGTCGCGAAACCTGCTCCCGTAAAAAAGATCAAGATCATCGTCAGTGATCTCCATTTGGGGAAGGGCCGCCTGTTGGAAAAAGGCGGAATCAATTCGCTTGAAGAATTCTATTACGGGGAAAAGCTTGTGGAGTTCATCCACTTCTATTCCACCGGTGTCTATCGCGACTATGAAGTCGAACTGATCATCAACGGGGACTTCCTGAACTTCCTGCAGTGTGATTACAAAGGCCACTTCCTGTCCGTGATCACTGAATCCGTGACTTTGGAGATTTTGAAAGACTGCGTGAACGGGCACAAGGCCGTCTTCACAGCTTTGGCTGAATTCGCCGCAAAACCCGGCAACACCATCACCTACATCGTCGGTAACCATGATCAGGGGATGCTGTGGCCCGCCTGTCGCGCCTACCTGAATCAGGTCATCGGCACGCCGATTCGTTTTAAAAACATCGTTTACTTCTTTGATGGAGTTCACATCGAACACGGCCATATGCATGAGGCCGCCAATCGTATGGACCCCAAAAAGTTCTTCCTAAAAAAGGATCTGGTGGAGCCGATCCTGAATCTGCCGTTTGGATCCCATTTCTTCCTGGAAGTCGTGTTGAAAATCAAACAACACTACCCCCATGTCGACAAGATCCGTCCTTTCGGCAAAATGGTCCGCTGGGCTTTCCTGAACGAAACCGGAACAATGGTTCGCGCCTTCTTTATGGCCATGGGGTATTTCCTGAAAAGCATCCTGGTCAAGGATCCGCGCCGTCATTGGCCTTTGAAACGAATTATCCAGGTGATTGCCGAAAGCGCGATCTTCCCGGATTTGAGTGAATCAGCGCGTAAAATCCTGGGGGATGACCGCGTGCACACGGTGATCTTTGGCCACACCCATGTTTATCAGTATCGCCAGTGGTCCGAGAATAAAGAATATTTCAATACGGGAACATGGACTGAGATCACTTCTTTGGATATTGTGTCCTTGGGAAAGATCACGAAACTAACCTATGTTCTTATCGAATACCCTGAAGACGGAGGCCGGCCGCGAGGTAGGTTGAAGGAGTGGAAGGGTTACCACAAAATCGAAGAAGACGTAGCTATTTCCTAGGCGGGCGATGAAAACGGCCCATCCGACTGCGTTGTCGGACAGCCTTCTCGCTTCGACGTGCTTGGAGCACGCCTGCGCTGCGAGGGCTGTCCTCCGCCTTGCGGCTGGACCGTTTTGATCACCCTTTAAATCCCGGTAGTTTTCTGGCTGGCCCTTCGGGCGCCGCGGGGATGGGGAGTGCTGGCTCCCTTTGGGAGCGTCGCTGGGTTGGGACTAACTTTTTAGAAAGAGATGCACGTTATGTTGGAGATTTCGCATTCGTTTCATAAAATTGATGAATCTGTTTTGGTGAAGTGTCAGGAGTCTTTGAAGTTGTTTTTGCAACGTAAAGAGATTGGCTTTCCGCAGGTGATGGAGCGTGTTTCTTTGTGGCAGCAGTCTTATAAAGTTGGGACTGAACTGGCGGAGAAATTTAAGAAGATTGTTATTGTTGGTTTGGGTGGAAGTTCGCTGGGGACTCGTGTCATTGCGGAAGTTTTCTGTGCTCGCAATATGTTCTTTGTCGACAATGTGGATGCTCTGGAATTTGAGACTTTGATTGAAGAGCTGGGGGACCTTAAAGAGGTTGCTTGGGTCTTTATTTCCAAGAGTGGAACTACGATTGAATCTTTGTGTGCTTTGGAGCTTGTGGATCAGATTTACACGGAAGAAAAACTGAATCTTCCCAAGCACAGTGTGGTTATTTCTGAAACCAAAGACAGCAGTTTGATGGCTTGGGCTCGCAAGCATTCTATTCCTACTTGTGAAATTCCTTTGGATGTTGGGGGGCGCTTCTCGGTGCTTTCTCCGGTGGGGATGATGCCGGCGGCGTTCCTGGGGTTGGATCTTGAAAAGTTCCGTGTCGGGGCGATGCGTGCCTTGAATGACACGGCGGTTGTGACTCAGACGATGGCGCAAGTGGCGCAAAGTTATCAGCGGGAAGAATGGATCACTCTGCTTTGGATTTACAATTCTCGTATGAAGTCTTTCGGGGCTTGGTATCAGCAGCTGTGGGCGGAGTCTTTGGGGAAACCTGAAACTCGTGCGGGGAAACCGGCTCCGCGTGTGAGCACGCCGATGTCTGCTGTTGGGGCTTCGGATCAACATTCGATTTTGCAGCAGGTGATGGAAGGAACCAAAGACAAGTTCGTTGTGTTCCAGCGTGTGGAAGAATCCGAGGCGGGTTCTTTGCGCATCAAGAAGGCTCAGTTCAAAGAAACTCAGGACCTTGAAGGTCGCACGATGGGTGAACTGCTGCGGGCAGAAGGTTTGGCCACGCAGGAGGCTTTGAATCAGAGTGGTGTTTCCACGATGACTCTTAAGACTAAAGTCCTAGATGAGCACTCTTTGGGTTACATGTTCATGTTCTGGCAACTTGTGGTTGCGGGGCTTGGAGATTACCTGGAAATCGACGCCTTCAATCAGCCGGGTGTCGAGCTGGGCAAGAGACTAGCGAAAGAGAAATTGAAGAAAGCTTGATTGTCAGGTGACGGGGGGAAGTTTTATACTTTTCCCTATGGCTCACAACGATGACAACTCAGACAACTTAGAAAAAACCAGTATTGTTGCCAGCGACACTTTCAAGGGTCGTCTTAAAGAGGCGGATGATGTTCCGCCGGCAATTGTTGTTTTGATCGGCCCTCCGGGCTACGTCGGTAAACAATATCCTATCACGGCCAGTGATATCGTCATCGGCCGCTCTGTGGAAAGCCAAGTCTACATTGATGATAAAAGTTTGAGCCGCTCTCACGCAAAGTTCGCTGTCAATGGCAGTGAAGTGTCCGTGATCGATTTGGGTTCCACCAATAAAACCATCGTGAATGGTCAGGTGATCCCACCCCTGGCATCGTGCCTTTTGAAAAACAATGACCAGATCAAAACCGGCAACGTGATCTTCAAGTTCCTTGAAAAAGGCAGCATTGAAGCCATGACCAATGCGGCGATGTACGATCGTGCGCAGAAGGATGCGTTGACGGGTGCTCATTCTAAGGGTGCGCTTTTGGACAAGGGACCTGAGGCGATGAAACGCGCTGAAGTTCTGAACGAGCCCTTCAGTCTTGTGACTTTCGATATCGATCACTTTAAAAAGATCAATGACAGCTACGGGCATCCGGGCGGTGACTATGTTCTGAAAGAACTGTGCCGTATCGTGATCACCAAGCTGATCCGCTCCAACGACTTCTTTGCCCGTTACGGTGGTGAAGAGTTTGTGCTGCTGCTTTCCGGTTCACCAAGCAAAACAGCTGGCGAAGTGGGCGAGCGTATTCGTCAGACGATTGAAGCCCATGACTTTACATTTGAAGGCAAGAAGATCCCGGTGACCATCTCCGTGGGTGTTGCCACCAAGCTTCCAAATGAAACCGAATGGACTCAAGTGTACGACCGTGCCGACAAGGCGCTGTACCAGTCCAAACAAGGTGGCCGTAACCGTACGACCATCGTCGCTTAATTTTAGTTTTTATCCCGGGGTTGGCTTCTTACAAGACTTTACTGAAGACACTCCAAACCTGGGATTCTTAAAGCCGCAGCCTAAAAAGTTGCGGCTTTTTTTCATATTACCTTGGTCTAGGGCCGCTTTGGCCAACTTTACAGTCCCTCTATATATAGACATAAAACTGCTGCCTTCCGTCAGCTCTGCTTAAAACTTAGTACAGGTTTTGATCCATAAGAAATGATTATGTGTGTCATAACAGAATGCGTAATTCCTAAGTTGTTTCATATATTTAGGGCCACTTTGACTCTTCAAAATCAGGCATCATCGTTGCATTAGTGAAAGAGTGTAGGCATCGCGGGTTTGGGGGCGAATTTACCGGGTGCTGGGGGGAGCAGAATGGCTCTTTCGGGAAAAAAATTCAGAACGTTAACCGAATTTAGACAGAAACGAGTCAAAGTATGGAGAGAGATCTAAACGTAACGGATCTTGAACTGGTAGAAAAAGTGAAGTCTGGCGACAGACGCTCTTTTTCCGAACTCGTGAAACGACATCAGAGAAGTGTGCTGCGTATGAGTTTGCGGTTCGTAAAGGACATGGACACAGCTGAGGACGTGACGCAAGAAGCGTTCATCAAGGCTTACGAAAAGCTGAACACCTTCGAAGGTCGTTCTTCTTTCAAAAGCTGGCTGTTCCAGATCGCCGTGAACACGGCACGCAACAAACTGCGTGAGTGGAAACGCGACACCGTGGATATCGACGATGTGCAATTGGCTGTAGATGCGGAGGCCGAAACTACACTCGTCCATACGGCGGTTTCTGACATACTTAAAAATGAAGTAGAGAAGCTGCCGTTCAAGCAGAAAACAGCCCTGGTTCTTCGTGTGTACGAGGACCTGAGCTTTAACGAAATCGCTGATATTATGGAGTGCCCATACGATACAGCGAAGGCGAACTACAGACATGCTCTGATGAAACTTCGTCAGACATTCGAACAGCAGGCTGAATTGAAGAACTGGACGGAAGAAGTAGGTGGCTTCTTCCTCGAGGTTAACCAAAGATTTGCGGAAGCAGAAGGATAAGAATCGATGGACAACGTGGACCGTATGGATCGCATGGATAAAGTGCGCAAAGGCCTTAAAGCCGCCGACGATATGGAACTGCCCATGAACGATGATTTCTTCGATCGTTTGCATGATAAAATCATGGCCGAGGTGGAAACCGTGGAAATCAAACCGGCTCCGGTATTGATGACGCCGCGAAATCTGCTTCGCTCTCACTGGCGAGGATGGCTTTATCCCGTCAGCGGCGTAGCTTCGTTGATGGCCTTCGCTGTTCTTTTGATGCCGCAGGTGTCAAAAGTAAACCAGTCGATGACCAGAGCCGGGCTTCTGAGCGACGGGCATGAGCGCATTGTCTCTGAGGCCCTTTTGTCCCCAGAGGAGATTTCCCAGACCTTGATCAGCACGCAGAGCGAATCTGACTTTTTTATGGACGTAGCTCGCGAATCATTCGAAAATTTATCTGTAGATAAATTCAATAAAATCATGGGTGAAAGCGGACGCTAATCACCCTGACTCGGGTGAGACAACGTGCTGCTGAAGACTCTGTTCCCAATATTCCTAATATGTCTAAATTCGGCTTTCTCCGTGGCTGTAGCTGCGGAGAAACGCAATCAGCTGGAAGAGCTTCTGATCTGGAAGATGAGTGATGAGCTGAAGCTGAACACTTCTGACGAAAAGAAATTCACTGAAATTGTCCGTGACATCAATAAACGCAAAGCCCAGTTCAGCCAGGAGCTGCAGGCCTCCGTCGACAAAATGAACAAGGCGACCACGGCAAAATCCAAAGATGAAGAGCTGACCCGCTATCGCAAGTCTTTGCAAAGTTATGGTCGAATGAATGAAGAGGAGTTCGACAAGCTCAAGCCCCTGTTGGGACCTGAGCGTATGGTGCAGTATCTGCAAATTAAGCAGGATCTGACCAACCGGATTAAAACGATGCTGGCGAATCCAGAGGCCACTCCCGGGAAAGCCGCCAAGCCTTTACCTTCTCCAAAGCTGATCGAAGAAAAATAACCAGCGAAATAACAAAAAAGCCGTCATTAAGACGGCTTTTTCGTTTAGAAGATTTCCCAACCGGAAATGACATCAATCCCAGAATCACAGGGTTGAAACTGGTAAGGGCAATGAATCAGCGCCTTGAAGCGCTCGTCATTGCCATCGTCAAAGACAAACACCCCTTGAGAGGTGCCGTCGTTGGCGCGGTACATTCCCTTAACGGCAGCATAGCGGCCCTTGGAATCCCGGGCGATGATGGAGTTCGGGCACTGATCCAGATTGTATTGTTCAATTTTGAAATCATAACTTTCAAACTGAGAAACCTGGTTGCGGGCTAGAGTGGTGATACGGCCATCCTGGATCTGCAGCGGTTGCAGGATCTTAAAGTTGTTCACGTTGTCGCGGGATTGTGCTGGTCCATAAACCACACAAGCCATAACCAAAGCACTTGTCACTAGCGACATTGCTGACCTCCATAGCGGGATGTTTCACCCCAACGCACCGCCGGGCTCCAGCGGGCATCGGCGACCAGATGGCCGTCGATCATTTTTAAAAACAATTCCCAGGCGTTGTTGGCGGCAAAGCCCGTCATCACATGACAAGCCATCAGAACCTCTTTGGCGTCCTTGATGTCGCCAATCGCACTAGGCACGTCATAGTTGTTCTTGCGCCAGTGCATCAGATCGTTCAATTGCCCATAGGCTTCGCGCAGGCGGGCATCGCGACGGTTGGTGGAGTGTTCATCCAAAAGGCCTGCAGACGGGCAACGGCCTCCGGCATCACGCACGGCCTTCCACGCGGCATTCACAGCGTCCACGCGGCCTTGCCACAGATTGCAGATGCTTTCCACGACCACATCAATACGCTCGTCGATTGTCGGCGGGCGCAGGCGCAGTTCTTTTCTGATACCTTCATGCCATTGATATATTTGCTTGCGGGTGGGACGGCCATAAGAAGTCCATCCAGCCATTTCAAACTGCTGATTGTTCGGCGCAGGTGAAGCTGCTGTTTTCCAGATGCGGAATCCCCCCAGACGGCTGATTGGCCAAGTGTAGGGATTGCGAGTAGTGATCAATTCACGCACCTTAGAGGGTGTTGTGGAATACAGTGAGCGGATGAAACCGTTTTCATTCACATCGATGATCATTTCGGCATGTCCACCTCGGGTGCCGACGATGTTTTCTTCTTCCGGTGTCAGGGTCGGATTCAGGAAGATCGCACCAGGGCGCACGAATTCACGTTGGATTGCCACTGGAACCGTGTCATGGCCCAGCGTCTGGGTGCTGGTCAGATCTGAAACCAACTGGATGAATTTACGAACGCGGTCTATTTCAGGCAGGCGATCCCAGTTGGTCATGGAGTTGGTCAGGCTGCGCTTCATGTTTTCAATATTTGTAAAGGCCACCGGCAAAGAGTTTGCATAGGCAAAGATAATACGGGCCGCATAGACTGCATCGGCGCAGTCTGTGGAAATTCCATACCAAGGGTTCTTAGGGTTTGAGAATATGTCGGCCTTGAAGTTTTCAACCACCCATAGGGAATAGCGGTCTTCCTGAGCCTGAGACCACACGTTCTGGGAACTCCAGACCGCAGCTTGGGCCATCAGTCCGGTTGACATTATCAGAGCAATCAACAGCGCTTTCACGTTCACACCTAGAAGATATCGACGGCGAGTTCGATCTCGTTATCAGTCAGCACATTTGAGCGAGGTGCGGCAGAGGCTTCTTTGAATTCGAAAACCACTTCGCAGAACTTCGGAACACGCTGTGGCCAGTTGGCGTTTAGTACCATCACATTGTCACGGAAGGTGCCGTCAAAAGCCGCCCAGTTCGTGGTGTAAGAATAATCAACTTGCATGCTGTCGCCGGGGCTGACTTGATTTTCCTGCCGAGCATCCAGACGGCTGGATCTTAAATCGCAGGAAGTTGTCACGCGGTAGTAAAGATTTGCTGCCGCCGTGTAGGCATTGGCAGAATTTCGGACGTTGGCCGCCAATGAATAGATTCTCTCGCTGAGATCGTCCTCATTGCTGTTGCCGTTGCCATTTCCATTTCCGTTGTTGCCATTGTTTTTGCAGTTCCCGTAGCCATGACCGCCGCCATTGCCATTGTTGCCTTTGCATTGATACAAGGGCCCCAGGTAACAGACGTGAACTTTGTATCCCACACCCATGGTTTCATAGGAAAAAGACATGTTCAGCCGGGTGATACGAGACAGCCACTGATTACCGAAAGAAAACAGCTGGTTTGTGCTGTCGTCGAAGGCCAGACCCACACTGCGGTTGCGCCACGGAGAAGTCGCCGGAGAGTTCAGATCCACGTAATCCACGCTGCCAGAGAATGAGCCTGGCGTCGGGCTTTGAGGCCACGCTGTGCGAGTCACGTTGCAGACGAAGATGTCGTCAGAACTGGATGAAACAGAGACGTCCACGGCAGCAACAGCCGGGATGGAAAATGCGGCAAGCAGGATCGTCAAAAGTGCTTTCATGGTTACGGCTCACATCTGTAGCGAGGCAGGGTTTGAACTTGTTTGTTCATCACCACGCCAGCAGGGGATTCTTTAATGACACGGATATCGCTCAGGTCGAAGTTGCCGCCCTGACCCACTTCACCCACTGTGAATTCAGCAGAAAAGCGGTTCCAGAACTTTTGTTTTCCGGAAAGATAGCACTGACCGTGGCTTGGGTCGCACAGGCGTTCATAGTAAGTCGGCCACAGGCGTGTGGCACCCAGCTTTTTGAAATACCCCAGGGACATGTCCAAATCGGAGTTCAGATCCCCGGAAGAGATGTGCGGAAGCCCCGTCAAGCGCGGCAAACCAAGCAGGTCTGCCAGCGGCTGAATAGATTGAATCTGATCCAGACCGGCAACGCCGTTGGCGGCCTTCAGGTCAATCAGGAACTGTTCAGCGCGATTCAGATAGATATAGAAATCCTCGAACGGATCAATCATGGTGACGACGACTTTGTAACGTTCGCCTTTCACGAAATTAAAACCATCAATGCTCTGTTGCGGGAAGCGCATCAGGCCCTGCCAGTTGCCCTGGATCGTGCCACCGCTGTTCCAGCCGTCAATGTAGGTGGTTTTCTGTGATCCTATTTTATAGACTTCAACTTCAGCAGCCACCGGAATGTTGTAAGCCGAAGGCGCTGTGCAAAGGCCGGCTTGATTGCAGAACAACGGCTGTTTGTTATCCACAGATAGATACATGTTCAGGTCCACGCGTTCTTCGCCCGCCTGGCGGAACTGAAGATCGCCGATATTAAATTCTGCATTATAGGTGGTTGGGAAGCGGGGAGCTTCCAGTCCCACATCCTCACTCAGTTCCATCATGTTGGCAGGGGCCTGCAAGGTGAAGCGGTAACGTGAAGAGCCGATGGCCGTCACGTCCGGGCTCAAACCCGAATCATCGCCTGCAACATAAGAATTCAAGGCGGCTTCGATGTCGCCGAACTCAAGTCCCAGTTCCTTCATTTTTTCCGGATTTGCGCATTCGGGTTTTAAACCCATGGTGAGGGAAAGATTATAGCTCGGGTTGATGGTCAGGAAGCAGTATTCGCCTTCCATCTGCACCATGCTTGGTCCCTGAGCCGTGGTTTTGCAATAGTCCTGGTTGGCTTTGTAGCGCAGAGGACGGCCGTTGACTTCGGCCACAGTCACGAAGGCACATTGTTGCAGGAACTTGTGCTGTCTTTTGACCAGAGATTTCTTTTGATTGTGATCCATCGGCTTGCTGAAAATAGGATTTTCAATTTTGCAGATGTTTTCGTCCGGTAGATCACCATCAAGGGAAATATCCGCCACGTCAGAAACATCACTCGGCATATAGACGCCCTTGGAAAGCATCAGGAAGCTGCCGGCACTTTCAGTGCACTTGTCGATCATTTGCGGAAGAATTGTGGATCCGTCACCATCGCCATACACACGGATCGGTGGAGCGGACTCAAAGTTCACCGCGAAATTGTGTTTCATATCGCGAGAAGCGCGGCAGGCGAAAACTTCGCCTGCCAGCATAAATACAACCCCTGAAAGGACCAGTACCGTGAGATTTTTGAATTTCATTATCCGATCCTTTCAGAGACCAAAGAGGGTGATTAGTTCACGCTTTCTTCGATTTTAGTGTAAGTACACATTTCAGCGCCGTGACGCTGCCATTTTCTCAGGTTCTTCAAAGCAGCTGCATGGTTCGTCTCTTTGAAAACATAACGTACGCGGCAGAAGCGTGGAGTTTTTGTGTTTTGGTTGATCCATGTGTTGTAAAGGTCTTTAGCCGCGCCAACAGAAGTTGGTTGGTTAGTACCAGTGAAGAAGTCACCACCACCGTTTTGTGGAGCATTCCAGTTGGAGAATTTCGCTTCGTTATCCAGTGTGTTGTACTGGTTGGCGTTGTTGCGGGCGAATTTGAAAGTGTTCAAACCTTGCAGGTCGCACACAGTGTAGGACTCAACAGTCAAGCCGGACAAAGTCGTGTACTTGATGTTTGGAGTCATGTTCAAACCATCACGACCGTGCTCATAGCCTGGGCCGTCTGGATTGTTGTCGCCTGGATTTACGCCAGTAGCAACGAAGTCAGTGGCAGAAACCTGAGCCAACAAGCTGAAGTTAGCTACAACGTTGTCTTCGAAGTACTCAATTTGAGGGCCACGGTAGCAGATGTCCACGAAGTACTCAGCACCGTAAAGCTCGGAACCAAGGTTGAAGCTCAGTTCTTTGATACGGTTTGCGAAAGCGTCATCATGGCTTACCAATGTAGCATAAGTGCCCTGACCCGCTTGGCGAGTAGCTGCAGTCCAAGTTGTGTTCCATTTAGCATCGCCTTGGTTCCAAGTGCTGTAAGAACCTTTCATGTAGTCCATCAGGTACTCACCACCGTTGTCGTTAGTACAAACGCAACGAGTGTGGCAGGTAGCATCAGTACAAGTGCCAGCAGTACAAGCGATCTGAGTGTCTTCGAAGTAGCACGCCTTGTGAGCGGATGCGTTGTGCTTCAAACCAGCGTTACATGCATAGATGTCCGGACCGGAGCTGAAGGTTTTGAATTTGAAACGCAAAGAGATTGCGTTCGCGCTTTGTGCAGAGATCAATAGCATAGCTACTGCTGCAAATTTCATCAAGTTAGTCATTGTTTTCTCCTTTTGATCTAACGTTCATTATTAAGGCTTACTGTTTACTTTAATTTCACTGCTGTTTCCGGTTTCAACTTGAGGGTTGTACTCCATGACATACATTCCCTGGTCGTATTGGCCGGCCCCGTCACAAACGATGAATTTGATTCGGGAGGGTTCCTGAAACTTGTTTTTTTCCAGGACAATCAGCGGCTGGCCGGAGCCCGTCGGGCAAAGCCCCTGGAATCTGGCCAGTACTTCCTGATTGTCGATGGCTGAATAGAAGTTGTAGATGCTTTTGGCGGCCACAAAGACATGATCCTTAGTGAACACTTTGGCCACTTCAGTCTGTGGCAACACGCGCTGAGTGGTGCGATAAAGGCGGTCGATTTCAGTGAACACCGTGCGCAGGATCGGATTGGTCGTGCCCAGGCAGTTGAAGCAAAGCTCCTGCTCTTTCCAGCAGGAGTTCTGATTCTTGCACACTTCCTGGCACAGAGTTTCGTCCGGACGGCAGTAAAGGGTGACAGTGTCCTGGAACTCACCGCGAGGACCTGTGCCGACAGCGGATTCAACCGACCAGGCAAAGGCCGCTTGGACATTCAGCAAAAGTGTCAGGGACAACAAAATGGATTTCATTATTTCCCCATCGCTCTTCTGCAGGATTTGTGGAATCCGTACATGGAATGTGTTCTGAAGTTTTCAACTTTGCGCTCGTTGCAGGTGAAGCGAATGACCGCTTCGCCTTTGCACAGGTCTGACTTGATCCAGGCTTCTTTGGTGTCAGAGGGTGGCCATTGGCTGTCATCATCTTCGCGGATGTAAACTTCGTTGACCTTGGTGTTGTAGGCTTTTTCAAAGACATCGGCGGCTTTTGCGGCACAGCTGTCTCGGAAGCATTTCAGGCCTTTGCTCAGCTGATCCACACAGTGTGACGGGATCTGGCCGTATTTTTTGTAAACTTCGGCGGCGTAAGCGGCATTCACTTCCCAGGACTTCGGGATGTTCACCTTGTCTTTTTTTGCAGAGAAGTACTTCTGGAATGTTCTGAACAGATAAACCACGAACTTCGCAGGATTCACGACGCCGAAAGTGGAGCTGGAAGCCGCGGCCACTGCCGTGAAGTTCAAGGTACAGCCGCCGCAGAATGAACGTGCCGTTTTGGTGCCTGTCGCGAAGTCACTTGGATTGTTGGAAACCACTTCGTTGGACTGCTTGGAATCACAATAGTTCACAGTCAGACCCGAGAAGGAATAGAAATTGTAGTTCTTGATGCCATTGTTGTTCAGGGAAACCGCGCAAGGAGCACCCAGCAAAGGCCCGAAGTCCGCAACCAAAGAGGTTTGCATTTTGGATTTTTCGACACGCGGATCAAATTTGATTTTGCCGTCTTTCACCAGTTGGTTGAAAGAAGCCACTTTGGGTGCTGTGAAGTTCACATCCACGTAAATTGGCAGGATATTCCAGCCAAACAGCGCCGTGTTCGCCAGATCGACCATCAGCACTTTGTTCATGCGCTGGGTCTGGAACCAAGGATCGTACATTTTGCAGGTTTTAAGCTCAGAATAAGGATTGAACAGATTCGGATCCGAGGTTTTGCCTGCCAGTGGCACCAAGGCGTCGGCATAAGTGGAAACCGCATACAGGTCCACCATGCTTTTCACCATCAGGCGAGTGCAGTCCACAGAACTGTAGCAGATTGCCTGGGCGCCTGCCACAGACTGGTTGTTCCAGGACAGCAAAGGCTGACTGTTGAACGCTGTCGGGATGAATTTGGCTTCTTCCGGATTGGCCTGAAGCTGCATCATCTCTTTGGCCCAAGGGGCGAAGCCGGATTTGTTCACGGTGTAGCCGGACTTGTTCCAGTAGTTTTGTTTTTCAAGCTCGTTACAGAATGGCAGAACCTGAGATGAAACCGCGTTGAAGAAATTCACGTGCTCCTGCAAAGAGCGGCGGTCCGAGTACTGCATCTGAGTCATGTTTTTAAGTTGAGCGATACGGTCGATGTCAGACTTCAGGAAGTCCAGCGTCTCGTCACCAGCCAAGCGGATCTCGGTACACATGTAGTACAGTTCATTCATCATGGCTTCGTTGCCACGATGAGTGCTGATGTCTTTGGAAACCACGGTGCTTAGCACCGCCGCCCCCAGCTGATCCTGCAGCAGATTCAGATTTGTGATGGCAGCCTGATACTTGGTTTTCATCAGGGCGCGGGACTGGATCACATTTTTGCGGAAGTTCGCCAGCCACTCTTGGGCGCTGTCGAAGGACTGGGTACCCAGGAAGTCATTGTTCACGCCGCGAACGCCTTTTTCCAGCATTTCAGCTTCGGTGCCCACAGGGACAGTGTCGAAGTGTTCAGGTGTCGGGCCGCTGATTTTAGCCAGTTCACGGATGCTGTTGGAGGAAAGATATTCGCTGTCACAGGAAGGTTTGGTCATGCTCTTGCAACCGTTTGGTGTGAACATGATGGACTCTTCAAGAGCTATGGAGCGGAAGATGCGACCGAAAGACGGGCTGAGTTGCTCGACTTCGTTGGTGTGTCTCCAGGCCCAGGAAAGATAGATTTTCAAACTGTTCCAGAAATCGAAACCTTGTTGCGCCAACGAGTTCGGGTTGGTTTCCCAGTCGATCTGCAAAGTCACGAAGCGGTTGTTCAGTTTGTCGTCGGCATTAAAGCAGCCGGTGATGTAGTCAGCTTCGTTCAGATATGCCAGAGCGATATCCTGAAGATTGGCCTGATTGACCTCCGGATTTTGCAGGTGTCCCTGCAGCGCCGAGAATTTTTTGATGTAATAGCAGCCCAGACGGTCCTTGGAGGCATGCAATGGGAAGTTTGCCTGAGTGAAGCTGTCGAAGGCCAGCAGATCGGCGCGTTTTCCAGCGCGGGCCCAGATTTGAGAAAGGTAATCGTTCAGCTCAGAGCAGTTTCCGCCGCTGGCTTCGCAGCTGCGGTTGACCTGCAAATACTTCGGAAGATTTGCAGTTTTCAGATTCATAGGCAGCACCGGAAGCTGCCCACGGATCATTTTGTTCATAATGTTCAGGGTCATGTAAGCGACAGAAAGACGGAATTCTTTCATCGCCTTGTTGCTGTATTCCTCTGTGTTCAGGCCGCGCAGTTTGGCAACCGAGTTCGCAGTTTTTCCGGCGTTGTATCCGTCAATCATGATCATGATGGAAGACGTCGGTTTTTCAGAATCCAGCGCGCACTGAGCGCGGTTGGTGAATTTCAGAGGACTCAGGAGGCTTGTCTGATGGGCTGGCACTTCCGCGCGGCTTAGAACCGGCAGGGTGAAGGCCATCAGTAAAGTTCCTAGAATGAGTTTGTTCATGAGTCCTCTGTGTTTCGTTGACCGGGTTTAGTTCAGGGCTTTGCAGTTATCGACTTTGTTCAACATGGTTGTGTAGAACAGAATCACAGTTTGGTCTGCCGGGGAGAAGTTGCGCTTTGTAGAGCCGTCAGCGTTCACCATGTTGTACATGTAAGTGTTCACGAAACGATAAACAGAAGGAGTCACGCGCAGAGTGGAGTTACAAGAGTAGTTTTTGTAAGTCACAGTGATACCTGCGTAGTAATCACCACCGTTGTTGGTGGAGTTCTTGCTGTCGCCGATGTAGAAGTTGTTGCCGCCGCTGTTTGGGTTGTCGCCGTAGCCAACCTGGAAGCTCACTGTCCAGCCTTCGCCGTGACCATCAGTTCCTACGATAGAGCAAAGGTTTCCTCTGCAAGCCACTGCCATTTCGTTTTCGATTTTTCTTTGGATCTCTGCTTCTGTGTAATGTGGGTTTGGACGTGGATCGTAGTCGGGGCTGCCACCGTCAAATTCATCAGCGTGGACAGTAAGGGACATTGCCAGTGCTACAAGGGCAGCACCAAGGAACTTCAATTTCATGTTGTCTCCGGTTTCTTTGTGACTTGTCAGGGTCCTGTTACGTTCTGTTGCTTCCTGACAGCGTTTTTTTAAAGTGAGCGAGTTTTAGTCGGTTTCCTCGGGTTCCGCTAGGGGAGACACACTGCGTGTGTAAAGAATTCGTCAATAGATCTAAAGCAACACATAGCCCGAATGGGCTATAAGAGATTTGGGTGATTTTCAATTGTTGATTTCTTAACTTCGCCTTGCGGGCCTTAGACAGAAATTTAACCGTAGTTTTACGCCGTTAGCGCAGCACCAGATGGAAAAAATCAATCTTGAGTGATTTTTGCCTAAACAGGGAGCTATCTAAAACCCCTGTTTTTGAAGGGTTAACCCTTACGGGTGAGACAGCATTTTTTTGAGTTCTGCGGACGGATCTTTGGCTTTTTCAAGCCCTCGGCAGGCTTCAATGAAGGAAAAATAGTTGCGATCCCTTATTTCGTACAGCTTTTCGAAGTCACTGAGATCTTGCATGTAGGTGCGATACACCAGCAACCGTGCATTGTTCAGTTTCGCATCGGCGAATTTTTTGTAGCTGTCGGTTTTCAGGTGAGGCACGATTTCAGAGGAGAATTTGTTTTGGATCTGTTGAATCCGCTGCGCCCGTTTTTCTTCGGATCTTTCGCTGGCGGGAAGTTCCTTGTACCATTTTTCCAGCGCATCCAGCTCTGCGGAAATGAATTTCGAAAACACTTTGCTGTCGTCATTTTCTGACTGAATCAGCTTTAGCGTCGGAGAGTCCGCACCTTCTTTTTTCAAATAGAAAAGCTCAGCACCTTTGTTACCCAGAAAGGTGGCCAGACGCTCATTGAAGTCGGCAGAGTTTTTAATATACAAAGTCGCGTGCACAGTTTCATGAATGATCGTGTTCACCAGATCGTAGTCATCATAGCGAAGCATGGAGCTTAAAATCGGATCATTGAACCAGCCCAGAGTGCTATAGGCGGAAACGCCGCGCATGTAGGTGTCGAGGTTGTCCTGTTGCAGGGACTTTTCCTCTTCTTTGGCATCGTCTTCGTTGAAGTAGCCCCTGTAGGGCATTTTGCCCATAAAAGGATAGGACCACTGGTGGTGTTTCAGTTCCCATTTCGGAGCCGCGCTGACCACATAGGTGACATAGGGGCGGCCCAATTCCGCGTAAGAAGTGTAGTTCTTGGTGGTCTTCAGATGCAGTTCAGTTTCGGCAAAAATGCGGGCTTCCTGTGCCAGCAGCAGCTTTTTCTTTTTGTCTTCAGCCAGTTTGGGATCTTTCAGCGCTTCCTCGACGGGGACGCGGCTGTTCATAAGTTTCATCTGGCCATAGCCGGACTTCATCAGATAGCCCATCTGGCATCCGCTGTTCAGCGTCGCTACGGCAAGAAGCACCAGGGCAAGTTTCAGCCTCATAGCGCCCAGGTGACGCCGGCACGGATAGAGCTGTCGTCGGTTTGCAGGCCATCACCGATCGGTGTTTTCCAGACGTCATAGCTCAGTTTGATACCAAGTGCTTCCGTGACCTTGATTTTCAAGCCCACGCCATAGCTGGGAACGGTGACGGATTCAGGTTCGATGGTGTAGGTGTCCTGTCCTTCGATTTTGATTTGCTGATAACGGCTGATTTGAGCGCCGCCGCCTTTGATGTACGGCTGGAACAGGGCGGTTTTGTCGGCGAATACCAGAATCAAATCCGCGCCCAGGATCTGGGATTTTTGTGTCGTCGTACGTCGGGCGTCCGACGGACTGGCTTTTTCTTCGCGCAAGCCTGTGGCGTCGGTGTAGCTCAGCTCCAAAGCCAGGCGCTCCAGGAAATAAAGAGAAAGAGAGCCGGTGATGGATTCAGAGTCGAAAGAGTTGTCTTTGTCGAAGGTGGTGGTTTTTCTTCCGTAGGACAGACCCAGTTCAGTGAACAGTGCATAAGCGGGCAGAGAGGTCGAAATCAAAACGGCCAGTAGGGTCAAAGATAAAAACTTCTTCATTCCCCCATACTAGCAAGGTTGAGTGGCGAACGACATGAATTCGGCCACACTCTGGACTAAAGCTCCTGGACCGGGTACAACCAAGGTATGGCTGACAAGGTTTTAAAATGCGGGCTGCCCTCGGATGAAGGGGAGCTTAAAAAGATTCTGACCCCTGAACAATATCGCATCATGGTTGAAAACGGCACTGAGCGTCCGTTCCAGAATGCCTATTGGAATCATCATGAACAGGGCATCTATGTGGATGCTATTTCCGGTGTGCCGCTTTTTTCCAGCGATGACAAATTTGATTCCGGCTCCGGCTGGCCCAGCTTCACCCGCCCCATCTCTGCGGATGCGGTGAAAGAGATTGCGGATTATTCCCACGGGATGACGCGGATTGAAGTGCGGGCCTCTTCGTCGAATTCTCACTTGGGGCATGTGTTTGATGACGGGCCGGCGCCCACGGGTCTTCGTTATTGCATCAATTCGGCCTCGTTGAAATTCATTCCGCGCAAAGGTTGAGTCCTGAGCAGACCTCAGCATTTAATCCCGCAAAAACACAGAAAATAGTCCATACTGGTGGAATGAAACTCATCGGTTCTGTTATTGCTTTCATGTTGTTGGGTGTTCAATCGCAAGCGCAAGACTGGCGCACCGCCACTCGCGACAGTGCGCATCTGGCGCCGACTCCTCAGGAGGAAAAAGGTGCTGTGGTGCAGGTGTATGCCGCCCGCACAGTCAGCTGGCGTGGTTACTTCGCGGTTCACTCCTGGATTGCGACCAAAGCCAAAGGTGCTGATCACTACAGGACTTATCATGTGATCGGCTGGCGTGTGAAAAGAGGCCTTGAAGCCGTGCGAATTGAAACCGACATTCCAGATCGTCACTGGTTTGGAGCCAAGCCCGATTTGATTGAAGACCTGCGCGGAGCCGAGGCCGAAGCGGCCATTCCGCAGATCGACAAGCTGGCCAGGGACTATGCTTACAAGAACACCTATCGCGCTTATCCCGGGCCCAACAGCAACACCTTCATTTCCCATATCATCCGCAATGTCCCTGAGCTGAAGGTGGAACTGCCTCCGCATGCCATTGGCAAGGACTGGATCAATCAGGCGGACCTGGTTGGTTGGAGTGAATCCAAAACCGGAGTGCAGTTTTCCTTGTTTGGAATGCTGGGTCTGACCGTGGGATTGGGTGAAGGTGTAGAGTTGAATCTGCTGGGACTTAATTTCGGTGTTGATTTCATGCGGCCGGCGCTGAAGCTGCCGATGGTGGGTCGGGTCGGAATGACCGACAAACCCTAATTGCGGTTGACCAGCGCAGGGGGGCTGTAGCGCACGGTGAATGAGAACACCAGATGAATGTAGCCATCCTCTTTCACCATCTCTTGTGGTGGATTCGGGAAGATGCGAGCTTCCTTGAAAGCGTTCACCGCCGCCATATCAAAGTTTTTGATCCCGGAACTTTTCATAATCAAAGCCGAGCGCAGATTGCCATTGCGATCCAGAATGAATTCGGCCTGAGTCACCCAATTGCGGTTTCCGGCGTTGATGCGGTCAATGCGATCGAACTGATCAATCGCCTGCTGCACGCGGGTTTCCCAGCGGTAGCGGATCAATTCTTCCACGCGGGCATAGAAAGTATAAAACAAATAGCGGTCGGTGTTCAGAGCTGTGAAAGAGCCGACTTTCACATCGGTGGGCAGGGATTCGCCAACAGAGGAAAAACCGTCGTTGTACCGTTTCATCTCGGCCAGTTCTTTTGAAATATCCACATTGCGATAGCCGTCTTTGTCGACATCTTCGGTGTTGTGCTGCTGTTTCTTCTGTTCAGCCACCTTGGGTGGAGCCGGCTCGGGTTTGTTCACTGTGCTTTCGCGATTGCTGCGGTTTTGGGTCATGCCGGATTTCGCCGCCTGAGTTTCTTCTTTCACGCGCTGTTTTTGCTCGGATAGGAAGCGGGCCAGGGTTTCATCTTCTGGCAGCTTCATTTTTTCCGGCACCACGGCCTGGCGCACGACCGAGCGGTCTTTGGGTTTTAAGGCGTTGAAGATCTTTTGTTCGTCGGACAGTGTGACTTCAATCACTTCCGGCTCGGGCAGCTGCAGTTTGGGCGCAAGCCAGATCAGGCCCACGATGACCAGAAAATGGAACATAAAACTGCAGAGAATCGCCCTGAGGACTGCCATTGTCTCATTTTAAGCCGAAACTGGACCTTTGGGCAAGACGGCTAAAGTTGAAACACATTCTGCCGATAAGAATTGAGTCAACAGGGGGAAAAATGGGGAAAGTTCTCGATATTACGCCACGTCTAAGATCTCAGAATTCTTTGGAAAACAAGAAAATTGAGGTCCGCGCGGATGTTCTCGACATTACAGAGGCCCGCCAGGAAATTTTGAGCCGGGACCGTCGTGACGTAAAAAGAACAATTTTAACTGAGTTTGTGGGAGCTTTTGTCGTACTTCCTGAGAAGGGTCTTTTGAAGGCCGCACTTTACGACATTTCTGAAAACGGTTTGGCTTTCGATCTGGAGCTGGCTGAAGGCGGTTTTGCGGCCGGGGACGAAGTGGCGATGCGAGTGTATTTGAATCACTCCACGTATTTCCCGTTCACGATCACCGTGTCCAACAGTCGTGCTATCGAAGACGAGGGCGTGGTTCGTCACGGTGCTGGTTTTGTCAAAGGCACGATGAATGATGTAGCGCTTCATCACTTTGTGAAGTTCATTGAAAACGTCAGTGCCAGTCTGAAAACAGATTCCGGCGACGTTCTTGTTTCTCACATCTCCTGATAAATTGAATCCAACAAAGGCCCGGTGATTTTTTCACCGGGCCTTTTTATTTTTTGGGACGCCGTTTTGCGTGGACTTTGGTCCTGCGATTTGTTGCAATTTAGCTGTGGAGTATCTGCAGCTTTCGAGCCGGCAGATCGCATGGACTATAACTACGGAGGGTGTCCATTGAGCAAAGCTAAACGCAGAAAAATTGTTGTCGATACGAACGTGATCCTTTTCGATTCCCAGGCGATCCTGCGATTTGGTGAGGCCGACGTTCATATTCCTATTTCTGTCATCGAGGAAGTCGACAAGTTCAAGCGTGATCAGGGTGAAAACGGCCGAAATGCGCGTCAGTTCAGCCGCTTTATCGACGTTCTGCGCTCCAAGGGCTCTTTGGCCAGTGGTGTCCAGATCGACAACTCCGAAACCATGGTTTACATCAACACCGATCTGATGCTGGCCGGTATGCCGTCAGAGCTGGATCATCAGAAGGCGGACAACCGCATCCTGAACACCGCTTTGGCTTTGCAAAAGCAGCACCCGCGCTACAAAGTTGAGCTGATCACCAAAGACATCAATCTGCGCATCAAGGCCGACGTTTACGGTGTTGTTGCCAATGACTATGATGCCAACGACATCAACCGTGATGATCTTTACGAAGGTTATCAGGAGATCATGGTGTCTCCGGAACAGATCGACGCTTTCTATCGCGAAAAACGTTTCATCACGGACGTTAAACTTTACGGCAATCAGTATGTGATCATGAAAGATGCGGGGAACCCGAATCATTCGGCGATCGGCCGCTACAGTTTGGCGGATAAAGCCATTGTTCCTTTGATGCAGGCCGCTGATTCCATCTGGGGTATTCATGCACGAAATGTCGAGCAAGCCTTCGCATTGGACTGTTTGCTGAATGATGAAATCATGTTTGTTTCCCTGGTGGGTAAAGCCGGTACGGGTAAAACATTGATGGCGATTGCTGCGGGTCTTCATAAAACTTTGGATCAGGGGCAGTTCCAGCGTTTGCTGGTGTCTCGTCCGATTTTCCCAATGGGGCGCGATATCGGTTATCTTCCTGGTGACATCGAGCAGAAATTGAATCCTTGGATGCAGCCTATCTTCGATAACGTCGAGTTTTTGATGGGTGCGGACAAAAAGGCTGCAGGACGTGCGCAAGAGTTGATCAATCAGGGGATGCTGAACATTGAGCCGCTGACTTACATTCGCGGTCGCAGCATTCCGAAGCAATACCTGATCGTCGATGAAGCACAAAACTTGACTCCGCACGAGATCAAGACAATTGTTACGCGTGCCGGTCGTGGGACGAAGGTTGTCCTCACGGGCGACGTCTATCAGATCGATAATCCTTATGTGGATTCCGCGAACAGTGGTTTAACTTATGCGGTAGAGAGATTCAAAGGCCATCCAATTGCGGCCCATGTGACTCTGACAAAAGGTGAAAGATCTGAGCTGGCCGAGCTGGCAGCAAATATCTTGTAGGTTTTTAGGAGTTTTTTCATGGCTGAAGTGATTGATGTAGGATTTGAAGCAAAGGTAACTGTGCAAGTGACGGATAAAATGATCCAGCAATTTGCGGAGCTTTCCGGAGACCACAATCCAATTCATTTGAATGATGAATACGCATCAAAAACCCGTTTTGGTCGCCGTATTGCCCACGGTATGATCGTTGGCGCTCTGATCTCCAGAGCGCTTGTTGATGGTATCGGGCAGGGTGGTATCTATCTGGCTCAAAACATGAAATTCGTAAATCCGGTGTTCGTGGATGATACGATCGTTATCACCATCAAAATCACCGGTTTGAGAAAAGAAAAAGGCATCGCCACAGTTGAAACCAACGTGGCGAAAGTAAACGGCGATGTGGTGGTTAAGGGTGACGCTGTCATCATGATGTCCTCCACTGGTCCCACCGGTATATGAGCGAAATTTTCCACCTGGTCTACTTCAGCAAGGCGGCCGAGGATCTGAGCTATACGGACATCCGTGAGATCCTTGAAGTCTCGCGCCGGAACAATGCCCGCCTGGGTATCACCGGTTTATTGATTTTCCGGGATGGTTTTTTTCTGCAGCTTCTTGAAGGTGAGCAGGCGTCAGTGCACAAAATACTGGGTGCCATTCGTGAAGACGATCGCAATTATTCCGTCAAAGTATTGATTGAAGCCAGCGGGCAGGAACGCCTTTTCGCGGAATGGTCCATGGCTTTTCATGATGGCGATATCACCACCGCGTCCAGTGGGCATCTGGTGGAGCTGTTTGAATCCGTGGCCACCAGTGACCTGAGCAAACGGGCGCTGATTATGCCAATCCTGAAAAAGTTCCGCGCTTCTGCCCCCGAACTAAAGTAAAAAAAGGTTCTTGGTTCTTTTTTAGGCCCACAGTGCATTATGAACGAACATCATAGAAAGGATTCCCTGATGAAAACACTGCTGAATAAACTGATTGCTCCCAGAAACTTCAATACCAAGATGGATGATTTTGCGCTGACTGTTCTGCGCGTATTCATTGGTCTGACGATGGCGTTTTCTCACGGATTGGGGAAAATTCCTCCTCCAGAAATGCTGGTGGAAGGTGTGCGTTCTATGGGCTTCCCGGCACCAGAACTCTTTGCGTGGTGTGCGGGCTTGGCTGAATTTGCCGGCGGTATCTTGCTGGCATTGGGGTTGTTGACCCGTCCCGCAGCGGCTTTCATGGTTATCACCATGATCGTGGCGGTCTTTGGTGTTCATGCGGCTGATCCGTTTGGCCAAAAGGAAATGGGTCTGTTGTATCTGTTCACAGGTTTGTTCTTTGTGTTGCACGGGGCAGGACGCTGGTCTGTTGACCATCTGATCACGAAAAAGAAGTAATTCCTGATTCAAGGGAAACAAAAAAGGAGCCGCAAGGCTCCTTTTTTTTGCTATCCAGTGCCGCAAAGTTTTGTCTGCGGCTTTGAGAGCATCGTTTTATAGAACTTCCAATAGACGACGCTTCAATTTTTCTTTGAATTCACCAACATCCACTTTTGCACCAGTCAGCTGCTCAAGGCTTACCATCACCTCGGACGGGAAGCCGCAGGGGCGAAGTCCCAGAAAGGCTTTTTCATCAAAGGTCAGATTGATGGCCGCTCCATGGAAGGCCACCCATTTGCGCACACCCACGCCGACAGAAGCGATCTTGAGATCATTCACCCACACTCCGGTGTCGTCGGCATCGGCACGGTTGAAGCTGCTTTTTGCAGACGAGCGACCTTCGATCCCCGTCAAGCCATAAGTTTTCAGGACATCGACGATGGCGTCTTCAAAAACCTTCAGGTAAGGATTGATTTCGCGATCTTTACGACCCTTGCGAACATGGGCGAGGTTTAGAATCGGATACACCACAAGCTGGCTGGGGCCGTGATAAGTCGCGCGACCGCCACGGGTGACTTCCACCACGGGGCCATTCCAGGAAAACACATCACCGGCCTGAGTGGCGCGTCCCACAGTCACCACCGGCGGATGTGTGCAGAACACCAGAAAGCCAGGAAGGTCTTCGGTGTGCACCTTTTCCACCAGGTCATTTTGTTTTTTCAGGGCTTCATCATAGTTGATAAGTCCCCAATCCTGAAAAATCAGATCAGCCATATTTTGTTTGTGCCACCGATTTAAGTCCAAGTCATTCTTTCTCTTCAAAGGTCCAATTCAGAAAGCAGTGTGCAACCTTTGGACAGCAATTTCATTCGGGGTGTAAACGCACTAGTCACAAAAATTTCAAAATGAGATTCGTTTGAAAAGCCACAGAACATGCCCCCAAAATGGTTTCAGGAACACAAAGAAGCAGGGAGAAGGTATGAAGAATCTAGGACTGATGGGCGCATTGATCGCAGCGATCGCTCTGACAGGATGTCTGGACAACGGCGGTGGCACCGAGGTGAAGCAAGACCTCAACAATGGTGACTTCAGCGTTATCACCGAGCCGGAAACGGGCTCAGGTGGCGGATCAAACGGTGGCAGCTCAGAAGAAGGCAGCACCGGTGGCGACAATGGCAGCGGTGGTGGCACAACCACTCCTTCAGAACCGGATGGTTTTGACATCAACAAAGGTGCAACTCTGACGGCGTCCACCAGCTTGAACCTTGATTTCTATCCTCCTTTCCACACGGCCTACACCAAGGTTTCTGAAAATGAATCCTGCGGTGGCGGTGCTTGGGTGGACTATGCGGACTCTGGCACTTTGTTAAGTTCCAAGACCAATCAGAATGTTCCTGTCAGTGTGCAGTTCCGCGATCATGATGGTCGCACCAGTTCCTGCTATGTTCGTCGTATCTATATTGACCAGATCGGTCCTGACATCGTGTTTGCAAAATACCCTTCCGCTCCGGTTGAAGAAGGCCTGGATGTGGAGCTGATCTTCACTGTGACTGACGCGGGCGCGGGTGTGGCTTCTGTGACTTGTTCCATGGGTTCTTCCACCAAAGCCTGCGCGGCCGGCCAGAACAAAATCCTTTTGCCGAAACTTGCCGGTGGCGATTACACCCTGAAAGTTTCTGCAACCGACAAACTGGGTCATGCTTCTGAAAAATCCATCTCTTTCAAAGTTTCCTCCATGTACAAACAGATGGTGAACAACGTGAAAGTGAACGAATACCAGAAAGTGGATATTCTGTTCGTGATCGACAACTCGGGCTCTATGGAATACGAAAAAAAAAGCATGGCGTCCCGTGTTCGTAACTTCCTGGATGTGGTGAAAGGTCTGGACTGGCAGATTGCCGTGACCACCACCGATCCAGTACACAAAACCCTGGGTGATGGCCGCTTGGTTCAGCTTTATAACAAACCCGGCCAGTATATTCTGACTTCTTCCATGAACGACACCGACGCCCGCAATACTCTGAGCAGCACCCTGCAAAGAAGTGAAACCGGCTCCGGCAGTGAGCAGGGTATCTTCGCCGCTTACCGCGCGATCGAACGCTCTTTGAGCGCTTCCGGCGGCAACGCGAACTTCATCCGTAACGATTCCCAACTGGCTGTTGTGGTGATCTCGGACGAAGATGAATCTGCCAACGGTGCGAAGAACGATCCTGCGAACTTTGTGAAGTTCGTGGCTGACAGCTTCGGTTCCCAGAAGGCCATGAGCTTCCATTCCATCATCGCTCGTCCTGACGATCAGGCGTGCTTGAAGGGTGAAGGTTATTCTGCCGGCTTCCGCTATGAACAGATTTCCAAACTGACCGGTGGTGTGATCGGGGACGTGTGTGCATCTGACTACGCAGCCCAAGTTCAGGGTATCGCTGAAGGTGTGCGCAAGACTTTGAAATCCATCACGCTGACATGTGCGCCGGTAGTGGATGCCATGAGATCGATCCTGGTTTTGAAAGATGGGCAGGTTTATGATGGCACTCGCAAGATGGAAGGACTGAACCTGGTATTCGACCAAATGCTGCCACAGGGGAATTACGAAGTTTACTACTCATGCATTAAGTAAGCTACGGTTGGTGAAAAGGGCCCAATCGACTGCGTTGTCGGGCCCTGTCCTCGCTCCGACGTGCTTGGAGCACGCCTCCGCTGCGGTAGGACCCTCCGCCTTGCGCTTGAACCCTTTTGACCAACCGACTTTCTAGCGGTTGGTTTTTTGCGTTTTCGGGGTGCGGGGAGGCTGGCGCTGCGCGCGCCGCGGGGTTTTGGCTGGCCCGCTGGGCGCCGCCTTTTTGGAGAGCGCTGGCGCTATCGCGCGCCGCTTTTGGGAGGCTTGCGTTCGCGCAGAGCTATTTTAGGATTTGGTTGAGGGTTGTGGCTACTTCGGCGGATTCGTTGATGACTCGTTGGCTGATGGCTGGGTTTTCCAGGAAATAGCCGAAGGCTCGGATGATTTGGGTGTTTTTTTGGTCGGGGCTTACGTTTGTTAAGTCATAAGCTGGGTTTTTGTAGGCGTGGGTATTCCACAGACTTTCCAGGTTTAGATCTGTGCGGTTTCTTTCCAGCCATACTCTTGCGGGTTGGGCTACGTGGCAACTGGCGCAGTCCATGTTTTCTGGGTTGAAGCTGTGCGGGTCTTCGGCGCGGTGGATGGCGCGCAGTTCTTTTCTGAGCAGGTCTTCGTTTCCTACTTTCATGCGGGCTGAATTGCCGATGACTTTATTGAATGAATCTTCGCCGGTGGCTTCGGGGGAAATCAGGCCGCGTTCGAAGTGGTCTGATGGGACTGCGAAGTTGACGAAGGCTTGGGCTGATCTGTCTACGCGTGGGATCTTCATCAATTTTAACTGACCATTGCGCACTTCAAAGCCCTGGAAGGACCACATGTCGCCGGCGCCTCGGACCACCATCGCAGTGATGCGGGTTAGATTTGCAGGGCCTGCGTATTTGCGCACGATTTGGTTGAACTCTAACAACGCTGGGGATTTGTCGGCTTGTACGGCCCATGCGGGGTGAACCTGCAATGGCAGACCTTTGGTTTCTACTTTGTTGCGGGTTTTCCACGCCATCAGATCTTTTGTCAGGGAATCAAAGTCGGCGTCGGTCAGCACATAAAAACTGTGAAGGGCCGCATCGACCGTCTGTACGCGGTTGCGGAAGCCTGGTTCCAGCGGTTGCCACACCAAGCGGATTTGTTTTTGGCAGGACTGTGGGGTTGGCAGGGGGAAGCACGGGTCGATGCGCACGGCGATCACGCGCAGGGATGTGGCCACGTCGTTTTCACTCATCACCGGAGTCAGTGGGGGAATCGTGCCCATGAAGGCCGGGTTCAGCAGCGGGCCGCCGCGGCCGGGAGTGGTGATACCCATCAGATTGTCGTCGCCAAAACGGGCTGGCAACGGCATCAGATAAGAGACGTCATTCAGATCCCAGGCAGCGTTGGCCTGAAGACCCAGGAACAGGGCAAAAACGAATGCGAATTTGGCTTTCATGCGACGCAAATTTCCATTTTTGATGCGCCAATTCAACAAGATTCCCAAAAAGCGCCGGGCCAAGGACCTAATTGAAAATGAAATAAACGCGCTTCGTGTTATCATGGGTTCTTACGGAAAGGTGTGGAATGAAACTTCAGGGCGGAATTAATTTCAGAGACATGGGTGGGTATCTGACGACGGATGGCAGACGGGTTAAAAAAAACCGTCTTTATCGTTCCGGCTCCCTGTCTCGTTTGACGACTGAAGACTGTGCTCAGCTCGAGGCCCTGGGGGTGACTGATATTTTGGATTATCGCGATCTGAAAGAGTCCGCCGCCGACAAAGATGTGGTTTGGAACGGAGCTCGGTATGAATGCCATCCAGCCAATCCGGAATCTCATTCCGTCAAAAACGACAATCACGATTTTTGGGCCGATGAAAACCTGCGATTGATTCCCCATGACTTTATGGAAAGCCTGTATAAGCAGCTGCCTTTTTCCAATCGCGCTTATCACAGATTGTTCGAACGTGTGCAGCCTCTTGAAACGGGCGCGTTGGTTCAGCATTGTGCTGTCGGCAAAGACCGCACGGGTGTTGGTTCCGCTTTGATGTTGTTGTCTTTGGGAGTGTCCCGTGACGCTGTTTTGGAAGATTACCTGCGCACCGAGCAGACCCTGCAGCCGTTCCGCGAACAAGTCTTAAGCAAAGTTGAATCCAAGCTGTCCACCAAGGGGCTTGAGAACCTGCATTACCTGATGTCAGTAAAAGAGAACTTCCTGGGTTCGGCCTTGGATGCCATCCACCAGCGTTACGGCAGTATGGATCGCTATTTTGCCGTCGAATATTCCCTGACCCCTGAAAAGCTCGCCGCTTTGAAAACGAACTATCTGGAATAGTCCTCTTCAGGTGGTGATCCTATTTCAGGATCACCACAATGTTGGGTTCGCTGACCACGATGAGCTTTCCGTCTTTGGTGAACGTCATTCCTTCGTATTGATCTGGAAGCAGTGGCAGATCCGTGGTGCTGACCACCTGCCCTTGGCGAGTTAGGCGCATCACGCGGGAAGATTCGTGGCTTAGCAGCAGCAACTGGTTATTTTTATCGTCATAAATGCATGCCGACAGATCGCTCATCACATGTTTTAGAATTTTTTCGGTATCGAACGGTTCTTTCACACCCAAAGCCGCAGCGTCGGCGATGTCATTGCCATGAGAAGGGCGGGCCCATTCAAAGATGCGCTTGGGCTTTTTCTCCTGAACGGCATAGAAGGTGTTGTGCTTCTTTGAAAAACAAACTCCTTCCAGTCCCTTGTTGTGTTTCGCTGGCGCCGGAAGCTGCATCATTTGCACATCGTCGCGGGAGTCGCGAACGTCCACCGTCGTTTGAACCTCATCAATTTTCAAAATCAGCACCTGGTTTGATTCCGTGCTGATCGCATACTGATTGTTGCCCAGATATACGATGTCTTCGGTGTCTGCGTCAGTCAGATTGGTCATGCGAATCGTGCGCACGGGTTTGGTGAAGTCGACTTTGTACTCAAAAATGTTTCCCGAATTGTTCTGAATCAGGAAGTAAGAATCACTGTCATAATTGTATGTGATCCCGGAAAGATTGCTGCCCACCTCGGGCAGGGCTTTTTGGACCGAAACTGCTTCGGCTGCGAAGGCAGATGTGGATAAGGACAGCAAAGTGGTCAGAACGATTTGAGTTTTCATGAATATCTCCCGCGCGGAATTCTTAACCTGAGACAGTAGGGCCTGAAAGAATATTCTGATTGAGTTTCGACTTTGTAAAGATTTAAACAGCCCCCCTTTAGTCCAGTTGGCTTTTTCCGAAACTGGAGGGGCAAGTTTGTTCGTTCAACCAAGGAGTGCGTTTCAATGATCTCATCCATGATTCAAAAGTCAGTGCTGTTGGCTGCCACGGTGTTGACCCTGGCCGCTTGTTCGCAGGAAGGCCTTATTAAAGGGGCGGCCCTTTCCACCAAAATCACCCAAGGCGACGTGTATGTGTCGCTAAAAACCCAGGTGGACTCCAACAACCTGCAGATCATGAGTGTTCAGCTGCCGATTTATAATCCGGAAAACCCAGTGGAGATGCTGGGAATGCTCAATGTCTCGTCCTTGGTGCCGGGGATTACCGATATCGATCTGGTATTGAACTTTTCCCGGGTGACCAAGATTCCCGCTTTGCAGGCCGAAAAAGGACTGCCCAACGGAACCCTGTTCCCGGTCATGGGAGTTAAGGCGGACGAGTGGTATTCCATCCCCCTCAGCGACAGCCGTGTCTCGAAGCTGTATTTGAATCTGGATTTGCAGGCTCCCAAGGTGGTCCTGGGATATGCACTGGGTACAGATTCGCTCAGTGCCGGGATCGTCGCGAATCTGTTCACCGGGTTTAGTGCTCAAGGGGTGACGGGTTACGGAGGAGTTTACAGCGGACTGTTGCCTGGCCAAAGCGGGGTGGCGGTGTTTGCCGACGTGAGTTCGATCTTAAAATCGTCCGCGCCGGGTGTGGCCTTTGTCGATCGCACATCGAAAAGCCGACAGAATAAAGTGGCTGAAAAACTGATGCAGTTGAATCAGCGCAAGTCCTTGTTGCGCGTTCGCTAGAAAATCACTGGCGTTAAAGATAAAAAAAGCCGACCCTGCAAGGTCGGCTTTTTTGTTTGAATGTGTCTGAAAACTAGTAGCGGATCACTTCAAAGATCGCGCGGCAACCGCGGTTCACCCACACGCGATCCCCATAGATACCGTACGTGTTGTTGTACAGGCACGCATCGTAAGAGATCACATTGTAAAGTCTTACAGAGTGAATTCTGTACGGGTTGAAGTAGCACTCTTGATAATAGTAGTTCCAGGATTCGCAAGTGATGTATTCAACGCCTGGGCCCGGGCCTGGATAGGGATTCGGGTACGGAGCTGGTGGGTTTGGGCGTGGATTTGGATGTGGGTATGGATCCGGGCGCGGATTGCCTGGATAAGGCGCTGGGCGCGGTCCTGGGCGGATGTAGCTTGTTTCCGCGTCTTGATATTGGCTTTCCAAAACATCAGCTTGTGCCCATGGTGCCAAACCAAAGACAATTAGCACTGCAAAGAATAGGTTTTTCATCGTTTCCCCCAAAAAAGGTGTCATTGTGACTACAAAAATCTTGTACCCCGCAATTATGCAGGAATGGTGCCGCCGTTTTTCGGTGTCAGAATGACTAAAATTTCCAGTCTTCGATCAAAAGGGCCGCCTGCAGCTTACCCTGGCGGGTCAAGGCGCTCAGGGATTTGATGCGATAGTCAAATGAGAATTCATGGGCCGAATTGATCTCGGTCACGCGGTGATAGGGGAAGTTCAGGCGTAGCTTTGTGAACTTCACGATCTTCAAAGCCGTGGCCGCGAGTCCAAAGCAAGCATAGTAAAACAGGCTGTCGCGTTCCCACAAATCAAACCAAGTGTGGGTCGTCAGTTGTTCCAGAGTGAAAGAGCAGCGGTCGTAGCAGCTTAAAGAGCGGAAGATCTGGATTTGATCGGCATTGTAGATCTGGATGTACTTTTCCTTGTCCAGAGTGTCGTGCAGATCCGACGGAGGCACGATTCCCATGCGAAAAAGAAACTGCAGAACAAAGCGTTCATTCGAGAAGCTTTCGTCCAGATACTCCGAGCGCAGGGCGCCGACATAGGCTTCCAGTGCTTGATTCACAGCGATCTGCTGGCTCGGGGACAGCTTGGCGAAATAGAGCATCTGAGGGTTGTCATAGGCGCGCACCTCGATGCCCAGACATTTAAGCAGGGAGGCCAGCTCGATAAGATTTGAACGGTAAGTGGACGTCTGTGCGTTTAATGCTAATTCCATAATCTAATCCGTATTTAGGTATATTTCATACCGGATATGGACTGAAAGTGGATGGGTTTTTGAACATGCTTACATAATTGTAAGACAAGAACGGGGCGGGTGGGCAAAAAGCTCACGATTTTCCAGGGACGTATCGATCATTTGTACTGTGCAAAAATCCGGTCAAGCTCATCCGAGCTTTTGATTTCTTCGATGGCTTTATTAAAAGAGTCTGTGGTCTGAGCATCTTTCGCGGCAATCAGGCAGTGAATCGGATACTCCTGCATCACTAGCTTGTGAACGGGGTTTTTGCTTTTATCATTTTTCTTCAGAAAATAGTCCAAATGAGTGTCATCGGCGACCACGTTGTTAATGCGCTTATTGACGAACTTTTGCAGGTTTTGTTCTTCCGTCGGAACATCCTCGCGAATCAGGCGGCCGCTTTTGAAGAGCGGATCGATGTGCGGGTAAATATAGCGTAACACTGTCCCGACGCGCTCCCCTTTGATTTCTGAATAAGAGCTGACTGCCTTGCGGGATGCCAGCACCTCTCTTTTCATGAAAAGCACCTTGGACCAGGTGTACTTTTCGGGATTTGGCACCCACGTGGGACTGGTGTAGCAGTTTATTTCAGCCATCCCCTTGTTGATCATTTCGTGAATGCGAAATTTGGGGATCACGACGAGCTCAAATTTTCGACCAATGCGTTTTTCGATGGCGTTGATATAGTCCCGTACGATGCCCTGGGCTTGGCCCTTATCATCAGTGATCAGCAGAGGGGGCGCCAGGCTGTAGGGGATGGCCACTCGGAGGGGTTCATTGCTTTTACCGGCCCATGCCGGCCAGGCCAGCATGAATGTGGAAACGATCACAAGAAAATGTCGCATGAAACAAATGATAGCAGCTTCAAGGGCGAGTGCAGCTAAAAAAAAGGCCGGCTTGGAAAGCCGGCCTTTTGGGAAAGCGCTTATGCTTTCAAAGGTTTTTGAATGATATGGATCGCGTGACCCAAAGTCGCCTCAGCGGCTTCCATCATGGTTTCACCCAAAGTTGGGTGAGGGTGGATGGAAAGAGCCAGGTCTTCAATACGTGCGCCCATTTCGATCGCCAAAACAGCTTCAGAGATCAAGTTGGAAGCTTCCGGACCGACGATGTGAACACCCAACAAAACGTGGGTTTTCTTATCAGCGATCATTTTCACGAAACCGTCTGTTTCCATCATGCTCACCGCGCGGCCGTTGGCTGCGAACGGGAACTTGCTGATCAGAAGGTCGGTGTGACCTTTGGCTTTCGCTTCAGCTTCAGTCATGCCGGCTGCCGCGATTTCAGGATCGGTGAAGACAACTGCCGGAACTGTTTTCGCATCGTAAACACGGTTATGGCCCGCGATCACTTCAGCAACCAGAACACCCTCGTGGGATGCTTTGTGCGCCAGCATCGGCTGACCGGCGATATCACCGATAGCAAAGATGTTGGAAACATTCGTGCGGCGTTGAGCATCGACTTTTACGAAGCCACGCTCGTCCACTTGAATGCCAGCAGCTTTCAGGTTTGCCTGATCGCCATTTGGACGACGACCCACAGTCACAAGGATCTTGTCGCATTTTACAACTTCGTCTTTGCCGTTGATCTCAACAGTCACTTCGTAACCGTCTTTGACTTTTTTCTGACCTTTGGCTTTTGCTCCGTAAAGAACATTCACGCCCGCTTTTGTCAGTTTGCGAGTCACGATCTGAGCGCAGTCTGGATCAACCACACCCGCCAACAATGCGGATTGTGCTTCGATCACAGTCACTTCCGTGCCCAGCTTGCGCAGGTAAGAAGAGATCTCAAGACCGATGTAACCACCACCGATAACCGCCACGCGCTTAGGGATGGTATCAAACGCCAAAGCGCCTGTGGAAGAGCAGATGTCTTTTTCGTCGAACTTGAAGCCAGGGATTTCAATCGGACGGGAACCTGTTGCCACAACAAAGTATTTCGCCTGAACTGACTCAGTCCCTGCAGAAGACTTCACAGAGATTTCTTTGGAAGACTTGAATTCAGCATCACCTTTGATGATGGTAACGCCATAGCCTTTAAGAAGCTGATTCACACCGCCGGACATCTTGTCAGAAACGGATTGTTTCCATTTCACAAGTTGTTTCATGTCCACGTCGATGCCACCTTTGATGTTCAAGCCCATTTCTTTGAAATTGTGCTGGGCTTTGTGCAAAAGGTGAGTCGCAGTGATCATGGCTTTGGACGGGATACAACCCACGTTCAAGCACACGCCACCCAGGAATTCACGTTCGATAACTGCTGTTTTAAAACCAAGTTGTGCAGAACGGATCGCAGCCACATAACCGCCAGGACCCGCACCAATAACTACTACGTCAAAATTTTGCATAATAAATCTCCAATTAAGTCCAGCTGAAACACCTGCCGGTGCTTCAGCCTCCTCCGGGCGAGCCGGCTAGATCAACTCCACCAATAGTTTGCCTGGGTTTTCGATGCGGCCGATGAAGGCAGCAAGGAATCTTGCAGCGACAGCGCCGTCGATCAAACGGTGATCGGCAGTCATCGTGTAGTTCATAACTTTAATCGCGGAAACCTGGCCGTTTTTCAGAACCACTTTTTCGTCGATTTTGTACATGCCCAGGATCGCCACTTCAGGGTGGTTGATCACCGGAGTCGCGTATGTGCCACCGATAGAACCGATGTTCGTTACAGTGATAGTTGCACCCTTCATTTCATCCGGTTTCAACTTGCCGTCACGAGCACGCTTGGAAAGATCCAGGATCTCTTTGGAGATTTCCAGGATGGATTTCTGGTCTGCGTTTTTGATCACTGGAACGACAAGGCCGTTTGGAGTGTCTGCTGCGAAGCCCAGGTTGAAGTACTTTTTGTAAACGATTTCGCCCGCTGCATCGTCGATGGAGGCATTGAACATCGGGAATTCACGGATTGTTGCGATCAAAGCCTTCATGATGATTGGAAGGTAAGTGATCTTCGTGCCGTTTTTCTCTGCGTGTTCTTTCAGGCTTTCGCGAAGAGCAACCATCGCATCCACTTTCGCTTCATCCATGATGGTGAAGTGCGGGATCACGTGTTTAGAACGCTGCATGTTTTCAGCGATCTTCTTGCGGATGCCGATCATAGGAACGCGCTCTTCCGCTGCGCCTGCCGGGCCTTGGTAAGCTGGTTTAGGAATAGTCATGGAAGCTGCTGCTGGAGCCGCTTTCGCTGCTGCCGGAGCTGCGCCACCACCGGAAGACATAACGTCTTCACGAGTCACGCGACCTGCAAGGCCAGTTCCGGTAAGAGAGTTGATATCAACTCCCATTTCACGAGCCAGACGACGAGTCGCCGGAGTCGCCAGAACTTTGGAGTCTGCCACAGGTGGGAAGATGTCGCTGGAAGCAGTTGCCACTGGAGCTGCTGCCTTCGTAGCAGGTGCTGCTGCCGGAGCCGGAGCTGCCGCTGCTGCAGGAGCCGCTTTCGGAGCCGCTGCGCCACCTGCACCCTCAAGGATGATCATGGTGGAACCGACTTTTACAACGTCGCCGGATTTGAATTTCAATTCTTTTACAACACCAGCTACTGGAGTCGGAACTTCCACAGTCGCTTTGTCCGTCAGAACTTCAGCAATCGCCTGGTCTGCTTTTACAGAGTCACCTGGTTTAACCAACCATTTAACCAGTTCGCCTTCAGTCACGCCCTCGCCCAGTTCAGGAAGTTTAACATCCTGAGCTTTACCGCCACCTGCAGCCGGAGCTGGAGTGGAAGCTGCTGGAGCCGGAGCTGCCGCTGCCGGTTGAGCGGCTGCAGGTTTTGCAGCGCCTGCACCATCAAGAGTGATCATCGTCGCTCCGACTTTAACAACGTCGCCGGATTTGAATTTAAGATCTTTTACGACACCCGCAACCGGTGACGGAACCTCTACCGTTGCTTTGTCAGTCAATACTTCTGCGATAGCCTGGTCCGCTTTGACCGCATCGCCTGGTTTTACCAACCATTTTACCAATTCACCTTCAGTAACGCCTTCTCCAAGCTCGGGCAGTTTCACATCAGTTGCCATGTTGCGAGAGTTCCTTTCGTTGTTCATATCTAAATCTAAAACACCTCGTTCTAGACGCACCCTAGAGCATTTGCACGGGATAACACGCAGCATAAACGGTATTGAAAATCAGCTGTCACAGGTTGCCACGTAACAGTGTGATTTTTCCACGGTTTCCAATAGGTTGCGGGCGGGGCAGGGGGCTTTGAAAGGGGTCGACAAAAGGCCCTTTCAGGGACTAATTTCAGGGTGTTGATTTTGACTTGAAGATTGGGGTTCCTATGAAGTTTCACAGCAAGCTGCAAGAGGGTATTTTTTTAAAGCGCTATAAGCGCTTCTTTGCGGATATTGAATTTCAGGGGCAGCAGGTGACGGCCCATGTTCCCAACACCGGCAGTCTAAAAAGTGTGAACAATCCGGGACAGCACTGTCTGTTTTCTGAAAGCACCAATCCGGAGCGTAAGCTGAAGTACACTCTGGAAATGATCAAGTCCCCGACGGGATCCTGGGTTGGGGTTAATACGGCGACTCCAAACACAGTGGTGCGTGAAACCCTTCATCATGTGGTCGGTCACAAAAAAGAGGTGATTGGCGGCTTTGCCCACTGGGCGGCCTTTGATGAAGTGAAGCCGGAATACAAAATCAGCGCGGAAACCCGCCTGGATTTTGCCCTGAAGAAAAACAACAGCGATAAAATGCATTTTATCGAAGTGAAAAACGTGACCCTGGCTGAAGAAGGGACCGCCAAGTTCCCGGACGCTGTGACCGAGCGCGGGCAAAAGCATCTGCGTGAGCTTATGGCATTGATGGAGCAGGGGCACACGGCGGAAATCGTCTTCACAATCCAGCGTCACGACTGCGGTTCGTTCTCTCCGGCGGATGACATTGATCCGGAATATGGCCGTCTGCTGCGTGAGGCCTATCAAAAAGGGCTGCGTGTTTCGCCTTTTGTGCTGGATCTGACTCCGGAGTCCGTCGAGTTGTCTGAGACAGTTCTGCCGCTAAAAATGTAGAGCGCCACGGCACGACCGCCAGGTGTTCGACGATTTTTCTGGACCTGTTTTTTGGTCGGGAAAGTGTCAAGAAAGATGACACTTTCCCTCTGAAAGGCTGATAAATATTCAGCCAATTCCACAGTCTTTAAAGTTTTAAATACGAGTGACCGATTTTCTCTGTGAACAACCAACGGAGGATCGGCATGATGTCTTTCTTGCGCATCAAAACACTCGCAGTACTTTCCACAACACTTCTGCTGGCAGCCTGCGGACCTGGAATTCCGGTTCTGCCAGATGACCCTAACAATGAACCCGCAGCGCAACAGCCCAGTGATGGAAACTCCGCTCAGGGTGGCACTGAGCTGCCAAGCACAGAAACACCAGGACTTGTCGAGCCGGAAACCCCGCCACCCGTGGCGACCAACCCCAACGATGATGTTCTAAGTCAATACCAGCATCTGGATCCAAATCACATCGTTCCGACCAAAGCGCTGGAAACAGCCGTATTGTATTTCCACGAAAACAAGGCGAAGTTCAAAAATCAGGCGGTGATGTCGATTTTGGATTTCAGCCAAAAGTCCACACAGAAACGCTGGTACTTCATCGACATGAAAACGGGTGCAGTGTGGAATGTTCACGTGTCCCACGGAAAAGGCTCTGACAGCAATCACGACGGCTTCGCAGAAAAATTCAGCAACGTGGAAGGTTCCAACGCCTCTTCTTTGGGTTTCTATAAAACGGCAGAGACTTATCAGGGCAGCAACGGTTATTCCCTGCGCCTGGATGGTCTGTCCACGACGAACTCCAATGCCCGCTCGCGCGCCATTGTCGTGCATGGAGCAAACTATGTTCAGGATTCCAACGTGATCCAGGGGCGCAGCTGGGGCTGTCCGGCGGTTTCCCAGGCCAATCGCGACAAGGTTATCAACCTGATCAAGGGTGGCAGCCTTCTTTACGCCTTTAAATAAACGCTCAGGGGTGTTTCGGCGCTTATTGAGAACAGGGAAAAATTATAAATACTCCCAGTTCCCATTGATAGGTCCGACTGTATCAAAACTGTTGTGGTAAGCATACGGTCCTCTCAGAAAGGATGTTTATGCTTACCACTTTTCGTTTATTTGCAGTCACTATCGGGCTTTCTCTGCTCTCAAGTGTTTCCCTGGCTCAGACACAGATGCAACTGGTTCTAAAAAAAGACATTGTTTTTGATGCTCAGAACAGCCGGTCCAGTCAGTCTTTCTATACACAATACAAGAATGACCACTGTTACATCAGTCTGGTGGGAAACAACCTGCGTAACAGCCAGTATGTAAATGCTCAGGGTTTGATTGTTTTACCAGTGGGTTTGAAGTTTACAGTGGTGAGTGTTGTTGATAATGACAAGGGCCTGGATCTGGAGACTCAAAAAATCTTTACCAAATCGTTCATCTATTCCGTGAACAGAGATATTGATACGTCCCTGACCCTTAATTGCTCTCGCAAGTACAGTCTGTTTAAACGCCTTGAAAAACCCAAAGAAGTTCTGGGTCTGTTCACAGAACTCGTAAGTTTGCAGCAATAGGCGGGGGGCGAGGCCAGTTTTGCGCCTTCCAATATAAGTCTGATTCGTTTTTTTCTTTTCGCTCATAGGAGTTTATCGTTCCTCCGATAAGAATTCCTATGAGCATCCTGTTTTCTTTCCTGCTGACATTCCTGTTAATGACCGTGTGCCTGCCTGTGCAGGCCAAAGAAACGGACAATTTGACCGGCAGGACCAAAAATCTTCCCGACAGCACTGAAATCTTTGATCGCGAGATGAACAAGCGTCTGCAGGAACTGCAGGCAGAAGCAAGCTCTGAAGGCATTTCCTGTAATGACCCACGCAAATTGCGTATTTTGTTTCATGACCTGAACGACGCGAGATTTTTTATTGGATCCTTGGAGTCCTGGGCGGAAGACAATTCGCAGATTGCCAAGCGTGAGCTGACAGCACAGCAGTCGGTCTATGACGGGGTTCTGGACAATGGCTGGATTTTCAACCGTCTGAAGCTGGCTTCGACTGTCAAAGTGAACGGCCAGTTGGTGGGCACCGATAAGTTCGGTCACTTCATCGATCAGGGTTTTGAGTTCTACACACCTTATCGTCAAAGTGGCTATCGCATGTCCACAGCCCTGCATTCCAGTTTGGGGTCTGAAAAAGGCTATTCGGGCGGGGCGTCCACCGGGACGATTTCTTATGCTGATGCCATGGCGAATTATCAGGGAATTTTGTTTTATCATGCTTTGGCCGAGGGCCCGAATCCTTACTTCCGCTGTTCTCAAGGCAAGTGGACCCAAATTCGCGAATTCCGCTGGGCTGATTACGTGGATGCGGGTTGGGACGAAGGCATCAACTGCAGTGTCATGGCATCCCCTGAAGCTCAGGCCAAGTTCAACGCCAATCTGGCGAAGCAGGGGCAGACCTGTCCCGCCGACACCAGTGCTTGTGCCCAGCTGAACACGCGGTACGCGGTCTTTGATGAATATATCCTTTCACCAGAGTGTCGAAAGGTGGCTAAGGCCCCTGTGGGATCTTATGGCTCGGGTAAATCCCCAGCGGTAAAATCCTCGACGGGTAAAAGCGGGAAGGGGACACGCTAATGGATTTGTTATCTTTGGTGGAAGCCCAGAAGTCTTTGGATGCGTTGCTGAAGTGTCCGGGTTTGCGTTGTGTGCTGGATGCCTTCGCCGTGGATCTGTCTAAAAATACCAGGGAAGACATTTACGTGTATCTGAAGGACGGCGGCAGCCCACAGGTGCAGCGACTTTGTCTGCCAATGGAACGCCCGCGCAGAGCGGAAGCCAATGAAGTTTGTTATATGGTGAAACTAAAGCGCGCCGGAGAAACGCAGGTGCTTTGGCGCAACGAACGGGGTCAGTGGAAGCTCAGCAACGCCTCTAAAAGGCCTCTCACGGCGGGTGAAAAGGCCCCTTCCGGTAAATAACGACTACAGAAGGCGAAGTTGTTCGCCGACCAGTTTTTTCAGATTTTCGACGTAACCCATGTACTCTTCCATGTCCAGGCGCTCGTCTTTGCGGATGTGGGCGCTAGGGGAGTTGTAAGGGGTCAGTTCAATGATGTCAGCGTGGGAGGAGATGGCGGAAAAATTGCCTTCTTCCAGAACCTGCATCAAGGCATCCAGATCGTGACCTTCGTCATCGTGAGGGTATTCAAGGCCACGCATTTCACACAAAGCTTTCAGAAATTTTTCGCAGGCCTGAGCCAGATTGTAACCCACCAAATCGTGTTGGGTATTGTCGGACAAGTGCTTTTTGGCGGTGTCGAGATCGTCCTGAGCTTTAAGAATCATGGATTTTGCGTGTGCGCTCATGGGAACTCCTTGGTGTATTTACGATTACTTTAGTGGCTGGACCTGTACCGCGCAAATAAAAAACCCACAGTTTTTTCAAACTGTGGGTTTTTGAAGTTCAATCTTCAGGAAAGATTACTTCGCTTCAGCCAAGTGACGGTCGATGATTTCTTTGAAATCAGCGAATGGATAAGCGCCACGCAGGGAAACACCGTTGATCAGGAAGCCTGGAGTACCGGAGAAGTTGAATTTACGAGCTTCTTCCATGTCCGCTTCGATACGTTTCTTAACCACTTCAGAGTTAAGATCTTTTTCAAGCTTCTTCATGTCCGCGCCAGCTTTTTTAGCGGCTTCTTTCAATGCGCCTTCTTTTTTAGTTCTCAGGTCACCTTGGTTTTCAAATACCAGGTTGTAGAACTTTTCAGCTTTGGCAGCGTCTTGCAAAGCGATCGCTTCGAAGTACTGTGCTGCAGGCATTGCCATTGGGTGGAAATCCAAAGGAAGGTGCTTGTAAACAACGCGAACGTCCTTAGGGTAAGCTTTCATCACTTCATCAACAGTCGCATGACCTTTAGCGCAGTATGGGCACTCGAAGTCAGAGTATTCAATGATAGTCACTTTTGCGTCTTTAGGGCCAAAGATAACGCGGCCTTCTTCGATAGCCGGTTTCAATGGGTTCTTGAATTCGTCGTCACGCTTTTTGCCTTCTTCAGCAACAGCTTTTTCTTGAGCTTTACGTTGAGCGTTTTGAGCAGCTTTGTTCACCACTTCAATGAATTGCTCTGGATCTTTTTCGATCGCAGCGAACACGATGCTCGGATCTTTTTCTACAGCTTCCTTGAGTTGTTTAGCTGAAGGGGCACAGTTTACCAATGTAAGTGCCAGTGCTGAAATTCCAAATAACTTAAGTGCTTTCAATGTCTTCCTCCAAGATGGATGATTGTAATTTTTTGAGCCCCTTTATATTGACATCATTTTCAGTTTAGAGGGAAGGAAAAAATCCCGGTCCAAGGTCCTGCTAATCAGGACTTGTCTCACTCTAAGACCCCTTTAAACTGACTTCTATGAATAAATCAAATTTCCTTTTAACAATGTTCGCGGTTATGTTTCTTGGCGGGACGGCGCATGCCGGTTTGCTGTTTAACTATTCTCAATTGGCCTTGAAGGACCTGGATCAGATGAATCAACTGGTCAGTGACAAGGTCAAAGAGTCGAAAAAGTCATCCAGCGGCAAAGCGGTGCCACTGAAAGAGGCACTACAGGCAGTGTATGCACGCCCCAATGATGACGAGATGATCGAGAAAGTAGTGTCTCCTTTGCGTTCAAATCTGGATGAATTGGAGTCCTGGGAAAAAACGATCAGTCAACTTACTGACGAAGCGATCAATGCCCTGAAGAATCCTCGTGCTTTTAAACCTGTCGTGCAAGTGACCTACGTCATTTTCCTCGAGAATTTGCTGGCGGAAATCAAGCCCCATGCGAAAAATGACGGTTTTGAAAGAAAGATTGCCGAACGTATTCGTGACGCAAAAATTGAAGTCACGAAGGACGCCATCAGCGAAAGAAAGCTGCGCATGATGAAGGACACGACATCTCCTTCCGAGATCGCCGGCAGTATCCTGGCCCATAAAAACGAAACTCCGTCTGAAAAACCGGCAGAATCTGCCGCCTCTGAACAGTAATTTCCCTCGACCGGACCGGGCCCAAGTCTGTTTCGACTCTGGGCCAGCGTCAAACGATAGATCTCCTCAAGTCTTCAAAAATCGCCTCAAATTGACTCAAGTTCTAATGAACTCCTACCGATAGAAACACCATGTGGGCTGGATGCCCTTGAGCAATTAGGAGGATTCGATGTTTCTGCAAGGCGATTTGCAATTAGTGTTCGATGCGCTCTACACAGTAGGGGCGATCGATCCTGTATTGAAACTTGATTGGTCCGAAGTCACACGTGAGATGATGGCAAACCCACAGATCCTGAGTGACGCTTTCCAGACAATCAACGGCTGCCGTGGCGACAAAGATCTTCTGGTTCAGAAGCTCCACATGATGGATCCAAGATCCGTGAATTATATCGCTATGGAGGTGGCCCGTGAGTTTTGTGAGTTCCAGGATCGCACAGAGTTGCACTAAGGTTCTTTGCCTGTTGTTGCTGTCTTCTGTCGCGAATGCGTGGGAAGTGGACTTCTCCCGTCGTCAGGTAGAATTCAACAAGGTTAAAAATGAAGACCGCCTGCCGGCCAGCGTGCAGGAGGATCAGTCCGTCAACATTCTTAGCAAGGTGTTTGATTCGGTTGAGCCGACTCAGGACATCGTGATCATGAATACGGAAAAAGGCTTCGTTCCTGCGCAGGTGCGCCTGAAAAAGGGCGGCAACTATCGCATTCACGTGGTGAACGTGAACAACAAGGAAAAAAACGTCAGCTTCGTGCTGGATGCTTTCTCTGAGCATCACAACACGGTGTTTGGCGAACAGAAGACTTTCCATGTGACACCAAAAACGGACGGAATATTCTCTTACCAGTGTCCGGAAACGGCCGTGCAGGGGAAGTTCATTATTTATTCCGATGCGGCAGCGCCTGATCGCATGCCGGCGTCCAAGTAATTTTTTATCCGAGGAAAGGCACCCATGTCTGACCAGTCGAACGTTTTCAAACAGACCATTCAGCAGAATCTCGGTCCTGTTGCGAAATACCTGGACGACAAGGGTGTGTCCGAAATTCTTATCAATGGCCATAAGGAAATCTTCGTGGAAAGAAAGGGTAAGCTCGAAAGAGTTTCCGAGTCTTTCCCGTCCGAAGATGATCTGCGTGCCGCGGTGAACAGCATCGCGCAAAGTGTGGGTCGACGTATCGATGATGAATCGCCTCGTCTGGATGCGCGTCTTCCGGATGGTTCCCGTATTGCGGCGGTGATCCCGCCGATGTCCCGCAAGGGCACGACTCTTTCCATTCGTAAATTCACGAACAACAAAATCACTTTTGCCGACTATATCAAATTTGGTGCGATCACCGAGGATGGAGCACGTTTCCTGGACATCTGCATGTTCCTGGGAAAAAACATCATCGTCAGCGGTGGTACGGGTTCCGGTAAAACGACATTGCTTTCACTTTTATGCACGCGCATTCCGAAAGGTCAGCGAGTGATGGTGATTGAAGACTCCTCCGAGCTGCAGGTTGATTACGAGCACGTGGTGATGTTTGAAACCCGCCAGGCCGATGCCATGGGTAAGGGTGAAGTCACGATCAAGGATCTTTTAAAGTCCGCCCTGCGTTTGCGTCCCGACCGAATCATCGTGGGGGAGGTTCGTTCCAGTGAAGCGATGGAACTGCTGAACGCCATGAATACCGGTCACAAAGGATGTATGGGAACGGTCCACGCCAACACGCCAGAAGATGCGATTGTGCGGTTGGAAGCCCTGGCTCAAGGTGGTGATGCGAAGATCAGTGAGAAGGCTTTGCGCTCTCAGGTGTCTTCGGCGATTGAAATTATTATCCAGGTCTCACGTTTTTCGGACGGATCTCGCCGTATCGCAGCAATCAGCGAAGTGCGCGGATTCAGTGCGGATGGTTCATACAACGTGATCCCGATCTTTGAAATGTCCCGCCTAACACGCCGTCCCGACGGAACCCTGGAAGGAAAACTCCAGCCCACAGGCAACGTGCCGTCGTTCATGGAAGAAATCATCGACAACAACCTGCCCTTCCCAAAATCCAAGTTCGCAAAAGTCGCCTAAAAGGTGCCTGGTGACTTTTTACACCTACGCCGCGTTAATCCCATAACGCAGTTGCTCTGCACAGAGTGAAATATCGTTCGTTTTTTTGTGTTTAAAGAGTGGAAAAACTAGGCTAAGACCTTCTTCGTGCACTTTAGTTGTAAGATTTCAAACGCAGTTTTAACCGTTCTGGAGCAGCAAGGCGAAGACCTCAGCCCGCTGTATGAGCAGATCCATCTTCCGATGGAATTGCTCAAAGACTCGTCTTATTGGATGACTGCGCCTGAAATGGAAAACTTCCTGGAAACCGTACTGCGCCTTCCGCTGAAGCGAGAAGAAAACATTCTGCAGCGTGCGGGACATGAAGGGCCGGAGTTGCGTGCGTGGGGAGTGCTGGACAGCGTTCTGCGCATGATGCCGCACCCTCAGGAAATCTTCAACCAACCAGAGCAGTTCCTTTCTTACTTTATCTCTCCAAAACCACCGATTGAAAATCTTCGCCGTGATGAAGCCAGCATCTCGTTTGATCTGCCTTTGCCGGCAGAGCAATACCCGCTGGTGACGACTTACCTGAAGGCGGCGTTCGAGTCCCTGCCGGTTTACGTTGGTCAGCCGGCGGCGGTCTGTAACTGGGAAGGCATCACCATTCAGCTGAACTGGTCGACTCAGCAAAGTTCGATCTTCAGCGAATCGGTCGGCCATCAGGTCAGCCCGGCTTTGTTCCAAAGTCTGATCGATGATCTTCAGCGCACCCAGCGTGAACGTGAAGATCTGCAAAAATATGTCGGTGACCTTGAAGAAAGAATCCGTACAATTGAAAAACAGAATCTGAAGTCCGCCACCGGCGTTCAGGCGGAAGTGCCAGAGAATGCAGCGTCTTCGCTGCTGCCTCATGAAGGCTCTTTGTCCCACCTGAATTTCGACAGCGAAACTCCGGGCTATGTTTTGAGTCAGAATCTGGCGCGCCTGCACGACTACATGGTGCGCGCCCAGCAGCTGATCACCATGCTTGCAGCCCAGGGGAAAATGACCCCGGCGGTGAAAGAAGCCATGAGACGCGTTGACTGGGAGTTCGTAAAAACCCAGTACCCGCGCACGGTCTTTGAAAGCATGGATCTGGTTAAGAAAACGATGAATAAAAACGCCGACAAAGAAGGAAATCAACATGTCTGAAATCATCAGTGTCATCTCTCGTGAAATCCTGGACAGCCGTGGAAACCCGACTGTAGAGGTTGAAGTTACAACAGCTGACGGCAATATGGGCCGCGCAGCAGTTCCATCTGGTGCCTCCACAGGTGCTCACGAAGCTTGCGAGCTTCGCGATGGCGACAAAAACCGTTTCCTGGGTAAAGGCGTTTACAAAGCTGTCGACAATGTTCGTGAAAAAATCGCTCCGGAAATCGTGGGCCTTCAGGCAACTGAACAGGTTTACATCGATAAAATCCTGCGCGACATCGACGGCACTGAAAATAAATCCAACTTGGGCGCAAATGCGATCCTGGGTGTTTCTTTGGCAGTTGCCAAAGCGGCAGCTAAAGACTGCCGTTTGCCGCTTTACCGTTACGTTGGTGGCTCTCAGGCTTCTCGCTTGCCGGTTCCATTGATGAACGTTCTGAACGGTGGCGCGCACGCGAACAACGGTTTGGATATTCAGGAATTCATGATCGTTCCAACTGTGAACAACTCATACGCTGAGTCCCTGCGTGCAGGTACTGAGATCTTCCACACTCTGAAAAAGATCCTGGCGAAAAAAGGTCTTTCCACAGCAGTAGGTGACGAAGGTGGCTTCGCGCCGAAATTGGGTTCCAATCAGGAAGCTCTTGATTTGCTGATGAATGCGATTGTGGATGCTGGTTATGATCCAGGTCAGAACGTGTTCCTGGCGTTGGACGTGGCTGCAACTGAAATGTTCAAAGAAGGCAAATACGAATGGCAGGGTGGTCACATCAGCCCGACCGAACTTCTTGGCATCTACAAATCCTGGGCAGAGAAATATCCTCTTGTTTCCATTGAAGACGGCTTCGCGGAAGACGACTGGGATTCCTGGGTTCAGTCCACAGCTCAAATGGGCTCCACTATGCAGTTGATTGGTGATGATTTGTTTGTGACCAATCCAAAACGTCTGCGCATGGGTCTTGAGAAAAAAGCGGGTAACGCTTTGTTGGTGAAAGTAAACCAAATCGGTACTTTGACTGAAACTTACGAAGCCGTGAACCTGGCTCAACGTAACAAATTCCGCACAATCATGTCCCACCGCTCTGGTGAGACGGAAGATGTGACGATTGCAGATCTGGCTGTAGGCCTGAACTGCCATCAGATCAAAACAGGCAGCTTGTGCCGTGGTGAAAGAACCGCGAAGTACAACCAGCTTCTGAGAATCGAAGAAGACTTGGGCGGTATGGGCCTATACTGGGACAAAGCCGCCTTCCGATAGGCGGCCGCTGAAAAGGGTCCGACTGACTTCGTTGTGCTGCGGGCATCCTGCCCTTGCCCTTCGGGCTGACGCGCAAGAATAGCTTCCTGCTATTCTTGTCGGGCTCTCTCCTTCTCTCCGACGTGCTTGGAGCACGCCTCCGTTTCGGAGAGAACCCTCCGCCTTGCATTCGAGCCCTTTTGAGCGACCTTGGTTTTGGGGTGGCTTTGGGGGACTGGCTCAAAAGCTCGCCTTTGGCGGGCTTTTTTGCGTTTTGGGAGAGAGTGTTCGTAAGTTTTTTATTGAGGATACTTAGATGGAAATAAATAGATTAGCCGATCGAAGTTTTCGTCAGTTGACGTCGTCGAAGACGGGTGAGGAGTTTTCCTTGTCGGCGGTGATCTCAGGTGCTTTGGGGGCTCAGGGGCTTTTTATTTCTCATGAGATATTGGAGCCTGGGAAGTCTTCATCGGCGCCTCACTTTCATAACGGCACGGATGAAGTGGTTTTCGTTACCAAAGGCAGTGTCGTTGCCAAGGAAGGTTCCGAAGAGCTGATCTTGCTGGTCGGTGACAGTGCTTGCTTTAAGGCTCAAAGTGGGTTGCCACATTTTATTTCTAATCAATCCAGTGAGGTGGCCGAGTTTGTTCTGATTCGTTCTCGTCTTGACCAATCCGATGTCGTTTATGGCTAAAAGGCCCGTTGCGCAAGTTGTGCAACGAGCCCTTTCGTTAGTCTAATCCCAATTTGGCGGCGATGCGGCCGCCATAATCCGGATCGCATCTCTTGAAGTGTTCTATGTTTTTGGTTTGCAGGTCCTCTGAAATGGTTTTCATCGTGCCTGCGATGTTGGATGTTAAACGGTCTTTTTCTTCTTCGCTGAGCATTCGATACAAATTTCCGGCCTGCGTGAAGTCGTCATTGTCTTTGTGGGAGTCATGACGATCCAGAGTGCCTGACAAATTCAAGGCAGGGTCTTTGAAGCTTTCGTTCTGTACCGGACCGCCAAAACCATTGGGTTCATAGTTGTCCTGTCTTCCTCCGTTGCCGTCGAATCTCATGCTGCCATCGCGGTGATAACTGTTTACTTCCGAGTGCGGGCGATTCACTGGCAGGTACTGATAGTTTACCCCCAGGCGATAGCGTTGGGCATCCGGATAGGCGAACAGTCGTCCTTGCAGCATCTTATCCGGTGAAAAACCCACGCCCGGTGGGACGTTGCTTGGTGAAAAGGCGGCTTGTTCGACTTCAGCAAAATAGTTTTCCGGATTTCTGTTCAGCTCAAGAATCCCGACATCCAACAGTGGGAATTCGCTGTGTGGCCACACCTTGGTAAGATCAAACGGATCAAACCGGAATTGTTCGGCCTGACGTTCAGTCATAATTTGAACCTTCAAAGCCCAGCGTGGGAATTCCTTTCTTTCAATCGCCTCGAATAGATCGCGACCGGCATAATCCGGATCAGTTCCCGCCAGTTCGACGGCTTTGGCGACAGGAAGATTTTTGATCCCTTGCATGGATTTGAAGTGGAACTTCACCCACACGCGTTCGTTTTTATCATTGATAAAGCTGAACGTGTGGCTACCGTAGCCATTCATAAAGCGATAGCCATCTGGGATTCCGCGATCACTGAATAAGATCGTGATCTGGTGCAAAGCTTCAGGAGCTTTGGACCAGTAATCCCACATACGCACCGGGTTTTTATATCCTGTTTGCGGATCGCGTTTCTGCGAGTGGATGAAGTCCGGGAACTTCAAGGGATCTCGTTCAAAGAAGACCGGCGTGTTGTTGCCCACGATGTCCCAGTTGCCTTCTTCGGTATAGAACTTTAAGGCAAAGCCGCGCGGGTCGCGCTCGGTATCTGCGGAACCTTTTTCTCCTGCGACAGTTGAAAAGCGCAGGAAGGCTTCGGTCTTTTTGCCGATCTTTGAAAAGATCGCCGCTTTGGTGAAGCGCGTGATGTCATGAGTGACGGTGAAGGTGCCATAGGCGCCAGAGCCCTTGGCATGAACCACGCGCTCTGGAATGCGCTCGCGGTTGAAGTGCGCGAGCTTTTCAATCAGGTGATAGTCCTGCAAAGCCACCGGGCCGCGCGGGCCGGAAGTAAGGCTGTGCTGGTTTTCAGAAATGGGAATGCCTGCGGATGTTGTGAGTGTCTTTTTCATAAATTAACCTCGTGCGGGGATGAAGAAATGGGATAAAGCCTGCAGACGGCGCCAGAGGCGTGATCCTGGGGCGGGTGGTTCAGATTGAAGCTCATTGAACAGTCGCACCAGATCGTCGCGGCCAAAGGCTTCGGCAAAGCTCAAAGCAGTCTGCCCCTTGGGGTTGCGGGCATTCAGGTCGGCGCCGGCTCGGAGCAGCTGGCGGGCGATTTTGTCATGGCCCTTAAAAGCCACGCCCATAAGGATGGTATTGCCACTGTTGTCGCGCGAATTGACGTCGGCGCGACAGGAGATCAGCAGACTTACCAGGGAAAGGTGGCCATTATAGGCGGCCAGCATCAGCAGGGAGTGGCCCTTGTGGTTTTTCAAGTCGGGATTTCCCAGATTCTTCAGATAAGTCATTACCTGGCTGTAGTCATTTTGGCGAACGGCCTCAAAAACCGGGTCTTCGGTTTGTGCCGTCTTAAGATAGTCTGCCCACGTTCTCATAACACCTCTCTTGCTTTCACTAAGATCGGCGAAATGAAGGTATAAATCGAATCGATAATAAATATGAGAACTATCGATATTAACTATAAAGGCAAGGCTGGACCTAGGCTTCGGTCCTGTAGCCTTCGTCTGGGTATATAGCTAGAATGGATTCATGTCTTACACTCAGTTTGCGGTAGGTTTACGTCGATTTCTGAACAGTCCCACAAAAGTGGCGCTGGTTTGTTTGCTGATCTTTTCAGTTTCCATCGTTGTGAATGGAAATGCCTTCCGCCTGTGGGGTCTGCACCGTGATTTTGATAGAATCACATTTGAAATCCAGCAGACGCGTCAGAACATTGCGGCTCTGACCGGCCAACTTAAGCAGGCTAAGGACCCTTCCTTTATTGAGCGCCAGGCTCGCGATAAATTGGATCTGGCGGGCGAGCACGACCTGGTTTTTGTATTCCCTGAGCAATAGCCAATAACCCATCGCATTATCTAGTGTCTTCCGGGTATAATACAAATAGTATTCCTGCTCTATTCGGGGATACTTTTTGAAGTGATCCCAGGGGTTTATATGCTAGATAATAATATTCAGCAGCTTGATTGGAATAAAGAATCTCTCCGTGACCTCCGCCTGCGTTTGGGCTGGAGCCGATCCGATCTTGCCCGTCGTTTGCATTGTTCAATTGGTGACATCGAAGCTTGGGAAGAAGGACGCCGCTCTGTCGAGTCCTCCATCCGTGGCGATCTGGAGATCATTCTTCGTCAGGCGGAAGCTTGCAGCGATGAGGTCAAATACACTCCGGCTGCGGAAAACGAGCTGGATAAAAATGCCCTGGAACAAATCGATTTCACTCGCGTGAAAGCCGAATTGAAATAGGCATCAATCATCGACAATCAGGCCTGTGCGGTGTAGACCTTTGGTTTACATCCGGAGGCCTTCATGAAGAAAATCTACCTTATTGACGTCAGTGCCATGTTCTTTCGCGCCTTCTACGCGATTCGTGCCCTTTCGTCTCCAAGCGGAGTTCCGGTTAACGCCGTTTACGGCTTCCTTTCCATGATGATCAAACTTCTGAAAGAGGAAAAACCCGAGTATCTGGTTTTCTGCTATGACCGCAAAGAACCCTCTTTCCGAAAAACCATGTACGATGGCTACAAAGCTCACCGTACCGAGATGCCGGACGAACTGGCCCAACAAATCCCTTATATCAAAAGACTGGCAGACCTGCTGGGAGTTCCCGCATTTGAAGTCGAATCCTTCGAGGCCGATGACATCATCGGGACATTGACTAAATGGAGCCGTCGCAATGGCATGGAAGTGTTCATTGTCAGCGGCGATAAAGACTTCGGCCAGCTGATCGAAGACGGCGTCACGCTGTACGACACGATGAAGGGTGTTCGCTACAACGCTGAAGGTGTCTTTGAAAAGTGGGGTGTGCGCCCGGATCAGTTTATCGACTATCTGGCGATTGTGGGGGATGCTTCGGACAACGTTCCGGGCGTAAAGGGTGTCGGGGAAAAAGGCGCCATCAAGCTTTTGGAGCAGTTCAAACACGTCGAAGACATCTATGAAAATATCGACAAAGTTGAAAGCAAAAGCGTTCGTGAAAAGCTGATTGCCTCCAAAGACAATGCACTACTGTCCAAAAAGCTGGTGACTATTTCCTGCGACGTACCGATGCCGGATGACCTTGAGGCCTACAAACTCAAGCCGTTCAAGGCGGACGAACTGCGTGCCTTCCTGCATGAGCTGAATTTTAAATCCTTCGAAAAAAGTCTGTTTGGAACAGTGGACACGACTCCGGCAGCGGCGGCACCAGCGGCTCCGGCCGGTCCGTTGATCAAGACGGCAGCCCCCTCCGCGCCATTGAGTATTGCCGATGATGTCGCGCCGACCATCGTGATTGCCAAAGAAGAGCGTCAGTTCACTGAAAAAAGCATGACAACCCGCGAGCTGGCCGACTTCCTGGCGGAACACCAAAGCCTTTGGGGCTTTAGCGACATGCGTGGAGTCTTCATCGGAACTGAGTCCCAGATCATCCAGGTCCCTGATCATGAATATCTGGGGAAGTTGACCGACACTTTCCAAGTTCAATGGCATGGCTATGACCTGAAGTCCTTCTGGCACAAGATCGGAGCGAAAACTCCGGTGGCGGCCTGGGATTCCCAGTTGGCGGCTTATGTGTTGAAGGCCGGTGACACCTCCGATTTTGCCAAGATCTACACTCGCTTTATGGCCGATGTGTTGCCGGATTTGGCATCACCATCGCAGCTGTACAATGCTCAATTGAATTTTGCCACAACCCTGAAATCCCAGTTGCAGACCGTGCAGGGTGAAAAGGTTTATCAGGAACTGGATCTTCCATTGGCCCGTGTGCTTTTGTCCATGGAGCGTCTGGGGGTTCGCATCGACAAGGATCTTTTGGCCAAACAAAGTGAAGAGCTGGCGAAAGACATCGCAGAAATCGAAAAACAAATCCACGAAGCGGCAGGGGAGTCCTTTAACGTCGGAAGCCCGAAGCAGCTGGGCGTGATCCTGTTTGAAAAACTGGGCCTGCCTGCCGGGAAAAAAACAAAAACCGGCTATTCCACAGACGAAGAAGTGTTGTTGGGTCTGGAGCATCCGATTGCAAAACTGGTTTTGCAATGGCGTGAGATGTCCAAGCTGAAGTCCACTTACGTCGATGCCTTGCCAACCATGATTGATCCTAAAGACGAGCGCGTGCACACGAGCTTTAATCAGGCCCTGACCACCACGGGCCGTCTTTCCAGCACGCAGCCGAATTTGCAGAATATTCCAATTCGTACCGCGCGCGGCCAGCAGGTGCGCAAGGCGTTCATCGCGGCTCCGCGCATGAAGCTTCTGTCGGTGGATTATTCCCAGATTGAACTGCGCATCCTGGCGCATATTTCCGAAGACCCGAACTTGTGCAAAGCCTTTGCTGAAGACCTCGACATTCACGCGGCCACCGCAGCGGAAGTGTTTGGGGTGCCTTTGAAAGATGTGACTGCTGAACACCGTCGTTCTGCGAAGGCCGTGAACTTTGGAATTGCTTACGGTCAGGGGGCCTTCGGTCTGGCGGAAAACCTGGGTATTTCACGCACCGAAGCCAAGGATATTATCGAGCGCTATTTCAACCGCTTTAAAAACGTCCGCGAGTATATCGATGGCACCATCAAGATGGCTCACGAAAAAGGCTATGTTGAAACGCTGTTTGGACGCCGCCGTTATATCGACGAGCTTCAGTCCAAGAACATGGCTTTAAAAAAGTTCGGCGAGCGCGCCGCGATCAACGCCCCGATTCAGGGGACTGCCAGTGATCTGGTGAAAAAGGCGATGATCGAAGTGTTTGAAAAAGTGCCGGTGCGCATGCTGTTGCAGGTGCACGATGAATTGATCTTCGAGGATTTCGAGGAGAATCTGCAGAAACATTCCCCTCAGTTGGTTTCAATCATGGAAAACGTGATGAAGCTGAAAGTGCCGTTGAAGGTCAATTATGCGATCGGGAACAACTGGGACGAAGCTCACTAGGGCTTCGTCTTATTCAGTTTCCCAGCCAACCACGCGTCCGCCTTCAAAATACACATAACGTGTTTCTTTGCGGTAGCCTTCCGGGGCGGACACAAACTTCTGATATTTCCAGCGTTCATTTTTGTACAGAGGATTGCCCGAGACTTCGACACTCATCGGGTCCCCCCAGGATCTTTTGACATAATCCTGTGGCATTCCCACGGCGATATCCTGGGATTCGATCAAACCCTTCATTTCCTCCTGCGGAGCTTGAGATCGGTTCCACACGCTGTTGCGGTTCACCCAGGCCTGACGGCCTTCGATGGATGGGATGGACAGAACTTCGATTTTTTCTGCATCATTTTTAAGCCAAGGCAGGATCTTGGAGTACTGTTCGCGCTCTTTGCGCGAGGACAGGCTGCGTTCCAACTGGCGCAGTTGCTGACGGTCGCGAACGGCCTGCAGGTCACGACCACTCAAGGAAGCTGGGTCCAAACCCAACTCATACGCTGTCTGGCGAGTTTGGCGGTCATAGACAGCACGGTTGGAGTTGTCGCTATAGCGGACATCTTCCGGTGCCGGGGCATAGCCGCTGTCCGCGGAACGGTGAAGATGGGAACAACCACTCAAGGCCCCCAGGGCCACAATGACGGATACAAGGACTTTCATCAAAGATCTCTCCTGCAGTCTTAATGCTAGCCGATGGACTTCTGTTTATAAATTGTTCTTGCGACGTATTTGATTCCTTCCTTACAATCGTCTTGGGGGAATCGCATTGGCTGAACAGGAAAACACGACCAAGGTAGAGGAAGAGATCAAGGACGGCGCTCCGGAAGGGGAAGCTGAGGATTTGATGTCCCTTGAGTCCTTGGACTCTGCACTGGCGGAAGCAGACCCCGAGTTTGCTCAGTCGCTGAATGAAATCGGCCCCGATATGGCCGGTGATGCCTTGATTTACGAAGAAGGCATCGAGCTTGAATACACCCTCGCAGAAGAAGAAAAGCTGTGGCAGTCCGCGACCGGATTCCGGAAGAAGCTTTTGAAGATTCTGCCCTTCCTTCCGCGCATTTCCTATAAAGTAAAAATGAAGCGCACCGTGATGCGCTTAAGTTGGAGAAAGTTCAAAGAGCAGCTTCGTCATCGCATTGTGAATGGCGGACCGCTTCTGCTGGCGTGGGCGAAAAGAACTGCCCAGGGCTTTAGATCCGGCCTTGGCGAATTCATGGCGACCTTTAAGTCGTTTTCGCTGGTTAAAAAACTTGCATTGGTGGGCTTGCTGGTGGTGACGGCGGGGGCTGGTGTGGTGCTTTATCGTCTGGCCACGAAAGGTCTGATTCCTCAGCACGAGGATCTGTTCATTCATTCGATGGCGGACTGGTCCTCGCAGAAATATCAATACGATCCCAAAACCGAAGTGGAATCCTTCTATGACTCCACCCGTGCCGCGCAAAACGTGTTTCTGATGCAAAGAATGGTGGTGAATTTGCGCCGTTCCGCAGAGTCCGGCACCAATCCCATGGGGGCTTTTGAGTTCTATGTGGAAGGCGCGGCCTCTGATGTCGTTGTCGAAATCAAAGACCGCGAAGCGGAAGTGGAAGACCTGTTCCTGAGAACGATCGAGGAGATGACTTTCGATCAGGCCGCCTCAGGGGAGGGCAAACAAGAGCTTTGCGAACGTCTGCGCAAAGAAGTGAACAAGATCCTGACCAAGGGTTACGTGCGCCGGATCTTTATCAAAACCGCGATCGTTAAACCTTAAAGCTCGTGATATCGATGTCATAGTATTTCAAACGGTCATGCAGCGTGCTTTTGGGCATGCCCAGATCCTGAGCCGTTCTTCGCTGGTTTCCTTTATTCGCCTGCAGGCGTTTGATGATCATCTGTTTTTCAATCTCTTTAATCACCGGCATGTCGTTGCTGACGCGTTCTTCGGATTTTTCCAGAAGAGTTTTGTCCAGTAGCTTTTCAACGTGGTTTTCGGTGATGTGAATGCGCGGGTAAAGAGCCGCTGCGCGACTGACCAGATTTTTCAATTCACGAATATTCCCCGGCCATGGATGCTTTTTCAGTCGGGCAATGGCGCCGAATGAGAAGCGCACACGCATTTTGCGGGCAAAGGTGTAAAGCAGCTCTTCAAAGTCCTCCATGCGCAAAGCCAAAGCCGGTGGCGCCACCGACACCACATTCAGGCGGAAATAAAGATCCGACCGGAACAGACCTTCGCGGATTTTTTCAGACAGATTCTGGTGGGTGGCGGCGATGATGCGAACATCGGTGCGGACATTGCGATCCGCACCCACTGGGCGGATTTCGTTGTTTTCCAGGGCGCGCAGCAGTTTGGCCTGCAGGCTGTAGGAAAGATCCCCGATTTCATCCAGAAACAATGTGCCGCCGCGGGCGGCTTCAAAAGCCCCTTTGCGGTCGTTGATAGCGCCGGTGAAGCTGCCTTTCACGTGACCGAAAAGCTCACTTTCAATCAGGGTTTCGCTCAAGGCACTGCAGTTCACGCTGACGAACGGGCCCTTGTCGCGAAGGCTGTTTTCATGCAGAGCCTGGGCAATGACATCCTTGCCTGTTCCGGAAGGGCCCAGAATCAGGACCGGGAACTCGGTTTTGGCGACGTTGGAAAGAGCCTGCAGTTCTTCATTCCAGACATCGTTGCGACTTTTGATTGGGAAGGGGGTGGTGGTCTCTTCCTGGGTTAAGAACAGGAATTCCTGTTCCCCCAACCTGATGATGTCGCCTTCTTGCAGGAACGCTTCCATCACGCGGGCATCATTCACATAGGTGCCTTGCGGGGTGCGCAGATCGCGGATCAAATATGATTGATCTTTCTTTTCGATGCGAGCGTGGCGTTCCGCCACTTGTTCACCTTGGACCTGAATCTGGCACTGAGAGTCTTTGCCCAGGGTGACGAACTCCTGCAAAGACATGGTTTTGGGGTTTTCGTCCATTGTTTTCAAAAATGCTTGTGACATGGGGTCTCCTGCTTAAAAAGTGCCCACCTTTGTGGTGGGGAATGCGATGACCCACCACTTCAAGACTTTGACCGGGCTGGATTCGAATATAAGTGGGGCTCGGGCTTTTCGACTCGCCAAATTATCCTGCGACGGACTAGGTTCTCGGAATTGAGAAATGGGGGGAGCTCTGATAGTCTTGGCTATGCCAAAGACGATTCAGTTCATTAAAAGCGCCGTTCTGGAAAAAGACTTCCCTGTACACAAGAAAGCTGAAGTAGCCATCGCTGGCCGCTCCAATGCCGGAAAGTCGTCTTTCATCAATGCCCTGACCAAAAACAAGATTGCGAAAGTCAGCTCCACGCCGGGTAAAACCCGTCTGCTCAATTTCTTTGAGCTGGATCAGTCCTATGTGATGGTGGATATGCCGGGTTACGGCTTTGCGGCACGTTCCGGTGATGAAATGCGTGAATGGCACCGCATGATTGAAACTTATCTGATGAACCGTGAACAACTTCGTGGACTGCTTCTGGTGATGGACATCCGTCGCTCGTGGACTGAAGACGAAGAGCTTTTGAAAGAGTTCTCTGAACGTCGTGGTTTCCCGCTGGCTGTGGTGCTGACCAAAGCCGACAAAATGTCACGCAGTCAGATGCTGCAGGCGGTGGCGAAAGTGAAGAAGGCCTCGGGCCTGAGTGCCGTGTTTGGTGTGTCTGCCCTGAAAAAAGAGGGCCAGGACGCGGTTGAAGACTACATCTATGAAAATTGGATAAAAGAATGAAAATTGTCGGTGTGATCCCCGCTCGTTTTGGCTCTACACGCTTCCCCGGAAAACCCCTGGTGAACTTGAAAGGCCGCCCCCTGATTCAGTGGACGGTTGAAGGAGCCAAGAAGTCGAAACTTCTGAGCGAGGTGATTGTCGCCACCGATCACGAAGGCATCAAAGCCGCCGCCGAAGCTGTCGGTGTTAAAGTCGTCATGACGGACAGCGATCTTCCCACCGGAAGCGACCGAATCAATGCTGCCATTAAAGATGTTGCCTGTGATGTCGTTGTCAATATCCAGGGGGATGAACCGCTGGTGACCGGCGAGTTGATTGACCGCCTGGCGCAGGTGTTTGTCGATGATCCGAAAATGGACATGGCCACGCTGGCTCATCCGATCAGTGCTGAAGAGCTGCAATCCATGAACTCGGTGAAAGTTGTTGTGAACTGCCGTGACGAGGCTCTTTATTTCAGCCGCTATCCAATGCCTTATTCCCGTATGTCGGCACAAGAGGCCGGCAGCATGGATGGTTGTCTGAAACACATCGGCATGTATGCCTATTCCAGAAATTTTTTAAAACAGTTCTGCGAAGCTCCTCCGGCCCTCATTGAAAAAGCCGAGAGTCTGGAGCAGCTGCGCGCTCTGTATTTAGGTGCAAAAATCAAAGTAATCAGAGTCAAGGAAGCCAGTGTCGGGGTGGATACTCCCGAAGATCTGGCGCGACTCGAAAAACTCTTAAGCTCACAGGGGATGTAATGGCAAAGAGAAAGACCACCACAAAGAAGGTGTCGACAGCGAAGTCGACCAAGAAAACGTTGAAGCAAAAATTTATTTTTGTCACCGGGGGCGTTGTTTCCTCGATTGGCAAAGGACTGACAGCAGCCAGCCTTGGTGCTTTGCTGGAAGGCCGCGGTCACAAAGTGACCATCATGAAATTTGATCCTTATTTGAACGTGGATCCTGGCACAATGTCGCCATTGCAGCACGGTGAAGTTTATGTGACTGAAGATGGGGCGGAAACCGATCTGGATCTGGGGCACTATGAGCGTTTCACATCCGCTTTGATGAACCGCTCAAACTCTGTTTCCACCGGTCAGATCTATGACACGGTTTTGAACCGCGAGCGTCGCGGGGACTACCTGGGTGGCACTGTGCAGGTCATTCCGCACATCACGGAAGAAATCAAAGCTCGTATCTATGAAGCCGCTCAGGGCAGTGAAATCATTCTGGTTGAAATCGGCGGGACAGTCGGGGATATCGAAAGTCAGCCGTTCCTGGAAGCCATTCGTCAGATGCGTATCGATGTGGGTCAGGAAAACTCTGTGCTGGTGCATGTGACTTATGTGCCGTACATCGCGGCGGCGGGTGAATTGAAATCCAAGCCGACTCAGCACTCAGTGAAAGAGCTGCGTGAAATCGGTTTGCAACCCGACTTCCTGGTCTGCCGCAGTGAAAAAGTCATTGATGACAATCTGAAGGCCAAAATCGGTCTGTTCTGTTCCGTGAAACCGGAAAATGTTATCGCCGCTCAGGACAGTCGTTTTATCTATGAAGTCCCTCTGGCTTTGCACAGAGAAAAGCTGGATGAACTGATCGTGGCACGTCTGGGCCTTTCTGCTGGCAAGTTGAACATGAAAGGCTGGCAGAATCTGGTGAAGATTCTGGGGAACCCAAGTCATACTGTGAAAATCGGCGTGGTTGGCAAGTATGTCGATTTGAAGGAATCCTACAAATCCCTGCATGAAGCCTTGGTTCACGGTGGCGTTGCCAACAATGCCCGCGTGGAAATCATTTACGTGGATTCCGAAAAGGTCACCGACAAGACTGTGCACTCTTTATTGGGCAAGGTCGACGGCATTCTGGTGCCGGGGGGCTTCGGCACCCGTGGTGTGGAAGGCAAGATCACTGCCATCAAGTATGCCCGTGAAAAGCGGGTTCCATTCTTCGGTATCTGTTTTGGTATGCAATTGTCGGCGATTGAGTTTGCGCGCAACGTGTGTGGTATCAAAGATGCCACCAGCCGTGAATTCCATGCTGAAAACAAACGCACTGGCAACTTCGTGATTGATTCCATGGCCGAGCAGCGCGGAGTGATCAACAAGGGTGGCACCATGCGCCTGGGCGCTTTCCCATGCGCTATTGCCTCCGGCTCGCGCGCCTATCAGGTGTACAAGGCGTCGTCCATTATGGAACGTCACCGTCACCGTTTTGAGTTCAACAACAAGTATAAAGACTTGTTTGAAAAGAACGGCATGATGGCTTCCGGTATCTGCAAAGAACGTGACCTGGTCGAGATTGTGGAACTTCCTGATCACCCATGGTTTGTCGGCGTGCAGTTCCATCCGGAATTCAAATCAAAGCCCTTGGCTCCGCACCCTCTCTTCGTGCATTTTGTTAAAGCAAGCCTGAAGAAGAAGTAAGAAAGGTTCGTTAGAATATGTCCAAAGTTATTCAACAGGGTCTGAAAGTTCTAGAGGTTGAGGCCCAGGCCATTCTGGCATTGAAAGAGCGCCTTGGGGACTCTTTTGAACAAGTGGTGAAGATGATCACAGCCTGTGACGGCAAAATCGTTCTGACGGGCATGGGTAAATCCGGCCAGATCGCCAGAAAGCTTGCCAGCACTTTTTCTTCCACCGGAACTCCGGCGGTGTTTCTGCATCCGGCAGAAAGCTCGCACGGGGATTTGGGCCTTGTTGAAAACAACGATGTGGTGATTGCGCTGTCTTATGGCGGTGAGTCCCCTGAGTTCGCAGGCATCTTAAGATTTGTTTCCCGCAAAGGCATTCCTTTGATCGCGATCACCGGCAAACCGGAATCGTCATTGGCGAAAGCCGCTCAAGTCACTTTGAATGTTCATGTGTCAGAAGAAGCTTGTCCATTGGGTCTTGCACCCACGGCCAGCAGTACAGCGACCCTGGCAATGGGCGACGCTGTGGCAATGGCGGTGATGGCGGAAAAAGGCTTCAGCTCTGAAGACTTTGCTGAATTTCATCCCGGCGGCAGTCTGGGGTATCGCCTGTTGACCCGCGTGCGCGATGTTATGCACGGTGGGGATGCCTTGCCGACAGTGACCCTGGATACACCGATTCGTCAGGTGTTCTCGATCATGACCCACAAGGATGTTCGCGGCGCTGCCGGTATCGTCGATGAAAAAGGCGATTTGGTCGGGGTGATCACGGATGGTGATATCCGTCGTCGCCTGGAAAAATCCAATGACCCGCTGACCGGTCTTGCGAAGGATCTGATGACCACCAATCCCAGAACCATTGATGCCAACGAATTGGCTGAAAAAGCCTTGTTCGTCATGGAGCAGTTCCAAATTCAAATGGTCTTTGTGCTGGATAAAGAGTCCTCAAATCCGCGCAAACCCGTGGGAATCCTGCACATCCAGGATCTATTGCGCGCCAAAGTTCGTTAATTTGTGAGGCCGCCTTTGGTTGTCACAAAAGGCGGCTTTGATTCCTAATACCTGAAAACAGGCAAAACGCAGGAGTCTGATATGTCCCTAAAGAAGTCATTGTTAGTTTTTGTAATGGGTGTGTTTGTTGTTTTGGCGGGTATGATCAGTCCAGCCAAGGCTGCTGAAGCATTGGAGATCGTGCCGAATCAAAAAGTCTGCATGGTGACCAATATGGTTTTTCCACGCGATCAGATTCCGGTAAAGCAGGGTGGTAAAACTTATTATGGCTGCTGCGAAAACTGCAAAAAGACCCTGGCTGAAGACGCGAACGCCCGTACAGCGATCGACCCGGTATCAGGTAAGTCCGTCGACAAAGCGACAGCGGTGATTGCCGCTCGTGCCGATGGTTCCGTGGTTTATTTCCAGAATAAAAAGAACTTCGAAAAATTCCGCGCGCGTAAATAATTTCCAGGAGATCCCGTGACCCATTCCTTTACACAAAAGGCAGATATCAAGATTGTCGGCATTTCAGTTCGCACCAGCAACGGCGCTGAAATGAAGGGAAGTGGCAAGATCGGGGCCCACTGGCAGAAGTTCTTCAGCGATGGGGTGATGCAAAAGATCCCGAATCAAATCGCTGAGGGACCGATTTATGCCATTTACACTGACTATGAAAGCGATGTGAACGGCGAGTATTCATTCGTTCTGGGTAAAGAGGTTTCTTCCTTTGATAATTTGCCGGACGGCCTGATTTCCAAAGTATTGCCGGCATCCAGATATGCCGCGTTCACTTCCAAACAGGGACAGATGCCCAATGTCGTGATCGAGCTTTGGCAGCACATCTGGGGCTTGAGTCCGGCGGATCTGGGCGCTGAGCGTGCCTACGAGGCAGACTTTGAGGTTTATGATCAGCGCAGTGCGGATCCTCAAAACTGCCAGGTGGATGTGTTTTTGTCGGTTCGTTAAATCTTGTCGCTGCGGTCCTGAACTTTGTCGATCAGGCCTTCGATGGCGTCTTCCAGAATATCCAACACGTGATCAAAACCGTCGACGCCTCCATAGTAAGGGTCTGGCACGCCTTTGACTTTAAATTCGGAGCAGTAATCGGTGACCAATGAAATCTTGTCCAACAGGGTTTTATCCGGGCAGCGTTGGCGCAGATGTTCAAGGTTGCTGGCGTCCATCGCCAGGATCCAGTCAAAATCATAGTAGTCTGATTCGCGAATCGCACGGGAGATACTTGTCAGGTCATACCCCCGGCGTTCGCCATGCAGGATGCTGCGTGGGTCGGCCATTTCCCCGTCATGGGCTCCGGACGTTCCGGCGGAATCAACCACCCACGGCAAGTCCCGTTGTTTGATGAGATGCGCTGCCACGGCTTCGGCAGTGGGGGAGCGACAAATATTTCCTAGGCAGACAAAGAGTAATTTTTGGCTTTTCATTTGAATTATTTTAGGGCTATTATTTTGTCTTGTCATTATAAGTGGGGCCGTAGCTCAGCTGGGAGAGCGCAACGCTGGCAGTGTTGAGGTCGTCGGTTCGATCCCGATCGGCTCCACCAAATTCTCTTTATTTCCGTTTAATATGTTTGTTAGCAGGCTTCGTGTTGGTTTTTCCTGCCGATCGGGAAGCGATAAAAAGCGCCACTGGCGCTTTTTATCGCGGGCATAAGGTTCGCTCCCTTGGTTGATGTTTAGGGGGAGGTGGCGATTGAGAATGCTATCAGTAGCATGATTGATACTGAATAGATCAGGTTCAGTTTCATGGAGGCCTCCTGATGGGTATTGGGCCACCGTTTTTGTTCTTATTTTATCTTTCTGAGGTCTGGGGAGTTGAAAGACATTGGGTTTTTAAATGGAAAAAGCCCGCTTTTGAGGCGGGCTTTTTTTTACATCCACTTGTCTTGTGGCAGTACTATTTGGTTACTACAGAAGCGCTGCGGACTTGCTGGATGTACGTGATGATCTGCCCTTCAGCAGCAGCGCGAACGTCAGCTTGTTTTTTGGCTTTTGCGATTTGACCGTTCATCAGCACTTTCTGAATTGTATCGTCCACTTCGATGGCATGGCCGGCGTCTTTCAGGATTTTACGTGTATCCAGCACGGCCTTCAGATAACGGGTCATTTCGTTGACCTCAACGTCATTGTACTTGCTCAAATCCAAAGTCCACTTCATGCCTAGCAGACCCAACTTCACTTTGTTCTTCAGGCCCTTGTCGATGTTGCTCGCTTTAGCCACCAGCATGGTCAGGATGAAGTTCTGGCGGGCTTGCAGGATCTGAATAAGTTTGCTTTCAAATGCCAGCAGGTCATAAGAAGACGCCTTCAGGTCGTTCAGGGAAATACGACCTGCATCCAGATCGGACTTTTGTTTCAAAGCACGCTCGATCAAAGACAGCATCGACATGTGTTCGATCCCTTTCGGGTCGACACGGTTTTTTTGTTTGTCATTCACTTCGTGCAGGATTGTGACCAACGCCAGGAAGTTCATGTCGCGGTTGTCGTCAGAAGTCGGAGAGATAAAGTCCTCTGTCGGGGCATATTCATGAATTTCACGAATGAATTCACGAGCGGCCGAAGACGCCAGTTCTTCACGGCGGTGATCGTTGTCCAGACCCTGCATGGACCACAATTGGAATTCATAAGCCCAGAAATACTTCACACCCAGGCTTAACTTTTTCGCCATTTCCTTGGATTCATTCAGCTGTTGTAGGAATTCTTTGCGCAGAAGAGCGGCGTTACCCTGTCTTAGGGCATCGTAAAGCTCGGCGGTTTTGTTATCCAAAGACTCGGATTTTTTATCCAGCTCGCCGGTTTTCTCTTCCATACGTTTGGTGGTTTCATTCATTTCCACCGTGGATTTGTGCATATCATCCAGATTCTTTTTCATCTCGCAAGCAGAAGTCAGGCCGCCCACACAGGCCAGCAACAGCAGGGTTTTCAAATGTGAATCGCGAAGCATAGTTCCTCCAGAACGGTCGGTGTCCAGAGGGGAAGAGCATAAAGGATGCCATCAGAACTAGAGCTTGAAATCTAATACCGAGATTTACACGGGTTTGTCTGAAGGCACTGTAATGAAAGAACTGTCTTCCTTTTTGACAGGAAGGCAGTTCTTACAAAACCGATTTAGCGAGAGATATAGTACACACCGTCTTCCGGTGCCGGGCAGGCTTGTTTGTACAGACGGCTGTGGGAAGGCACCATATAGATGCGGCTCCATTTATAGCCGTCAGCAGATATCACCGTGGCCGGGCGAGGGTCCAAATACACGATGTCACCTTGAGCAACCTGCCCACAGACAGTAGCGCTGGTGGACGGCTTGGCGCGGATGTTTCGTTTGTCCGCCATTTTGAACTGGCTGTAGCGGTTGTCGATATCTGTCGGCAAAGAATTCACCCAAGACGAGATGATCTTATTCACTCGTTCGCCTTCAGCAGTGCCAAAGATCTGCTCTTTGTCGGCCGGAGGCATCGGCGTGTAACCTTCCACGCGGGCAACGCTGCCATACAGTTTGCTGCGCTCAAGGTTCCCCGGCAGGATCCATTCATTTTTCACCAGGAAATCCAGATTGCTGAAGCGGTCCTTGCCGAAGTCCTGCGCCTGCATGTTGCCGTGACAACCCAGACAGTGTTTTTGAATCAGCTCGGTTTGAACTTTGCGATAGCCTTCTTCCAGAACAGGACTTTCTTTGATCGCGGATCTCCACGCCAGAAGCTGCACTTGCGGGTCGTTGGCGGCCGCGGCGCTCTTATCACAGGGCTCCTGGTGATTGGCGCTTGCGGATCTAGCCAGGCGCACGATGCTGCGAGTTTCACGGTCTTCGACAATCCACAGGGATCCATCCGAAGCTTCGGTGAATGCCACCGGAGCCCCCTTAGGGCGAATGCCTTTGACTTCGTCCCACTTGGAAATGATCTCGGTATAGGAACCGTGACGGGCCATTCCGCCATGAGGAGTAAAGGCCTTGCGCGTGCTGCAGGCACCTTTTTGATTGAATCCAAAAGTGGAGCTGGATTCTTTCGCCAGTGGCAGACCATTGCTGTCCACATTGTAGGCGACCAGACGATGTCCAGTGGGTTGATAGCCGTGCCACGTAACCAGCAACTTATCGCCGAAAAGATCACCGAACATCTCGCCCTTATAGTAAGCCATGTGCAAAGGGGCCACGTGAGGCGGCATCAACAACCACGGCGCTTGATAGTCACCGATACCGGAAGGATTGGTTTGGGAGCAGTCCACTGGTTTTTTGAACTGTTTGTGCAAAGGAAGGCTTTTATTTTCCGGGAATAGCCACTCGGGTGAAGTCGCGTGGAAGTTATAGCAATAGGGCCAGCCATAGTGGCGACCGACGCCGTTATCCAGATCCACGACGTTGATTTCTTCGTAAGGTTCTTCCAGTTCGGCAAAGTCCCGGCTGTTTTCACCCTGAATCAGATATCCTCTGTCTGAAATCGCCATGGCCATCGAGTTGCGCAAACCCAGGGCGGTTATTTCATAGTTTTTGACTCCACCCGCAGGAAGGTTTTTCAGAAGTTGGGCTGGGATGCGATAGATGGCGCCATTGCCTTGAGCTTGATCTTCAGGGCAGGATTTGTAGACGCCAGTTCCCTGAACCACGCAGTGATCGCTGGGTGAGCCGGAGTTGATGTAAAGGTCCCCGTTGCGCGGATCAAACACGAACTGCGAAAGCGGGTGCATATAGCCCTCTTTGCGCGCCAGATTTCCGACGACCATCGTCCAATCAGTGACCTGATTGTTTTTCAAATGAAATTTCGAAATGCGCGTGCGTTCACCGATATAGTAAAAACCATCCGGGCCCAGTGCCAGTCCATGCGGAGTTTCCAGATTCAATTTCAAAGTTTTGATTTCATAAGGGGCCGAGCCCGAACGAGTCAGCAGGAACAAGCGACCGTTTTGCGGGCTCCATCCGCCCATGTCGACGACCAGAAAATCCTGGGTCCCGGCGATCTGCAAAATGGTGCGTGGTTTGATAAAGCTTTTGTCGTTGCTGCGATCCACGGCGCGATCCCGTGGCATCACCATCCCCAGGCAAGTACCAGGCATGGTTTCCACCTGCAGGCGCGGGAAACCGTCGCAAGAGGTGTCTAATGGGTCGTAAAGATAGCCGCTTTTATCCAGCACCATGCGCGCAGCCGCTGTTTTGCGGTCCGCAGTTTTTTGCAGAGACGTACACTGAACCAAGGAAAAAGCCAGAACCAGCCAGAATAAAACGCGCATGATATCCCCATGAAGAAGTCCTTATTCAATTATGGGGGCTTTTATGCCCTTATCAAATGCAAATTTTCCATAATCATTCCTTTGTTGGGGTTGGTTTTCCCGATATGCCGGGGTCCGGTGTCATCATCATAGGGAGGCCTCATGGTTGGAGCCAAACTTCTTGTCAGTCTTGTTACCTTGTTGATTGTGAACCCGACCCTGGCCAGCACGGATCGCATGGATTGGGGAACTGGCAGTTCCAGTTTTAAAATGCCCAGGGTGAAGGACCGTGAAAAACTCAGCTTGCTGCTGCCATCATTCGTGGTTCACGGAATCAAACCGACGATGACCGCGTCCGTGGAAATGCCCCGTAAACTGGACGGCAATGGAGCGGCCGTGATCACGCCGGGGGTTGGGTTGGAATATCAAACAGCCAGCGGCGTCACCTTTCTGGCGGCTATGGTGAAGGACTGTTACGACAATTTGGCTGGAACTTTTCAGATTGGTCGCAACTATGAGCTGAGCGACAGGGTCAGTGCGGGATGGTCCATGGGAGTATACGCCCGTCAGACGCCGATGGCCTGTGAAGAGACGAGTTTCGGTCCGTATTCCTACCGGGAGTGCTATGAGCTGGACAGCTATAAATGGAAGTTCATGGGCAGTGTGAACGGGCATTCGGTGGATGTGATCCCGATGCCATTTGCCCACCTGACGGCGGCCCTTTATAAAAGCCGCGACATGCAGGTGGATTTGAAAATCATGAGCAATGTGTTTTTGAACGAAGTGGGGATTGGCATCCCCTTCTAAAGACTACTTCTTGGAAAGATTCACAACTGGGGCGTTGGCTTCGGTCAGGTAAGAGTTTTGATCAAACGGCAGCGCCAGAATTTCAGTGTACTGAATTTCTTTGGGGCCGGAGCGTTTGTTGATCAACTGACTTATTTTATTTTTGATCATCTGAGAAGCCACACCACGGTCGGAGCTGCTCTGATCCATATCGGTGTGCAAAAGAATCGCAAAATAGAATTCACCCTCTTTGGTGGAAATGGAACCTGCCAGGGTCTTGGCTTTATTCACGGTTCCGGTCTTGGCGATCATTGATCCTGCAGCATTGCCGCCGAAGTTGTCTATCGTGGAATCGCTGTCTTTGTTGGCCACGGAAAGTACATCACTCAGTTTGTAACCCTTGGCTTCCAGGGATTTGTTCAGCGTGTACAAAGTTTTAATCATCGTCTCACATGTGGCTTCGTTGTAGATCGGCTTGGCCGTGGTGCCTTCGTTGTTGCCAGATCCGTTATGGAATACGATCTGGTTTTGGTCGGCTTTCAGTGTGGCTGCTGCAAAGGCGTTAAATGCTGCTGTGCCACCCAGGTTCCAGTACAGATTGTCAGCGATGTAGTTGTTGGACTGATTGTTCATGCGCTTTAGGATTGTGCGCAGTGGTGCCGACTGCAGAACCACGCTGCCTGTGTATTTGTCCTTCTTGTAATTGTTCTTTGGCAGGAATGAAATATTACGCACTTCAATGGTGGGCTTTTCCAGCATAAAGACTTTGGCTTTGGTGGCTCTTTCACGCAGCTTGCTGTACATGGCGCGGTTGATAGCGGTTGAAAAAGACTCTTTCAGATTCTTGATCACGGCCTCGGCCTGCTGTTCGATGGTTTCATAACGGGGAGTCACACCACCAATGCGCGGGGACTCTTCCGCCAGCCAGTCCAGCAGGAAGTTTTCATCAAAGGTCAGGTTTTCAATTTTGGTGACCTTCATGCGGTTCAGTTCAGATATCAGGAAATAGCTTAGGTTGCGACCGAAGATCGGATCACGGCTGCCTTCCACGTGCAGATCCATAGAGCCATTGGCTGTTGGAGTCAGGTGCAGAACTGTTTTGTGGCGATAGTCGACGCCCAGCTTTTCAATCGCCCACAACGTCGTGATGACCTTGGAAATAGAGGCCAGAGGAAACTTCTTTTGCATGTCTCCTTCGCCTTCCACCTTGCCGGCGGTGGCGGCAGCTTTCATATGGCAGACGGAATTGACATAAACCTTGGCAGAGGCCGTGGAGGCCATCAAAACGGGGGCAGCCAGGGCCGCCAGGATACCAAGTTTGAATGTCGAAGCCATACGTCCTCCTATGCCGCGTTTTCGGCGACCGACTGGCAGAGTTCATATTCCGTGCCGGGGCCATTTTCAATGAGTCAGAGCCAAGGGGCCTTTATAGGTCTTTTTCCGTCCAAAGTGACGGAAATTGGCAGTCAATTTGTCAATTGCCATGCTCAGGGATTGCGGCCCTGAAAGGGCAATTAAGTCTTCGTCATTCTGTTTTATTTTGGTTGTGATCAAGGGGTAAAGGCTGACAATGATCGTCTTTTAGCCAGCTTCCGGGGGAAGAGTATGTTGGATTTTTCTGTTCTTAACTCATCATTTGCCAACCCGACGTGGATTTCTATCATCTATGCTTTTTTGCTTAGTTTTATTCTGGGGACGGCCTTGGCCGTGGCCTATGTGAGGACCTTCCGCGGTCTTTCTTATTCATTGAACTTCCTGCATGGCCTGGTGCTGTTGCCGATTGTAATTGCTATTGCGATGCAGGCCATTGGAGACAATGTCGCTCGTGGTATCGGCATGATTGGAGCGTTGTCTTTGCTGCGGTTTCGCACGAACGTCAAAGATCCGAGGGACATGTTCTTTATTTTTGCCTCGCTGGCGGTGGGCCTGGCTTCCGGGGTTCATGCCTATGGTATCGCCATTTTAGGAACCGTCTGCTTTATTCTGGCTTTGACTGTTCTGCAGAAGTCTCCCTTCGCTGCAGGTCCGCAGTTTGACGGTCTTTTGCGCCTGAATCTGTCCAGATCCGGTCAGGATCAGCGTGAAGTGGAAGGGGTGCTGGAAAAATCCTGCCGGCATTTCGCACTGGCCACCATCCGGGAAATGGGCCAGGGGGAGCGGTTGGATTTTTCCTATCAGGTGCGCTTAAAGCCTCGTCAAACCTCGGCGGAACTTGTGGAAGAGCTGGGTCGTATTTCTTCTGTGCGTGGCCTGAACTTTATGAATCAAGAATCTGTGATCGAGGTGTAAAGTGAAACTAGGTGACGTCGTCGGGACCGAGAACCGTTTTCTGTTGGGCTGCTGGAGTGTGGCCGTGGTTCTGGTATTGATGCTGGGACTGGTGCTGGGGTCTGATCCCGTCAGCATTCTGGGGGTCGCAGAATCCCGCGAATTTCAGGTGAACTTCGACAGTCCGGTTGAAATCAAACATATCTATGTGCTTCCCAGTCAGATAGTGCGCAAAGGGGATCTGCTGGCAGAACTGGGGCAGTCGGAATGGGAATCCCAGCTGCGTGTTCTGAAAAGCCGTTACGACAAGCTTAATGCTGAGATGCACTTGCGCCAGCAACTGGCCGGAGTCGTCAAAGACCTGGGTCATCTGGCTCCTTCAGCCGATCCATTGCTGGTGGAGCTTGAGGATGCAAGAAGGGAAATGGCCTTGATCGAAGGCCGCATGAAGAACCTTTTTGTCTTTGCCGAGGTTGACGGCGCCGTGGGTGCGGTGAACTTCAAAAATGGAGAAAAGGCGCCGGCGTTTGCTCCCTTGATTACGTTAGTTCCGCTCAATCCCACTTATGTGAACGGTTACATCAACGAAAACCTGTCATCAACTTTGTCTGTGGGGCAGGTGGTGGAAGTCAGCTCTGCCGGAGGCAAGGTGGTGCGGGGTTCGGTGGTCAGTATCGGATCCCGTATTGTGCAGATTCCTGATCGTCTGTTGCGAATTCAAACTTTGCCGGCCTGGGGACGTGAAGTCGTGATCAAGATCCCCCGCACCAATGAGTTTTTGCTGGGAGAAAAGGTCTTTGTTCAGAAGAAATGGAACTTGTCATTGTTAAGTCTGGCCAATGCCGACGAAGCGACGCAGGCTCTCGAATCTCAGCAGCAAGATCCCCGGGAAATGGACATTCCGCTGAATATTGTTGAGACCTTCAAGCCCGAGATGTCAGGCGTGGTCTTCGTTCCGGAGCTCAAGCAGTTTGTTTTGGTTTCAGATGACTATCCTGACAACCGTCCGGTGCTGTTCCTGATGAATGAACAAGGCCAGATTCAACCCCACCAGATCCAGGTTTCAGGACTGCCGGCGATGGCGGACATTGAATCGGTTTCGGTCCAGGGCCAGCACCTGTACTTGCTAAGCTCTCTGTCAGCGACCAAAAAAGGCAAGCTTAAAGAGGAGCGTCAGATCTTCGCGCAGATCAAACGCAGTGGTCTGCGCTACAGCGTTGAAAACCATGTGGATCTGCGCAAGACGCTGTTGAGGGCCCTGAAAGACTCACAAGATCCGGTTTTGAAATCAGTCTATGAAGCTGATTTGAAGGTGGCTAAAGAGGGATTTGAAGTCGAAGGTCACGCCATTGACGACAAGGATTTGTATCTGTCGCTGAAAGGCCCCGTACTTCGTCGCAACGAAGGGCTTATCTTGAAAGTTTCGGACTTTGCCTCGGTCTTTGACGGGGGCCTGAAGCCGGCACAAGTAACACTGGCCGCGCGGTTCGATCTGAAGTTGCCCCATCAGGATGTCGAGATGGTGCTGACGGATCTGATCAAGCAGGGGGATGCTTTCTATCTTGCTTCATCCTGTCGAGGAGCCTCGTGCAGTGCGATCTGGAAGGTGACTGCAGGCCAAACGGCCCCGGAGCTGCTGCATGAATTCCGTATGCGACATCTGGAAGGTTTGGCCCTTCATCCCCACACCCGTCAAATGTTTGCTGTCTTTGACAGCAAAAGCTCCAGTCAGTATGCCGTCGTCAGTCTTGTGGATAAAAGGACGCCCTGATGTTTTGGTCTTGGATCCTTTTGGGGGGACTTTCTTCTTTTGCGGTGACGCCCGAGCAGGTATTAAAAACAGCCTGGTCCGACACGGCTTATACTTCGCAGGAAGAAATGCGAACGACCGACTCTCGTAATCCTCTGCGCAATGTTGAGGGCTTTGTCAGTGCTGAAAAAGAAGATGATAAAAATGAATATGAAGTCGGGTTGAAGTTTCAGTTTCGCTCCTGGCCGGAATGGAAGCTGGGGCCTGATTCCGAGCCGCGCAAGAAAGTTTTGAAAGAGGCTTCATTGGCGTGGGCTCTGCATGAACGGTATTTGAATCTGATTTCTTATGAAATCAGCCAGAAGAAACTGGCCGTTTTGAACAGTTCTATGAAACTGTCAGAAGGTTATTTGAAGGCACAAAGCCTTTCACTGCGGGCTGGGCGCACTTCGACCAAGTCCTTTTTGGGGGCCCAAGGGGACATCTATAAGCTGAAGCGCCTTGAAAGTGTGATTGCCCAGGAAAATAAACTGGCGGCAAGAAAAATAAAATCCTGGGTTCCACAGTGGGGCGAAAGCCCGCTGGAGGGCTTTGACCTGCTCAGCGTCCAGGAGGTGGTCGACGCTCTCGGCAGTCAGCCAACGCCCGATGTTTCTTTAACCGCACGAATTTCCGAAACTGAGTTTAAAGACATTTCCCGGGAGCTTGAGATTCTACGGGGCCGCGAAGATCAGTGGGTGAAAGGACTGGATGTATCCCAAACCCATAAAGATGACGGAATCGGTTACAAAGTTGAACTGACTCTGCAGCTACCGCATCTGGGATCTGATGATCTGTCCCGGCAAAAGCAGAATGAATTGATTCTTAAAAAAGCGCTGAAACAAAAAGAGGCCGAAGACAGCAAGGACCACTTGTTAAGTCTGAAGAATCAAATTCAGAATCTGGTGGGCCTCTATAAAATGACCAGCCAGGGCTTGAAAGAAAGCCAAAAGATGAAAAACCAGGACACTTTGTCCGTGCTGGAAGGGCGCCTGTTGCAGGAGCAGACCGAGCTGGATTTGCTCAGTCAGCAACAAGAGATTCTGACTTTGTATGTGGAATATCTGCTGGAAAGTGAAAGGCTGGCGGCTGAGCCTGCAAAAAACCATCTGAGCAAAACCCTGAAGGTGGTGTCCTTGTGAGCGGCCCGGTTTCCCCTCTGGCTCTGGAGCGATATGAATTAAAGTACCTGATTCCGGCAAGTCTGGTCGAGCCGATCTCGCGGTTCGTGGAAACGTATTGTGAAATGGATTACTACTCGACGGTTTCGCCAGACAAACACTACACCATCAACAGCCTTTATCTGGACACACCCAGCTTGTACCTGCTGCGGTTCAAGGAATCGGCCAATGCCTATAGCTTTAATATGCGGATCCGTTCCTATGGAGACAACCCCAAGCCGCCCTATTTCTTCGAGATTAAATACAAACTGCGTGAGTTCGTGCGCAAGAAGCGCGCACTGGTGCATGATGAAAACTGGGCGGATATTCTGGAGTGGGGAGCTATCCCGGCGCACATCCAGGGGAGTTCTCGCGGCAATCTCGAAGAGTTCCTACGTGTGAAAATGACTTATAATGTGGGCCCGGTGATTTTGACCCAGTACCGGCGCAAGGCCTATCTTTCTGTTGTGGATGATTATGCCCGAGTGACCTTCGATCGGGACTTGCGCTATCAAGAGATGAATGAGTGGTGTGTGCGGCCGAACGCTCATCTGTTAAGCCACTATGACCATCCTGATTCCTTTGAAGAGCCCGGATGCAATGTGGTCCTGGAGCTGAAGTGTGAAAAAAAGATTCCTTACTGGATGGTGGATCTGATTAGGCGCTTTGAACTGGAAAGTGGCTCGTTCTCGAAGTTTGGCAACTCGATGTTAACTCTTTTTGGGGTGCCTGAGGTCTTATCCCCAGGCCCGTTGTATCTTTAGATATTGCACGGTGTGACCGGAGGACGCGCTCCCGGCAGGTATGTCTCCAGATCCAGATCAAACTTCAACTGACCGGTGCGGCAGGTGCCCGTCAGGATCTCTTTGGCTTTTCTGGCGTTGTCCTGCAAAGATCTGTAGTCCTTGTCAGTAAAGAGCATTTCCGTTTTGAAGTAGTCCTTGGTGGCAGGATGTGCCAGCGATTTTTCAAATGCCATAAAGTAGCGATAGGTCAGATAGCTCATGTGACGAACTTTTTCCAGAACACTGAAAGCTCTCATCATATTGTCTTTGATAAACCCACAATCGTTGTCCTTCAGGACCATTTCTTTTAAGACCACGGCTGGCCGGCCCGCCATTTGGCGCTTTTCTTCCGCCGGCACGACAATCTGGCCTTCCACCAGCTCGGCGTCGGATTTGGAGCGCTCAATGCGATGGGTGGAAGGGTTGATAGAATACCAATAGAATTTGTAGTGAATGTTCCCGATGCGATCCTGCTGGTTCATCAGGGTGTCGATCAGAACCATGTCGGCGACGTCTTTCATTTGAATCACATCCTGAGCCACGCGGGTGAACTCAGTGGAACCGACAAGCTGGGCCACGGTTTTGGAGCTGGCCACCTTCAGGAAGGGCTTTTGTTTTAGGAAACGCTGATAGCGGCTGTTGTAGCTGCCACGCCCACTGACATCATAGTAGATCTCTTCATTTTTTACGTTGTCAGAAAGTCCGCCATAAAGCTGAGTCAACGTGCTGTCCACCAGTTGGGGAAAGGCGCCGGGGTTCAAATGCATTTGTCCCAGTTTGCGCCAACCCTCAGCGATAGTGTCTGTTGAATCACGAAGGGCATGCACTGCTTTGGTGGTCAGCTGATTGTGAACGTTCAAGTCCATAGTGCGGATCACGGCTACAGGAACCCGGCCAACCCCGCCCAGAATGCGGGACATATGATAATAGGCAAGGATCGACGGGGTGTAAGAACAAGTGATGGTCTGTTTGAACTTGGCTTCGGTTTTCACACCCATTTTTTTGACATTGCAGTCAGAAGCATCAATGGCCTCTTTGTCGTATTTGGCATTCGGAGCAAGCAGCAGAACGCCGGGATTTGTGGAGTTGTATTTTGGACAAATACCCACGAAGCGATAGAAGTCATAACCACACAGAGTGCTCTCTTTACCAGTGTCCTCGCTGCGATAGGCAGCCCCCGGCCACTTTTTAGGAACAACACAAAGTTCACGCACTCCGTAAGGGGAAAGATGTTCTGTGCGCGTTTCTCCTTTGAGATTTGCAAGATCGATCGCGAGAGCACTTGAGAAGGAAACCAGGACGGATATAACAGCAGAAGAACAGACTGCGACGAGCCTCATCAGACCCCCTTTTTTTTAAGTGAGCATTTAGATCCTTCTTCGTTTATATCGAGGAATGGAATGTATAAATACTTACAAGTTCAGAAGGTCAGACTGGGATAGCTGTGTTCTCTAACAGAAGGCTTAGGAAGGAGTTTCGTGGAACCGCAAGACCTTCCCCAGGAAGGTCCGGGTTCTTTCGCTCTCAGCGCGGCTGAAGATCTTCTCGGGTGGTCCTTGCTCGACGACCTGGCCTTCATCCATGAATAAGATGCGATCACTGACTTGTCGGGCGAAACCCATCTCGTGGGTGACAATGACCATGGTCTTTCCGCTGTGAGCCAGCGATTTGATCACATCCAAAACTTCTCCAACCATTTCCGGATCCAGAGCTGAAGTGGGCTCGTCAAACAACATCACTTGCGGTTCCATGGCCAGTGCTCGTGCAATGGCGACACGCTGTTGCTGTCCTCCGGAAAGTTCGTGTGGATAGCTGTCGGCTTTTTCAGCCAAGCCCACACGGGCCAGCAGTTCCCGGGCCTTGGCTTCCGCGGCCTCCTTGGAAAGGTGTTTCACCTTCCTGGGGGCCAGCATAATATTCTGCAACGCCGTTTTGTGCGGGAACAGATTGAAGCGCTGAAATACCATGCCCACGTGAGCCCGCAGTTTGTTCAGATCCGTCTGCGGGTTGGTGACCTCAAAGCCGTCGACCTTGATGGTGCCCGCTTGGGCGATTTCCAGGGCGTTGATGCATCTTAAAAAGGTGCTTTTGCCAGAGCCGGACGGTCCAATCACACACACCACTTCGTTGTCCTTGATTTCACAGGACACGTTTTTAAGAACCTGGCGGCTGCCAAAGAATTTGTCCAAGGCTTGAATCTGAATCATGCGGATTGGTACCTTTTCTCAAGACGGTGAACCACAAAGGACATGCCCAGGGTGATGATCAGATAAATCAACGAAATAAACAGATATGGTTCCCAATAGCGGGCATAGGCTCCCGCAGCGGTGCGGGCGGCGTAAGCCAGTTCTGCCAAACCGATGGCCGACACCAAAGAAGAATCCTTCAGCAGGGTGATGGCTTCATTTCCCAACGGAGGCAGCATGCGACGAAACGCCTGCGGAATGATGATGGACTTCATCGTGTGGAAGTAACTCAGGCCCAGAGATCTTGCCGCTTCAAATTGGCCGCGATCAATGGACTGGATCCCGGCACGGAATATTTCGGCGATATAAGCCGCTGAATTAAGACTTAATGCCAACGCACCGGAAATAAGCGCGCCGTATTCCCGTTTCAGGTAAAGAGCCATGTCACCCGAGATCAGCAGCCCGTCTTCGGGATGAATCAGCAAAGGGACCAGGGCAAAATGAATCAGCAGGATTTGCACAAACAGGGGAGTGCCACGGAAAAAGCCAATATAGATTTGCGATGGCAGACGGACGAACAAGTGAGTCGGCCAGCGCCAGGGGCCACGTTCTATGCGGGCGATTTTCCCCAGTCCCAAAAACAGGCCCAGGATGGTGCCAAAAAAGATTCCGATCAAAGTCAGTTGCAGGGTGGTGGCCAGCCCCTGCATGAAGAGAGGCCAGTATTCGATGATGATGTCAGTGCGAAACCACGAAAACATCAGTTCTTCTTTTCTCCGAAGTATTTTTTGAAGATGCTGTCATAGGTGCCGTCGGCTTTGATGGCCGCCAGCCCGTCATTGATCTTCTTCAGCAGGTCTGTGTTGCCCTTTTTAACCGCGATGCCATATTGCTCTTTCGAGAATGTGGTGTCTGACAGGACCTTGAAGTCTTTCGGGTTGTTGGCAAAGAAGTTGTTGATGACGCCGTTGTCGGCAACAACAGCATCCACTCCGCCGTTGATCAGTTCTTGCAAAGCCAAAGGGGTGCCTTCAAAGCGTTTGATGTTCGAGCTGGCTCGGCCCAGCAGGCGGGTGACGACTTCGTCTCCGGTGGTGCCGATCTGAACACCGACCTTCAGTTTTTTCAAGTCATCGAACTTGCTGACCTTGGAGCTGTTGGGAACCGCAATGAGCTGAACGGCATCAAAATAGGGCTCTGAAAAGTCCATTGTTTTTTTGCGTTCGTCATTGATGGTGATGGCGGAAATCAGGATGTCGCGATCACCGGACTCCAGTTGGCTGAACAGGCCTTCCCAGGGGGTGTTCACTATATTCAGAGTCAGGCCTTGTTTGGCCGCGATGGCTTGAATGATCTCGATGTCGAAGCCACTGATGCTTTTGTCGGCGTTTTCGATTTCAAATGGGGCGTAGGCGGCATCCGTTCCAACGGTGAGTTCTTTTTTTGCTGATGTTTTTGCCGCAGTGTCAGCGGTCCCGGACTCTTTTTTGGTGCAACCCAAAGTCATTAGCAGAAGGCAACTGGTGATAAGAAGCGAAAGTCGTTTCATTCAAAATCCCCCGAAAGTGTCTACTGGACCCGTTCACTTGACCACCGCTTCTGTTTTGAGTCAAATGTCATTTCGGGAGTAATTCATGAAATCCGTTCTGGTCAAGGTTGTTGGCTCCATTCTGCGCAGCCTGTTTGTTTCCATCGTGATGTTTGTCATTGTTTTTTCTGTGATCACCCGCGAATTCCCGCCCAACTTCGGAAAGCTTCAGGGAAGCTGGCAGAATCTGCAGCAGATGGCGCAGCTCAGCCGGCAGATTCATGATCAGAACAAGGTTTTGAAATCGCAGCAGGCCCAGGACGGTTTTGTCGAGGACGCGGATCTGGAAAAACTGCAGGAGCTGAACTTGAAACGGGCCGAACTCGGAGCGGGTCTATTAAGTGGAGAAGCGGTGGGTGTTGCCGCCTCTGCGGACACCGAGGCGCTTAAAGTCCGGGTCCAGGAACTTGAAAAGCAACTATTCCGTTTGCAGCAAAGAGTGAACGAACTCGAGTCAGCCCGACCTTAGTCGGTGTGTCCACACAACCCTAAGTCCTGTATCAGAGTGGGGCACTTGCTCCATTGTCTTTTATTTTTCACAATGATTCAGTGGCATTAGAAATTTCAAAACTTAAAAATATCAAGATGTTGGTTCTCGACGTTGATGGCGTATTAACTGACACACGCGTGTGGTTTGATGGCACTGAATGGCGCCGCTTTTATTCCATCCGGGATGGCGTGGGCATCAAACGTCTGATGGAATCCGGTTACAAAATAGCAGTGATTACAGGCAGTAAGGCAGAGGATATTCGCGCTCGCGTGAAGGCTCTTGGTATTCAGTATTTCTATGAGGGTGCTCTCGACAAAGAGCCCTCTTTCTTGCAGCTGCAGCAGGAATCCGGCCTGAAGCCTGAAGAGATGGCGTATGTCGGTGATGATATTTTTGATATTCCCATGATCGAGGCGGTGGCATTTGGAGCAACGGTTCCAGAGGCGGTCGATGAAGTTATGGAAGTGGCTGATTATGTGACCCGCAGACCTGGTGGTTTGGGGGCTGTTCGTGAAGTTTGTGATTACATCTATAAATACGGTGCATTTGCATCGGGTAGGTAAGAAATGCTAAAAAATGGTTTCAAGGCCGCTCTCATCATAGTTCTTGCGCTGATGCTGCATAAGGCGGCTTTTGCGGAAGTGGTGAATCTTCCTACAGAGGAACTGGCACAAGAGTCCGTGCTTCCGGTTTTCGATAAACCCGTCAGCGTGAAAAACCGCAACGTGGTGACAGCCGGTCGTTTTGAAGTCGATGGTTTTTACGGCTATGCGATGACAGAACCTATCGCCAACGTTTCCAAACTGGGCCTGGGTATCTATTATAACACCAGCGAAGCCCATGCCTGGGGTCTATTGATTGCCAAAAACTTTGCGGGCCTTTCCAGCTATGCCGATCAGCTGGATCAGCAGTTCAGTCTGGATTTCAGCCGCGCCCCGGCTCCAGAGATGACGATCATGGGTGATTACAATCTGAAAGCTTTCTACGGAAAAATGAGTCTGACCAAATCCCTGGTGTTCAACACGCTTCTTTACGGATCCGCTTCCGTGGGGGCGGTGAAGTTTGTGCACAAAACTTACCCGGCGGTGGCTGTGGGTATCGGTCAGAAATTCTATTTCACCAAACAATGGGCCTTGCGCTTTGATTTGCGTCTTTATGCCAATCAGGCTCCGATTCCATTCCTGAACGGAGCGCTGAAACCCGGCGATCCAAAGCCTGACTACAGTGATTTCCAAGAGCGTCTAACCTACACTACAAACCTGGATGTGGGTTTGTCCTATCTGTTCTAAGAGGAGCTGACAGATGTTAAGCAGAAAACTCACTTCTCTGGTAATTGTGTCCCTGGCGCTGATGGCGCCGGGCCTGGGTTATGCCCAGTCTGAAGGTGACGAACTGGATGTGATCGAACTGGAGCTTGAAAAAGAGGCGCCTAGACAGCAGCCGTCCATTTCTGATTCCACGCCGTCCTATCAGGAGACCGCTCCCAAGGACAACACTCTGACGGACTTCTCGGGACTGGGCACCTTGGCTCCATTCCAGGAAATTTCCATCATTCAAAAACGCTTCCTGCCCAAAACCGGCCGCTTCCAGTTGTTCGGTGGTTTGACGACAGTGACGAATGATCCGTTCTTCCTGACATTCGGGGGGGTGGCGAAAGCCAGCTACTTTATGTCTGAAAGCTGGGGTCTGGAGCTGAACTATTTCGGTCTGACCACCTCCAGTCGCCAGGCAACGGATGAACTGAAGGAAATTCAGGGTGTCAGCACCGAGAACCTGGTTTATCCAAAGTCCTTTATCGGTGTGGATCTGATGTACATCCCGGTTTACGGTAAAATGACCTGGTTCAATGAAACGATCGTTCCATTTGACCTGTATCTGTCTGCTGGTTACGGCAACACCGAAACCCAGTCCGGTGAAAGCGCAGGAACTGTGCACTTGGCAGCAGGGCAGATCTTCGCCCTGAGCAAAGCCTATGCGGTTCGCTGGGATTTCAGCTGGAACTTCTTCAATGCCAAAGGCATCGACGGCTCGACAAATTCTTTCAACAACCTCTTCCTTACCGTGGGTATGAGTTGGTTCTTCCCGGAGGCTAGTTACCGATGAAGAAATTATTACCTCTCCTGATTGCCGCAAGTATTGCAGTTCCGGTGGTGGGCGATGCCCAACAGCGAAAAACGCTGAAAAAGCAGCCAGCTCCGGCACGTCGTGCAGCTCCGCTTGTATCGGGGAACACACGTGAAGCGACCCTCAGAAACCAACTCAGCAACGCCCTTCGTATGGCCCAAAGCGGGCAGTATGAATCCGCTGCCAATGCGCTGTTCTCGCTCAGCCGCCGTTCCGAACTGGCTTCGGAGCGTCCGCAGATCAAGTACATCCTGGGCACCATGCTGGTTGAGCTGAAACTTTATCAGACGGCCGCATTCCAGTTCGTGGATGTGATCCGCATGAAACATCCCAAGTATTCCAAAATGGCGATCGAAAAGCTTTCGATCGTGGCGGACTCCCTGGGTGATGACACGATTCTGAACTACGCGATTTCCCGTGTGGACCTGAATGACTTCCCGGCGAATCTGCGTGACATGATCAACTTCCGTTTGGGTGAAATCCGCCTGCGCAACCGCGAATTTGCCAAAGCCGCGGACCTGTTCAGCCGTGTTTCTCCGACCAGCAGCTATTATTTCCAGGCTTTGTACGCCAAGGGTCTGGCAGAACTTGAAGCCAACCAGCCGTCTTTGGCTGTGGGCACCTTCAACAAAATGCTCGATGCCCGCCGTCGCGCTCCGGTGACGGACACGAACAAAGTGGCCGCTCAAATGGGTCTTGCCCGTGCCCTTTATCAAAAGCAGGATTGGGATGCTTCCGTGGAAGCCTATTCCCAGGTCCCTCGCGATACTTTGATGTGGCATGACGCGGTCTTTGAGCAGAGCTGGGCGATGCTGCGTGCGGCGCGCTTCCGTTCTTCTTTGAGTAACTTCCAAACTCTCCACTCGGCATATTACGAAGACTTCTATATGCCGGAGAGCTTGCTTTTGCGCTCGATCGTCTACCTGTACATCTGTAAGTACGACGAGATGGAAAAGGTCCTAAGCCTGTTTGAAAAAACCTATGGCCCGGTCCGCTCCAAAATCGGTGACTTCCTGAAGTCCTCCAACGAAGCCGGAACCTTCTATGCAGAGGTTGAAAAAGCCCACCTGATGAAGACCACGGACAAGTCGGCGAACCTGCGCCTGCCATACATCGTTCTAAGAAACGTGCTGGATCAGGGGGATGTGAAGCGTTCCATGCATTATCTGGAAAAGCTGAACCAGGAAAAAGCGCGTGTGGAATCCAACTCCGCGTTCCGTGCTTCTCCGCTGGGTCAGTATTCCCTGAAGATCCTTGCAAACCGCAGCAAGAACACCAAGTTCGCTATCGGCGACATGGTCAAGGCGCACTTGCTGAACATGCGTGTGGAACTGCGTGACCTTTACGAACAGGCCGGATTCATCCGTTACGAGATGATCACGGGCCGCAAGGAAAGTATCAAAAAGAAAATCGCGGGTAAAGACATCAGCGGTGACCAGATCGATGAAAACGTGAACCGCAAGTTCTACATCGAAAACGGTTATGAGTACTATCCATTCCAGGGTGAGTACTGGCTGGATGAAGTTGGAAACTACCACTACCTTGGAAAACAGAGCTGCGAGTAAAGTATGAAAATCAACAGGCATCAACTTCTTGTTTCCGGATTTATGAGTCTTGTTCTGGCGTCCACTGCGGGCGCCCAGACCAAAACTGTTAAGACCACCAAAACCGTCAAGAAAAAGACTGTCGGTGAACTGTTGTCCCAGGCCAACGAAGGCAGTCGCGGCGGCAGAGTGCAGATGTCCAAAACGGACACCTCACTGCCTTCAGCGAACATGGGTTTCAAACAGGATGTCCAGAATTACAATCTGGAATCCGTCAAACCTCCGCGCTCTTCTGAAATCATGCAAAGAGACAGCGGCAACGGTCAGGCCGAGTACGAAAGAGTTCTGGATCAGCAGATCCGTGAACTGTACAAACTGACACAGAAATTCAAAACCAGCCCGAACCGCGGGGAGTTGTGGTTGCGTCTGGCCGAGCTGTATGTCGAAAAAGCCAGTCTGATTGATTCGCGCAAGCAGGATGAATACGACGCGAAACTGCGTGCGTTCCAGGCCGGCAAAACCAAATCCAAACCTCGTCTGGATACGGCGGAAGCCCGCGAATACAACAAAAAGGCCGTTCAGCTTTATGAATGGTTCCAGCGTGACTTCCCACGCGACGAAAAGATGAGCCAGGCGCTCTTCTTCCTGGGGTACAACTATTTCGAACTGGGTGAAGTAAAAAAAGGTGCGGATTACTATGAAAAGCTAACCCGCGGCTATCCGAACTCCCAGTTTGTCGGCGAGGCGCACTTCGCCCTGGCTGAATATTATTTTGAAAATGAAAGATGGGCGAATGCCTATAAAGAGTATTCTTTCCTGATCAAGGAAAAGAAGCACCGTCTTCACACCTTTGCCCTGTACAAGGGTTCATGGTGCTTGTTCCGTCTGGGTAAGGTTCAGCAGGCGATGACGTATCTGGAATACATCATCAAAGCCGGCAAGAATGAAACCGGCGATCAACTGGCAAGCCGCATGAAAGTGAACCGCACGCGTCTTGAGGGCGAAGCCCTGCGTGACATCGTGGTGTTCTATGCGGAAGGCGGCGATCCAAACAAAGCGGCGGATTACTTCAAGAACCTAGTGGGCAACAACTACAGCCCTTACTTGGAAAGACTGGCGTATCAGTATTCGGACCGCGGTAACAAAGATGCGTCCCGTGATGTGTTCAAACTTCTGATTTCTCAGAACCCGACGGCACCCAAAGCCTTCGAGTACCAGTATCAGATTGTGCAAAACTACTTCTACGCAAAGAACACTCAGCGCTTTAAAACCGAGCTTTACGGTTGGGTGAAAGACTATGACTCTTCCGGGGCGTGGTATGCCGCGAACAAAGGCAATAAAGAGCTGATTGAGAACTCGTACAAGCTGCGCGAAACCACGCTGCGCAACTATGTTTTGCAGCAGCACCAAACAGCGCAAAACTCCCGCGCCCAGTATTCACAGTCCCAGGCTTACGAAGGGTACCAATTGTACCTGCGTGAGTTCCCGGATTCAGCGACCGCAGCCGACATGCACTTCTACTTCGGTGAATTGCTGTACGATATGGGTAAATACGATGAAGCATCCATGCAGTACAAGTGGGTGGTGGATAACGCGCCTCAAAGCAAGTTCTATGGCAAATCAGCCCAGAACTTGATCTTGTCTGTCGAGCGCAGCATCCCGTCTGATCAGGAAATGCAAAAACGCGTCGGAAATTCCACCGACCCGGTTCCGTTGGAGCCGAAAGTGGACCGCTTTATCAAAGCCGGTCAGTGGTATGTGGAAAAGTTCCCATCGTCTGAAAAAGCCGTGGAAATCAAATTCCGTATGGGTCGCCTGTACTATCAAAGCAATCACTTTGATCAGGCAACGGCTCACTTCCGTGACATCGTAAAACAGCATCCGAACACCAAGTACGCCGAATACTCGGCCAACTTGCTGCTGGATATTTACAATCTCAGAAAAGACTATGCGGGTCTGGAGAAAACCGGGGCCGAACTTCTGGCTGTTCCGGGCATTGCCTCCTCCAAAGCGGGGGCGGACATCCGTGGCGTGATGGAAAAAGCGTCCTTCAAGCGCGGTCAGGATCTGGAGCTTGAAAAGAAATACGCGGACAGTGCACAGGTGTTTGAATCCTTTGCAAAACAGAATCCGAAGTCCAATCTGGCAGTCAATGCGAACTTCAATGCGGCTGTAAACTATGAAAGAGCAGGGATGAATGCTCCGGCGATCGCGGCTTACCAGGGGGTTCTGGCCTCCAAGGATCCGGCAGCGGACAAATTGAAGCCCAAAGCCCGCCGTTTGCTGGCGAAGCTTTACCAGGATTCTGCCCAGTTCGAGGAAGCAGCGAAACTTTACCGTCAGGCAGCTCAGGAAAATCCAACCGATTCCCTGGCTCCGAACCTGATGTTCAATGCGGCTGTATTGTATGAAGCCCTGGGTAAATCGGATGAAGCCATCCGTTCTTACACGGACTTCACTAAAATGAACAAAAAACACAGCGACAACGTTGAAGCGGTGTTCAGCATGGCCCAGATCCATCGCAAAGCCGGTCAGACTGGTGCTGCGATTGCCCGCTACATGGAATACGTGGAAGCCGGCGGTCGTGATCAAGAGCGTGTGGTTGAAAGTGCTTACTGGGTCAGCGAACTGTCAACTCGTCAGAAAGCGACAACAAGAGCTCAGGAATGGCGCCAGAAAACTTTGGCGATCCAGAAGCGCTTTGCGCCGAATAAGAAGGGTGTGGGTGCGACTTACGCCGCCCGTATCAAGCTGGCTGAAGCAGAAGATACTTTCAAAGAGATGAAATCCGTGACCTTCCCTAAAGATCCGGCCAAACAGAAGGCCGCGGCTGACAAGAAAGTCGCGTTGCTGACCAAGTTGACCGGCGAACTGGCGGAAGTGATCAAGTATGACAGTGCAGAAGAAATCGTAAGCTCGCTTTCGATTCTGGGCGATGCCAACTTGAATATGGCTCAGGCGATCATCAATGCGCCACTGCCTCCGGGGCTGAACGCAGAAGAAACGAAGCAGTACAAGGCGGGTGTGGAAAAGTTCGCAGAACCGTTCAACTCCAAGGCTCGTGAAAGTTACAAGGCCACGGTGGATCGCGGTCTGGAACTGGAAGTGTACAACGACGGCTTCAAGTCTGCTTATGAGTACATGAACAGCAAGGATCCAAAGGGTTATTATAACGGTGGCGAAGTGGGCTCTGACATTCGTCTGGTGAATTGGATAGGTCAATAATGAAAAGAATAATCACTTGTTTCAGTTTGCTGGCACTGGCGGCTTGTTCTTCCAGTCCAACCAAAGAAACCGCAGAAGAAACCAAAACAGCAGTGGCGGAAGCCCCGAAAGTGGAGGTTGATGAGTTCAAGGATCTGGAAAAGGTCGAGCCGGTTCGTCCGGTGACTCCACCCGCGCCCTCTCAATATGCGGCGTTGAATGAGGCGATCAAGTCCCAGTCTGATGAAAGAATCTATCAGGCTTCGACGCAGATTCTGACCCAGTCCCCGAATGATGCCCGCGCCCTGAATGCCCTGGCGATGTATCACTATAAACGTGGACGTTTTGATCTGTGCCGTTACCTGTTGGGGAAAGCCATCAGCTCCAGTCCCAAAACAGCAGAGCTTTACTCCAATCTGGGCATCGTCCAGCTGGCGCAAAACGAACGCCGTGATGCTGTGAAGTCCTTCCGCAAAGCTTTGGATATCAACAATGACGAAGCGGTGGCAGCCGCAAATCTGGGCGCGATCTATGTTCAGGAACGTGACTTCGCGAAAGCCGGAGTTGTGCTGGAAACGGCCTATCGCAAGGGTGTGCGTGATCCTCGCGTTTTGAACAACTATGGTATTGCACTGACGGCTCAGGGAAAACTGGACCGTGCTGAAGATATGTACAAGGCGGCTTTGAAAGACAGCGGTAACAACAAAGAGGTGCTGTTCAACTACGCCATTCTGCTGGTCGATCACATGCAGAAGTATCAGGACGGTTTGGAAGTCATTAACAGACTAAAGTTTGTAGGTGGACCTGCAGATAGCCGTAATCGCATTATTGCTTTGGAAAATAAGGCGAAAGCTGGGATAAAATAGAGTGAAGGATCGGGTGAGGACTATGTTGCGATACGTAAGACACATGACAATTATGCTGGCCGCACTTTTCATTTTCGAAGTGAGCCATGCGCAGTCATCCTCTCGGTCCTCGACGACCACGACCACAACAACGACAACGACCACGAAGAAGAAAGCGACGCTGAACTTCGAGGACGAGTTGGTTGAGGGGTCGACGCAAAAGCCGGAACTGTTTTATCTCTTTCAGAAGAAAAACTTCAACTATAAGAGATTGATCAAGTTGAGAGAAAACTTTTTACCCGAGATGAGACGAACAACAGAGGATATCCAGCGGGTCCGGGGTGCTAATTGAGATCGCCGTTAATATTTAGAATTTTCAAAAACAATCAGCTCGTTGGTGTTAAACAGTTCGATCAGGATCAAATCGTGGTCGGACACAATGCTGAAGTGCATCTGGATCTGGATGCCGACGGCGTTTCACCCATTCACTGTCTGATCGAACTTCGTGACAACGGATGGTATGTCTGTGATTTGGGTTCCTCTCAGGGGACTTTCAAAAACGGGCAGGCTGTTCTGGATGAAGCCATCGCTTCTGGCGATGAAATCGAAGTGGGTCCTTTCCGTATTGCCTTCTTTGTGGGTGTGCCGAAGCCTAAAGTGGTTCCGGGCGCGCCAGCTTCTGAAGCTGTGGCTCCAGTGGCTGAAGTGCCAGCGCCACCTCCGCCAAAGCCGGAGCCCTCCATGCCGCCTGCGGCCGTGGTGAAGACGGAAGAAATCAAAGTCACTCCGGTGATCCCGGCGGTGACTCCGAGCATTCCAGTGGAAGCTCCGAAGGCCGAGGAAAAGCCTGTTCTGACTACGGCTCCGGTAAAACCTGAGATCCGCAAAGAACGCTCTTCTTACAAAAAGGCCAAGAAAAGCAAAACATTCGCTCCTCCAAGCGAGATTCAGAATCTGAAATCGCACCTGAAGCCTGGTAAAGGCACGACGGTCGAAGTTCTGGTCACCTGGAAAGAGCGCATTCTGACGACTTATCATTTCAAGGGCAACAAAACCATCCGCGTGAATGCGGGCGGGGACTTGTCTGTGGCTCTTCCTGACGGACTGGTGCCGCGCGGTTATCCGCTGCTGGACATGTCTGCAGGTCTGCGTGTGAACACCACCAACGAGATGGACACCGAAATGGTGATCTCTGGCGGCGTGACCCAGCACGTGGAAGACCTTGCCAAATCCGGCAAGGCACAAAAGGGCGGCAACGGTTACAGTGTGCGCGTGGATCAGAACGAAATGCTGTGTGTGAATCTGCCGGGTGGAAACCTGTGCCTTTACATCCGCTTCGTTCCGCAGGCGCCAACGGTGCCGATGCTTCCAATGATGCTTTCCGGTTCTGAAATGACGGGTTTGGCAATGTCCCTGATTATCGTGGGACTGCTGGCTTTGTATATTTCCGCAACCATTCCGAAAGACTGGCAGGAAAACAAGCAGGAAGAGGTTCAGCGTATTGCCCAGGTGGTGTTCACTAATCCACCGCCGGCGCCAACGCCGACCCCGACGCCTCCTCCACCAGTGCCTCCGACTCCGCCGCCGCAACCGGTGGCGACGCCGACTCCGCCTCCACCTAAGAAAGTGGTTGTGGCTGATGCGAACAAGGAAGCACAGAAAAAAGGAACGACCGGACAGCAGGCTCAGCGTGCCCAAGTGGCGGCAAGAGCCAGCGAAGTGGCTCCGAAGCCCAACGCGAAAGACCGCACCAAGAAGTTCACGTCCACTCGTCAGGGGGGCGCGATCAAAACGGGTAACACGGCCGGTGCGAATGCTCAGTCTTCCAACAAAGATCTTTCCAAAGTGGGTCTGTTCAGCGCCTTCGGTGGCGGTGGCAGCCGCGCCAACATCGACAAAGCCTACTCTGGAGCCGGTGAGGTTCTGGGTATGGCCGACAAGGCGACCGGAACGGCGGGCTTCAATGAAGACCGTGCTGGTGATGATCTGGGATCCAAATTCAAGGATGCCGGAGCTGGTGGAAAAGGGACCGCAACTCAAGGTATCGCCGGAATCGGCACCAAGGGTCGTGGGTCAGGTCAGGCTGCTTACGGTGCGTCTGAGGGCTTCGGTTCGAAGACCACAGTGGCTATCGAAGGCGGTGGTGCTGAAGAATCCTTCGACGCTACCATTGACAAAGAAGCTATCCGTCGTGTGATCCGCTCTAAACTTAACGAGGTGAAAAGCTGCTACGAGCGGGCTTTGAACACTCTTGAGAAGGGTAAGAAGATGGAAGGTAAAGTGATTCTTGCTTGGGAGATCATCGAGCGAGGTCAGGCACGCAACGTGAAAGTTGTCGATTCCACACTGGGCAACCCTGGAGTGGAAGAATGTATCCGCCGTCGTCTGGCAAGCTGGGTGTTCCCAGAGCCACCGACCGGAATGACAGCTGAAGTACAGGCGTACCCGTTTGTTTTGAATCAGGCTAATTAATTAAAGTTTTTAAGAAGGAGAACTTCCCGTGAACCCAACAGTTACAGTAGACAACATGAATTTCATCCAGCGTGCTTTCGCCGAGGGTGGTTTCGTCATGTACGTGATCGCAGTTATCGCCATTCTGGCGCTTTTTGTGATCATCGAAAGAATGATGAAGCTTAAAAATCTTGCCGTGGACAAAAAAGAGTTCACTGACCAGATCTTCAGAATGGTTGTAGCTGGCGATCTGCGCCAGGCCATCAGCTATTGTGATGCTCGCCCGGCTCCTTTGACTAATACAGTAAAAGCGGGTCTTGTTCAGGCGATGAACAAGCGTCCTGATGAAGAAGTGCAAGTGGCAATGGATGCAGCAGTGATGCGCGAAATGCCAAAAGTGGAAGGTTGGACTTCCTTCCTGGCGGTCTTCGGTAACGTGGCCGTACTTGCGGGTCTTCTTGGAACGATTATCGGTATGATCGGTTCCTTCCGTGCGGTGGCGGCAGCCGATCCTGCAACCAAAGCTCTGGAACTTTCCAAAGGTATTTCCCACGCCCTGAACTGTACGGCGTTTGGTCTTTTGGTGGCGATCATCTCTATCGTGGCTTACGGTCTGTTCCAGCACCGCATCCAGAAAACAGAAAATGAAGTGGTTGAGACCAGCATGAGTCTGTTGAACCTGGTTGTTGCAAACAGAGAAAAAATCAAAGACTAACAGAGGTTTTCAATGGCTCACATAGATAGCGGCGATTCCAGCGGCAGAAAAAAGAATATCGAGCTGAACCTCGTGCCTTTCATCGACTTGATGAGCGTTCTTATCACGTTCCTGCTTATCACGGCCGTTTGGACTCAAGTGTCTATGATTCAAATTGGTAGTTCCCTCTATGGGAAGAAATCGGACACGCAACCCAATCCGACACCTCCACCGAACGCCGATGTGGTGCTGAAAGTGGATGTGAAGGAAATGGGTTATGTTTTAACTGTTGGGAAACAAGTGATCAGCCTTCCCATGGTGAACGAACAATTTGATGAAGCGGGTCTTGTGGCGCAACTGCAGCGTGTGAAACAGCTGTATCCTGAAAAAGTGGATGCGATTGTTTCCGTTGCAGACGTCATCCCCTATGAACAACTCATCAAGGCAATGGATAACTGTCTGACCGCAGGGTTCTCGGCAATATCCGTTGCGACGGGAGGGCCGCAGTAATGGCCATCTTCAGACCTGGTGAACGTCATCGTTATCACAATATTTTAAGCAAGAAAAAAGGGAAGCGTGACGTGACGGCGTTGCTGTCACTGACAGCGATGGTCGACATGTTCACGGTTTTGGTTATTTTCCTGCTGCAGAACTACAATGCCACGGGTGAAATTCTTTACATCCCGAAGGATGTGGTTTTGCCAAAGGCCACCAGCGTGCGTGAGCTGAAGCCTGCTCACGTCATCACGATTTCCAGCAACGAGATTCTGCTGGACAGGGACGTGGTGGCGACCTTTGACGAAGTCAAGGGCACGGAAGAATGGCTGATTCCCAAGCTGAAGGACACTTTGGCTGAGGCTCTGGTGAAATCCCGTACCGAACAGGAAGGCAAGCTTCAAAACAAGATTCGCGACGTGGTCGAAACCACACGTGGAGAGGCGGAGGAAGACCCCAACGCCTGGAGCAAAGTCACAATTCAGGCCGACAAAGGCGTGGATTTCCTGACGGTCAAAAAGGTTCTGTTCACTGTGACAGAGGCCGGGGCTGGCGAAATCAACTTTGCGGTGACCAAGCTTCCTCAGGAAACGAATTCGAATTAAGAATAAAAATACATGAAAGCCCGGTGAAAACCGGGCTTTTTGTTTTTCATCCCGGTACAGCATCCGACGCGGAAGTTTTGACCGCGGGTCTGTGATGGTTTAAGATTCTTGTCATCTATGGGTAAATATAAGAATTATATTTTTCTGGCTCTTCTCGTCGCTTTGTTCGTCGAGATTCTTATTATTTTCCCATCGCATCTGGAGCATGAGGACGAGGTCGCCCTGCGCCAGCGGGTTGAAAAACGCGACAAAGAAGCCAAAGAACGCAAGAAAAAGGGCATCAAGGAAGATCCGGGTCCTTCCAGTCTGGCCGATCAAAAAATGGGCGGCGTGCACTTGGTGGAAAGCCAGTCCGGCAATCGGGACTGGGAGTTGTTTGCGGTCTCTGCTGAGGGCAGTCAGGCCGGCGGCAAGTGGAGTCTGCAGCAAGTGCGGGTGCTTTTTTATAACCAGGAAAAGCTCGAGTTCACCGTCACCGGGGATGAGGGTACCATCGACGATAAATCCAAAGATCTGAGTGTTATCGGAAATGTCGTGACCAAGTCCGAGAACGGCTATGTTTTTAAGACGCCATCAATTTTTTATTCGTCAAAGACCCGTCAAATAGTCAGCCCCGAGCAGGTGCTGATGGAGGGGCCTAGGGATTCTTCCGGCGGCGGTCTGTTTTTAAAGGGCGCCAGCATGAAGGTTCTGGTTGAGCAGTCCAAGATGCTGATTCAGAACAAGGTGACGGCGCAAAAGCCGATGAAGGACGGAAAAACTTTTGATATTTCCGCGGACGGCGCCGAATTCAGCGGTAAAAGCCGCGAGGCCCGCTTCCTCGGGGCTGTTCGCATGAACTATGACAACATGAAACTGGAAGGGCCCGAGGCTTCATTCCTTTATGGAAAGGGCGCGGATATTCTCAGTTCCGTGGCGGTGAAAGGCGGGGTGCGCGTCAGTGACGTGGACAAATTCGCCACCTCCGAGAGTGTGAATCTGGACCTGCTGGCAAATCAGTACACGTTCAAGGGTCGCCCCAAGGTGATCCAGAATAATGATGAGCTGACCGGAGAGGAAATCGTCTTCCTTGAAGGCGGAAAAAAGGTTAAAGTGGAACGAGTACGAGCGAAGGTGGAGAATAAAGATCAATGAGCATGCTCACCATCAAAGACATTTCTAAGTCCTTTAAAAAGCGCAAGGTCGTTGATGGCGCCTCTTTTTCTGTGGAGTCCGGTCAGGTTGTAGGCCTGCTGGGCCCGAACGGTGCCGGCAAGACCACTTCGTTCTATATGGTCGTGGGTCTGGTTCAGCCGGATTCCGGCACGATCAACCTGGATGAAACCAATATCACTCAGGAGCCGATGTACAAACGCGCCCGCGTGGGTCTGAGCTATCTGGCTCAAGAGCCCAGCATTTTCCGCAAACTGACCGTGGCAGAAAATATCATCGTGGCCCTGGAGGCTCATGGTTATTCTGGGGCGTCCCGTTCTGAAAAGCTGGAACAGTTGATTGGGGACTTCCACGTCGGTCACATCCGCGACAGTTATGGCTATGCCCTGTCCGGGGGGGAGCGCCGCCGTGTGGAGATCGCCCGCGCCCTGGCCGGGTCGCCGAAGTTCATTCTTCTGGATGAGCCCTTTGCGGGGATCGATCCCATTGCGGTCGCTGACATCCAGAATATCATCCGCGAACTTAAGGCCAAAGGTATAGGAGTTCTGATCACAGATCATAACGTGCGTGAGACTTTGGGCATTTGCGACTATGCTTATATATTGAAGGACGGGAAGATTCAGGTCAGCGGAAGTTCTGATGAAATCGCAAATTCCGAATTGGCACGTAAGTTCTATCTCGGCGAAAACTTTAAGCTGTAAAGCCATCCCGGCTGTTACGGTTCTTGGGAAAGGGAAATTTTAATGGCTCTTCGACAGACGATGAACCTGAGCCAGTCTCTGGTAATCACTCCACAGCTGCAACAGGCGATCAAGCTTTTGCAGATGTCGCGTATGGAGTTGGAGTCGGCTGTGCGCTCCGAGCTGGAAGAAAATCCTATTCTGGAAGAAGCCGAATCCGCGCTGAAAGAAGAAGACCTTCAAAGAACCAAAGAGGCTGCCAACGAAGTTGAGCATTCCGAAACTCCGGACCAGCAGAACATTCAGGATCCGCAAAAGCAGGATGAATTCGAGTGGGAATCCTACATCGAAGCCAACCAAAAGCCTCCACAGTCCGGCATGGCGGGTTCTGAAGAGATCATGAACTATGAGAACGTCATCACGGCGTCTCAAACCCTGCACGATCACCTTTACTGGCAAGTTAAAATGAACGGCTTCTCTGAAGAAGAGGAAAGAGCCGCAGACGCCCTGATCGGCGCCATTGATGATGACGGGTATATCAAAGTTCCTCTGGAGCAGATCGCTGAAGAGGAAAAAGTGGATCTGGCCCTGCTGGAAGACACTCTGACCCTGATTCACGAATTTGATCCCCCGGGTGTGGGTGCCCGCGATCTGCAGGAATGTCTGCTGATCCAGGCCAAACACATGGAAGAGGACACCCACGATCTGGTCACGCTGATCAAAAATCATGTGAAGGATCTGGAAAAGAAAAACTACGAGGCCATCGCCAAAGCCCTGAACCGCGACGTTGAAGACATCGTGGAAATCTGCAAAATCATCTATGCGATGGATCCAAAGCCGGGTCGTGCGTTTGTCAGCAGTGACACGCACTATGTGACTCCGGATGTTTACGTTTACAAAGTGGGTGATGATTACGTGGTGTCTTTGAATGAAGACGGTTTGCCGCGTTTGAAAATCTCCAACTTCTATAAAAACATGCTTAAAGGTGGCAAAACCACCGGCGACAAGACCCAGGATTATATCCAGGAAAAACTTCGTTCTGCCGTTTGGTTGATCAAGTCCATTCACCAAAGACAGCGCACGATCTACAAGGTGACTGAGTCGATCGTAAAACACCAGCGCGAGTTCTTTGAAAAAGGCTCTGAGCACTTAAAACCGATGGTTCTGCGTGATATCGCCAATGATATCGGCATGCACGAATCCACGGTCAGCCGTGTGACCACGGCGAAATACGTGCACACACCACAGGGTATCTACGAACTGAAATACTTCTTCAATTCCGGTATCAGCTCTTCGGATGGTGATTCACTGGCTTCCGAGTCAGTTAAAATCAAAATCAAGGATCTGGTGGCCAAGGAAGATCCGAAAAATCCATTGTCCGATCAAAAGATCGTGGATTTGCTGAAGGTCGAAGGTATTCAGATCGCACGTCGTACGGTGGCCAAATACCGCGACGTTCTTAAGATTCTTCCTTCTTCTCAACGTAAGAAGTACTTCTAGTCTTTTGCGAAGAACGGCTTGGGATGAGCTATCCCGGGCCGTCTGCTTCGGACAGTCCTCGCTCGTTTTTCCCCTTCTTGTTTCTCGTCGTTTTATTCCTCGCTGCGGAACTCGCAGTCGACCCGGGATAGCTCATCCCAAGCCCTCATGCTGATGTTCGAAGTGTTTCTTTTTTTTTGAGGAAGGAAGCTCTTTGCGTATGGTGTTGCTTTCGCGTTGGGAGGGGAATGGGGAGCTTTTTGGGGTTTGTTCCGAAAGTGTCGGTGAGATTGTTTAGTGATTACTTAAGTGTAAGGTGTATTGAGGGTTCTTGGTTTGTTAAGTAGCAGGGATGGGTCGATTTGGTTTCTTGCTGGTAATTCTTGTTTGTTTTGACGCTTGGTGTGCTCCTGTGAAGTTGATGGTGGAGGATTCTTGGCCGCCGTTTGCTTTTCGCGAGAAGGGGCGGGCTGTGGGCATGTCCGTGGATATTGTGCGGGCCGCTTTTAAGAATGTCGGTGAGGATGTGGAGCTTTTTCAAGTGCCTTATCCGCGCTGTCTGGCGCAGACCCAAAGTGGTAAGTTTGTGGCCTGCTTTAATTCTGCGCGCAGCAAAGAGATGGATGCGGATTTTCTTTTTCCCAAAGAGCCACTTTTCAAAAGCAAGGGTTTGATCGTTGCTTTGCGCACGGGGACCTCAACAAAGGTGCAAAAGGTGAAAGATCTTGAGGGGCGCACTGTGGCGCTGCCGAATGGATTTCCCTTCGGGGTGGAGTTTGATGAAAACTCCAAAATCAACAAAGTCTTTACGGCCAATGATCTGACCAGTCTGATGATGCTGAATTCCCGGCGCGTTGGATATGTCGCTATCGATGAATATGTTTTCTATTATTATCTGAAAAACAAACCGGAATTCCGGGACCGGTTCAAAGTCATCATCGAGATGAGTGAAGAGCCCATCTATGTGCACTTTTCAAAAAAGCATTCGGACGCCAAAGGTCTGATAAAGAAATTTGAAGTGGGCCTGGCCTTGCTCAAGGCGTCTTCCGGCTATAAAAACATTCTGGAAAACTGGGTTGGGCCCGAAGGTCAGCGCAGTGTGAATGTGGCTGCGCTGGTATATCAACCAGCGCAGTTCCGCGCGCCTCTTTATTTTCCGGGCTTGATGGTGGAATAGATTTCCTTTACTCACAGCAGGGTTTCCCTTAAGAATAAGGGTGCAACTGCCAAGGAGTGGCCCGTGGATTTAAAGAGCCTGATTCGTGATGTTCCTGATTTCCCCAAGCCAGGGATTATTTTCCGTGATATGTCCCCGCTGCTGCAAAACGCTGAAGCCCTCAGTTTTGTTTCCCACAATCTTTTAAAGCACGTCGATCTGACTCATGTGGATTATTTCGCCGGCATTGAATCCCGTGGATTTATCCTGGCAGCCCACATGGCGGCGACTCACAAAAAAGGCTTCCTGCCAATTCGTAAAGCGGGGAAGCTGCCGCCTCCGACGCGCAAGGTTTCCTATGCTCTGGAGTACGGTACAGCTGAAATTGAGCTTCCTCCGGGCCGCGGGAATGTGGTGATCGTGGATGATGTTCTGGCGACCGGTGGCACGCTGCAGGCGGCGATTGACCTCTGTCTGCTGGCCGGGTACTCCGTGGAGTCAGTGGCAGTTCTGGTCAATCTGACGTTCCTTAACAAGATGACCTACAACGATCAAAAGGTGGCTTCGCTTGTTCAATATTAATGACGTGGCTTTGGTGATGGCGCTTCCGGGCGAGTCTCAGGGCTTCTTTGAAAAAGAAAATATCCCTGTGGTCTATACCGGCATTGGCAAAGTGAATGCCGCGCTGGTGGCTATGGATGTGATTCATAAAACCAAGTGCAAAGTCATGATCAACCTGGGAACCGCGGGCAGTTCCCGTTTTAAAACCCATGACCTTGTCGAGGTTTCAAGCTTCGTGCAAAGAGACATGGACATTTCCCCTTTGGGATTCAAGGTCGGTGAAACACCGTTTGATCCGCTTCCAGGAGCGATTGACCTGATTCCTTACTTCCCGGAGCTGTCTCATGGGGTGTGTGGCACAGGGGACAGCTTTGAAACCGGCACTCCAAAAGTGCCTTGCGAGCTGGTGGACATGGAAGGTTATGCCCTGGCCAAGGTTTGTCGCAAAATGAACGTGCAGCTGATCTCACTGAAGTACATCACCGACGGGGCGGATCACAATGCCCACAATGATTGGGAGGCCAATCTGGTTCATGGGGCTAAAAAGCTTCTGGAATTTTATAAAAAAATGGTGACCATCCCAAGTTAGAATTGAGCGGGCTCCGACAGGGGCCCGTCTCTTTTTGGAACATGGAAAAACCTCATCTTTGGTCCGGGATTGCCGATAAGTTTTCCATGATCAAGCCAGCTAACATCGCCATGTATGCCGTGGCCCTGACGGGACTGACCCTGGGGCTGATTGCCAACCCCTTTGGCTCCAAAAAACACAAAATGGATCCTGCTGAAATCGAAGCCCTGCACGAAAAGGCGCAGGTGTATTTCGAAGCCGGCAACTATGAGGGGGCTTTGGACACGTCCCGCAAGATCCCGTCCCATGTGCCGAAGTATTCTGACATCCGGGAACTGCGCCGCAAGTCAGAAAATGCGCTCCGTGAATATAAACGAAAAATAGAAAGCGGCGAAGCTGAGCCCAGAACGGTGGATCGACTGCCCGCGGCCCTTCGTGATTCTTATTTCGACGCAAAGCTCGAATTCAGCCGTGGTCAGTGCAAAGAGGCCTTTGCCGCCATGAGCCCGGTTGCCAAATATCTCAACAATAAGCAGGACGATGAAATTTTTAAGGCCTGTTTATTAACCCAAAGAAAAACCAAATGAGTCTCAAAATAGGGCTCATCTTTAGTCCGGCTGGACCGATAAGAAGTCCAGCAAGCAATCAAAGGCCTTGAAAGGGGCTGAGAAGGAGAAAACATGAAACTCAACTACACCTTTAAGCATCTGGACCACTCTGAATCCCTTGAGACCTACACAGAAGAAAGAATGGCCGAGGTGGGGCGCTTCCTGCTTAGAGAAGGTTACGGCAACGTGTATTTCAGTAAGGTAAAAAATGAATTCTGCGTTGAGATCTCCGTGAACACCCGCGAAAAATATTTCAAGGCGACTGCATACGGTCCTGATGTCTATGGTGCTGTGGACGCATGTGCCGAAAAAATGGAGAAACAGTTTTTGAAGACCAACAAGCAATACAAGGATCACAAAAAGCCAGAACTCACCAAGGGAGCACGTCAGGAGACGTTCTCACGCTGGAAAAAGGCGGCGTGATTTTCGTGCAAATTTTCTGATCCGCGATTATACTAAGGAGGTGGAATTATCCACCTCTTGTATTTTGGAACGTTGCTTGGAACAGGAAGAACAGATTCATTGGGGAACCTCCCTTTTTTCCCTGGATGTGAAGGAAGACCTGCACGTCCGTCACTATAAATGGCGCCTGCTGCTTCTGATCACGCTTCTTACCGGTCTGCTGATGTGGACCTACAGCTTCATCTCTTTATTTTTCGTTGAAGATCCGACCCTGGCTCAGATCGGCTTTACCTGCTCGATTTTGCACGCCCTGTCTCCTTTGGTTTACCGTTGGACCCGCTCCATGCCGGTGGCCGCCTACAACATGGTGATCTCGGGGATGGTCTTTCAGTTTTCCTTCTCGTTCTTTACAGGGGGATTTTTCTCTCCGACACTGATCTGGTTTGCGGTGCTGCCGTTGATCGTGGGGCTGCTGACCAAACGCTTTCATGCGGTGGTGTGGACCTTTCTTTCTGTCGGGGCCTATATGCTGATGTTCCTGTTTCAGAACAAGGGCTTGGTGCCGGAATCCTCGATCAGCGAACTGGGGCGCACCCTGGCTCAGTTTATGATTGGCCTGGGGCTGATCGGCCTGGTTGGAGGCTTTACAGTGTTTTTCCTAGAACTGGCTTATTTTTATCACCACAAACCCAAGGATCCTTGACCCCTCCGGGTGCTTTTGATAGTTTGGCCGCTCGCTAAATTCCAGCTCAATTTGACTGTATTTTAGGATGGTCCCAGAGGGGGCCGAGCTCATTAACACCATTCCCTAATGAGGAACGAACGCAGTGAAAAACTATCTCTTTACGAGTGAATCTGTATCCGAAGGTCACCCCGACAAAATGGCCGATCAAATCTCTGACGGTATTCTGGATGCCATCCTGGCTCAGGATCCGAAGGGCCGTGTTGCCTGTGAAACCCTGCTGACAACCGGTTTGGTGGTTGTTGCCGGTGAGATCACAACTTCGGCAAAAGTGAACTTCTCTGAAGTGGCTCGTGATGTTGTAAAACGCATTGGCTACGACCACTCTGACAAGGGCTTTGACTACAAAACATGCGGCGTGATGATTGCCGTGGGTCAGCAGTCCCCGGATATCGCGGTGGGCGTTAAAGAAACTCTTTCTGACAATCAAGGCGCTGGTGATCAGGGTCTGATGTTCGGTTACGCTGTGAACGAAACTCCAGAGCTGATGCCTTTGAGCATCGCGATGTCTCACAAACTGGTGAAAGACCTGGCGGCTCTTCGCAAAGCCAACAAAGTGGACTGGTTGCGCCCGGATGCAAAATCCCAAGTGACTGTTCAGTACGAAAACGGCATTGCAAAACGCATCGATGCAGTGGTTATCTCCACTCAGCACGCCGACAGTGTTTCCAACTCCACAATCCAGGAGTTCATCACTGAAGAGCTGATCAAAAAATCCATCCCAGGCAACTGGATCGACTCCAAAACCAAATTCTTCATCAACCCAACAGGCCGTTTCGTAACGGGTGGTCCAATGGGTGATGCGGGTTTGACCGGTCGTAAAATCATCGTGGACACTTATGGTGGTCACGGTGCTCACGGTGGTGGCGCGTTCTCTGGTAAAGATCCTTCCAAAGTGGACCGCTCTGCCGCTTACGCATCACGTCATATCGCGAAGAACATCGTGGGAGCGGGTCTTGCGGAACGCTGCCTGGTTCAGGTGGCTTACGCGATCGGTGTGGCTGAGCCTGTCAGCATCACTGTGAATGACTACGGAACAAGCAAAGTTGGCCCGGAAGTGCTTGAAAAAGCGGTCCGCCAGGTCTTCGATTTGCGCCCAGCTCGCATTACAAAGGATCTGGACCTGCTAAGACCGATTTACAGCCCGACAGCGGCTTACGGCCACTTTGGTCGTAACGAAGAGTCCTTCACTTGGGAGCGCCTGAACAAGGTCGACCAGCTGAAAGACGCTGTAAAGACTTTGGCTTAAATTTTTATAAAACCTTAATCATTGCGCCGAGTTGTCACTAGCAACTCGGCGCTTCTTATTTATACTACCGCCCATGGATCCTAAATACATACGCAATTTCTCTATTATCGCTCACATCGACCACGGCAAATCTACTTTGGCTGACGGTCTTCTTTCCGCCACCGGCTCATTGTCGGATCGTGAGAAAAAGGATCAGTTCCTCGACAACATGGAACTTGAGCGCGAACGCGGCATCACCATCAAAGCTCAAACAGTCTGTCTGGATTTCAAATCCAAAGACGGCAACATGTATCAGATCAACTTGATCGATACACCGGGGCACGTGGACTTCTCTTACGAAGTGTCCCGTTCTTTGGCCGCTTGTGAAGGCGCGATTCTTGTCGTTGACGCCGCTCAAGGGGTGGAAGCACAAACCCTGGCGAACGTTTATCTGGCCATGGAAAATAATCTTGAGATCATTCCTGTTCTGAACAAGATTGATCTTCCGTCCGCAGATCCAGAAGGTGTTGCGAAGCAGATCGAAGACACTGTCGGCTTGGATTGCACAGGGATCATTCACGCGTCGGCGAAAGAAAAGATCGGTATCACCGATATTCTGGAAGCGATCGTTGAAAAAGTTCCGCCACCAAAAGCGGACCGCAGCCTGACACCAAGAGCTCTTATTTTCGACTCTTGGTTTGATGCTTATCAGGGCGTTGTTGTCCTGGTTCGTATGGTCGACGGCGTGATCAAAAAAGGTGACAAGATCAAGTTCATGGCCACCGATCGTGACTATGAAGTTCTGCGCATGGGTAAGTACAAACCATTCCCGTTAATGCAGGATGTTCTTGAGGCGGGTGAAGTGGGCTTCATCGTCTGTGGTATTAAAGATATCCGTGACGTTCAGGTGGGTGACACCGTCACTTCCGCAAAACACCCGGCGACCCAGCCTTTGGCAGGTTTCCAGCGTATCAAGCCGATGGTTTTTGCCGGTATCTTCCCGGTCGTGGCTTCTGAATACGAAAACCTGAAGGACGCTTTGGACAAACTTTGTCTGAATGACTCGTCTTTGACGTTCGAGGTTGAAAAATCCGCGGCACTTGGTTTCGGATACCGTTGCGGTTTCCTGGGGCTGTTGCACATGGAAATCGTTCAAGAGCGTCTTGAGCGAGAATTCAATCTGGATCTGATCACCACGGCGCCGACGGTTGTTTACCGTATCACAAAAACAGACGGCACCGAGATGATGCTGGAAAATCCGTCCGGTATGCCGGTGGAAACCCAGATTGCCAAGTTTGAAGAGCCGTATGTAAAAGTGACCCTGCACACGCCGACTGATTATATCGGCGGCATTCTGAAGCTGTGCGAGGACAAGCGTGGTATCCAGCAGAAGATGGAATACGTCACCGACAAAAAAGTCATCATTGAGTACAAGTTGCCGATGAATGAAATGGTGATGGACTTCTACGATCGTTTGAAATCCATCTCCAAAGGTTATGCTTCTTTGGAGTATGAATTCGTCGGTTTTGAGGAATCAGACCTGGTGAAGCTGGATATTCTGATTAACGGTGAGGCTATCGATGCCCTGTCTTTGATCGTTCACCGATCCAAGGCGCAAAACCGTGGCCGCTTGCTGGCTGAAAAAATGAAAGAACTGATTCCTCGTCAGATGTATCAGGTGGCGATCCAGGCAGCTATCGGTGCCAAGATCATCGCGCGTGAGACTCTGGGGGCAATCAGAAAAGACGTGACCGCCAAGTGTTATGGTGGTGATATTTCCCGTAAGCGTAAGCTTCTGGAAAAGCAAAAAGAGGGTAAGAAGCGCATGAAGGCCATCGGCCATGTCGAAGTCCCTCAAGAAGCCTTCCTCGCGATCCTGAAAGTCGAAGACTAGGAGAATCAACATGAGCGACAAACAACCAAAAAGCTGGGACTTTAGAACGAAACACTTCTGGACAGAGGGTTGGGGCTCTTTGTTCCTGGCGGTGTTCATCGCTTTGTTCATTCGCTGGGGCTTCATCGAAGCTTACGTGATTCCATCGGGCTCGATGCTGCCGTCGCTTTTGATTCATGACCATATCTTCGTGAACAAGCTGACTTACGGTCTGCGTGTTCCTTTCAGCGAAAAATGGCTGGTGAAATTCAACGAACCTGAGCGTGGGGAAGTGATTGTCTTTAAATATCCTAAAGACATGAGCACTTTCTTCATCAAACGCATCGTGGGCGAGTCGGGCGACAAGGTTTACTACGAAAACGGGACTCTTTATATCAACGACAAACCGGTTGAAAAAAAGGTTCCAGCCAACATGGATGACTTTGCATGGCTTCGCGATGCGGACTTCCAGCGTGATGGCAATATCAATGATAGCAAAGAAAACTACGTCGAGTTCACTGAAGTCCTGCCGGCGGGCAAAGCTGCCAAAGAAGGTAAAGAGCATGCCATCCTTCTTCGCAAGGGTGATATCTATGAAACCTTTGGCCCGGTGACCATTCCGGATGACCATCTGTTTGTCATGGGCGACAACCGCATGAATTCTTCAGACAGCCGTGTGTGGGGTTTCCTGCCAAAACAAAACATCCTGGGTCGTGCGATGTTCGTATGGCTAAGTTGCGAAGAAACGGTGCCGATGCTTCCGTTCCTGTGCAACCCGCTGACCATCCGCTGGGGACGTTTCTTCCACTCTGTGAACTAGATGTCTGAACCCAAGGCCACTCCCAATCTGAAAGGAACATGGAATCAGGCGATCCTGACTTTCTTGTTTCCGATTCTGCTGGTGATGGGAGTGCGCTGGGCCTTGTTTGAGCCCTTCGTGATCCCGTCCGGGAGCATGATTCCGAATCTTCTGATCCATGACCACATTCTGGTAAAAAAATTCGCTTACGGTCTGCACATCCCTTTCAGTGACAAGTGGCTGGTGCAATGGTCAACGCCTGAGCGCGGGGATATCGTGGTTTTCAAGTACCCTGAAAATCCGGATGTCTATTATATCAAGCGTTTGATTGGCCTGCCCGGGGATCAGATTGAAGTCCGCGCCGGTCGCATTACAGTCAATGGCAAGGCTTTTGAGATGGCTCCTTACGAGGGCCCCCTGGTGAACAATAAAGAGTTTTATTATTTCACTGAAAACAACACTCAGAAGTCCTACGTGGTGCGCTTCCTCAGTGAAGAAAACTCGGCCGATGTGCAGGTCTATCAAGTTCCGCCGGATCAGTTCTTCTTTATGGGTGACAACCGGGACCAATCCAGTGACTCACGTTTCTGGGGTTTTGTGAAAAACGACTATCTGGTCGGAAAAGCGTCGGTTATCTGGCTATCTTGTAACAGCACTTTGCCGACAATGACGTTTGTGTGTGACCCCTCACAAATCCGCTTCAACCGTTTATTTAAGACCTTGGATTAATAGGTCGTCTAAGAAATAATTGAAAGCCCTCAGAATTGCTTTGAAGGTCTCGCCCAAGTCCGTTTAGGATTTAGGGATGAATCGTTGGCGGGAATATCTAACAACTTTGGTTTTGGCAGTGGTGTGTGCACTTTTTGTGCGTCACTTTCTGGTCACCGCTTATAAAGTCCCGACAGGTTCCATGCAACCGGCTCTAAAGCCCGGTGATTTCATCTTTGCCTCACGTGTGTCTTACGGTGTGCAGATTCCGTTTGCTTCCAAGCGCTGGAATCTGACTTTGCCAGCTCGCGGGGATATCGTGGTGTTCAGTTATCCCAATCAGCCGTCAGTCACTTACGTCAAACGCGTGGTGGGTTTACCTGGGGATCGGGTGCAGATCGTAAAAGGCCGTCTCGTTCTGAATGACGAACCGGTGTCTTATGAAAAATTGGATGCGGCTTCCGATAATCCCAATGCGGAACTCTTTGATATCTTCAAAGAGACTTCCGGTGCCGACTCCTGGCGTGTGATCTTCCAGAAAACTCCAGACGACAAAGATTTCGGCCCGCTGGTTGTGCCTCCAGGAGAGGTTTTCCTGTTGGGGGATAATCGTGATGCCAGTGACGACTCGCGCTATTGGGGCACGGTTCCTATGACCCAGGTGGTGGGCCGCGTGGCTTTAATTTGGCTTTCGCTGGATTGGCAGCAGAAATGGGGTGGCGATCGCTATCCTTCAGTGCGTTGGGACCGAGTTTTTTCTACGGTTCATTGACAAGGTCTGCCCAAGTACCTAGTCTTGGGTTCTAGATGTCGTCTAGGAAAAATTTCTCCATTCTTGATCTTCGTTCGCTTGAAAAAACAAAAATCGATTTCCTATTCTCTATTGCCGACTCTGTTGCGGCATCAAAATCGGCTCCTATTCAGGGCTTCGGAAAAACCGGAGCCCTTTTGTTTTTTGAAGCCAGCACTCGCACCCGCATGAGCTTTGAAACGGCCTGTGCTCGTTTGGGAATCCATCCGTTGCGCCTGGATGGCAGCGCGGGCAGCAGTCTTGAAAAAGGCGAAACCCTGGAAGACACCGTTTTGAATGTCGAGGCCATGAAGCCAGCATTTTTGGTGATCCGCTGTGGGGATGATCTGGATCTGAAAGATCTTTCCGAAAAAATCAGCACCCCGATTCTGAATGCCGGCTGGGGAAAGAAGGGGCATCCGACGCAGGCGTTGCTGGATGCTTACACACTTCGCAAGCATCTGGGCACGTGTTCAGGCCAAAAGCTTTTGATCGTGGGCGATGTTCGCCACAGCCGGGTTGCGGCCTCTCACTTTGAGCTGGCAGAAAAGCTGGGTTACGAAGTGGCTCTGTGTGGTCCAAAAGAATTTCTTCCGGCCCAGCCACCATGTCGTGTGTTTGCCACTTTGAAGGAAGGCCTTCAGTGGTCCACAGCGACGATGGCGTTGCGAGTGCAGTTGGAGCGTCACGAGAATAAATATTCTTTGGCGGACTATCGTGACCAGTATGGTTTCACTGCCAAAAATCTGCAGTCCCTTTCGGACCAGGCCTTGATCATGCATCCGGGTCCGATCAATCAAGGGATTGAGCTTGATTCCGACGTTCTGAAGGATCCGCGCTGCAAGGTGCTGGATCAGGTTTCCAATGGTGTTTTGATTCGTCAAAGTCTGATTCAAATGACGTTGAAAGAGGGGGAGTGATGCGCGGCTATCTGGTGCTTGAAGGTGGGGAAGTCTACACCGGTCAATGGCAGGGTGGTGAAGATCGCGCCGGCGAGGTTGTGTTCAACACCTCCCACTCCGGTTACGAAGAAATTGCCACCGATCCGTCTTATTTTTCTCAAATTGTGGTGATGACCGCCCCCATGCAGGGGAATTATGGGGTTGAAGACGCTGTCTGGGAATCGCGGAAGCTCTGGATCGAGGGCTTCATCTGTCTGGAAGTTCAGGACAGCGAACGCGACCATGCCTGGAAAAAACGACTGACTGACAATAAAATTCCGATGCTCACCGAACTGGACACGCGGGCTTTGGCTTTGCGATTGCGTCAGGGCGGAACTCCCTGGGGGGCACTGGTTCAGGCCGGCTCCGAGGCTGAAGCTTTGAAAAAGGCAGACAGCCTGATAGCCGCAAAAAAGACTGTTGATAAAGACTGGGTGTACATCGTTTCCCGCAAAGAAGCAGAAACCCGCCGCGGTGAAAACATGGTGGGCCCGAAGGTGGCGGTTCTGGATTTTGGCAGCAAAGAAAACATCCTGCGTGAACTGCAAAACCGCTGTTCTGAAATCAAGATTTTCAACAGCCGCTCCTCGGTTCAGGAGATTCTGGCTTACAATCCGGACGGGATCATGCTGACCAACGGCCCGGGCGATCCGGCGGACGTAAAAGTGGCCATCGGCACAGTTCGCGAACTTTTGGGTGTAAAACCGATCTTTGGTATCTGCATGGGACACCAGATTCTGGGGCTGGCCCTGGGGGCAAAGACCTACAAGTTAAAATTCGGCCATCGTGGGTCCAATCATCCGATTCGCGACACCCTGCTTAATCAGATTTATATGACCAGCCAGAACCACGGATACGCCGTGGAAGAGGCTTCTTTGCCTTCTGACGTGAAGGTCACCCATGTGAACCTCAATGACGGCACTGTGGCAGGTTTTTATAGTGAAAAACGCAAGTGTTTAGGAATACAATATCACCCGGAAAGTTGTCCTGGGCCGCATGAGGCTTCAGGGCTGTTTAGCTACTTTGTAGAGCGGATGATATGAACGAATACGAAAAACTGATCGAAAAAATTCTTAACCACTTTGTCAGCGACGCATTCAAGGACGAATTGGCCATGGCCAAAAAAGAGTTCTTTGAAAACGCCGGTACTCTGGATGAAAACTCCGAGCACTATGAGTCTCGCATGGCGCAGTTCTACGACTGGTATTTTTTCACCCGTGAACTGAAGGGTTTCGGTCAGACGCCGCTGGAGGCCTGCCTTCTGGTGCGTGAACTTCGTTTCTCTGAGGAAGAGCTGAAAACTCTGGAAGTGCTGAAGCAGCACCGCCATTCCATTTTCGAGTTTGTGAAAATCAAGGACGGCGACGTCTATATCAAGGATATTCTGCAGAACAAAAAAGGCTTCTTCTCTTCCAACGTGATGGTGGTGAAGGCGTCTCCGTTTGTTTTCGGCTTTGACCAGGATGAGTTGTTTGAAGTGCGTTTGATCCCTCAGGGTGATTCCTATGTCTTCACCCGCGGCTTCTGCTTCCATCCTGAAAGTGCGAAGAAGTTCATTCTGAGCGAGGCCAAGCGTCATCGCAAAGATCCGGATCTGGATCCGGATCTGCTGATGCTTCGCCTGATTAAAATGCGTTATAAATTTGAACAGTATAAACATGTGAAGCCTGAGCTCATTTACTCCAATGAGGGGAAGCTCGGGATCTAGTTCGAGGAGGAAAGAGTGCCGCGCAAGTCCAGTATTAAGAGAGTTCTTATTATCGGATCTGGACCCATCGTTATTGGACAAGCCTGTGAGTTTGATTACTCCGGCACTCAAGCCTGTAAGGCCCTGATGAAAGAGGGCCTCGAAGTCATCCTGGTGAATTCAAATCCCGCCACGATCATGACTGATCCAGAGATCGCCACCCGCGTTTATGTTGAGCCTTTGAAGGTCGACTATCTGGAAAAAATCATCGCCAAAGAAATGCCCGATGCGGTGATTCCCACTCTGGGCGGCCAGACGGCTCTGAACCTGGCTTTGGATCTGCATGCCAAGGGCATCCTGCAAAAATATAAAGTTCAGCTGCTGGGCGCGACACCTCAGGTGATCAAAGCCGGTGAAGACCGCGAAATCTTCCGCGGTTTGCTGGACAAGATCGGCGCGAAATACCCAAAAAGCCACCTCATCCGCACCTACGAACACGGTCTGCAAATCGCCGATGAACTGGGTTATCCGATGATCCTGCGCCCGAACTACACTCTGGGCGGGGGCGGCGGTGGTATCGCTTACTCTCCGGAAGAATACAAAAAAATGCTGGTGACAGCTCTGCATGAAAGTCCGACGTCCGAAGTTCTGGTGGAAGAAAGCATCCTGGGCTGGAAAGAATATGAACTTGAGGTCATGCGTGATCACAAGGGCACGTTCGTGGTCGTATGCAGTATCGAAAACCTGGATCCTTGCGGCGTGCACACCGGCGACAGCATCACGGTGGCGCCTCAGCAGACTTTAAGTGATCGTGAATATCAGTCCATGCGTGATGAGGCCTGCAAGATCATCAATGAAGTGGGTATTGAAACAGGCGGGGCCAACATTCAGTTTGCCGTTCACCCAACGACAAAAGAACGTGTGGTGATTGAGATGAATCCACGGGTCAGCCGCTCTTCGGCGCTGGCAAGTAAGGCGACGGGGTTCCCGATTGCCAAGATCGCGGCTTTGCTGGCGATTGGTTATTCTCTGGATGAACTTCAAAATGACATCACCAAAGTAACACCTTCTTGTTACGAACCGGCTTTGGACTACATCGTTACCAAGATCCCGCGTTTCGCCTTTGAAAAGTTCGCGGGCTCAAAGGACTCCCTGACCACCCAGATGAAAAGCGTCGGCGAAGTCATGGGAATCGGGCGCACGCTGCAGGAATCTTTGATGAAGGCTTTGGCCAGTCTTGAAAAAGACCCTCAGGCCATTCCAGAGGTGGAACTAGAGACCGGCAAGATCTCTTATCCGAACAGCCGTCGCATCTATCATCTGTTCCAGGCCTTCCGTGATGGCAAAACCGTGGCGGAAATCGAGGAACTGACGCGCATCAATCCTTATTTCCTGGAGCACATTGAGGCCCTGATCAAATTCGAAAGAATGTTCAGGGCGGATTTCACTGAAAACAATGTCGATCTTCTTTTGAAGGCCAAACGCAAGGGTTTCACGGATGCCCGTTTGGCAGCTTTGATTGGCAAAAAGGAAGCTGACATCCGCGCTTTGCGCGAAAAGCATCAGATGTTCCCGCGCTATCAGCAGGTGGACACTTGTGCCGGTGAATTTGAATCCTCCACGCCGTATTTCTATTCGTCTTACTGGCCAATGGCTTCGGCCAAAGTTGACGCGCCGGATGCTGTCGTGGTGATCGGCAGCGGTCCGAATCGCATCGGGCAGGGGATCGAATTTGATTACAGCTGTGTGCGCGGGGTGAAGGGTTTCCAGAAAAACGGTCGCAAGGTGATTATGGTGAATTCCAATCCCGAAACCGTTTCCACTGACTATGACACTTCAGACGTGTTGTTCTTTGAACCTTTGACGGTGGAAAGTCTCTCGGAAATCATGCGCTTTATGAAGCCCTATGGTTTTGTGGCTCAGCTGGGTGGGCAGACTCCGATTGGGGTGGCTCCGGATCTGGTGAAAGCCGGTTACCGTCTGCTGGGCTCTTCACTTGAAACCATCGATCTGGCGGAAGACCGCGGATTGTTCTCTAAAATTTGTCGTGAACTGAATTTTGAAATTCCAAACTCCGGCATGGCCGGTTCTTTGGAAGAAGCCCTTCGCATTGAAAAAAATGTCGGTTACCCGATGATCTGCCGTCCAAGTTATGTTCTGGGCGGCCGCCGCATGGAAGTGATCGAAAACACTGAGGAGCTTCTGTCTTACTTCCAGCGCCACAAAGACTACATCTCTCCTGAAAAGCCGTGCCTGATGGATCAGTTCCTTGCCGGTGCTTTGGAAGTCGACGTCGATCTGGTGCGCGGGGAGGACTGGGTTGTGGTCGGCGGAATTGTCGAGCATATCGAGGCCGCCGGGGTTCACTCGGGGGATTCCATGGGGGTGTTGCCTCCGCACCGTTTGAAACCGGAAACTTGCGAGCGCATCGAAGACCTCAGTAAACAACTGGCCAACCGTATCGGTGTGATCGGCCACTTGAATCTGCAATTGGCCGTGAAGAACGATGTGGTGTACATGCTTGAAGCCAATCCGCGCAGTTCCCGCTCGGTGCCGTTCGTTGCCAAGGCTACGGGCATTCCGCTGATTGATCTGGGTGTGGCGGCGATGCTGGGTAAAAAGAAGAAAGACCTGAAGCTTGAAAACCTCAACTGGAGAAAAACCGAATCCGTGTCCGTAAAGGGTGTGGTATTCCCATTCAAGAAATTCCCGGAATCTGACTCCATTCTGGGGCCGGAAATGAAATCCACCGGTGAAAGCATGGGCCGCGGAAAGAACTATTCCGAAGCTCTGGCGAAGGCCTTCCTTTCAAGTAACATAAGACTTCCAAAAATCGGTCAGGTGTTCTTCTCTTTGCGTGATAAAGACAAAGAAGTCATGCTTCCTTTGGCGCGTGAACTTCAGCGCATGGGTTACGGGGTGTCGGCGACAACCGGAACAGCGAATTTCTTCAACGAAAAAGGTGTGAACTGCCTTTCGCTTAGAAAAGTCGATGAAGGCCGCCCTCACTGTGTGGACAAGATCCGGTCGGGCGATGTGGCCTTTGTGATCAACACCACCTCGGGCCGCCGTGCGATCGAGGCCAGCTTCGACATTCGTCGAGCTTGTACTGACTATAATATTCCATGCCTCACCGAAAGTGACGCTGCTGAAGCCTTCATTCTTGCTTTGAAAAACGAAAGAAATGAGTCATCATCAGTCGAGGCCCTGGGGGCCATGGAGGAATTTTGAAACGACTTATTCTCGGACTGCTGACACTTCTTTCGATCTCCACAGCTTTTGCGGCGGAGGGCACCTCTGAAGCAGTCCCTCCCAGTATCACGATTGGCGTGATCCCTGGAGGCAATCCCGAGAATCTGCGTGAACAGGGCCTGGCTCTGGCAAAAGAGCTTCAGGCCAAACTCAACATTCCGGTCAATATCTACGTTTCCAAGAACTATGTCGGCTTGATCGAGGCCATGAAGACCAAGAAGGTGGATTTCGCCTTCTTCAGTTCTTCAACATATGTTTTTGCTGAACAGCAGGCTCAAGCCAAGGTCCTTCTAAAGAAGGTATGGCACGAGCCGTACTACTATTCCATGATCATCACGCCGCAAAGATCCGGGATCAAAAGTCTGAAAGCTTTGAAAGGCAAAAAAGTGGCCTTCGTTGATGACAAGTCCTCTTCCGGATATTTGTATCCTCAGGTGGCCCTGCGCAAAGAGGGTTTGAGTGATACGGACTTCAAAGAAGTTGTATTCACCGGCAATCACCAGGCATCCATTCAGTTCCTGGAAGCCAAGAAAGTCGATGCTGCCGCCGTCTTCAGTGACGATGAAAAAGGCACGCAAGGGGCTTGGGAAAAGTTCGGCACCGATAAAAAAGCGAAATACCGTATTTTGTGGAAAAGCGCTCCGATCCCGAATGATCCATTCTGCGTTCGTCAGGATTTCTATGATGCTTATCCCAAGACAACCCACACTTTGATGTTCGCGTTGATTGATGCTCTGGAACAGAACCGCAATAAAGACACATACTCTGAAATTTTGGGTTCTCGCGACTTGATGCCAGCCACCTCCAAACAGTATGATCCTGTCAGGGAGATGGTGAAAGCTTTGAATATCGAGCTGAAGCCATAGTTTTTCATGGCTGTATTATCAATTGAAAAGCTGAATAAGACATTTAAAGGCGGTCTTTTTGAAAAGGACCGTCATGTGTTGCGTGACGTGACCTTCTCTTTGCCCGAAGGCCAAACTTCCGGCTTTGTCGGCAGCAATGGGGCGGGTAAAACCACCACCATCAAATGTCTTTTTGATTTCATTCGCCCGGACAGTGGTCAGATCAACTTTTTTGGAGCCCCTCTGACCAGTGAAAGCAAAACCCGCATTGGGTACCTTCCAGAGCGCCCTTATCTCTATGAATTCCTGACGGGCATGGAATTCCTGCGTCTGCACTGGAATCTTTGCTATGGTTCCGCGATGAAGGACTTCCATGAAAGAGCTCACGAAGCGCTGAAAAAAGTCGACCTTTTCGAAGCCCGTGATCGCCGTCTTAGAACTTACTCCAAAGGTATGTTGCAAAGAATCGGGATTGCTCAGGCGATTTTGACCCGCCCGGATTTGTTGATTTTGGATGAACCGATGTCAGGACTTGATCCTGATGGGCGGGCCATGGTGAAAGACATCCTGCGCGAAGAACAAAAGCGCGGTGTCAGTCTGTTCTTCAGCAGCCATCTTTTGCAGGATATGGAAGAGCTTTGCACGCATCTGGTGGTGATCAATCGCGGTCAGATTCTGTACGACGGGGTATTAAGCTCCTTCATGGCTGAATTCCAAAGCCTGGAAAAAGCCTTCTCTGTTCTGAAAGGAAAGGAGGAGGGCCGTGTATAAGGTTTTGACTTTGGCACGCACCACTTTGCGCGAAATGTTGCGTGAACGTGTTTTTATGGTGGCCGTGTTGATTGCCATCGCTTTGTTGGGTCTGAGCTTCTTGTTGGGGGCATTGTCCTTTGCTGAGCAACGCAAAATTCTGACGGACTTCGGTTTCCTGGCGATTCAGATTTCGGGTTTGGGAATTTCTCTGTTTTCCGGGGCGTACCTGTTGGCCAAGGAAATTGAAAAACAAACCTGTTTGTTGATTCTGTCCCGTCCGGTGTCCCGTGCTCAGTTTATCGTCGGAAAACTTTTGGGGGTTCTGGCGTTGAACAGTCTTTTGATGGGATCTTTGACCATTTTGCTGTGGATTCTGCTGGGTCTGTGGAAAGAACCTCAATTCCTGCTGTCGTTCCTGGAGATCGCTCTCAGTCTGTGGTGTGAAAGCGCCGTGATTCTGTGTCTGGTGATTTTCTTCAGTCTGGTGGTGCGCCCGGTGCTGGCTTTGGGCGCGGGCTTTATGGTGTTCCTGCTGGGGCATTGGTTGGGGGATCTGGCTTTCTTCGCGGAAAAAAGTCGGGAAGACCTGTTTGTGCAGGCAGTGAAAGTGCTGCACTGGTTGACCCCGAATTTCTATCGTATGAACTGGAAATCAGCGTACTTCCTTGAAAAGGGGATTCCGGCTGAAAATATTCTGTGGATGCTGGCGCACATGACGGGCTGGGCTTTGTTGGCGGTGCTGGCGACGAACTTCTTCTTCAGGAGAAAAGACATTGTTTGATCTGGATACGGGCTTTTACGTCCTTTTCTTTGTTTTGGGTGCGATTTTTGGAAGTTTCGGCAATGTCGTGATCTATCGCCTGCCGCGCGAGGAAAGTGTCGTCAAGCCTCGCAGCTACTGTTACGGCTGCAAAACCCAGATCAAATGGTATGACAATATCCCTATCCTGAGCTGGTTCATTCTTCGTGGCAAATGCCGCAAGTGTCAGGCCAAGTTCTCTTTCCGCTACCCTCTGGTGGAAATCATCATGGCGGTGCTGTTTGCGCTTTCTTACCACTATGCGGGTCTGACTTGGACGCTGCTTGAATACTTGATCTTTATTTTTGGACTTGTTGTCTGCACGTTCATCGATCTGGATCACATGATCCTGCCGGACGAATTTACCCTGTCAGGGATTGTCATTGGACTTGTCGGTGCAGCCTTGAATCCCCAGCGTGAGTTCCTGGATGCGCTGTTTGGCGTGTTGATGGGCGGGGGCTTCCTTTGGGGGATGGCTTACGTCTATTATATGTTCACCAAAAATGAAGGCATGGGTGGGGGCGATATCAAGCTTCTGGCCTGGATCGGTGCCATCGTCGGCTGGAAAGCCATTCCGTTTGTGATCATGACCTCGGCGATTGTGGGCAGTGTGATCGGTTTGATCGCTGCCAGAAAGCAGAAAGCTGGACTAAAGACGGTGATTCCGTTCGGTCCGTACCTGGCTTTGGGAGCTGTGGTTTATCTTTTTGGCGGTGAAGCCATCGCCCTTTGGTACCTCGGTTTGTTCCTTCCCGCTGTCTAATCTGAAGGCAAGACCTTCGCCCCGGGGCTGGACCTTTTGGTTTCAGCCTCGACCCTTGTTTGACATTCCCCACCCAAGCAGAAATAATTTTAGTATATCAGACTTGGGTCCTAAAGACGTAAGTCTTTGAAAAGACATCTGAGTGGTACAACTGGGGAAGCAACGTAAGCATGTTTTTTAAATCGAAAAAGGTCATAGGACTCGACATTGGATCGAGCTCCATCAAGCTTGCTGAAATGGACGTCAGTGGCAAGGGCGCCCAGCTTCTCTCTTTTGGTTTTGCACCAACGCCTCCCAATGCCGTGTCCGGTGGGGAGATCGTGGATATCGCCTCTGTCGGTATCGCCATTCAACAGCTGATCAACGAAGTTAAGACCAAACGAAAAATAATAGCCACCGCCATGTGGGGAACCGCCGTGATCGTGAAAAAGATCACCATTCCCAAAATGGATCGCAAACTTATCAAGGATCAGATCCGCTTCGAGGCCGAGCAGTACATCCCGTTTGATATCAACAATATCAGCCTGGCCCACCATATTCTGAACTCCAGTGCATCTCCTGATGCCATGGACATTCTTCTGATTGCTGCGCAGAACGAGCTTGTGACCCAGTACACTCAAGTGATTGAGGTCAGTGGCCTGACTTGCGGCGTATTGGATGTTTCTGGCTTTGCATTGGCCAATGCGTTTGAGCTCAATTACGGAAAAATCCCGGGCGAAGTGATCGGTATCCTGAATTTTGGTGCCTCGATCACCAACTTCGTGGTTCTGCAAAATGGCGAAGTGATCTTCTGCCGTGACATCCCGGTGGGCGGAGCCAACTACACCAATGAAATCCACAAAGCGATGGGTGTGACCGTGGCGGAAGCTGAAGCCTTGAAGCTCAGCGCGATTTCCCGCCGTGAGGTTCCCGACGAAGTTCACAGCATCATCAGTGCCACCAACGAGGCGGTGACGGAAGAAATTCGCAGCAGTCTGGACTTCCTAAGCGCGACGACCAACGGTCTGGTGCTAAGCCGTTGTTTCTACACGGGTGGAAGTTCAGCGACTTCGGGGCTGGTTGAAACAGTTTCCCGTGTGACGGGTATCATGATGGAACCGTTTAATCCGTTCCTGCGTGTGAAGGCCAATCCGAAAAAGTTTTCTCCTGAATATCTTGATCAGATCAGCTCCTTTGCCGGGGTCGTGACGGGTCTTGCCCTGCGTGAACAGGGGGATGCGACATGATCAAGATCAATCTGGCATCACAAGCTTCTACCTCTGGCGGAGGCTCCATCGGGGCGTCACTGGGGATTTCATCAGACTCCTTTATGGGGGCCGATGAGATCCGCAAAGAGGCGTTGAAGCGTCTGGTGCTTTTGTTGATCGGACCTCTGGCATTGTACATTTATGAAAACCAGAACGTTCCGGGCAAAGTGGCCGAGCTGAACTCCAAAAACCAGATTCTGGTGGAGCTGCAGACTTACAATGCCAAAGCCGCGGATTCCGTGGCCGAGATCAAAAAGTTTAAAGAGGACGAGGCCCTGATGGAGGCTCGTATCTCGGCTTTGGAGAAAATTTCCAAAGACCGTCAGCGTGAGATCCGCGTATTGGATCTGCTGCAGACAGTGATTCCGGAAAAGGCCTGGTTGACTCGCGTGCAGGTGAATCCGACACGTGTGAACATCCAGGGGCTGGCTTTGAGTGACTTTGAGGTCTCTCAGTTCCTGGAAGCTCTGACCAAGAGTGTGTTCCTGATGGACGTAAACCTTGTCAGTTCCAGCGAAACGGTGACCGACGGGGTCAGTTTGAAAAAGTTTGAAATCAGTTGTTTGTTGGAGAGAGCAAATGAATAAGCTATTTGATCTGCTCGCAGTCCAGACAATTGGAAAAATTCTGGTGATCGGCCTGGGCCTGACCGCCATGTATTGGAACTTCATGTACGATGACGGTTCCGCCGTTGACGCGCAAATCGTCACGGTGAACCAGCAGCTGCAGGAAGAAGAAAACAAAAAGAAAGACACCGATGCAACTCTGAAACAGGTTCAGGAGATGCAGGAAAAAGTCGGTCAGCTCAGCCAGAAGTATCAGGAGATTTCCCGTCGTTTGCCGGCGGTGCTGTTCTCTATTGATATCAATAAGGCGATCGATGATTTCGCCCGTAATGCCGGCGTCAGCGTGAAGTCGAAAAAACCGGGTGAAAACATCAAAAAAGAGGTCGTGGAAGAGGTTCCTGTCGAGGTGTCCCTAGAGGGCACTTACGCGGAGCTGGCTCAGTTCACTTTCCTGGTGTCCACGGCCGAGCGTATGGCGCGCGTTCAGAATGTTGTGATTTCTGAAAGCGAACCGGGCTCCCGTAAATTGAAGTTTGAAGGTCAGGTGGTTGGTTACAAGCTGGCCCCTGAAGAGAAGAAGCCTGCTACAACGGAGAATCCGCAGTGAAGTCTGTAAGATGGATTGTATCTTACATTTTAGTGGCCTCTCTGGGACTTTGGCTGGCCTTTGCGGTCAGTATGAAGTTCATGGCGCCGGCACATTCTCAGGATGCTCCGGCCAACGGCGATCTTCCCGCAGAATTTTTGAAAGAGGTTGAAAACACCCAGGTTCCACCTGCGGGCAGTCCACCTCCAGCCGGAACTCCGGCAGGAACGCCTCCAGCGGCACAAACTCCGCCGCCAGCAGATGTGCCTGCACAGATTCCCCCGCCTCCGGCCAATGAAATGCCGGTCGGGGACCAGGTGACGGCACCGGCTCCGCAGCAGATTTTGTCCAGTGATGGGTATATTTATGATCCGACCGGTAAAAGAGACCCGTTTAAGGTCTTTAAAACGATCCGCCCGAACACACCAGAATCCGCTCGTCCGAACGAGATTCTGGAGCCTCTGCAGCGTTGGGAAGTTGATCGTCTACAGGTTGTGGGTATTTTGTGGGATGTTAGAACACCTCGTGCGATGATCAAAGATCCGGACGGGGCTGTATTTGTAGTGACTAAGAACTCCAAGATCGGCCGAAGCGAAGGATTCGTGGCGGCCATCCGTGAAGGGGAGGTTGTTGTCGTGGAAACGAAATACGACGACGGCAAAGCCTTCAAAGAGTCACGCATTATGGAGTTGAAAAAATAGTTATCTTTTAAGAGGAGGAACTAATGAACGGATTCATTAGATTAGTAATCCTGAGCGCAATGATTGCCTCTCTGACTTCCTGTGCAAGCCGTCCGGTTGAAGACGATCTGTCTTTGGATGGCATGGATTCCTCTGCGGATGTGACATCTGCAGACGAAAGCGCTCCAGCGGCTGACTCAGCCTCTGATGATTTCGCAGAATTCGATGAAATCGACAATCAACAACCCGCGCAAGCTGAATCTCAAGCAGCTCCTGCCGATGACCAGGACCTGGCCATCGAAGAGGAAGTGAACGAGGCCGGCGGACAGGAACAAGTGGCCGATGCGCCGGCTCCTGCTCCGGAAGAAACCAGCCCGACGGAAGATCCGTTTGCAGACAGTTCTGTAGCGGATGTTCCTGCTCAAACTCCAGAGCCGACGGTGACCGAAACCACGCCAGATCCATTTGCGGATCAGCCGCCGGTTTCCGAGCCGGCACCGGCTCCGGTGACTGAAACGATTGCCGCTGTTCCATCCGGAGCTCCGGCAAATATTACGGACCTTAAATTCCGCGCCAATGAAACGGGTGGGACTGTGATCGTGCAGGGGGATCGTCCTTTGACGTACACCACCCGCACAAATCCTGATCTGCGCCAGTTCATCATTGAAGTGGACAACGCCAACTTGCCAGACCGTTTGAAACGCTCTTTGAACACCAAAGACATCAAAGGCAGCGTGGGTGCTATTGATGCTTATCAAAATCCGGGTTCTGCAACAGCGCGCTTTGTGATCCAGATGCGCGAAGGTTTGGGCGAGCCGATGGTTCAGCAAGAAGGCAACAGCCTTCTGATCGTGGCCAGCGGATCTGCTCCGGCAGAGGCGATGGAAGTGACAGATGTCAGCACGGCGATGGAAGACAACAACATCCTGCCAAGCCAGAATCTGACAGAGTTCCTTGCCGGCAACACCAAATTCTACGGTAAAAAGATCTCTATCGAGACCAGCAACATGGACATCCGTGACGCTTTGAACTTCATCACGGAAGAGTCCGGCGTGAACATGGTGATCTCTGAAGACGTTAAAGGTGCAGTCAGTCTGAAGCTGCGTCAGGTTCCTTGGGACCAGGCGCTGGTTGTGATCATGAAAGCGAAAAAGCTGGGCTACACCCGTCAGGGCAACGTATTGCGTATCGCTCCACTTCAGGATCTGAAAGCGGAAGAAGATGATGCAACGAAACTGGCACAGGCCAGAAAGAATCTGGAACCTTTGAAGGTTCGCATGTTCCCAGTCAGCTACGCGAAAGTCGACGAGCTTGAAAAGAAGATCAAAGACTTCCTGGGCGACCGTGGCCGTGTGGTCGGTGACGTTCGTACAAATGCTTTGGTGGTGACTGATATCGAAGAAAACCTGGAAAGAGCAGCTCGTCTGATCGCCAGCCTAGATACACAGCCTGCGCAAGTGTCCATCGAGGGTAAAATCGTCGAGGCGAAAGAAAGCTTCACCCGCAATATCGGTGTAAACTGGAGTGCGACGGGTGCGCCAATCAAGCTGGGTTCCACGGCTCGTGGTCCGGTGAACATGAATCCGTCCTTCAACGTGAATCAGAGCGCGGCGGGTTCTTCCGGTGCTTTGAACTTCAACCTGAATGTGGGGACTTTGGATATCTTTGGTACTTTGTCAGCGGCCCTAGCCCTGAACGAAAGCGAAGAGCAGGTTAAGATCATCTCCGCTCCGCGTATCATGACTCTGTCCAATGAAAAAGCTGACATCAATCAGACGACGGAAGTTCCGGTTCGTCAGGTGACTCAGAACGGGACAGCCACTCAGGAAACGTTCCAGTTCAAGCCATTGACACTGAAACTTGAGGTGACTCCGCAGGTAACGGCGGATGGATCTGTTATCATGAAAGTACTGGTTAACAGACAATTCCGTGGTGCTGACGTGTCCAGTGCCGGTCAGGGCGCCTTTGCGGTGAACAGCCGTGAAGCCAACACCCGTGTTCTGGTGAAAAACGGTCAGACTGCGGTTATTGGTGGTATCTATCAAAGTGATGCCACAGACGGTGAAGTGGGTGTTCCTTGGTTCCGCGAATTGCCATTCGTAAGTTATCTGTTTAAGACCAAGAACATCTCCAAGGAAAAGTCTGAGTTGTTGATCTTCCTGACCCCAAGAATTATGGGTCAGATCGACAACAACGCAGGCAATCCGACAACCACTGACTTCTAACGAGGAGGACCCATGCGACACTGGAAAGTTTTAATGTTGGCATTGGTGGCAGTGGCCCTGCCCAATTGTGCGCAGGAGGCCGGTCAGCTTTCAACATCAGGGTCGCCTTCTCGGACGTATGTGATTAATGCTTCAGCAAAGAGCTGCATTACCAAACGCACAGAAGACTCCAGTAATCCATCGCCGAACGACGTCGGGGCTGCTTTCTTCCAAGTTCAGTATCTGAATGTCTCCTGGCCGAACACTCAAAAAACCCTGATTGTGGCTTCCATACGGTTGAAGTTCCAGGGCGGGCAGTTTTCCGGGGGCAATTACGTCTGCGAGTTTGCAGGGGATAATTTACTGGCTTTGAATGATACCTGGTGGTCTAAAGGTGAAGCCGCAGTCGGTGGCCCAGAGATAGCAAGTTATAAGGCCCCAACCGACGCTGCCCAAAGATACACCCCAGCCCAAACTGTTCCTATAACTTGTCCTATTGTTTGCGGAGGTTTGAGTGCTTCCACTGCATTCCAGGCTTCTGGGGTCATTGATATTATCGGATTCTCCCGTGACACCAATGGCGAGCTGACTCCGGAAAGAACGACCGGCTTCATCTCCATCGAAAGTCTTGGCGACTAAGTCATCTGACAAAATGGAATATGTAAAAAGGGCGGTCAAACCGCCCTTTTTTATTAAGGTTTGACCCATCTTCACAGTCCTCGCTTAACTTAAAGTGAGGTGAATATGAAAACCACTTTGCTTGTCGTATTGTCATTGGCGATAGGGATTGGAATTTCTTGGGCAGGTATGAAGCCCTTTGCCGTCAATCAATTCACCGATGGAACTACGGTGGAAACAATCCTGGTAAGGCCAGAAGCCACTGAAACAGCGATCTATCAGATCAAACAATCCGACGGGGTTGTCTGCTACGCTATTAGTGGTGCTCGTAACACAAATACACCCACGATCAGTTGCATTAAATAGTGGATTCTAGGGTTGGGATGGTTTATGACCCTCCTATGGATCTTTTCTCTGCCTCTCAAGCCTCCCATGGAACTTCACCGCTGTCAGAAATCCTGCGTCCCAAGACGCTGGATGATATCTTTGGACAGCAAAAGACCCTGGGGCCTCAGTCCAAACTAGGGCAGATGCTTCGCAAGGGTTATTTGCCCAGTCTGATTATTTGGGGTCCTCCGGGCACCGGGAAGACGACCTTCGCTCTGGCCTTGTCCCAGCATTTCAATGCGCACTATGTGCATCTGAACGCCGTGGACTCTGGCGCCAAGGCACTTCGAGAAGTGGGTGAAGCGGGCAAAGACCGTCGCCTTCAGTACCAGCAAAAGACCATTCTCTTCGTGGATGAAATTCATCGCTTTAATAAAGCCCAGCAGGACGTACTTTTGCCTTTCGTGGAAAAAGGCGATCTGGTGCTGGTGGGTGCGACCACGGAAAATCCCAGCTATGAACTGAACCGCGCCCTGCTCAGCCGCTGTCGTGTGGTGATTTTTGAGCGTCTGTCTGAAGACGATCTGAACAAGATCGTAAAACGTGCCGAAACCCACTACGCAAAACCCTTGGATAAAATCCTGACCGAGGATGCACACAAGAATCTGCTGGAATACTCCGACGGCGATGCCCGTCGTCTGATCAACAGTCTTGAGATTCTGTACACCTTCACCAAAGACGAAGTGGAAGGCCCGCTGCTGGATGTGAACGACATGCGCGAACTGCTGCAGCAGAATCCTTTGGGTTATGACAAGAACTCAGAAATGCACTATGACACCATTTCGGCGTTTATTAAGAGCATTCGTGGCAGTGATCCGGATGCAGCGATGTACTATCTGGCAAGAATGCTCGATGGCGGGGAAGACCCGGTCTTTATCGCGCGCCGTTTGATTATTCTGGCGTCTGAAGATATCGGAAACGCCGATCCACGGGCTATTTCCGTGGCTATTGCCGGCCTGCAGGCGGTGGAGGCCATTGGCCTTCCCGAAGGAGCCATCACTCTTTCTCAAGTAACAACGTATCTGGCGTCTTGCCCAAAATCCAATGCCTCTTACATGGCTTTGCATAAAGCCCGTGAATTGGTGGAAAAAACCCGCACGCTGCCGGTGCCTCTGCATTTGCGATCCGCAAAGACAGCGCTGGCGAAGGATCTGGGGTACGGCCGCGACTATAAATATCCGCATAACTATCCCACGGGCTGGGTGGAGCAATCCTATCTGCCGGAAGAAGTTGAAAAGACCGCGATCTATGAACCAACCACCAGAGGCTTTGAAAAGAACATCCGCGATTACCTCAGTTGGATGAAGCTGAAAAAGGACAAGGAATAGTTCTATATATAGAATGCGGCTTCCGTCTGGAGCTTCAGGCAAGCTTGATATGAAGACTGACAGTTAGAAATAAAAAAGCCCCCGTCTGAGAAGAAGGGGGCTTTTTAGTTTTTAATCTCGGTGAAAACTTAGATCGCTCTTTGTGCGCAAACAGTCACACAAGGCTCTCCGCCTTGAGCCACGTAAGAAAAGCGGGTGTTTCCTGGAATCTCAACGCGGTCTCCAGGGCGCAGGACAAATTGATTTCCGGATACGTTGAAAATCATTTCGCCACTGATGATAACTCGCACCTCAGCAAAGGGTTTGCGGTGATCGCCGACTTTCTTTGCGGGTTCCAGAATTTGTTCATAGGGCTCCATGCCCTCTGATTCCAGAATCATAAGAACTTGCTGTTTGCTTGGGATGATCGGAGCTTGCCAACGTGTGATGATCATAGTGTGTGCCTCTTTCAGGCCAGTTTATCTCAAATCGGAACGCCCGGTACAAGGCGCGCCGCCGACGAATCCCGGCTTGAAACAGTATCACGAAATTTTATTCAAATTGCGACAGGATAAGAGGCCGGATTCTCATCTTTTTTTGTTTTCTTGTTAAGTCCTTCAAGGGATTGTCGATATCTCTAATGTAAGTTAGAGACGCCCTATAATATTAGGGGAGGGTAATTTGAGCAGTTCTAAAACGAAATCGACGCACGCTGAGCTAGATCACATCTTGAATTTTGTCGATGCCTCCAAGGGTCTTCGTGCGAAGATCAATGAGTCAGGTCGAGTGCAAATTCGTCAGGATCTAGACGGGAAATTATTCTCCTTCAACACTCAGGAAGTGAATGAAGTCCTTCACCGCGCAGACTCTGAAGGCAAACCCTTCATTCAGGTGAACTTCAAGAATGGCACAAAGGTGCTGTTGACTGAGACGCTGGTAGGATTCAAACCGCTGGAAACCCTGGGTTTGGATATGTCCCGCATCCCTAAAGTGGTGACGACACCAGATCTATTGAGTGTGTATGAGGCCATCGAAGAGTCCATGGGAGCCGACAACGGCCTGGATCACGAGGTTGAAATCCTCAAAAAGGTCTATACAGCCATCGTATCCGGAGGCGAAAAGGTCGGGTTCGACCTTAGTTTTGAAAGAAAGTGGCTCAACAGACTGCTTGCGTCAAAATTCAAGGCTAGCGCCTAATCAATTGTATTTTCAAATACTTATCTAAGTTTTTTATTATAACCGAGGCCCCTGCCTCGGTTATTTATTGAGCAACTTCGGGTGAGTTATTAAATTTTCGAAAAAAAGCTATTGACCTTTTTCGGCCCTTACGAGAAAACAGCTCCACTTCGTTCGGGGGCATAGCTCAGCTGGGAGAGCATCTGATTTGCATTCAGAAGGTCGCAGGTTCGATCCCTGTTGCCTCCACCAACTTTTCTTCTTCAATAACTAAGACTTAGGTCGAAAGTTAAGAAAAAGAAAAAAGATAGTTGACGGGGACAAAATCTTTGATAAGATTGGTTCCTCGCGATTCGGAATAAAACGAAGTCACGATAAAATGTTCGCTCTTTGAAAACTGAATAGCTAGATAAAATAGATTTTTGGGCTCTTTGAATACCGAGTAATTGGTATTCACAATTTCAAAAAATATTCGAACAAACAATAGCGTAAAAGCTAGCTGTTTGCTTCTAAACAGAATTTAAACTGGAGAGTTTGATTCTGGCTCAGAACAAACGCTGGCGGCGTGCCTAATACATGCAAGTCGAACGGGGAAAGCTTTCGGGTGAGTACTAGTGGCGCACGGGTGAGGAACGCGTGGATAATCTGCCTTAGAGTGGGGGATAACTAGTCGAAAGATTAGCTAATACCGCATAAGACCACAGGAGCTGCGGCTCTAGGGGTCAAAGGTTTTTCGCTCTAAGATGAGTCCGCGTAAGATTAGCTAGTTGGTGAGGTAACGGCTCACCAAGGCGACGATCTTTAACTGGTCTGAGAGGATGATCAGTCACACTGGAACTGAGACACGGTCCAGACTCCTACGGGAGGCAGCAGTAGGGAATATTGCACAATGGAGGAAACTCTGATGCAGCGACGCCGCGTGAGTGATGAAGGCCTTCGGGTCGTAAAGCTCTGTCGCAGGGGAATAACACAATGAATGTACCCTGTAAGAAAGGATCGGCTAACTTCGTGCCAGCAGCCGCGGTAAGACGAGGGATCCTAGCGTTGTTCGGAATTATTGGGCGTAAAGCGGATGTAGGTGGCTTTGTAAGTCAGATGTGAAAGCCCAGGGCTCAACCCTGGAAGTGCATTTGATACTGCGAAGCTTGAGTGTCGGAGAGGTTACTAGAATTGTTGGTGTAGTGGTGAAATACGTAGATATCAACAGGAATACCGGAGGCGAAGGCGGGTAACTGGCCGAACACTGACACTGAGATCCGAAAGCGTGGGGATCAAACAGGATTAGATACCCTGGTAGTCCACGCCGTAAACGATGGATACTTGTTGTTGGAGGTATTGACCCCTTCAGTGACGAAGCTAACGCGTTAAGTATCCCGCCTGGGGAGTACGGTCGCAAGATTAAAACTCAAAGAAATTGACGGGGGCCCGCACAAGCGGTGGAGCATGTGGTTTAATTCGATGCAACGCGAAGAACCTTACCTAGGCTTGACATGTACTGGAAGACTGGCAGAAATGTCGTCGCCCGCAAGGGTCGGTACACAGGTGCTGCATGGCTGTCGTCAGCTCGTGTCGTGAGATGTTGGGTTAAGTCCCGCAACGAGCGCAACCCCTGCATTTAGTTGCCAGCATTCAGTTGGGCACTCTAGATGGACTGCCGGTGTTAAACCGGAGGAAGGTGGGGATGACGTCAAGTCCTCATGGCCCTTATGCCTAGGGCTACACACGTGCTACAATGGTAGTCACAGAGCGAAGCTAAGCCGCGAGGTAGAGCAAATCGCTTAAAAGCTATCTAAGTTCAGATTGATCTCTGCAACTCGAGATCATGAAGTTGGAATCGCTAGTAATCGCGGATCAGAATGCCGCGGTGAATACGTTCCCGGGCCTTGTACACACCGCCCGTCACACCATGAAAGTTGGCTGTACCAGAAGTCGCTGCGCTAACCGCAAGGAGGCAGGCGCCCAAGGTATGGTCGATGATTGGGGTGAAGTCGTAACAAGGTAGCCGTAGGGGAACCTGCGGCTGGATCACCTCCTTTCTAAGGATTATCCGGTCAATCTTCATCAAGACTTGTTCTTGATAAGTTAAAATGACCCAATCTTAGGTCAACTTACTCTTCCCGAGTAAGTGAGTCCCAAAAATCTATCTAGCTGTTTAGTTTTGAGAGAGTGAAGCCTAATGGGCCTGTAGCTCAGTTGGTTAGAGCACACGCTTGATAAGCGTGGGGTCGGAAGTTCGAGTCTTCCCAGGCCCACCAAGTTCTACTGTACTGGAATGCGGTGTAAGTTAGCGTTTTACTTTGAACGATTTTCGTTCTTTGACAATTGAATAGATTGATTTAGTTGATTTTTAGCGAGGTTAGTTCCATTTTTTTAAGCTACAAAGGGCTTACGGTGGATGCCTTTGGCACTAAGAAGCGATGAAGGACGTGGTAAGCTGCGATAAGCTTCGGGGAGTGGCACACACACTTTGATCCGGAGATTTCCGAATGGGGAAACCCACCATTTATGGTATCACTCAATGAATACATAGTTGTTTGAAGCGAACGAGGGGAAGTGAAACATCTCAGTACCCTCAGGAAGAGAAATCAATTCCGAGATTCCCCCAGTAGTGGCGAGCGAACGGGGAACAGCCTAAACCTTATTCATTAATTTGAATGAGGGGTCGTGGGACCGCAATGTGGGACCGGAGAAGTTAGAGTAACAGTCTGGAAAGTCTGGCAAGATAGGGTGATAGCCCCGTACTCGAAAACTTCGAAGGCCCTAGCGGCATCCCGAGTACCACGAAACACGTGAAATTTCGTGGGAATCTGTGAGGACCACCTCATAAGGCTAAATATTCCTTAGTGACCGATAGTGAACAAGTACCGTGAGGGAAAGGTGAAAAGAACCCCGAGAGGGGAGTGAAATAGAACCTGAAACCGTAAGTCTACAAGCAGTTAGAGACCCTTAAGTGGTCGATAGCGTACCTTTTGCATAATGAGTCAGCGAGTTATGTTTGCATGCGAGGTTAAGCCGTTGCAGGTGGAGCCGTAGCGAAAGCGAGTCTGAATAGGGCGATTTAGTATGCAGGCATAGACCCGAAACCCGGTGATCTAATCATGGACAGGTTGAAGCGAGGGTAACACCTCGTGGAGGACCGAACAAGTTGAGGTTGAAAACTCTTTTGATGATCTGTGATTAGGGGTGAAAGGCCAATCAAACTGGGTGATAGCTGGTTCTCCCCGAAATATATTTAGGTATAGCGTCAGGTAAAAAATATCATGGAGGTAGAGCACTGAATGGGCTAGGGGTCTTTACCGGATTACCAAACCCAAATAAACTCCGAATGCCATTGATATGTTCCCTGGCAGGCAGACTCAGGGTGATAAGGTCATGAGTCGAGAGGGAAAGAGCCCAGACCAACAGCTAAGGTCCCTAAATGCACGCTCAGTGGAGAACGTTGTGGAGTTACTTTGACAACTAGGAGGTTGGCTTAGAAGCAGCAATCCTTTAAAGAAAGCGTAATAGCTCACTAGTCTAGTGACTCTGCGCGGAAGATACAACGGGGCTAAGCGTGTTACCGAAGCTTTGGATTAAGATATTTTATATTTTAGTGGTAGGGGAGCGTTCTAGTGTAGGATGAAGGTTGACCGGTAGGACAGCTGGACGAACTAGAAGTGATCATGCTGACATAAGTAGCGTTGAACTCGGGTGAAAAACCCGGGCGCCGAAAACTCAAGGATTCCTGGGTAAAGATAATCTTCCCAGGGTTAGTCGAGCCCTAAGACGAGGCCAAGTGGCGTAGTCGATGGCAAAACGGTTAATATTCCGTTACCTAGCAAAATGTGTTTAAGGAATGACGGTGTAGGATATCACAGCCTCTTATTGGATTGAGGTGTAAGCATGTAGGAGGATCAGTAGGCAAATCCGCTGGTCGTAACTCTGAGGTGTGAATGCGAGGGACTTGTCCCGGAAGTGTGAAAAGCCATGCATCCAAGAAAAGTTTCGTAAATTTAGTTTTGTTAGCTCGTACCGTAAACCGACTCAGGTGAGTGGGGTGAATATCCTAAGGCGATGGGGTGAATTTTGGTCAAGGAACTCGGCAACTTAACACCGTAACTTCGGGAAAAGGTGTGCCCGCGAGAGTGTAAGGATTTACTCCCCAAGCTTTTTCGGGTCGCAGAGAAATGGGAGTAGCGACTGTTTATCAAAAACACAGGTATGTGCAAAGTCTCAAGACGAAGTATACATACTGACGCCTGCCCGGTGCTGGAAGGTTAAGAGGATTAGTTAGCGTAAGCGAAGCTGAGAATCGAAGCCCCAGTAAACGGCGGCCGTAACTATAACGGTCCTAAGGTAGCGAAATTCCTTGTCGGGTAAGTTCCGACCTGCACGAATGGCGTAACGACTTCTCCGGTGTCTCGACCAAATGCCTCGCGAAATTGAATTCTCGGTGAAAATGCCGAGTACCCGCAGAAAGACGGAAAGACCCCGTGAACCTTTACTGTAGCTTGGCAGTGATTTTAGAGTTGGCATGTGTAGGATAGGTGGGAGACTTTGAAGCAGTGGCGCTAGCCATTGTGGAGTCAACCTTGAAATACCACCCTTGGCACCTTTGAAATCTAACCTGCTGCTCTTTACGAGCAGAGGGACACTGTCTGGTGGGCAGTTTGACTGGGGCGGTCGCCTCCCAAAAAGTAACGGAGGCGCGCGATGGTCCCCTCAGCCTGATTGGAAACCAGGCGTCGAGTGCATTGGCATAAGGGGGCTTGACTGCGAGACCTACAAGTCGAGCAGGTGCGAAAGCAGGCCAAAGTGATCCGGTGGTCCCGCGTGGAAGGGCCATCGCTCAACGGATAAAAGGTACTCCGGGGATAACAGGCTTATTCCATCCAAGAGTCCATATCGACGATGGAGTTTGGCACCTCGATGTCGGCTCATCACATCCTGGGGCTGGAGCAGGTCCCAAGGGTTTAGCTGTTCGCTAATTAAAGTGGTACGCGAGCTGGGTTCAGAACGTCGTGAGACAGTTTGGTCCTTATCTTCTGTGGGCGTATGAGATTTGAGTAGACCTGTCCTTAGTACGAGAGGACCGGGATGGACGAACCTCTGGTGTTCCTGTTGTTCTGCCAAGAGCAATGCAGGGTAGCTATGTTCGGAATTGATAACCGCTGAAAGCATCTAAGCGGGAAGCAAACTACAAGATTAGATCTCACTGGGGCTTCGGCCCCCTAAAGACCCCTTGGAGACTACGAGGTTGATAGGCTGAAGGTGTAAGTACAGCAATGTATTGAGCTGATCAGTACTAATAGGTCGTGAGGCTTTTTTAAAAAACATTCTTCTTAGATTTATCTAACGAAGATTTCGTCTCAGAGACTTCCTTAATTGGAACGAGAGACTAGCTCTCTGAATAAGTAAGAGAGTGAAATGTGGAACTAACAGCGACTCGCTAAAAATCAATTAAATCAATCATTCAGTTGTAATGATAAAAAAAGAAAGTAACTTCTCCATTTGTATTGGAAGTAAGTTGCAAAGAACGAAAAGGTTAGTGTAAGAAGCTAACCACTTTGATTAATAAACGCTTTGCTGGTGTTTATAGCAGAGGGGCCACACCTGATCCCATTCCGAACTCAGAAGTTAAGTCCTCTTGCGGCGATGGTATTGCATTGGTGACAATGTGGGAGAGTAGCACGACGCCAGCTCTATTTTACTTGAACCCGGGTTACGAAAGTAATCCGGGTTTTTTTGTATCCAAAATCTGGTAGTAGATAAAAGAAAAGCCCGGCAAGAACCGGGCTTTTTTCGTTTGTGGAGATGTCTTTTTAAAGTTTCTTAAAGCTATTAAAGGTGCTTTTTCATCGCGGACCAGAATGCATTGTAGTCTTCGATGAAAGGCATATGTCCCAGGCCTTTAAGCTCTTCCAATTTTGATTTTGGAATCAGGCGGGCGGCTTGTCTTCCTAGCACTGGATAGTTGCCCATCTTCTTTTTGTTCTCTTCCGGGGCCCAGGCTTTACCGATGGCTGTTCGGTCTCTTTGTCCGATGATCAGGACAGTCGGTGCTTTGATGTTTTTGAATTCATATATCACAGGCTGAGTGAACACCATATCGGATGTCAGAGCGGCATTCCAGGCAATCACTGGATAGTCAGGGCCCAGGATCCAGCCGGTTGGAATCTCCAGCCACTTGTCGTATTCCGGTTTCCATTTGCCATCATAGTAACTGTCCAATTGGTACTGTTTGATCTTTTCTGCAGAGCTTGCCAGTTCTCCGCGGAAACCATCTTCGACCGGACGGTAGGAAGTCATGGTTTTCCAGTCTTCAAGACCGATCGGATTCACCAGGAAAAGTTGAGTGATTGAATCCGGGAACATCAGACTCATGCGGCTGGCGACCATCCCGCCCATTGAATGCCCCAACAGCTTGTATTTTTCTACATTCAAAGACTTCAAAAGATTCTGGGTGTTTTGCCCTAAGGCGTGGAAGCTATATTGGTAGTAGGCGGGCTTCGTCGATTTGCCGAAACCAATCTGATCCGGAACAATCACTCGGAAGCCTTCGGCCGTCAGGGAATTAATCAGGGTTTCGAAGTAAGCGCCGGGAAAGTTCTTTCCGTGCAGCAGAACGATGGTGCCCTTGTTACTTTCCTTGGTGGGCGCGACATCCATGTACGCCATCTTTAGGTCCTGGCCTTGGGATTTAAAATTATAGTAGTGCACAGGGAATGGATATTGATAGGTCGACAATACTGAATCGAAGCCTTTGGCTGAATTGATTTCGCTTGCTGGCTTTGTGCTGGTGCTTGCACAGGCGGTGGTCATTAGCAGGGTCGAGAGGATCAGGGCGTTTTTCATGGTGATCTCCTTTGCTGTGGGTCTCGAAGTTGCGACGACAAGCTGGGAGTTGCTTTTTTATTCGAGGCCGAAGTTAAAAAAATTAGATCAGTGGTTCTAATACTGCCTGAGTTCTTTAGACGGTCAGGCAGTAATTCGGTTCATTTGTCGGAAAACTATTTTGATACTTATTTTGTGCCTTCAGCTGGGGCATTTGGCGCTGGTGGAGCAGTCGGTTTTGCGGAAGCATCCGCTTTCGCGGGCTCTTCAGTTTGCGGTGGTGTCACACGATTCAGATCATTCATCGTGTAGGTACGGCCGATTTCGAAGATTTTGTTTTTGGATTTAATATCGAACAAACTTGCTTGAATGATGATGCCTGGGTTTTCGTCGTCGGGCAGATCCACGATCTCCAGCTCCAGATAGTTGGCGCCTTCTTTGACTCTTTGGATGTTCGGGCGTTCTTTACCCAGGATTGTTTTTGCCAATACCGAGTTCATGCGCAGCTCAACTGTTGCGATGTTGGACCATTCTTCAGGCAGTTCGCCGTTCGCCGCCAGGTTCTGGAAATCATCATTGATCATTTTGGACAGCTGTTGAGCCGGAGTTAGCTGAACACAGGTGTCGGCTTGTTTGTCGTTGGGCTTCTTTGTGGTGCTTAGTCCCAGGTCGTCCTTCAGGACAATGTAACCAATCGTAAAAGCGGCCAGGATGATGAAGGTGCCCAGTAGTTTTGTGATCATGCAGATGCTCCCAATGATGTGCAGCTTTGGCCCGGCAAGAGCCAGCCCCTTTATTATTGGAAAGAATGACCCTAGCCTCAAAGGCTTTCGCCCCCGGGACCAAAATCGCTCCTTCGGCCTAGGTGACCGGAAGTTTATAAACCTCTGAAATTGCAGACAAAAAAGTGTCTTTCGGGGGCTCCTGTCCAAGAGATCGACAGGGGCGAGGGTGCCAGAGGGGCAGAATGAAACAGTGAAAGCTCTGTAAAATCATATATTTGTAAAAAACACCCGGCATTGGCACTGACCTTGGATGTATGGAGGTTGAGAGAGGTGTGTCTATGAAAACACTTACCAGAATGGCTGCCATTTCCTTCTTTGTAGGGCTTTACGTGGGATGTTCCCCGGTGAAGTTCTCTTTGGACGACAGCAAATGTAAAGACTCAGGCTGTGTGGTCGAGAATGGCAAATACGCATTCAATTATTCCCAGACTGCGGGCCGCGGTAAGGTCGACATCCTTATAGTAAATGACAACTCTGCATCCATGTCATTTGAACAGGCAAGGCTGGCACCTCGATTCCAAAACTTTATTGCGGATCTGGACAATCAGAAAATCGACTATCGTATCGCAATGACCACGACCGATGTGGCAAGATCCGATGCCGGCAGTTTGGTTTCTTTCGGTGGCAATCCTTATATTACCCCGAGCCACAGCAACCGCATGAGTTTGTTCAACAGCACCATTCAAAGACCTGAAACCCTGGCTTGTGAGAAGTTTATTGCCAACTGGATCCGCAACAACGGCGGCAACCTGGCTTCTATCGAGTCCTCAGCTTACTCCCAGGCTTATGCTCAGAACTGTCCATCAGGCGATGAGCGTGGTGTTTACGCCGCAAATCTGGTTGTTAAGAACAATCCTTCCAGCTTTATCCGTAGTGATGCTCACCTGGCGGTGATCTTCCTGGCGGACGAAGATGAAAGATCTGGTCTTTATGGCAACGGTGGTTATGTTCTGGATCAGATGGATCAGCCAAATTACCTGATCAATAACGTAAAAAGCAGCTTGGGTGCCGACAAGTTCAACTCCTTAAGTGTGCACGCGATCGTGGTGAAGGATAACAACTGTCTTGCTCAGCAAAACAGCCAGACTCTGGATAACTATTCTCCAACCAACGGTCTGGTGACGGGCAGTATCGGGAATGTGTATCTGTCCTTCACAAACAACGGTTGGGGTATGGCTGCAGACATCTGTTCCAACGACTATACCTCCCAGTTGGGTCAGATCCGCTCCAAGATCACAGATCGTATCAAAGACATCATGTTGAACTGTTCCAATCCTCAGGATCTGATTGTGACTGTGTCCGGTTCGCCGGTGGGTTACAATCTGGTGGGTAAAACTTTGAAGTTCAATCAGTACTTGTCCCCAGGCACAAGCGTAAGCCTTTCGTACAAGTGTGAATCTTTAGACTAACAATTTATTTTAGAGCGTTCTGGTAAAGGCAAAGCTTTAAGGCTTTGCCTTTTTTATTTTGGGCAGGTGCCGTGACGAGCTTGGCGGCAGGAACCCTCTCAATTACAAAGGATTCCTTCTCAAAGCGGGACGGGAAGTTTCATTTTTTGACTAACTTTTTGTCACTACGAATGGGTGATGTTCCATCGTGGAATAAAACTTTTTTGATATTAAAAATAGCCTCCAGATGTCCTTTAGTCCTGCATTACACATCCGATAATTTACCCATGGGCATGTTAGACAGATACAAAAAAAAGGGCGGCTTCTTTCAACTTCTACAGCTGTTGGAGACATCACCAGCAGCAAAGCGTGAACAGTTCCTGGGCCTGATCGGCGGTGAAAGCCCGGCTTGGGAAGAGGCACTTCGTAAACGCATTCTGACCATCACACGGGTGTACAGCTGGGACGGGCAGTATCTGGTGGAGATCTTCTCTCGCGTGCAGCCGTTGACGCTGGCCAATGCCCTGCATGGCAATCCGCAAGAACAGGTGGATCAGCTGCTGGCTTGCTTGCCGCCGATTTCAAAACGTAAAATCACAGACATGATGGCTGAGTCCGCGCCGACAGCGGCAGAGAAATCAACCTGTATTTCAAAAATGCTTTCGGAGGTTCGGGGGTTTGTTTCCCAGGGTATCATCCGTCTGGAAAAAGTGGATCCTGAGCTGCACATCCCAGAGAACATCGAAGAGATGCTCAGCGTGAATGCCTTTGCAACACCGACGTTCGACGCTGAGCCCGCGGCTAAAAAAGACTCCAAGCCCAATATCGTGGGTGATTCTGATCCGGCGTCTCAGCAGGAAAATGAGTTCTTGAAGCGCAAGGTGAATCAGCTGGCTTCCGAAGTGAATGCACTGAAGCATGAGAACTCGGTTCTTAAGGACAAGTTGTCGCAGATTAAAAAGATCGCTTAGCCGAAATCAGAAGATCAAATTCTGACTTCTAAAACAAAGAGCTTTTTGGAACCCCATCATTTTAGGTGGGGTTTTTCTTTTTTGGATTAGACAAAGAGGTTCTATCTCTTTCAAACTTCGTTCGTTCGTTCGTTCGTTCGTTCTATCTATCTATCTATCTATCTATCTATCTATCTATCCCGGTCCATCCGATGCATTTCAAATTGAAACAGTCATCGGGTGCTTTCTGATTTTCAAGGGGGATGTTTTGTGGAAACACGTGGTCGTCTTTGGTCGGGACTTTCCGTTATTTTGTCTAGGGTTTAGACAATCTGAGTTTTCTCTAAACCCTCTAAAAACCGCCCCCGATAAGCCTTTCGAAGTACGTGAGGTAGTAAAATGTCGCTGCAGATTTTCAGCATGTTTGTTGGGATTGGTATTGCATCATCTTTGACTTTTTCAGCTCAGGCCCAGTCTTTGGCCGATGCGCCGAAAGTCGATCTGGAAACACAGTTCTATCAGGAACTGGCGAAAGAAGCTGGTCAGGATGTTCCGACAGCAAAAGGAATTTTTGAGGAAGTTCCGGATGGATTGAGTACCAAAGAAATCACTCCTTCCTGTGATCCGCGCCGCTTCGAAGACAGCATTATTGGCAAGAAGTTGAGCACGGCCCAGTACTATAATGTGGCGCGCGCTTACTTTGCTAAATGTTCAGGCGAGCTGACGCAGAAATCATGGACAGGCCTGCTGGGTCTTTTGAAATTCTCCAAATTCCAGTATCCATTCTTCTCGCACCCTCAGGTGAAAGAGTTCATGGTTAAACTTCCTGATGGCACCCGTGTCCCAGGGGTTTTGGCCTTGAAGCAGGATGCGCGTCCGCGTCCGTTGGTCATTGTGAAGTGCGGGGTGTTCTGCTCGGCTTCCCAGTCGGCTTCGATGAAAAGCTATCTGATGCACTTGTTTGACCAGTCTCCGTTCAACGTTTTGCTTTTGGCGAATCAGACGGGCATGGATTACATCTATTACAATAAGCGCGTGACTCTGGGCGGTTGGTCGGAAGGTTATGAAGCCATTGAAGTTGGCAAATGGATGATGGAAAAGTGGGAGCACAAAGACCGCATTTCCAGTCTGCACCTGATGGGTATCAGTCTTGGAGGTAATGCCGCCGTTATGGGGGCCGCATTCAATGACAAGTATCTTTTGCCGAATGGTCGTAAGGTTTATAACTCTGTAACAGCAATTTGCCCGGTGATCAGTCTTCGCCCGACGCTGGATCATTTGTATGGCACGCAAGTGGTGGGCCGTGCGTTTGCGAAAATGACGAAAGAGCACTTCAAAGAGGCTCGTAACTATGTCACCGATGTGCCGGATCTGATCACGGACAATCACATTCCTTCAAGTCGCAAGGACATGGCGGACTATATTGGTTCATTGGCCTCCACATCCCTGCAGCGTCGTGGGATTGCCAGCACCACGCCAGCCTTCTTTAAAAGTAACAACTTCTGGAACTGGAAAGAGGAAGTCAAAACACCTTTGATGGTATGGGCTTCAAAGGACGACTCGGTGGTGAACAACCGTGTCAATGCGGAAGTGATGGAGCATGATGATCTGTATGAAAAGTCAGCGAACGTGGGTGTGTTGAATCTGAAATACGGCAACCATTGTGGATTCTCTTCATCCTATGGGGCCCAGGCCTCGGCAGCAGTTTTGCGCACGTTTGTTCTGACTCACAGTCCGGAGTTTGTGGACACTTACAACACCAAGCAAGAGATGCCTTGGACCTTTGGATTCAAAAAATTGGGCTCGCAGTATGAGCACATTGGCCAGAGCTGGCACTTTTACTCCAATTCCAATCAGGCGAAGGTTGTCTTCCGTCTTTTCAACTGGAATGGGGGACGTGATTGTGCAGATAAGGGCCCTTGGTCCGGCAGTGGCCTATGCACCAGCACGCGTGAGTACTGGGTGCCAATTTCATCTTTGAGTAAGATGGGCGCACGTGTACCTCGTACCGATGCTGAAGCGCAGGCCTTGACCCGTGAATTCAACACGAAAGTGGAATTCCGTATCAAAGGCCATCCGCTGAATGGTACATATAGCAGTGACTTCTATATGACATGGCGAAGCCACTTCGAATAGGGGTAGCCACTTCGAATAATGAACAATAAAAAGATTCTTCTTACGGGGTTTGAACCATTTCTGGGCGAACCCATCAATCCCAGCCAAATCCTTCTTGAAAACATCAAGAGGGATTTGACGTTTAATGATCAGGTGCACACGCTGCTGCTGCCAGTGTCTTTTGCAAAAGCCCCAAGGCTTGTGGCAGCGGCAATGGCGATGCAAACTTACGATGTGGTTTTGATGTTGGGACAAGCCGGTGGTCGCAAGAATATCTGCCTTGAGCGTGTGGGTTTGAACTGGAATGAAACGGAAAGACCCGACGAAGATGGCAGCACCCCGGTGCGGGGGAGTATTTCCCCGGAAGCACCCGCCGCGCTTTTCACTGCGGCCCCCGTTGAACAGTGGATGCAGCTTCTGAAAGAGCATCAGATCCCGGTGGAAATTTCTCTGAGCGCGGGCGGCTATGTCTGCAACAATGTTTACTTTAGAACTTTGCAGGTGCTGGGCTCTTCACCCGGGACTGTGGCCTGCTTTATACATGTCCCTTACCTTCCGGAGCAAGCTGAGGGTAAAGCGGAACGTCCAGCTTCAATGGAGCTGGAGACCATGCTAAAGGCCGTTAAAACGATTCTCAGATCGATTTTAGAGGGACCCTGATCATTAGGGTCCTAGACAATAATTTTTGAACCTGGTGGCAGATGCTGTCGTCTAAATATTCAAAACAGGAGGAAACCATGAAGTTTAATCTGGTTTTGGCAGGAGCCCTCGTCGCGACAATGATGTCTACAAATGCCTGGGCTCGATCGGGGGGGCGTGATCATCACAAGAATGATGAGATTGCTTTGGAAAATCATTTCAGCCCTAAAAAGATGAAAGAGCTGAATCTGACCGAGGAGCAAAAAGAAAAGCTCAAAGCCATCCGTGAAGCGGCGAAGGCGGAGAAACAAAAATGTCGCGAGGATATGAGGACGGCCCGCAAGGCCTTCAAGGAAGCTTTGCGCAGCAATGCCTCCAAAGAAGCGGTGACTGCCGCTTATCAAAGCATGCTGGAAAAAAAGCAGCAGTTGTCTAAGGCTCGCCTGGACACGTTGCTGTCGGCCCGCGATGTTTTGACGGAGGAGCAGAGAGCCAAGTTATTCAGCCATGGGTCCCAAGGATCTGAGGAGTAGGCGCTTTTGTGAGTTTTTCTGATGCCGCTGACTTTGCGAAGTTCTATGAGGCCCATGCACCCAAAGTGCGGGGCCTGTTGTTTCGTTTGGTTGGTGAGTCCGCCTTGAGTGACCTGACTCAGGAGGCATTTATGAAAGCCTGGGAACATCGAAACAAGTTCCGTGCGGAAAGTGAGGCCTCAACCTGGCTTTATCGTATTGCCTATAACTGCGCTGTGGATCATCTGCGCAAGGCGGGGCGCAAGGAAGAAGTCAGTCCCGAGCAAGTGGAAGAAAGTCTGGAAAAGAATCTTTCCAACCGAGAACTGGTTGATCTGGCCTTGGGCACATTGGAGATGGATATGCGTGCGGTGGTGGTTCTTTTTTATCTGGAGGATCAATCCTTGAAGGATATTGCGCTGGCACTGGAGATCCCCGAGGGAACAGTGAAATCCCGTTTAAGCCTGGCTCGTCAGAAGATGAGCGATTTACTGGGTAAGAAAGGAGTGAGTCTATGAGTGATGATTCATTCAAAAATTTTCTTAAAGAAAATGCGGCCCCGGTGCCGGACGCCCCTTTGGGAGAGTCCTCGCGGATCTGGCGCCACATCGAAGATCGCAAGCACCGTCGTCAGCGGGCGTGGTGGGTGCTGGTGCCTGCGATGGCGGCGACTCTGGCCCTGGTGATTGCGGTGAAAACCCAGAAGCCTGCGGTGGTGGCAGGGGCGGAAGAGGATTATCTGTATCAGGAATGGAGTGAGTTTTCCAAGGAAGTCGATTCCGACTTTGATCAGGACATGGCTATCATGTTCAACGGCGAATAAAAAAACGCGAACCCCGTGAGGGCTCGCGTTTTTGGATACTATTGTTTCTGGTAGTTTCTAGCGGATGGTAGAAAGAGCGCGTTTCAAAGCCTCTTCATCCTTCACACCGACAAAGACCAGTTCTGCACGGCGGTCTTGGGATCGGATGCCTGTAGAGTCAGTTGCTCCTTTACCCACAGCTTCAACATTCGTGAAGCCATTTCTTTCCAGGATATTTTTCACGGAGTCCGCGCGGGCTTGAGAGATTCGTTGATTGATCTCATCAGTTCCTGTGGCGTCGGCATAGCCGTGAATTTCGACTCTTTCAACCAGGTCTGGATTTTCATTCAGAACCTTGGCCACCTGCTGCAGTTTGCGATTGTCAGCTCCGGAGATTGCATATTGAGATGATCGGAACTGAATCGCGCTGCCGGCTCCGGCAATCATATTCATGTTCACATCTTTCAATGCGGATCCGGCCTCAACAGCAGCCACTGGACGAGCTGGTTCCACACGTTCCTGATAGGTGATGTCCTCTTGGACCTCTTCCATCACAGTCGGTTCAGCTGCGGCTGTGGATCTGACGGATGGTTTATAAGCGCTTGGGTTCCATCCGATCTGCAGATCGATCATGTACATGCCGACTTGCTGTTCGGTATTGTTCGTCAGGGCTTGGGCGCGAACACCCAGGCGGGCCAACCAGCTTGGAGTCATGTTAAACTCTTTCAACAGTTGCAAACCTACAAAGTGGGCATCAGCCTGATCTGCGGTGTAGTTTTCACCTTGGTTGTACAATTGATTGCCCACGACACCGAACTGCCAGCGATTTTCAGAGATATAGCGGGCCGCAAATTCCAATGCACCATCGGTGATCGCGGTGTCATTGGTCGTGCCGGTGGACTGACTGAATTGCTGGTTGCTTACACCGTAACCGAGGTCCATGACCCAAGGGCTTTCCATATACAGGGAACCCAGCAGTTTGATTGTGGAAGGTGTCCCTTCAGTTGCGCCATTGGTTTCATAGCCAGTGTAACCACCACCCAATCCCAGGAAGGGAAGAACTCCTCGGGGAGTCGTTTGCGCCTCCTCTTTGGAAAATTCCAATGCACTCGTCGTCGCTGAGTCTTGGTTGGCCTGTGCCGTCAGACCGACACTAAGCAAAGCTGTTAGAATGATTGTTTTCATAGTCTTCTCCTTTTTTGTAGAACGTCTTCAGTATTCTCCTTGTGGGGAAGGGGTCAATTTTTAGGAGGTCTGAGTGGGGGGTCTTTGTTGAGATAAATAGAAGTCACTCTACTAAAAGTCCTGAGCTGCCTTACGAACGTGTCATGTTCTGTCATCTACGCAGGTATGAGCGGTAATTGGACAGAGGTGAGGAGTATTTCTTTTATTCAGTTAAATATCGACTAAAAGGGCGCCGATAAGTATTTCATGAAGAACCACGGAACGTACTTTTTCTTCGCTTTCTTCTTTCTGTCTCAATTTGTGACAGCGGCCCCTAATTCTCTGACTTACCAGGGGCGGATTCTGAAAGTGGATGGAACTCCACTGGAATACAATAACGTCAGCTTCAGTTTTGAAATCACCAGTCCTGACGGTTTGTGTGTGATTTATCGTGAACAGGTTAACGGGATCAATCTTGCCAACTCTGGGGGCGTATTTGACGTGCCTATTGGCAACGGAACCAAAGGGTATCCGGCGGCACCGACATTTAAACTTTTGGATGCCTTTCAGAACTCCGGAACCAGCTTCACCTGTGATGGCGGAGCCATATACACTCCGGCCTTTGATGAGATTCGTCGTCTGCGTGTGCAGTTTCATGATGGCTCTGGTTGGAAGCTGATCTCTCCTGATTCTGAAGTCCGTTCTGTGCCCTATGCGGGCTTTGCTTACTCGGCAGCGAAGCTGGGCGGCAACACCGCCGCAGACTTTGTGTTGCGGTCGGTGATTCCGACGTGCGGGGCAGGGACATTCCTTAGCTATAACGGAACTAATTTTTCCTGTGCGGCAGTGGCGGGTGCCAGCGGGGGGACTGTTACAGATGTGACTTCCTCCAATGCCTATCTGACTGTTGTGAATGGAACTTCAACTCCCACGCTGACATTGAATGTGGGGACGGCGGCGAATACGGTGGCGGCGGGGAATGATGCCCGTCTTTCCGATGCCCGTGTTCCAACGGGCAGTGCGACCGGTGACTTGAGTGGAAATTATCCCAACCCGACGGTCGCAAAGATCCAGGGTGTGGATGTGTCGTCAGCGGCTCCGACCAGCGGGAACTTCCTGAAGTACAATGGGGCTCAGTGGGTTTCATCGGCCATCGCCACCGGGGATGTTACTGGCTTGGCCGCCACACTCAGTGGCTACGTCACGCAAAGTTCTTTTAATACTGCGGTGGGTGATGCAGGTTGTTCGACGGGACAGACTATGTACTGGTCTGCGGGCCTGGGTAAATTCCTCTGTCAGAACGTGGACGTCGGGGTAGGCTCCCTGACGGTCAACGCGCCACTGACTCAAGGGGGGACGGCAAGTGCTCCGCTGCTGGGGATTCAGACGGCAAGTGGGTCACAGGCAGGGGCTTTGAGTGCTGCCGACTGGACAACCTTTAATGGCAAGCTGGGCACAACATTAAACTCTGCCAACATCTTTGTGGGGAATGGCTCTAATGTTGCCACAGGTGTGGCAATGAGCGGAGACGCTAGTTTAAGCAATACAGGAGCTGCAACGGTGGTCGGGCTTCGTGGAAAGACCATCAGTGCCACGGCACCAACTTCCGCTGGGCAGATTCTAAGGTATGATGGCGTCTCGTCCTATGTTCCGGCCTTCCTGTCTCTCGCAGATATTCGTTCAGCGGTGACGGCCACCAACACCATGTTCCCGACAACCAGTTGTACGTCTTCGCAGACACTGACCTGGTCCTCTTTGACGGATACGATGGTGTGTTCCAATATTGTGGTTTCAGCCTCGAACTTTGGATCACAGACAGCAAAAACATTCCTGGCGGCACCCAGCGGAGGGAACGGGACCCCGTCTTTCCGAACCATCGCCGCCGCGGATCTGCCGGATGTGTTTTTAAAGAATGGCAACACCTTTGCTTCGGACGTCAGCCTTGGAACCGATGACTGGTATGGATTGAATATTGAAACCAACAATCAAACCCGCATTGCAGTTCATCGTGACGGGAATGTGGGGATCGGCGCGACAAGTCCTTCTGCCAAACTGCAGGTGCACGGAACTGCCGGAGTGAACGGTGACTACGGTGTGGCAGCCTTTCAGGATGCATCCGCCAACGGACTGAGTCTGGGCTATGACAGCGGTAACAGTTGGTCGTGGTTGTATTCCCGTACAGTCGGGACAGCTCCGCGCGGAATGGCTTTTTTCACCCATAACAGCAATCAAACGCCGGACATGCTGATCACAAGTGGCGGTCTTGTCGGGATTGGCACGGCCACTCCGGCAGCACCGTTGCATGTGACGGGGAATGTGAACGGTACCATTCTTGCCGGGCGGGCGGTGGATTCAAACATCGGGGCCGAGATCGCGTTTTACAAATCGCGTGGTACGGATGCGGCCCGCACAGCGGTGCAGGCCGGAGACCGCTTGATGGGCCTTTATGGTTTGGGGGCGTATAATGCAACCAACTTCTCGTCAAATTCCGGTGCGGTTCAGATTCTGGCGGCCGAGAATTTCACAGCAACCGCCCACGGGACCAGTATTGATTTTGGCACGACGGCTTTGGGGACGACGGCTCGTCAAACGCGCATGACGATTTCTTCTGAAGGCGCGGTGGGTATTGGAACCACCAACCCGTCAGGCATTCTGCACGTGACGGGTTCTTCCACGGCGGATGTCATACAGTATCTTTTGAATACGGATGACACAGGAGCCGCGTCGCGAGCACTCTTCCTGTTTGGAACAGCTCCGTCGGGGGCTCGTTATGGTTATCTGTCCCATCAAGGGGCGGGGTACACGGGGCCGGGCTCCTTGACAGCGCAAAAACCACGGGCAACTGTGGTGGCGGGTACGGACACGGGTGGATTGAATCTCTATTCGACCTCGCAAATTGGAATGTGGATCGGTTCCACTGAAGCGCTGCGGGCCAGTACCAACGGCTACATCGGTATTCAGGCCGACACCCCAAGACAGCCGTTGGAAATCAAAAAAGGCCATTTCTTCCATACGGGCGGTGACTTGGTTCACTTCTTCAACAGCTATCACAATGGCACTCTCAGATATGGGGGATATTCTGGAGCTTCGGGTTACGCTGGTGGAGTGGGCTTTTCGCCGGTGAATGGGTCTTTGTACTTTACGACTTCCGCAGATGCGGGGGCGGCCGATGCCGCGGTCACAAACTCGGTGACTCATATGTTGATTGATAAGAACGGAAATGTCGGGATCGGAGCCACGATCCCATCTTATAAGCTTCATGTCGTGGGAACCGCGGGATTGAGCACGGGAACGGCTTGGACCAACGCTTCGGACCGTCGTCTGAAAGACATCCATGGCAACTATGAATACGGACTGAATGAGATTCTGAAGCTGCGCACGATTCGTTATAACTATAAAGAGGGCAATCCCCTGAAGCTGCCATCGGATGTTCCAATGACGGGATTTGTCGCCCAGGAAGTCCAAGCGGTGATTCCTGATGCAGTAAAAAAACGGGAAGACGGCTATCTTGAATTGAATGTGGATCCGATTCATTGGGCGACGGTGAATGCTGTCCAGGATCTGCATGGTATCTGCCAAGACCATGATCGTCGCATTGCTTCCGTTGAAGAGGATAATAAGATTCTGCGTCGGGAAAATGCCGAACTTAAAAAACAGTTGCAGCAGCAGGCTGCGGATTTGGAACTGATCAAAACCCGTTTGGGTATCAAATAGTCCTGTGGTATGCTTCCCCACATGCCACACATCAGAATGCGCGCCGTAAAAAAAGAACATGTTCAGCTGCTCAGTGACAGCCTTGCCAAAGAACTGGCTCCGGCGATGAAAACTCCGGTCGATAACTTCACTTTTGAACTGGTCCAGACACAGTTTTTCTCTGGCGGGCAGCAAACCGATTCTTATCCCTTCATTGAAGTCCTTTGGTTTGCCCGTTCTCAGGAAGTTCAGGATGAATGTGCGTCGATTATCACCCGGCAGATCAAGTCCATCGCCGATTATGAGGATGTGGTGATTGTCTTCCAGGTTCTTGCAAAAGAAGCCTATTATGAAAATGGGATCCATTTTTAAACTCTTCCTGTCAAAGTTTTAGACACCTTTTGGGCCTGCATTGCAGGGCCCTCATTGAGCTTCGCAGGGTATTTCTTTCATAGCACCATTTCTCAAACCCGGTTCTATTTGAATAGAGGGTGCCAGCGTCCATTCACGCTTCTTGCTTTATGGCTGGTTGCAATGAATGGAGATTATATGAAAGCTTCTTTAGTCGGAGTCGCAGCAGCGGTTCTTATGAGTGTTTTGGCTGGTTCCCCTGTCTCTGCCCAGGTCGCGGATGCTTCCGCCCAGGTTGTGAGTAAGAGCCAGTTGATCGTAGGTAAGCGTTACTATATTTCAGTCGATACGCTGAACGTTCGCTCCAGCAACTCCACCACCGCTAACAATGTGATTGGCAAGCTGTCCAAGAATGATGTGGTGGAAGTGTACGACGTGTTGAACGAGGCGACGCCGCTGGTTCAGGTGAAGATCATCAAGTCCACCACTGTCTCTCCATATATATCTTCTGATTTCTTTGTGTCCAAAGATTATCTGAGTGAGCGTGAGCTGACCTTGCCAACGTCCCGTTATTTTGTGGTTCAGAATATTGCCACAGAAAAAACCCGTATTTATGAGCGTTGCACGGCGACTCCGGGATGTGCTCATAAAATGGTGATGGAAACCGACATGGTTGTGGGCCGCCCTGAAGAGGGTGATGGTCAGGATGACAACGCCTATAAAACATGGGTGGGTCATTCCCGTATTTCTGAATGGGTGAAGTTCTATCAGGACGGCAAGGCCTTCTATCCTCGCTGGTACACTCCAGGTCAGAACATCAAAGACATTCCAGATCCAGTGACAGACAGCATGAGCCTCTACATGGGTGCAAGAAAATGGCTTCGTAAAAATGAACAGGGTAAGACTTCCAACTATGGCGCCTTTGGTTGGTATGCAGCCAAGTTGACTCCAGCCGGTGAAAACGGCGGTGTGAACTATCAATGGATCCACGGCACGATGGGCTGGGGCAAAGATGGTTCCAAACCAATTGAAATCACACGCATGAAGATGATCAACTTCTTCAGCAACCCGGGTTCTCATGGCTGCACGCGCTTGGAAAATCAGGCGGTGGCCTACATGAGACACCTCTTGGGTCCGGGCACTGACATCTATCGCGTGTATGCTCGAGAGGCTTCTCGTGAGGCAGCTCCGTTCTCCAGATACCGTGATTCCCAGCGCCCTCTTCCTTGGGAATGGATGTTGTTGACCAACGGCGCGGCGCAGTCCAACGGTTTGACGGCGGATGCAGCGACGATCCGTGCTCAGGGCATCAGTGCTGTTCCTGGGGTGAATCTGATTGAACGTGGTGTTTATCAGGTGGACCGCTATCCGACGGTGATGCCTTTGAACTACAGTAAATCTGCGGCTTCCGGCTTGTCCGGGGATCGTTATGAGATCGACAAGAATCTGAAAAAGGGCCAAGGCTCAAACTTCCGTGGCTATTTCCTGGTTGATGAAGGTCGCTTCGTAAGTTACTCCCACCCGAACTACAATGCAACGGGCGGTGCGATTCGTGTAGGTGGTATGGCTGACTTCATGGACTCTGTTCCTGCGCTCCTGCAGGCGGGTGCTGGTAACTACTATCCACCAGCTATTATCAAATAATTTTCACCAAACGTGGAAGATGGAAAGGCCGAAGGAAACTTCGGCCTTTTTTTATCTGGCCCAACGCGCCTTTAAAATAATCTGTCTTGAAAATTGCGAGGCCTCAGTAAGAATAATGGGATGCTACGAAAAACATCTCTTTCAATTGTGTGTCTTTCCGCAGTTCTTTCTTCAGGTGCTTATTCTGCGACTTTGCAGGAGGCCTATCAGTCCGCTTTGCAGAAAAATGAGACTGTCGGAATCCAGAACGAACAAGTTCAACAAATTCGTGAGCGAGTAAAGCAGGTCCGGGGAGGAATGTTCCCGCAGATTAATGCCAACGCCACTTATTTCATGCAGCCGGCGCCCTCTGATCCGGTGGCAAAGCAGTTCTTCCCAGAGCGGCAGACCACAGTCGCCTTGACGGCGAATCAGGTTTTGTTCCGGGGATTGCGTGAATTCGCAGCCGTCCGTCAGCAAAAAGATCTGGTGCAGTCCCAGGCAGAGATCCGCAATCAGGCGCTGATTCAGCTTTATCAGGATGTCACCAGTTCGTATTTGAACATCCTGACGCTGGAGCAGGATTTGGACAACATCTCTGTTCAGCTGAAAATCTATGATGAACGGGTGAAAGAGCTGTCTTCGCGAGTGCGCCGGGGGGAATCCAGTTCATCTGATGCGCTGACCGCACAAAGCAGCCAGGCTGCTTTAAACGCTGAATTTGAAATCATCACCGGAAATCTGAAAATGGCGCGTGAAGCTTTTGCCTTCCTGACGGGCCTTCCCACAACAGAGCCTCTGACTGATCCGGAGCTGGCAAAATCAGTGAAAGTCGCGCCCTTGCAGTCCTATCTGGACAGGATTGAAAGCCGGCATGATGTGAAGGCGGCCCGCAGCCAGCATCAGGCTATGGAAGAGGAAGTCAGTATTGCCAAAGGGGCGCACTGGCCTTCGTTGGATCTGACCGGCAACTATTATTTCAAAAGACCGGATGGTTTCAGCGAGGATCTGAACTGGGACGTGCAGTTGAAGCTGACGGTGCCACTGTTTGAGGGCGGCACGACTCAGTCCCGCGTGCGAGAGGCCGCGTCCAAGCGCATTGAAGCGGACTTGCTGCTGTCCCGCTTGCGTCGGCAGGCTGATCAGGAAATCCGTGCGTATTATGAAAACTTTAAAACACGCTTGAAGCAGGTCGAGGCTTTGGAAAAAGCCGGGGAGCTGTCCGAGCGCAACTACAAGGTTTTACAGAAAGACTATCGCCGTGGACTGGCTCGCAATATCGATGTGCAGATGGCTTTGACTGATTTCAGGATCGCGGCCCGCGCCCTGGATCAGGCCCGTTTTGCGGCCCAGATGGAACTGGTGAAGCTGAAAGTGGCTTCGGCAGAAATTGAAGTTCCGAAAGTGAAGGAAGACTAAGATGACATTGTCTGATTTATCTATTCGCAGACCCGTCTTTGCCTGGATGTTGATGTTCGGTCTGATCGTCTTTGGGGCGATCAGCTTTATGCGCATGGGCGTCAGTGAACTTCCGGATGTGGACTTCCCGGTGATTTCCATCTCCGTGCGCTACGAGGGCGCGGCTCCGGAAGTGATGGAAGCCGATGTTATTGACCCGATCGAAGATGCCCTGATCAGTATCCAGGGTGTGAAGAATATTTCTTCGGTGGCCCGTAACAGCACCTCGGACATCACAGTGGAGTTCGATCTGGAGCGCGATATTGATGTCGCCTTCCAGGATGTGCAGGCCAAGATGTCCCAGATTCAGGATGCTTTGCCGCAAAACATGGATTCACCGACGGTGATGAAAATTAATCCTGAGGACTTCCCGATCATGTGGCTGTCTCTTTCCAGTAACAAGATGCCACTGGAAGAAATGATGGTCTTTGTAAAGGACTATGTCCGGGACCGTTTGACGACAGTCCCAGGGGTGGGGAACCTGTGGATGCCGGGTTATCTGGAGCCGAACATGCGGGTCTGGGTCCGCAATGAAGACCTGAATCGTTATGCTCTGTCAGTGATTGATGTGACCAACACTCTGCGCACGGAGCATGCGGAACCTCCCGCCGGACGTGCGGAGTACAACAAAACCGAATACAGCCTGCGCACGTTGGGTGAAGCCAAAACCATCGAACAGTTCAACAAGATCCTGGTGAACTCCCGTGGCGGTGGACCGAACTATATGCCGATTCCTCTGGAAAAAGTGGTGGAGTTTAAAGAGGGCATGGTCGATGTCGTGCAGTTTGCGCGTGCCAACGGCAAAGCAGCCGTGGGCCTGGGCGTGGTCAAACAACGCGGCTCGAATGCGGTGACAGTGGCTCACGCAGTGAAGGGCCGCATTGCCGAGATTCAAAAGACCCTGCCGGAAGGAATGCAGATCGTTGTGAATTATGACGGCACCAAGTTCGTGGAAGAGTCCGTGCACGAGCTGGTGTTGACCCTGATTCTGGCGGCCATTCTGACTTCTTTGGTGTGCTGGCTTTTCCTGGGATCCTGGTCATCAACCTTCAACGTTTTGCTGGCGATCCCGACATCCGTGCTGGGAAGTTTCATCATTCTTTACTTTGCCGGCTTCACCCTGAATATCTTTACATTGATGGGTTTAAGTTTGGCGATTGGTATCGTCGTCGATGATGCCATCATGGTTCTGGAAAATATCATCAGGCACCTGGAAATGGGGAAAACCAAACGCGAAGCCGCTCTGGTTGGAGCCAGAGAAATCACCTTCGCCGCCATGGCGGCTTCTGTGTCTCTGGTGGCCATCTTCTTGCCGATCGCGTTTATGGAAGGTCTGATCGGTCGGTTCCTGTTCCAGTTCGGTGTGACCATGAGTGCTGCGGTCATGATTTCCCTTCTGGAAGCCCTGACGCTGACACCGATGCGTGCTTCTCAGTTTGTGGATACCGGAGAGCGCACCACCCGTATCGGCCGCGGATTTGAGCATCTGTTCGACCGTCTTAAGAATGCCTACACACGCAGTCTGGAGATCTCGTTGAACCATCGCTGGAAGGTGATTCTCGCCTCATTGTTTTTCTTTGTCTTGAGCTTTGGATCAGTGGTCTTCCTGAAAGGGGAGTTCCAGCCGGCGCAGGATCAAAGTTCCCTGATGATTCAAATCAGCAATCCACCCAAATCAGCTATTTCATTCACCGACGAAAAGGTGAAGATCATTGAAGACTTCCTGCTTAAACGTTCCGAAGTCAGTTCGACCTTCGTGGCGGCCGGCGGCTTCACCGGTGGTGAAGCCAACAATGCCATCATCTTTGTCGACATGAAGCCCAAAGGCCAGCGTGGCAAGTCTGCGGAAAAGAACAAAGAACTGAGCCAGCAGGAATTCATCGAAGTTGTGCGTGAGTACCTGAATAAAACCATCCCGGATTCGAAACCCCAGGTGCAGGATCCGTCAACCCAGGGCTTCGGGGGCGGCGGAGGCAAGGGCTTCCCGGTGGAGTTCAGTATTCAGGGGCCGGATTGGAATGAGCTGGGTAAATTCTCAGAACAGATTGTGGAGGAGCTTAAAACCAGCAAGATCATGACGGACGTCAGTTCGGACTATCAGGCCGGGGCTCCGGAAGTACAGATCATCCCGAATCGTCAAAAGGCGGCGGATCGCGGTGTCAGTGTGATTGCCATCGGCGAAGTTCTTAATGCGATGATGGGTGGCGTGGTGGTTGGAAGCTATGAAAAGGGCGGGCATCGTTATGATATTCGCGTGAAGATGCTTGAAAACGGCCGCAATCCGCAGGAGCGCATCAAAGATCTGAAAGTGCGCAACAACCGCGGGGAGCTTGTTCCAATTGCTTCGGTGGTTGATATCAAAGAGGCATCCGTTGCTTCCAGCATTTCGCGCAAGAACCGTCAGCGGTCGATTATCATTTATGGAAATATCGGCCCCGGTCTGAGTCAGCAGCAGTCCGTGGACAAGGCCCAGGAAGTTGCTCGCAAGGTTCTGCCGGCGGAATACAAAGTTTTACTGAGTGGATCTGCTGAAGAATTCCAGCAAAGCTTCATGAGTCTGATCTTTGCCCTCGTGCTTGGATTTATCGTGGCTTACATGATTCTGGCTTCCCAGTTTAACAGCTTTATCGATCCGGTGACGGTCTTCATGGCCTTGCCATTCAGCTTCTCAGGGGCTTTCCTGGCGCTGTTGATTGGGGGTCAGTCTTTGAATATCTTCAGCATGATCGGTTTGATCTTGTTGATGGGTATCGTGAAAAAGAACTCCATCCTGCTGGTGGATTTCACCAATCAAAGAAGGGATGCTGAAAAGATTCACGTGCATCAGGCACTGATCGAAGCGTGTCCGACACGTCTTCGTCCGATCCTGATGACATCCTTTGCGACCATTGCCGGGGCTGTGCCGGCGGCCATGAGTCTGGGCCCGGGAGCAGAGGCCCGGCAGCCGATGGCTATCGCGGTCATCGGCGGGGTGTTTGTTTCCACCTTCCTGACTCTTTACGTGGTTCCTTGTGTCTATAGTCTGTTTGCTCGATTCGACAGACGGGAAACTTCTATGTAAACTGTCAGATTGAGGCCTTCGTGAGCTTAAGCGACAATGGAGTTTAAGCAAACGGAGGCCCTATGATGAGTCAGACGGAACTCTTAAGAAAGAAAAGTCACCCGGTCGATCAGGCGCTCACCCCGGAAGAAATCCAACAATATCTCACCGTCCTGGATGGCTGGAGCCTGCAGGGCCTTCATATCGCCAAGTCATTTGAATTTAAGAACTACTATCAGACCATCGCCTTTGTGAATGCTATTGCCTTTATCGTTCACACGGAAGATCACCATCCGGAGCTGGAGGTAGGCTACAATCGCTGTGTGGTCAAGTTTTACACCCATTCTGTGAATGAGGGGCTGGGTGGTATTTCTGAAAATGACTTTATTTGTGCGGCGAAGATCGACGCCTTGGCAGGCAACCAGTTTGCTCCGATGTCCCACTGATTTTCAGCTTTTGTTCAGAAGCAACATCAGCCCTTCAGCATCCTGAGGGGCTTTGATTTTTAAGTCATTGTCAAAGAAGACAAAAATGTCACGGGTGCTGCTGTTCGCCGGAGGCAGCAAAGTCAGACTGTCTTTGGGGCTTTTCCCTTGAGCCCATATCTTGAGTCGCTGAGCCCACCAGCGAAGCTGTTCCGGCTGGTAGCCTTTCTTATAGAAACTGTCGTCGCCATGCAGACGCAGGTACAGAAAGTCACTGGTGACATCTTCCATATAGGGCCACTTGCCAGCGGTCTCAGCAAAGACCAGCGCTACATTATTGCGACGAAGAAGTTTTATAAATTCAGGGTTTTCAAAACTGTGATGGCGAACCTCGATGGCATGGCGGATCTGCTTTTTTATTCCGGCCAAATCGGGAGGATAACCATCGTGAAAGCGTTCTGATTTTTCAGCAAATTTTATGGCTTCGGCAAAGGTGCGGGGAAGCAGGCGAAAGAAAGTTTCAAGGCGATCTTCTTTCTCTGGATTGAACACAAAGTTTGGAGGCAGTTGCCACAGAAAGACCCCCAGCTTTTCGCGCAGATGCAAAACTCCAGATGCAAAAAAGTTCGCCAGGGGCATTTCAACGTCTTTCAGCCGGCGGATGTGAGTGATGTACTGCGGTCCTTTTACGGAGAAAACAAAATCTTCCGGGGTTTCCGAATACCAATGAAGATAAGTGGAGGGCTTTTGATATGAATAGAATGATCCATTGATTTCAATCGATGACAGATGTCGGCTGGCAAAGAAAAGCTCTTTCTTCTGGGGAAGATCCTGGGGATAAAAGGTGTTTCGCCAGGGTGGATAGACCCAACCTGACGTGCCGACTCTGTATTCCATGCTTCTATTTTAGTTTGTACGAAATTGTTTTTCATTCGGAAGTCCGTCGGTTCTTTAAGATACAAAAATACCTAACCAGATTTCTTTGGATATTTTGATGGACGCTTCTTAATTGTATCGTCGTTGACGGTTGCCACTGGACTTTATCAGACTGACTTCACAAAAAAAGGAGTTCTGCATGAAAACGATTTTGATGTTTTTGATCACGGCATCCTCTTTGACTGCGGGTGCGAAGTTTTTGGAAAGCCACTATGGGAAATTGAGAACCAGTGGACATGTGCACAGCTGTTCATTCCACAACAGTACTGGAGGCACACTGGACATGAAGTATGTTGTCTTTACGTTTGCACCTCCATCGGGTGACAGCGCTGATTATGATGTCCAGGAGCGCATTGATCAGGTTGTTGAGGCGGGGGACACCGCCAGCGCTTCGGTTCGTGAAGTGCGTGGGCGTCCGTTGTGGTGTCGATTCCTTGCTAGGTAATGTCCAGGGCGGATCCGGTATCAAGGTCCGCCCTTTATGTTAAAGTTTTGTGTTGCTTGTGGATCTCCACCGGTTTCTATGGCTTCTTGGCATATTTTGGATGCAATGGTTCCCAAGGTTCGGGATCCATAGTTACATGTGGCGGGATTAACCAATGGAGGTCCATCATGAACTTCAGACATCTGTTTGTCGGTTTACTTATCAGTGCAGTAGCCTGCACGTCGCTTGCAAAAGGCGATGACTCCTATTCCACCACGAAAAAAGACACCACCACGACAGCCACTGACCAGGGGATGAAAGAAACGGATACGATTCTGACCCGCGCTATTCGCGAAAAGATCAACAGCGATGGTTCGGTGTCGATGATGGGAAAAAACATCACCATCGTCAGTCAGAACGGCATGGTGACATTGAAAGGGGCTGTGGCCTCGCAGAATGAAAAGAACAAGATCAGCAAGATTGCCAATGAAATTTCCGGTAACAAAGTCACAGACCAGATGACGGTCAAAAAATAGGAGTTCCAAGATGGAAAAAGGTCACAAGTCGGTTTTTGGTATTTTTAGAAATCGGGGTCAGCTAGAAAACTGTGTGGACCGCCTTAAGGCGGAAAGCTTTCGTAACAGCGACATTTCAGTCTTGATGCCGCAAAAATCCGAAACACGGGATTTCGCGCATGAAAAAGGAACCAAGGCGCCCGAGGGGGCCACAGTCGGAGCTGGTGCCGGAGCGATTATCGGCGGAAGCCTGGGCTGGCTGGTGGGGGCTGGTGTGATCGCCACGATTCCTGCGTTGGGCCCGTTGGTTGCTGCAGGTCCGATCATGAGCGCCTTGGCAGGGCTTGGAGTCGGTGGCGCGATCGGCGGACTTGGGGGAGCACTGGTGGGTATCGGTATCCCAGAGTACGAAGCCAAACGCTATGAAGGTTATGTGAAAGACGGGGGTATTCTTATCTCTGTTCACGTTGATGATGGTGAATGGGCGGACAAGGCCGAGCGCATCCTCAAGGAATCCGGTGGGGAGGACATCTCCAAAGCAGGAGAAGTTCGCGGGGATAAATCTTCCCAGCGCGATCTGCGCTCTCATCCTTAAGGTTCTTTAGCTGCGGGCCCCGTTTCACGCGGGGCTTGTGAAACCTAAGCAAAGTCTAGTAGTGGTAAAGCAGGCGGGCCTCAGCGCGCTGTACGGAGTTTGTATCTTCACCGGACAAACGTAGACTTAGGGATTTATTCAGACTGAAGTTCGCACCCAGTGTGTTCTGACGATATTCATGCTCCATCCCTTTGTAGTCATAGCGATAGTAGCTTTCAGCGAATAACGCAAACCAGTCACGATTCCAGCGCGCACTTACGGCAGGTCCGGCACCGATTTTCCAGGTGTCACCGTTAAAGTCCGGGCTGGTTTGGCCAGTGGCTCGCAACCACAGACTGAGATCAAGATCATTCCAATAAGACTTCGTGATGCCGGAGCCTCCGCTCAACTCCGTCCAACGGCACAAAGAAGAGCAACCGTTTTCGTAGCCCCGTTCGACCGAAACTTTCAAGCGCCAGGAGAAGCCCTTGTTGAAAGCATCAACTGGTGACAGCGAAATGACTTCGTAAAGGGTGGCCTTATCCAGCGCCACTTCCTCGGAGTCCGGATTGAAGCTGAAGCTGAAAGACCCCATGGTGATTTCAGCGGTGGGTGGATAGCCTTTTTTAGGGTCCAGCAGGTCATGCAGAGACAGCTTGGCGTCGAGCAGATAGAAACGCTCAGAATTCCACTCGCGGTATCCCGCGCCCCAACGACGGGACCCTTGGGCATCGTGTGGGGCTTCGTTCCAGGGCGCAGGGACAGTCAAAGGTTCCGAGGCGCCACCCAGTTCAGCGCGGGCCAGCAGGATGTCTTTTTTAAACAGGTAAGCACCTTGTTTGCGCAGAATCTCTTTTGGATACCTGAAATCCAGATAGTCCATGGCGGCATCCAGTGTGTCGCGCTTTTGCTGGGTTTGCAGGCCCTCGACAAGCTGAGGCAAAGACTCGTTCCTGGCGAACTGGCGGATGCGTTCTTGTTCGACAGACCCCAGCTTTTTATAACGGGTGTCGAATGTGGCGCGGATGGAAGGACGATAGTGGATGTTCTTTACCAGACCGTTTTGTTCATACAAGGTTCCTACGGTGTCAGCAGGCATCACCTGGGATTTTAAATCCTTGGTGAGGTTCAATGAGGGCCGGGCGGCTTCCAGCAGAGCCAGAATGCGGTAAGAGCAGTTTTCTTTAAAGTAGTGATAGTTGAATTCAGCACTGATCAATTCCCAGATGTTGGCGACGATCAGTTGTACTTCGTCAGGGGTGAAGTTCAGGTCATATTCCCACAAGTCCCGGGATTCAAAGTCGTTGTATTCGCGAACCTTGTAGTAATACGGATTGATGTCAAAGGTTCCGGGCATCAGGCCGGACACGCCGAGGAATGAATAGATAAACGGATTGTCAGAAACTTTCACCGCAGCATAACCGACGCCATAATCAGAAAGCTCGTAGCGTTCGCCGTCACGGGATGAGGCGCTTTTATTGATGCGCAAGAAGGTGTGCCCAAACGCCGAAGCGGGATTGTTGAGATAGTAGGATGAAAACACATAGGTCAAAGACTGCGGCTGCAGGATTTCCAGGAATCTTTCATAGCGTTCACAGGAAGGTGAAGGCAGTTTTTGGCCGCTGATTTTTTCCAGCCACAGTTTGCGTGCGGGAAAAACGCAGGCCGCGGATTCATTGAACTGTCCATCTTTGGATTTGATTTTCTTTTCCGGGTCCAGAAGAGCCGAGATGGTGGCTTGCAATTCCAGAGCGGGATTTTCTTTTCCATCGGGGTGCAGGAAGAAAGCGGGATTTTCGGCTGGGCTGGTATAGCCGCCAAAGAGGTTCTTATCATATTGCAGAAGTCGCAACCACTGGATGTTGTCGGCCCAGTTTTCCGTGGAGGCACGGGAGGGCAGATCGTTGGTTGCCAGAGCCATCGAGGACACAGTCAGAAAAAAAAGCAAAAGCCCCATTTTCATGAGGCTTTTGTTGCAGAAACTCAAAGTCATTAGCCTTGGCAAGATTGAGCCAAAGTAACGATTTTTTCAGAAGAGTTTACACCTGGAGCGTAGATCTCTTTGTAGTTCTGTTGAAGAGTGCTGTTGAATTTGGAATCACAGCCCAGCATGTTGTTCAAAGTGGACAGAGTCTCACCTTGGCCACGAGCGATGTCGTTTTCCAAAGCCACAGAGTTGGATTCGATGAAGGAGTTTACTTCAGCTTTGGCAAAAAGACCTTTACCGCAGTTGGAAGTACCGGAAGTGATACCGAAAGTTTGAACACCAGTACCGTTCAAAGTTGCAGCGATAACTTGCATCGCGCCTTCTTCGTTACCGAAAACCAAGGAACCCAAACCGCAACCTGCTACGCCATAAACGCCAGTGCCTTTAAGGCCGGAAGCAGCTTGCACAGATACAGCAGAACCCAAAACAGCCAATGCTACGATGAATGATTTCACGTAATCCCCTTTTTAAACGCTCGACTTAATTGTCGAAGACCTAAAAATTATGAAAAACGAAGTGGAACTTGGCAAGGACTCATCGGGTGCAGCCAGATAAACTTGCCTTTATTGACACGGAAGTCTGGATTTGCTCAAAAAACAGGCTAAAAGAGGACGTCCGCATAGTCATCTGACAGGTGCTTTTTAACTTCTTGAATAAAGATCTTCACATTGATGTTTTGTTTGTGACGAATCGGGGTGACGGCCCAGATGTCTTTGCGGCCTTCGCTGAAATTTTCAAGCAGAGAAATCAGGCGGCCCTTTTTTATGTCTTCAAAGGCATACGAGCCGGGAAGTCTTGCGATACCCAGACCGGTCAGCGCCGCTTTTTGTAATACTCGTGGGTTGTTGCATTTGAAATTGCCCTTCACTGGTATGTGGAAAGATTTTCCCCGTTTACGGAAGCTCCAGGAGGATCTTTCCCCGATGCAGTTGTGGTTCGCCAAGTCTTCGGGCTCTTTGAGGCTTGGCGCTGCACTCAGATAAGCTTTGGAGGCCACAACGTATTCGACCCGCGAGGCAATTTTAGTGGCCAGCAATGAAGAGTTCTCCAAGTGTCCTATGCGAATGGCCACGTCGAATTTTTCCTCGATCAAATCCACAACCCGGCTGGAAAAATCCAGTTCGATCTTCAGATCGGGATAGCGCTTGGCCATGTCAATCACCACGGGGGCGATGTACTCTTCCCCAAAGATTCCCGCCAGCGTAACACGCAGAACTCCGCGGGGTGTGTTCGACAGATCCAGGATTTCTTTTTTTGCGGAATCCAGGTTTTGCAATGACTGACGGCAGGTTTCCAGAAAGCGTTCGCCGACGCTGGTCAGTTGCACCTTGCGGGTGGAGCGGACAAACAGGGCCACTCCCAGGTCGGACTCCAGCAGACTGATGGTTTTACTGATATGGGACTTGGAAACACCCAGGGCTTGAGCGGCTGCCGAAAAGCTTCCGGAGTCGGCAATTTTGACGAAAGCGATGATTCCCTGCAAAGATCTTATTGTTTCCATATAGAAACAGTATTGTTCCGTTCGTTGCCTAGTCAAGCGGGGGTTCGGAAATTATAATTCCTTCTTATTAACTAAGGAGAATCACATGAAAATCAAAGCCGCAGTCGCCTGGAAAGCCGGAGCCCCCTTGTCTATCGAAGAAGTGGATCTGGAAGGACCCAAAAAAGGCGAAGTCCTGATCAGGGTTGTTGCCACGGGCGTATGCCATACGGACGCCTTCACATTGTCCGGGGCGGATCCTGAAGGTTTGTTTCCGGTGATTCTGGGCCACGAAGGTGGTGGTATCGTTGAGGAGGTCGGAGAAGGTGTGACCACTTTGAAAAAAGGCGATCACGTGATTCCGCTTTATACTCCTGAATGCAAAGAGTGCAAATTCTGTCTGTCTGGTAAGACCAATCTGTGCGTGCGCATCCGTGCGACTCAAGGCAAAGGGCTGATGCCGGATGGGACGTCCCGCTTTTCTAAAGACGGAAAAATGATTCATCACTATATGGGCTGCTCCACTTTCGCGGAATACACCGTCGTTCCGGAAATCGCTTTGGCGAAAGTCAATCCGGCCGCACCGCTGGACAAAGTATGTTTGCTGGGGTGCGGAGTCACCACCGGGATCGGTGCTGTTTTGAACACGGCGAAGGTTGAAAAGGGTGCGACTGTGGCGGTCTTTGGTTTGGGCGGCATCGGTCTGTCTGTCATTCAGGGCGCAAAAATGGCGGGGGCTTCCCGTATCATCGCGATCGACATCAACGACGCGAAATGGGAAATGGCGCAAAAATTCGGCGCCACGGACTTTGTAAATCCCAAGAAGCACGACAAACCCATTCAGCAGGTGATTGTGGAAATGACCGAATGGGGCGTGGACTATTCCTTCGAGTGTGTGGGGAATACTCAGTTGATGCGTGCGGCATTGGAATGTGCGCACCGTGGCTGGGGGCAGTCCATCGTGATTGGTGTGGCTGGCGCCGGGCAGGAGATTTCAACCCGTCCATTCCAACTGGTCACGGGCCGCGTGTGGAAGGGCTCTGCATTCGGTGGCGTAAAAGGACGTACCGAACTTCCAGGTTATGTGGAGCAATACATGTCTGGCGAAATCAACATTGATGACATGGTGACCTTCACAATGCCACTTGAAGATATCAACAAAGCCTTTGATTATATGCATGAAGGAAAAAGCATCCGTTCTGTCATCAAGATGTAGAGCGGGCGGGGGATCCATGAATCTGACACCTTTAAAAACGCATAAAACATTCCAGGGACTGACGCAGTTCTGGGAGCACGATTCTGCTGTGACTAAAACCAAGATGAAGTTTTCAACCTTCATCCCCGAGGGCAAAGCCAAAGGCTGTGTGATCTGGCTTTCAGGTCTGACCTGCACCGATGAAAACTTCATCACCAAAGCAGGAGCACAAAAATATCTGGCAGAGCATCAGCTGATGGTGATCTGTCCGGACACTTCGCCGCGGGGCTTACAGCTTCCCGGGGAACATGACACCTATGACTTCGGCTCTGGCGCGGGCTTTTACGTGGATGCGACAGTGGATGGTTATAAAGACCACTACAGGATGTACAGCTATGTGAATGATGAGCTTTATTCTCTGATACAGAAACAGTTTGAAGTGTCTGCTGAGCACATCTCCATCATGGGGCATTCGATGGGGGGGCATGGTGCTTTGGTTCTGGGGTTGCGCAATCCCGGGAAGTATCGTTCAGTTTCGGCGTTTTCACCGATTGTGAATCCGGCGCAGTGTCCTTGGGGGCAAAAAGCCTTCACTGGATATCTGGGGAGTGATGCCAGTGTGTGGTCCCAGTACGACGCCACAGAATTGGTAAGTAGTGGTGCCCGCCATCCGGCCAAAATCCTGATTGATCAGGGAACGCAGGATGAATTCCTGCAAAAAGGCCAACTGCTGACTCAGAACTTTGAAGGTGCCTGCAAAACGGCGGGGCAACCTTACGAAGTCAACTACCGAGAACAGTACGATCACAGCTATTACTTCATTGCGACTTTCATCGAAAGTCACATCAAGTTTCACGCAAGTGTGTAAAGCAAAGAGGCCGGTTTCCCGGCCTCTTTTTTAACTGTTTTTAGATTTTCCCCATGTCCAGAACGAATCGATAGCGCACGTCGCTTTTTAGAACGCGTTCGTAAGCCACGTTCACCTGATCAGGTGTGATCAGTTCGATTTCCGGAGTGATATTGTGTTTCGCGCAGAAGTCGAGCATCTCCTGGGTTTCTTTCAAGCCGCCGATCGCAGATCCTGCAAAATTTCGACGCATCAAAATCAGCGGGAAGACGTTTACAGACAGAGGCTTGTCGGGAGCTCCCACAGACACCAGCGTCCCATCCAGTTTCAGTAAACTGAAATAGCGCGCCATTTCAAGATCCGCCGATGAAACCGTGTTGATGATCAGATCAAAGTACATTGCATTGTCCTTGAACGCGTCGGCGTTTTTGGTCAGCACAAAGCGATCCGCACCCAGCTTTAAAGCGTCATCACGTTTGCTTTCGGAGTGGCTCAGCACGGTGACTTCGGCACCCATGGCCTTGGCCAGTTTCACACCCATGTGTCCCAGGCCACCCAGTCCCATGATAGCCACTTTTTTGCCGGGACCGGCTTTCCAGTGCGCCAGTGGGGAATACAGCGTGATTCCTGCGCACAGAAGGGGAGCCGCCTTATCCAAAGGCAAAGAGTCTGGAATGCGCACGACGAAGCTTTCTTTGACAACAATCACGTTCGAATAGCCACCTTGAGTGATGCCGGAACCATCACGCTCCATAGATCCGTAAGTCAGGGTCTGACCTTCCATGCAGTACTGTTCCAGATCCTGTTTGCAGTGCGCGCATTCGGCACAGGAATCCACCAGGCAACCGACGCCGACATGGTCGCCGACCTTGTATTTGGTGACCTTCGGGCCTACCGCGCGGACAACGCCGGCAATTTCGTGACCTGGCACCATCGGGAAATGGCCCGGTCCCCATTCATCACGCACCATGTGAATGTCCGAGTGGCAGATGCCGCAGTATTTGATGTCGATAACAACGTCATGATCTTTCGGGTCGCGACGCTCAAAAGTGTAGGGTTTAAGAGGTGCTTTGGAGGTAGGGGCCGCCATGCCTTTAGCCTGGATCATAGGAGTTCCTTTGTTGAATGTTTCATGATCAGAACCAATAGTACGGCACCGGCCGTCATTGAAAAACCATCTTCGTCTTTATGTGCTTTTAAGAATTACTTAACAATTTCTGGCATTTGTATTGTTAAGCAATGCTTAATAACGCATGAAGAAAGGGTTCATTCTCCTTTATAGTTAAATAGGGCTATGATTTAGTAGATTCAAGACAAGCTGGAGATTTATGCGTCTTTTAAAAACGGTCCTGATTGTACTGCTGGTTGGTTGTCTGTTGGGTGTGGGAGGAGTTGCGATGGTGGGTTGTTCTTCATTTGGTTCTTTGCCTTCCGACGAGCAAGTGGCGGCTTACCAAAACTCTCTGAACTATGACAAAGAAAGAAAGGTGTTTGTTAATCGTCGTCCACGTCTGGTGGAAGAAATGCGCAAGCGCACAATGAATTTTGCCACCACCAAAGAATTCCTGTTCGGTGGGGATGCGGAAAGAATTCCGAGTGAGGCTTTGCCAGAGGTCAGAACTGATTTTGCCAGATTCAGTCAGGCCGGTGATGACCTGAAGGTCGTCTGGTTTGGTCATTCCAGCGTGCTGATGAAGCTTGATGGCAAGAATGTTTTGATCGATCCGGTGCTTTCAACATCCACGGGACCCTTCGGTTTTATGATGAAGAGATTCCAAAAGCCGGTGATTGAGCTTTCTGAATTGCCTGAAATTGATGTGATCATCGTTTCCCATGACCATTGGGATCACTTGGATATGGATTCGATCAAATTCTTTAAGAACAAGTCCACTCGGTTTGTGGTGCCCCTGGGGGTGGCGGCGCATTTGACCGGATGGGGTATTGAAGCCAGTCGCATTCAGGAATTGGACTGGTGGCAGGGGGTGGAAATTGCCGGCATTAAGTTCACGGCAACTCCTGCCCAGCATTTCTCCGGGCGGGGCTTTACGAATCAGAACAAATCCCTGTGGGCTTCGTGGGTGATCAAAAGTTCCAAGCACAATGTCTATTTCTGTGCGGACTCTGGCTATGACACGCACTTTAAGGACATAGGTGAAAAGATGGGGCCCTTTGATTTGGCCTTTATTGAAAACGGCCAGTACAACGAAAAATGGCGTGAGGTGCACCTGTTGCCGGATGAATCCATCCAGGCCTTTAAGGATCTGAATGCGAAAAGGTATTTTCCGATTCATTGGGGCATGTTCTCGCTGGCGCTGCATTCCTGGTCTGAACCGATTGAGAAGATTTCTGCAGCCACGGCCCGTGAGGGAATTTCGTTGGTAGCGCCGCAGATCGGTGAGGTGGTGACCATCAATGATCAATATGTGACTCAGACCTGGTGGAAGAAGAACAACAGCGCCAAGGCGGATTAACCAAAGGAGTCTTCTGTGCAAAGTGATCAGCTGGATGGTTTGATAGCGCTTAAACTCGTGGCCGAAAGAAGAAACTTCACTGCGGCGGCAACAGAGCTGGGTGTTTCCGCTTCGGCGGTCAGTCAGGCAATAAAGCAGCTTGAAGGCCGTTTGGGGGTGGCGTTGCTCAGTCGCACCACCCGCAGCACCAGTCTGACCGAAGCTGGCGAGCAGTTTTTGGCGCAGGCAGGACCGGCGCTGGATCAGATTCTTTCTGCTCTGGCCAATGTGGGAACTTATGCGCAAAAGCCTTCGGGGCTTTTGCGCTTGAATATGCCTCGGATGATATATCCTTGGTTCTTGGCGCCCATCATTGCCAGCTTTCGTAAAAAGTTTCCCGAAGTGGCTGTGGAGTTGTTCTTTGAAGACGCCACTTCAGATGTAATCGGGCAGGGGTTTGATGCGGGTATCAGATTGTCCGATGTTTTGGCCAAAGACATGGTGGCGATGAAGTTGGTCGGACCCGTTCGTTTTGTGCCGGTGGCCTCACCGAAGTACTTGAACAAGGCTGGGCGTCCCAAGCATCCCAAGGACTTGTTGGGTCATGAGTGCATTGTCAGTCGAATTACGCCTGAACGAATTTATGATCGTTGGGAGTTTGAAAACAAAGGAACCGAATTTCAGGTTCAGGTGAAGCCTGCACTGATATTCAATGACTCAGTTCTGGCTTTGCGTGCCGCCCTTGATGGTTTGGGAATTATGTATGCGGCAGAAGAAGCGGTCAGTGACCAGCTGTCGTCTGGAAAGCTGGAGCTGGTGTTGAATCAGTACTCAACCACCAGCGCCGGGTTCTATCTTTATTATTCCAAGCGCTCTCAAGTTCTGCCAAAACTAAGAGCTTTCATCGATCACCTGAAGGCCGAAGGCGTGGTATAGCTGCTTACCAGCATCGGTGGTGGCAAGTGGACGGAGCGCCTCCTGCGCTAACACATTCTTCAATGCACTCTTTGATGAAGTCTCTGACCTTGAGGCTTCGCGGAATGTATTTTAAGCTGACATCCTCTGGAGAACAGAAAATGTAGTCTCCGGCCCATCCGTCACCGGTAGAGCAGATATAGTGATTGCCGTGTTCGTCGCACGCGCCTTCTGTGTAACTACATACATATTTTGCGGCCTGGGCTGGCAGGGCTGACATTAATAACAGTCCAAATACTAAGACATATTTCATCGTTATTTCCTTTCCTGGCGGGTTCTGCCGCTAAAGTAGTCATATTTATTATTGAATAAAAGTTCATTAAAGTTATATATAGTTAACCTATGGATATAGGACGAGTTCGATACTTTCAGGTGTTTGCAGAAACGGGGTCGTTAGTCAGGGCGTCGGAGGTGTTGCACGTGTCGCAGCCGGCCTTGTCCAAGGCGTTGCGCTTGCTGGAGCAAGAGGTGGGCACAAAGCTGCTGGAGCCCGAAGGGCGGGGATTGCGCCTGACCCCGGCGGGCCAGCGTTTCAAAGATGAAACAGCGGGCTTATTGGACCAGTGGTTGAAAGTGCCCGAAAATCTGCTTCGTTCCGATTCGGAGAAAGTTCCCTATCGCCTGGGTTCTTTTGAGGTGTTCACCACTTATTTTCTGAGTCACTTGCTGAAATCGGTCGATCTTGGTCCGCTGGAGCTGCATGAGTACCGTCCTGGTCGTCTGGAGCAGGCCATCGCAGAGGGAGTCGTGGATATCGGTATCACCTATGCGCCCATCCCGAAATCCGGGGTGGACTTTACTGAAGTCACAAAAATTAAAATGGGAATCTTTGGTCTGAAGAAGTTCAAAGGCCTGAATTGGAGTGAGCTTCCGTTTGTTGTGCCGCTGCTTCCGACACAAGGCACGCCATCCAAAGTACAGGGCTTGGATGGCTGGCCGGATCATGAATTCAATCGCCAGATCCTTTACCGCGTCACCATGATGGAGTCGGCCATGGAGCTATGCCGGCAGGGGCTGTGTGTGGCCTATCTGCCGGAGTTCGTGGTCAGCTTGCACAACAAAGCACTGCTGCCGGATTACCGTTTGATCGAGCTGGAATCACCGCTTTCCCAAAAAGAGCGAAAGCAGAGTGTGTTTTTAATTCAGCGAAAAAACAATCCTGAAAGCACACTGTACCGACAGATTGCCAAGAGCCTGCGTAACTTGGGTTAAGGGATCACAGTGGCTCTGGTCCTGCGTAGGGCTGTGGCGAAAGCGTCGGAGCAATCCGGAAATCTTTTGGAAGTTCTCCGGTCAGACTCTGCAGGAAGGCTTTGATCAGGCTGACCTGATCGTCAGTCAGATCCTTATTGAGCTGAAGTTTGCCCATCCAACGAATTGCCGTTTCCAGATCCTTAGCCGAAGCATCGTGGAAGTAAGGTGCTGTCTCATTGATATTGCGAAGTGAGGGCACTTTGAAGACATAGAGATCTTCATCCTTCTTGCTGATCTCCTGGCGTCCCTTGTCCGGAGTTTTGGATTTGGTCACATTCCAGTAGTTCTGAAAGACTCCGAACTTTTGCATGGTTCGGCCACCTATGGCTGTGCCATTGTGGCAGGAGGCGCACCCTACAGTTATAAACTCCCTTAGGCCTTTTTTGGCCTGAGCGGAGATGGCCTTGATGTCGCCCTCCAGAAACTGATCAAAAGGCGCCCGGGTGGTCAGTGACCGCTGATAGATTCCCAGCGCCGCGGCGGCATTCTCAAGCGTCAACGGGGACTTGGAATCCGGGAAGGCCTCTTTAAACAGAGGTTGGTAGCCGGCCAGCTCGAATCTTTTTAAAGCCTCCTCGACAGAGGAGTTTCCATAGCTTAAGTGGGTGGTGAAAGAACGCAGGGCCTGATCCTCGATGCTTGTTCTGTCATTGCGCCAATGAACTATCTCCTGGTACTTAAGGTTCAGGATGGATTGAGCGTTGCGTGCGCCTTTGTTGTTATTGAAACCCGCAGACTGCGGCAGTCGGTCCGTGCTGTAGTACTGAGGTTGATGGCAGCGAACGCAGGTGGTGCTGCCGTCCTTGGAAAGTCTGTAGTCAAAAAAGATCTTTCTGCCCAGTTCGATCTGGGCACTGGAGACTTTGTCAGGCGCTGCCGTTTTTGCCGGAATGATTCCAAACAGTGCTTTTGCTGTCTTTGCGAGGTCTTTGTCGCTATCAGAAGTCGCTTTTGAAGCGGTATTTTCCGACATCGCTTGGGTTCCTGAAAAGAGGAGGATCCCGCAAGTCACCACAGACAAAGCCCAGAACCGTTTAAGAGTTGTTTTCAAGAGACCCCCTTTTATGCATTGATATTAGCTGTTTCAATCTGTTCCCAGTATTCACGCAGATCCAACTCGACTTCAAGTTTTCTCAGTGCAGCGAAGACACCCCCAAGCTTGCGATGCAAAAAGATCAGCTTATGAGGTGGGGGAGAATACTTGAGACTTTGCACCAGCTGCCGGGAGAGCCGGGCATTTTCCTTAACAAACTTGTCGTTCTTAAAGTCGAACTTTCTGCCATTGGCATTTTGAAAGAACGGGCTCATGCCAAGTTTCAAAAGTTCGACGAACACCATTTTGGCATCTTCAGACTCGCGTGAGTCCAGCAGTCCAAATTCGATGGCTGTCGTCACGATCTTTTCCGGCGAGGTGCTGCGGATAGAGCGAAGAAGCTCAATATAGTTCTTTCTAAACTCTGGAGGATAGTGCCGGGAGGCGCCGAAGTCCAGAGCGACAATTTCCAGCTCGGGAGCCTCGCGGATCAGGAAATTTCCAGGATTGGGGTCGGTTTGTACGAAGCCCCACACAAAAAACTCCATGACATAAAGTTCTAACATGGACTTGGCGATGAGCTCGCGTTTTTCCACGGGGGGACGGGTGTCGATCCATTCCTTGAGTGTCAATCCATGTTCGTAGGTCAGACACAAAACTTTGTTGGTGCTGAGGCGATTCAGTGGCTTTGGTGTCTTGATTCGGGCGTGTTTCCAGTCGTGAGAGTCAAAGAGCTCTGTAAAATTTGAAAGGGCCTTGGCTTCGTTAAGATAGTTTACTTCCTGTCGCAAGACCTCTTCAATTTCCGCAAACAGAGAGTCCAGATTCATGCTTCTGCCAGTCAGCAGGCACAGCGTGGACATAAGTCGTTTTAAGGCTTTGATGTCATTTTCGATGGATTGTTCCAAATGAGGATACTGCGCTTTGATGACGATGGGCTTGTTTGCCACTGTGGCTTTATAGACCTGTCCCATGCTGGCGGCTGCAAAAGGTTTATAATTTATGTTTTGCAGTTCTAGAAGCTGATCGTGATTCAGTTCGGCTTTAAGCACCTGGGCAAGGTCAAGTTCAGGACTGTCAAAGGCCTGATTTTGCAGTTGCGACAGGATTTGGATAGCTTCCGGAGGGAAGTAGTCGTCCAGATCCAAGCTTAAAAGCTGACCGGCCTTCATGGCAGCTCCACGCAGGTTCCCCAGGCTTTCGGTAAGAATTTTGGCCTGCTCGATTCTGGATTGAATGTCGCCGGAGGTGAGCTCTTTAAAGCCGATCTTTGTTGCCATTTTTGTAAGCTCAAGCGTTCGTTTCAACCGACTGCTAAAGATAGATCCCATTGCAAGCTCTCCTGGGGTGAAGGCTGGAGGATATTGACATTTAATATAGTTCATACTACTATGAACCAAAATGGAGTTCAAGATGGAAAAGCCAAAAAGCACGTCTCATTCTGGAATCACCGTTTATTATGATGGGCTCTGCCAGCTGTGTTCACGCGAGATAGCTCATTACAGGAAACTGGAGGGGGCTGAGAATATCGCGTTTGTCGACATCACCTCTTCGGGTTTTGACGCAAATACAGAAGGCCTGGATCCACATAAAATTCATAAGAGTCTTCATGTTCGAGATTCTGAAGGTCAGATCTTTACAGGGGTTGAGGCCTTTATTGTGATATGGACTCAGTTAAGAAGTTTGAAAAAGATTGTGCCTTTTGTTTCGTTTGCTCCGGTAAAAAAGACGCTGGAGGCAGGTTACTTCCTGTTTGCCAAAATCCGGCCTTTGCTGCCAAGGAAGAAATGTTCCGACAGCCCTTATTGCAAGACATAGCCGGTATTAAATAAGTAAGAAAGGGCTGTATGGGAATTTCAAAAGTGCTAAGACAGAAGTTTGCCGGTTTTTCGGAAGAAGATCGCGCCAGACTTGTGCGCATGGGCTGGGAGGATCGGACGACTTTTGATGCGATCGCGGTGCAGTTCGGGCTTTCACCAAACGAGTTCGTTCACTTTATGCGAACCGTCCTGTCGGCGAATGCTTTTAGTCGCTGGCGACGTCGTGTGTTTGAGCAGGGGCAACTGAAGAACGAAAAAAGACGGGGATTTAAGGTCACCCGTTTTAAGTGCTCAAGGCAGTCAGTGGACGGAATTACGAAAGGCTGGAAATAGTCCTATTTTTCAGCTTTCAGCGCCTCTTCAGTCCAGCAGGCCAGGGATTCTTCATCACTTTGTCCAATGATAAAATTCAGGGCAAATTGCGCTAAGGTGATCATCTGTCCAAGCTCTTCGACACGGTCGTGTTGAAGCAGGGATTCCTGCTCGCCTCTTTTTTCGTGGATCTTGTGAAGTGTCCCGAATTTTTCTTGAGTGGCCGCAATGATCTTGGCTTCCCGCTCTTTAAGAATGTCTTTGATCACAGGGATGACATTTGGGGCCGCCGAGTATCGTTTTGTTTTCTTTCCATCTTCCGTCATCAGGATAAGGCCATAGGCTTCCAACTCGGAAAGAGCAGGGCTGATCAGGGCTTTAGAGACGCCCAGTCTTTGAGTCAATTCGGCGCCGCTAAGGCTGGTCTTTGACAAAAAGACCTGAGTCCAAATTTGGCCGTGAATTCTGCGAAACCCCCAGTAACGAATAAAGTCCCCCACGGACTCTGACAGGTCACGGAGTTTATTGATTTCAGCTGTGGCGGTTGACGCGGTTGTTTTTTGGTCTGCTTTTCTCATTTAGTTCATGCTACCATGAACTAAAGTCACCATCAAGGTGCGGAGGAGAATTTGTCATGAACAAGTATCCAATGTTTTTCAAGGCGCGGGCAGAAAGCTCCGCCGGAATTCAGAGCCTTTGGGACTCTCAATCAATGTCTGTCGACTCTGGCGTTCGCATGGCGATTCCCGCCGAATTTGAGGGCCCAGGGGGAGGTTTCAGCCCTGAAGATCTTTACGTCATGGCATTGCAGAATTGTTTTGTGGCCACCTTTAAAGTGTTCGCAGAAAAATCGAGACTGGCTTATGAAAAGCTTCGCATTGAGTCCGAGCTGACTGTGGACCGCGATGAACATGGCCGGCCGTGGATGGCACGTTGTTTCTTTAATGTGCATCTTGAGGGCGCAGAGCAGATAGAGAACGCAAAAAGAATTTTGGCCCGCGCCTCAGAAAGTTGTATGATTCTGAATTCGGTCAAAACGGAGAAGGTGTTTGAATTTCATGTGTCTTAAAAGGATCGGGGCATGATGCCACTTGAAACAATCGTATTGCTGCCGGGATTTTTGTGTGATGAGCGCCTGTGGGCCCCTCTGGTGCCGGTTTTTTCCGAACGCTACAATGTTCGCGTGGTGGATTTGAAGCATCCTCAGAATCTGGATGCCATGATTGAAGAAGTGGGAAAGACTTCCGACCAAGCTTTTCATCTGGTGGGCTTTTCCATGGGCGGGTATATCGCCGAAACTTTTGCCACCCGTTTTCCTGAACGAGTGCTGTCTTTGTCTTTGGTGGCGGCCAGCGTTGGGGCCTTGTCTGAAAAAACGCGGGCGGCACGCCTGAAGATGGTGGGACTTTTAAGACGTGGAAAGTACAACGGCATTTCGGAAAAAGAGATGGATCGTTATATCCACCCCGATTTTCTGAAGGACCCGCAAGTGGTCGGCCCCATCATGCAGATGAGTGCCGACTTTTCCTCTGAACAGTATATCAACCAAACCTTGGCCACTGTGGACCGAATCGACAAAGGCGCAGCCTTGCAAGAACTGTCGTTCCCGGTTCTGATCGTGGCGGCGGCCAATGATCGGGTGGTTCCGTTGGAGTCCTTGAAGAATCGTCATGCCCAGATATCACGCTCTAAGTTCCGGGTGATTGATCATTGCGGGCATTATGTGCCGTTGGAACAGCCAGCCGAACTGGGTCAAGCCGTTCTTGATTTTGTCGGGCGGTGAGTGGTGAAACAAACGTGGGGCATCATTGGCTTGGGTTGGTTGGGGCAGAAGCTTTCTGAACACTTAAGTCAAAAAGGCATCGAAAACTGGGGCACCCGCAGTCAGGATTTTGACTGGGGTTGTGATGATTTTCCGACCAAACCCTGTGATGTGCTTTTTCTGAATACACCGCCGCTGTTGCAAATCAATCCTGAAAACTTTGTTGCCAAAATTCCGACAGGTGGTTATCGCCGGATTATTTTTATCAGTTCGATTTCCGTGTATGGCAATCAAGCCGGCAGCATCACTGAACAAACAACGACTGAGCCCATGACAGACAGTGCGCGTTGGTTGGTGGCTGTGGAAAATCTTTTAAGTGAGAAGTTCACCGGTAAACTGACGGTGATTCGTCCCGGGGGTTTGGTTGGTGGCGACCGGCACCCTGCCAAAAGTTTGTCGCAGAGTCAGCGGCCTTGCGCTGGGAATTCAGCCGTGAATCTGATTCACCGTGACGATCTGGTGCAGATCATCTGGGCGGCGGCTCAGGCAGAATCAGCCTGGCCTGTCATTAATGCTGTGACGCCATTTCATCCTGCAAAAAAAGAATACTACGGCGAGTGGACGGCCGCGCGGGGAATGGCTCCTGTTTTATTTACTGATACACAAGAGCCTTCCAAGATTGTGCGCTCGGATGTTCTTCCCAAGATTTATTCAAGCTGGCTTCGTCCGCGTTTGGACTGATTGGTTTTTCAGCAGCACTGCCGATAGATTTGGCAGTTCCGTGTTTTTATTAGCGATGACATCGGAGGCGTGGTAAAGGGATTGCCTCTTATGCATCATGATGTTTCTCTGACGGATGACCAAAATATACGCAAAGATCTGTTCTTTGCCTCGTCGAACCTGCTTAAGAAAATCCGTCAGCTTGAAAAAGACCACACGGACTTTCTGCTCTGGGATCAAATCCTGTATCAAGACTGGTACAATCTGACGTTCCGAGACGAGCTTCAAGCCGGTGAACTGCTTGAAAAACGTCATAAGGTGCTGACCACCTTCCAAGTGCATTTGAAATACGTCGCCAACACCTCGAACGTTCCTTTGGAGCGTGCCTACTGCATGTTGAAAGAGGAAGAAAGCCAGTACCAGGCGGGTGATGATGTGTGGAAGTTTGTTATCGACAAACTGAGAAAGAATCGCTTCGACACCGCGACCAGAAGTTCCGCTGTCGCCGGGGAGCCACTGCCGATCCCTGAAGATGGACCGGCCATCAACTTTGCTGAAATTTTCTTTAAGGACGATTCTGCGCTGAGCGGTCTTAGACGTCGTGCGCGCTCAGTGTATCACTATCTGAATGATATTGACGATGGCATGATGGCCCGTCACTTGTCCGTTCCGATGGCGGGATATCAGTTGTTTAAAGAGACGTTCCAGATTGCCATGAAGTGCGGGGATTGGAAGCTATTGGGTCGTTTGTGGAAAGCAGCCGATCCCGCCTATCAGCAAAGATACCTGCGCAATATGCCGGTGCATTTAAAAGACTTCCTTCAGCAGATCATTGCCGAAAATGCCAGTGAAGAAGCCCTGGAAAAAGAGCAGGCCGAGGCTGAAAGTCTGCTTCGCACCACCTATCGTAAACTGGCGCGCCTGCTTCATCCGGATAAGCAGATCGGTGTTTCGAAAGAACATCAGGATTGGGCTTCCATCAAATGGCAGCGTGTGCAGGCGGCATACAAAGCCCAGGACCACGATGCGTTGAAACGCATCGAGCTGTTATGCATGGCCGAGCTGGGCCAGCTTAATGATTTGACCACCGATGAAATCTATCAAAGCTCGCTGGTGTTGAATGAAGAGTACGAAGCGCTCAAGAGGAATCTGAAGGCCTGTCGCAAGCACCCGGCGTGGAAGTTTTCCAGCCGTCGCAGCTATGAGACACTTAAAAAACAAGCCCGTCTGGAGCTGGAAAAGCGCTTTGGCCCTTTGGAGGCCGAAGTGCACATGCTGGAAAGCCTGCTGAAAATGCTTTCGGCGGCAGAGAAGCAGGCCGTTCATTAGTCCGCTGTGGCGGGCCTACTTCGTTTTACCCAAAGTCATGAATAAAACCATATTTCTGCGGTTGAAGTCGCGGAAGGCGCAGATGCGGCTGGAGCGATTCAATGAAACCTGCATTTGCTTGCTGACTTCGGCAGCGTTCAGGTTGCGATGAAGCTCTTTGGCATACGAGACATTGTACTTTTCAACGTCGGCTCCAGGAATCGGACTTTTTAAAACCGCGTCCTGGCAGAGGTTTTGCAAACCTGTTTGGTTCACAAAGGCCAGGCCCTGAATGCACATCTGCGAGCGAATATAGCGGGCGTCATCGAACTCGCTTTGTGGGCCGCTGGTGCTGCCGATCGCTGCGTAGCGATCTGAGTTCTTAAACCAGTAGTACAGGGACTTCGGAAGCACCGAGAAAATATTGTGGGCCGGAGAGACCTCTTTGTCGTCGACCATGTCCTGCAGAATTCTGCCGTAGCGGCTGAAGAAACCATCAGGTTTTCCGTTTTCAACCTGTTTAAGATCCGCGACGGCAGAAATGACACTGTTTTTTAGAAGGGCTTCCAACGCCTCGATATTCCCCAAATTGATCCGCAGGCCCATGTTCAGGTCATTCTGAATCTGCGCCGGATTGCCATTGTAGGTCTGAAGCATTTTATCAAAGGCCGCCATGCCCGAAGAGACAAACAGCTCTTGTTGGTACTCGGTGAAGTTCACCTTGTTTTTCACCAGCAGAATATAGTCCTGATAGACGAAGTTCACCATGCGGTTGGCAAGGAACCCGGAACGGGACAGCATGACGTTGAACTCGGCATAAACCGTATTCACCAGGGCCTCGTAATTCGCAGACATCGCATCAATTTGTTCCGGAGTCATGTGGGACAGATCCTGCTTTTGTGCCAAGAGGCGACCTTGATTTTCAACCCGCTGATAGGCATCCAGAATCTTTTTGATACGCACTTGGGTGTCGACCACCGCAGGCAGAATGGAGGCATCGCCATCGTATTTGGCGGAGCGTTCTTTGAAGTGTTCCAAATACTGATTGATCGCTGTCAGGCTGTCTTTCACCGTGTAGTTGATATCGATCATGGATTCATTCACCAGGGCTGATTTGTCCACGATGTACCATTTGTTGAAGTATTCAATGGCCGAGATGTTGGCCTCCTGAACAATTTGCTTCATGTTGTTGCCAATGGTTTCGGCCAAAACCACAGGGTCTTGAAACATCGGTAAAGAAGTCATATTCGCTTGCAGCCATTCATCATAGGCCAGTTTGGGGAATGTCTTTCCCAGAACCTGGTCAGGGGTGGGCATGCCGATCAGATCAAAAGGGATCGTGATGGGTGTTCGGCTCATGGTAAAGAAGTTGGTTTTTGATTCACCAAAGCGGGACCCGCCGTTCATGCTGGATTCGATCTGACCAATCAGCTTCAGCACGGCATTTTGCTTTGCCAGCAAAGTGGGCATGGATTTGATTGTGATGACGGCGGTGTTATAGTCACCCAGCAGGACTTTCACGCCTTTATAAAATTCGGTCACCTCTTGCAGAATCTTGTTTTGAAACTCGGCATCGGTCGGCAGTTTTGGATCCACCCCGATTTGAATTTTCTGAAGCCACTTGGTCACGTTGGGAACATGCGTGTTCAGGACATAATATCCTGCAAACGGATTTGACGGGGTCACTTTGTTGTTGTCTTCACTGCGAACACGAACATCCTCCATGCCTTTTTGAAACAGCGACATGCCATCGCGGTTGTGGCAATAGGATTCGGTGGTGACTTCCATCAGGCAGGCCATGGAAGCGGTGAACTCCTGTTGATTTAGTTTTTTAAGAACGGAAGCATACTTTCCATTTCTCATAACGCCCGTGATTTTAGAGATCGTCGTTGCCAGATTGCTGCCCGAACCACCTTCGCCGGAGGAGGCAAAAGAAGAAACCACCTTCACCGCGGCCGCGATGTAATTGCCGAAGGCCGTGGAAGAGGAGTCTGTCAGACATTCTTCCAGCAACGGGATGCTGTCGATCACCTGATTGGTCAGTTGCAGGCCGGTATTGGCCCCGCGCTGCAGGCGTGTGTTGAAGTCTGTCATGCCGGAGGCCATGGAGGTGGCGTCCTGCTGGACTTGCGCACCCAGCGTGGCGCTTTCGATTGACCGGTTCATCATCAATTGCAGAACCTGGCCCTTCATGTCCGGAGAGCTGATCAGGAAGTTTCTTAGGGCGCTGATTTCATTAGGCAGTTGAGACAGGCGGCTGGCGCGCTGAGGTGTATCTGAGATCATTTTTACCTGGTCTTCAAGGCTTGCCACGGCACTTTGCACGGAAGCACCCAAAGCCTTGCAGCTCGGATCGTCCCGCAACTGAAGGGTGATTCGGCGCAGTTCCTGAGTGTTGGCCAAAGCAGTCTGAGTCCACACACCTTGAGAGGCGCAAGCTCCGCCAAAGGAGTAGGCTGACGACATGCCGGATTCGCCAGCATAACTGTTTAAAGTTATCAACAGTACCGATGTTGCCATCAGAATTTTGTTTCGCGCCATTTTTACCTCACTGACAGTGATACAAAGCAAGAGGCGGGCCAAGCGGCGGCGGGTGCAGTCTATTCAAGGTAAAATCCAAACTGCAGATTTGTGTATCACACTGAGTTGTGGCTCGATTGGGTGCCACATTTGAAAAATTGCGAACGTTAGACAGGCCGGACAATTTTGGCTTCACCAGGCTGTGGCAGTCAGACTGAATACTTAGACTATCAGGATGTCCCAGCACGAGGTTTCCAGTTGCAGCCATTGCACCGGGTGGTCACGCCAGGTGGCAGGAATCGCAGGCTCTGACAACTTGGGAAGTTCCGCAGGGCCCGAGGAGCGTACGAGCAGGGCCCAATAGGGTGACAGCTTTTTGTAGCCCAACTGTCGCAGCAAAGGTGTTTCACGATTCTCAAAGAAGACTGGCGCTGGGAGAGTTGAGCTCAATGAAGCTTTATTCGGAAAAGCAGGATCTTCCATTAAAAATCCTTCAAGGGCAAAGCGTGGGGAAAGTCCAGGGGGGAGGCTGGGGCGACTCTGTGCAAAGCCCGGTCTTAGAGGAAATTCATTGTCGGGCCTTTCGGCTGACAAACTTCTTTCGTCGATTATTTCGATAAAGCGAGCGCAGAAGGGACCGTGCGCAGAACTGAGCCAGAGGTCATAGATCAGGGCTCCGTCTTCGTCAGGCGCACGGACCAAGTCCAAGCCCCATTCCGTCAGTAAATGGGGGACCCGGGGCGTAAAAATATAGCTGTAGGTCAGGTGACACTTTTCCACTTCTCTCCTTTATGTCGTCATAAAGAAAAAATAGAATGGTCCTATGGATCATCCGGCGATCAAGCTTGATCATGTCACAATAGAGTTGGGCGGAGAAGTTGTATTAAGCGACGTCTCGCTGGAGGTTCAGCACGGCGAAACTCTGGTGATTGTGGGCCCCAGTGGTGCGGGCAAAACGGTTTTGCTGAAAACCATGGCGGGCATCTATAAACCCCTGAAGGGGCATGTCTATTGTGAGGGTGAGGACTGGCAGGATCTGCAGTCGGAAGAGAAAATACGCCTGGCGCGCAAAATAGGAATGCAATTTCAGAAAAGTGCGCTTTTTGATTCCATGAGTTCCTTTGAAAATGTGGCCTTTCCTTTGCGTGAACACACAACAATGAATGAGCAGGAAATTGAATCCCGGGTTCGAGAGTGTCTGGCAGAGGTCGGTCTGTCGCAGGCGCAGAATATGATGCCCCATGAGCTGTCGGGGGGCATGAAGCAACGCCTGGGGATTGCCCGGTCTCTGGCGCTTCATCCCGAAATTATTTTCTATGATGATCCCACCGCGGGGCTGGATCCGATTAACACCGATATTCTTCTCGACTTGATTTTGAATCTTAAAAAAGAACATGCTTCAACCATCATCATGGTCACCCACAGCCTTTTGTGCGCCTATAAGATGGCGGATCGGATTGTACTTGTGGGGAACAAACAGGTGATAGTGGCCGGGACGGCGGAAGAGGCTCAGCACTCTTCTCATCCCCTGGTGCGTCAGTTTGTCGAGGGGATCATGGAAGGACCCTTGAAATGGGATTAGAGGGGCAGGCATGAAAACCACTTCTTTTGGAAATCTTAAAGGGCTGGTCTATCGAAGTGGCGGGTTGATAGATTCTGAGCTGGCAGAGCAGCGGTCCCGCTTCCCCGCAAATGACATCGTTGAAGTTACAGGAAATCCCTGGATAGAGATCTTCGCGGACACGATCAAGGATCCAATGATTTGGTTTCTGGTGGGAGTCGGGCTGGCATTCTTTCTGACAGGCGAGGTTGCAGACGGAATCACTTTGTTCGTGGCAGTTCTTCCGCTTCTGTTTATGGATGCATTTTTACACTGGAGAACCCAGGCCTCAACGGCAGCCCTTAGAGGGGACCTGTCTTCGTCCGTTAAGGTTTATCGAAATGCTGTCGAGGTTGAGGTGGATTCCCGGGATCTGGTGCCGGGGGATCTGGTTCTGCTGAGGCAAGGGGATGTGGTTCCGGCCGATGGAGTTTTTGAAAGCTTGCAAGGTCTGCAAGTGGATGAGTCGGTGCTGACCGGAGAGTCATTTCCAATAGTCAAAAAGGCGACGCCTCTGGAGCCGTTTTTCCGGTCTTGCGCTGATGAGGTGCGGGTGCCATCAGAGATCCTTGGAGCTGCGGGCACGAGAGTTCTGACGGGGCATGGAACCCTCAGAGTCATTTTCACGGGTGCCAGCACATCCTACGGGGAAATTGTCCGCTCCGTTTCCCGTGTGCCGCACGAGCGCACCCCTTTGCAACAAGCGATTGGGCGGCTGGTTCAGATTCTGATATTTCTTTCCGTCGCTTTATGTCTGATTCTGGCGATGGTTCGATTCAACCAGGGATATGGGTGGCTGGACGCTCTTTTGAGTGCCGCCACTTTGGCGGTGGCAGCCATCCCGGAAGAATTTCCGGTCGTGTTCACATTCTTTCTTGGAGTTGGCGTTTATCGATTGGCTAAAAAACGGGCGCTTGTCCGGCGCGCTGTCAGCGTGGAAAACATCGGAAGAGTCACACACATTTGCACGGATAAAACCGGCACGATCACCGCGGGGCAGTTGAAGCTGGCGCATTTTGAACCGAGCAAAGGTGATGTTCAGACATTGCTGGGAACGGCATTGGCATCCTCGAGTTCTGAATCGGACCCCCTTGACGCTGCAATCAAAGAGGTTGCGCAAGAACGGGGATTGACAAGCAAAGCCAGCCTCCTGGTGTTTCCATTTACTGAAGACCGGAAACGCGAAACTGTGATTTCGCAGGAAGTTGGTGGTCCCTTTGTGGCAAACATCAAGGGTTCGCCAGAAACAATTATCGGAATGTCTCGCCTTCTGTCAGATGAAAAATCAAGATGGGAGGGACAAGTTTCCCAGTGGGCCCGAACGGGCCATAAGGTCATTGCCGTTGCCAGAAAGAGTTCTTTGGCACCCTTTGAACAAGAGCCGGGTGCCGAACTGGAGTTCTGTGGCTTACTGGCCTTCGAAGATCCTGCCCGACCCGAAGTGGCCGGAGCGATGGAATACTGTCGCAGGAATGGCATTCGGGTTTTAATGATTACCGGAGATCATCCAGAGACCTCTGCGGCAATTGCCAAAGATGCTGGCTTGACGATTGCTGAGCCCGTTGTTGTGAGTGCGGAGGACGAGCCCCTGAAGTTTCAGGAGGAGTGGCTCCACCGCCACGCTGATTTTTTGAAGAACATTGATGTCGTGGCCCGCTGTACCCCCATGCAGAAGTTGAGGATCGTTTTGGCGCTGAAGCACTTCGGGGAGCTGGTTGCAGTGACCGGTGATGGTGTCAATGATGTGCCGGCGTTGAAAGCCGCTGACATCGGCATTGCCATGGGGGAGCGGGGCTCACGAAGCGCGCGGGAAGTTTCTTCAATAATCCTGGCCGACGACAACTTTTCAACAATAATCAATGCGATACGGGAGGGCCGGCAACTTTTTAAAAATCTAAAAATGAGTTTCGAGTATCTTCTTTTAATCCATATTCCGCTTGTCGCAACGGCCGCTGTCTTACCTCTGGCGGGGTATCCATTGGTGTATCTGCCGGTCCATATTGTGTGGCTGGAGCTGGTGATCCATCCCACCGCACTTTTGGCTTTTCAAGCGCCAAGCACGGGCACGCGGGATGAAGTCAACGCTCCTCGAATTTTTTCTTCATTTCAGGTTCTTTGCATCTGTCTTGCCGGGGTTGCCGTGGCGGTTCTTTTGGGCTGGGGATTTGTCAGAGCATTGAGTGAAGGGGCCTCTCCCGAGCGGGCCCGTTCGGGAGTAATGGCCCTGTTAACTTTATGGAGTGCGGGAGTTGCTGTGCAACTCACCCGTTTTAAATCCGAAGTAGCCATCATCATTTCCACAGTGACGGTGCTGTCTTCGATGGCCCTGATTCAGAGTTCGGAGTCTTTGACCTTTCTTCGCTTGGCACCGCTGTCCCTGGTGGAATGGAGTGCCGGTGTCGTTGTCGTGGGACTGCTGACCGGCATTCTGGCGTGGTCCCGCAGATTGTTTCAATGCATTCCAGGATGAATCATATTTCCTTCTGTTTTTGCAGTGCCATACTCTACGTTTAAAAAGGAGTGTTTATGGCGAATCTACCTAATCCATGGCGTGAAAGATCTTTGGCTAATCCCTTCAGAGAATTTGGCCGACACCAGGAGCGTATTGACCGATTGTTGAATGAGCTGATGGAGCTGAGAAGCGGGACCCTGGGTGAAGACATGAGTCTTATGCCTTCCAGCGAACTCGTCGAAGAAGAAAAGAATTACCTTCTGAAAGTCGACCTTCCTGGAATCAAAAAAGAAGATGTGAAGGTTGAGGTGGAAGGGGATCGTCTGACCATACGGGCTGAAAGACGATCCGAGAAAGAGGAAAAGAGTAAAAAGAGATACTTCTCTGAAATCTCTTACGGATCCTGCATGCGAAGCTTTGCTCTGCCCCAGTCGATCGACGAAAAGAAAGTGGATGCAAAGTTTGAAAATGGGGTGTTGTCAGTGACAATTCCAAAAACCACAGAATCAAAAAGCAAGCAGATCTCGGTTCATTGATTCAAAATGGGCCGGATGTTGCTTGCAATAGCCGGCTCTTCATTTCCGGAGAGTTCTATGAAAAAGAAAATAGGCCTCTTTCTTATTTTTGTCGGCTCTTTAGTTTCATCAAGCGCTCTTGCCAAAGAGGTTCTGCTCGATGTGCGCACACCTGATGAATATTCCCAAAGTTACTTGCCCGGAGCCATCAATATCGATGTGTTGGACAAGAACTTTCGGACTCGGGTGTCTGAATTGAACCGTGATGACGGTTATAAAGTTTATTGCAGATCAGGCAAGCGGGCCACCCAGGCTGTGACGGTCATGCGGGAACTGGGTTTTAAAACTGTCACCAATTTGGGTGGCTATGAGGAAGCCCAGCGCCGCCTCAATCTGAAGCCTGTGCACCCAAAGTGATGATGCGGCTCTTTTACCGCAAGCCAGTGCCGGGATAGTCGTACTGTCGCAGGTATTCGTAGAGTTCCTTTTTGTCTTCCCCCGTTCCGACGATGGTCTGCATTTCTTCCAAGGCCCGAAACATGAGATTCAGGCGTCGCTGATCGGCATCAATAATTCTGCTGGTGAGTTCATTGATGTCTTTGGATTTGAATTTTTTAGTGGCTGCTTCCTTGAACAAGAGGGACTTCATCTGGCCAATTTCTTTTCGGATCTGTCGGGAGTCAGCATAGGTTCTCAGGTACAAGGCATTGAGTTTGGTTCTTTGTTCCGTCGTCATTCCGGGAGCCGAGGAAAAGACATCTGCGGCCCGTTGGGCTATTTCTTCCGGGGTGTCGGCGGGCCTTTCGGACTTGATACGTTGATCCAGATCTGTGGCTTCTTTGGATTTGGAGGCACAGCCGGCGATTGTCAGAAAAGTTGCGATTGTAAGGGCACAGGGTTTCAACATATTCTTCTCCTGGATTTGTCAGGTCAACAAGGACCGGGAATAAAAAATCTGGATGATCTCTTTGGGAAGTTCGCGCTCCAGCTTTCTGATCTCGCTTGACGAGACAGCTTTGGACAGGGCTCGCCAGAACCCCTGCAGCAGTTCCTGGGCCTTTTTAGGCGTAACTTTGAAGTTCTTCTGAGTCTGTTCCAGAATAAGTGTGGCAGTAATGGATCTGTCAGCCGGTGAAACTTCTGAAAGCAATTGCATTTGCAGTTCGTGCGGCAGCTGAGCCAAAAGTTTCGTGCCTGGTTTTTCAGGAACTCGTCCCAGGATCATTGTCAAAGACTCCAGGGCCAGCCTTTTGGCGCTCACCCGGCTGAGGCCGGTGTTTTCCGTGATGGACTTTAAGAAAGCGAACATGGCGTGCTCTTTGTGCTCCTGAGAGCGAAAGATGCTTTTCAGGCGGCCACGGGAGTGCCTTTCATGTGTCGTTTTTAGCTGAGAACGCAGAATTTGCACCTCATCTTTTTTGTCAATCAGCCCCTCTTTGACAAGGTCATCCAGTGTGATGATACCAAGACATGTCTGTTTTCCGTTCGGTCGGCTGCGCACCACGGGAACGCGCCGGATGGCATATTTTTTCATGAGGTCTATGACATTTTCCAATGTGGCGGACTCGTTGACGTAGAGCAGGGAGTGTTGGGTGATTTCCCCCAGGGGAACTGAGGTTTCCATGTTTTTAAGAGCCAAAGCCAACGCCAGATCACGGTCAGTAAAAAGACCTCGCAAGACGCCGTGCCCGTCGGAGACGATGACACTCCCAACGTGGTTGCGATTCATGGCCAGGGCTGCTTGTCGAATGGATTTGTCTTTCTTTAGGATGATGGGTTTGTGCAGTGGAAGAGTTTGCACGCTGGGTGATTTCATGGTGGGGCTCCTTGATTGTCTTGAGGATGTCACTCCAGAGGCGGGCGGGCCAGTTACGTGGTGGACATGAACTGGCCCTTGCTCTTTGACACCCGCATGGCCAGGAGATGGCGTTGCCATCAACCCAAGTCTAAGATTTTGGGCTATGTCCCCAAAGATTTCCAGCATGGCAAAAAAGGCCCACGAGGCCACGCGAGCTGTCGTTCGTATCCTTGTACAAGGATTTAGCGAAACGGATCCTCGTTCTATTTTGGACCCGCGCTTTGCTGCTCCGGAACAGTGGAGCGCCTCCGGATTTTTCATCCAGCTTCACGGGGAGTCCGGATACATTCTGACCAATTCACATGTTGTTCGAAACTCTGTGCGTATTGAAGTGCGATCGACACTGACCAGTGACGAGACCTTTCGTGCCGAAGTGCTGGGAATGGTGGAGGATCTGGAGCCCGACGTGGCTCTTTTAAGGTTGGGCCGGGAGGACATTAAACGTTTTCTGAAACTGACAGGTTTAAAAAAGATCCCGGCATTAAAGCTGGGCTTTGACGTGAAGGTGTATCGTGGGGAGGAGGTCAAAACAATCGGATTTCCCTTGGGTGTGGATGAACCTCATTTCTCTGGCGGGGAGATCTCGAACTTTATTGCCGGCTCGGGCGACACCACTGAGCGCATGGTTACCGATGCGGCCATTAATTTTGGGAACAGTGGCGGGCCGGCTCTGGTGGAGGGAGGCTGGGTTGTCGGCATTAACACCGCCGTCATTGAGGGCGCAGAAAATTTCAGCTTTATCACCCCGATTCATCTCGCGAAGCATGTTCTGGAAACCTTTCTAAAAAAAGACAAGGCCTCACTTTCACGCTTGGGATTGTTGATTCAGAAGAATTCAGATTGGAACAGCCGGGTGTTGGGGGTTCCAGCGGATGCCGGCGTGATCGTGCGCAAGGTATTTCCAGGGAGTCCTGCGGCGTCCATGGGACTGCAAAGCCGGGATGTGATTTTGGCGATTGCCGGAGAGGCGCTGGATCGACATGGCAATGTGCTGCCGATGGCAAGTGACCGTAAAAGAAATATTTATGACGCTATTCACGATGTCCCTGAGGGCGGTGTGTTGGATGTCGCCATCCTTCGGCGGAAAAAACATCTGAATTTACGAGGCAGAATGTTTGCGTGGGAGTCAGGCGAGATTTCGCGCAGGCCTGTTTTGGTCGACAGGGCTTATTTGTCCTTTGGTGGGATGATCTTACAGGATATCTGTACGGATGTTGTGTCCGCCTTGATTGCATTTGGATACAGCCGGGATCAGATTCTTCGTGATTTCTATCTAGGGGGATCCAAGCTGGTGGTCTCTTATGTGGTCCCGGGCAGTCCGGCCGATGAAATGGGCATTTCAGTGGCTGACTTCGTAACATCGGTGCAGGGGGCGCCGGTGGGGGATGTGCCTTCATTTGCCAAAGAACTCACCTTGGCAAGGGGGCGGAAACCCGCCAGTATTTTGGTTGAAATGGTCTCTGGGGCCTTTGGAAACTTCATGACCTCCAGGCTGGCAGCGGAGGATCTTGAAATTCAGATGATGCGAATACCGGGATCCGCCACTTTGGGGTAGGAAAACATTCAATACAAGCCCCTGTAATTAATAAAAATTTCGCATTTTAAGGGGGCGCCGGGATTCTGCTTGCGGAAATCCCTGGGGACTGGCTTATTAGCCTGCATGCAAACACAAAGCTTCAAACGTCCTGAATTGTTACTTCCTGTGGGTACCAAAGAGATGGCTATGGCCGCCATCCATAACGGGGCTGATGCCATTTTCATGGGTGTACCGGGTTTCAATGCCCGCGGGAGAAGCTATGATTTCCAAATCGAGGAAGTCAAAGAGATCATCGACACCTGCCACCTGTACGGCGTAAAGGTGAATCTGGCCTTCAACATTCTGATCTTCCAAAACGAACTGCACAAGGCTGCCGAGACTCTGGAAAAAATTCTTCCGCTAAAACCCGATGCCTTCATCGTTCAGGATCTGGGCTTGGTGCGTTTGATCCGTCAGATGGCGCCGAATCAGCGCGTGCACGGTTCCACACAGATGAGCATCAGCAATGCCGAAGCCATCACCTGGCTTGATGATCTGGGCATACAGCGCTTCGTATTGGCGCGTGAAAACTCGATCAAAGAAATTCACTCGATCAAACAAAACACCGACAAAGAAATCGAAGTCTTCGTGCACGGCGCTCTTTGTGTGAGTTATTCCGGTCAGTGTTTCACATCCGAAGGCATCGGTGGCCGTTCCGCCAACCGCGGTCAGTGCGCTCAAAGCTGCCGCTTCAACTACGAGATGTATGTCGATGAAGAAAAGCGTGACCTGGGTGGGAAGTCCTTCCTGGTGTCCCCGCAGGACCTTTGCGGCATCAACGAAGTGCCAAGCCTGCTGGAGGCCGGTGTGGACTGCTTCAAGGTCGAAGGCCGTTTGAAAACGCCTGAATACGTAGCCACCGCGGCTCGCAGTTTTGATCAGGCGATTGAGTCGGCACAAAATCATCAGGCCTTGATGAATCCGGTGCTTTTGAAAAAACAAATGGCCACCGCGTTTTCCCGGGGCTTCTTCAGCGGCTGGTTCCATGGCGTCGATCACCAAAGACTTGTGGAAGGCACATTCAGTGCCCACCGTGGTTTTGAGTTCGGTAAAGTTGTTCGCGTCAAGGACAGCTCTTTGGAAGTCGAACTGACCGAAGAAAACATCCAGCAGGGTCTGAAAGCCGACTTCATCCAGGCCGGTGACGGTGTGTTGTGGGTTTATCAGGACCGCAACGGACAAAGCGCTGAAAAAGGCGGATTCGTTTTCGCCGTAAAATCCCTGAATACCCGCCGTTTTGAATTGGAATTTTCTCGCGACATCAACATGAGTGAGCACTTCATGGGTGCTCGTGTGTTCTACAATCACGACAAGGACCTGAAGCGTGACGTGGCTTTGAGCGTGGAAGACAAGGAAAGAAAGAAGCGTCTTCCTGTGTCTATTCATGCAGAGGCGTCTTTGGGACAGCCTTTGAAGGTCACTTACACAGATGGTCGTTACACCGTTTCTGCAACGTCTGCAAACGTCTGTGAGCCTGCGAAATCCAAGGGTTTGAACTCTTTGGACTTGCGTGAAGAGCTGTTTGCTTTGATGGGAAGCCCGTTCCGCGGGCATGAGTTCACTTGCGAACTGGATGCTTCGACGCCGTTGTTCCTGCCGGCTCGTCAGGTGAAGGAATTGCGTCAGCAGTTGGTAAAAGAACTGACGGAGCTGCGCATTCAAAATGGCGCAGCACCAGAACTACTGACCGCCTTGGCGGTTGGTGAATGGATTGAAGGCAACAAGACGGCTGAAAAGGCTGTGCCGGGTGCCAAGTTGAATCTGCTTCTGCGTGAAAAAGGGCAGGTGGAAGACTTCGTGAACGCCATCAAATCCGGCGATCTGACGACAGCGGGATTGAATCTGGTGATCCTGGATTTCGAATTCGGTTTGGATTTTGAGCCCAGCTTGAAGCTGCTGAAAGAAAACGGCATCAAGGTGGGTATTGCCACCACCCGTATTTTGAAACCGAATGAACACCGCAATGTGAAGCATCTGTTCAATTTGAACCCGGATGCGATCCTGGCCAGAAACCTAGGTGCGGTTCAATGGCTGCAGGCCAATAACTATCAGGGCCAGATCCTGGGTGACTTCAGCTTGAACGTGACGAACCACCTGACGGCGCAATACCTGCTGAACAAGGGCCTTCACAGCCTTTGCCTGGGCTATGACTTAAACAATGTGCAGGTCAGTGAACTGATCCAAGCCGGTCAAGCCGCGCAATTTGAAGTGACGGCTTATCAGTACATGCCAAGCTTCCACATGGAGCACTGTGTGTTCGCAGCCTTCCTAAGCAAAGGTTCCAGTTTCAAAGACTGTGGCAAGCCATGTGAAAAGCACCAGGTGAAACTGAAAGACCAATTCGGCAACTGGCACCAGATCAAACCCGATCAGGAATGCCGTAATACCATGTACAACGGAACGTCCCAGTCGGCGGCCCGCTATGTGAAGGAATGGGAATCTTTGGGCTTGGGTTATATCCGCTATGAAGCCTTGAAAGAGCGTCACTCCGAGCTGATTACAAAAATTCAGGGCCACTTGGATTTCATCAGCGGTAAAAAGGATCTGGAGTCTTTGATCAAGGATCTGGGGAACGTGGAAAGTTATGGTTTGTCAGAGAGCCACTTCCAAAGAGAAAAAGAATACCAAAGTCGTAAGAAGTAATAAAAAAAGGGAGTCCAAAGACTCCCTTTTTTTATTCAAATTTTGAGCGAAGATATTTTTCGTATTCCCGAAGGACCGAGTTCATGACCCCTTTTAGGAGTTCATCCATCGCCGGATCCTGGCCTTGTTTCCCGTCCATATTGACGAAGTCTTTTAAGATTTGTTCTTCACGTTCGGCATTGAAGAAGGGCTGGCCTTCCTGCTGTTTGATTTTCCACACGGCCATAGTCAAATCACGGCGGCGCAAAAGCAGAGCATGCATTTCTTTATGAACCTGATCAATTTCCTGACGAAGACTTTGGATTGTTTCCATAGATAAAAGACCTTCTAAATTAGTCCAAGCGGAACAGGGCAAACTTCAGATAACGAAGCTCTTCCATCGCCAAAGGATAAGGGTGATCCACCGGCTGACCGCCGATGTAAACCAGCGTGGCTTTCTTGCGTGCGCGGGAAAAGGCTTCCTGGCAGATATCCATGAACTCTTTGGTCGAGATATGGCTGGAGCAGGAACTCGCCGCAAACAGGCCTTCAGGGTTCACCAGTTTGATGGAGTTGGAGAATACCTTGGTGTAAGCGGCCTTGGCTTGCTCAACCGATTTTTCATTCGGGGCAAAGCTAGGCGGGTCGGTGATGACGATATCGTATTTTTTCTTTTCCGTGTTCAACTGCTCAAGATAGGCAAAGGCATCGGTCGCCACATCATGGTGAACTGTCTTAAGGTCGTTGATTTCAAAGTTGCGGGCCACGGCCTGAATAGCGACTTTGGCGATATCCACGCTGGTGACTTCTTTGGCGCCACCTTTGGCGGCAAAGATGGAAAAGCCGCCAGTATAGCTGAACAGGTTCAGCACCGTTTTGTCTTTGGCAAAGTGTTGAATCATTTTGCGGTTGTCACGTTGATCCAGGAAGAAACCGGTCTTGGCGGCGTCACGGATGTTGGAGGCGAACAAGACTCCGTTTTCAAGGAACTGAACTTCCGGCGCCAGGGTCCCCACGATGTTAACACCTTTTTCTTCAGCGTCGTTACGGCGCTTCAGGTACACGCATTTCACCTGGGGGAAGGCTTCCTGGATTTTTTCGGCAATGGCCGGGGCATTCCAGGTCTTTTCCATGATCGGGTGATCGTGTTTGATCACGGCCGTGTCGTTGTAAACGTCCACGATCAGGCCCGGCAGGCCGTCGCCTTCACCGTTGATCAGACGGAAGGAATTGGTCACAGACAGATCGAAGGTTTTGCGAATCTCCACAGCCTTGCGCCACTGGTTTTCAAAGTAAAGTTCCAGGGTGCGCTTCATGTTGTTGCGGCGGAAGATGGGCTCTTCGGCCAAAACCAGAACTCGGAAACGCAATTGAGTGTCGCCCTGCCAGATGCCCAACGCCAGGGCTTCGCCCTTATAATTTAGCATATGAATTCCGGATTTCAGATTGCGGCTGGGATCAAAACAGTTGGCGAAAAGCCAGCGATGACCTTGCTTTAAGTGTTTGGTCACGTCACGTTTTAGCTCGATGGTTTCAATGGTGTTTTCAAATGTGACGGCAGCAGAAGTCATAGTTCGGGGTCTCCAAAGCGAGGGCTCTTTTTATGCTAAATCGTCCGTCTTCGCAAGGTGTTAGCAGGGGCTTAGCCGGGGGTACTTAAGGGGGTGGCAAATTTACAGGCCGGACCTTCTATTTGACTCCCAGATCAATCTCAACGACTCTGGCGCCTTCAAATTCGCTCTTAAAACGGAGTATTCCATGGCGCAAAAAAAGGGCTCCCCCAAGGCTGCATCCACCGTGCTTGATCAGAAGTTCTGGCAGAACTTCGCCAAGAACCATTGGGAGAAAAAGCCCCTGGTCGCCCGCAATGTGAAATCCGGCCTGCTGGAGATGACGGATGCCGAGATCTTTGAGCTGTTGGTGGCCTACAGTGACCGTTGCCGTGAAATGAATGACCCCGAAGGTTTGAAGTTCTTCATTGATGGCGCGAAAGCCGACCCGGAAGAAGTTTTAGAGTTGCTGCCGGAAAAGTCCGACAAGTCCTTGTTGGGCTATCACAAACGCATGAACGCCCAGTTCCCGGATTACTGTCTGGTCTGCGATGAGCTTTTGCAGGTGAATCTGAAAAAGCAGCATCTGTTGCAGGACTTTACCGACGATCTTTTCCGTCATGTGGGTTTTCCGAATCGTTTTTCTGAAATCGGTCTTTATCTGGGGAACTATCGCAAGACTCCGTTCGGGGTTCATGTGGATTCCTGTGGGGTGTTCAGCTTTCCGGTCGCCGGGGTGAAAAGATTCCGTCTGTGGCCCGCAGCTTATGGGGATGAACATCCTGAGCTGGATCGCACGTTCAACTATGAAAAGCACAAGAAGCATTCCCAGTTGGTCGAAGTCGGTCCGGGGGACATGACCTACTGGCCGTCGTCAGAGTGGCACATCGCCGAGTCTGACGGTTCTTTCAGTGCGACCTGGAGCTTGGGCGTGTGGGTGGATCAGACTCACGGGGATATGTTTGGATCTGCATTGAAAGATTTGGTTGATACGAAGCTGGGGTCTGCCCGACTGAAGGTCACAACGCCGTTTAAGGCTTTGCATGACAAGTCGGGTGAAGTCGGGGAGCTGCCAAAGATCTATCAGGATTCGCTTAAAGCGCTGAAGTCGCTGAGTGCTGCCGAACTTGAAGAGGCGTTCTTGAAATCCTGGATGAAGCACATCTCGCTTCAAGGATTTAAGACCGTGCCTGTGTCCGCGGTGAAGGTCACAGCAAAATCGCGTTTGCAGCTTCGCAGTGTTCGCTCGCCCGTGTTGTGGCAGCAGAGTACCGGGAACAAAAAAGCTTTCAGTTTGAGTTATGGTGGGGTTTTGGTTCAGAGCTCTTCTGCGGGACTTTTGAAGATGGTGAAGGACTTGAATGCCGGGAAGGTGTGTGTGCCGGTTCAGTACCTGAAGATTCAGGGGGCGAAGCGGGACCTTGGCATGTTGCAAGAGCTGGCGGATGCTGGGGCGTTTCATGCCTGACGCTGCGGGGGCAGGACACAAAAGTGGTCCTGTTGCCCATAAAACAGGCATATTTTCCCGATTTTCCCATGACAGAGGCTTTCAGCGGGTTTAAATTCTTCGGGATAGCTAAATCGACAATCTTTGAAAGGAACCAGCTTATGAAAGCTCCTGTTCGTGTAGCAGTTACCGGCGCTGCCGGCCAAATCGGTTATGCACTTCTTTTCCGTATCGCCAGCGGTGCGATGTTGGGTGCAGACCAACCAGTGATCCTTCAACTTCTAGAGATCCCAGACGAAAAAGCTCAAAAAGCGCTAAAGGGCGTGATGATGGAGCTTGAGGACTGCGCGTTCCCTCTATTGCACTCTATGATCGCTACGGGTGATCCTGCAGTTGCATTCAAAGACGCTGATGTGGCCCTTCTAGTTGGTGCACGTCCTCGTGGCCCAGGTATGGAGCGTAAAGATCTTCTGACTGCAAACGGTCAGATCTTCACTGTACAAGGTGAAGCGATCGGTAAATACGCTAATCCAAATGTAAAAGTTTTGGTTGTTGGTAACCCAGCAAACACAAACGCCTACATCGCGATGAAATCTGCGATGAAACACGGCCGCGTAAAAGCGAAAAACTTCACAGCAATGCTTCGTTTGGACCACAACCGTGCATTGTCTCAGTTGGCGACCAAAACCGGCAAACCAGTTGCTTCTTTCAAAAAAGTGGCAGTATGGGGTAACCACAGCCCAACGATGTACCCGGATGTTCGTTTCGCAACAGCTGATGGCGCAAAAGTTCCTGAGTTGTTGAAACTGGGCACGGCTGAAGGTGATGCTTGGAACAAAGACACGTTCATCCCGACAGTGGGTAAACGTGGTGCTGCGATCATCGAGGCTCGTGGTTTGTCTTCTGCAGCTTCTGCGGCTTCCGCAGCTGTGGATCACATCCGTGACTGGTGGTTGGGCACAAATGGCGAGTGGGTTACTATGGGTATCCCTTCTGATGGTTCTTATGACATCCCAGAAGGCATCATGTACGGCTTCCCAGTGACTTGCAAAAACGGCGAATACGAGATCGTAAAAGGTCTTGAGATCGACGCATTCTCTCGCGAGAAAATGAACAACACACTGAAAGAATTGAACGAAGAAAAAGACGCTGTTGCTTCTATGCTTTAATTCTTAATTCAAATATTGAATTGAAAAAGGCCGGTGAAAACCGGCCTTTTTTTATTCTTAATCAGAGTACTGGGGTTCGACTCTTTTATTTTCCGAAGTTGAACGGTTCAGGCTCGCCGATCTCGGTGGTGGGCCATGGTGAAGACCAGTCCATCTCGGCCAGTTTCTTTTTGCCGGCTTTCAGAACCATTTTTACCTTGTTCACCCCTTTAAAGAACTTTTTATCGGTGCACAGGCGAAGCTGAGTTCGGCCGACGAGTGGCCTTTGTTGTCCGGTTTTTAAATCCAGAATGGGTGTGGCAACGGCGGTAAGTGTGTTGGAGGCCTTCTTGCCATTCACCAGCAGATCGGCACTCCAGACAGTTTTAGAGTATTCTTTTTGCTCTTTGGATTTGACGTCACCTTGAAGGCAGATATGACCATTGATGGGGTGAATCCCGTCGTCTTTATCGAACTGAGTTCCCGTTTTCCTGGCCAGATTTTCATGGACTGGAATTGAGACCTCAGGCAACTGCAAATGCACATTGATGGTCAGTTCGTCACTGCCCAGAAGAACGACCTTTGACTTATTAAGAGCGGCATCGCGTTGTTTGTCTTGTGGGGTGCTTTTGTAACCAACAAAAAAGCCAGTGGGCGGAGCTGCGGATGGTTTGGCAGCTTTTTGTGCGCAGGCGGCTGTCAGAGATACGGTCAAGGTTACAAGAAATCGCGAGATGTTGTTCATGGAATTTAGTTTAGTAGAGGTTTCAGCTTTTGCAAGTCCGGCTGGTTTTGTCCCCAAAGGCAAATGTCATCGGAGCATCTTCATAAAGGCATTCGCGAACACATGAGCATCTCCAGGCCAGCGGGCGGAAAGATAGGTCCCATCTTGGACAACAAACCCATGACCGAGGTTCGACGAACTGTCTCTGAACAGAGGTGTCGGGCCTTTTAAAAAATGTTTCGGCGAAGCCAGCGCAGCCGTCACTTCGCTTTCGACTGTTTGGGGATAGGTTCGATAGTAGTTCCCCATCCAAGTGCAAGTCAGAACCCAGGCCGCCATTTCCTGAGAGGCCAGAAGGGCGGTGGTTTTTCGACCATAAAGGACACTTCGCCCATCTGGGCGTTGGCTTCTGGCGGCCAGGACAACTCCGTGGCAAATGGCGCCGACGGGTTTGTTTATTTCAAAAAAATGGCTGACTGTTTTTTGCAGCAGCGATGATTCAAGATACTCTTTCATTCCCTGTGCATGGCCACCGGGCAGCAGCAGCCCCTGGAACTGATCTGGAGATATTTCGTCCCATTTTATGGGGTGATGAAACTCGTCGGCTTGGGTCAGTTCTTGATATGCTTTCAGGGCATTTTTATCGGCGGCAAGAAGCGGTGCCAGCGGGCCAAGGCGGGAGCCAGTCAACATGTGTTGATCGCAAACGGCTTCACTTCCGGTGGGGGTTGCAAAGACAACTTTCACTTGGCTGTCATTCAGGACTTTCCAGGGAATGGCCACCTCGGTCGGGTCGAAGTCTTGGCTGGGCAGAGGGATCAATACTTTCTTTTGCATATCGTAGCCTAAGGGCTCCATTTGCAGCAGTCACGAAGCAAGTGACTCAGTCACCCGGTCCTTTGTCTAGTATTGAGAATCTTATGGCAACAAAGCGATTAGATTTCATAATTTTTGATTAAAAAAAATCTATCCGAAGCTATCATGAATTAATCAAAACATCCGATAAGGTGATTAACATGGTAATCTCTGATGCGCTTCTAGACATTGATCAGGTCAACCAACTCACGGGGCTTTCCCAAGCGACTCTTCGTAATTGGGAAAAACGTTATGGGTTTCCCAAGCCTCAGCGCTCGGAGGGGGGACATCGCCTTTACCATGTGGAAGAGGTCCAAAAGATACGTGAAGTGGTGAGCCTGTGCAAGAACGGGATCAAGATACTAGAGGCCATCGAGAGGGTTTTAAAAGGAACTTCACCCGTATCAGATACGGCCGTTGCCATATCGCAGCCGACTTCACCCGTTTTTGTGGAGCCTCTGAATGAGGGGATTAGTCAGGTCTTAAAGGCTCTTTATAAATACGATATGGATCTGGCTGAGCAGTATCTTTCCCGTCTTGGTATGCGCTTAAGCGAGACGGATCTGTTGGAGATGGTCTATCCAAAACTTCTTATGAAGGTTGGAGAAGATTGGGAAAACTCGCGTATTAATATCGCGCAGGAACACTTCAGCTGGAACTTCCTGCGCACTCGTTTGTTGAACTATTTTAAATCCAACAGAGTTGGTGTGAATCAACCCAAAGTACTATTGACGACTCCGCCGGGCGAGTTGCACGAGGGTGGGTTGATTGTTCTCGCGGCTTACCTAATGCTGAAGGGCTGGCAGGTTTATTACCTCGGGGTGAATTTGCCTATGGATGACTTGCTTCATGCGTATGAAGGCATTGAGCCTGACATTGTCTGTTTGTCAGCTATTGAGTCGGAAAACATTGAAAAAAACTGGAATGAACTTGAAAAAATGAAGTGCGTCGTGGTGGGTGGCCCATGCCTGGCCGAGCTGAGGGTGCAGGAACTTCCTGAATCAAAGCATATTTCTTTGGTTGGTGGCAATCTGCATTCGGCGGTCGCGCAAATGGAGCTGTTGTTACATTCAGCCACGTAGTTTTTAATTCGAATAGTTTTTATTTGTACTTTTCAAAGGAGCGTCAAAATGGGGTCGAATTTTAGTTTAAAAGGCAGACTTTTACTTCTTGGTGCTTTCATGTCCGCTATTCCGGTGCTGGTTGGAGGTTTTGCATTCTACGGGATGCGAGAAGTCGCAAGCAGTTATGAGAAAGTTACCGACGGAGTGCTTCCCAATATTGAGTCCGCGGATCAGATGTACATGAATTTTCGCGGTGTCAGAATCAGTTTGCGAAGCTTGGGTTTGCCGGGGCTGACGACAGAACAAGAAGCTGACTTTATCAAAGATGTCGAAGCCAATATTGCCGAGTATGAAGTGCACAAACAGCAATATCTGCGTGTGAACTTTAAGAAAGGCGAGCGGGAGCTCTATGAAAAGGTCGATGCTGCGTGGTTGGCATTTAAAGATCTTGGTGGGAAAGTCGTTCAGTATTCCCGCACTGGTAAGCCAGAAGACCGTGCAAAGATGCTGGAAATATTCCTATATGACTGTCCCAAAGCGGCTAAAGTCTATGACGACGCCATGACAAAGCTTGTGGCTTTCCAAAGAGCCAGCGGCGTTCAGTACGTGAAAGAGGCCCGATCGACAACGAGAACCACAGATGGAAGCATGGCGATAATTATCGCCCTGGGAATGATCGCAGGAGTCACTATAAGTGTGATGTTTGCTCTGTCTCTTTCAAAATCAATTTCAGCCGTATCAGGGGATCTTGCTGAGGGGGCAAGTAATGTGACGGACGCTGCTGGACATATTGCACATTCCTCTCAATCTTTGTCTCAGGCAGCTTTGCAACAGGCGTCCTCGTTGGAAGAGACCGTGGCGACGATGGAGGAGCTGACGGCCATGGTTCGCGTTAATTCGGAAAACGCCAAGCAGGCAGCTTCTCTGGCATCATCAACCCGAGAGACGGCCATTAAAGGCGAAAAAGAGATCATAACGCTGATTCAGTCCATCCAGAGCATCTCATCGGATTCTAAAAAGATCGCGGAGATCACTTCAGTAATTGACGATATTGCCTTTCAAACGAATCTGTTGGCCTTGAATGCGGCTGTGGAGGCCGCTCGGGCTGGCGAACAGGGAAAAGGCTTTGCAGTTGTGGCAGAGGCTGTGCGCAGTCTGGCGCATCGAAGTGCTGAGTCTGCAAAGAGCATCGCATCCCTGATTGATGACAGTGTTAAGAAGATCGATGCGGGCAGCCGACAAGCCAATCAGGGCGGTGAGGTTCTGGCGGAAATCGTAAATGCAGTTAAAAAAGTTGCGGATCTTAACACGGAAATTGCGACGGCCAGTGAAGAGCAATCCCATGGCATTGCCCAAATCGGTAAAGCAATGAATCAGCTGGATCAGATCACCCAGCAGAATGCTGCGGCCTCAGAGGAAGCGGCAGCCGCAGCGGAACAGCTTTCTGCGGAGGCTGAATCTTTGCTGGGGAATGTGCGTGTTCTTAAAAAGGTTGTATCCGGCAAATCCGATCAGGCAGAGTCCGCGGCCGCGTCAGAGGGAACTGATGAGGTCCTGAAGGCCCAAGCGCTGCCGAAAAAACGCACTTTGCGTGCCGCCTGATCCGGCTTACCACACCCATGTCAGCTTTTTGTTTTGGTGGGCGATCAGCAGGTTCAGCATATAGATGCAATCCCAACCATTGGCGCGCTTCCAAGTTTGTTCGGAAGAGTCCCGCTGCCATTGCCAGTCCGTGTGATCGTTGGGGCCTGTTGGAGCCTGCACCGGACATCGTTGCAGAACTTTCGCGATAACCTCTGGGGACGATCCTTTATCCAGGAATTCAAACAAAGGATTACCGGGGTCTTTTCTTTCCAGTGCTTTCACTGTGTGACGAATACGGGATTTGGCCGTGGCAGAGTGCTGATAGTAACCTAGCAGCCGGTGAAAAAGGACACTTGATGCTTTCAAGTGAAGAGGATAGCCCTTTTCGGCAAACAGAATTTCCAGTTCGTTGAGAAGGCTTTTGTGATCAGCGCGCGCACCGTAGATCTTTTTCCACAGGCGGGAGTCTTCACCCAGAGTGCGTTTGGCATCGCTTTCCATGCCCAGTGCGCTGAGCACCAAATAGGTCAGATTCAAAGTTGAGCCACGCATATGGCAGGAGGAAAACATTCCTTTGCCGTCGTCGCACATATTGTTGCCTTTTTCCTGCTCCAGGTATTTAAGCCAGGACATCATGGCGCGCCGGGCTTTTTCGTTTTTTTCCGGCTCGCGTGTCAGAAGTCCGTAAGAGATCATATAGGCTACGATTCCTCGGAACTGATCGCGACTGAAGCTGCTGCCTTCAAAGTCCGTGTCCACATGCATGGGGCCGCGCCACCAGCGGCCATCGTGCCCCTGGGAAAGTTCGATATCGCGGCAGCGGGCCTCGCTGGTGACAGAGTCTCCGGCCAGTGTGGCAGCCATACAGCTGAGCCCGGCAAAAATCATCAGATCCCCATGGTCACAGTGAGTTTTGGTGGATGAAAACGTTCCCTGCCAAGGATTCTCGCGACAGAGGGACACCCAAGGGCGGATCTGCTCGCGGCGTTCGGTCAGCTGGTTGATGACTGGATTGGCGACAGCTGTTGAACTTACAAGGATCAATAAGGCAGACAGGACAGACTTCATAGAGGCCTCCGACACTTCGATATGAAGCCAGAGTCATGCCATGCTGAAAGTCGATCGTTTGTTGTATGGGGTGTGGCTACTGCATAAGCCCTGCACAGAGGGGCAATATGGGGCGATCGCGTATTCCGCGATCGCTGGCGAGTCTAGGACTAAAATTTAGAGATTTGATCAACGTATTCTGGGTGATCAATGAATGGATTGCGATTGCCTTGAATTCTTTCAATGGCATTGTTGCGCTCCACTTCCGCCTGATCCACGGGATCAAGTTTGTTCCAGCGGCGCAGGGTAGCTTCCTGTACAGCTGGGATTGGGAAGTCATAGCGAACCGCGAAGTAGAAGATCGCTCTGGCAACATTGCCTTTGTGTTTTACAGGTGGTTCAAACACCAGCTCACGGTCGCTGCCGCTGCCCAGTTTGGATTCTGTGTCGATGTCATGTCTTTCTTCATCAAAACACTTTGGCATGTTTTTAATTGTGCCCACGTCCCCAAATGCGAAATTGCCGCGCATGGAATTGGCTCTGGAATCAGACGGGTAAAGGTGGTGCAGGTCTGCTTTGCCGACATTGAAATAGTGTCGTCCTTTGAACCAGGATTGAGCGACTGTGTGTTCAACGTTGATGATCGTGGAAGCAGGTTCTTTTCCTGGGCCGACGCCGTTTCCTAGATGGGTTTTGCCATAAGGTGTGGAGCAATAAACTTCATCGATTGCATAAGAGCCGTCGGTCATTCGGATCAGAGCGACGTTGCCAAGCAGTTCTACTTGGGCTTTGTCGTAAGAAATTGGATCGTGCTTGGAAGTGACTTCTTTTTTAAGATCGCCGCGAAGATCGGCTTTGGCTGCGATTGAAGTTAAAAGAAGTACAGATGACAAAAATAATAATGAACGGCCCACAGTTCCCCCCTTGTAGACATTTCACGAGTATCAAAGGGGTTTTAGTGTTTCAATCATGAAAGGTGGGATGTCTAGGTGCGGCTGATTTTAAAAACGAATTCCTGACAAAACTATTTGTTCTTAAAAATCTCATCAATATTGGCGTGAAGTTTCGCCGTCAGGCTCTCCATCAGAGCGCTGGTGAAATCCTCAAGGGTCTCAGCGGATTCAAAACTTTCCTCAAGCAGCTCAGCTTCGGCGGTGAGTTGCTCAGAAGTATCGGCCGACAAGGTTTGATCTTTTGGATTGTGAGACTGAGACATAATGACTCCTGAAACAAAAAAAGCCTTTTGAATCACTTCAAAAGGCTTTATAAAAAACTTTAGGAACTACTTCGGCAAAGCCGAAGTGTAGACAACCATTTTTCCCAGCCAAAGGCTGGAGAGAAAAATGGTCGGGGAGATAGGATTCGAACCTACGACCCTCTGGTCCCAAACCAGATGCGCTACCAGACTGCGCTACTCCCCGACAGAGAAAGAAAACTACATAATCCCTAGGCCTCTTGTCAAACTACTAGATTCTAACGCGTAATATTAGTACCCTTTTTTTCATGGAAAACTTTCTGAACTCTTTGCCGAAGCCTGTTCTTGCCATTTTGGTCCTGGTGGTTGCCATCATTGCCTTCATGATCATGAGCCCGCCTCATTCAGTTTGTGACACCCAGGCTGAAGCTTTCAAGGAGTTGCAAAAAGGCAACATCTTCCCCACTGACTACAAGAAATCGAAGATTCCGCCGACCATCGTGCGCGCCAAAGAGGCCTGTCAGCTGGGGAACAGTGCGGGGTCCTGCTATGAGTACTTCACGATCCTGCGCGAGGTGGCCGACGCCGTCGGTAAGTCCTCGGCCGAATGTACCTCCCAGTTGTATGGGATTAATGAAGTTCGTTCCAACTTGAATGATGGGATTGAATTGATGGCGCGTTTGGCCTGGGGAACCAAGCCTCCGGAAATGGGGCTTGAGCGTTTTGGATGGATGCAAGATGCCGAGATCGCGATCTTCTGTCGTTTGAAGAACATCTATACTCGGGCTAACGGGGAAGAGGCGTGGACGAACTTCCGCAAAAAAGTTTATGAAAAATTCCCGGGCGAAGAACTGCCGCCTTCCGCTGATCCGGCTCTGGTGGCTGTCGAGCCTCGCAAGGCCACGCAAGTTCTTTCAGAGCAGGACATCTGGAATCGCAGTTTGTTCTCGGTCCGTTGCGAGGTCTATTAAAGCGACACCACCTCCAGGGATTTCCAGCGAGGTTTTTTGTCGCGGTATTCAAGTCGTCCATACATAGCGAACTTTTCGTCCTGGGTGTTCTGAAGCAGATATCCCAGGACTTGGATCTTTTGCAGGCTCCATTCTGCCGGGTTCAGGCCAAAAGATTTCAGTTCGGTTTGCAGTTTCAAAAGTCTTAATTCGTTGGTTTCCATTGAAGCCCCCTTAAAAGGTTTCGTTGTTCGGATAACCCCAATTGCAAGGTGGTTGCCGGACAGTTCGGCCTTCAAATCAAAATAAAAGGGTGCTGGGCAAGCTTCCCCCTTGAGTTGTCTGCGGGGGTGGACTAGCGTCTTGGATATGAGACGAAATGCTTTTCTCGGATATTTAATAGCGGAAGTGATTGTGATCCTGGCTGTGATGGCCTTGTTCCGGGGCATCCCGGATCGCCAGATCGCGGCCACCTTGGCGGGGGTTCTATTTGTGGCGCTGCCTGTCATTATGATGGTTTTGGAGTACCGCCGGGCGGAGCTCAGCCAGTTTGTCTGGTTTGTGGTGGTTATGCAGTTCTGGACCCTGTTCGCCCTACCTATATTAGGTATCAGGTTGATGAACTGGGGCGTGCCGTTTGAGCAGCTGTCTTTTATTGGAATTCCCGGGCCGGTGCTGCATCAGTGGTCGAGTAAAAGTTACATGCTGATGATGGCGGCGACGGTCTGGAGCTGGTGGAAAGTCAATCGGGAGAAGGCCTAAGACGCAAAAAAGCCGGTTTTCACACCGGCTTTTTTGTCTTCCCAATCAGGAAATCACTACTCTTGTTCGTTTCGGATTAGATCTCGAAAGGAACTGGAGAAATTGCTTCTGCTCTGTGGAATGTATCGTAAGAGTCAGAACCAGATGGCAATAGAGCCAAGTTACGGGATTTCTTAACTGCTGCAGCTACTCTTTTTTGTTGAGCAACGGAGAGTTTAGAGATTCTGGATGGAGTGATTTTACCACCGTCACCGATGAAACGAGTCAAAGATGCTGGATCTTTGTAATCGAATACGTGGTCACCAGAGAATTCCTGACGGTATTTGCTACGAGTTGTCTTTTTCATTACTGTCCTCTTTCGATTTCCTGTTGGTTAGCGAGTTCTTGTGTATACGAGAAAAAACAGTTGCCATCAAGTGTCTTTTTACTTTATATGGTTGTTTCTTGTTTTTCGCGCCAATAGGCGCCAACCCAGACTTGTAGCTAGTTTTAAGGCATCCGAAGGGGTGCCCTATGTAAGAGAGCCAGAGGAGCTTAGAATGAGCAAATGTGAAGTAACCGGAAAAGGCCCAGTTGTTAAAAACTTGGTATCCCACTCCAACATTAAAACAAAATCGACTGCTCTACCAAATGTTCAGAAAAAACGCATCTTTAGCCGCGTTTTGAACCAAATGGTAAGACTTCAAATCGCAGCTAGTGCTATCCGTGATATGGAGCACGTAGGTGGTTTTGATAACTACATCCTTAATCAAGACGACTCCAAGCTTTCTAAAAGAGCTTTGACCGTTAAGATGAGAATCAAAAAGAAAATTTCTTCTAAGAACTAATTAAGGTTGGCCACAATGAAATTGAAAATCAAAAAAGGCGCGACAGTACAAGTTATCACAGGCTCTGACAAAGGTAAGAAGGGCACTGTTATCGCTGTAGACGCTAACGCTATGAAAATCCAAGTTCAAGGTGTGAAAGTACAAACACACTACGACAAAAAAGACGGTCTTTTGAAAAAAGAAGGCTTCATCGACTACTCCAACGTGAAGTTGGTTGAAGCTGCTTCTAAAGAGAAGAAGACTTCTAAAAAGGCTACTAAGTCTAAGTCCGCTTAGTCTTAAAGTCCGGTTCCGTCCACACTCCGGCTTCGCCGGAGTAAAGGTCAACCGGGCAAAGTTTGCCTAAGACAAAGTCTAAATTTGGTCCTTAAGGCGATCTCTTCGTTTTAGTCTCTTACATAGCTGCGTAAAATCTAAGTTGGGTTTAGAAACATTAATTTCGCCCCACTTGTTAAAAGAGGAGAGCAGCTTGAAACAGGACCAAATCTCTAAAGCAAAAAACATAAAAGCACTGTTGTCGGCGACGATCACGGTGCTTTTTTTTTCGTCCTTCAGTCACGCGGCTGAGCTAGGGGAGTCTCTTGTTCTGTGCAAGCATAACAAGACGGTTCGTACATTGCGTGTTGAAATCGGTACTGATCAAATCTGCCGCGCGATCTACACGAAGCAAGGTGTGGATGAAACCATTGGCTCTGGTCAGAATCATCAGTCCTGTCATGACTTCGTAACCAATGTCAGAAAAAATCTGGAAGAAGCCAAATGGAGCTGCCGCGAAGTGAAAGAAGCACGCACTTCCAATGTTCTGATTAACAGCGAAGATTAAGAGGTTCCTGATGAGTTCAGAGTTGGTTGTCGCAGCAGTGCAAATGACTTCGGTCGATGATGTAACTACCAACTTGGCTCAGATGGAGGAACTCTTAAAAGAGGCCTTCAACGGCGCGCAACCGCGCTTTGTTTCCTTCCCTGAAAACTGTCTGTATTTGCGCTTGAAAGAGGGCGAAAAGATCGAGGGGCTTACTCTCAGTCACCCGGCCTTTGCGCGTCTTTCCGAGCTGGCCAAACACTACAATACTTATCTGCATCTGGGTTCGATCCCTCTTTATCTGGAGGGGCATCTTTACAATTCCTCGGCGCTGATCACTCCGGAAGGGGAGGTACAGCCCACGTATCAGAAAATGCATCTGTTCGACATTCAGCTGGATGGTCAGGCCCCTTTGCGTGAATCCGATGTGTTTCGCCACGGGCAAACCCCGAATGTGATCGATATCGACGGCTGGAAGGTGGGCGAGGCGATCTGCTATGATGTGCGTTTTGCCGAACTGTTTTCGCAGTACGCCCGTCGTGAAGTGGATGTGATTTTACTTCCGGCGGCGTTCCTGGTGAAGACCGGCGAGGCGCACTGGGAAATTCTGCTGCGGGCCCGTGCGATTGAGAATCAGTCTTATGTGATTGCCGCCGCTCAAGGGGGCACCCACACGGGTCTTCGTGGTGGCACCCGGGAAACCTATGGCCACAGCCTGATCATAGACCCTTGGGGGGCCGTTGTAGGCCAAGTTGAAAAGCGCCAGCCTGGGGTTACGATCTCTAAATTCACACGCGAACGGATCGATTCTGTTCGACGCCAAATACCGATGAAGTTCCACCGCCGCCTTCCCGTAGGTTAGGTGTTTACCCCCTCGAAAAACATGGGCTGGGCCGCGCCAGAGTTCTGGACTGAAAACCAGAATTCCTGCACTATTTCTAATGACAACTTTCTCAGTTAGCTTTTAATATGCGCGCCAAGCGCGGAAGACAGGAGCGGGTTATGATCCGAGTTTTCTTATGTTTGTTTCTGCTATCCTCAGTAGGTGTTTCATTTGCGCACGCGCAAGACGCCACGGGAATTCAGACGGAGCCTCAGTACGATGAGGCCCGTGAAGCAGAGATTGCGATGAAGGCCAAGAAGCGTCTTTATCCTGGCGGACGGGATGAAGAGGATCTGAAGGTTCAGTCCCAATTGGCCACTCCGGCGCGCAAGCTGGCTCCGCAGGCGGAAGTCAAAGACGAGCCGATGGAAGAGTAGGGGCTCCAGCCCCGGGTTTTGAGTTTTTGTATTGAATTGAATGGAGAGAATATGTCTGTATACGATCAACTGCCAGAAGGTGTAACACGCGAAACGATGGACGTGGATGTCCTGATCGTCGGTGGTGGTTCCGCGGGCTTGTCCTGCGCTTTGCATCTGCAAAATCAAATTCAAAAACACAACGAAGACGTTGCTGCCGGTAAAAAACAGGGCGAGCAAATTCCGGAACAGATGATCGTTGTTCTGGAAAAAGCTTCTGAAGTGGGCGCGCACAGTTTCTCGGGTGCGGTTTTGAACCCGAAAGCATTGACTGAGCTTATTCCTAATTTCAAAGAAGAAGGCTGCCCGATTGACTCTGAAGTCAAAAAGGATGCGGTTTACTATCTGGGTTCTGACTTCTCTTTCAAACTGCCAATCACTCCTCCGCCGTTCCACAATGAAGGCAATTACATTGTCTCTTTGAGCAAGTTCAACCGCTGGTTGGGCACCAAGTGTGAAGAAAAAGGCATCAACATCTTCCCGGGCTTTGCTGCGGTGGAAGCGTTGTATGAAGGCGATAAAATCGTCGGCGTTCGCACCGGTGACAAAGGCCGCGACAAACACGGCAATCCAAAGGCGAACTTCGAGCCGGGTCTGATTCTGAAATCCAAAGTCGTGATCTTTGCCGAAGGGACTCGTGGTTCCCTGTTCCGTCAGGTTGAAAAGAAATTGGACCTGCGCGCCGGCAAAAACAAAGAAGTCTTCGAAGAAGGCGTGAAGGAAATCATCCAGATGCCTCCGGGCACGGTGGAAGCTGGCCAGGTTATCCATACCATGGGCTTCCCGCTGTCCAAATCCATCGGTGGGACTTTCATTTACACCATCCCAGGGGACAAGATCATCGTGGGTCTGGTGGCTTACTTAGACACCCAGGATCCATTGCTGGATCCACACCGTGAACTGCAAAAACTGAAAACTCATCCGTTCCTGCAAAGCATGCTTAAAGGCGGTAAAGTCATCGCTTACGGCGGTAAGACCCTGCCTGCGGGTGGCTGGTATTCCATGCCGAAGCTGTACGGTAACGGCTTTATGGTCTGCGGTGACTCTGCCAGCATGGTGGACGTGCAGAAGCTAAAGGGTATCCACTTGGCGATGAAATCCGGCATGCAGGCGGCGGAAGCCGTTGTTGACGGTTTGATCAAAGGTGGTGATTTCTCTGAGGAAGTGACCAAGGGGTATTCCGACCGTATTGAAGCGGGTTATGTAAAAACCGAGCTTTATCGTGTTCGTAACTTCCACCAGGCGCTCAGCAAAGGGATGGTGGAAAGCATGCCTCTGTTGGCCCTTCAGGAGCTGACCGGCGGCCGTGGTCTGCAGGATCCAATGCCGATTGACCATATCGACGCTGAAACCACTGAAAAAGTCCTGGATATCTGGGGTCCTTATGGCCTGGATCACGAGGACAACAAGCTCCCTAAAGCCGACGGGGAGCTGTTCTTTGATAAGCTTTCCAGCGTTTACCTGACCGGGACCATGCACGACGAGGATTCCCCAAACCACCTTATTTTGAAGGATGGGGATATCTGCCGTACCGTATGTGAGCCTCAGTACAAATCACCATGTAATCATTTCTGCCCGGCGGCGGTTTATGAGATGGTGCCGTCTACAAAAGAGGCAGGCAAGAAGGACTTACAAATCAATTATACGAACTGTATTCACTGCAAAACTTGTGATATTAAGTGCCCATTCGAAAATATCGAGTGGACCGTTCCTGAAGGGGGCGGTGGACCACAATACCGCGAAACATAGGAAGCCTGGCGTTGGGACTGGGCTTTCTTAACAAAGGAAAGGTCAGTCTCATGCCTCAGTTTTTTGCCTCCACAGCCCGTGGACTTGTTGAACCCCTGGAACTAGAATTAAAAGAGCTTGGCCTGAAGGTCACAGACCGCTACATCGGTGGTGTGTTCTTCGAAAGCAACTGGGAAGGCTGCTATAAAGCGAACCTGCATTCCCGTTTGGCCAGCCGTATTTTGAAGCCTGTCCTGGATTTCACGGCTTATCAGCCGGAAGAGCTGTACAGTCAGATTCTTCGTCACGATTTCACCAAATACATCAAGCCGACTCAGACGATCTCCATCGACGCCAGCGTCAATGAATCCAAAATGCGTGATCAGCGTTTTGTAGCGATGAAAGTCAAAGACGCTATCGTGGATCAATTCCGCGAAAAGTTTGGTGTGCGCCCGGATGTGGATAACACCAACCCGGACCTGCGTATTCACGTGCGCGCGATCAAAAATCAATTCAATGTGGCCATCGACACGTCCGGTGACAGCTTGTTCAAGCGTGGTTATCGCAAAGAAGTCGGCGAAGCTCCATTGAAAGAAAACCTGGCAGCGGGTCTGCTGCGTTTGTCCGAGTGGGACCGCCAAAGCCCGCTGGTGGATTTCATGTGCGGTTCTGGAACTTTCCTGATTGAGGCGGCGATGATGTCCATGAACATCGCTCCGGGTATCAACCGCAAAGGTTTTGGTTTCCAGAACTGGTTGAACTATGAAGAAGAAACCTGGGAAAAAGTGATCCAGGAAGCCATGGATGCAGAAAAAGAGGAACTTGATTTCAAGTTCTATGGCTTTGATATCGACAAACGCGTTTTGATGAACGCGAAAGACAACGCCAAACGTGCCGGTGTTGATGAAGTTATCGAATTCAAAAAAGAATCTGTGGCGACAGTGGAGCCTCCAGTTGAAAAAGGTCTGATCATCGTGAATCCGCCGTATGGCGCGCGTATCGGTGATGAAGACAACTTGCGTGACGTGTACCGTGATCTGAGCTTCACCATGAAGCACAGATTCAAAGGCTGGGATGCGTGGATCCTTTCCGGCAACAAAGAGCTGATTGCGGATTTGAAGTTGAAATCCACACGCAAGCACTTTGTGTTCAATGGAAACATTGAGTGCCGCTTCCTGAAATATTCTATGTTCTAGTGAAAAACGGGGGATATATGAAGCTGCTTTTGGCTATGACAATGATGCTTTTGCCGGTTTCGGCGATGGCGGGTTTGACTTCAAAGGATGTCTTTCAAAAGATCGACTGCCGTCTTATTAATGACGGCGTGGTGCTGAAGGAACATTCCGAATATATGATGAACATTCGCACGGACCTGGGATATGCGAAGTTTTCGCAGATCCAGTTCGGGGATGAGGCGATGAAGATTCAGTATCAGCTTTTCATTGAGGATGACATCAATGGGGTGATCCCGGAATCGCTGATCTTTTTGCAGAACCTGATGATTGGTGAAACGGAATCCTCTGTTGAGATTTCGGGCCAGAAGGTCAGCTGGGTGAAGTCGACATTGAAAGGTTTTGCCGTTCAGTGTGACTTGGCTGAGCCGGTTCAGTAGTTGATTTGATTTTTAGAATGTTTTTGATGGAGATGAAGATGAAAAAGTTGATGTTGGCATTGGCAGCACCCTTGTTGTTCTCTGTTCCTTCCTTGGCCGCCAAGAAGTTTTCCTGCCAGGGGCTGACCGAGGAGCAGGTTCCGGTATCTATCACTGTGACCGTTGATGTGAACGACTATGCCGAAGTGACATTTTCCAGTGCAGACTTTGAAAACACCTGGATTGGTGAAAACACGCGTTTGTACCGCACTATCGGTGGCATGACCAAGCTGACAACAGCTTACGGCAGCCGGGCTGAATACTTCGTGAAGCTGGAAGTGGCTGACGATGGGCAGGGCACTCTGGAGTATGAAGAGAACGATTCCGGTTGGGAGTACTTCGCTTCCGCCCGCGTTCGGTGCACACGCTAAGACAAATAAAAAAACCGAGGCTTTGAACCTCGGTTTTTTTGTTTTTGGTTATGTGGTCCGATTAGAACGGCTTGTTGATCGCAAAGATCGATGCCGTGGTTCCCAGAACCAAAAGCAGGATGGCAATCGGCCAGCCGATATAGCCTTTTCTTTTCACCAAAGAAACAGCCAGACCCAAAAGCATCCAGATGATCAGCTTGCCGTACAACCAGCCCGGCATTGCGGCCATGATGCCGAGTTTCGCCATCATTCCAAAACCACCGATCAACAGCAGCATCAAACCCAGCCCGTGAGTCACAAAGGTCATGATGCGAGCCTGTTTGGTTAAAGTCACTTTGGCATAACTTGCCACCAGCAGACCGCCCAATCCGAAGAACAGGGTCATCAAACCCAGGAAGTGCATGATTTTATAAAACTGATATGTCATTGAGGGATCTCCTTGTTATTCGTCTTTCAGGCCCAGGTGTTTAATCACGCGGGATACGTCTTTGCGCAGGCGCGTGAGGTGGGTTTTATTGGTCAGGGTTTTCAGGGCGTCACGCAGTGGTTCCAGCGGATAGCCGCCGTACTGGCCTGGTTCGGTCAGGTTGTATGTGACAGCGCCACGACCAGCGATCACAATGCGGTCGCCGACAGTGATGTGGTCCGAAATCGCCACTTCGCCGCCGAACATGCAGTTGTTTCCGATTTTGCTGGATCCGGCGATGCTGAATTTCGCCGCCATCACATTGTTTTCCCCAATGATCACATTGTGGGCGATATGACAGAAGTTATCCATTTTGGTGCCATTGCCGATGCGGGTTTCGGTCAAAGCAGCGCGGTCGATGGCGCAGTTTGCCCCCAGCTCCACGTTGTTGCCAATAATCACGCGGCCGATTTGCGGGATTTTTTTCTGAGAGCCGTCTTTTTGCATGGCAAAAGCAAACCCGTCAGAACCAATGGTGGTGTGCGGATGGATTTCGCAATGAGATCCCAGAACGCAGTGGGACCCGACAAAGACATGGGGATGTAAAAGGGTGTGGTCGCCGATTTCAGCGTGGGATTCCACCACGGTGTGAGCACCGATGGTTGCCCCGTCGCCAATCTTGGCATGTTCGCCGATAACCACATAAGGACCCAGGCCGACGTTTTTACCCAAGTGGGCGGTTTCGTGAACGACCGCTGTCGGGTGGATTTTTGTCGCCTGATTGAAGCGGTTCATCTTCCCATCAAACAACGGAAGGATCGCGGCCATGCCCAGCTGGACAGAACCCGCGGTGAAGAATGCAGCCTTGCTGTCCGTCGGAACGGTCAGGGATTTGTGAGCCACGATGATCGGGGCCTGGGCGCTGATCGCCAGGGCCAGTTGATCCGGCTTGGACACAAAGACCAGGCTTTCTGAATCGCACTGTTCAGGGGGAAGGACCTTCGAAGCCACGGCGGAAAGTGGGCCGGAGACGAAGTTCAGATCGGATGAATTTAACTCTTTAATGACTTCTGCTGTGATCATAGTGATGCCTCGCGCTAACACTTTACTATTATTTTTTTGATGTCAAGACACTGGGTGATAGTATAAAGCTGCTTATATAGACACTTTTTGATTCTTTCTCACCTTTAATTTTGGAGAGGAAACGCGATGGCAAAAAAGGCAGCGAAAAAGGAAGCACCTGCGGCAAAGAAAACGGCGAAGCCTGTGGCGAAGAAAGCCCCGGCTAAGGCAGCCCCTGCGAAGGCGGCAAAACCTGCCAAGCCGGCTGCGAAACCTTCTGCGAAGCCTGCGGCGAAAGCGGCTCCCAAACCAGTTGCAAAACCGGCGAAGGAAGTAAAGGCAGCCAAAGCTCCTGTTAAAAAAGAAGCTCCCGCTCCGGCAAAACCAGTCAAAGCTGAAAAAGCAGCACCTGCTCCGAAAGCAGCAAAAGCTGAAAAAGCTCCGAAGGCGGAAAAGCCTGAGCGAAAATTGAAGCTGGTTGAAGAAGCTCCGGCGGTTGAAGCTGAAGCTCCAAAAAAAGAGAAAAAAGTCAAAATCGATAAAACCGGAATGTCTGATGATCAGGTGAAATGGCACGAACTTCACGAGAAGTACAAAGCCATGAAAGCCCCGAACTACAGCATCTCTGGCCAGTTTGAGGCGAAAACTCCACTGCAGCACAAAATTTTCGGCTGGGGTTTCATTCTTTCCAATGAATACGATCGTTTGGAAGTCCTTTTTGAGGACGGAAAACGCATGCTGATCAGCAATAGAAAGCTGTCTTAAGTAAGTCCAAAACTCATGTTTCGGGGGGCGATGGGCAGAAAACTATTGCAAGGCCCCGGAAACTGACCTAGAAATTTATCTGCATGGCAAAAGACGATTTGGTACAAATTGACGGAAAAGTGATCGACGCCCTGGCGGGTGGTCTATACAAAATTGAACTTGATAATAAAGTTATCATTAACGCAAAGCTTTGCGGAAAAATGAGACGCTTTAATATCCGCGTGGTTGTTGGTGACCGTGTGAGCGTAGGGGTTTCTCCTTACGACCCATCTCATGGCTTGATCCAATTCCGTCATAAATAATACCGATTTAATTCCTTCTAACATTTCCAATTAAATCTAGAGGTTCTATGGATCAGGCTCTTCAGAGTTATTTGGCTCGTATTGCTCCCACCGTTTCCGCAAAGTCAGCACAGGCTGTGATCGAACTTGCGGCTGAAGGGGCAACCGTTCCGTTCATCGCACGTTACCGTAAAGAGAAAACCGGCAATTTGGACGAGGTCCAAATCCGCGCGGTTATCGAAGGTCACGAAACTTACAACGAAATCGTCAAACGTAAGGCGTTCCTGATTAAAGAAATCGGCGAACAAAACAACCTGACGGCAGAAATCCAGAAGCGTATCGAGCTTTCCTGGGATCTGGGCGAGTTGGAAGAAATCTACAAACCATTCAAAAAGAAAAAGAAAACCAAGGCGACCATCGCACGCGAAGCGGGTCTGGAGCCTTTGGCAAACTGGATCTGGGATATGGGCCATGGCACGATCAAAGACGATCAGACCATGGAGATGAAGGCGAAAAACTTCCTCAATCCAACTGCAAAAATCGCAACCTACGAAGAAGCGCTTAAAGGCGCTCAGGACATCATCGTCGAGAAAATCGCCAATGATGCGGAACTTCGTGCGATGGTGGCGAAAAACTACAACGACAGCGGTCGTGTGGTGGCCAAAGCAGCCAAAGGCTACAAAGCAAACTCCAAGTACGAAATGTACAAGGAATTTGAAGAGCCGGTTAAGAATCTGATGGATGCGAAAAACAATCACCGCTATCTGGCGATGAGACGTGGCTGGCAGGAAGAAGAGCTGACCGTTGACGTAAAAGGCGACGACGAAGCTATTTTGAAATCCTATGAAAACTTCGCAACATCCACTCCGGACAATGCGATCGGCGACTACCTGAAACAGTGTGCTCGTCTGGCATTGAACGTTTACGTTCTTCCATCTGTTGTGAACGAAGTTCACCGTCAGTTGAAAGAAAAAGCGGATCAGGATGCGATCACGGTCTTTGCTGAAAACGTGCGTAAGCTTTTGCTGGCGTCCCCGTACGGACCAAAATGTGTATTGGGCGTGGATCCTGGTTTGAGAACAGGCTGTAAAGTGGCTCTGATCGACAAATCCGGCGCATTCATTTCTCACACGGTTCTTTACACTTTGGGTGACGATGCTGACAGAAAAGCAAAAGTTCTGTTCGGCGACGTGATGAAGCAGATCCAGATCGAGGCGATTGCTGTCGGTAACGGAACTGCCGGTCGTGAGACTGAGGCCTTCCTGAAGAAAGTCCTGAAAGATCTGGGTAAAAACATCCCGGTTGTGATGGTTTCTGAGTCCGGAGCTTCCGTGTACTCGGCTTCTGAAGTAGCTCGTGAAGAATTCCCGGATCTGGATGTGACTGTAAAAGGGGCGATCTCTATCGCGCGCCGTTTGCAGGATCCGTTGGCAGAGCTGGTTAAAGTTGATCCTAAATCCATCGGCGTTGGTCAGTACCAGCACGATGTGAATCAGTCCCAGTTGAAGAAATCCCTGGAAGCAGTGGTCGAGTCCTGCGTGAATAACGTGGGTGTGGACGTGAATACGGCTTCAGCAGCGCTTCTTTCCCATGTGGCGGGTATCGGCCCGGCCTTGGCGAAAGGGATCGTTGAAGCTCGTAAGAAATCCCTGTTCAACGACCGTACTGAGCTTTTGAAAGTTCCTAAGTTCTCTGCAAAAGTTTTCGAACAGGCAGCAGGTTTCTTGAGAATCCCACAAAGCAAACAGGTTCTGGATTCCACAGGTATTCACCCTGAGCGTTACCAGGCGGTGACGGACATGGCGAAGGACCTGGGTGTGTCTTTGACTGACGTTATCGGCGAAGGCGCAAAAAAACTGGTTTCCCAAAGATCCAAATGGGCTCAACTGGTGGGTGAGTTCACCTTTGATGACATCGTAAAAGAACTGGAAAAACCAGGCCGCGATCCGCGTGATCCGTTCAAAGTATTCCAGTTCCGTGATGACATCATGGAAGTGAAGGATCTGACTGAAGGTATGATCTGCCCGGGTATCGTGACGAATGTGACCAACTTCGGTGCGTTCGTGGACATTGGTGTTCACCAGGATGGTCTGGTGCATATCTCTGCATTGTCTCACAAGTTCGTGGATGACCCTCGTAAAGTGGTAAACCCAGGTGACCATGTGACAGTGAAGGTTCTGAAAGTGGATGTGGTTAAAAACCAGATCTCTTTGACGATGAAGATGGACGATGCTCCGGAGGCTTCTGCACCTCGTGGTGAAAGACGTCCGGAAAACCGTGGTGCTTCCCGCCCAATGGGTCAGGGTCAGCGTCCGCCGGCGGGCAAACCAGCTCAGGCTCCAATGAAACCTGCAAACCCGTTCAACAACCCGTTTGCAGCTTTGATGAATGTTCCGACAAATAAGAAATAATAAGGAGAACTAAAATGGCAGCAAAAGGTAAATCCAGAAAAGGTATCCGTCACAGAAAAAAACGCATCTTGACCAAGAAGCGCATGTACAAAGCGAAAATCCGCAAGTAATTCGCTTTCCAGTTTGAAAATAAAAAACCCACAACTTTAACCGGTTGTGGGTTTTGTTTTTTAGGGGGCTTTGAGGTCCGGGTTTTTAAGGCTTTGTGGTCTGAGCCGCCTTTTGCAGCAGCAGCAGATCCTTGTATGTGAAGATGCGGTCTTCGCGGGTCGTCTTTAAGTCATGGTCAGTGACGTTCGCATAGGAAGCCGCAAAAATGCTGGCACCCAGGTCCTTGCCTTTCATTTCAATCGTGCGGGAGGCAAAGCGGATGCTGCCTTCACGAAGTGCTGTCAGGCTGGTGAAACGGGCCGCCGCCACCGTGGGAAGGTTCGACAGCGTGGCCACCAGACTTGTTTCAATCGCAAGCAATGTGTTGCCCACGCTCTGTCCAGCAAAGAACAAAGCCAAAGTCGAATACATCACGCGGGCCTCGGACGTCTTCAAAGCCGTGTGGCTTTGTGCTCCGGTCAACCACAGGGCAAAGTTGTCACGCATGCGGTGATAGTCATCATACAGCTGTTTGCCAGTGATGGCGGCGGCGGTGCCTCCGCAGGCCAAGGATACCGGCCACGCCTGCAGGACTGCGGCTACCAAAGAACAAGTGGATAGAGCCGCCAGTTTGATGCTTGGCGAGTTTCTTTCAATCCAGGCTTTCAGGCCCACAGCGTGTTTTTGCTGGCGCAGCAGGTTTTCGATGATGGCTTTGTTCTGCGGACTCTCTTCCACAATACTTTTTACGATCGGCTCATACACCAGGAAGCTTTCCAGAGGGTTTTTCTGGGTGTCGTAAAGCTCGCCCAGGGCCTTGTTCACACGCTCGATGTATTTACCCAAGGCCACGGCGATCTCTTGATCGGGGGCTTTGTCCGTTTTCATGTAAATCACGAACGGCACCTGGTGAATGATCAGCAGAGCCTGCATGTTGTAAAACTGTTTTGCGGTGGAAAGCTCATTTTGGATGATATAGCCTTCCATGTTCACATACGGACTTTTGGGTTTGTCCTTGAACATCTCGGCGGCTTTATCGGCCATCGCCCGGTAGTCGTCCTGATACAGACGGCGGATCAGTTTCATTTCGGTCTGGTCTTTGTCAAAGCGGGTTTCATACTGCACAAAAGGCAGTGTCATGCCGATGCGGGCGGCAGAGCCTGAATTCATCAGGCTTTGTGCATTGGCCAGGCCCACCAGCAGTCGGTATTCCTCGGACTTTTGTTTGATGGCGTTGCGGATCAGCGGCAGCTTTTCTTTCACATCCGGATCGCACAGGGTGATAAAGGCAAAACAGCGGCGCAGTTTTTCGGCCTCCAGCTTTTGTCTTTCCACCAGCTCGATGGTTTTGGTTTTAATATCGGTCAAGACGGCTTCTTCCGCCGCCGAGAAGGACGGGGAGGTGGCGGCTTTTGCCGAGGCCGAAGTGACCAGTAACAGGCTCAATAATAATACAGAAACGTTCATGGCTTATATTTCCTCAAAGAAGGGAAGCGGAAGGCCGTCTTTGCCCTCCGTAGTTCCCATCAGTTTTAGTTTTGGTATTTTAATTTTATTGCGATCCTTGATGGTGACCTTCAGGAAGGTCCATTCACCACCGCTCCAATGATAGCCGCCGCGGAAAAGACTGGTGTTGAGGCCCGGAATCTGACGCATCCACTGACGCAAAGGCATTTGCGTTCCGTTTTTGGTCATGACCATGCTGTCAGATCCAAAGCCGCCGTATTCCTGACCCGTGTAAATATAGATTTCCCCCTTATTCGAGAGGGACTGCACGTAGCGGTTTAAAACAACATCCGGAGCAAAGGCGGACATGAAGTCCCCGTGATAGTCGGTGATCAGTTTCACGTCCTGGATGTCCTTCAGCAGATTGGAGTCTGACATCGCGGTGTAGTTGATCTTGTCGGTGTTGATGCGTGAAGATCTCCAGCGGATGAACTTCTGGGCCAGGCCGACAAAGACTTTGGTGTCGCTGTAGTCATAGTCCTTGTTTTTCATGCCGGCAAAAACCTGGGCACCGACCTCACTGGAGTTCACCCAGCGGTCGCTGCGCTTCAGCCCTTTGATGCTGGCGATCAGCGGATGGCGAAGTTCGCCTCCGCGGAAAGCGTCCAGGAACTGGGAGGCGCTGATGGTTTTGGCGTGCTCCCGGAAGGTGGCCCGGGCTTTTTCCTGCAAAGAAGCGTGTGAGGTCAGGCCATTGTTGGCGACTTCTTTAAAGGTCATCACCGGCGGCGCCCCTTCTTTGAAGTGCACCATTTCAACTGCGGGAACATTTACTTCAGAATCTTTTTTGGTGATTTTAACAGTCCACATCTCATAGTGGGTGCCGTCGTCCTCTTTTTTGGTTTTTACCAGTTCGGTGTGAATGCCTGGCAGGGTCTCAAGCCATTGTCCCAGATTCAAAACTTCGCCTTTGGCCGTGATGACTTTATTGGCTTGGCCGTAAAGCTCGTGGCGCGCCCCCAGGAAGATATAGATCTCGCCGTCGGGTTTCAGATTGTTCAGGTATTTTTGCATCACCTGGTGAGGCTGGCCCGAATAGGCCAAGGGTCCAAAGACATCGGTGATCAGATCGCTTTTGGCGATCTCTTTGTCGGCAATGGTTTCAAGGAAACGGCCGGAAATCACATTCAGGCGTTCGGCGGATTTGGCCGAAGTCTCATAAGCCACGACCGTAGAGCGCAGGTTCTGGCCTTCGGGCAGCTGCAGGGCCTGGCGGACAGCGAAGGCGTGGCCAGCTCCCGAATCAAACCAGTGGCCATCCTGCTTTTGCAGAACGCGGGAAAGGGATTGGGCAAAGTCCTTGCCCAGAACAATCTTGTAAGTTTCAAGACCACGACCTTTGGTGAAAAGCTGCTCGTATTTAGTCAGGTTTTCAAAGGCGCGGGGATCGTTTTTCTCGGCCTTGGCAAAAGTGAATATGCCTTCACAACGGGCCGCAACAGACGCCTGTGCCGCAAAAGGCAGCGCCATTGTCAAAAGGCTCGACAAGCTCAAGACGGCTAGCGTTGTTTTAATGCTCATAATCACTCCTGCGTCAGAGGTATTTCAAGCATCGTTCCATTTGGCCCCATAATATCGAAGGGATCAAAAGGTGATACCGGATCATTTCTTCGGGGCTCTGACGCGACCTCCGGGGATTTCCCCTTGGGAGGGGGGAGGACTTGAGCTATCCTTTGAAGATCTTAAGGAGGCCCTATGATTATTCAACCTCACATTCTGTCCAAGGCTCTGGATGCGGCTCTGAGCACGGGTGCTGATTTTGCCGATATCTTTGTTGAAGATACGTATTCTTCCCAACTGACAGTTCTAAATTCCAAAGCCGACCAGGCCATCGTCGGCCAGTTGTACGGCGCAGGAATTCGTTTGTTCTTCGGCCATGAGATTGTCTATGTGACGACGAATGATCTTTCGGAAGCAGGCCTGGTGAAGGCTGCGTTGAACGCGGCTCAAAGCCGTGGCACAGGGGCCGCCTCCAAGTCCATGCCACTGATGCAGGTGCCTTTTGATTCTGTTCACACCTTTGGTGAAAAACCGTGGGAGATGAATCGCGACCGCAAGTTCAAATGGTTAAACGGCATTGATCAGCATGCCCGTGCCCGCAACTCGGCGGTGACTCAGGTGGAAGCGGGTTTGAATGAAAAGTTCCAGCGTGTGCAAATCGCCAACTCTCGCGGTTTGATGGCGTATGATGAACGGGCATATTCCCGTATCCGCATGCAGACTTTCGTTGAAAGCAACGGCGTGAAAGAAAGCTCTGCCGATGACGAAGGTCACATGGGGACTTCGGAAGTTTATGATCAGATTGATTTGAAAGCTTTGGCAGAAGGTGCAGTGGACCGCGCGATGTTGTTGACCACGGCCGCCTATGCGCCAGCGGGTGACATGCCGGTATTGATCGACAATGCCTTCGGCGGTGTCTTGTTCCACGAAGCCTGTGGTCACGGTCTGGAAACGACCGGTGTTGCCAAGGATTCTTCCGTGTTCTGCGGCAAGATGAATCAGAAAATCGCGCACGAATGTGTGACGGCGATTGATGATGGCACCATCGAAAACGGATGGGGCTCTTTGAACATGGATGACGAAGGCAACAAAACCAAGAAAACAACATTGATCGAAAACGGTGTCCTGAAATCCTACATCGTGGATGAAATGGGTTCCCGTCAGACCGGTTATGAAATCACCGGCAGCGGTCGCCGTCAGTCTTACAAATATGCTCCGGCTTCCCGCATGAGAAACACATTCATCGCGGCTGGTAAAGACAAGTTCGAAGACATGGTTCGTGATGTGGACTACGGCCTTTATGCAAAACGCATGGGTGGTGGTTCCGTGAATCCGGGCACAGGCGATTACAACTTCCAGGTGGCTGAAGGTTACATTATCCGTAATGGCCGCATCGAAGAAGCGGTGAAGGGTGCCTGCCTGATCGGTCGTGGGATCGATACACTGGGTAAGATCACCAAAGTTTCTGATGATCTGAAACTGGCGCGTGGTATGTGCGGATCTGTCAGTGGAACAATTCCGGCGGCTGTGGGTCAGCCTCAAGTTCTGGTTTCCAGCCTGATGGTTGGTGGGAGAGCAAAATAATGGACACTATTAAATCAAACTTCCAAAAGATCGCAGACCAGGCCCGTAAAGACGGTGCCAAAGTCGAAATGCTGGTGACCGGTGGCGAAGCCCTGAGCATCGGTTATTCCAAACGCAAACTGGAATCCTTCGAGTCCACACAGACCCAGATGGCCGGCTTGCGTGTGATTCTTGGTGCGAACCAGGGATATGCTTACACCGAAAATCTTTCTGAAGAATCCCTGCTGCGCACTTACGGTGAGGCTTTGAATAATGCCAAGACCGTGCAGACGGGTGAAACAAAGCCTGTCGAGCTGGTGAAGCCTCAGGCCGTGAAAGCGATGCCGGAGCTGTTCAAGCCGGAAGAAATCGCCATGGAAAAAAAGCTGGAAGTGGCAAGACTTCTGGAAGAGCTGTGTCTGGCGAAAGATTCCCGCGTGACGAATGTGCCTTACTCCGGATTCAATGAATCTGTGGTGTTTAAGCGCATTTTGAATTCGGAAGGTCTGGATCAGGAATTCAAACAGAATTACTACAGTGGTTACACGTACCCGCTGGCAAAAGACGGTGAGAATTCCAAAATGGATGGCGAAGGTTTCTTTGCCCGCAAGTTTGATGACATCAACACCGCAGAAGTGACGGGTGAAGGTGTGCGTAAGGCCCTGGCTCGTTTGGGTGCGACTCAGCTTCCGACTGGGAACTATGCTGTGGTGATCGACCGTGAGCAGTTCCCGACGGTTTTGCAGATGATCCATGACTATTTCTCTGCAAAAGAAGTTCACGAAGGAAAGTCCCTGTTCAAAGGCAAGCTGGGTCAGAAGATCGCCAGCGACAAGTTTGAGCTGATTGATGATCCGTTTGAAACCCGTGGCACAGCGGTTCGTCCGTTTGATGATGAAGGTGCGCCTTCTCAGAAAACCGTGCTGTTTGATAAAGGTGTTTTGAAAAACTATCTGTCCAATCTGGAATACGCCAACAAGATGAATCTGCCGCACACGGCGCATGCCAGCCGTGGGCCCGCCTCTCAACAGGCGATTGCACCAACTAATATGGTTGTCGCAACCGGGGATAAGTCTTTGCAGGAACTGCTGGCTGCCTATGACAAGGTCATTCACCTTGCTGGGTTTGAGGGCGGTCTGCACGCGGGCTTTAAACAGTCCACGGGGGACTTCTCGATGCCGGCTTCTGGCTTCTTGTATGAAAAAGGCCAGAACAAAGGGCCGATTGAACAGTTTGTGATGTCCGGAAACGTGCTGGAACTGCTTCGTGATATCGAGGCGGTGGGGCGCGACTATAACAAACCAGGCAATTCCTTTATTTGTCCGGATGTATTGATCAAATCTTTGAGTTTTGCAGGAGCATAAGATGAAGAAGTTCGCACTTATTACGACGTTGTTGTTTCAGATGGTGATAAGTGCGGGCTGCTCCAGCATGTTTGGTTATGCTGAAGAACCGAAAGTTCAGTTGAATCAGGTGTATGTGCGTGATGCTGACTTCACCGGGGCGACGTTCATCTTTGTGGTTAATGTGCAGAATCCAAATAAGAGCGATATCAAAGTCAAAGAAATCGCTTACAAGGTCTTTATCTCGGGTAAAGAGCTGACTGAAGCCAAAACCGAAAAGCCGATTCTGGTTCCAGCCAATGCCGCCACCGACATTGAAGTTCCACTGCCGGTTAAATATACTGCGATCCTGGGTAATCTCGGAGACATCCTGACGGCGCGCGAAGTGGCTTATCGAATTGATGGCAGCGCGAAGACGGGTTTCTTTAGCATTCCATTTTCCAAAGAAGGCAAGGTCGAGCTTCGTTAAGATTTCTTGCTGTATATCGTTCTGAGTCCTATGCTTTTTCACAAAGTAAGAGGGGCTTATGAAGTTCATTTCGGTTCTGATTTTTCTGTTTTCATCCATTTCATTCGCACAAACGGTGTCCCGTATCCAAGGGACCGAGGCCACCATCAATCTTGAAGGCCATGAAGGTCTGAATGTGGGCGATCGTGTGCATTTCCTGAATTCACAACTGAGCACTGCGGGCGAAGGAGAAGTCTTGCGCCTGTCCGCCGGGGGTAAAAAAGCCTTGGTGAAAATCGTTTCCGGTAAAGTGAAAGCAGGCATGACTCTAGAGAAAATCTCGTCCTCTGTGAGCGCACCAAAAGAAACTGCGGCGCAAAGTTCTGCCGGGGCGGCCATGCGTGTGGATGGTATATCGTATGCTTCTTTAAGTGAAAGTGATCGTGCTATTTTGGAACGTGGTGAGATCTCTCAGACTCGTTATGTGGTGGGTGGTATCTTGGCGACGTATCCGTTGGGTCTTGGGATCGGTCATGCGGTTCAAGGGCGCTATATGGAAAAAGGCTGGATCTTTACGGTGGGTGAGCTCGCGTCCCTGATGGTTCTGATGGCGGGCTTTGGTGATTGCGTGGATGATGCCTGGAGTTCCAATAATAATTGCAACAATAGTGGGGGGCTGGTCTTTGCGGGGGCGTTTGGTTTTGTCGGCTTCCGTATCTGGGAGGCGATCGATGCATGGGCAACTCCGCCAGAACAAAACCGCCGCTATCGTGAATTGAAATCCCGTCTGCCAGCCAGCGAAGACACGATCACCTTTGAGCCAGGGTTCATGCCACTGGCTGACGGTGGTGGAGCTTTGGGGTTACGTCTTACTTTCTAAAATCGCTTTTGCAATTTCAGTGAAACCCAACCCACCTCGGTCCTTGGAGACATAGGTGGGTTTGTTTTTTATCTGATCGATAAAGTTCTGGATGTTGGCCACCGCAAAGCTGTGCGGGAAGTAAGCAAACATCGGTTCATCATTCGGCGAATCGCCGCTGAAGCCGCAGACTTTTTTGGCCTCTTCGGCGCTGACGCCGAATTCTTTTTCCAGGAATCTTAAAGACATGGTCAGTTTGTCATAACTGCCGAACCAGCCGTTGACGTGGATGGAGCTGACTTTGGCTTGCGCACCCACGGCATGGAACAGATCCACGATTTTTTGCACTTCGGATTTTGGCAGTGGCGGAACGTCCTCGCAAAAATCAATGGCCAGGTCCATCAGGCGGCAGAACTGGTCGCTGGCCAGGTCGCAGCCGGGAACCTTTTCCAGAATCTCTTTTTCAAGTTGCTGAAGTTTTAGGCGGTTTTCTTTTTGGATCTTCTCATCAAAGAAGAAATGACGAAGCATTTTTTTTCCGTGATAGCGGAAATAGAAACCGCCGTTTTCACCGACAATCCCACTGACCGGCCAGACGCGGGCGATCATTTCACACCACCCGGCAGGGCGGCCCGTGACTGGAATCACATGAATTCCGGCATTGTGCAGATTCCACAAGGCTTGATAAGCCTCCGGACCCAGATGTCCTTCATCAGTCAAAGTGTCGTCGATATCAGTCAGCAGAAAGCGCAAAGGGCTGGAGAATTCAGAGGCATTTTTCATTTCCGCAGTATATCTGGTGATCTTGCGAAGGTCTAAGTTGATATGGCTCGTCAAAATTTAGACTTGCACGGGCGGGCATTCGCCTTCATGTTTTGTCTATTATATAGGGGTCGCTACAGATCTTTTCTGGAAGGTGACACCTAGACGAAGGACTTAGCATGGCCAAAAAAAGTGACGCAACAGATGGTATCAAGCTTGTCATCGTGGAGTCTCCCACGAAGGCAAAGACCATTCGCAAGTTCCTGGGAAGAGATTATGTGGTGGAGTCCTGCATGGGCCACATCCGTGACCTTCCTCAGTCCGCAAAAGACATCCCGGAAAAGGTGAAAAAAGAAAAGTGGGCGCAACTCGGCGTGAACGTCGATAAAAACTTCGAGCCCCTTTACTGTGTTCCCAAGGACAAAACCAAGGTCGTCAAAAACCTGAAAGACAAACTTGAAGAAGCCTCAGAGCTGTACCTCGCGACGGATGAAGACCGCGAAGGGGAATCCATCAGCTGGCATTTGTTGGAAGTGCTAAAACCAAAAGTTCCAACCAAGCGCATGGTGTTCCATGAGATCACCAAAGACGCGATTCAAAAAGCCCTGAAAGACACCCGTGAGATCGACTTCAACCTGGTGCGCGCCCAAGAGGCCCGCCGTGTTCTGGATCGTTTGGTGGGTTACACGATTTCTCCGCTACTCTGGAAGAAGGTAGCTTACGGCCTTTCTGCGGGCCGCGTTCAGTCCGTGGCGGTGCGCCTGATCGTGGAAAGAGAACTTGAGCGCGTGCGCTTTAAAAAGTCCTCTTACTGGGGTGTGCTTGCGGAACTGAGCAAAGACGGTGTCAGCTTTGAATCCCGTCTGCAGCAATACAAAAATCAACGTGTGGCCACCGGTAAGGACTTCGACGGTCTGACCGGTCAACTGACGGCAGGTAAAGACGTTCTGGTTCTGGATGAAAAGACTGCGGGCAAGTTGTCCATGGATCTGAAATCCGGCAACTGGCAGGTGACGGATGTCGAAGAAAAACCGACCTTCCGTAAACCAGCGCCTCCGTTCATCACGTCCACTTTGCAGCAGGAATCCAATAGAAAATTGGGTCTAAGCTCGCGTGAAACCATGCAAGTGGCGCAGAAACTGTACGAACAGGGTTTCATCACCTATATGCGTACGGATTCCACATTCCTTTCCAACGAAGCTATCACGGCTTCCCGTGATTGCATCGAAAGCAAGTACGGAAAAGAGTATCTGACTCCGCAGCCGCGCAATTACGCCGCGAAAAAAGTCAAAGGCGCCCAAGAGGCCCACGAAGCGATCCGTCCTGCCGGGAACCAGTTTATGGATCCGGATGAAACAGGTCTGACCGGGACTCAGTTCCGTCTGTATGACCTGATCTGGAAACGTACGATTGCGTCCCAGATGGTGGATGCCCGTCAGAAACAAGTCAGCGCCAAAATCACCGTGGGTGATGCGTTGTTTGGGGCTTCCGGTATGACCATTGAATTCCCGGGCTTCTTGCGAGCGTACGTGGAAGGCAGTGATGATCCAGAAGCAGATCTGGCTGAACGTGAAGTGCGTCTGCCGGCTTTGAAAGTCAAAGACGGTGTGAAGTGCGCGAAACTGGATCCCACATCCCACGAAACCAAACCACCGGCTCGTTATACAGAGGCAAGCCTTGTTCAAACGATGGAAAAAGAGGGCATCGGCCGTCCGTCCACGTACGCTTCTGTTATCGGAACTATCATTGACCGTGGTTATGTTCGTAAGAACGGAACGGCATTGGTGCCGACGTTCACGGCGATGATCGTTTCTAAATTATTAAGTCAGTATTTGTCCCAGTATGTGGATTTGGGCTTCACTTCCGAAATGGAACAGAGCCTGGATAATATCGCCGACGGGGAACTGGATTGGGAAAGTTACCTTGCGTCCGTGTACAAAGGCCCTAAGGGCTTGCGTGCCATGGTCGACAATCAAGGTGACAAGATTGATCCAAACGAGGCCCGTACAATGACTTTGGAAGGCATGGATAAATATAAATTCCACGTCGGCCGTTACGGTGCTTATGTGACCACTCAGCGTGACGGTGAAGACGTCAGCGCGTCCTTGCCGGACAATGAATCTCCGGCGGATATCACGCCCGAGATCGCAGAAAAACTGATCGACCAAAAAATCAACGGGGCGGATTCTTTGGGGAACGACCCGGAAACAGATCTGCCGGTGTATGTTCTGAATGGCCGCTATGGTCCTTATGTTCAGTTGGGGGACGTGACTCCGGAAGACGACAAGCCGAAACGTGCGTCGTTGCCGCCGGGCACTCAGCCAGAACAGGTGGATCTGGCAATGGCGCTCAGCCTGTTGCAATTGCCAAAGACCTTGGGGACTCACCCGGGCACGGGCAAAGACATCAAAGCGGGCTTGGGTCGTTTTGGTCCGTTCGTGGTTCACGACGGCGACTATCGTTCGATTCCAAAAGGTGAAAGCATCTTTAATATCACCTTTGAAAAAGCCATGGAGATGCTGGCTCAGCCTAAAAAGGGACGTGGTCGTGCAGCTCCATTGAAAGAGCTGGGCGCGCATCCGGATTCAGGCGATGCGATTCAGGTCTTCAATGGTCCTTACGGTCCGTACATCAAGTGCGGCAAGGTCAATGCGTCTTTGCCAGAGGGTGCGACGCCAGACACGGTGACCCTGGAGCAAGCTGTTGCTTTGATCAATGAAAAGGGCCCGGCAAAAGGCAAAGGTAAAGCTAAAGGAAAGGCGAAAGCTGCTCCGAAAGCCAAAGCCGCTAAAGCTGATGGCGAAAAGCCTGCTGCAAAAAAGCCCGCTTTGAAGAAAGCTGCTAACGCCAAAGAAAAAGCCGAAGCTTTGGGTGTCAAAAAAGTAGTCACTCGCAAGTCCAAGAAGTAATTTGTTCACCCCCCTTTTCCGAGGGGGGAATCTCTGATAAATTCGTTCCGCATAGTTACAGATCCCATCACTGGGCATCGAAAGGTGTGTTATGAGCGACAGTCCCCTGAAGGGACAATTGGAGTTAGGAATCAACCGTTCCAAGGAGAAGGATAGAAACTTCCACCTTGGCGGTCGCAGTTTCTATTTCTTCGATTTCGACGACAACATCGCCTTTTTGACGACGCCGCTGATTCTTTTCCATAAAAACGACAAATCTGAAGTGCAGATCTCCAGCGGGGACTTTGCCCAGCACCATCAAACTATTGGCAGCAGTGGTCCCTTTGCGGACTATAATATCGACTATTGCGATGTGACCGGCACCTTCCGTAATTTCCGTGACCACCATGTGGATGAACTGGAAAAACTGGAAGGCAAAAAGCAAATTTTCGTGCAAGACGTGGCCGCGGCTTTGGGTTATCCCGACTTCCAATGGAAGGGGCCTTCCTGGGAGTGTTTCTATCACGCGGCCTTTAATCAGCGCCCGCTGTCTGTGATCACGGCCCGTGGTCACCATCCGGAAACAATGAAAGACGGTATTCGGGTCTTTGTTCAGAAAAAAGTTCTGCCATTGGAGCCCAACTATCTTAGTGTGTATCCGGTGAGTCATAAAGAGACACGTCAGCTTCTGGGTGATTCGGACTTCAAAGAAGGCACTGCAGAATTAAAACAAAGAGCCATCCGCGCCAGCGTGGAGCAGGCCATTGATCTTTATGGTTACAATCCGCATCACCGCTTCGGGATGTCGGATGATGATCCAAAGAATATCCAGCTGATTGTTGAGGAAATGACTCGACTAAAGGCGAGATTCCCCGAGATGTCGTTCTTTATGATCGAGACTCAGCATGGCAGTTTCATCAAGCATGAGGTCAAATTGAACGGCCTTCGTGGCGACAAAGTGGAAAACCTTTCCCAGCTATCCTTCTTCGAAGAAGATCGACGAAAGTCTTAAGAATCCTTTCTACGTCCTAATTTATGACGTGCTTCATAAATTGAATGCTCTCAGCTAATTATTTGATAATCTAATGCAATTAGGACTGCTCCCGTTCGGGGAGCCATGGAAGGATCAGCATGAGTTCATTCTCAAAAGGCGTTAGAGGTTTCATCATTGCCGGATCATTGGCAGTTTCATCTTTGGCATCGGCCCAACTGAAAGAAGGCCTGGAGTGCCGTTACCTGACAGTGATTGAACAGGGCTTCCTTGCCAACCACGTGAAGTATTCCAACCGCGACACCGATCTGCAAAACCGTGTGATCGAACAGTATCTGAAACGCCTGGATCCTTCCAAAATCTATCTGACTCAAGGTGATGTCGATGCGATTCGCAAATCTGCGGGCAACGTTTTTGATAAAACCAAAAACCGTGACTGCTCGTTCCTGGATGCAGCTCAGAAAATCGTTCTGGAGCGCGTGAAAGACCGTTCTGAATTTGCTAAAAAATATCTGGGCAAAGACTTCAAGTTTGAGTCTTCCACAGAATTCACTTTTGATCCGGAAAAGAAAACCTGGCCGAAGGATTCTGCTGACGCCAATGAATATCTGAAAAAGTATATCCAGTTCCAGATCGGGAACTACATGGCGACAGACATGAAAATGGATGAAGCCAAAAAGAACGTGATCAAAAACTATGAGCGTGCAGTGAAAAGAACCGCTGACACCACCCAGGATGATCTGTTCTCTGGTTACCTGGATTCCTTTGCTCGCGCGTTGGATCCACACTCCAGCTTCTTCTCTCGCGATGTGCTAGAGGACTTCGAAATTCAGATGCGTTTGTCCTTGGAAGGTATCGGCGCGACACTTTCTTCCCAGGATGGTTTCACAGTTGTGGAACAACTGGTTCCGGGCGGGGCGGCAGCGAAATCCGGCCTGATTGAGCCACAGGATAAAATCGTGGCTGTCGGTCAGGAAAAAGGCGCGATGGAAAATGTGATCGACATGGATTTGAAAGACGTTGTCAAAAAAATCCGTGGTAACAAGGGCACGAAAGTGCGCCTGACTATTTTGAGAAAATCCGGTGAAGGCAAAAAACGTTTTGATGTCACTTTGACCCGTGAAAAGGTGAACCTGGAGGACGAAGCAGCGTCCATCATCTATCAGGATCGTGAAATCAACGGTCAGAAAAAGAAAATCGGTGTTATCAACTTCCCATCCTTCTATGCGGATTCCCGTCGTGGCGGCAGATCTTCTGCGGCTGACATGAAAAAGCTGATCAAGGAAGCCAACGAAAAGAAAGTCGACGGCCTGGTACTGGATCTTTCCAACAACGGTGGCGGTTCTCTTGAAGATGCGGTGAAAATCGCGGGTCTGTTCTTCCAGACCGGGAACGTGGTGAAGCAGTCCTCCAAAAATGAAGGCCGTGCGGAATCCGCACTTCGCGACACAGATCCAATGGTGGACTGGTCAGGTCCGCTGGTGGTATTGACCAGCCGTATCTCTGCTTCCGCTTCCGAGATTGTGTCTGGTACTTTGCAGGATTATAAACGTGCCGTTGTCGTGGGTGGTGATCACACTTACGGTAAAGGTTCTGTTCAGTCCGTACTTCCAATTCCGAACAACCTGGGCGCGATCAAAGTGACTGTGGGTATGTTCTTCGTGCCGGGTGGTAAATCCACTCAGCACCGTGGTGTGGATGCGGATATCGTTTTGCCAGGCCCGTTCAGTGCGGATGACATCGGCGAAAAATACATGGATTACTCTTTGCCGCCAAAAACGATTGAGTCCTTCCTGTCTCCGGATGCTTACGTGAAAGAAGGCCCGGGCGCTTGGAAAGAGATCAAACCAGAGTGGCTGAAGTCCCTGCGTGAAAGATCCGGTGAGCGTGTTGCTAAGAATGATGAATTCAAAAAAATCGTTGAAGAGCTGAACAAAGCCAAAGCCCGCGGTAAAGTGATCCGCGTGAGCGAAGTTCTTAAAGACAAGAACGAAAAAGAAAAGAAAGACAAAGCTAAAAAGACCGCTAGCAAGGCCAAGAAAAACGAAGAGTATTTGAAGCGTCCTGACATCATGGAAGCGGAAAATGTTCTTCTGGATCTGATTCAGCTTGAGGACGGGAAATCCTTGGTGCCTCAGCAGAAACAGGCCAACGCCAAGTAGTGTGATTTGAGGAAACGTTTGTTGTTGTTGAAGCCCGGAGCCACAGTCTCCGGGCTTTTTTTATTTGTCTTCGCGAACAGAAGTTCGGTCCAGAAATGTATTAAGGGGTCCAGAGTGGATGACTTGTAATTGTTAAAAAAAATTGACGTACGACACACTGAAACAGTGGAGGGTTTATGTCGTACGTTTTAGGTCTTCTGCTTTTGTGCGTTGTTGTGCAGGTCTCTGCAGCATCCGCCCCATCGTCTGGCTCTGTCGAGCAATTGCGAATTTTTCTGAACCAGAACCCTTATGACAACAATGTCCGTCGCCACCTGATTGAAAAACATCTGGAGCTTCATCAAAGCGCTGAAGCTCATGCGGAGTTTGCCTCTTACAAGAAGTTGGATCCCCATCTGAACGTCGATGGTGGAAATGCCCTGCAGATGCGGCTGGATATGCTTGATGGAAAGTTTGGTGCTGCCAAACACCTAGCCTTGAAACTATTGACTGTGCCCCAGCTGGGGGCGGAAGACCGCTACCGAGCACATTTAACTTTGGGCGATCTGGCCTATGTTCACTTTACCTCGGGGGATGCGGTTTCCCGCTATAAAAAAGCTCTTTCCGTCAAGCCGGTCCCGGAGGCGAAACATCGACTGGCGCGTGCTTACCTTCAGAACAAAAAGTACGGCCGTGCTCAGGGTATACTGAGCGACCTGATCGGAGTGGGCTACGCCTCGGATCCGGTTCGTTACGATTATCTGCAAAGTTTGCTGGAGGCCGGACAGAACCAGGCCGCAGCCCTGCGTTTGAGTCAATGGTACAGCGAAGAACCGGGCAATCCATGGATTGTGACAGCCCATGCGCGTTTTTTACTAAGTCTGGGACAGGACGAATCGGCGCGTATGATACTTCAGCAGTATGCTGAGATCTATCAACCAACTACGGAAATCGATGAGCTGTTGCGAAGCACTCAGCCGCAGCGTACTCCAACGGCGGAGACCGTCATGGTGCTTGGGCTGCGCCCGGAGATGCCGGTCAATGCAGGAGTGGTGCGGGGAGCTGCCTCTGCCGGAGAGGCCGCGGGGAAGCAGGCAATGGAATCGTCTTTGAGCCCGCGACACTGGCAGATGCAGGCCGTGGCTGGATATCAGATGATTAATAACCGGGTGGAAGGGCAGGGATTTAATTCCCTGCTAAGTCCCGAGGCGGGTTACGTTGCAGGTGTTGCCGCCGAAACTGACAATGAAGGTTCCGCCTATTCCTTTGTGGGCAGGGCCCGCACGTCTTGGCAAACCTATAAAATTCCTTCTGGGCTTCAGCAGAATGGAGACCGGTCTCAGGCATTTGATATTGCCGGAGGACTGCAGACCCTGTTGGCAGCCGACTGGCAGTTGCAAATGCAGCTTAACTATCGTTCACGCAGTGGCATTGAGTCGGCGACCAACACTTATGTGTCAGGTTATCAGATGCTGGGTGTGCAGGCGGGAGTTTCTAAAACCTGGCAGCTTCGTTTTCCGTGGAGCTTTGAAGTCCACGCTGATCTGACTTTGCCCGTGTACTTTACCGAGTCCACGGCCGAATCAGGTCAGTTGCGGTTTGGCTATTTTTCAAGCCTGCAGGCACTGGCGCAGTATCCGCTGCGTGAAGGACTGGCCTTTCGCGCAGGTTTGGGTCTTGTGCGCAACGAGATTCAGTTCAATGGCAATGGGTCCCGCGGTGTGACCGATGCCACAGATTCCGAAGAAGGTTTGATGATTCCAGTCAGTCTTACGTGGGTTTATTAGGGGGACGTTGTGTTGAAATATGTTTTGATGGCCTGTCTTTTTCTGAGTGCCTGCAATTTTTCTGAAGAGTCTAAAGTCACAGGAAACACTCCGCAAAGCACTCCGGAGACTGATCCTGCGCCAGGAAGTTCCGCGCCGTCTTGGGTGGATGTGCGTGCGTTGGTATCAACAGGTGAAAACCTCAGCTTCAACAATCAAACCGGCGGGCCCCACGATCTGGCTTTGAACCCGTTAACGGGGCAACCGGGTGTGGCATACTATGATAAGTCCGCGACGGCGGGGGGCAGTGGTGCAACCCCGACGATAGGCGCACTGAAGTACGCCTGGATGGATGAGTTTGGCACCTGGAATGTGGAAGTCGTCGATCTCAACTATGGAACAGCCCTCTGCGGAAATTTGAATTCAGTTTGCGTTGGTGCGCCGAACTCGGCTACCGCCGGGCAGTTGAATCAGGGAAAAATTCTGCGGGTGGCATTTAAGTCCGACGGCAACCCCGTCATCGCCTATGTATATGGATCAAGCCAGAACACCACTTTGCTTGCCGGAAGCGGGACCAAGGACATTCGATTTGCCGAGCGCAGTTCCAGTGGTGTTTGGTCGGTGACAACAGCTTTTCAAGCCCCGGTCAGTGCGGCACCCACAAATGTGGCTGTGGCCACCATTGATCCGATGAAGGCACTTCGCCTGGTGCTGGACAGCGAGGACCGGCCTCACATCACTTTTTCATTCTTCACTCAGACCTCCACAAACAGCCAGGTGAAATATCTTTTCCGTTCCAGCACGGGTGTGTGGTCTTCAATGAACGTGGCGCCACTGGTGTCGCTGGCGGGGACTATCACGGCGGCCAATCAGGCCGGCATCAGTTCAGGGCTGGCGTTGTGCCCGGTGAACGGAGCGCCGATCCTGGGTTTCACCACGACAACGGGGGCGGCGGGGACTTTGAACAACCCTTCAGTGGCAAGATGCACGGGATTGGATGCGGATGGAAAATGTCAGGCCTTTGAAGTTGTGAATCTTTTGCGGGGGTGTGCGGGCAGCACTACTTGTATTTCCGGTTTGGTGAATACGAATCATAACGGTGGAACACATCTGGATTTGAAAGTCGAGCCCACCACCCATCGTGCGGTGTTGGCATTTTATTCTGTGGGCAATCCGAACACCACAGGCCTGCATATTCGCAGCCCCGTGGCCTGTGATGTGGCTCAGGATGGGGCCACCAACTCTTGGGGGCCAGCGACCACCATTGCGGCGGCTTCCACAGGGGCTTCCGGAATCTCTTTGGCTATTAAAGGTGTGACAGACTATCTGGTTTCTGCCGGAGTGGCGACCACGTCGGTAGCCATGAGCAAATTCAACGGCACAGCCTGGTTTGCGGCGAATCACGGGATTGAAACAACGACGGTCGCGCAAGAAGGGGTGTCACTTGCTTATGATGCTGCCAGCGACACAGCTTTCACCAGCTATGCCCAGCTTCCCGCCGCGGCAGGTGGCGCTGTCGGCAATGACCTGAAGGTCGCGCAGATTGATCCGGATGACCTGGTGACAGGGGGAGCCGCAGGAAGCTTCGTAATTTCTGTGGTCGACAACCGTGGCAATGTGTTTCCGAACACGGCCTCTTTCCCGGTGATCAGTGCCGCCAAGGCACCGGATGGCAGAGTCGGCTATGCATACTATTTTTATGACAACAACAACACTCACGCCAGTTCCAAACTTTATTTCGGAACACGCGGGGGCACATTTGTAGAGCCGTATTTCTCTGAAAAATTTGTGACCAGCCATCAACAAAGCACTTCGGCCACGGCGGCGGTGGGAAATATGCCGTCATTGGCCTTCGACAGTAACAGCAATCCGATGATTGCCGCCTACAATGGTGTGGCGACTGAGCAGAATCTGATTCTGGCCAGATCCAGTGATCGAGGTGTGAGTTTTACAATCACGGTCGTGGATGATTCCGTAGCCAACGTCGGTCAGTACGCAAGTGTCGCCCTGAGTGGTGATGCCATCGGAATCGCGTATTATGATGTCACCAACACGGCCTTGCGTTTTGCCAGATGGACAAAACAAAAAGGCTGGAAAAGATTTGTCGTGGACGGCGCCGCGGGAGCGGGCTCTTGCGGTAATGCCACTGCGGATGCGGGGAAATTTGCGAAGCTCCAGTTTACGAGTTCTGGACAGCCTGCGATTGCCTATCAGTACGACACAGGGGTGCGAGTGGCTTTCGCCAGTGAATCGCTAAGTTCCGCCAGCTATGTGTGGAATTGTGTGGCGATTGAAAATTCCGGATCCACTTTGGGTGCGGGAATTGATTTCAAACTGGATGCTTTGAACAGGCCTTTTGCGGTTTATGTGGATATAACGGCGGGTTCAGTTCGCTATGCAAGTTGTGCTTCGGCCGTTGCAACATGTTTGACCACCGGGACTAGTGCGTTCACGGCCGGTGTCGTGGAGGTGACTGGGGTGACCTCTTTGTTGGGTGAGTCTGCGCCGACGTTGGGGGTAGGCAGTGATGGAGCCAAATACGTGGCCTTCCATAGCTCAGTCAGTAAGGCCTTGCGTCTGGGGACCCTGGCTGCGGCAGGCGGCAGTTTTGTCTTTGAAAGCATTGAACAATCAGTCCTGCCGGTGCCCTCATTTGTGGGGCAGTACGGGGCGCTTTTGATTAATTCCTACGACCGCCCGACGGTCTTTTATCGCAGCTCAGAAAACTGGCTGCGCTACTATTCCCGCGAGCAGGAATAGCCAACTGCCTAAAGAGGGGGCATATTGTGTGCCCCTGAGGTCTTAAACCCCTTTAAAATTGATTTGAAGAGACTTCTCACCGTGGCAAATGGGCGTGACAAAAGCCTCTCTTTTCGCTTAGATAGACGCGAATATGGAGGCCCTGAAAATGGCTAAAAAGACCACTGTGAAAGCAGGGGGTAAGGCGGCTGCTGGTAAGACTACCAAGAAGGCTGCAAAACCTGCTGCAAAGTCCACTGTGAAAGCTTCTAAAAAAGCGACTGCTCCTGCAAAAAAGAAGCAGAGCTTTGGTGGATTGTCTGAAGAAATTTTGCTTCGCATGCATAACCTGATGGTTAAATCCCGCGTGCTTGAAGAACGTCTGATCAAAATTTATAAAGCCGGCGAGGCTTACTTCTGGATCGGTGGACCTGGTGAGGAAGCCTGGGGTGTTGCCTTGGGTATGCTGGCGCGCAAAGGCTCTGGCCCAGAGAACGACTGGTTGCACCTGCACTATCGCTGTACTCCGACGATGGTGGCTTTGGGCATGGACATGATTGATTCCATCCGCTTGATGATGAACCGTGCGACGGATCCATCCACAGGTGGTCGTAACTTCTCCAGTCACTATTGCTTCCCGCAATGGAACGTGGCTCCGGTGACGTCTCCTTTGGAAGTTCAATATCCGATCGCGTGCGGTACGGCTCACGTGCAAAAGCGGGCGGGTAAAGGTGCGATCTCCATCGTGACTGGTGGTGACGCTGGGACTGCTGAAGGTGATTTTGCATCCTGCTTGATTCTTGCCTCCCGTAAGGGCCAGGAACTTCCGATGCTGATCACTGTACAGAACAACGGCTACGGTATTTCGACTCCGTACGAAGGTCAGCACGGTGAAACGAACATCGCGGATCGCGCTGCTGCGTTCAACATCCGTTCCCGTGTGATCAACGGCAATGACCCGATTGAAACATATCTGGCTCTGAAAGAAGAAATGGAATACATCCGTAAAACCGGCAAACCATCCTTCATCGAAGCGAAGGTGACTCGTTTGTACGGTCACTCTTCCGCGGACGGCGCCAATAAAAAACCACACTTGTTTGACCCGGTTCTGACTTTCGAAAAAAACCTGATCGACGCTGGCATTCTGGATCCGAAGGTGGCGAAGAAGATCTGGGAAGATTATGAAGCCGAAGGCGTCAGCGCTCAGGAACAAGCCCGCCAGGAACCGGTACCGACTCCGGAATCTGTTTGGGATCATGTTTACGTTAACAGCGAAAATGCAGATTGGAGAAAATTCTAATGGCAAGTATTGCTCAGGCCATCAGAATGGCCCTTCACTATGGTGAAGCCAACATGGGAGTTAAAGACATCTTCGGTCAGGACGTGGGCGCACCACTGGGGGGCGTTTTCACAGCGACTCAAGGTTTGGAAACGGCGTGGAACTCCACTCTGGATGAACGTGGGATCATCAGCATGGCGATGGGTATCGCGATGGGTGGTGACCGCTGCGTGGCTGAAATCCAGTTTGCCGATTATATCTTTAACACCATCGATCTTTTGAAAATTGCCGGTAACACTTTGTGGTGCACGAACGGTCAGATTCAACTGCCGATGGTGGTGATGACTCCGGTGGGTGCGGGGATCTTTGGTTCCGTTTACCATTCTCACTCTTTCGATGCATGGGCCTCCCGCCTGCAAGGCTGGAAGATCGTGATGCCGTCCAATCCGTTGGATGCTTACGGTTTGATGCTTTCTGCGATCGAAGATCCAAATCCGGTTCTTTATTTGAAATCCAAGGCGCTGATGCGCCATAAAGGTGATGAGCTGATCCCAGGTGAACCTGCGGATGAAAAAGAGCTTAAAGCCATGATCGATAAACCAGTTCAGAATTCTGAAGGCTGGAAACCTCGCTGGCCGGAACTTGAAAAGTACATGGTTCCAATCGGCAAGGGCAAGATCACTCACGCGGGTGAACACATCACGGTTGTTACCTACAGCCGCATGGTGCACCTGTGTGACGAAGTGGCGGTGAAACTGGCGGAAGAAGGCATCTCTGTTGAGGTGATCGATCTGCGCTCGATTTATCCATACGACTGGCCGATGATCAAAGCATCCATCGAAAAAACCGGCCGTGTATTGTTCGTGAACGAGGACACGGAAGTGACCAACTTCGGCGAACATTTGGCTTACCGTGCGACTCAAGAGTGCTTCTATCAACTGATGGCGCGTCCGCGTGTTCTGGCCGGTAAAAACCTGCCGGGCATCGGTCTGCACCCGAACCTTGAAAAGAACTCTGTGCCACAGATCCATGACATTGAACTTGCGATTCGTGAAGTCGTAGCGGAAGTGCCGTAAATGAAAAAAGAAATGTCCCACAGAAAAAAGGTCCGCCGTCGTGTGAATAAAAAAAGCACGGCTTTGGTATTCGATAAATACGAACTGTACCGCAAAGCGGTTCAGTCGGCGGAAAATGATGTGGTCTTTATCTGGAACACGTTCCGCGAGCTGAAAGGCAAGCAGCCCCGTGTATTCCGTGAAGACTTCTGCGGGACCTTTGCTCTTTCCACCGAATGGATCAAACTGCACCCTCGTCATGAGGCGGTGGGTGTGGATCTGGATCCGGAACCAATGGCCTACGGCAAAGCCAACTATCTGACGAAGCTGAAGCCGGAACAGCAAAAGCGCATGAAGCTGGTGGAAGGCAACGTGCTGGATCCGAATCTGGCCAAAGCTGACATTGTGGCGGCGATGAATTTCTCTTATTTCTGTTTTAAAAAACGCGACGTTTTGAAGAAGTATTTCGCCAATGTGCTGAAGACTTTGAACAAAGACGGCATGTTCCTGGTGGATATCTTCGGCGGCAGTCAGTGCTACGAAGCCATCGAGGACGCGATCAAACACGAAGGCTTCACTTACTACTGGGATCAAACGAACTTTGACCCTGTGACCAATGAGGCTCTATTCCACATCCACTTCAAAGTGGGTGGGAAAAAGATCGAACAGGTCTTCACCTATGACTGGCGCATGTGGTCCATCTCTGAGATCCGCGACATCATGGAAGAAGTGGGCTTTAAAAAGTCCCACGTGTACTGGGAAGGTACGGCTCCGGATGGTTCCGGAGACGGCAACTTCACCCGTGTGGATCACGGCGAAGCTTGTCAGTCCTGGATCGCTTATGTGGTCGGAGAAAAATAGCGCCGGTTGGTGAAAAAGGCCCATCTCCTTCGTTGTCGGGCCTTTTGCTTCTCTTCGACGTGCTTGGAGCACGCCTCCGTTTCGCAAAAAACCCTCCGCCTCGGATCTGAACCTTTTTGACCAACCTTGATTGGGTGGGGCGCGGAGGGGATTTTCTGGTTTTCTAAATTTTTTTTCTTTGGTCTGCCTCTTGCTCCTTTAGGGGTTGATGATATTCAAATCAAAATTAGCCTTATTCAAGCCCCGTAAGGGACACTGGGTGTCGCTTGCTGTCTATTTGTTGGTCACTATGGTGGCTCGGCAGGGGTTTGCTAAAAATACGCTGAAAGACTTTACCAGCGATGGCTGCAGCATGAGTCCTGACGGGTTTGCCTGGTCGGTGAATGCCTATTTGGACTGCTGTGTGGCTCATGATGTGGCTTACTGGGCCGGTGGTGCCCGTGAAGACCGTTTGCGGGCCGACGAAGAATTAAAACAATGCATCACCGTCAAAGCCAACAAGTACACTGCGGACGCTTACTTCCGTGGTGTGCGTGTGGGTGGATCCGCGAAGCTTCAGACACCCTTTCGCTGGGGCTATGGCTGGGTTGAAGACCGCGGTTACAAGCCGCTGGATATGGAAGAGCGTTCCGAGGTCGCAGACAAGATTCTGTCGGTCGACTGGGAGCAGATTTACGATTCAATCTTTTTAGGAAACAAAAAATAACAGGAGACGTCCATGAGAAAATACATCGCTTTACTTGCCGGATTGATGTTGTCAGCCTTTGCCGAAGCCAAGGTGCTTGTGGTGTCTGATATTGATGACACGTTGAAGGTGTCCCACGTGTTGTCCAAGAAGGGGGCTGCAACCTCATTTGCTGACGATGACAGCCGCTTTGTGGGTATGTCGGAAATCTTCCAGATGTTAAATCTGCAGCATGAAGACATTGAATTCCATTATGTGTCTTTGGCTCCAAAGCTTTTGATGAACGAGCAGCACACGGATTTCCTGGAGGAAAACGGCTTCCCGATCACGAAGCTGCACATGAACTCGGGTATCAAGCAGGATCCTGAGTTGAAACAAAAAGTCATCCGCAAGGTGCTTGCTGAAACCAATCCGGAAGTCGTGATCTATTTCGGCGACAACGGTCAGTTCGATGCGGTTGTTTATGACCAGATGGTCAAAGAGTTTCCGCACATCCCGGCGGTCAGCTATATCCGTGAGGCTTATTCCAGACTGGATCGTTCCAAGTTCCCAACAATGGAAGGCCAGATTGGCTTCGTGACGAGTGTTGAGGTCGCGATTGACCTGATTTCAAAAGGTCTTTTGATGAAGAAGGCCTATGGCCCGATTGAGCAGATCGTTTACAAGCGCATGAAGAAAGACGACAAAGACGAAAAGTTCGGTCCCATGGTCTTCCCATGGTGGCAGGACTGCCGCGACTTCAAATGGCAGTGGGATGTAATGAATCCTTCTGTGAAACTTCAGAAGATCCAGTCTGTGATTGCTGAAAGATGTGCGCAGTAATTTTGATAGAACAGTGAAAAAGAAAAAGGGGCTTCAAAGCCCCTTTTTTATTTCTGTCCGCTGCCTGATCTTGATGGCATTGGAGGAGGTGGAGGTTGTGGTCTGTAGCCGCCGCCACCATCGCCGCTGAATACTGGCGGCTGACTGATCGGGGAGGATGCTGGTTTCAGCGCCATACCTTTCAAAATACAAAAGTCTTTTTGAGAGTCCAAGTTCACTCGAGTGATATCGCAGGAGTTTGCCATCACGCCACAGAAGGCATGGGTCTCTTTGTCGCCCATTGGCTTCTTCATAAACTTGGCATTTATGTCGGCCAGACAACGAGTCAGGCCTTGGTCTTTGTCACCTTTGGCAATGAACTCTTTGGACTTTTCCTTCTTTTCACCTGAGACAGTATAGTCTGACTCAAGTGCCTGTCTTAGTTTTTCTTTAAACAGAGCACGTTTCTCGTCTAGGCTGCGATTTTCAAACATACCTTCAAACAAGTAGTTCATGTTTTCAAGTGCTGGCGTGCTGGAAGTCCAACCAGTTTTAAAGCCCAGCTTTTCAGCTGCGTCGGCCATTTGCTTTTCTGATGGTCTTGCATCGCGATTCAGAAGTTGATTGAAATAAGTCCAGTCCGCGTGGCTCATGTCTTTGTATTCTCTTGAGCGACCCACTTTTTTGGTATCTTTGCCCAGGTACTCTGCGCAGAAACCATAGGTTTGAATGCGGCGGATGACTTCTTTTTGGAAGTTTTCTTTATCAATGTCAGAACGAACCGTGTTGTATCCGTATTCCTTTTGGATATTTAGCGCAATCATTGCCAACCATTTATCAGAAACATCAACAGGCGTGCCTTTATCGGCATAGTACTTCTGAATACCGCAAGTGATGCACTCCAAACCAGCATTCTTCATCTGGTTATTTGTGCGGCAATCAAACTCATCGTAGCCCGCGAAGGACGGGCTGGCGGTGAAAACAATAGCTGTGGCTAATAGAGCCTTTGAGAACTGCTTCATCCTGTCTTCCTCTCGATAAGATAAACCAGTTCTCTTTATCGGCTAGAAATCGGATTTCTTGAACAATGGACGAAGGTCCAGACCGATCTCGGTCAGCTTGGGTTCCGGGAAGTGTGGCCCGCGGTGGATCACACACAGAACTGTGGAAATCTCGGCTCCGATAGAGCGCAAATCCGCAGTGGAAAGCACCACCTGGCCGCCAGTGGTGACGACGTCCTCGATCACACAGACCTTCTTGCCTTTGATTTCAAGGCCTTCGGCAAACTTGCAGGTGCCGTATTCTTTGGCCTCTTTACGAACGAACACACAAGGGATCCCGGTTTCCAGGGACAAGGCGGTGGCGATAGGGATGCCGCCCATTTCAAGGCCGGCCAGAACTTCGGTGCCTGCAGGAATCAAGGGAACCATTTGTTTGGCGATTTCACGCAGCAAAGTCGGCTGTGCCTCAAAACGATACTTGTCGAAGTATTCGTTCGAGATCTGGCCCGAGCGAAGTTTAAACTCCCCAGTCAGGTGAGCAATGTCGTAAATGTTCTTGGCAAGTTCTTGTCTGGTCATGGCGATAGCTCCTTCGCTTTTCAAAGCTAGGGCTATCTTTGACTTTCTTCAAGCCAGTTCTTGAAAGCGGGATTGATTCCCAGGACGGGGAGAGTCATGACACACGGGACGTCATAGGGGTGAAGCTCTTCGACCCTTTTTGTGATTCTGCTCTGTGCATCAGGGGTGTTCAAAGCCTTCAGGATCAGGATATGCTCGGAGCTTGTCTCTAATTTTCCCTCCCACCAGTACATCGATTCCATGCCTGGAATGATGTTGGCGCAACCGACAAGTTTTTCCTCCAGCAGAGTTCTTGCGATACTCTGCGCGGAAGTTTTGTCAGGGCAGGGGATATAAAACAAAATCACAACCTAGCTCCGGCGCAGTTTCTGTTTGCGCATCTGCCACTGTTCCAGGGCGAACTTGCGCATGTCTTCCACGCTGTCCAGTTCATCGACGATTTCTACCCCTAGAAGGGTTTCAACGGCGTCTTCCAAACTGACCAGACCAGCCACGATGCCGTACTCGTCCACCGCCAAGGCCATGTGTTCTTTTTCTTTGATAAAGAAATCCAGAACCTGGGACACAGTCATGCGCTCTGGGATGCTGGAGATCGGAGTCACGATCTCACCCACCTTCTTGTCGTGCAAGTCGTTGGAAAGGGTTTCGTGAATTTTATAGCGATAGGTCATGCCGATGATGTTGTCCAGGCTGCCATCGTAAACCGGGATGCGCGAGAAGCGCAGAGGACGGTATTTGTTAAAGACCTCTTCCACGGTTAATTCTTTGTCCAATGCAAAGAACACGGATCGTGGGGTCATGATGTCAGACACATAGATCTTGTCCAGCATCAGCAGGTTTTTGATGATGTTGGATTCTTTGCCTTTCAAAGTTCCTTCTTCCACGCCGATTTCGGCAGTCATCAGGATCTCTTCACGGGTCACTTCCGGATCTTCAGAGGTTTTTGCAAAAAAACGGCCCAGCCACTCGGACATGATCACCAATGGATACAAAAGCAAGATCATGAACTGGATGGTGTAGGCGGCAAAGGGAACTAGGGCTTTCCAGTGCGCGGCACCGACAGACTTGGGAATGATCTCAGACAGAATCAGGATCATGAAAGTCAGGGCAAAAGAGGCCACGGTGACGGCTTCTTGTCCGTATTGAATCTGAATTTGGTAGGCGATGGCGGCGGAGCCCAAGGTGTGGGACAGGGTGTTCAGTGTCAGGATGGCAGAAATAGGGCGGTCGATGTTTTCTTTTAGATGTTCAAGAAGCTTTCCGCTTCTTTTATTCTCTTTGACCAGAACCCCGATGTAAGCGGAGGTCGAAGTCAGAAGAACAGCTTCCAGCATGGAACATAAAAAAGAGATACCGATGGTACTGATAAACAGAACAATAATAATCGTCATAGAGTGATGCTTAAATCTGAGAAGTTAAATGTGACGGGCAGACGCCTGTGATATTCCATAGAGACTAGAGTGTACCACATTCGGGAAGGGACCTGTCTATAACGCGACTTGCAAGAAGTCCTGATATAATCGAGATAAATCAGGAATTTGTGAGTCATCAGGACCCTGATGAGGGTTTTTTGACCTTTCGCCGGGCCCTTCATAGACTTTGGTAAAGCTTAAAAGGAGTACTAAAGATGATGAAGAATTTAGCAGCAGCCCTTTTGGTGTGGGGGGCATTCATGCAAGCTCATGCTGAAGTAAAAACTGAAATGGTCGAGTACAAAGAAGGCAAGACGGTTTTGGAAGGTTTTCTGGCTCAGGATGATTCCTTAAAAGGTCCGCGTCCGGCGATCATCATTGTTCACCAGTGGATGGGGTTGGGTGAACATGAAAAAGCCAGCGCCCAGCGTTTGGCGGAAAAAGGTTACGTGGTACTGGCTGCCGACATCTATGGCAAAGGGGTCCGTCCCGGATCCCCGGCAGAGGCCGGCAAACTTGCCGGCACATACAAAGAGGACGTGAAGCTTTACCGGGCGCGTGAAAAAGCGGCCTTTGATTATCTGAAGAAAAATAAAAATGTCGATGCCAAGCAGATAGTGATCATGGGGTATTGCTTTGGCGGTACCGGAGCCCTGGAGGCGGCTCGTGCAGGTTTGCCTGTGGTGGGGGCGGTCAGCATCCATGGTGGTCTGGCCAGCAAGAATCCCAAGGATGTGAAGAACATCAAATCCAAGGTGCTGGTCTTGCATGGAGCTATTGATCCCTACGTGCCACCAGCGGAAGTCGATGGCTTCATGAAAGAAATGAACGAAGCCAAAGTGGACTATCAGTTTGTGGCGTATTCCGGAGCGGTTCATGCCTTCACTCAGAAAGATGCGGGCAATGATCCATCCAAGGGGCACGCCTACAACCCCGTCGCGGAGAAACGTTCCTGGGCGGCTCTGGAGGCCTTTCTGAATGAAGTGGCACCAGTTGCAAGGTAATGCGAATTGAGCTGTCTAGAGTCTGAACAATCGTGAAAATATGGCAAGGGTGGTGACGGGGAATGGTCCTGTCGCCGCCCTTGTGTTAAAGACTTCGCTTTGAATACAAAAGGAGTCTTCATATGAAAACAATCTTGCTGGCGGCCCTGCTTTCTCTTTCTTTTGCGGCGCCAACCTTTGCCAATATCTCTGACAATTCCCAGGACGTGGTTTCTGCTAAAAAAGGAAAAGGCAAATCCGAGCCGGCTCCGAAAGAAGACGACGGTGGTCGTGGTGAAGAAAAAGACCCTCGTGAAGAAACCTATGAAGGCAATGACCGTGACAGTGGTGGTTCTTTTGATGGCGGCGGTTACGGCAGCGGCGGATTCGATGGCGGCGGCTATGGCGGTGGTGACGGCGGCGGCATGATCGGTGAGATCTTCTCTGTTCCGGGCAAAGGCAAAACCTATCCAGTGACTTCCAACACCACAGTGGAAGATCGTGGCGATGTTCTGGTTTACACAACCCGCACTCAGGAAGACATCAGCTATGATGAAACCTGCACAACGATTTCTGTTTTGGTTGTGGCGAAATCCACAGGCAAAGTGATCTCTTCTGACAGCAACGAATATTGCAATCGCTGGCCGATGTAGTTTCGACTTTCACATTGTTTAAAAAGCAAAAGAGCTGACCCTAAAAAGTCAGCTCTTTCTATTTGCAGTGGCCAGTCCCGCCTAGCTGGCTTCAGAGGTTTTCGCGCGCTTGCTTTGGCGTTCCTCCACATAATCCATCACCAGCAAAGCCACGGCATTTTCCAGGGCGCCGGACTGTTTGGGGGTGACAGGCTTTTCTACAAACCCCAACGCTTTCAACCACGTCTTTTTATTCAGGCTGTAGATCAAGACACCCGCAGAAATCACAGTCATCACAAGGTACACAATCATGCCGCCTGTGATCTGAAATTCCTCGCCCTTGTCCAGCTGGCCGGCCAGGCTTGCGATGAACAGTGAGACCCCCACGCAGCTTAAAGCCAGCGATCCGATGGTGGACACCAGCACGAATGTCAGCGCGCGCAGATGCAACACCAGTTGCTGGGTGAAGGCGATGCCGGGTTCTTTGAACAGGCTTTTGGCGTTACCGATAAAGAAAGAAATGAGGGGCAGAAGGAAGTTCATCTAGTCATCCTTTCTTTTGTACAGCATGCGCGCGATCACAAAGCCTGCCAGGGCGGCGATGCCAACCGAAGCCCATGGGTTTTCCTTCATGGTTTGGGTCAGGCTGTCTTTCATGTCTTTGATTTGCTCACGCTGTTCGCCGGGAATTTTGTTTTTGATGGTGTCAGTCTGAGCTTTCAGTTCTTCCTGAAGCTGCTTTTTGATTTCGGCAATAAGCTGGTCGCGATCCATGGCTGTCGTCCTCGGGGCTGAAAGATGAATTTACGAATCTCTTTTCGGCACAACAGACTGCGATGTTTAGTTTTTCTGGATATAAGTCGAGGCAGGGAAATAAAAAAAGCCCGGTGTTTCCACCGGGCTTTGAAGTTTGAAGATCAAACTTAGCGGGACGCAGTCCAGTGCTTCGCACCTCCTGCGCATCCGCGCGAAATTACTTCTGCTCAGCTGCGCGCTTAGCTTGGTATTTCTTCGCAAGTTCTTCCTGGATGTTACGAGGTACTGGAGCGTACTTCGCGAATTCCATGGAGAACTCACCTTTACCTTTGGTCGCAGAACGAAGGTCTGTAGAGTAACCGAACATTTCTGTCAGTGGTACTTCAGCTTCGATCACGCAGTTACCTTCGAATGCAGTAGTTGCAACGATGGAACCACGGCGTTGGTTGATTTGACCAACAGCGGAACCTTGGTATTCGTCTGGAACTGTCGTCTCAAGCTTCATGATCGGCTCAAGAACAGTTGGTTTCGCGGAAGCGTAAACTTCACGAAGAGCCGCCATACCAGCGATTTTGAACGCCATGTATGAGGAGTCGACATCGTGGTACGCGCCGTCTTCCAGAACAACTTCAACGCCAACGATCGGGAAGCCAATCAGAGGACCTTTAACAGTCTGCTCTTTGAAGCCTTCTTCAACCGCAGGGATGAATTCCTTAGGAATACGACCACCGACAACTTTGTTTTCAAATTTGAATACAGCGCCGTCTTCTTGTGGAGGAAGAGGTTGGATTTTACCAACGATCTTCGCGTATTGACCGGAACCACCAGTTTGTTTTTTGTGAGTGTAGTCGTACGGAGCTTCAACGGAGATAGTCTCACGGTAAGCAACCTGAGGCTGACCCACGATAACTTCACAGTTGAATTCACGTTTCATACGCTCAACGTAGATTTCCAAGTGCAATTCACCCATACCGGAGATGATAGTCTCGTTGGATTCCTCGTCACGGTGTACGCGGAATGTAGGGTCTTCCTTACGGAATTTCTGAAGAGCTTTGGAGAAATTGTTCGCCGCAGTTTTATCTTTAGGCGCAATTGCCAAGCTGATAACGGAATCAGGTACGTGCATGGATTGCATGGACGCCTGGATGTTCTCGTCACAGAAAGTGTCACCGGAAGCACAGTCGATACCGAACAATGCCACGATGTCACCAGCGTAGGATACGTCGATATCTTCCATTTTATCAGAGTGCATACGAACCAAGCGAGGAATCTTAACAGATTTCTTGTTCACTTGATTGACGATGAAATCGCCTTTGCCCATTTTACCTTGGTAAACGCGCATGTAAGTCAACTGACCGAATGGAGTCTCTTGAAGTTTGAACGCAAGAGCAACCAATGGTTTGGTTGGATCTGGATGCAGGTCGAACTTCTCTTCGTTCTTGGTGATATCAAGAGCTTGCTCTTTTTTCTCAGCAGGGGACGGAAGATAGTAAGTAACCGCGTCCATCAGACGCTGAACGCCTTTATTTTTGAATGCAGAACCGCAAAGAACTGGAACCAATTTCAAACCGATAGTGCCCTTACGGATAGCCGCACGGATCTCTTCAGTTGTTGGCTCTTCTTCCATCAAGAATTTCTCTTCGATAGCAGAGTCAACGTCAGCCAGTTTACCGATCATGATTTGACGGTATTTTTTTGCAGTTTCAACTAGGTCCGCTGGGATTTCTTCTACAAGAACGTTCTCACCGGATTCACCTTGGTTGATGTAAGCTTTCATGTCAGTCAGGTCAACGTGACCTCTGTGCTGATCTTCCAGACCGATTGGGATCTGGATCATAACTGCGTTCAAACGCAATTTTTCGATCAAAGCATCAGTAACACGGTATGGGTTGGCACCTTGACGGTCCAATTTGTTCACGAATGCCAAACGAGGAACGTTGTAACGTTTCATCTGACGGTCAACAGTGATGGACTGAGATTGAACGCCGGCAACACCGCAAAGCAACAGGATCGCACCGTCTAGAACGCGAAGAGAACGTTCAACTTCAACTGTGAAGTCCACGTGCCCCGGTGTGTCGATCAAATTGATTGTGTAATCCTTCCACTGAACCTGAGTTGCAGCAGACTGGATGGTGATCCCTTTTTCTCTCTCTAGATCCATGGAGTCCATTGTTGCACCGACGCCGTCTTTTCCACGAACTTCGTGGATGGCGTGGATTCTTCCTCCATAGAACAGAATACGCTCAGAAGTTGTGGTTTTCCCGGAGTCGATGTGCGCCGAGATACCAATGTTTCTGACCATATCAATATTCCACTTTTTGGACATATCTTTACCCTTCGTTTATATGGTTTTAATCGCTGTTTTTATTAGCAAAAATTAAACAAATTTTATGAAAGTACTCGAATTATCATCAAATACTACTAAGTGCAAAAAAAGATTCTAGGCCAGAATCCCAACGCACCGCATCCTCGAGGGGCCTGGCTGACGGGCCCCCTCTGAGTAGCGTAGACTGATCGGCACTATGACCGATCTTCTTCAGCTTTTAAAAGCGAACTTTCCTTTTACTTCTTTCCGGGGCGAGCAGGAGCAAGTCCTGCATAAAGTTTGGGCAAATCAGAACCTACTGGCTTTAATGCCCACGGGAATGGGAAAAAGCCTCTGCTTTCAGTTTCCAGCAAAGACCCGCGAGGGCCTGGTGGTCGTCATATCGCCGCTGATCGCTTTGATGCAGGATCAGGTTTTCAAGGCCCAGGAGCTGGGGATCAGTGCCACGTTCTTAAGTTCCACTTTGAGCCGGGACGAACGCGAGTCCCGCCAGAACCGCCTGGCCAAAGGCGACTTCAAGCTGATCTATGTGACCCCGGAACGCTTCCGTAAACCTGAGTTTCTTCAGGCTATTGAAAAACGGGCCATTCAACTTTTGGCCGTGGACGAGGCTCACTGTATTTCCCAATGGGGGCATGACTTCCGCCCGGATTATTCCCGGGTCGGAGAGTTCCGCGCCCTTTTGGGCAATCCGCCGACTTTGGCGCTGACGGCCACGGCGACGCCCGAGGTTCAAAAAGACATCCTGAAAAAACTGAATATGGAAGACGCCCTGATCATTTCCGCGGGGATTGAGCGCCCGAACCTGGCCCTGAATGTTCACGACATCTATGGAATCGATGAAAAGATCCGGGCCATCGTGGGGCTTCGTCATCTGACACCAGGAACGGCGATCATTTATTGCTCTTTGATTCAGACGCTGAAGAAAGTTTCGTCTGCGTTGAACCGACTGGGCATGGCGCATCTGGTGTATCACGGCGATTTGCCGCCGCAGGATCGCAAGCGCAATCAGAAAGCCTTCCAGACTGAAGAAGCTCCGCTGATGATCGCGACGCCCGCTTTCGGGTTGGGCATCGATAAAAGCAACGTGCGCCTGTTGATTCATGCCGAAACCCCGAACTCTTTGGAATCCTATTTTCAGGAGGTCGGTCGTGCCGGTCGAGACGGGGCCGAGTCATCTTGTCATCTGCTGTATGACCAGGACGATGTCAGCATTCAGATGGAGTTTTTGAAATGGTCTCACCCCGAGCCTGATTTCATCCGCAAAATCTATCAACTGATAGAAGACAAAAGAATGCAGGTGGATCAGGGTGGATTTGACTTCCTTCGTGAACAAATGAATTTTAGAAATCGCCGGGACTTCCGGTCCGAAGCCGCAGTCAGTATTCTGGAACGCTGGGGATGTCTGCAAAAGTCCGACGATCCGTTTCCCTTTGCTTGCGTGCAGGCACCAACGGACGAGCAGTTCCTGGCGGAAAACGACGAAGCTATTTTGCGCGCTCAGAACACCAAACTTTTGCAGATGGTGCAGTGGGCGAATCAGGACAGCGAGTGCCGCATGAATCGCATCTATGCTTACTTTGGGCATGAACACACTGAACCGTGTGGGAAATGCGATATCTGCAAACGATAGAACTGAGGAGGTTGTTATGAGAGCTGGTTTGGTATTTCTTGGATCGCTTTTGATTTCGCTTTCTGCGGGGGCGAAGCAACTTCCTTTGGAAAAGCTGAAAATGCCTCCTGGGTTTCAGATTTCGGTGTGGGCTCAGGTGCCGGGGGCGCGGTCTTTGGCGCAGGCTCCGGATGGCCGGATTTTTGTGGGCTCGCGTTCGGGTGACAAGGTTTATGTGGTGAAGGATGGCAAGACCAGCGTCTTTGCGCAGGGGCTGGATACTCCGAACGGGGTTGCCTATAAAGACGGGAAACTTTATGTGGCCGAGATCGCGCGTATTCATGAATTTGATGCCAGCCCTAATGTGAAGCTTCCGGCAAAACCCCTGCGCGCTTTGCCGCAGACTTTTCCTTCGGACACGCACCATGGCTGGAAATTCATCCGTTTTGGTCCGGACGGGAAGCTCTATGTCCCGGTGGGCGCCAACTGCAACATCTGTGATCCGGGGACAGATTATGCGCGCATCTATCGCATCGACGTGAATGGCACCAGCAAAGAGGAAGTGGCTTCCGGCGTGCGCAACACCGTGGGCTTTGATTTCCATCCGCAGTCGAAAGAGCTGTGGTTCACCGACAACGGTCGCGACTGGATGGGGGATGATCGTCCGCCCTGTGAAGTGAACCGCTTGACCAAAACGGGCCAGAACTTCGGTTTCCCGTTTTGTCATGGCAAGGACACACTGGATCCTGATTTCGGCAAAGGCAAAAAGTGTTCAGACTATGTGGCTCCGGTGGTGGAGCTGCGGGCTCACGTGGCACCTTTGGGTATGCGCTTTTACACGGGCACACAGTTCCCGGCGCAATATAAAGACAGCATCATTCTGGCAGAACACGGTTCCTGGAACCGCTCCACGCCACAAGGGTATCGTCTGACGTTTGTGAAATTGAATGGTTCTAATGTGGAAAAGACGGAGTCTTTCATCGAGGGCTGGCTGCAGGGGGATTCCTCCTGGGGCCGTCCGGTTGACGTGGAAGTTCTGCCCGATGGGGCGATGCTGATTTCTGATGACAAGGCGGGCGTGATTTACCGTCTGACGTACAAGGTAAAATAATGCAGGGGAAGTTGCGATCTTCAGTGGACTTTCCCGATCCGCGCGAAACTCTGGCCGAAGGAATTCTGGCCATTGGCGGATCTTTGGATGTGGGCACGCTTTACACGGCCTACAGCAAGGGTATCTTCCCGTGGCCTCAGCCGGGGCTGCCGATGCTGTGGTTTTCTCCGGAAGAACGGGGCGTGCTGGAGTTTCGTGATTTCCACGTGCCGGAAAGTCTGCGCCGCTTTCGCAAGCGTCATCCGGAAATTCATTTTTCAGTGAATCAGGATTTTCATCATGTGCTGGAGGAATGCTCCAAGCAGCCTCGTCCCGGTCAGGATGGCACCTGGATCACGGCGCAGATGAAACGCGCCTACCTGGAATTCTTCAAGGCCGGTTATTGTATGTCTGTGGAGGTCCGCGAAAACAACGTTTTGATCGGCGGCATCTATGGTGTGCTGGTCGAAGGCGTGTTTAGCGGTGAAAGCATGTTCTATCGAAAGCCCAATGCTTCAAAACTGGCACTGTGGAGGCTGGTGGAAGTGTTGTCAGAGCAGGGACATGAATGGATCGATGTGCAGATGGTGACGCCCGTGGTGGCCAGTATGGGCGGGAAGCTGATTGATCGGGAGCAGTATCTGGAAATGTTAGAACAACGACACTTTCAATATGAAACAACCTAAAAAGGTTCCCGGTTCAAAAAAGAACCGGGAACCTTTTGATTTATTCCAGAACGACTTTGGAAGCCTTGCCGTCTTTGATTTCGTAAACGGTCGCCGGGCCCAGATATCTTTCCACCTGAATGCCGACTTTTTTGCCAAGCTTCTTGGCGTGTTCGTCTTCCGCAGGCAGCACATAAAGCGGGATGCCGGTTTCTTTGGTTTTATCCTCTTTTTTTAGAACTGTTTTTTTGATGTTTGGAATGTTCCAGGACTGGATTTCAACCGCCTGCCAAACGCCGTCTTTCTTGGTCAAAGCCACCGCATACTGGCGGTGCAGATCACTTCCCAGAAGCACGATGTCTTTGTCGCCGTTGTTGTCCAAATCTGCAATAAAGGCCATGGGCACACCGTTGGGCTCCACATCCTTGATCAGGCTTAAGACGGACTCGGGATAATCTTTCAGATCAAAAATTAAAAACTCGGGGTTCCAGTCAATCAAAGCTTTGCGGGCTTCAGCGGGAAGGGAGACTTTCGCAATCCCATCTTGCACGGAAATCTCAGCCGTATCACCAGCCGAGGTCGCCACGGGGGCGGCGGAGCTGCAAACACTGTAAAGAAGAGTCGCGATCAACACTTTTATCATTTTGCACCTGTGCTTTTCTTGCTTTGGCTGCTGCTGCCAGAAGATGAGTACTTGCCGACGACACCCAGCTTTTTAGGGCAGGATTCACCACGCGGAACCAGGAAGGTGTGGTTTCCGACCTTTCCACAGTTGGTCATGCGACGGGCCCAGTAGGGACGGGCGATACTCGGATTGTAGTAATAAATAACGTCATTGGGGCCTTCCTTTACCGAAAGGTTGACGGCCTTTTTACACATGTCCAGAGCTTCTTTGTCTTCATCTTTGGTGGCATTGATGTTGTTGCTGATATTGTCCTGAGTCCAGCTGAACTGGGCATCGTCATAAACAACGCCGCAGATGGAGCTTGGGTAAGCATCATCTTCCGAGCGGGACAATACCACCTTATTGACGGCCACCATGCCTTCGAAGGATTCTCCGCGGGTTTCATGGTAGCAGTTGCAAATCATGCAAGTGGTGGCGGATTGTCTTTTATTGCAGGTCATGGACGCTGCAAATGCAGACGAGTTTATAAGTGACACACAGGCAATCACGAAAAGGGCAACGATCTGTATTTTCATTATTCTCATTTTATATGGGAAGTTTTGAATTTGAAGAATTCTTTGTTTTTCCCCTCGACCTTCAGTGAATATGTGTTCCGAATCTTGGTCCAAAGTCCTGCTCAAATACGTGTCTTATACTGAGACACTGATCGCCGTTAATTGTTCTTCGTTCAATCTTTGGACAGCTTTTAAGGCTCAAACCCCGTGATTTCGCGGGCATAGCCGTTGCAATCACCCTTATTGAATATAAAAACAATACGGAGGATTCCATGTCCAAAAGAAAACTGATCGCAAAGGGCCTTGTGACTTTGTCTTTGTTTACCCAGCATTTTGCCTGGGCGCAAACAACCACCACAGTTAAAAGACCACCACAATTTGTGATGTTTGCTTTTGATGGATCTTACAACAACGAGGTTTGGCAGTACTCCCGTGATTACACCAAACTTAGAAAAGATGCGGGCGTGGACACACGTTTCACATTCTTTATCAATCCGGTTTATTTCCTAAGCCCTGAAAACAAAACCTTCTATCAACCACCGGGTCAACGTTTGATCCTGGATGGTGCTGGCAACGAAGTGGCTACGAAAAACCGTGGTTCTGCTATCGGTTGGGGCGATGACAGACGTGATATCTCTGATCGTATTGATCAGATGAATGCGGCTTACCGTGAAGGCCATGAAATCGGCTCCCACGCCGTGGGTCACTTTGACGGTGGTTTCCGCAATAAAAAATGGGACCTGCGCTGGAGCGAGGCGGACTGGAAATCTGAGTTCACTCAATTCTATGCAATCCTGGATCGCGTGTTTGACCTGAACGGCATCTCTAAAAAAGAATCCAAAGGTTTGTTGTTCAGAAACGAAATCACGGGTTTCCGTGCTCCGGTTCTGGGTGTCAGCCCGGGCTTGTGGCCGAATCTGCCTAAGTTCGGCATTCAGTACGACACGTCCAAACTGAATTTCGTAAACTACTGGCCACAAAGAAATGAATTCGGCACCTGGAACTTCCCATTGGCGGAAGTGCCGGAACCAGGTGGCGCGCGCAAGTGGATCTCTATGGATTATAACTTCTGCGTTCGTGATTCAGCCCGCGTGTTGAAGGAAGAACCTCAAACAATGCAGATCATGAAGCGTGACAAGAACGGCAACACCGTGAAAGCCAACAAAGCCCGTGACTGCTTGAACGAAGTATCCACGGCGCAAAAAGCACAGGTTAAAGCCAACATGCTTTCAATCTATCGCAGCTACTTCAACAACAACTACTATGGCAACCGTGCTCCGGTTCACATCGGCCACCACTTCTCCAAATGGATGAGCGGTGCTTACATGGAAGCTTTCTTTGAGTTTGCCAATGAAGTGTGCTCCAAGCCAGAAGTGAAATGCGGTACTTACAATGAGCTTCAGGCCTTCATGGAGAAGTCCTCTGCATCTGAAATCGAAGCGTACAGAAAAGGCACTTTTGCGAAACTTCCGCGTCCTAAGTCGGCAAGTGTTGCTCGCCACCTGGATCTGAAGATCGATATGACTTCTGACGCTAACTTCATGAACATCTCCCTTGCGGGTCGTGATGCTCAGATGGCGGGTCTTAAGAAGTTCGTGACGGTGGGTGATGTGACCAAAGAAATTGACGGCACGATCGACCTGAAAGACATCCGTGAAGTGAGCGAGGCGGGTCAAGACGCTTTGGTTCGCATCTCGGTTGAAAACCGCATGAACAAAGAAATCGCCACGGCGACTTACACTGTGAAAGCGGTAGGCACTCAAAACGAAGTTGTGGACTCTGAAAACGTGGAAGGTCGTTGGGAACAAGGCCACATGGCTGAAGCTCACCGCGATGACGTAGACTTCACTAAAGGACACTAATGAAACTGTGGAAGGCCGCCCTTGCCGGGGCCCTTATCATGAATCTTGTCGGGTGCGGAGGTGACTCTGCACCTTCGGCATTTGTAAACACTGATGGGACACTGACCCAGGGTGTGATTTATGGCGAGGACTCCATTCAGGAGGTTTCCACTGCGGACCGCAACACCCGCGCCAACGTGGCGCTGGTTCATTTGGACAAATGGAATGAGATCATCAAAGGCGAGGCTATCTGGACCGTTGATGAGGTCTACGGCACGGGTCAGCAGCTTCCGTGGAGTGGCCAGGAGTCCAAGGCCTTTTGTTCTGGTACTTTGGTGGCTCCGAAGATGGTTCTGACAGCGGGACATTGTTTTACCGAGGACCATTCGTGTGAAAATACCGTATTTGTTTTTAATGACGAGCAGAAGATGGACGGGGCCACCACCCGCAAGGGCTGGCATTGCAAACAGATCGTAGCCCAGAAAAATGACTTCCAGAGCGGATTGGACTATGCCCTGGTTGAGGTGTCCATGCCTAAGGATGAAGTCGAGCCCGCTATCATGTCGACGGCCGTGTCGTTGGTCGGGGACTCGGTGTACTCCATCGGGTATCCGCTGGGCAGCCTTAAGAAAACCGCCCAGGGTAAAGTGCGCCGTGTGAATGAAATGGGATCTTTAGAGACGAATCTGGATGTTTTCGTCGGAAACTCAGGTTCTCCGGTGTTTGACAGTAAAACTCATGAATTGATCGGAGTCCTGCACGGTGGTGAAGATGACTTCCAGCCGGACAGCGAAGATGGTTCTGTTCAGATCATGAAATGCGCAGAGGACGACTGTAAGGGCGAATTCGTCATTCCTATTCAGAAAATTCTGGCCGATATCGAGAAACAGAAGTAAGTTGGGCCATGCTTCTCATCAATACACATAAGCTCGAAAAATCCTTTGCGGGGAAAACCCTGTTTAAAAACGTCTCTTTGGGCATTGAAGAGGGCGAACGCGTGGGCCTGGTCGGTCCTAACGGGGCCGGCAAATCCACTTTGCTGAAAATTCTGGCTGGCACCATGACTCCGAATTCTGGGGATGTGACCGCGAAAAAGGGTTTGCGTCTGGGGTACCTGGAGCAAACTCCCACTTTCAAAAAAGATGAAACCATCCTGGATGCGGTGTTAAGCAAGGCTGAAGACCCTCACGAAGCCATTGGTTCGGCTTACGAGTGGATCGCTCGTTTGGAGCTGACTCAGTTCGGAGAAAACTTCCTGGTCAGTGATCTTTCCGGCGGCTGGAAGAAGCGTGTGGCTTTGGCCCGCGAACTGGTGCGTGACCCTGAGCTGTTGTTGTTGGATGAGCCGACGAACCACCTGGATGTTTCCAGTATCATGTGGCTTGAGGATTTCCTCAGCCGTGCGCCCTTTGCGACTTTGACCATCACGCATGATCGATTGTTCCTGCAAAGAACCGTCAACAAGATCTTTGATCTGGATCCGAAAAATCCCAACTATCTGATTTCCACTACCGGTGGTTATCTGGAGTATCTTGAGGAAAAGGCGATTCTGCTGGCCGGACAGGAGCAGAAAGAGCTTGCGATGAAGAACACACTTCGTCGGGAAACTGAATGGCTGCGCAGGGGAGCCAAGGCCCGCCTGACCAAACAGAAAGCCCGTATTGATCGCGCCGGCACTTTGAAAGAGGATGTCGAAGAGCTTTCTGCCAAGAATGCCGCCCGCAAAGTAAAAATTGAATTCAAAGAAACCGACCGCAATCCGCAAAAGCTGATCGAAGTCGATCACGTCACGAAAGCGTATGATGGGCGTGTACTCTTCAGCGATTTCAGTTACCTGGTGACGCCGAAAACCCGTCTGGCATTGCTGGGGGACAACGGTTCGGGTAAGTCCACGCTGATTCGTATGCTGCTTCAGCAGGAAGCTCCGACTTCGGGCCGCGTGGTTCAGGCGGACAAACTGAAGGTTGCATACTTCGAACAAAACCGTGAAACCCTGAAACCCAAAGAATCCGTTTTGAAAAACATCTGTCCTGACGGGGACTACGTCCACTATCAGGGGCAGTATGTGTTTGCGCGCAGTTATCTGGAAAGATTCCTGTTCAATCGTCAGCAAATGGATCTGCCGGTGGAAAAGCTGTCAGGTGGCGAGCAAAGCCGTCTGCGTTTGGCGCAATTGATGCTGAATGAAGCCCAAGTACTGATTCTGGATGAACCGACCAATGATCTGGATGTGGCCACACTGACGGTGCTGGAGGATTCCCTGAAGGAATTCACCGGTGCGGTGATTTTGGTCACGCACGATCGTTTCTTTATGGACCAAGTGGCTTCTGACATTTTGGCATTGCACAAGAATCCGGATGGTTCGACATCCATGGAACGTTTTGCCGGTTATCTGCAATGGGAAGAGTGGTTCGAAGAACAAAAAGAACTGCAGGCCCAGGAGCTGAAGAAAGAAAAGAAGGCTGAAAAAGCAGCGGCCAAACCTGTGAAGCTTTCATTCAAGGAAAAGTTTGAATTGGAAAACATGGAAGCCAACATTTTTGAAATGGAAGAAAAGCTGTCAAATCTGCAGACTGAAGCTGGCAAACCTGAAGTGGTCAGCCAGGCTTCAAAAGTGCAGGAGCTTTTCGCTGAGATTTCGTCTTTGCAAAGCAAAATCGAAACCGCCTATGCCCGCTGGGCCGAACTGGAAAAGAAGTCTCAGGGCCAAGCTTGACCACGGCAGTCTAGGCTGGTGCATTCTTACATGTTGCTGATCTTCAGGGCGCCTTCAATCATAGGTTGTTGAGCAAGGAGGCTCTCATGAAGTTCCAATTCGTCAATCTGGCCGTTGTTCTGACGGCCGGGATGCTGATGGCATCCTGCAGTTCTTCCGAGAAAAAAACGACAGCGTCAGTCAAAACCACTGCCAGCCCCGATGAAATCCAAAAGTTGGCGGAAGAAGTTTATATCTATGGTTATCCGATGGTTTTGGTGGAAACCAGCCGCGAGGTGCTGACCAATGTTTCCCGAGTGACGGCCGATGCGGCGCCGGTGAATCAATTCCTGCACAAGGACCGCTTCCCTGATGCCAGCTTCACTGAAGTGGTCAGTCCCAATGCTGACACTCTTTACAGCTCGGCCTTTTTGGATCTGTCGCTGGAACCGGTCATCTTGAGTGTCCCGGACATGGGGAAGCGTTACTATCTGATGCAGATGATGAGTGCCTGGACGGATGTGTTTGCATCTCCGGGAACCAGAACGACCGGTTCCTATAAAGGCGACTTTGCGATCACCGGGCCTGGCTGGACGGGGGATCTTCCGACCGGTGTCACCGAGATCAAAGCACCGACCAACACAGTCTGGATTATTGGTCGCACGCAAACCAATGGCCCCAAAGATTTTGCCGCCGTTCGTGAGATTCAAAAGAAATATCGACTGACCACCCTCAGTTCCTGGAATCAAACAGACACGGAAGTCATCGCTACGCCGACCCGCCAGGTCAGCTCAACAGTGGATATGAAAACTCCGCCGGTGGCCCAGGTGGAGGCTATGGACGGCGTGGAGTTCATGGAAAAGTTTGCTGGTTTGCTGAAGCAGAATCCACCGAATCAGGAAGACGCCGGGATGATTGAAAAAATGGCCCGACTGGGGATTTCTGAAACAGGGCAATTTGATGCCCGGGCGTTGAGTGATGCTCAGCGTGTGGCGTTCAATCGGGGCGCTAAAATGGCATTGGAAAAGATCGTGGCCCTGAACCAGGCGCCACCGGGTGTGGAGGTTAGCGCCGGCTGGGTTTATTCCTATCACATGGGGGCTTATGGGACTGACTACGAAAACCGGGCTTATGTCGCCAAGTACTTCCTGGGGGCCAACCTTCCTCAAGATGCCGTTTATCCGCGCGCTTCGGTGGATGCCAACGGCATGCCGCTGAAAGGGGACAATAGATACACACTGCGTTTTGCCAAGGACCAACTGCCTCCGGTTCGGGCGTTCTGGTCACTGACGTTGTACAACTCCAAGCAAAACTTCGTGAAGAACCCGCTGAATCGTTATGCGCTCGGGGACCGCGATAAGCTTAGATATGGAAAGGACGGATCCCTTGAGATTTACATACAAAGCGACCGACCTGAAGCCAGCAAAGTGGCCAATTGGCTGCCGGCTCCGGCGGGGCAGGATTTCAACTTGTTGATGCGTTTGTACTGGCCGAAAGATGAAGTCCTCAGCCATCAGTGGCGCATGCCGGGAGTGCAGCAGGTGCAGCCGCCCTCGGGCTTAAGCCTGCGTTAGGCAGAAATAAAAAAGGGGCTTTCAAAGCCCCTTTTTCTATCTTGGTTGTACGCTGTAATTGGTGACTTCTTCTTTCGCCGTTTCATTAGGATATCGAACGGTCTTGATGTTCAGGATCAGATCCAAAACACCCTGGTCACCTTCACACACATAGTACTTTTTGTACTTGCAGATATAGTTGAAGCAAAATTCGTTTTTCGAGAAATGAGAAAAAGAACACTGAACGTTGTAAGTGTATTCTACCGAGTCCACCACCGACGGCACATTCAGGGCCAGGGCAGGCGGGGTCAGAAATCCAATTGCAATCACCAGTAGTTTCTTCATCTCAAATCTCCTTGGTTAATCCCTTGCAGGACTATTGTTTTTTCAGGATCAGTTTGCCTGACATGGAGTAATTAGATGTCAGAGCCCCTTCCAAAACACCATTTACAAGTTTGCCATAAATAGCCGCTTCAAATTTGGAGTTCAGATCGCGAGCCGGTTTGCCTGTCAAAGTCAGACGTGGTTCCGCCAGATCGGCTTCATAAACACCGGTCAAAGTCAGATCCGCTGTGTGGCCCGGGTCGTCGGCACGGTTCAATTCACCCATCAGACGAGGAATGGTCACAGTCGAGCCTTCCTTCACCGTTTCCTGAACGTAAAGGCGCAAGGTGATGCCCACAATGCCTTTCACCGGACCGGAGTTGCCCTGATCCATCTGGCCTACGTAAGTTCCAGAAATCGCTGTCAGCTGTGCACGCAGTCTTTCATAGTAGGCAAACTCTTCCTTACCACCACCCGTGGATTCGTTTTCACGCGCTTTCAAGGAAAGTCTGACGATGCCTTTCGGGCCCGAGATCGCTTTGGCTTCACCCAGGATGTTGTTGCCGCTGATTTTAGCATCCACCGTCTGGATTTCATCGCGGCCCAAAGATTTGATGTCTTTTACGTTCACCAAAGTCAGGTCGCCGGTTTCAGGAGCAAAACCCACGACGAAATCATAACTTTCACCCGCCGGGTTGATGCGCTTGTAAGTCGCATAAAGAGTGGAATGCAAACGAGTGGAACCGTCCGAGTTTTTCGCGCCGTTATCGACTTTCAGTTCGAAGAATTTCACTTCCAGATCCTGAGTGCCGTCAGCTGTCGTGATTTGGCCCACATAGGTGCCGATCACGGGTTTGTAAGTCTGTTGCAGTTTTCCATTGAGTTCGATCTCGCGCTGTTTTCCCGCGTTTTTGTCCTGATCAAACGCACAGGCCGCAAGGCTTAGAACCGTCGCTGCAAGAATTAGTTTTTTCAACATGGTAACCCCTCTTATTATTTATTTTCAGTGTAATCAGCTGACGAAGTATCGTCAGGAATCAGTTCGTCACGGGAAGCCGCCCATTCATTCAGCGCAATGGCGTAATCACCCATGGCACGCATGTATTGAACTTCCGAGTCGAAATAGTTGTTCATCGCCGTGATCAGGATCGAGATGTCCGTACGACCCTGATTGTAGGAACGGTTCAGCTCCTGAGAGGCTTTTTCACGATAGCCTTTTTGTTTTTCCGCGCTCAGCACCACCGCATAAGTGGACTGCACTTTGCGCTGGGCCTGGATTTCCAGATCTTCAGCTTCCAGCAGCTGGCGGCTCAAACGGGTGGATTCCAGATCTTTGGAAAGCTTCTTGTTGATGATCTGCTCGTTCTGGATGTCAGAGCCGAAGTTGTACTGGAATCTCAGACCCATGTAGTACTTCGGACGGGTGCCAGACACGACATCAGAATAAGCATCGTTCGCATTTTCATCCACACCGGTGGTGTACACACGGCCCACGAAGTTCAGCGTCGGATAGCTCAGGGATTCGGCTGCTGTCAGGGATTCCTGAGCCGCTTCCACCTTCAGCTTCTGTGAACGGATGGTGCGCAGGTCCTCCACTTTTTTAAGTGGCAACTTTGGAACCGCCGGGATATTGCCCGGGATTTGGAAGCGGATTTCTGTGCCCGGTTCCAAAGAAAGCAACGTCACCAGATTTTCCAGATTGTCCAGATACTCGGTCGAGGACGTTTTTACTTTTTGTTCGCGGGTTTCAAACTCTGCCTGAACCTGTGGCAGGTCCCCCGGGTTGGAATAACCCAAAGAGGTTTTGCGTTTCACTGCATCGACCAGTTTTTTATAACGGTCACGGGAAGCCACGGATTCTTTGAAGTTTTCCTGTGCAACATAAGTGTTCCAGAACTGACGAATCGCCTCAAGCACGACCTCTTCCAGTTCGTTGGCGCGGTTGATGCTTTCCGCCTGATAAGTCAGCTCGGCCGCATTCACGGTGCCACGGTCAGCAACGCCGAAGAAGTTCCCCAAAAGGGCCTGTTCCAGCAACACTCCTGCGCTGTCCAGAGTCTGTTCGCCCGGAGGTGGATTCGTCACAACGCTGTCGAACTCAACCTGCTGGGAAAGGCGGCTCAGCTCAATGCCCAGAGTGGTTCCGGTGGTGAAAGGCTTTTTCAGACCCACAGTGGTGCGATAGCGTTCGTACTTGGCTTCCACTGGTGTGGAGTTGGAAAGAAGACCTGCGGACTTGTCGTACTCAAAACCCGTTTCCGCATTCAGAACCCAGTCGTAGGCGGATAGCGCCAGGGCCGGAGTCAAACGGAACTGCTGGTACTTCAAATTGACTTCTTTGGTTTTAAGGCCTTGCTTCAAAACCAGTTCAGCCACGTCTTTTTGAGTCAGCGTGATCTCTTTCTTTGCAGGAGCCTGCTGTGCATACGCTCCCTGGATGGTTGTGGTACTGAGAAGTGCAAGAAGGATTTTTACCATGTTACTTTTGTTCCTAGTTCAAAGTTGTCTTTTTGAAGTGCGATCTCATTGTTGTCTTTAACAGTTCTTTGGGACCATTCAGTGAATACAGACCACTTTTTATTCAGCATCACATCAACTCCATAGTTCATGGATTCGTAAGCGCTGGATTTGCTGAAAGTCGCAAAGTCGTTGGAGCTGCTTTGGGTGTAGCTGATGTTTCCAAATTGCGGGGACACGTTCAAAGAAAGCCATGGCAGGCGTTCCCAGCCCATGCTGATCACGGGACCGGCGCTGAACATGATGGTGTTCAGGCGGGCGTCGTCGATTTCATATCCGGAATCCAGTTTCACGGAAGCCGCTTGGGACGCGAATCCGCCCTTGGCGCGAAGGCCCAGTTTCCACAACACGGCTTTGGTTTGCAAAGCCGGGCTCATCACACCCAGTTCAAGACCCGGCATCACAGTGGTTCCGTTTTTGCTCATGTCAAAAGAACCGGAGCCATCTTTGGTGGCGATGCCTTCCGGTTGGAAGCTTTGCACAGAGAAGCCGGCGAAATATTTCCAGCTGCGCGTGATGATTTCCGGGCGGGGATCTTTCAGCGTCAGCATGCCGGACACTTGAGCGTCGGTGGCGCTTTGCTTTGCAAGGCCGTCGTACTTTGCTTCAGCAACTGCCATGTCTCGCAAGCTTTGAGCGCTGCAGATAGCAGAAGAGAAAATAACGGCTAACAGAAATCCCCATTTCATAGTGCACTCCCCGAATAAATGTGCGTCAGGAATAGTCCGAGGGGTGGGGGCTGTCAACCTCTGGGAGTGGTCCTTCGGGGGCCTTTATAAATCCTTTAATATCAAGGCCTTATGAGCCGCTGTGTTGATAGGAATCCTAATGACTAATGGGGGTGGATTGCCTAGAGTGTTTCGGTCTTTAGAGGGGTATTTATGAGACTGTCGGATATTTCTATTAAGAATCCTGTATTTGCGTGGATGCTGATGTTCGGTCTGATGATTTTCGGACTGATTTCGTTTTCTCGCATGGGCGTCAGCCAGATGCCGGATGTTGACTTCCCAACCGTGACGGTGAGCGTTAGCCTGGATGGGGCAGCTCCCGAAGTTATGGAAACTCAGGTGGTGGATCCGATTGAATCCTCACTGATGACGGTGGAGGGGATCGAATCCATCAAATCCAGCAGTAAAACCGGCAGCGCCAGCATCACGGTGGAATTTGACCTGGATCGTAATATCGATCTGGCGGTTCAGGACGTGCAGGCGAAAATCTCGGGCATTCAAAGAATGCTTCCGGACGACGTGGATCCTCCGTCCATTTCCAAAACCAATCCCGATGATCAGCCCATTCTGTGGTTGGCCCTGACTTACGATAAAGAAGACCCGGAATTCCTGATGCGCTATGCGCGTGACTATCTGAAGGACCGCTTCACGACGGTGGAAGGTGTCGGTGACATCTTCCTGGGTGGTTACACCGATCCGGTGATGCGAGTGCATGTGCGCCCGAAAGATCTGCTTCGTTATAATATCTCTGTGAATGACGTGGTTGATGCCATCCGCAATGAGCATTCCGAGCTTCCGGGTGGTTATATCCAGACCGACAAAAAAACCTTCAACGTGCGCACGATGGGTGAGGCAAAAACGGAAGAGGAATTCCGCAACATCGTGATCAGCCGCCGTGCGGGTGTGACTGTGGCCGATCCGACCAACATGGTAAAAATCCGCCAGGTGGCCGATGCCAGCATGGGGCTGGACAAAATTGAACGTATGTCCCGCTTTAACGGGAAGACGGCGCTCGGTCTTGGGATCCGCAAACAGCGTGGCACCAATGCCGTGTCCGTGGCGCGTGCGGTGAAAGAACAAATCACTGTTATTCAAAAAACTCTGCCTCCGGGCATGAATCTTCAGGTGAACTTTGACAGCACCAAGTTCATCGAGCAGTCCGTGGGCGAGTTGAACAAGCACTTGGTTCTGGCGGTGATTTTCACGTCCCTGGTGTGCTGGATGTTCCTGGGAAGCTGGTCGGCGACCTTCAACGTGCTGTTGTCGATTCCGACGTCGTTGCTTGGGGCCTTCATCGGTCTTTATTTCCTGGGTTACACGCTCAACACGTTCACGCTGTTGGGCCTGACCCTGGCAATCGGTATCGTCGTGGATGATGCCATCATGGTTCTGGAAAATATCTTCCGGTACAATGAAAACGGGCGGGGGCGTATCGAGTCCGCGATCCTTGGAGCGCGCGAGATTTCGTTTGCGGCGATGGCAGCCACCGCGGCCGTGATTGCGATCTTCCTGCCGGTGGCCTTCATGAAGGGTATCATCGGGAAGTTCTTCATGCAGTTCGGGGTGACAATCTCTATCGCCGTGTTCCTGTCGCTGGTGGAGTCTTTGACGATCACACCGATGCGTTGTGCGGGCTTCGTTCACCATGGTGAACGAAAAACCAAACTGGGCAAGGGCTTTGAGGCCCTGATGGAAAACACGCGCATTGGTTACGACCGCTGGCTGCGTGTCAGTTTGCAGCACCCATGGAAGGTGTTGATCGGTTCTTTGGTGTTTGTGGCGGTGTCCTTTATTTCCATCAAGTTCCTGAACAAAGAAATGAGCCCGGCCCAGGATCAGAGCATCTTTATGGCCCGTTTGATCATGCCGGTGGGAACATCCTTGGCGTACACGGATCAGCAAACCAAAAAAGCTGAGCAGTGGCTGTTGTCCCGTCCTGAAATCAAGCAGGTGTATGCGGCGTTGGGCGGCTTTGGCGGCGGGGTTTCTGATTCCAATGTCACGATGATGTTTATCACCATGAAAGAAAAGAACGAACGCGGCAAGGACCCTGAGACCGGGAAAGTTCTGTCCCAGCAGGAGTTCATGCAAGTGGCTCGTAAGAATCTTTCCAAGATCGAAGACATGCGTCCGGTCCTGATGGATCTGTCGCAGCAGGGTTTCTCGGGTGGTCGTGGGTATCCGATCGAATTTACGATCCTGGGTTCAGACTGGGATAAGCTGGCGAAGTACACCGAAGACATGATGAAGGCCATGACTGACAGCGGTCTGATGGTCGATGTGGATTCTAACTATCTGCTGGGTATGCCAGAGATTCAAGTTCAGCCGGATCGCCTGGCGGCGGCTCAGCACGGGGTCAGCATTTCTTCCATCGGCTCCACAGTCAGTGCGCTGATCGGTGGTGTGAAAGCCGGAGAGTACCCACAAGGCGGACACCGTTACGATATCAAACTGAAGCTTCTGGATCAGGGTGATCCAATGGGCGAGATCAAAACTCTGTTTGTCGGCAACAGTCGAGGCAACCTGATCCCGTTGCCGAAAGTGACCAAAGAAGTGCAAACCTCCAGCTTGCAGTCGATTTCGCGATCCAACCGTCAGCGTGCGATCACAGTCACGGCGAATATGAAGCCGGGGGTGTCCCAGCAGGCGGCCATGGCTTATATTGAAGACGCGGCGAAAAAGATGCTGGAGCCAGGTTACATGATCGATCAGGGCGGAAGCTCCAAGACCTTTAAGGAGTCCTTCCAAAGCTTGATCTTTGCTTTGGTGATGGGTCTGGTGATCGCCTACATGGTTCTGGCCAGCCAGTTCAATTCCTTTATCGATCCAGTGACGATCCTGATGGCACTGCCATTCAGCTTCAGCGGGGCGTTCTTTGCACTTTTGATCACGGGGCAGTCTTTGAACATGTTCTCGATGATTGGTTTGTTGTTGTTGATGGGTATCGTGAAAAAGAATTCCATCTTGCTGATTGAATTCACCAACACCGTCCGTGACCGTGGGACCAGTGCGGCGCTGGATGCGCTGATTGAAGCGTGTCCGACACGTCTTCGACCGATCCTGATGACATCCGTCGCGACGGTGGCTGCGGCGATTCCGTCGGCGACGGCGCGTGGCGCGGGGTCCGAAACCATGCGCCCGATGGCGATTTGTCTTATCGGGGGTGTTGTGGTGTCCACCGCGCTGACCTTGTTCGTAGTTCCGGCGGTGTATCTGCTGATGGATAAGTTCAAGAAGCGTGACGAGGTTCGCGCGAAAACCAAACAAGCTTTCGCCGCTGTTGGCGAGGAAGGCCTGGAGGCCTAAAAGAAAAAAGCCCGGTGGCATGGCCGCTGGGCTTTTTTTATATCCGGCATTGTTCTCTTAAGCGTTGTGCGCCGGTCCCTTTTTTGCCGTAGCGATCCTCCGGGTTTCTTAACGGACATTCCTTAAGGGACATGCACCCACACCCGATGCAGCTGGCTAGTTGCGATTGTAAGAGCTGCAGCAATTTGATGCGCTCTTCTAGATCGTCATTCCATTTCTTGGTCAGTCGTTTCCATTCCGTCGCCGTCGGGGTATGATCCTGCGGCAGCGATGACAGGTGATCTTTGATTTGCTCCAGACTCATACCCAGATGCTGGGAGATCTTAATTATTGAAATCAGACGTAAAACCGAGCGGTCATAGCGGCGCTGATTGCCGTTGTTGCGATGACTTTTAATCAGTCCTTTGGATTCATAGAAATGCAACGTCGGAACCGAGATGCCGCTGCGGGCGGCGACTTCGCCAACCGACAGTGTGGTGGTGAGGGCAGGGGTTGTGGTTTTTGCAGCCATATTTGTTTTGACCTCAAGTTAACTTGAGGTTGTAGCATCAGCTAAAAATCACGCAAGCAATTTAATCGCTTGGCTTGTGCCTAAAGGAGAATTCGTGAATTATTTTACTTATAAGATGATCCATCTGATCAGTCTGACCCTGATGTTTGTAAGTTTTGGTTTCATGCTGGTGGCGGTGGCGATCGGGGGGCCGGCGCAGAAATTCAGAAAATTCAGCTATGCTCTGCACGGAGTTTCCTGGCTGGCGCTTTTTGCCAGCGCCTATGGGCTGGTGGAGACTCTGGCGATGGGGGCGAATTTTCCCAACTGGGGCCGGGCTAAAACCGCGATCTGGGTGATGTTGGGGATCTGGGCGTTTATCGTGCGTAAGAAGCCACAATGGACTTTCACCAACATGGCCGTGCTTTCAGTGTTGGGAAGTGCCGCGATCTGGCTGGCGGTTGCGAAGCCTATGTTCTAACGGCTCCACATCACCGCACGCATCGACAGGGAGCCCATTTCAAACCCTTCGTAAGGATAAGAAATGCGGTCTTCCTCGGTGCTGGCGCCAAACGCATACAGCAAGGGCAGATAGTGCTCTGGCGTGGGAACGCTCAGTGCGGCACTTTCACCCAGGGCTTCATAGGCTGTGAGGGTTTTGGTGTCGCGTGCTTCCAGGGCGGCTTTGATTTGGCCGTCGAACTCTTCGGCCCACGGGAAGCTGCCGTCTTTGTTTTTCCATTGAATCAAACTTAAGTTGTGAACGATGTTGCCGCTGGCAACGATCAGAACACCTTTGTCACGCAACGGGCGCAGCAGTTTTCCCAGCTCCAGATGCTGTTGGTTTGTTTTGGTCACGTCCAGGCTGACTTGATAAGTGGGAATATCTGCGTGCGGGTACATGTGCGCCAGAACGGACCACGTGCCGTGATCCAAACCCCATTTGTCATAGAGCTCAGACTTTGGCAGCAGTCGTTGGGTTTCGTGGGCGATGCTCAGTGGGCCTCGCGCCGGGTACTGCATATCAAACAGGGCTTTGGGGAATCCGTAAAAATCGTGAATCGTGGGAGGGTCGGGATGATAAAGAACTTTCGTTCCTTCTGTCTCCCAGTGCGCAGAGACAGAAAGAACGGCCTGTGGTTTTGGCAGGGACTTACCCAGTTTATTCAAGGTCTCTGTGAAGGCGTTCTTGTCCAGAGCATTCATCGGAGAACCGTGACCAATAAAAAGCACAGGCATCACTGACATATTAACCTTTCTTAGGAGCCGGTTTGCCAGCCTGGATTTTGAGGATCAAAGTCACCTCATCACCCACAACCGGACCTGCTTCCACAACACTGCTCCAGTTCAGACCGAAATCCTTGCGGTTGATCTTGCCAGTCGCAGTGAATGCCACTTTGTTGTTGCCGTAGGCGTCGTTCACATCACCCAGGTATTTGGCATCCAAAGTCACTTCTTTAGTTTTACCCTTCAAGGTCAAATCGCCAACAATTTTCAGATTGTCCGGTGTGCCAGTGATCCTTTTTGTGACAAAGGTCATTTTAGGATTTTTGGCCACATCAAAGAAGTCCGGGCTTTTCAAGTGATCGTCACGGTCTTTGTTTTCGGTGCTGATGCTGGCCACTTCGATGTTCAATTTGGCTTTGGACTTTTCAAGTTTTGCGTCCACGTCCAAAGTTCCATCAAATTGAGCAAAACGACCTTCCACCGTGGAAATGACCAGGTGAGGAATTTCAAAACCAATTTTTGAGTGGGCCGGGTCGATGTTGTAGGAACCCGCCGGGATGGATTTTGCAAATGCGGACATACCAGCCAAGGTAACCAGGGAACCAAGAATAAGTGCTTTCATGTGAATTTCTCCTTTTATGTTGTTTCAACGGAATTAGTATCGTGCGTTTTTGATTATTGCGAAAGGTGACATATTCGGAATATACTGTTGCGTATATGGAACAATTAGATCTCAATCAGATACGCACATTCGTCAAACTTGTTCAAAGCGGCAGCTTCACCAAGGCGGCCGAGGTTTTGAAACAACCGAAGTCCCGCGTCAGCCGCAGGCTGTCAGCCCTGGAAAAGGATCTGGGCGTGCAGTTGATATATCGCACCACGCGCCAGTTCCAGCTGACCGAAATGGGGCGCATTTATTATGAACGCGCTCGCGGTCTGATTGAAGGACTTGAAACCCTGACCGGAGAGGTCAGTGAATCGACCGCTGAAATCTCGGGTGTGATTCGTGTCACGGCGTCGGATGATATGGGTGTGAAACACCTTCCTCTGATTGTGGATGAATTCACGCGCCAGTATCCGCGAGTGCGATTTGATCTGTATCTGACTCAAGCTTATGTGGATCTGGTGAAGGAATCAGTCGATGTGGGGATCCGCATCGGGAACCTGAAAGACAGCTCTTTGCGGGCGCGTAAGATCGGCACCGTGCGAAACTTGCTGGTGGCGTCCCCGGGCTTTTTGGAGCGCTACCGTGTGGGGGAAGATCTGACAAAGCTTGCGGCGGCACCATTCTTGGGACTGACCCAGCAGCCAAAGCTTGAGGTTGTTAGGTCTTCTGACGGAAAACGTCTGACGTTGAAAACCAATCCGATCGTCACCGCGAACAATCCGGAAATGCTTCTGAATCTGGCTCGTCTGGGAAAAGGGTATGCTTTTGTGCCCGAGTTTTTGTGCAAGGATGAATTGCGTGACGGCCGCATGGTTCAGATTCATAAAAATCTGCGCGGAGATGAAGTCTCTGTCAGTCTGGTTTCACCCGACACGAAAGAAACGTCCCAGAAGGTTAAGCGCTTCATGGACTTTGCCTACAAACGTTTGAAGGAAGTTTATTTCGCCTAAGAGAAAAGGCTTAAAAGCATCTTATAAAGACCGGAATACTCAAAGCGCAAAAGTGCCCAGACCGTCGCGCACCACAACGTCGCCAAAAGGCCCATCAACACCAGTTGTGGCAAGTTGGCAAAGCTGACCGAGCTGCGCGGGCGGTTCAGCATATCATCGATCTGACCGCGTTCCTGGCTTTCTTTGAATTTGCGCGCCAGACCCTGGGCAAGTACGATTCTTTGCTGCATTTCAAGTTTATAGAAGTGAATGCCCACCAGCATGCGTGAGTCCGAGATGTTCTCAAGTCGTGTGACAATTCCATAGCACGCCATCTGGCGTGAACCCGGTGGGGTGAACTGGATTTTCACGACTTCGCCCAGAAGTGGGCACAAATCATCCGGCGCAGTGAAAGCTAAACCCGTCAAAGAGACGTTTTTGATCTCAGTGCCTTCTTCCCAAGGGACTTGCTTGGGGCCCGCCACGCGAACCAGGCTCTCGTCCTCAGTGTTGAGAATGTAGCGTGGTGATCGGCCGTGATAGCGAGCAAGACTTGTCATGCTGTACTTTTCGGCCCGTTGCCGGTCTTTCTGAAGCCAAAGGGCTGTCTCGATTTGAGAAATTTCAGCCTGGGAAGTGCTTCCAGCCTTTGAACTCTTTAATCTCCTCATGGTGATCCGGGTGACTCACAAAGACGCGAGGATCTTCTGTGAATTGTCCAATCATCTTCCATTCCGGGAAATATTCATAGTCCTCGGGGTGGACCGCCATGAGAAGTTCGTAATCCTCGCCACCCCAAAGAACAAAGTCCTGTGGATTCAAGTGCAGATCCACGGCAAGGCTTTCACTGTCTGGGTGCAAGGGGAGATTCTCAGCAAAAAGATGAAAACCGCCATTCGGTGGTCGCAACTGCAAGGCATCATTCACCAGGCCATCACTGCAGTCCATCAGGGCATGAATGCGGGTGTGCTGTTTTTGCAGACTGGCCACAAGATCCAGGCGGGGCTTCGGACGCAGATGCCGTTCTTTGGCGTCATCAAAGCCGGAAAGTTTTTTCTGCAAAGCGGTCATGCCAGTGAAAGACAACCCCAAAGGTCCACTACACAATAGCAGGTCGCCGGGCTTTGCGCCTTTGCGGGTCAGCGGGTTTTCGCAAGACCCGTGCACACTGACATCCACCACCAGGCGGTCCGGAGACGCCGCCAGATCACCACCGACCACTTGCATGTGATGGTCATCAGCCAAACTGGTCATGCCTTTGTAGAAGTCGTCAAGCCAAGATTCATTTAGTTTTTTAGGCAGGGCCAGGGACACTTGCGCAAAATGGGGAAGGGCCCCCATGGCGGCGATGTCACTCAGATTCACCGCCAACGACTTGTAACCCAGATCAAAGGCGCTGAAATAGTCGAGTTCAAAGTGAACTCCCTCGACCATCATGTCCTGGCAAATCACCGAGTAGCCAGGATAATTCCTGAAAACAAAGGCGTCGTCACCCAGCGGTACTTTGGTGTGATCATTTTGACGCTGGACCCGATAACGGATGCGCTCAATGAGCGACCATTCTTTTGGAGTATTTTGCATGTCGTTGTTCCTGGTAAGACATTGCTAAAGAAGTCGCTTTATTGTGAAATAAGAGAGTTAGGAGTCAAGGAGGATTCTTTTGAACACGCCCAAAGCGGCTTCGCCGAAACGCACATCGAAAAAGAAATCTACACGCAAGCCGAAGGTTGTCGAACATCCTCTGTCATCTGAAAGTCTTTTCTCCAGCCGGGAGATCGGCTGGCTGAATTTCAACAGACGGGTGTTGGCTGAAGCCGAGGACGCTCGCAATCCTTTGTTGGAGCGTGTGAAATTCTTAAGCATCTCCGGATCCAATCTGGATGAGTTCTTTATGAAACGTGTGGGCGGTTTGAAACGTCACATGGCCTATGGTGTTTCCGCCAAATCGTCTGACGGAAAAACACCGATGCATCAGTTGCAGGAAATCCGTCAGTTTGTGATTCCGATGATTCAGGATCAGGCTCATGCCTACAACAAGGTGCTTAAGCCTGCTCTGGAAAAAGAAGGCATCCATCTGCTTTCTTGGAAGGACCTTTCTGACAAAGAAAAAGAAAGTGTCAAAAAGTACTATAACCGCAATGTCTTCCCGGTACTGACGCCGCTGTCGGTGGATCCAGGACATCCATTCCCGTTCATCTCGAATCTGTCGATTTCTTTAGGAGTGACCCTGAAACATCCCGGAAGTGAAGAAAAGCTCTTTGCCCGGGTGAAAATCCCCAAAGTTTTGCCGCAGTGGATTCGTACTGATGCTGAAAGCAAGGATTATCGCTTCATCAGTCTTTTGGATGTGATCAAGGAAAATCTGGCGGATCTGTTCCCGGCCATGCAGGTGCTGGGAGTGATGCCGTTCCGACTGACTCGTAATGCCGATTCGGACCAGGATCAGGAAGATGCGGAAGACTTGCTGGAAGCCATTGAGGAAGAACTGCGCCAGCGCCGTTTTGCCGAAGTGGTGCGCCTGGAGCACGGGCCGCACCCGGATCCGTGGATGCTGAAGTTCCTGATGGAGGAACTGGAGCTGATTGAAGAGGACATTTATGAGACCTCCAGTCTTTTGGATTTCACAGACTTGGGTGTGATCTCGGATGTAAATCTGCCGAAATTGAAATTTGATCCTTACACTCCGGTGGTGGCGCCCGCATTTGCCGAAGACGGGCACGGGATGTTTAACGCCATTAAGATGGCGGACCAGCTGGTGCATCATCCCTATGAAAGCTTCGCGGCTTCGGTGGAAAAGTTCATTCGTGTGGCCAGTGAAGATCCCAAGGTGCTGGCGATCAAGATGACTTTGTACCGCACCGGTGATAACAGCCCCTTTATTCGCTCACTGATTCGTGCGGCCGAACAGGGCAAGCAGGTCGTGTGTCTGGTGGAACTGAAGGCGCGCTTCGATGAAGAGCGCAATATCTATTGGGCCACTGAACTTGAAAATGCCGGCGTGCATGTGGTTTATGGCGTTGTTGGTTTGAAGACTCACGCCAAGACCGCGCTGGTGGTTCGTCAGGAGCAAGAGGGCTTGCGCTGTTACTGCCATATCGGGACGGGAAATTACAACGTGGCGACTTCGCGATTCTATACGGATCTGGGGCTTTTGACGGCGCGTGAAGAAATCACCAATGATGTGGTGGAGTTTTTCCATTATCTGACGGGAAGATCTTTAAAGAGCAACTATCAGAATCTGCTGATTGCGCCCGTGAATATGTTCTCGCGCTTTAAGTCCATGATCGAACGCGAGGCCGAACACGCCAAAGCGGGTCGTCCGGCGCAGATCATTGCCAAATTCAATAACTTCGAAGAAAACGACATTGCTGTGGCCCTGTACGCGGCTTCGCAAAAAGGGGTTGATATCGAGATGATCGTGCGGGGCTTCTGCTGTCTTCGTCCCGGGGTCCCGGGCATGAGTGAGCGCATCCGCGTGACCTCGATCATCGGTCGTTTCCTGGAGCATTCACGCATTTTCTATTTCCGCAACGGGGAAAAGGACCCGGTGGACGGAGAGTTCTATCTGGGATCTGCCGATTGGATGTATCGCAATCTGCATGCCCGGGTGGAGGCCATTGTGCCGATTCTGGATCGCAGTTTGAAAGAAAAGTGCTGGGAGATCCTGAGTTTGTGTGTGAAAGAGCAACGCCAGTCCTGGGAAATGAAGTCCGATGGGACTTATGTACGTCAGAACTCGCAGGATGTCGGTTTGCATCAAACCCTGATGCAAATTGCGAAAGCCCGGGTTACATTTGTGGATGAAAATACCAGTTCATCCACCAGTTCAAATTCGGAGTAGGGCCTAAGTGGAATTGATCATTATCCGTCACGCAGTGGCTGAAGACAAAGAAGAGTTCGCCAAAAAGGGCCAGGAGGACTACCTGCGTCCGCTGACCCTGAAGGGTCGCAAGCGCATGCAGAAGGTCTGCGTAAACCTGCGTGATTATGTGAAGGAAATCGACCTGATTGTTTCAAGTCCATTGACCCGTGCGCGCCAGACGGCCGAGATCATCTCGCAGATTTACTATGAAACCAAAGTGGTCGAGGCACCTGAGTTGGTGCCGCACAGTCCTCCGCAGGCGTTCTTGAAATGGCTGCGTGTGCAGGGGCGCAATTACAAACGCATCGCCGTTGTCGGCCATGAGCCGCACTTGAGCGTTTTTGCCAGTTATATGCTGTCTTTGAAGGCCGAGAGTTTTATTGATCTTAAGAAAAGCGGCATTATCGGTCTTGAGCTGGAGTCTTTTTCGTCAGCCGAAGCGGGCCGAGCACAGCTTTTGTACTCGATCCCGCCCAAATTCCTGGCTGATTAAGGTGTGAATTTCAGGGACTTGAAGAACGCCTCGGAAGAGTCTTCGGCGTCGTTGGAGTCGTGCTGGATCGTGATGGCCACGATTTCAAAGTCATTCACATTTCTGTCCGAGAAGGCTTTTTTCAGGTCCGCCATCAGGTTGCGCTTATAGTTCTGAGCTTTACCCAACATGTCCTGGTTGTTCAACAAAAGTTGTTTCGCTTCTGGCAGCGTCGCCACCACGATGTTTTTGTTGGAATACCAGTTTTCATACACGGAACCAGCCTGACGAACTTCACCGTTCACTTCGTCACCCCAGTAGTAACCAAACAAGATCACCTTGTCGTTCTTAGGATCCACCAAAGTGCGGTCACCGTTGGCTTTACCGTCACGGATTGTGAACCAAACCTGGAAGGCAGAGTCATCTTTGCCGGTTTTACCTTTCACCGGGTCAGCGCCTTTAACGCCTTTGGTAACGGCCAGCTTCAGATCCATCGTCGAGAATTCCGCCGGAGAGAATCTGTACGCCATCGTTGTCAGACGGATGGAGTTATTTTTACTTCTCATGGCAGCCCAGTCTTTTTCACCGTTAAATTCAGCAGTGATGTAACCGGAATCCTTGTTGTCATCCATGCCACCCGGAGTGCGGGACTCATAGTTGAACTGGTGATCCATGCGGAAGTGGACCATGTTCTGGTGGTGGTACTCGATGTTGATGCCTTCAGGCATGTTGGACTTGGTTGCAGGTGATACCTTCACCCCAGCCATGACATCTGGAAGCTTCGCCACGTCCAGAACTGCATACGGATCGTAACGCAGCTGGGATTGTGGCAGTTTCGTTTTCACTTCATAGCTGTCCGCCGGATCCACGATCGCTGGCAGTGCCTGGCGGTTCAGCTCGTAAGAGTTTCCGTATGGCAGGAAGTCCACCAGGTTTTCGTGACCCAGGTGCATGACCTTCGCCACGCCCGGCTTGCTCAAAGAGAAGTAAGCGCGGTTCTTGATCGGAGTCGCATTTGCCGCAGACAGGATCACTCGGGAGTTCCATTCAAGGTTGGCCTTGTCATCAGTGATGTTGGCTTCAGCCAGCGCCGTCACCAGACCTTTCATGAAGGCTTTTTGGTTGAAGCGGGAAGACAAAATACCAGCCAGGTGATCGGCTTTGATGGTGCCCATGTCCACAGCCTTCAGGCGCGCCGGGAACTTGGAAGAAGACACCGTCACAACACCGTCGTTGTTTTCTTCGAACTGACCGATGATTTTAGTGGCTTTCATGAAGATGTGAGAATCTTCAGGATCACTTTCAAAGGTCACAGAGAAGTAACGAGTCAGACCGATCAAAGATCTTTCGTTCTTTCTCCAGAAGGAATCCATCGCCGTCGGGGAAATGGACTTGGAAGCCGTTTTTTCAGTCTGGCAGATCTCCGGACCTTGGTTTTCAGACAGGGCGGAAACCAGGGCAAACGGAACGTCCGTCGTGTTCAGGATGCTGGAACCATGCAATGGAGCCGCGACAGACACGAAGCCTTTTACGTATGTGGATACGAAGCTAGGATTTTTAACAAAAGCATGAAGTGTATCCACCGCACCTTTAGAATAGCCCAGGAACACATAGCGAGGAGCCTTGTGGCCACGCTGCAAGCGCATTTTATAGTCGTCACGGATGTAGTTCATGATGATGTCGGCGTTCAGGTCGCTGGAGCATGTGCTTTCCACTGGCGGCTGGATCACACGCAGACCCAGATCGTCCTGCAGGGCATTCAGACCCAAAGAGAAGATCTCTTTGTCGAAGATGCTGTTATAGATGCCTGGAACATACACCAAGGTCACGTCTTCCAGCTTGGAGTTGTAGATCTTCGTCAGTGGTGTTGGATAGATGCGGTCCTCAAGGTCTGCTTCCTTGATGGTCTCTTTCAGCAGTTGTTCTGCGGCACTGGTTTTAGTCGCTTTTTTCACGTCAGTCAGTTTGGCGAAGGAGGCGCTCAGGGATTCTTTGGTGGAAACCCAGTTTTTCGCAAAGACCATGTCACGTGTTTCCGGCAGGAATGGTTTTTCCTGAACCACGATGGATTTTTCCAGCAGGTAGGGAAGCTGGTACATTTTCATGACGGCGCGTTTGGCTGGCAGCACGAATTTCGCGATGTCACCCATGATACCACCGGAAGTCAGGTCGGTGGTTTTCAGATCCAGGTTTGCGGTTTTGGTATCCTGAAGGATGCCGACTTTGGCTTTTACTTTTTCGATGCGCGGATCGTTCATCAGGTTCTCAACTGAACCTGCAGTCAGGACCGCATCCGTCACCGCACCGATGTCTTCTGGGCTGATCATGGTGTTGACGTCGAACTTGGAGATGTCAAAGTTCATCGGGCTCATAGAGCTGGAACCTGGTTGTTTGAATGGATCAAACTTGAAGGCATCCATGAAGCTCTTGATTTCAGACACCAGGAAGTAAGGACGCGTGTCAGACACGAATCTGGTCAGGTGTTGGAAGATGCGCTTTTGGGAAAGGTCTTTGGCTTGAGTCTCAACACCACGACGGGAGTTGATGTTGACCTCCTGCAGGGCTTCGCGGCCGGATTTTTCGTGGCGCTGAGCTGTGGCACCGAACAGGTCTTTGGCGTTGATATTGAAGAATGGAAGGATGTCTTTGGAACGCATCTGGCCCGGGATGATTCTTTTTGTGGAAGCCACCAGGCCGAAGCTGGAGGCCGCCGTCAATGAACCGTGGGTGCGGTACATTTTAGTGAAACCACCCAATGCCGACTTGATGTAGTGCCCATCTTTCAGGGTCAGAATGAAGTCAGGGAAATCAAAATTGCGCTCAGAAGCTGATTCGATCAGGCGGAAGATAGAATCCGGATATTTAGTGAGGGCTGTGATTTTTAAAAGCTGATCGGCTTTCATAGCCTTTGGGGCCGACTTGGTGGAATGATACTCCTTAGGAATATCCAAAGGATTCCCTTGTTCCGGATAGTAATAATACAACCCATTCTTCTTGTCATATTGGACCTTCGCCCCACCGGTGGAGGTTTCGACGGTCATGAGGGTGTCTGAAGCGTTGTTGCGGTTGATGTAAACGGCCATGTCAAACCAGTTCGCCTTTTTGAATTCCTCAATAAGGCGAGGCATTTGTTTGCGGTCTTTCAGATATACCGGACCCCAGGTGCCCAGGGCCATCAAAGGCACGGCGACGTCTTTGGAGTCTTTCAGTTGTTGGACGTTGTTCAGGCCAGCGCGAGTGATAACTTCACCGATATCAACGCCCAAAAGTTCCATTTCAGCGGAGCCTTCCTGGAAACGGCCGATGTTGCCGTGGTCGGATACCAGAACCACTTCAAAGTCTTCACCTTTGTCTTTGAAGTTTTTGATCAGTCGTTTGATTTCCGCGTCCAGGATTCTCATGACCGGGAACAGGCGGTCTTTTTGTGTGTGGGCGGTGGAGTCGATGGCTCCGATATAGCCCGTCAGGACGGGTTTGGATTTGGCGGCAGAAAGTTCATCGACAACAGTTTTGATTTCAAGTTTCGGAACTTCCTCGGTCGGGAAATACATCAGAGCTTCTACGTAAGGGTTGAAGAAGGATTCAAATGCACCCATGTAGTATTTAGGGGAAGCCAAACGACGGTAATAGTCGCGTGGGTCGCCTTGGATTGATTGGGAGGACTCATCGAAGTAGGTGGCTTCAACGGATTTAATGCGTCCAGCAGCACCGAAGATTTCAGAAGTGTGGGTCAGCGTTGCCCAGGAAAGGTCGGTCATGGATGGGAACGGGGCCACGTGTGCGCCGAAGCTGGGGAATTCTTTAAAGAGGCCCTGTTTTTGGGCGGCTGCAAAGGCTGTGTAGCTAAGTCCGTCAACAGCCAGGAAGACTGTTTTGGATTTTTTCTGGGAAGCGGGTTTTGCCACAGTCTTGATGTCACTGGCTTTTAGGGGGATGTCGAAGGCATGGGCCGAGGACGCACCAAAGGCAAGAGTCGTGGCGATAAAGCTCATGGCCAGAACATTCATGTAAGACTTTGCGGACTTCATAGGAACCCCTTTTAAAAAAGTTGTCTCACTATGAATAAAGGCAAGAGCGGTGCCAAAGAAGCTTCGCCATCTGAATTATGACGGACTTAAAACCGAATACGCTAAAACCGCTGTCTCACTCCGGGACCAGTGACATTTCACTCACCACACTGTCAGTTTTCTACCTCCTCTTTCCCATGTTCTGGGACCCTCGCCCCAGTCTATCCCCAGGACCAAATCACCGAATCAAATCCGGCCCGCCGCCAAAGTGGATCTTTCTTCATAATGGATTCCACCACCATCAACCCTTGTTCGACGTTCCTTTCTATATACTTCCGCACAATTCCGAACCCTCGCCCCATAGAGGTGACACGAGTGAAGGGGCGAAGGTCCCACATGCCGGCGGATTTGAAGATCATTTTAGAGATGGTGCCTGTCAGTGCGCTGATAAAACTGACATAGGCTTTGCGATCAGGGACGTGGATCAATATATGGATGTGGTTTCCGACATTGGCAAAGCTGTAAAGTCTCACCTTGAAACGAAATACAAATCTTCGCGTGTATTTCAGAAGCATTTTCCTGTTCGCAGGATGCAAAAGGGACCTTCGCCCGAAGGCTTTGTTACTCTTTAATACCAGATGAATCGGTTCGAAATTCGAAAGTGGTCGCTGGCTTCGTCGTTTGCCTTTAGAAAGTTCTCCTCCATAAGAGGTTCCATTGAAGTCATGTTTAAGATCGCCGCCAAAAGAAAAGTGTTTTGCCATGTGCAACTCCTTGATGGAGAGCCATAGCTGCAAAGCGGGCGAGGGTCCCAAAAGCAATGGGGGTGGTGGTGGCGGAACGGATGGGGCGAGGGTCGGAAATCAGGGAATCAGGGTCAGAGCATGGACCAGATCAGGCCGTCGCGCAGGCCGACGTTGGGGATCAGGATCTTTTCGGTTTCTGCTTGGCGCATGATGGTTTGCACCAGCATGGCGGCGGGGACGATGACGTCGGCGCGGTCGGGGCGAAGGTGCAGTTTTTCGATGCGGTCTTTGACCTTGAGGGAGCGCAGGCGGTCGATGATTTCGGTGAGTTCTGCCAGGGTCAGGAAGGTTTGTGGAGACTTTTTTAAAAGCTCACCCTTCAGTTGGCCCAGGCATTCCAGATTGCCGCCAGTACCGATGGCGAAATCCACCGGGTCGTGATCGCAGTTCTTATAGATATGCTCACCCAGGGCACCGATGAATTCGCCCATGATAATATTCATATGATTTTCAGTCAGGTTTCTTTTGGCCAGGTTTTCCAGAATACGCACCGTCCCCATCGGGAACGACTTGGTCGCAATCATCTTCGGTCCCTGCGAAAACGTGACCTCGACACTGCCGCCGCCAATATCAATCAGCATCGACTTTTTGTTGTCCAGATCCAGCTCTTTACGAACAGCCAGATGAATCAGACGGCCCTCTTCAGTGCCATCAATAACCTCGATCTTGATGCCCGAGGTTTTGTAAATCAGGTCCACGAACTCCTTCTGATTTTTCGCTTCCCGGCTGGCAGAAGTGGCCACCGCCCGGCACTTGGTCACACCCAGTTCACGGTTGGTCAGGGCATAGCGCTGAAAGGTGGCCTTGGCAATTTCCAAAGATGCCGGCGTGATCACCCCTTGGGTGAAAACATCATGCCCCAGTCGGACAGCGGCCCGGTACTTCTTCACGATATGCAGATACGGAGCTTGCTCATGAATGTCGGCAATCATCATACGAATGGCGTTGGACCCGATATCGATGGCGGATATACGACGTGACACGTAAAGCTCCCTTTCCTTGGCAACAGTATATAAAGATGGCAGCATGAGAGACATGAAAAAAATCGTTCTTGGCTCTTTATTTTCACTTTTTGCGTCCACGCAGGCTTTGGCTCTTTCTGAGATCGAACTGACCGGCGAGTTGGACGCTACGGCCTCTGTCTGGAATCTGCCGACGGGTGAACGCGGGAACTCGGCTTTTGCAGTTCCGTCCCTTTTTTTAAACCTTCATATCCCCCTGCAAGAGGACAACCTTTTGGTTGTGACAATGGAAGGATCCGAACAAAAGGACATCAGTCCCAATCGCTTTGATGTCGGAGTTCGCGAGGCCTACTTGGATCTGGTCAGTTTCTTTGAAGGCATGAACGCGTTGCGCGCCGGCTTGATTCCACAAACCTGGCAAGAGGCTCAATACGAGAACTATCAATATCGTTTCCTAGGGCAGACCGCCTGGTCTATGACGGAAAAGTGGAAGTACCTGTCTTATTCCGATTTGGGCGTGTCCTTCATGTCCCAGCTCCCGCATGACTATGGCGAGTGGGCTTTGAACCTCACCAACGGGGAAGGGGCCGAGGAAAAAGAGGAAGGCCCGCACAAAGAGTTCACACTTTTTGCCCGGTTCTTTAAGTGGTCCCCTTGGTCTTTGAATTTGAGTTATGTCCGTGGAAGTTACGATCTTTATGGTGCCGACGTGGGCCTGAAGGAACGCATCCAGGGGCTTTTGGCCTACGAAAAAGAAGACGAGTGGATGGTGGCTTTGGAGTACCTCGCCACCAAGGACCCGGCCGACGCCCTTCGCGATTATGAGATGGCGGACGGGGTGGATGTGACGGCGCTCAGCGGCCAGTCCGTCCGGGGCGAGGGTGCCAGTCTTTACGCTGTGGTGCATACAGGGCCTAAGGCGGAGATTTTGGTGCGTTATGATTATCTGAACCCTGTCGTTGGTGAGGACGGCAAGGATTTGCAGACCGCGATTCTTGCTTTGGGCTATCAAGTGACGGATGATATTAAGGCGGCCTTGGCGGTTGATCACACCAAATACGGTGAGGAATTCGCCCCCGGGGCCCGCGAGCGATCCAAGCTGGAGCTGGCCGCTCAGGTCCTGTTCTAGAGTGTGTTAAGTTTCTGTTAGAATCACTAGAGATGCCGTGTTAAGCGGTGTCTTTATTTTTCAAATCATTATAAATCAAGCCAAGCGCTAAAGGTGGATACCATGGAAAGAGCGATAGATATTCAACTGGAAGACCTGAAAAAAATGATTCTTCTGATGGGTGGCCATGTTGAAAAATCTCTGGCTCAGGTGACCGCGGCTTTGTTGTCCCGTGACGTCGACATGTTCAGCGGTGTTCATGACATCGAAAAACTGATCAATGAAGACCACATCCGCGTGGACAACGCCTGCATGCACGTACTGGCAAAGCAGGGCCCGGTGGCCAAAGACCTGCGTTTGATCATTTCCGTTCTTAAGATCAACAACGATCTGGAGCGCATGGGTGATCAGACAGTGAATATTTCTTACTCCGGTAAGGATTATCTTGGGCGCAAACCCATCCAGCAGCAGTTGAGCGACATTCAGAAAATGTCTGAAATCGCCGGCCGCATGGTGAAGGGCTCTTTGGACAGCTTCGTCCGTGGTGACGTTGAGCAGGCCAAAAAGATCCTGTTGATGGATGACGAAATCGACGCTCTGAAAAACAAGGTTTTCCAGGACGCGATGGCGCACATGAAAGCCCACTCGGATGATGTGGAAGCGGGCATGGATTTGATTTTGATTGCAAGAAATCTGGAACGTCTTGGAGATCACGCGACGAATATCGCAGAAGACGTGATCTTTGCCTTTACCGGCAAGGACGTCCGACACGGAGGAAAGTTTGGCTGATAATTCAGTTCATGTGCTAGTGGTGGAAGATGAGCAGGAAATCCGGGAGCTGATGGCTCTGCACCTGCTTCGTCAAGGGTACCGAGTGACCGAATGTGCTTCCGCCGAAGAAGCCCTGAACGAAATGAATCGCCAGAACTATTCCTTGTTCGTCCTTGATTGGATGCTGCCGGGCTTGAGTGGCGTCGACATCGTAGATAAAATCAAAGCCAAAAACACCGGTGCCTCAGTACTGATGGTCACCGCTAAAACCGAACCTCAGGACATCGTTGCCGGCCTTGAAAAAGGGGCCGACGACTACATGACCAAACCTTTCAATCCTTCCGTTTTCATTGCTCGAATCAAAGCTCTTTTGCGCCGTTCCCAGGTGCAGGCGGCGGCTCCGGCCGCGGATGATGGCGAAGTGTCCTTGTTGGGTCTTAAAATCAATTTTAAGTCTTACGAGATCTCCTATAACGGCGAACCTCTGCATTTGACTCCGTCCGAGTTCAAGCTGTTGGGGGCCCTGGTGCAGAATCATGGCTGCGTTTTGACCCGCGAACAACTGATTGAAAACATTCAGGGCGAGGGTATTAATGTGGTTGGCCGCACTATCGACACCCACGTCTTCGGATTACGCAAGAAGTTAGGGGAGTGGGGAGACCGTATTGAGACTATCCGTGGCGTTGGATATCGGGTTAAAGTAGACATCGCATGAAGCGATTTATCCGATTCCCATGGCGAGTTTACTGGCGCTACTTCTCTTGGCAGGTAGTGGCCTTCAATGGTCTGTATCTGGCGGTCATTTCTGTTATCGATGTTCGCCACGGAGTTCGTCCATTTGTCTATAACGAAGCCCTGCTGAATTTTTTTGTTTTCAGTATTCTTGTTTCTGCCATCACATCCTATCGTTTTGCAAAACCCATTCACCGGGTGATCCTGAAAGCTTTGCGCATTTCCAGCAAACGCACCTTCGGCAGTCTGGTGAAAGAACAAGAAGACGATCTGGCAGACGATGAAACCGCTGACATTTCCGAGCTGGAACTGGCTTTGGACCGCATTCATCGCAAGATGAAAAGCCGCAAAGCGCGCTATCTGCAGTCCCAGGAAGAATCCCAGGCCTTTATGAGCGCCGTGGCCGAGGGCCTGGTATCGGTCAGTCTTGATGAAAAGATTCTTTATTTTAATTCTCAATTTGCCGCGCAATTCCTGTCGTCCGACCTTCTGAACGGGCAGATTCTGCGATTGAAAGACGCCATTCGTTCTTCCGATGTTTTGGAAGGCTTTGGCAAAACCATCAAGATCGGCAAGGTTCAGCGTTTCACCGTGAAACTTCCGACCTTGATCGACAATCAGCCCCGCTTCTTTGCCGTGTCGGTGAACCCGATCCGCAATGAAAAGACGCAAGAGATTTACGGTGTTGTGGGGATCTTCCATGACATCACCGAGATGAAACGGGCCGAGCAGATCCGCATGGATTTCGTTGGAAACGCGTCTCACGAGCTGCGCACTCCACTGACGTCCATCAAGGGCTATGTCGACACACTGAAAGAGGACGTAAAAACCGGCCAGATTCAGCAGGCCGGCAAGTTCCTGGATATTGTTTCTCGTAATATCGACCGTCTGATGGATCTGGTGAATGACATGCTTAGCATCAACACTCTGGAGGCATCAAATTCCGAGCTGAAGCTTGAAATGATTCATCCGCTGGCGATTTCTGAGCATGTGGTGTCAGAGCTGGCCGTGATGGCGGCGGAAAAAAACATCACCATCCGCGTGAACGGCGATGTGCCACCGTTTTTGGCAGATGCCCGCAAAGTGGAGCAGGTTCTGCGCAATCTGGTGTCCAATGCCGTGAAATACATTCCCTCTGGCAAGACCATCCAGATTCGTTGGGAACGCGATATCAAAGAATACATAATTTTGCGAGTGATCGACGACGGGCAGGGCATTCCTGAGCAACACTTGGATCGTCTGTTTGAGCGCTTCTATCGCATCGACAAGGGCCGCACCCGCGATGCCGGGGGCACCGGACTTGGTCTGGCCATTGTGAAGCATATTATGCAAAGTCACGGTGGTACGGTCGCGGTGAAGAGTATTGTCGACCAGGGATCTGAATTTATTTGCTCTTTCCCGATCCGAAAGTAAAATTTGGGGGATGAACACCGATCATCCCTTTTATCGTCATTTTGAAAAAGTCTATGGTTCCCGCTGGCCGGGCCTCTTCGCTGCCCTGCAAACCCGTGAACAACAAGTTGCCCGGGTGAACGCGTGGAGCCCATCCGATAAAAGCACTAAATCCTGGTCTCAGTTCCCTGAGAAGTCCGAGCTCCCTGGCTGTCATTGGTTGACGCCGGCTCATGGCTGTCAGCCCGAGCGCAATTCGGATGAACTGCTGGATATCTATATTATGGATCCGGCCAGCGTCATGGTGGCGCGGGCCTTGGACGTGCAGCCGGGTGATCGTCTTTTGGATATGTGCGCGGCCCCGGGTGGGAAAAGTCTGGTGATGATTGAATCTTTCGGGGGCGAGGGTGAGATTTTCTGCAATGACCTTTCGCCGGAGCGTCGCGAACGCTTGAAGAAAGTCATTCAGCAGTATGTGCCGCGCGAAGTGCGCAATCGGGTGTGGGTGACTGGCAAAGACGGGGTGCAGTTTGGTTTGAAAGAGCCCGGCAGCTTTGACCGGGTTCTGCTGGATGCCCCATGTTCAGGTGAGCGCCATATTCTGGAAAATCAGGCAGCCCAAGACGAGTGGAGCCCCCGTCGCACCGAACATCTGGCGGCACGGCAGTATTCATTGCTGGCGGCAGCCTTTCTGGCGGTGAAAGTCGGGGGGCGCATCGTTTATTCCACGTGCTCGATCAGCCCGGCAGAAAATGACGATGTCGTTCGCAAACTTTTGAAAAAGAAAAAATCAGCGGTGAAGTTGCTGGAAGCACCTGTGGGTGTGGGCGGAGAGAGAACCGAACTGGGTGTGGCTTACATGCCCGATCAGTGTGGTTTTGGTCCTTTGTATTTTGCTGTGATCGAGAAAGTCGAAGAATAAAAAAGCGAACTTTTCAGTTCGCTTTGTGGGTGACTAGTTGTCGTCTTTTTGACGGAATTTATGTTTGCGGTATTCTTCCAAAGTTAAAAAACCGTAGGTTTTTTTGCGGTAGATTTCAATGGCTTCAGCTTCAATGTCTGTCAGCACATCTTCCATGAATTCCATCGGAATCGAGCCGACTTTCATCAATTGCAGCGTGTAAAGATGAACGACCTTACGGATGAAGTCCGGCGTCTTTTCGCGCATGTTCTGGGTTTCTTGAAGCTGGGTTTCTACGATTTTTAGCAGCATATCTGTGTTCATACCCTTCAAATATCGGTTTTCCTTCTTCGAACCTGAGCATCACCCATAGAAATTTGGCCCAAAGGATGAGAGACTTGGACCAATGAAGGCCCTGACACAGCAAGAACTCCAGCATTTTGTCTCTTATTTTGCTCCAATTTTGGACGGCGCACAGCTGCAGGACGTGCTGGTTAATGACCGAGGTCTGGCTTTGGGTTTTCATCTGCGCGGAACCATGTATTGGATGATACTGGACCTTGTGCCAAACACCCCGATGCTGCTGCTTTTCGAGGATCAGTGTCCGTTTAAAAAGGGCCCGAAAACCAAGCCGGTCAGTCTTTTCCTGAACTCCCACGGGCGCAATTTGTATGTCACTTCCATGGCGGTGCAAGAGGCCTTCGGCCGTGTGGTTCGTCTGCAGTTGAAGAATGCCACGATGGACTGCGAACTTGAAATTCGTCTGATTCCAAAGCAATGCAATCTGATCGTCAAAGCTCACGGCAAGCAAGTGGCCTGGGATCGTCCGTTGGATCTGTCGGCGGCGCCGGTGGTGGAAAATCCCCCCGAGCCCCGCGATCTGGCCGCCATTCACGAAGAGTGGCTGGCAGAACAATCCGGCGGCAAAAAACCAACGAATCTGGATCCGGTCGCCCAATGGGAAAAACAGAAACAGAAGGATCTGGAGAAAAAACGGAAGGCCTTAAGTGAAATCCAAAAGCAGATCGAAAGCGATCGTGAACTTTTGTGGTACGAGGCCGGTCAGTATTTGAAAACCCACGGCACACTCGAGGTGCCCGAGGATTTGCAGTCATGTGTGGATCGCAGGCAGTCCTTAAGCTGGAACATTGAGCACTGCTTTTCCAAGGCCAAACAAATGGTCGGAAAAAAAGAGGGTGCTCGCGAGCGTCTGGATGAACTTTTGATTGAAATCCAGAAGCTTGAGGCCACGCGGTATTCGCAAAAACAAAGCAAGCCCGCTTTGGTGGATCTGATGAAAAAGGCCGAGGCTCGGGGACGCAAGTTGCACCTGGCTTCAGGTGCTTTGGCCTACTGCGGGAAGTCCGGCGCTGACAATCTGGCTCTGCTTCGGCAGGCCAAAGCTTGGGATTACTGGCTGCATCTAAAGGATTATCCGGGTGCCCACGCCATCATCCATCGCCAGCGCGATCAGGAAATCACTCCGGCCGAAGTGCAGGAGGTCGCCGCCTGGGTGGCCCGTGAATCCCTGTCGTCCAAATCCCTGATGGTCGGTCAAAAAGTGGCGGTCGTGATCGTTGAATGCCGTTTTGTCCGTCCGATCAAGGGCGACAAATTGGGGCGCGTCACCTACCACTCGGAAAAATCGTTCCAACTGACGCTGAATTAAACTCTTACGCCGCGACGCTTCGGAAAAAGTAAGCAGGTACCTTTTGGGGGTAATTCGGTCTAACATTTTCCTCTAGAATATAGAGGAGATTGCATCGTGATTGAAGTCAAAGATCTCACCAAAGATTATGGTCCTCGTCGGGCCATCGACAAACTGAACTTCTCCATTTCCAAGGGTGATGTTGTGGGCTTTTTGGGTCCCAACGGAGCTGGTAAATCCACGACAATGAAAATCATCACAGGCTTCATGGCCCCAAGCCATGGCAATGCCTCTGTCGCGGGATTTGATGTTTTTGAAAATCCTTTGGAAGTTAAAAAACGCATCGGCTATCTGCCAGAGATTCCGCCGGTCTATGCTGACATGTTTGTGCGCGATTATCTGCGCTATGTGGCAGCCCTGAAGCAAGTTCCTAAAGAAAAGATCGAAGCGTGTGTCAACAACGCCATCGAAAAAACCAATCTGGGCGATGTACAAAAACGTCTGATCCATCACCTGTCCAAAGGTTTCAAGCAGCGCGTGGGCATTGCCCAGGCGATTGTGTCTGATCCGGAAGTTCTGATTCTGGATGAGCCGACCGTGGGCCTGGATCCAAAACAAGTGGCCGAGATCCGTGAATTGATCAAAGCCCTGAAGGGCCAGCACACCATCATCCTTTCCACTCACATCCTGCCGGAAGTGGAAGCGACTTGCGAAAAGGTGATCATCATCAATAAAGGCAAGATCGTGGCGGAAGACAGCATTCAAAATCTTTCGGCCCTGGATCAGGGGCAGGTGCGCCTGCACGTGCGACTGCGCAAGGACGTGGAAGACATGAAGAAAGTCCTTTCCAGTGTCAGTGCGGTCACAGGTGTTCAATTGGGTGCTTCCCGCAAAGAATGGAACATTGATCTGAAAGGCGGCGAAGAGGCCGTTGAAAACGTATCGTCCCAGCTTGTAACCGGCGGTTACGGTTTGCTGGAACTGAGTCAGGCCAAACGGGATCTGGAAGATGTCTTCCTGAAACTTACATATGGTCAGCAGGAACGTGGAGGTGAGGCATGAATCCAACAATGACAATCTTTAAAAAAGAGCTGAAGGGTTTTTACTTCAACTCAACATTCTGGGTGATCTGCTTCCTGATGAGCCTGGTGTTCAGCTGGGTGTATCCGATTCAATTGAATCTGTTTTCGCAGCTTTTGATGAACTACGTGATGCAACAGGGGGTTCCTCAGAACCAGTTGAACATCCATTACGGGGTGTTCCTTCGCCAGCTGTCTTATCTGAACCTGCTTTTGATCTTTGTGGTTCCCGCTTTGACGATGAAACTTTTTGCGGAAGAAAAGAAGCTTCGCACTTTTGATCTGCTTCTGACTTCACCAGTGACATCCCTGCAGATCGTTCTGGGCAAGTACCTGGCCGCCTTGGGTGCTGTGGGTGGTCTGGTGATGCTGGCATTGTTGTACCCGGTGGCGACGTCCACTTTGGCGACGGTGAACTGGGGGCCGCTGGTTGTGGCTTTCCTGGGAATCTTCCTGGTGGGGGCTGTGTATGCGGCGATGGATCTGTTTGCGTCTTCTTTGACTGAAAACAGCATCGTGGCGTATGTGGCGTCGGTGATCTTCAACGTGTCCATCTGGTTTGTTGGCATTGGCACGGAAGTTATGGACAGCGAAGCGGCTCGCAAGATCTTTGAGCACGTTTCCCTGAGCAGTCATCTTTCCAGTCTGGTGGAAGGCACGGTGCGCTCTAATGCGCTGGTGTTCTTCTTCAGTATTATTGTCCTGTTCTGTTTCCTGGCAGAGCGTGTTGTTGAATCCTCACGTTGGAGATAAGTCATGAGTAAATTGAGCAAAATTTCTTTCCTGTTCGCTGGGTTTTCTTTGGTCGCCATGTCCATCACTCGTTACCTATTGGGTGACTGGGTCCCGTTCTGCTGGCTGGCTTTGGGCCTGGCCGTGGTGTTTGTTCTGGTCGGGCTTATCAAGGACCGCGCTTTCTTTAAAGAGTTCTTCACCATGAAGACCACCAAAGAAGGCATGAGCATGGGGATGCTGATCCTTCTGTTGTTGGCTGTCTTGGGGGCTGTGAACTATATCGGTGCCCGTCACACTAAGACCTGGGATTTTTCTTCTGCACGGGTCAATACTTTGTCGGAGCAATCCATCAAGCTTGTTAAAAGCCTGGATTCAGACCTGAAGGTTTATTTCTTCTATAAAAAAGGTGTTGAGGGCAACGAAGAAAACCGCCGCCTGTTCCGTGAGCTGATCAAAAAGTACCAGGATCACAGCAGCAAGGTGCAGCTGGATTTCGTGGAAGTGAATGAACGCCCGGATTTGGCGCAAGAGTACGGCGTCGACAAGGGCAGTGGTGTGGTGTTCCTGGATTACAAAGGCCGCCGCAACCGCATCGAAAAAATCGACGAGCAGGATTTTACCAGCGCACTTGTAAAGGTCACTCGCGAAAAGAACAAGACAGTTTACTTTACAGTTGGTCACGGTGAAAAAGCTTTGAGCGAAAACAAAGAGGGCTTGGGCCTGGGTTCTTTGAAATCGCTGCTTGAAAACAACCGCTACACAGTGAAAGAGCTTTCCCTGATTCAAAATGCCAAGATTCCTGAAGATGCGGATGTGATCGTGGTGGCGGGCCCGGTTCAGGGCTTCCAGGCTTTTGAAATCGACGCGCTGGAAGGTTACCTGAAAAACGGCGGCAGTCTGTTTTTGGCGATTGAATCCCAGAACACCGCAGGTCTTGAAAAGCTGGTGGCCAAGATGGGTGTGCAGTTTGAAAACAACTACATCCTGAATCAGGTCGAAACCGTCATGGGTAAAGGCATCAATCAGGGGCCGACCATGGGTGTGATCTTCTCGATGAACAACAAGATCACCAAGCCATTTGGACGTTCGGAAGTGACGTTGTTCCGCTATCCGCAGTCTTTGAAAAAGGTGGACATTGTTAAAGGTGTGATCGTGGATGAGCTGGTTTCCACAGCTCCGAATGCGATGGCCTTCCCATCCATGCAGATCCGCGGTGAAGGTCCCGAGGGCACCTATGCTTTGGTGGATGAGGTCAGTGGTAAATGGGCCGGGGATGAAAGTGCCAAGGACTTTACCGCGATCATCGCCGGGGACGTGGACTTCCTGACCAATCAGATGCTGTATCAGAATCTGAACCGGGATTTAGTGCTGAATTCCATTGCGGCCCTGGCCAAAGAGGAAAATCTGATCAGCATCACGCCGAAAGAGCCTCTGGCGACACAAATGATCCTGACAGAAACCAAGTTTGGTCTTTTCTTGTTTGCTTTCATCATCCCACTTCCTATTCTTTTGTTGGGCACCAGCGTCGGTCTGTGGCTTAGAAGGAGAAATGCGTAATGAAACTCAAAGGGCGTACAATTCTTGTCATCTGTCTGCTGGTTTTTGGGGGTTATGCGGTTTACGACTTCTTCCACGAAAAAAAGATGGAAGAAAAGCGTTCGATGGACGCACGCCTGATGACCGTGAACTTTGAACAAGTGGACTGGGTTCAGGTTGAAAAGGCAGATCAGAAGATCACCTTAAAGCGCTCCGTGGATGGCTGGAACATGGAAGAGCCTTTCAAAGATCAGGCCGACAACACAGCGGTGGATGATTTTGTCAAAGGGGCTTTCCCTGAACGTATCATTGAAACGGCCGCCGAGGGTGAAAACATCAACTGGGCCGTTTATGGTCTGGATAAACCCGCGGGTAAAGTGACTTTCAAGACCACAGCCGGCACCCAGAACGTCTTTGAAATTTCTGAAAAGCGTAATTTTGAAGACAACGTGTTTGCCCGTCGTGACGGGGAAAACAAAGTTCTGGTGGTAAATTCCATTTGGCAAAACCGCGTGAATAAAGGTGTCATGGATTTCCGTGAACGCCGCTTCCTACGCCATAAAATTGCCAGCGTGGATGAAGTCCGTCTGAAAAACCAGATGGGAACTTTTGAGATCCGCCGCGTGGAGGGTCAATGGGTGGCTCCGACGCAAAAAAATCTGAAACTGGATCAGAACAAGGTGCGTGAGTTCCTGACATCCATCGCCGATGCCAAGGCGTCTGAGATCGTGGAAGCTAAACTTCCAGCCTTGAAGAATCTGTTTGTGATGGATCTGACCATGGCCGATAAAAAATGGAAGGCCGAAGTGGGGCAGGCGCAGGACCTGGGCATCTATGCAAAGGTCTCGGAACCTGCGCAGCAATTGAAAATGGAACCAGGCGCTTTGGATCGCTTTATCAAAGCCACTTTGGCGGACTTGCGTGAAGTGTCCGAACCAAAACAACCCAAAAAAAGTGAAGCAGAAGAATCGCAGGCCATGATGGCCGAGCAGAAAGAAAAGTAATGCAGAAGATTGTAGTAAAATCCCCAACGCGTGTGGATTTGGCTGGGGGCACATTGGATTTGTGGCCCCTTTATTTGTTCATCAATGGAGCTTCCACCGTCAACGTGGCCATAGATATTTACACGGTGGCGGAACTGACTCCGCACGACGATTCCACAATCGTGCTGGAGTCCGCTGATTTGAAACTGCGCAAGGCCTACAGCAACCTGCAAGAGGCATTGGCAGATACCGATCCAAAAATGATTTTGCTGCAGACTCAGCTTCGCTACTGGATGCCAAAACAAGGTTTCACATTGAAAACCTCTTCCCAAAGCCCGGTGGGCGGGGGATTGGGCGGCAGCTCCAGTCTGACCATCAGCTTGATGAAAGCTTTTGCCCAGTTCTGTGGAAAGCCGTTTAAAGACGTGCACACCATGGTTCACGTGGCTCACAATATTGAAGCTGAGATTCTAAACACTCCAACCGGGACCCAGGATTATTATCCGGCGGCTTCCGGGGGCATCAATGTCCTGCACTACAGTTATGACGGCATCGAACAAAAGGTGCTGCCGGTGTCGCAGACTCCGCTGGCGGAAAAGTTCATGCTGGTTTATACCGGCAAGGCTCATCATTCAGGTCTTAACAACTTTGAAGTGATGAAGGATTCTGTTATCAAGGACCCGCGAACATTACAGGCTTTGCGTGATCTCAAAGGTATTGCCATTGAGACCGAGCATGCCATCCGTGCCGGCAACTGGAAGGACCTGGGGGGATTGTTTAAACGCGAATTTGAAGCCCGTGTCCGCTTGGCCCCGGAATTTTCAAGTCCTGAGATCTACAAGCTAGCGGAAGTCTCTTTGCAGAATGGGGCTGAGGCTGTTAAAATTTGTGGAGCTGGGGGCGGGGGCTGTGTGCTGGTCTGGTGTCCTCCGGATAAACGTGAGGGAGTAGCCAACGCATGCCAAAAAGCCGGCTTCCAGGTGATGGACGCAAAACCCGTCGATCCCCTGTAAAGAAAAAGACGACGAAGAAGACCGCAGTTAAAAAGACTGCGGCTTCGGCGACGCATGCCGGAGATGTTCATCGTTTCATCGGTCTGTCCCTGGGGGGCGGTAAAACCGACAAGGCCTGTCTGGCCGTTCTGGAATACTATCCCAAACACAAAAAAATCTTCCTGTCGCGTTTGGTGGAAAAAATCAAAAGTGACGAAGTCCATTCTGCTGATTTCAAAATTCAGGAAGTCATTCGTCAGTATCACAATGAAATTGATCTGATCGCATTTGATGTGCCATTCCGTTTGCCTGTGTGTTTGCAGTCGGAAGACTGCTGCAACAGCATTGAGGACTGCAAAAAGCCCCACGTCAAATGGATGTGGGAGTACACCCGCAAACTGCATAAAAAGAAGAAACCACGCAAGCTGTTTACGCCGTATACTCAGCGCTGTGTTGAGATGTATGTGTCTTCCGAACTGGAAGAGCCCTTTATTCTGCAGCACGCGATGGGGGCGAATACGGCCCCCTTGTTGGCGCGGGCGATGTACTTGCAGCGCGGACTGAAAGCAAAGTGCATCGAAGTGTTTCCTAAGCTTTCCGTATGGCGCTTGGGGAGATCGCTGAATGTGATGAAAAGTCATCTGCGCTTTCATAAACACGCCATCGGCGGGGATGAAAGTCGTCGCGAAATTCTGAGCGCTTTAAGCACGCACAACGTCGCGTTCGTGTACGACCAGGATGTGAAGCTGATGATTGAAAACAATCACGCCTTTGAGGCATTTATATGTGCTTTGACGGCCTTCCTAAGTTTCAAAGGCAGCACCGAACCTCGTCCCGACGGTTTTCCACCCAACGAAGACTGGATCGAATTTCCCCGTGTCAACGTACGCTGGGAAGGATTCTAGTCGGCCCCGCCCAGCTGCGGGGCTAGCCTCAGTCAACAACTCCGCGACACGCCATCCGGGCTCTGCCGTGGCCCGCGCTTCGCGCGGGTGCGCGCCGTCGTGGCGCCCACGGAGGTCGCTGCGTTGTTGCCTGCGACCAGCCCCGCAGCTGGGCGGGGCCTCAATTTGCGCTGGTGAAACAAGGTTAGGTTTCTTAAGTTTGCCGCATGACAACTTTTGCTTTGTGCTGGCGCAGAGTGAGAGGGCTTGAGCAATCGGGGGCTCAGCTATTAAATAGAAGTTCTACCTCCGAAGGGGGCTTTCGATGGCTGATTTTCCTTATCTGCATGGGTTCACCAAAGAAGAACAAGATCGTTTGCGCAAACAGGCGCGTTTCGGTGAACACACGGTTTATCAAAATATCAATTTATCCAATGTCAAAGATCTGCTGGAAGTCGGCTGTGGGGTTGGGGCGCAAAGTGAAATCATTTTGCGACGGTTTCCTGATCTGAAGCTGACAGGCATTGATCGCAGCACAAAACAACTTTCGGCCGCCAAACACCGGCTGAGTCATCTGCCTTTTGCCGAGCAGCGCTTTGAGTTGAAGGAGATGGATGCCACAGCGATGGATTTTTCTTCGAACTCTTTTGACGGTGCTTTCTTGTGCTGGATTCTGGAGCATGTCCCTGATCCGATCCGGGTTTTGTCGGAAGTGCGCCGGGTGTTACGTCCGGGCTCTGTCGTCTATGCCACGGAAGTGATGAACGCTTCCTTTTTCCTTGATCCGTATTCACCGAATGTCTGGAAGTACTGGATGGCGTTCAATGAATATCAGCTGAAACAAAAAGGCGATCCCTTTGTTGGAGCGAAGCTTGGGAACTTCTTCATGCAGCTGGGATATCATGACATCCACACGGAAATAAAAACGTGGTTCCTGGATAATCGTTATCCGCAAGCACGCAAGGACTGCATCGAATACTGGACAGAGCTTTTGCTTAGTGCCAGCGATCAGCTGGTGGAAGCTAAATGCATTTCCCAGGAGGTTGTTGAAGGGGTGAAGGAAGAAATGGCAAGGGTTGCAAGTGATCCGAACGCCGTGTTCTTTTATTCCTTCGTTCAGGCACGGGCCCGGACATAAGCTGTCGTAAGCAGTGCAGGCGACGGCCTGCACTTAGAGTTCTTCTTTTTTCAGCCAGCCTTTTTTATAGATCCACCAGGTGATGCCGATCACGACCATCACCATAAATGCTAAAGTAGCATAGTAGCCGTTGGGCTCTTTCAATTCGGGCATGTTTTCAAAGTTCATTCCGTAAACCCCGGCAATGAAGTTCAAGGGCAGGAAGAACATGGATAGCACTGTCAAGACTCGCATCACTTCATTGGTGCGGAAAGACGCTTCATTGGTTTTTTGCGACATCAACGATAAATGCAGGTTCAAAAGACCGGTGATTTCCTCATAAATATCATCGGCATAAAAGGCCACTTTTTCCAAAGGTTCACGCACCTGTTGTATGTCCTTCAGTGGAATATTTTCGTGCTGGTGAATCTTGTTAAAGACGTCTGCGGTGAATTTGAAGATCTTGCGATAGGAAGCGGCCTTGCGTTTGATTTGATAACCTTCGCGCAGAATGGTGCGGCGTTTGAGTGCGAACACACGCTCTTCAATCACATCGGTTTTGGAATCCAGAACATCCAGGGGGGCATCAAAACTTTTTATTGTCTGTACGCACAGGGATTTGACCAGGGTGTAAAGGGGGATCTGCTCAAAGGCGACCTTGTCTTTCTTGTTGGAAATACACTCCAGCGGCGCGCGGTGAATCGTCACCAGAAAGTCCTGCCCGACAAAGAAGATGATTTTGGTGGTCAGTTCCTGCATGGTGCCTGCTGTGGGTTTGGCATGGGCATCGTGGTGGCGCAGAATAAATAGACACACTTTTTCATAGAACGTGCACATCGGCAAATGTTCGGGATCAAGGCACGTGGAAAGGGCCTGCAATGGGATCGGAAATTCCTCGGCCAGCTGACGCAGATCCTCCTGCGAAGGAGCTTCACAGTCGACCCACTTATAGTCTTGCCATTGATGTTCGAATCGTTTCATGATTCCAGTATGACAAAGTTTTCGGGGCTTCGCCGTTTCTTTTTCGGATGCATCGCGACGATGCTGCTGACGGGGTGTCAGTCCTTTTTCTATTATCCGATGAAAGAAAAACTTTTTGATCCTGCACGCATCAAAATGAACCCCGAGGATGTGTATTTGACTACGTCCACGGGAGAAAAAGTGCATGGCTGGTACTTTGCCTCTGCACAATCCGACACCAAAGGCACGATGCTGTTTTTTCACGGCAACGCCGAAAATCTGACGTCGCACTTTCTGATGTTTCAGTGGCTGCCATCCCAGGGGTACAATTATTTTATCTTTGATTATCCTGGTTATGGTCAGTCGGGCGGATACCCGACTCCGGAAAACACAGTGGCGGCCGGTGTTGCTGCCGCTGAATGGCTGCATCAGAAAAAGGATTCGCGGCCCTTGATAATCTATGGGCACAGTTTGGGGGGCATCATTGCGCTAAAGACCGCCGAAGAAATCAAAGGCCGCATCCCCATGCGAAATGTAGTGATCGAAGCCAGCTTTGATTCTTATCAAGGAATGGCCAAAGGGGTGATGAACCGTCACTGGTTCACCTGGGTGCTGCAGCCTCTGTCTTCGCTGGTGGTTAGTGATGAATACGCCCCGCAGTCGTTGGCTTCGCTATCGCCAATCCCGTTGCTGTTCATCACTGGAACGGCGGATAAAGCCGTCGAGCCGCGATTTACCGAAAACATGTACAAAGCCGCCGCCGAACCCAAAGAGCTTTGGCTGATCCCGGACGGACGCCACGGAAATCTGTACGAAATCCGCAATGGCGAGCTGCGGGACCGCTTCTTGTCATACCTATCTAAAACTTTGACAGTCCGTCAGTAAGAAGTCCTCTTAAATTGCAGCTCCCGAAAGCACGGTTCCTGCAATGTTCCCGGCAGGATGAAGACTTTGTTGCGTGCCCTCATCATTTTAAGCTCCCTCTCAATGCTGGCAGCCTGTGCTCCGGACACCCGTGAACAGGGTTCTGAGGTCGTGACGACCTATGAGCCGGCACAACCCGATGTGATGGATGAAGACGGTTACAAAGTCGTGCGAGGTTCGACTCGCGTGCAGGACATGAGTGTTAACTTTGACCAGGCCACCAAGGGCATGACCCTGAAGGGTAAAATCGAATTCCTGCCAGTGCGTGCGAAAGCCGTGCAGTCTGTAGAGCTGGATCTGGCTGGTATTTTAGATCCTTACGGATTCATCGCTCTTAAAACCTATAAAGCCAAAACCCAGGACAATCAGGATTTGAAAGTGGCGGCGAAAGCCACGTGTTTGAGTGTCGACGGCGGATGCCGTTCGTCTTTCATTGATATCTACGTTTACTATCAGGGCATCGTATATCATCACCAGGTGGAATCCCTGCAAGATGATGTCAGTCCGGTGAATGAGGAGCCGATTCCGGGTGAAGAGGGTCTGCAAGGCGACGAAGAATCTGAAATCGAAGGTGGCCACGATGAAGTCGAGGGCGAGCCAGGTCGTTACGTCGGTGATATCGCCGATGACATCGAAAAAATTCTGGAAGTAAAGAAGCCGGAAGCTCCCAAGTCCGAGGAAACTCCTAAGGCTGAAGAGCCTAAAAAAGAAGAACCGAAGAAAGAAGACCCTAAAAAAGAGGAACCAAAGCAGGACGCTCCGAAAAAGGACGAACCGAAGAAGGATCCTCCAAAGGCCGATCCACCAAAGAAGGAAGATCCAAAAAAAGATCCTCCTAAAAAAGAGGAGCCTCCAAAGCGTGAGGAGCCTAAAAAGGATCCACCTAAAACCGGTCAACCACGTGTGCCTGAGACGGCTCCGGCGGTGAACAAGGTCAGTCAGGCTATTGGGCCAGTGAATGCGGGCCGTTTGCAGAATGCGGCGAACATGCTGACTTACGAGCAGGCGCATGCTCCGACAGGCTATGAGATCATTCGTCCGAAAAGAAAAACTCACTTCGCGACCAATGAGCTGGCTTACATCATTGTGAAAATGGGTCTTTTGACCAAAAAAGAAATCCCGGGTTACGAGCTGGCGGTGGGCGATTTGTCCCGAGAAGCGGGTGGTAAACTGGGCTCCCACAAATCCCATCAGAACGGACTGGATGCGGACGTGGCCTTCTTCTTTAACAACAAGTCCTTCCAAGGATACTTCGCGTCCGCAGTGGCGGTGAACAAACCTCACGCCAACTGGATGCTGGAGCCTCAATGGAAACTCTTTAAAGAGGTCGTGGGCACTCAGCTTATTGACCGTATCTTTATCCACGGTGCTTTGAAGCAGGCCCTGTGCAGTCACGCCATTGCCAATGGCGAGTTGACCAAGGGTGACAACTCAAGCCTTGCGGCTCAGACGCTGCGCCGCCTGATCCCGGAAAAAGACCACCACAATCACTTTCACCTGCGTGTGAAGTGTTCCAAAGCTCAGGTTCGTTGCCGTCAGATGGCAGAGCCAGTCAATACCACCGGCTGTTTCTAATCCCAATTGCGGCAGCCGTGGGGCTGTGTCAGAATATAGTCATGGCTGATTGGCGTGATCGTAGTGAGATGAATGGGGATGTGGTTTTTTTCCGATACGTGTCCGAGGGCATGGAGAAAAGTCACGAGGAAGTTTTTTTGTGGGACCTGGATAAGACCTATCTGGACACCACAATTGACTCTTTGTCCGGACTGATGACCACGATTCTGGAGCGTGCCCTGAACAAAAAAAACATTCCAGGCACCAACACGCTTTTGCAGTCCCTGTCTGAATACCGCAAGCAAAAAAAAGGTTACATGTACTTTCCGATCTATTTCATCACGGCGTCCCCGCCGCAGATGGAAGAACGTATCTCGGAAAAGTTTTCTTTGGACAACATCCGTCCCTTTGGATGCTTCTATAAAGACAATCTGGCGAACTTGCGTCCGGGCCGTTTCTGGCGTCTGACGAAACAAGTTGGTTACAAGCTGCAGGCGCTGATGCAGTTGCGCACGCGTCTGGGGGAAAACGTGCGCCAGATCTGCTGGGGCGATGATAGCGAAACCGATGCGATCATCTATAATCTTTATTCAGATATTTGTTCGCGTCGTCTTGGCACCAATGACATTCGCACTACGCTGGAAAAGCTGAACGTCACCGGCGAGCAGGTGAACACAATTCTGGAACTGCAGGCGCAGATTCCGGAAAATGACCCGGTGGAAAAAATCTATATCAATCTGGCCACGGACACCGATCCGGACTATTACCTGAAATTCGGCCGCCGCACGCTGGCCACTTACAACACTTTCCAGGTGGCGCTGGATATGTATCAGGACGGCCGCCTGAATCTGGATGGCATTTATGCCGTGATCCAGGACATGGTTTACAACTATGGCTACACTCCGGAAGAACTGATGAAGAGCTTTGATGAATTCATCCGCCGCGGGGTTTTGGGTGAACGCGCCTACAATGAGGTCCGTCCGTTCTTTATCGAAAAAGGACTGTTGCACTCTTCCTATCAGCCCAGTGTGGCACCACTCAAAGAAAAGCTGGTGGATGAAGGACGCGTGTACGAGATGGAAGGGGTGCATGAGCCCTGGATTCCGGACCGCATTGATTATCTGCACGATTATCGCTAGGCCTTCAGAGCGAAGGCCCTTTCACTATTCAAAACGCAGTGGGAAAACGGTGGTGATCGGATCGCCGCCGAAGACTTTGAACTCCACACGACGGACAGCTTCCAAAAGACATTTTTTGAATTGAGGGTCACTCAGGCTGCTGCTGGCAATGTCGGCCTGGCTGACTTTGCCTGTGCGCTCTATGGTGAAGCTGATGGAGGCTTGCCCCACCACACCCGGAGTTCTTTGCAGCAGCTGCGTGTAGCATTTAAAGAATGAACTGCGGTGAGTTTTCAGAGTGTCTTGAATAAATTCGGACGTCAGGCCTTCCACCGGTTTTTGGTTCGCCACCGGGGTTTCAGCGGGCGCAAGTTCCGGCAGGGTTTCCGTCGGCGCTTGCTTCTTATAGTTCATTTCATAATCCGTGGCCGTCCAGCGCACGCCGTCTTTTGAAATATAAACGCTGCCTTCGCGGCCGTAGTTTTCAACCTGCAGGTCGCCACGTTTGATGATCAGAACAATGCGCTCGTTTTCTTCATCCAGCGTGATCAAAGAATTTTCCGGCACACGAATGCGGTAAGAGGAATCAAACTCCATGGTGGCATCACCATCGACACCGGTTTCAACCGAGTCGAGGGCAAACAACGTCGCCTTGCGGGTCAGGACTTCTTTATTGGTCATGTTGTTGCGAAGAACGAAGACTTTGCCCAGATTCAATTCCAGTCGCGCCAAAGGACGGGCACCGGGTTTGGTTTTTTCAGTCTGAGTTGAGATGAAGAGAGAAAGGGCGACGCTTAATACGCCTACGATAATCAGAGATGGAATCAGCCAGTTGTTCTTCGCCATAGAGAAACTATAGCGAAGAACCCGAATGGAATGTACTAAAATTACTTCTGGGCAGGAGCTGCAGTTGCAGCCGGAGTGGCAGCCTCAGCAGGAGTCGCAGCAGGAACTGCGGCAGCGGCACCAGCGTCAGTTGTGCCTTCAGTCGGGAAGTGTTCTTGAGTTGGAGCTGTCGGCAGCGGAAGGCTGTCAACTACGGACTTGGTTTTGGAAGAAGTCAAAGTCGCCAAAGCCAGGCAAGTCACCGCAAAGATGATTGCTGCCCATACAGTCATTTTACCAGCCAAAGATTGAGCGCCAGTTGCACCCAACAAAGAGTTGGAGCCGGAAGATCCACCCATGCCCAGAGCGCCATCAGATTTGGAATCTTGGATCAAAACCAAGATGATCAAAACAAGGGCTACGATGATATGCAATACGCCGATAAATGTAGTCATTTTATGTAATCTCCCAAAGACCCCCAAATATATGGATAATGGCGGTTTTCGTCCACCCCAAAGTGACCTGTTTTGGGCGACATGGTGCGGCATGTCACGAGCCGGTTGAGTCTTCCCGCCTTATTGATCACCATAGAGGTTATGAAAAACACGCTTCGTCTGTCTGTGTGCCTATTTTTTGTGCTCCTGTCGGCCTGTACTTCTCAAGAAGGTAAAATCAAAAAGCTCGCAATGGAGCTCGGGGAAAAGAAGTTTCAGGAGCAGCTGAAGATCGAGGCCGATGATTCCATCAAACAATCTGATTGGCTGAATAAGTCCTATCAGGAATTCATGCTTAAAAAATCCGAGGTGGAGGTCGTGGAGGTCAAGTTTCTGACTGAAACCAAGGCCACCGCCGTGGTCGTGGTAAATACCTATCCGCCGTCTTTGCGCCTGACTCTGGCGCGAATTGCCGGGGGTATGGATCCGGGCCGCAGCCGCAGCTTTAACTTTGCTGAAGCCGTCAGCGGAATCGGCAAACAAATCGGGAAGACCCCCGAGCCCGTCGAACTTCCCCTGATCCTGTACAAGTTCAATAAGACTTCCGCCGGCACCTGGGTTGTGGAGTTCTGATCCCATGCAGTGGCGGGCTGGGGCCTGGTGTCTAAGCCTTAGACAGGAAAAACTCGAAGAATCAAATAGTTAGCATTGCAAAAAGCCCGGTCCTGGGATTGCATTTTTCAGCGCTTAATATGAAAAACGTGGTGCGCTCCCTTACCTTTGCGGCTTTGCTTGTCTCTGCTTGGATCCCGGCCTGGGCCGAGGATTTTTCGTCTATTGAGACGGAAGTCGTCGAGAGCACACTTGAAAAGGCCCAGATCGCCCAGCAGGACAAGTTGCTTATTAAGGTAGGCAAGGGCGAGCAGATCTATGAGTTTGAAACGACTCCGGATCGAGAACTGATGAAAGAATCTTTAGGATTGAAGATCCCGGAAAAAGTGCGGGAGCAGATTATCGCCCGGGGTGGTTCGGTGGCGGAAGCTGATCCTATGGAGCCCTTTGAAAGCCTGCCGGAAGATCGCCGCAAAAAATTCCATGAAATGCGCCTGATGTTTTTGACGAATGCCGCGCGCATTCTGAATTCCACCAAGTTCGTTTATGGTGCCGGAAGCCTTGTGGGCGACGGTCTGAGTTTTGTGAAAATCAAAGTGAAAAAAGCCTTCGGAAAAGAGACTGTCGTGGAATCCCACGCCCAAAGATCCTTCCAGGTGCGCAGCCAGCAGGCCGTGCAGAGCATCCTGCGTGGTTTGGATTACAAGCTGTGGTCCCAGGCACCACTCGTGATTGATTCCAACGAATTTGGTTTGAGTGTTTCCGCCGGTATTTTGGCTGAAGCGGGCGTTCTGCGCAAAGGCGGCGGCGGAGCTGATGAAATGGGCTTCAGCATTGCCTTTAACAAAACCAAAAAGGCCTTCGTGTTTGAGATCTTCCATAACTCTGAAAAATTCGACAACACCAAGGCGGCCATCACCGTGATAGGTGTGGTTGGAAAAGCCGGTATTACCATGGGCCGCCGTGATGGTGCTGAGTCCCTGAAAGGGACGTCGTTCTATCCTCCGGCAATTCCGGGCTACAGTGCCTCTTCGCCCGAATTTTTCTCTTCGGGTTTGAGCTCAAGTCTTGGCTTCCCTCCGCCCCCTCTGGCGGACCTGTTGACGTTCACCAACCGCTTTGAGCGCCAGGCTTTGATCCGCGTGACTGTGTCACCGTTGGTCAAGGGCTTCGTCAGAGTCCAAATAGGCGATGTAAAGGGCTCAATGCGCCTTGTTGCAATGCGATTTGTTGACGTCTACACCGCAATATCTGACAAAGTCCACTTGGGTGGGCGTCGTGCTTGCGGCCCTGTATTCAACTAATCTTTCTTGCGGTGCAAAATGAAATTTATCGTATTTGAGGGGCTGGACGGCTCCGGCAAAAGTTCTTTGATGGCGGCGTTGGAGCGTGAGCTGCAAAACAGAGCCATCAACTTTTTGCGCACCCGTGAGCCCGGCGGAACTCCGCTGGGTGATGAAATCCGCAACATGATCCTGAGAAAAGAAGGCCCGGCACCAACCCCACGCACAGAATTGCTGCTTTATGAAGCCAGCCGTTCCCAGCACGTGGATCAGGTGATCCGTCCGGCTTTGGCGGCAGGCACGTGGGTTCTGTGTGATCGTTTTGCTGCAAGCTCTGTCGCGTTTCAAAGTGGCGGGCGTGCGATCTCTGAGGCCGACGTGGTGATGCTGAATACCTTTGCCACCGGCGGTTTGAAAGCCGACATCACTGTTCTTTTGGATTTGTCTGTGGAAGAAAGTCGCCGTCGCCGTCAGGGGCGTGGTGCTGTCACCGGAGAAACCGAAGACCGCATTGAATCTGAAGCCGACACTTTCCATGAAAACGTTCGTCAGTCCTTCCTGAAGCAGTCCCGTGAAGACGCCGCTGCGTGGATCGTTCTGGATGCGCGTGAAACCCCGGAAGTACTATTCAAACAGCTGTTGCAGTCTTTGACTGAACGAAAAGTTTTGTAAGGACGTAGCAATGGCCCGGATGCTGGATTTCGTCTTAGGACATCAGGAAACAATCAAAAAAATGGTCGAGTCTTTCGAAAACGGAAAGCCCGGTCAGACCTTTTTGTTTGTGGGTCCGGGCGGCATCGGCAAAAAACTGACAGCGATGGGGCTGGCGCAGGCTCTGTTGTGTCCTTCCAGCCCGCGGGGCTGTGGTAAATGCCCTTCTTGTTTCCGCATTTCCCAGGGCTCGCACGAAGGTCTTAAGTTGATTGCCCCCAATGGGGCCAACATCAAAATGGAACAAGCCAAAGAGGTTCTGGAATTCCTCAGTTTAAAAAGTCTGACAGGCAACCGTGTGATCGTCATTGATCAGGCACAAACCCTGAATCCGCAGGCGGCCAATTCTTTGTTAAAAACTTTGGAGGAACCGCCAGAGGGTACGTTCTTCTTTTTAATTGCTCCCAGTGTGGCGGGGATTCTGCCGACCATTCGGTCCCGGTCCCGCATTGTGCAGTTCCGTCCGTTGACTCAGGAGGATCTGGGAAAACGCGTGAAAGCGCCGGCCTGGGCGTTGAAGGCCGCAGGTGGAAGTTTTGAAAAGCTGGCTCAGTTGCAGGATGGTCCCGAGCAGGAAGTGCGCGAAAAGGCGGTGGAGCTTCTGACTTTGTTCATTCAGGATGCTGACTTCCTGCTTAATGAACTGTGGAGAAACGAGTTCAAAGACCGCGCTCAAGGGCAGCGCATGATCTCCTATTGGATTGGCTTCTTAAAGGATGCCATTTGTCTGCAAGAGGGTGCTAAAACTCAGATTGTGAATCTGGATCAGGCGCCGCTGATCAAGGTCCTGGCAGAGCTGGAACGCCCACGAATTCTGAATTTGATTCAGAAAGCGCTGCAAGTGGAGCAGGCCTTTGCCGCCAATCGGGATCCTCAGCTGATCATCGAAGAATTCTACGTCACGTCCAAGGCTTAAAGCGCATTGTCACCTTCCGTGACGGCTGTTATACTTGCCCTATGGAATGGATCGATATTCACGCACATTTGAATATGCTCGAAGAGGGTGTTGAAGCCGCAATCAACAATGCGAAAGCCGTGGGCGTGAAGAAGATCATCACCATCGGCACCCAGCCGGAAGATCATCCGATCGTGCTGGATATTGCCCGCAAATATTATCCGGAAGTGTACTGCACTTTGGGTGTGCATCCTCATGACGGTGGCACTTACACGGAAGCTGCCGGTAAATTTATCGAAGAACATGTCACTGAGCCTTGCGTGGTGGCTGTCGGTGAAATCGGTCTGGATTACTATTACGACAATTCCCCGCGTGAACTTCAGAAGGAAGCCTTCCGCGCACAGCTTGAAATCGCCCGCAGAACCAAAATGCCGGTCGAGATTCACACCCGCGATGCAGAAGAAGACACCATCGAGATTTTAAAAGAATTCAAAGGCGAAGTGAATGGCCTGATCCATTGCTTTACCGGCACAGAATGGCTGGCTCGTCAGGCGCTGGACGTGGGTTTCAATATCTCTATCAGTGGTGTGGTGACTTTCAAAAGTGCCGATTCTTTGCGCGAGACCGTGAAGATGCTGCCACTGGATCGCATCCATGTGGAAACCGATTCACCGTTCCTGGCACCGATCCCGATGCGTGGACGCAAGAACACTCCGGCTTATGTTATTCACACGGCGAAGTTCGTGGCTGACCTTAAAGGGATCAGCCTTGAACAACTGTGTGAACAGACGCGTATCAATGCTCTGAAAATGTTCCCGAAAATTCAGTGGTAGTTTGCAGCAGCTGAGTCCGCGTGGTTTTGATCCACGGGGCAAAGGGTGCAACTTTTGTCGCCTGGGCAATGCCAGCACAGCTGACCTGTCCGTTCGGTAGACGTTTGCCATAGACGGCGGAATTAACACCAATCACTTTCAGCACGCCATTTTCATGTGAAAACTGCGGGCCACCGGAATCCCCCTGACAGATGAACACCGGAACTTTTGAATTCAGCCAGTAACGGTCGCCATAGCGGTTGAACTGGGAATCAATCTGCATGACTCCGCGGCGAAGCTGCCCCAAATACGCAAAGAGGTCTTCGTTGGGCTTGCCTGTGTAGTCCTTGGAGCGCCCATAGCCATACACGTAAACACTTCGCTCGGAATAGTTCCCTTTGGTGTCGGTGTCGATACTGACAGTGGAATAGCCTTCAGGAATACCACCATCAAAGGTCGCAATGGCGATGTCGTGATCATAAAGTTTGGTGGAGTTAAATTTCGGATGGTGTTTGTACGCCAGTCCGCGGCGGGTGGTTTCTCGCACCAGCATCTTGCGGCCGAAGATTTCATAGTTGTTCGTGAACACAATGTTGAAACCTGTCATGCCTTTGATGCTGTCATCAAAGCAATGACCAGCAGTAAGGACGGTCTGCGGCGCGATCAGAGTGCCGGTGCAAAACGCCAGAGGCTGATTGTGGCGGTTGACCATTTCGACCAGAACCACGCTGCGGGCGGCTTGGGTGCCACGTTCCCGAATGGGGTCTCCATTAATGATACCGGTTTGGGACAAGTCTGAAGGCTCTTCCGCTGCGGGCCCGAACGAACGGGGGCTGCAGGCGGTCAGTGCGAGGGTCGCCGCTAAAGCAGCAACCAAGGTTTTTAAGGCCGGGGAGGGGCTATTAAATGCGTTCATGGGGTGACTCCTTGATGTGATCATCAATTGCTATCGCACCCTTTGCGGGGTCACCCGTTTTCTTTCTGAAAGCTGCAAAAACACAGTTCCCATGAGGACTTGGGAGCGCCGCCGAAAAAGGACCTGCTGTCTAATTCTGAGTCAGTAAAAAATGCCCAGCTCAAAATTAGAGCTTATTTAGGAACCATTGTGGAGGCACGAACTTTGGACTGATCCGCACTGTCTATTAAAACAGGAGCGTCTTTATGAAGAACACACAATGGGTGGCGGGTTTGCTTGCCGCTGTGACTTTGATTCAGGCCTCAGCTCACGCTGAGATTATTTCGGACCTGCCGGGCTTTGAGGACGGTGGTTCTCAAGGACAGACGTTCCGTCCGCCTGCTCCGCCGATGCCCAATGAAGGTGTAACCCGCCAATATACGGATGTGGCGAACCTGGATCAGATCAGTCGCAAATCCGGCGGGGAAGCCTATCGCTTTAATCTGGTGCAGCCTACAAATCTGAAGTACCTGGAACTGACGGTGCAATCCAGCCGTCTGAAAATTCATGAAGCCACTGTTCTGACCGTGGGCGGTCAGCGCTACATGATCCGTGAATTCCATAACAGCAATGTTCTGGAGACCGGCACCCAGTTGACTTCTGAAAACCTGAATATCAATGACGACATCCGCACTATTGAGCTGCGTATGGAGTCTTATTCCCATGCCGCGACGATTTCTTTGAAAGCCGTGGGGGACAGAGCTGTTCCCCGCATGTCTGTGCAACGCCCTGTGATTGTGGCTCCGCCGTCACAGCCGAATCGTCCGACTCAGCCAAGCCGTCCTGTGGATGTTCGTTTGAGATCCGGTGACGTGGTGGTGTCTGTAAGTTCTCAAGGCAAATACTATGACGGCCGTGTTGTCGAAGTTTATGGCAATGGCAAAGTCCTGGTTCGTGACGAGGACGACGGCAAAACTTACGTTCGTGATATTTCCTCTGTGGGTAAACGTATTTCCTGTGCTTCCAATGGCCTGTGCGAAGGTGAGGAAGTCATGGCCTATCCAGTGGGTTCTCAAGCCAAGACCTATCTGGGTAAGATCGTTGCGATCTATTCCAACGACATGGTGAAGATGCGTGACTCTGATGATTCCAAGGACTATTTCCGCGATCTCAAGATCATTCACCGCCGCTTGAACTGTCTGGAGTCCCTGTGTGTGAAAGACCGTGTTCTTTCCCGTTCCGGTGACGGCACCAAGTACTATGGTGGCGTTATCGACTCCATCTACTCCAATGGTGTGATCGCTGTTCGTGACGATGATGACGGCAAGGTTTATTCCCGTAATAAAGAGGTCGTTTTTAAGTCCGTACAATGCCACAGTTCAGGTCTTTGCATTAAAGACCGTGTGATGTCGAAGTCCGGTGACAAGTACTACTTCGGTTCCGTGACGGGTGTTTATTCAAATGGCCTGATCTATGTGCGCGATGACGACGATGGTAAGTCCTATGCTCGTCAGCACGATGTTGTCTTTAAAGAGATCAGATGTGCCAACGGGTTCTGCCGCGGGGACCGTGTTCTGTCCACTCTGAGCAATGGCCGCTACTATACAGGCCGTGTGGAAGGGGCTTATGCCGGCGGTTTGATCTCGGTTCGAGATGACGACGACGGTAAGGTGTATCTGCGCCCTCATACGGTCCTGTCTCGCGCCAGATAGTCGGAAGCGCCCTTGGGCGCCCCCTGTCCAACAATGAGACAGTTGACCAGCTTTATATCAAATTTATCTGTGTTTGAGGCCGCCCGCAGGCGGCACGAACCTTGGATTACTGCCTGCGGAACCAAAACAGTATGGAGTCTTTATGAAACGTCGGTTGATTGCCACTGTGCTTGCGACACTTTCCATGATGCAAAATGCTCATGCAGATATTATTTCGGACCTGCCGGGCTTTGATGATGTCGGCGGCGGCATGGAATTCCCGCAGCCACCACAAGAGCAAGGGGCAGATACAACGACTACGACGACGTCTTCAACTGCCACGTCCACGGTGCAGCGCCAGTACACGGGCGACGTTCAGGTGCGCGAAGTTTCCCGTAAGAAAGACGGTGAGATCCGTAAGATCACTCTGGCAGAGGCTTTGACCTTGCAAAATATGGAAATCAAAGCCCGTAATGCCCGCGTGAAAATTCACGAAGTGACTTTGATTCTGGCAAATGGCCAGCGCTCGGATGTTCGCGAGTACCGTAACGCCGCTGTTTTGGAAATCAACGCCACGGCGTCTTCCGGCAATCTGAATTTGAATCAAAAAGTGGCGGCTATCGAAATCCGCGCGGAATCCTACGGTGGTATCAGTGAATTGAGCGTGAAAGCGGTTTCTGATCTGGGTGTGCCACGTATGACGGCGCAGGGGCCGGCAGTCGCGCAACCAGTGACTCCGACCGCTCCTCCGGCTCCGGGCCGCACTGAAGAATCCGCGACTGTTCGTGTGGGCGATAAAGTTCTTTTTGATAATGGCAGCAGCTATGTCGGCACAGTGAAAGAGATCTTCATGTCCGGCAAAGCCCGCGTGAGCTTCCCGGGGTACAGCCAGGATTCCATTTTGGATTTGAAGGACCTTGCACGCTCGGTGAACTGCCAGGCCACCCAGTGTGTCGGTGACCGCGTTCTGTTCGACAATGGAAATCAGTATGTTGGCATGATCAGCATGGTGTTTGCCAACGGTGTTCGTCAGGTGAAGTTCCCAGGCTACAGCGAGCCATCTTTCATTAAAGCACAAAAGCTGACTAAGTCCGCGCAGTGTGCAGGCTCTGTGTGTGTGGGTGAAAGAATCATCTTTAGCAACGGCAGCGATTATTATGCCGGCACTGTGCGCGAGGCATTCGTAAACGGGATGGTTTCCATCAAGTTTGATGGTTATAACGAAATTAGCTTCCTGGATCACAAGAAGTTGATGAAAGGGCAGGCCTGCGCCAGCGATATCTGCGTGGATACGCGAGTCATGTTCGATAATGGCAGCGGAAATTATCTGGGCCGTGTCACTGAAATTTATGCTGATGGCACCGCGAAAATCAAATTTGAAGGTTACAGTGAATACAGCTTCATCAAGACTTCGCGCCTTGTAAAGGTGGTGTCTTCCGTGAAGGGTTACAGCAGCGGCACTCGCGTGCTGTTCAATAACGGTTCCGGCTACTATGTCGGTACCGTGCGTGAGGTGTTCGCTGATGGCACAGCCTCCATCAAATTTGAAGGTTACAGTGACCTGAGCTTTATCAAAGTGGATCGCTTGGGACGTCAGGCGGATTGTCATAAAAACATCTGCACCGGAAACCGGGTGATCCTTAACGGTCAGTACTCGGGGACTGTTCGTGCGGTCTATAGCAATGGGTACGCTCTGGTGAAATACTGACGGATACACGGACCTGACCTATACAGACGTGTCCAAACTTTCCAGATAGTGTTCCTTGAAAGCTGAAACTTAGAAATTAGAAATTTAAAATATCAATATTTGTAAATTTGGAGATTGTTATGAAAAAGAAACTGATTGTTGGAATGTTGGCCGCTGCAGCGGTGATGCAGGCGACAAGTCCTGCGATGGCTGAATACAGTGAAAGACGCCCGGCTCCATATCCAGAGGCTCCGCCGATGCCACCACCTCCTCCAGGTCAGTATCTTCAGGAAGGCTCTTTGGAAATCCAGAGTGTGACCCGTCGTACAGGCGGGGAGTGGTATCGCATCAGTCTGCGTCGCGCGGCTTCTTTGGAGCGTATAGAAGTGGCGGCTTTGGCAATGCGTTTGAAAATTCATGACGCCAGTGTGATCACTGAAGATGGCCGTCGTGTATCCATTCGTGAGTTTCGCAACACGGCGGTGTTCGGTGTGGGTTCCCGCGCGGTCTCTGAAAATCTGAACCTGCGTTCTCGTATTGTGGCTATCGATATTCTGGCTGAATCCTATGGTGGCTATGCGGATGTGCGCGTGACGGCTCTTTCCACGGACAGCCGTCCGCAACTGGTTCTGGGGAATCTGCCGCAACAGCCGGGTGGCAACGGCGGTCACAATGGTGGGCACAATGGCGGTGGCAATAATGGTGGTCATGGTGGTGGCAACTATGCGTGCTCTCGTCGTGCCGATGTGACTCGCAGCCTGGAGCAACAGGATGTGGAAATGGATGCTTGGTCGCGCCGAAAGAATGCAGCCAGCTACAATTCCGTGGAATACAACATGGCCGACCGGGAGCTGAAAGCAACAGCGGCCAGAATGGTTCAGATCGCAAAAAGCAATGAAGCCAAAGAAACCAAGATGGAAAAACTGGAGGTTTTGGGCGCCCTTTACTTCCAGAAGATGAATCAGCAGTCGTACAACTCAACTCAGTACAATGCCTACTCTGAGGTGGGAAGAGCGATCTTCAGCGCCATGGAAAACGGTCTTAAACTGGCGTTGGATTGTGACATCAGAACCACGGTTCAGTTGCTGGCTCGCGGGGATGAGTATGTAGGGAAAATGAACACTTATTCCTACAACTCGGTTCCGTACAACGCCTACAGCCGGATGGCTCAGCAGGTATATGCTGCGGCCCCGAACTTCTATGAGCAGGAAGTTCGTCGCTTGGACAAGACCTTCATGAAGATCGATGAAGAGCTGGATGAAAACCATAGAAAGATGAATTCCTATTCATACAATTCTGTAGGGTATAATTCTTACGCCGCCATTATCCGTAAAGGTGTCGAATTGTCTCAAGGAAGCCTGCGCCGTCTGGTGCCTCATATGGGCAGCCTGCAGCGCTTTGATCTGGTGAAGCACTTTGACGGTCGCAAGAATGCGTACTCTTACAATTCGCTTCTTTATAATCACTTTGCTGCGATGAAAGAGATCGCGGCTCGTTAAAATGGTTTTAAGGGAATTTTGGTTCCCTTTTGACACTGGTTTTCTTGGCACAAAGTTTGGATATAGGGTCAACGGATTCACTAATCAGTCTTTTAAGGAGACTTTATGAAAAAGAACCTCGTTCTAGGATCAGTAATTGTCGCTTCCCTTGTACAATATACAAGCCCTGCATTTGCGAACAAGGAAGTTATCGGCGGTATCATTGGTGGTATCATCGGTGGCGGTATCGGTACGCAAATTGGTAAAGGGAACGGCAACAAAGCAGCTATCATCATCGGAGCTGTAGCTGGAACATTGATTGGCTCTAAAGTCGGCAAGGACTTGGATGAAGCTGATCGTCAGGCTCTGGCAGAAGCACAAAGACGTTCTTTGCAGGACAACCTGGGCAGCCGTCGCGACTGGGATGGTCGTCATTATGGTTCGCGCACTGGTGCACGTGGCAGCTTCACTTCCACTCGTGAAGGTTACAACAACCGCACGGGCGAATACTGCCGTGAATACACCTCTATCATCTATATGCGTGACCGCACTGAAGAAACCCGCGGCTATGCGTGCTCCCGCCGTGATGGATCCTGGTATGAAGTGAAAGAAACCGAAGTTCGTTTCAATGGTCGTGGTCATGGTGGCGGCCGTCACAATGAACCACCAGTAAGACCTTCCCAGCCGGTTCGCCCAACTCCTCCTCCAGCTCCGGGCGGTCAGTATGGTCACGGTTATGAAGGCACGGCTCAGATCAGCCAGATCACCCGCCGCACCGGTGGTGAGTGGTTCCGTGTGACCTTGCGCTACCCAATTGCCTTGGATCGTATCGAGATCCGTGGTTTGGCTGCAGGTGTTAAAATCCACGACACGACTGTTTACACTGAGTCCAACCGTCGCATCCAGGTTCGTGAACTGACCAACACGGGTACGGTTTATGCCGGTGACACAGCAATTTCCGAGAACTTGAACCTGCGTGAGCGCGTTCAGGTCATCGACATCCGTGCTGAGTCCATGGGGGGCGTTGCCGACGTACTTGTGAAGGCGATTTCCAGTGAAGATCGTCCTTCCCTGACCGTCAGCCGTTACTAAAAAACATCAGTGCCGCCCAAGGTGGCGCTGAGAGCGGAAATTTTAAGTAATTTTCACTAAAAGCCAGTCTATGACTAACAGTGTCTAGACTGGCTTTTTAGTCTCCAAAAGCCGATATTGAGTGGGTTTAAAACAAGGAGCTCACTCATGTCTAAGTTGCGTGTTGGTATCAACGGTTTTGGTCGTATTGGTCGTGTTCTTTTCCGCGCGGGTTTTGAAAAATTCGATATCGTCGGAATCAATTCCCTGGACAGCATCGAAGGTGATGCTCACTTGCTGAAATACGACTCTGCCCATGGCGTTTTCAATGCAGACGTTTCCACCGAAGGTCACAACCTGATCGTTAACGGTAAAAAAATCGCCGTTTCCAAAACTCGCAATCCAGCCGAAGTTCCTTGGAAGGACCTGGGCGTGGACCTTGTTCTTGAGTGCACAGGCGCATTCAAAAAACGTGAAGACTTCATGCAACACATCTCTGCTGGTGCGAAACGCGTTTTGGTTTCCGGCCCTGCTGAAAAAGGTGCTGACATCACAATGGTGTACGGTATCAACCACGAATCTTACGATCCATCCAAGCACGTTGTTGTTTCCAACGCGTCCTGCACGACAAACTGCCTTGCGCCTTTGGCGAAAGTTCTGAACGACACCTTCGGTATCGAACACGGTACGATGATGACAGTTCACTCTTACACGAATGACCAAAAGATCCTGGACGCTCCTCACAGCGATTTGCGCCGTGCCCGTGCTGCGGCGGTCAGCATGATTCCGACAACAACCGGCGCTGCGAAAAACGTGGGCCTGGTGTTGCCAGAGCTGAAAGGTCTGATCGACGGTATCTCCGTGCGTGTTCCGACTCCGAACGTTTCTTTGGTGGATTTCACATTCACTGCGAAAAAAGACGTGACCCGTGAATCTGTGAACGAAGCTTTGATCAAAGCTTCCGAAGGCGCGATGAAAGGTGTTCTGGCAGTAGAACACAATGAACTGGTCAGCGTTGACTTCAACGGCAACAAACATTCTTCCATCGTCGATCTGGCTACAACCATGGTTGTGGGCCCTCGCATGGTGAAAGTTCTTTCCTGGTACGACAATGAAACTGGCTTCTCCAACCGTATGGTGGACGTGGCCCTGCACATGCAGAAGAAAGGTCTTTAATTCATGGCTAACGGTCTTAAAGGCATCAAGACAGTTCGTGATTTCGAGTTGGCGGGAAAAGTTGTTTTCCTGCGCTTGGATTTGAACGTTCCAATGGAGAACGGCAAGATCACGGATGAAAATCGCATCACGGCATCTTTGCCGACAATCAAGTATTGCATGGAGCAGGGAGCGAAGCTGGTAATGGCTTCTCACCTGGGCCGTCCAAAAACCAAAGACGACACAGAGTTTTCTTTGGAGCCAGTGGCAAAACGCCTGCAGGACCTTTTGAATGCCGAAGTGATTCTGGTGGAAGAACCGGACTCTGACGCTCCAAAACACCTGCTTCCATCTTTGAAGCCTCATCAGCTGATCCTTCTTGAAAACGTGCGTTTTGAAGAAGGGGAGACGAAGGACTCTGTTGAGTTCGCGCAAAAGATCGCCAACTACAGCGACATTTACATCAATGACGCTTTCGGCGCTTCTCACCGCGCTCACGCGACCATTCACGCTTTGCCTTCAGTGATGAAGGACAAAGGTATCGGCTTCCTGATTGAAAAGGAAATCACGATGCTGGATTCCCTTCTGCAAAACCCAAAACGCCCGTACATCGCGGTGATGGGTGGCGCGAAGGTTTCTGACAAGATCGCGGTTATTGAACGCCTTATGGACGTTGTTGACGGTTTCATCGTGGGTGGCGCGATGGCGTACACTTTCCTGAAAGCTCAAGGCCTGCCAGTTGGTAAGTCTTTGGTTGAAAATGACAAATTGAAATACGCCAAAGAAATGATCGAGCGTATCGAAGCCCGCAACAAAACCATTTTGTTGCCGGTGGATCACGTGGCGACCAAAGGCATCACAGACACAGCGCACGCGCATGTGACCAATGATGTGGCGATTGCGGAAGACGAATTGGGTGTGGACATCGGTCCTAAATCCATCAAGAACTTCTCTGCGGCTTTGCGTGAAGCAGGCACTATTTTCTGGAACGGTCCTATGGGCATCTTTGAAAATCCGGCTTTTGCAAAAGGCACCTTCGGCGTGGCTCAGGCCATTGCTGACAGCGAAGCGATCAAAATCGTGGGTGGTGGTGATTCTGCAGCGGCAGCGGAAGCTTCCGGCTTTGCAGGTAAAATGACCCACATCTCCACTGGTGGTGGCGCATCCTTGGAATACTTGCAGGGCGATAAATTGCCAGGACTTGAAATTTTAAGAACTCGCATCCGCTAAGGACGGCCGGTGAAAAGGGCCCATCTGACTGCGTTGTCAGCGGGCCTTCTCGCTCCGACGTGCTTGGAGCACGCCTGCGCTGCGAGGGCCCACCTCCGCCTTGCATCTGAACCCTTTTGACCAGCCTTAAAGGATAGACGTTATGAAAAAGATTTTTGCTGCTAACTGGAAGCTTTTTAAATCTCCAAAAGAAACGCGTGAGTTTTTTGGTCAGTTCAAAGAACTGGCGGGGAAAGCAACGGGGGAAGTGGTCTTTTTCCCTTCAGCGATTTCTTTGGAAGCAGCCAGTGAATCTTTGAAAGGTACAAGCATCAAGTTTGGCGCTCAGAACTGTTACTTCCAGGCACAAGGGGCTTTCACGGGTGAAAACTCGGCTCAGGTGGTTAAAGATCTGGGGGGCAGCTATGTATTGATCGGTCACAGCGAACGCCGTGCGATCTTTGGTGAAGGTGATGCGCTTGTGGCAGACAAAGTGGCTTTCGTTCAAGGTCTGGGCCTGACGCCGATGTTGTGCATCGGTGAAACCCTGCAAGAACGCGAATCCGCGAAGACCTTCCGTGTTCTGGAAACTCAGCTAAATCTGGGTTTGGCGAAGGCCGACAAAACCAAGCCAGTGGTTGTTGCCTATGAGCCGGTTTGGGCGATCGGGACGGGGAAAGTGGCGACACCAGAGCAGGTGGCAGAAACTCACACAGACGTTTTCAATATTCTAAAAGCACTGGGTTTTGAAACGGCACCGATTCTTTATGGTGGCAGCGTAAAACCGGACAATGCCGCTGGTTTGATCAAACAACCGCATGTGAATGGTTTCCTGGTTGGGGGAGCTTCTTTGGAAGCAAAGTCCTTCAGCGAGATTGCTTCCGTTTAGGATTTAACCGTTGCCGTAGCGCTTTTGGCGCGCGGCGGATTTAACAGCGTCTTCGACCAGTTTGGCGTCAGACGGGGAAAGCTTCTTCAGTGATTCGAGGAAGCTTTTTTTATTTTTCTCATACAGTGGCAGCACGATTTCACCTGCGAACTGTGTCGGATCTTTTTTCAGCATTTCCACCGTCACACGCAGGATCTCGGCATCCAGTTCCGGTGTGGATTTTTTGACGGAGGCTTGCACCGCACTTTCCAGGGCTTCAAACACTTCATCCTGGGCTTTCATGTCGGCCTCAGTCAGTTTGGTGTTTTCATCCGCTGTTTTGACGGTTTCAAGTTTCAAGGCCTGCAGTTTTGACACTTCAGAAGTCACCGCATCAGCCGCCAGAACCGGGGCTGCGCAGAAGGAACAAACGATGGCAATAAGTGCTAATTTTCTCATTGTGCTCTCCTTCTTACGGTTTGATCATCACGCCGATCATTCTGTATGGTTTTCCCTGTTTCGCGTAACGACGCGCTTTCGGGGAACTTAAGAATGAATTGTTCGAATAGAAATCGCTGACAAAACCACCGTTGTCACCCCAGTCCGTTTTGATCTGAACGTCACCGGACTCTTTGGTGCCATTATGATAGACGATCACAGCGCCTTTTGGAACATCCGCAGGACTTTTGATCATGTCACGGTACTTTGGATTGTCCATCAGATTGATCATGCCCTGGGCTTTAAGGTCACGGACCGCATCGCGGGCATGACCTCCTGGCGGATAACGATCAATCATGTCACCACCCATCAGGGCACGTTTGACATAGCGGTAACAGTAACTTGTAGAACGGGAGCGTTTGTTTCTCATCCCATAGCGGATGGTGTTTTTGACTTCTTTGCCTTCAGAATAGCCCATGATCATTGGATCATTGGACCACTTTCCGGCCGCAGCGTTCTTGGGAATCGACGTGCTTGAAGACCGGCTGACTTCTTTGCTGACGTCATCCAGGTTCTGCAGATTGCGTTGTGCAGTTTCACTGGGCTTGGTTGTGGAGCAGTCTTTACAAGTCGTGATAAAACCACCCTCGGTTTGACGAGGATCTTTGTTCTTGGCCAGGTTCGGATCCACTTCCGGCATCTGATTGGCTTTGACACTTTCTTTGGTCGGCAAAGTCGGGCGGGCTTCAGTTCCTTCCACCGGCAGACCTTCACCATCACGGATCGCACGGGACGTCAGCGCCACTTCAGGATCCTGCACCTCGGAACCGTCTTTGTCTTTAAAGGCCAACCATGGATCTTTCTGAGAGAAATAAACCCAGACTTCATCGCCTTCTTTGGTTTTGGTTTTACCGCCGCCCACTTTGGTGATGCGGACTTTTACACCATAAGAACCGGTGCGCTTCAGTTTGCGGGTTTCCAAAACGGTGCCTTCAGAATCTTTGGGAACCACGGACACCAGGTTTTTGGCTTTGCCTCGGAAATCAACGGAGGAGCGGGCATTCAGGTCTCCAGAGAAGACCACATCCTGCAGCTCTTGAGGAATATCGGCCAGCGCTGAACTTCCGCTCAGAATCAGGGCTACAGTGATGCGCAGTGCTCGACTCAATAAATTCAAATTGATACTCCTTAGGGGCTCTTCGGTCTTCTGTCCAAAAGGTGAAGCCCCGGCCCGGGAAACAAGTCGAAGGTCCGGTCTAAATCACAGATTGTTAATGAAAGTACGTTCTGGAGATGCATTCATGGTGTCTTACTCTGAGATACCTTTCTGATGGTGTGTGAAGATATTCAGAGCAAAGCTTCAATATTTGTACCGCGTATAAAGTGGGTGTGGAGGATCTGATAAGGGGTCCACTGTCAGGGTGGATGAAATCGTCCAGAAGATTTTCAGGGGCTGTTTCCCGATACGAAACAGGAAATAAAAAAGGGGATCTGATTGATCCCCTTTGAAAATTACTAGAACAAAGCGTTCTTCGGTGTGCGCGGGAACGGGATCACATCGCGGATATTACCCATGCCGGTCACATACATCAACATGCGTTCAAAGCCCAGGCCGTATCCCGCGTGCGGGAAGGTGCCATAGCGGCGCAGATCCGTATAGAAGGAATACTCTTCCGGATGCAGACCCACTTGCTTCATGCGGGACTCCAGTTTCTCCAGATTGTCTTCACGCTGCGATCCGCCGATGATTTCGCCAATGCCCGGAGCCAGCAAATCCATCGCACGAACGGTTTTGCCGTCTTCGTTCAGCTTCATATAGAAAGCCTTGATGTCTTTCGGATAGTCGGTCACAAACACCGGCTTTTTGAAATGCTCTTCCGCCAGATAACGTTCGTGCTCAGACTGCATGTCGATGCCCCACTGAACCGGGTACTCGAATTTTTTGCCGCATTTTAGCAGAATGTCGATGGCTTCAGTGTAGGTCACACGTCCGAAATTGTTGTTCAGAACGTTGTTCAGTTTATCGAACAGGCCTTTTTCGACAAACTGGTTGAAGAACTCCATTTCTTCCGGACATTGCTCCATCACGTAGCGGATGATGTATTTGATCATGTCTTCAGCCAGTTCCATGTTCGCCGTCAGATCAGCAAAAGCGATCTCGGGTTCGATCATCCAGAACTCCGCCGCATGGCGGGAGGTGTTGGAGTTTTCCGCACGGAAAGTCGGACCGAACGTATAAATGTTACGGAAAGCCGCACAGAAAGTTTCACCGTTCAACTGACCCGATACAGTCAGGTTGGTCTCTTTGCCGAAGAAATCCTGGCTGGCATCAATGCTGCCGTCTTCTTTGCGCGGAGGTTTGTCCAGTTTCAGAGTTGTCACACGGAACATCTCGCCCGCACCCTCGGCGTCAGAGCCGGTGATGATCGGAGTGTTCACATAGACAAAGTTCTGTTCGTTGAAGAACTTGTGAATCGCATAAGCCAAAACAGAGCGCACGCGGAAGACCGCGCTGAACGTGTTGGTGCGCGGGCGAAGATGCGCGATCTCGCGCAGGAATTCCATGCTGTGACGTTTGTTTTGCAGCGGGTATTCCAAATCGGCTTTTTGCACGATCTCGATTTTCGAAGCCATCACTTCAAAACTTTGACCGGCACCCTGGGATTTCACAACTTTGCCCGTGACCAGTACGGAGCTGGAGATGGAAAGAGCGGCAACGTCAGCAAAGTTTGCCAGATTATTATCAAACACCACCTGCACACCTTTAAAGAAGGTGCCGTCATTCAGTTCGATGAAGCCGAAATTCTTTTGGTCGCGGATTTTGCGAACCCATCCGGAAAGATAGACTTCTTTGTCCAGATGCTTTTCTGTTTCTCTGAATAGCGATTTTACGAGTGTGGTTTTCATAGGGACCCTTTCAACAGTCCGATTAAAATATCGTTCTTTCGCATGCTTGTCTAACAGACGCGCGCAAAATCCCTTGGTGCCTTTGCAGTCCAGAATTGGGGCGACTTCGCGACACAGTCTCGGGATGCTTGGAAACGGCCTCAAATTGCGCATAACGCGAAAAGTCATTGGTCATTTTGTGACGTCATTTCAATAGCTTAAATTGAGACCGCCCCTTGCTGGGGTCCTGGTACGGGCCTAAGATGAATGAATCTTTCAAAGGAGCACGTATGTCGGACTCTACACACTTTCGCCGCTGCCACCGCTGCGACACCGTAAACTCGGCTGACGGGGAGCTTGTGACGACCTGTGAATGCTGTGGAAAGCACCTTGCACCCTTCTATTTTTTCGACGAGAGTAGGGCCATGGGCATGGCCGATTCGAATTTTTACTCCAGCCTTGGAGTGAGGGTTTCGTCCGAGCTTTTGCCTCATAAAGAGTATCCTCCGGTGTGGGGATTAACTGTGTATTGGGAGCCCTGATCCAAAATGAAAGTCAGCTTTGCAGACATCCAAAAAGCCCGTGAACTTCTGAAAGACATCATCTGTCCAACCGAGATGAGTCATTCCATCAGCGCCAGCAACCTGCTTAAAAGCGAAGTGTACCTGAAGTTTGAAAACACTCAGCGCACGGGAAGTTTTAAATTCCGCGGGGCCTATAACAAAATCTCCAATCTGACAGCCGACGAAAAAGCCCGCGGTGTGGTCGCCAGCTCTGCCGGAAATCACGCGCAAGGTGTCGCCCTGTCAGCGAAACTGGCCGGAGTCAAATCCACCATCGTGATGCCGGAGACAGCCTCGATCAGCAAAGCTTCCGCGACCCGTGATTACGGCGCCAACGTCGTGCTTAAAGGCGAGATCTACGACGAGGCTTTCGAACATGCCCAGAAACTGGAAAAAGAACACGGCTACACCTTCGTGCACCCTTATCAGGACCCTTATGTGATCGCTGGCCAGGGAACCATCGGGATCGAGATCCTGGAAAAGGTTCCAGACCTGGATACGGTGATTGTGCCCATCGGGGGTGGCGGTCTGATCAGTGGTGTGGCGTTGGCGGTGAAGGCCATCAATCCAAAGATCCGCGTGATCGGTGTGCAAAGCGACCGCTCTCCGGGAATGGCGCATCTTTATAACAAACAGCCTTTGTCCCAGATCAAACGTGCCGCCACGATTGCTGACGGCATTGCGATCAAAAACCCTTCCCAGGTGATGCTGGACAGTTTCATTTCCAAGTATGTCGATCAGGTGGTGACAGTCAGTGATGACGAGATCGCTGAAGCGATTGTGTTCCTGATGGAAAGAGCCAAAACCGTAGCTGAAGGCTCTGGCGCAGCGGCGATGGCAGCTGCGATGTCCCGCGGACTGGATCTGGGTAAAAAGACCTGTGTGATTATCAGCGGTGGAAATATCGATCTGAACATCGTTTCAAAGATCATCGACCGTGGTCAGATTCTGCGCGGACGCCTGTGTGAGTTGTCCGTGATTGTGGATGACCTTCCGGGGAATTTGAGCCGTTTGACTCAGGCAATTGCCTCTCAAAAAGCCAACATCCTGGAAGTGCGTCACGACCGTGTGTCGAAGGGGCTTTCACTGCGTGAAACCCGCATCGACTTCGTTCTAGAGACTACGAGCATTGAACATGTTGAACGGATTAAGCGGGCTCTTGAGGAAACTGGAGCCAAGGTTATCCAAAGCACCTAAAGAAATCCCTGAAGGCTGCTCCCAGTCCTTTAGATTGTACTTCATAAGAATCCGCTGCAGCTCTCCGCTGCGGCGAAGCTCCTCGACCCCGCGACTGAGAATCTCGGCATATTCCTGCGACTTTGGATTGTTCGGGGAAAATGAAATAAACAGCGCCGGATCATGATTTTCAACCCAGCCGCCAATTTTCATATTTTCCATGGTGATCTTTGCTGACACAGACGTGTACTGCAGCACCACCGGATTTTCGATAAAACCGTCCAGTCGTCCGGCCTGCATCATGCGAATGACCTGTTCCAGCGGGCGGTCCCCTGAAAACGGAATGAACGAACGATGGCGGGAACGGATCAGATTGTCGACGCTGTCGCCGTAAGTGTAGCCGTTGATCACGCCGATTTTCATGCCCTGCAAAGACGGGCGGCCCTTGTAGGTCCATGTGGAGTTCTTGGGAACAAAGTAGGCGTTTTTCATGAGGCCCAAAGATTTCTTGGGATAGATAAAGTCCGGAGCATCCACCACACTGCAGCCCATCAGGCCCTGCACGCGGTTGCTGCGGGTGTCTTTGATGGCTCGCACCCAGTTGGAAAGTTTCACCTGCACTTTGTGGCCCTGTTTTTCAAAGACCGCGCGGGTGATTTCCACCATATAACCAGGAGTTTCAGAATCGGGATTGCAAACGTAAGGACACCAGAAGTCGGAACGGAAGGAAATCACGTCGGCACGGACGTGTTCGGACACGAAGACAGTTGCTGACAGAATCAATGCGGCAAGTGCTTGTTGAACTCTCAGGTGCATAAGGCCCCTCTCCTTACTTACCCTTATGCAATACTGTGCGGTTTCACAAGTTGCACGGAGAAAAGAAGGACCTTTCTGATATGTAACCTTTTAATCTTTGAATTCGATTTTACGTTCAAAATGGCAGGTGTATCCACCTGGATTCTTTTGTAAATAATCCTGATGATACTCTTCCGCGGACCAAAAATCGGCAGCTTTCACGATTTGCGTGACCACGGGGCTTTTCCAAGCTCCTGATTTGTCCACGCGAGCTCTTACAATTTCTGCTTCATCTCTTTGTTTGTCGGAGGTGTAGAAAATGGCACTGCGATACTGGGTCCCGATATCATTGCCTTGACGGTTGGTCGTCGTCGGATCGTGAATCTTATAGAAATAAAGCAGAAGATCCTGATACGTGATTTTTTCAGGATTGAAAGTGATCTTCACGGTTTCGGCATGATTGGTGGTGCCGGTTTTTACGATATTGTAGTTGGCGTTTTTGGTGTCGCCGCCCATGTAACCGACTTCGGTTTGGGTGACGCCCGGAAGTTTGCGCAGCAAATCTTCCATGCCCCAAAAACAGCCGCCGGCCAGATAAGCCACTTCAGACGTGCTCACGGTGTTTCCTTTCTTGGCAGCTTTGGTCGTTTTGGCCTCCGAGTTGAGGCCTACGAACATTCCCAGTACTGCGAAAAACATAAAAAGGTGTTTCATGCTTGTTATGTTATCACCGACAAGGGACTCCCGCTAGAGTCCTTTGTTATTCAGCACGACCGTAGCCGCCACCTGAACCAGAACAAAGGGTCAGGATGTCTTTAGCCGCAAATTTTTGCTGTCCCAGAACGGGAAGAGTCTTTGCGACGTCCCCTTGTTCCAGGGTGACTTCCGCCGGATCGCCGTGACTGCAGGTTTTCAGCAGGCGGGGACGGTGCAAAGTCAGGTCGGTCATCCAGGTGGCGGAAAGTTCCCCGCACACCTCGATTTTCATAACCACGCCACGGCCACCGCTGAATTTGCCTTTGCCACCATTGGAGTGACGCTGATCCACACGCAGAACCTTGATAGGGAAGTCACGCTCCAGTTGTTCCAAAGAAATCGCATCCAGGTGCGCGCTGACGCCGTCGCGGGAGGCCTTTGCACCTTCGCCGCCTGGCAAAGTCAAAAGTGCATGCTTGCCGCCAGACTGAAGATCAAACTGCAAAGCACAGTGGCTGCCCAAAGAGGATTCCTGTTTGTGGTGAATTTGTGCCAGCGCCAGTTCAATAGCTGATTGCAGGGCCGCGACCCCGCAGGTCATGCCTTTGAAGGTTGGAGCCGGATATTTACCCACCAGCCAGCAGCCGGAAGGTTTGGTGATTTGCAAAACAGAGAATGAACCAGAATTCGCCAGATCCGTGAAGCCATAATGACGACTCAAAGCATGGAAGCAGGCGCCGTAAGTGGCAGACTCGGTCAGGGAAACTGTTTTTGCCGCCGTGGTGCCGCTGAAATCCAAAGAGATTTTTCCATCCTGGATTTCCATGTTCAGGCGCAGCAGTTCACCGCTGTCCAGAACCACATCCACACGGGCTTCACCCGAAGCGCTTTCAGAAATCTTTTTCGTCGCCGCTTTTTTCGAGATGCGCAGATAGTCTTCGATCAGTTCACCCGTCACGGTGAAACCAGTCAGCTCGATGGCATCCACCAGTTTTTTTGCTCCGGCCGTCAGATCTGCCACTTGGGTTTTCAGCCAAGGCACAAATTCAGGCGGGCAGGCGGGATGCGCCTGCATGGCTGCCAGAATCATTTCATTCAGCTGGTTTTTCTGACGAAGCGGTGTCGGCGGAATGCGCAGGCCTTCTTCTTCGATGGATTTGACGATTTTCACCTGCGTGTCCATTGGACGGCGTGAAACCCACAGAAGGTCTTCTGAAACCGCCATCACAAAGGTCATTTCTGAAAGCAGGCTTCCGCCACTGTAAGGGTCATTCAAAAGCGCGATGTCGCCTTCTTGCAGTTTCAGATATTTTGCAGCGGTGCTGGCCGCCGTTGTCAGCGTGCCATAGGTCACCGGCTGCTGGCCGCGCACGCCCAGCACATCTCCGTCCAAGGTCATCAGTGCGGATTCACCCACCAGGAATTGATTCAGCAAAGAATGCAGAAGTTCGATTTGATAGTTCATTTGGACTCCTTCAGGGCTTGCATGCCCCACAGGGCCGTGGCTGCGGATTCGCAGAATTCATCAGCGGCCACCGTGGTGTGCGGGTCTTTCTTGAAGATATTGGCAAACAGTGCTGCCAAAGGACCCGTCACCAATAACTTTTGCTGATCACGTTGCAGGAAAGACTCCACAGCCAGTCTTTGCACGGACAGGCTTTGCAGCTCTTTGGTCAGATGATTGAAGTCATTGTCTTTGAAGGTGCTGATTTTGGAAAGGGTCAGCAGGGCTGTTTTAAAGCGCTGAATTCCCTGGGCAGAAACGCGGTCCTCCAGGCCTTCCAGTTTGGAAAGCTTGGGATTTTCAGACCACAGATCCAAAAGGCTCATTTTTTGCCCGCGCCCCAGGAACATCGGTCCCGGTTCCCAGCCCTCTTCCTGAGTCAGGAAGTCAAAACGATCAAAGCTGTTCAGGCCAATACCCAGTGTGGGTTGGACGCCCAGATTTTTTACTTTCAAATGGCGCACTTCCACCGGACCCCAGCAGCTGTTCCATTGGGCGGCCCAGCGGGTCGGAGAAATCAGTGTGAAATACTCAAGACCCAGATACAATACATCCTTACCCAAGGACTTGTTCCAAAGACCCAGAGCTGTGGAGGCGGCAAACTGGCTGCTGATTTCTTTTCCGGTTTCATCCTGGAAAAGTTCACCGCTGGCATCCAGGAAGTGAATGTCGTTTTTATCAAGTGCGGCCTCAAGGCCCGCGTAAATGTCTTTTTTCAGGTCGGCAAAAACACCGGAAAGGGTGGCGTTCAGAGCGTTCTGAGTCCAGCGCGTGACTTCGTGAGGATTGTCAGTGCTGGCCGGAGCAAACACTTCAATGCCCTTTTCGGTGAAGAATTTTGTCGCCGCATTCAGGTGCACAGGGTTGGTCGCAGAGTGCAGCAGATTCAAACAGACTTTCTTGCAGCTCATCAGCTCAAGTTTCGCGGCAATTGCTTCCAGTTCTTCAGTTTGCAGTGCGGCCTCGACGCTGCCGTCGGCACGCACGCGTTCACGCAGGGCAAACTGCAGATCCCTGCTGGTCAGCGCTGCAGGAGTTCCGCAAAGATCCAGCCAGTGTTCCAGACCCTCGGTGCTGACATGGGCCACAGCGCCACTCAGTTTGTAGTCCAAAAGTTTTTTGGGAACGCGCAGGCTGATAAAGGCCTTGTGGATTTTTCCATGGGGCGCGACGAACTGGTTCAGTGAGGATTTAAGGCTTTCACGAGAGTGAAACACTCTCTTCTGCGCAAGGGGACTGGAGTCTGACAGGAGTGAGAATTCGGCGAAAGATTCACCGACGCTCACGCCGAGCACGAGGCTGTTTTGCATTTTCGAACGCTCTCTATTGAATTTGCTCTGGAATGTTGTTAAGTCTTAGTCGGACAGGTATAGCAAAGTATTCTCTCTAAGAAAAGGATTCTAAAGTGAAGATTTCTCCCGAAATTTTGAATCTGGTGCCCTACAAACCTGGAAAGCCGATTTCCGAGACCCAACGTGAGTACGGGCTCACAACGGTCTACAAACTCGCAAGTAACGAGAATCCTTTGGGTCCCAGCCCGAAAGCCATGGCGGCAGTGAAGCAGGCTTTGGATCATCAGCACCTGTATCCGGATCCATCCCACTATGAGCTTTTGCAGACTTTGTCGAAAGAATGGGGCTTCCCGACAAAACAACTTGCTATTGGTAACGGCAGCGACGAGCTGATTGATCTGTTGTGCCGTATCTACTGTGAGCACCATGACGGCGTTTTGACATCTGCGGCAGCGTTTAATGCTTATGAAGTCAGCGCTCCGGCCAACCGTGCGGTGATCCACAAAGTTCCCATGGCTGAAGGCTATCGTTTCGATCTGCCAGCCATTGCGGATTATTTCCTGAAACACCCGGAAAAAAACATCCGTTTGATTTTTGTCTCTAATCCCAACAATCCTACCGGTACTTACGCGACCAAAGCGGAAGTGGAGGCTTTCCTTCAGAAAGTCGGTAACCGCGACGATGTGATGATTATTTTTGATGAAGCCTATAACGAATTTGTGCGTGCCAAAGACTATGCTTCCGCACAAGGGTACATGGGGCAGTATAAGAACCTGATTGTTCTTCGCACTTTCTCCAAAATCTATGGCCTGGCGGGTTTCCGCCTGGGTGCGATGATCGCGCCGCCCGAGGTTGTGGAAGTCTTTAACCGTGTGCGCAAACCATTTAATGTCAACGATTTAGCGCAAGTGGCTGCAAATGCGGCTCTGCAAGATAAAGAATTTATTGAGCGATCGCAGCAGATTTGCTGGAAAGGGCTTGATTACTTCTACAAGAAGTTAGAAGAATTAGGCCTGCCTTACATTCCATCTCAGGGAAATTTTGTCATGTTTGACACCCTCCGTGACGCCGCCAAGGTGAACGAAGCGTTGTTACGTCGCGGAATTATTATGAGACCTCTATTGAACTATGGGTTCAAGACGCATCTGCGTTTGAGTGTAGGGCGCGATCATGAAAATGAGGCAGCAATGGTTGCCTTGGCGGAAGTTCTAAAAGAAATCACTCCGCTGTAGTTTTGGAGAATTATGGGAATGGTAATTACGATTGATGGCCCTGCGGCCTCCGGAAAATCTTCAGTAAGTCGTGAGCTGGCTCGTCGTTTGGGCTGGCAGTGGGTTTCTACGGGCGCCTTCTATCGTGGTTTGGCATTTGCTGCTCTTCAACTGCAAATTGATCTGGATGACGTTTCCACTTTGGCTAGTCTGACCCACGATCCGGTATGGAGCGTGAAAATGGATGATGAGCGTACCCGTGTGTTCTTCAAAGACCAGGATGTGACTGATCAGATCGCTCACGAAGACGTGGGTAATTTCGCCAGCAAAGTCAGTCACTATCCAGAAGTGCGTAAAGCTCTTTTGGATGCGCAACGCAACTGTTCTGCCGGTCCTCAAGGTCTGGTGGCTGAAGGCCGCGATTGTGGAACCGTGGTGTTCCCAACTGCGGAAGCCAAGGTTTATTTGACAGCTAACAGTGAACACCGCGCGGCCCGCCGTGCGGCAGAGTTGGGTTTGGACCATGAAGACATGGTGAAAGCCCAGCAACAACGTGACCTTCAAGACTCCACCCGCAAAGTCGCTCCGATGGCCGTGCCAGAAGACGCTTTGGTTGTGGACACAACTGCGCTCAACCTGAATCAAGTGGTTGATGCCGTCGTAGAATACGTAAAAAACAAAATCTAAGGGCGGCCGCTGAAAACGGCCCAATCGACTGCGTGTTGAGGGCTCCTGCCCTCAACCCTTCGGGCTGACGTGCAAAAATAGCATCCTGCTATTTTTGTGTCGGGGAGTCGACTTGCGCTTGAACCGTTTTGAGCGACCTTGGTCCGTTGGGGCGCTCCAGTAATTTGACAGATATCCTGTGTGAGTTTTCCGTTGGGGTCTTTGTTCCGTTAATCTTAAAAGGCTTTATGAAATGCAGCCTTTTTTCTTTTATTTTACCATTCTTTGGGATGTGGCTTTCGCCACAAATTGCCGGGGCGATTGAACCGCCGCCGCAGAAGCCTGCTATTCAGTGGATCGTGAATGATTTTCCGCCTTTTTTGGTGCTTTCGGGTGAGGGAATGATGGTGGATATTTCAAAGGCCAAAGGGCCCTTTGCCAGTATTTACCAAGAGATTGAGCGGGCTTTGCCGGCTTATTCGCATCGTTTTGTGCGGGTCTCTTTTTCCCGTGCGGAAAAACTTTTCAGTGGGCAGGGGGGCTATTGCACGGTGCTTTTGCAAAGAACCAAAGAGCGTGAAAAGTTTCTGATCTTTGGTGATGAACTGGCGCGGGCATTTCCTGTGGGGCTGGTGGTGCATGCCAAGGATACGCCGGGGATCCGGGATGAGCAGAAGGACGTGGATTTAAAAGAGCTGCTGGCCAGCGGGAAATTTCGCCTGGGAGTGATTCAAAGCCGCGCCTACACCCAGCAGATTGATGACATTCTTTCCCACAGCGGGCATGCGACAAAGATTGTCGGTGACAGTGCCATGGGAAATCTTTTTCTGATGCTGGAAAAAAAACGGGTCAATGGCGTTTTGGCTTACGCACTGGAAAAAACCGATTACGAGCGCAACAACATCGCTGTGCCGCCGTTGAAATTTTTGAAGGTCAAAAACATGCCCAACCATATCTCGGTGTGGGCGTCCTGTGAAAAATCCCTGCGTGGCGAACAGATTCTAAAAGACTTGACCCGCGCCGTGCGGGAAAAAAATGTGAAGGGTAAAATCTATAAGTACTTCATGCAGGAGCTTCCGCCGGACATGAAAAAAGGCTACCGGGCTCTTTACGACACTCCACCTTAGTGCCAGCGCAAATCAGCCAGTGCCAGGGCTTTCACGGCCAGGGCCGTGGTGTAACCCGTCGACCTCCACACCACCGGAAATCTTGCCACGAATGTGGCGGCAAAGAACACCTGACCACTCCAGAACAGTCTTCCTGCGGAATCTTTTTGGGCCTGCGACAGCAGAAAATTCAAACCCCGGCGCACACGTTCCCGATGCCACTCGTTTTTCGGGTCGCCCAGAATCAGCAATGTATTCAGCGCCCATGCAGTGGAATGTGCATAATCCGGTCTTGCCATAAAGCTGTTTCGCCAGGAACCGTCCTTGTGCTGCAGGGCCAGGACATAGTTCAGTAGTTTTTGTCGAGAGGGTTCCAGGCACGAAGCCCCGGCGTTGATCGTGGTTGCCATCGCATAGGGTAGAGCATAGCGGCTGGGATAGTACATTCCGCAGAAATAGAACTGTCTTTTTTCAACAACCCGATTCAGATGTCGGCAACTGGCCTGATAACCGGGTCCTTCGGTTTTTTTGGCGTAGGTCAGAAGTTTTAACACATTGGCATTTACGACACAGTCGACGTCGTTGACGTTGAAAGGAATCCGCGTGCCCCGATGAGGGGCTGCAAAGATATTGCGTGGCATGTCCGGATCTTTTTCGTCCCACAACCACGTCATGAAGGCACCGGTGTTCACATGCAGTTGCGCGGCATTGTAAGTGTGGGGAAGCCGGGACAGATCGCGGGCCGAGGATAAGGCGTCAATCACCTCTGCAGGCATTAAGGCGGCCCTGCTGCGCGGGGATTGACCGGCTTCCAGGCTTTTTAACAAATGCAGATAGGTGTGAGTGACCGAGGTGGTGTCAGCGTCAGGCGGGATGTTGGCAAAACCTTTCCACTGCGGGGCCAGATACATGTTGCGCGGTCCGCGCGTGCGCACGCCCTTAAAACTTGATGGCGGGTAGAAATTAAACAGATCCCCCCAGCGATAGGGGGCCAGCCCCCAGGCGGTTTTGCGAACCATTGGCGGGATTTTGGCAAGCCGAGGATTATAGAAATACGTCTCAGCCAGAACATTGGAGGTGGCGGCGGCTGAAAACGCACTGGGCTCATCGTAAGCGACGCCAAACTTGCCCACGCCGATCGCGCTGGGCACATAGGAGGTCACTCGCGATCGCCACTGTCCGGGTTCATAGCCCTCGCGGCCTGTCGTCTGATAGTGCGCCAGAAAATCCAGGGCCGAGTCGATGTGTTTTTCATAACGGGCCTGTGCGGTTGCACTGATCAGGCCCAGTAAAAACAGCAGATATTTCATAGGGTGCCTCCGAATCAGACCATGAAATCAGGACAGGACCCGGGCTGTCAGCGGGTCATGTAAAAGTACAAGCTGGTTTTTTCTTCCCGCACGGTATTCTTGAAGCCGCGAGGTGAACTATGAAAACAATTTGGCTGGCGGGACTGGTGATCGCAGCTCTGGTGGGGTGTTCATCCAAAGACAAACTGGATACCGAGCTTGAGGACGCGCAACTCATGGGAAGAGAAACTGTCGGCAAACGCGATGACAACTATGTCATACAGGAGAAAAAGAATCTGGTTCAGCACCTTCAAGAAGTGCAGACGGATGTCTATACGATGGAGGAAAACATCTATGGCAACCGCGATCTGGGAAACAAGGGCAAGTACGGCGTTTTGCGCGATTGTAAAATCGAGGCCAGCCCGCAAGCCGGCAGCAAGGTCGACATGGTTCCGAAAAACATTCTGACAGAAGAAGAAGGCCAGCTCGCACGGCAGACCGGGGTGGATGAATCCGGCACGCTGATCACCCTGCGGGAAGAGGATCTGAACAAGCGTCTGAAGCGTTTTGAGGGTTACAAATCCGCTTATGAGAAGCAGGAAGAGTGGTTTGACAATGAAATCCAAGCCTGCCGGCAATCTCAGCGAGAATAGCTGAACTGGAATATATGCGACTTGGGGCCCTTTCGGGGGTCTTTTTTTCGTCCCAAGTTTACCTCAAATAACACAGGACCACGAAAACCTCGCTGGCATGCGTAAAACCTTTGACTTCCGACCCCTTAGGTCGCTAAACCAGTGATTCGCCTTAAGAGCGAAGAAAGGTTACGGGTAGGATCCATGAGGTCTTACTACGTGGGAGGTTTACAAAAAACGATATGACAAAACAATTGAACAAAGCCGCATTGGAGAAACAGAAAGTTCTTGCTTTCTTGGATGCTGAAGACGCAAAGGTTCCAGCAAATCCTGGCATTTTGAATGCGAAAGCTGACAAAGCTGGTGACTTCGACTCTCTATTCGAAGCTTCCATGAAAGAACAAGACTTCAAGGTCGGCGACGTTGTAACAGGTTCTGTAGTTGAAGTTCAGTCTGACTACGTACTTGTTGATATCAACTACAAGTCTGAAGGCTTGATCGCGATCAACGAATTCCGCATTGTTGACGGCGTTCGTGATGTTAAAGCTGGAGACAAAGTAGAAGTTTTGATCGACCGTATCGAAAACGAAAACGGCATGATCGTTCTTTCCAAAGACAAAGCAGACATGCTTCGTGCTTGGACAGACATCTCTAAAGCAGCAGAAAACGAAGAAGTTATCGAAGGTACTGTTGTTGCTAAAGTTAAAGGCGGCTTGAGCGTTGATATCGGCGTTAAAGCATTCCTTCCAGGTTCTCAAATCGACCTGCGTCCGGTTCGCAACATGGACGTATACCTGGGCAAGAAGTTCAAATTCAAAGTTATCAAGTTCAACAAGAAACGTGGCAACATCGTTCTTTCCCGCCGCGCGCTTCTTGAAGAAGAACGTGACAGCTTGCGCTCTCAAACTCTTGACACTATGGCAGAAGGTTCTGTTGTTACTGGTGTTGTTAAAAACATCACTGACTACGGTGCGTTCATCGACCTTGGTGGCATGGACGGTTTGTTGCACATCACTGATATGTCTTGGGGCCGCGTAAAACATCCATCTGAGATGTTGAACGTAGGTGACGAAATCCAAGTTAAAGTTCTTAAGTATGACAAAGAAAAAGAACGCGTATCTTTGGGCATGAAACAGCTTCACGCAGATCCTTGGGAATCCGTAAAAGCTTCTTACCCTCCAGGCACTAAACTGAAAGGCAAAGTTGTATCTTTGGCTGAGTACGGTGCATTCGTTGAGCTGGGTGAAGGCATTGAAGGTCTGATCCACGTTTCTGAAATGTCTTGGACTAAACGTGTAAAACACCCTTCTCAGATCGTGACTGTTGATCAAGAAGTTGAAGTAGTGGTTCTTGAAGTAGACACTGAAAACCGCCGCATCAGCTTGGGTATGAAACAACTTCAGGCCAACCCATGGGTTGAAATGAAAGAATCATACGCTCCAGGTACAATCATCGAAGGCGAAGTGAAATCCGTAACTGACTTCGGTATCTTCATCGGCATCGAAGAAGGCATCGACGGTTTGGTTCACATCTCTGACTTCTCTTGGACTAAACGTGTAAATCATCCAAATGAACTTTACGCTAAAGGCCAAAAAGTTCGCGCGGTTGTATTGGGCGTGGACATCGAGAACGAAAGATTCTCTTTGGGTATCAAACAACTTGAGTCTGACCCTTGGTCAAACATCGAGAACAAATACGCTATCGGCACTCAACACGATGTTAAAGTCACTAAAACAGCTGACTTCGGTGCATTCGTTGAACTTGAATCCGATATCGAAGGTTTGATCCACATTTCTGAACTGACTACTGAAAAAATCAACTCTGTTGAAGAATTCATCAAGCCAGGTCAGTCTGTAAAAGCTGAAGTTATCTCTATCGACAAAGACGCTCGTAAGATCGGCTTGTCTGCAAAACTTGTTAAACTTCGCGAATCAAAAGCGGATGTTGACGATTACGTTAAAAAAGCGACTGCAACTTCCAAGTCCACTTTCGGTGACTTGTTTGCTGACCAGTTGAAAAACGTAAAAACTGACAAGCAATAGTCGTGACTAGGAGGAAGGTCGAGTCGCTGCGAGGCGACGCGACTGGACCCTGACCCGGCATTGACTGACAAGTTTTAAAGAGGGACCCTGGTAGGGTCCCTTTTTTTATTTGGAAAGGGACCTATTTCAAACCGTTCGGGAGCGTTGGTATGAAGGGCAGCTTTTTCAAAAAACTGATTATTATCTTTTTGGTGTTCGTAGGCCTTGGTGCCTTGTTGAAAATGAGCGGGGACTTCTTCGGAAGTGAAGACAAGCGGGTCACTGCCAAAAACACCATTCTGCATCTGGAAATGAACGGCGTTATTCTTAACGGCAAGAAGTTCATTAAAAACCTAAAAAAGTACCGTGACGACGACAAGGTCAAAGCGATCCTGATCAGCATCAATTCTCCGGGCGGCTCTGTGGGACCTTCCCAGGAACTGTTTGCTGAAATCAAACGCGTTCGTGATGAAATTAAAAAGCCGGTTGTCTGTGTCAGCACGGGTGTGATGGCCAGCGGGGCTTATTATGCGGCCGTGGCTTGTGACAAGATCGTCGTGGCTCCAGGGGCGCTGGTGGGTTCCATCGGTGTGATCATGGAATTTGCGAATCTGGAAAAGCTGTATGACTGGGCGAAGATCTCCCGTTACTCCATCACTTCCGGCAAGTTCAAGGACTCGGGTGCCGAGTACCGTCCCATGCGTGAAGATGAAAGAAGTCTGTTCCAGAGCATGATTGATGAAGTCTATGCTCAGTTCAAAGGAACTGTGGCGACAGAGCGCAAGCTGAAAGAGGAAGTGGTTGCTGAGTACGCGGACGGCCGCGTGTTCACTGGTGCAACGGCGGTGAAAGTGGGCTTTGCCGATCAGGAAGGCTACTTTGACGATGCGGTGAAACTGGCAGCAGAAATCGCCAAGCTGGGTGACAATTACGATGTCTTTGAAGTTCCCAAAAAGAAAGTCAGCATCTTTGACCTTGGGGGCGGTGACACGGAAGACGACCTGAACAGCATGGCGGAATTCGCCGATGTTCTGAAAGGCAAATCTTTCGGTGCGGATATGGAAGGCGCGATGAAATACATCCTGCGCGCGAAGTATCTGAATCAGCCGCTGATGTTGATGCCGGGTTACTGGGAGTAATCCATGAAGTCCGTGGCTCTGTTTTTACTGACAGCGCTTTGTGTGAAGTGGGCGTGGGCAAATCCGATGGATCCGCGCCAGCCGCAACCGTGGTTCGATGTTCGCTGGACCGGTTATTACTATCTGACAGCGGATCTGGAGCCGGCACCGGGTGTGGTGTTTAAAACGGGCCAGAAATTTGAATTTGTCGGTGTCACGGGCGGGGGCGGTTATGTTCCCGTCACTGTTTTTGAGCTGAAACCTTTGGTATGCGAGACGCCGCAGCTTGAAACGGAATTGGTTTTGTTGAATCCTGCGGGTGGAAACAAAACCGAAATCGGCTTTGAGATGCGTAAGAACTGTGTGATGGCTTTCTTTGTTGAAAACCGTCTGGTGGGCACCTCCAGCTATTTCACTGACAGCACGGAGTAAGCATGGCAGCCAAAAAGGCGCGCAAAAAGACATCCGCGAAAAAGACACCCGCAAAAAGAAAAGCGCCAATCAAGGCCCCTGCGGCCGCTCACGGCAAAATCCAGATCGGCAAGGATGTCTGGCCGATGGAGCGAGATGTTTTGTTCCGTCCGGACCGCATGAAATATGTGCGCAAACTGATCAAACCCGATGGCTGTGTTTTTTGCCGGGCCTCTGAGGAAAAAGTCAGCTTTGAAACCTTGTGCGTGTTTAAATCCAAGCATTCGATGGTGGTTCTGAACAAGTTCCCTTACAACAGCGGGCACCTTTTGGTATTGCCAAAGCGCCACTGTGGGGACCTGTTGAAGCTTTCCGATGATGAATATCATGACCTGCAAAATGTCATTCGTCTGACCATGCAGGCCTTGAATGAGCTTTACCAGCCGGGCGGCATTAATGTGGGTTTGAACCACGGGGCTGTGGCGGGGGCGGGGATTCCTGAACATCTTCACTACCATGTGATTCCCCGATGGACCGGGGACCTTAATTTCTTCCCGTTGATTGCTGAGACCAAGGTCTTGGTTGAAAGTCTTGAGCAGACCTACGAGAAGGTATGGAGTATTTTAAGAAAATATGAATAGAGGCGTGACTTTCCAAACAGCTCCCATGACCCCTGTGGTGAAGTGGCTGCTGATCATCAATGTGGCTATCTGGTTCGTGTTCCAAGTGATCATGGAAGGCTTCCTGCGTGTTCCTTTCACGTCTATCTTCGGCTTGTTCCCGGGTAAGGTCCTTTTCGACTTCCATATCTGGCAGCCTTTCACGTACATGTTCCTGCACTCCATGCAGGTGACCCATATCCTGTTTAACATGCTGATGTTGTGGTTCTTCGGAGCCGAGCTGGAGCAGCGCTGGGGTTCGAAGTTCTTCCTGATCTACTATTTGGTAGCGGGTGTGGGCGCAGCGATCCTTTACTGCCTGGGTGTGTGGGTTTATGCCCTGATCACGGGTTCGCAAACCGGTCTGATTGTGCCGGTGGTGGGGGCTTCCGGGGCGGTCTTCGGTCTTTTGCTGGCGCAGGGGATGATCTTCGGCGAGCGTATTGTTTACTTCTTTATGCTGTTCCCGATGAAGACCAAGTACTTCGTGGCTTTGATGGGTCTGGTGCAACTGGCCTCCCTTATGACTTCCAGCGTCGCTGGCGGAGAAGTGGCTTATTTGGCCCATTTGGGCGGGATCGTGGCCGGCTTCATCTGCCTTAAAATGAAGGGCTGGTTTGACCGTAATGAATGGAAGAAGAAGGCCAAGAGCAAGGGCCGGAATCTGCGCCTGGTGGTCAATAACGAGAAAAATGAAAAACCTCCCAAGTATTGGAACTAACTAAAGCGGCCCCCTAGACGGGGCCTTTTTTTTGGGCTATAAATGGGGGCTCGATTGCGAAAAGGGGATTTATGTCTTTGGCTCAAGCTAACAAAAATTTGAAGTATGACAAGCGTATGACTGAAAACAAGATCAACGCGGGTGAAATGACTAAAGAAGAATGGCAAAAGCACCTTGAGCAACTTCCTGATCTTGCCCACAACGTAGAGACGTTCACTATGGACGGTAAAAACACAAAAGACGACGACAACCACTAGGAATCGTCATTTCTTGTGAAATCTTAAAAAGCACAGCCCTTGGGTTGTGCTTTTTGCGTTTCAGGGGTTCGTGGAACGCTATCATTTTCTTTCACAGGCCTTTTGCTTGCGTGCTTTTGGCTCTGACGCCCTAATAGTCCTATGAACTTGTCAGCTGTTTTGTTTGTTCTTTTATCCGTCTCATTTTCTCAGGCCGCAGAGAAGACTTTTCAGTGCCGTGGTGATTTTAAAAACTCGAATTTGATCTTCCGCTACTCTTTGATGGTGGATGGAAAGAACTCGCGCAGTCGTCTGATGTTTTACAAAGAAGATCGTATGACCAAAGATTTCGGCTGGAAGAAGTTTGCTTCGGCTTCAGGCAAGATTGTAGTCGATTCTCCGTGGTTGCAGTATCGCGCCTATCTGGTGCCAGCGAGCACAGTGTATGAGCTGGTGCTGGCAGAGCCAGCGACAGATGTGCAGATTGATGACCTGCCTTTCAGTCGTTTTTACTGTGTGAAATTTTTGCCTTATTTCCCTAAGTGAAAACGCAATGAAAGGGAAATGATATTCGCTCGGATAATATCCTGAAAAATTTGACACTGAGTGGGGCCGTCCATTAGGAGTGTTCAAACCTTTAAAGGAGCAACTGATGAAATTTTTGAGCGCAATCGTGACTCTGTTGGCGGCGGTGACCGTTCAGGCGAACACAGCCAAGTTGGTTTTGTATTCCTCTTATGATGGCGAAAGACTTGCGCCGATTCTGCAACCTTTCACTCAGGCTACCGGTATTCAGGTGGAAGTGGTGTTTGCTTCCTCGACAGATCTTTTGAAACAACTTGAAACTGAAGGTTTGAACTCCCGCGCGGATCTTTATCTGGATAAAGACATCGTTTATATGGGTGAAGCGAACCGCAAAGGTTTCCTGCAGTCTTTCACATCCAATGGTGTGACTCAGAAAGTTCCTTCCCACTTGATCTCTGATGACAAGAACTGGTTCCTGCTGTTCTACCGTGCACGCACTGTGATGTACAACACACAGAAAGTGAATCCGGAAGACCTGAAAACTTATGCGGACCTGGGCGATCCTAAATGGAAAGGTCAGTTGTGCCTAAGAACCTCCAAAAACAGCTATAACGAAGCAATGGCTGCTTACTTCATCAAGCACTTCGGTGAAATCCAAACGACAGCGTTGTTAGAGTCCTGGGTGAAAAATCTGGCAGTGGAGCCTTTAAAAGGGGACCGTGACGTGATCGCGGCTATCGCCAACGGCACTTGTGCGATCGGTGTTGCCAACACTTACTATCTGGCGCCTATCGTTCGTGATGATGTGACTTATCCAGTGGGTGTTCGTTTCCTGGAGCAGGACAAAGTCGGCGCACACATCAACGGTGTGGGTATCGGGATCACGAAGTCCTCCAAAAACACAGCGGCAGCCAATGCTTTCCTTGAGTTCATGGTTTCGAAGCCGGTTCAAGAAGCCGTTGCTGGCGGTTTTAGTCAGTACCCTGCAAGCAAGGAAGCAGATATGGCTCCCATCTTGAAAGAATTCGGTGGTTTTGCTGAAGACATGACCAACGTGAATGCAGTTTCTGATCTTGTGCCAGCAGGTATCGAGTTGATGAAAAAAGCGGGTTACAAATAGTTCCTGCGAACTAAAATAAAAAAAGCCACCTATCAGGTGGCTTTTTTTTTGCCTTTACAGCCTAGTTTATTGCGTTTTCTGGGAAGAGGCGGTCATGGAGTTTTCGCGGGCAATCGCGGCGGCCACTTCCTGCTGACTGAACGGAGCCCATTCTTCTCGGATGATTTTATAAGTGTCACCGGACTTGAGGGCATAGATTGTCTTCACACCATAATCGACGTGTTTGTCAGATTCATAGCGCTGCAGGGTTTTCACCAGCAACTGATCGTTGTGTTGAACGATGTACGGTTGCGACAGGTGAACTTTGATGTACTCGTACTTGGATTTCAGGTTCTTTTTGTGGCTCATCCAGGACTTGTAATTGAAGCCCGGAGCCTTGAATCCTTCGTCATAGAAGGTCTGGTATTTTTCAATGTCCTGATTTTCCCAGGCCTGTCTCCAGCTTTCCACGAAGCGGCTTAGATCCTGGCGGCGCTTGTCGTGTTCGGATTTGGAAACATAGTTCACGTGATCAAAAATCAAAATAGGTGTTTCACCCAGTTTGATATAGTCCGCCAGCTTCTTGATCACGTCGTTACGAACAACGACGCAGCCGCGAGAGCCGCGGGTCAAAGGCACCGAGTCGGGAATCGCGTGCAGCCAGATGCCGGAACCGGTTTTGTTTTCACGTTTGTCGAAAAGATTGGGATAGTTCGTCGTGAACGCCAGGGCCCCATAAAGGCTGAACGGAATTTTTGGCTGGCTCAGACGCTCTTGCAGGAAGTAAATGCCTTCCGGCGTTTTATGATCATCACGTTTGGTTTTGTTGCCACCCATTTTGCCGATGTCAGCAGGGTACTCGGTGATCTTTTGGATCTGTTCACCATTGCGCTCAAACACAGAAAGTTTGCGCTGCTCTTTGTCCACCAGAATCACATAGCGGGAAAAGGCTTCGGTTTCAGAAATCTGAAGCAGGGAAGCCGGTAGCAGGTCTGTTTCAATTTGAGAAGAAGGCGTGACAGCAGGGCCCGCCAAAACCGGCAGACTCAACGCAAATAAAGCACAGCCCGTGAGCAATAGTCTCATAAATACTATTATGCCCGAATAGGACTTAAACTTGTCAAGTGCCTGTCCTCAGGTGTCCAGAGGTTAAACGTTTTCCGTGTAATTTAAATGTAAATAAAGTGGCCTTTGATATTAAGACCTAAGCCTGTTTCACCGATAGTTTCAATGAACAGAGGGTTATAAATGGCTGAAGCACAAGAGACATCTGCAAAACCAAAGAATACCGCCATGCTATTTCAGATCATCTTCGCAGTCTTGAATCTGGCTGTGATGGGTGCTGGTGGTTATATGGTCTATGCCTCGACGATGGGATGGGAAAGCCCCAAGATCACCGAGGAGGATGTGGATCGCGAACTGGCCTCTGTTTCTGATGAAACGGACCTGGCACCGTTGGTTTATACCATGGATAAGTTCACGGTGAATCTGGGGGGCGAGCCCAAGCGCACCATCCGTCTGGAGATCAATCTGCAGATGCTGGGTAAAGAAGGTTTTGAAGAGGTGATGGAGCCGGAAAACCGCGCCAAAGCCCGGGACCGCATTGTCCGCCTGCTCAATGAAAAGCCGTTTTCAGACCTGGACAGCATTCAAGGGAAGTTGTTCCTGAAGGATAAGATTGCCGGAGAAGTGAATGGTATTCTTCGTCGTGGCGTCGTGAAAGATGTTTTCTTCTCTGATTTCGTCGTTCAGTAGTTCCTGTCGCAAGATCTGCCAAAAGTCTTAAAAGTCCTGAAGTTCGTTGTAATCATGGCCCCTCAGTTTCAAACTAGGGGTTATTGCATAACCAACGAAAGAAGCATCTATGAAAAGGATTTCTACTTTGCTCTTGGGGCTGAGCCTGTCCCTGTCTGCTCATGCCGTGGATCCAACACCGGTACCGAAAACACCAGATAAAGACGTTATCGGCGCCATCCAAGGATGGGCACCCAAAAACGATTTGAAGATTTCCCTGCCGGTGACCAAGTTCACCCTGGAAAACGGTCTGACCGTGCTTCTTTTAGAGGACCACGCGGTTCCGATGGTCAGTTATCACACCTGGTACCGTGTGGGCTCCCGCGATGAATCCCCGGGTGTGACAGGGGCTGCGCACATGCTGGAACATATGATGTTTAAGGGGGCTAAGAAGTATGACGGCAAATCCTTTGACCGCATCTTCCATGAAAACGGCATCACCAACAATGCTTTCACCACCAATGACTACACCGGCTTCTATGAAAACCTGCCCAGCTCCAAACTGGAGCTGGTGATGGATATGGAAGTGGACCGCATGAGTTCGCTTCTGATCAGCCCCGAAGACCTGAAGAGCGAAAAAGAAGTCGTGAAAGAAGAACGGCGCTGGAGAGTCGACAACAATCCGATGGGTCTTTTGCGCGAACTGATGATGGGCACGATCTTTAAAGTGCACCCTTACAAATGGCCGGTGATTGGCCACATGAAGGACATCGAGGCTTATGATTCTGAAAAGCTTCGCTACTTCTATAACACCTTCTATGTGCCGAACAATGCGGTGCTGGTGGTGGTCGGTGACTTCAACACCTCCAAAGTAAAAAGTCTGATTGAAAAGTACTATGGCAAATTGCCTTCCCGTCCTTTGCCGGAAAGAAAATATCCTTCCGAGCCGGCGCAAAAAGTTCAGCAGAACGCAACGTTGCGCAAAGACGTTCAGAACACTTCTTTCGTAGTTGCCTATAAGAGCCCGAAACAGGGGCAGCCTGATATGTACGCTCTGGATCTGGCCGCGAACATTCTGGGTTATGGAACGTCCAGCCGTCTGCACAAGCGTCTGGTGTACCAAAAGCAAACAGCGACTTCCGCTTATTCCTACAACTATGCCATGCAGGACGAGGGGATGTTCGCCGTGGGTGTGAACCTGAAACCGGGTCAGGCGCCTCAAGAGGCTCTTGATGTTGTGTATAACGAAATCTGGAAGCTGCGTAATCAGAAAGTGACTGAAGCAGAGCTTGAAAAAGCCAAAACCCAGGTGATGAAGGATCTGGTGGATTCTTTGAAAACCATGGACGGCAAAGCGCGCGCCCTGGCCGTGAACGAAATCGTCACTGGCAGCTATCAAAGCCTGTTCACAGATCTGGAAAAATACCAGGCCGTGACTGCGGATGACATCAAACGTGTTGCTGACAAGTATACACAACAGACTCAACGCTCGATCATCACCCTTGAACCCAAAGTGAAAAAGGAACAGTAGACATGAGAAATTTAGCCTTAGCTTTGACTTTGCCTTTGGTGTGCACCGCGGTTGTTTCCTGCTCCAGTTCCGGAAAAAAAACCGTCACTAAACCACCTTCTGAAGGTTACGTGACCAAGGGGAATGGTTCTTTCAAACTTCAGCCGTACAAGGAAATCACACTTTCCAACGGACTGAAGGTGTTTTTTATTCATGACAGTTCTTTGCCCCGGGTCAGTCTGACATTGATGATGAAAACCGGCAGCATGCAGGAAGGTTCGGACAAGCCGGGTCTGAATGCGTTGACGGCTTATTTGCTGGAACAGGGGACACAAAGTCGTGATGCTTTAAAGCTGGCGGATGAATTCGGTCAACTGGGATCTTCGGTGGATGTGTCCCCGGGCGCGGATGTGACCACGGTTTATGCGGATTCGTTGTCTTCTTCGGCGGATATCTTGTTAAGCCTGTTTGCGGATGTCGCGATGAATCCGGCATTCAAGGATGCCGAAATCGGTCGCATGCGTTCCCAGATGCTGGCAGCCCTGCAAAAGAAGATCGATAATCCTTCATCCTTTGCTGACGAAAAAATGGATCAGTTTGTCTTTGGCAGTCATCCCTATGGTCGCGACGTCAATGGAACGCCTGAAGGCCTGCGTTCTATCAACAAGCAGGACATCATCAAGCACTACCTGACATTCTACCGTCCGAACAATGCTTCTCTGGCCGTGGTGGGAAATTTTGACGGGGTCTTTGAAAACAAAATTCAAGAGGTCTTCGGCAAATGGACCAAACGCACAATTCCGGAAGTTGCGGTGGCGGCACCGCCAGTGAATGATTCCCTGCAGGTGAAGCTGATCGTTAAAAAGGGCCTGCAGCAGACTCAGATCCGCTTGGGGCAGCTGGGTATTGCGCGCAACAATGACGACTTCCTGCGCCTGCGCCTGGCCAACGAAACAGTGGGTGGCAGCTTTGCCAGCCGGTTGAATCAGAAGGTGCGTGACGACCAGGGGCTGACGTATTCGATCTATTCATACTTTGATGTTCGTAAAGAGCGCGGCAGCTATGATGTGACGACGTTCACCAAGAATGAAACCGCCGCCAAGACCATGGAAGAAGCCCTGAAAGTGGTTTCTGACTTTGCCGCCAACGGGGCGACCGAGCAGGAAGTCGCAGCCGGTCGCAATCAGCTGATCGGGCAGTTCCCTCGGGCGATTGAAACGGCGGACCGTCTGGCTTACAATCTGCTGGCGCTGGATTTCTATGGCATCCCGGTGGACTACCTGACTGACTATAACAAGACGGTTGGTAAAATCAGACCGAAGGATGCCAATGCCGCCTTCAAAAAAGCGGTGGAACCGGCGAAGTTCAAGGTTCTGGTTTACGGAGATGAAAAGATCATTCCTCAGTTTGAAAAGTACAAGCCGACAATCGAGCGAATCAAGTAAGACAGATCAAACCGCACAAATAAAAAACCCGCTCTTAAGAAAGAGCGGGTTTTTTGTTTTTAGGTCTTTAAGTTATCTTAGCGCTTTCTTTTGCGGGCTTTCAGGAAGATGTAAGCTCCCAGGGCCGCCAGCAGAACCGCTCCGCCCAGCAGCAGGGCTTTGTTGTTGCCTTTGCCGCCTTCTTCCTCACCCTGAAGCATGTCTGCCGGCATCGCGGAACTGATCGGTGCTCCCAGGGTTTCAGATCCTGGACGGATCGGCCCCAGCTCTGGTTTTGCCAGAAGGTTTTTGGAAGCGATCACACGCAAGCTCATCACGGCCTTGAAGAAGTCCTGGCTGTACTTGGTATAGTACTGCTTATGAGCACTGAAGGTGATCAGGATGGCGATTTTGTCTTTGATGGTCGCCAGGTAGCGGGTGAAGTAGTTGGGAACTTCAGAGCCCAGGTGAAGAGAGTCAATCCAGGTCTGGTCATTGATTTGAACAGATTTGGATTTATAGACAATTTTTGATTCAGAGGCGCCGCCACCCTTCAGGGCCACCGAGATCGGCGCATTCAGGTGAGACTCATACAGCGCAAAGGTGTCCGTCGGGCCGACTTCTTTGGCGGTCAGGATGATGATGGCCTCTTTGGCTTCTTTGGTTTGTTCACTTCGGCAGACCCACTCGGTTTGCTCCAGATTGCACTTCCAGGTTTCCGGCATTTCGAAAGCTATATAAGCATTACGAAAGACTTTTGCATGGGCGCTAAAACTGAGTAGAATAACGGCGAGTGATGCGAACAAACGAAACTTCATGCAGACCTCGGCTGGTTTTTACTGGAGACTGTTTTTATTAGCACTCCAGTTTCGCTGGAGTAGGCATTGAAGTAAGTATAATAACAATTTCCTCTCGGATCAAAGAGCAAAAGGGAGATTTTCTTGTGAAGAACCTTTATCAGCTGACCACCTTTGTGACTGTCATCAGCGAAGGGAGCATGACTGCCGCGGCAGATAAGCTCTACCTGACTCAACCTGCGGTGTCTCAGCAGATTCGCAATCTGGAGGAAGATCTAGGTGTGGAGCTCCTGGTAAGGGGTGTGCGCTCAATCAAGGCCACTCCCCAAGGCGAGGTTCTGTATGAGTACGCAAAAAAGATCATTCATCTGACCCAACAGGCTGAAATCGCCATTAAATCCATCGGGAATCAAATGAAGGGGCAGTTGCGAATTGGGACGCTGAACTCTTTGGGCTTGCACGTAATGAGTCCCATTGTGGGACGTTTAATGCGCCACAATCCCGAGCTGACCCTGAAGATCGAATACGATCGCGGGGAAGAGCTGATTAAGGGATACAAAAAAGGCCAGTACGATGTTCTGATTCTGCCCGACGTACAAACTGAGTTTGCGTCCGAGCTGGATAGCAGCGAGCAGAAGTTCCTTTTGAAGGAAGAAATGTGGCTTGTGGGTTCAAGTAAAGATGAAAAAATGCCCCAACAGATCATGGTGAAGGACATGGGAGCTTTTCCACTGGTGGATTTCACCGAAGAATTCCCGGCCTTCTACAGCCAACTGCATGGCAAGATTCAGACCCAGGGGGCGAAGGTCACTTCGATCTTTGAGTCTTCCAACGTAGGGACCTTGAAGCGGGTGATTGAAGCGGGGTTGGGCTGGGGCTTTTTGCCGGCACACTCAATCAAGAAGCAAGTCCGTTCGGGCCGCCTAAGTCGTGTGTACGTAAAAGACATGCACTACGAAATTGATCTGATGTTCTATTATAAAAAGAATTCCGACAGCCGTGCTTTGGTCGAGGTTTTCTATCAGACCCTGGCTCAGCAGGAAAAAGGCTGACCTTAGGTCCCATTAATAAGTGAGCCCTTCTGACCGAAAAGACTCTCAGATCATTTTCGTCAGAAGGGACGTCCATGAAAAAAAGCTACTCAATTCAGGTGAAGCTCGCAGTGCCAATCATTCTTATCGCATTGCTGGTGTTGGGAACGATGACATTCCTGATGGCTCGGAACAGTCACGTTAACGCGGAAAAAGCCGCGACCGAAAAGACGGTGGCAATGGGACGTGCCTATGCCACAGAAATGCGTCTGGAAGTGGAGCGCGGCCTGGGTATTTCCCGCAACGTCGCTCATATCCTTGAATCTTTCAAAAAACGCAATAACACCGGCCGATCTCAAGTGGCTGAAGCATTGCGCGAAATTCTGGAGAAAAACAAATTCGTGATCGGAGCCTGGACAGGTTGGGAGCCAAATGCCTGGGATGGCAAGGACTCTGAATATGTGTCTGTTCAAGGTCACGATGAAACGGGTCGTTTTGTTCCTTACCTGAACTGGGAAGGGGGCAAGTCCTCTTTGACGCCACTGGTGGGTTACGCCAAGCAGGGTGAGGGCGACTATTACCTGGTGCCAAAACAGCGTTTGAAAGAAACCATGGTTGAGCCTTATCTGTACCCGATTGATGGCGTGCAGGTGTTGATGACTTCGGCGGTGGTGCCCATCGTGATCGACGGAAAGTTCGTCGGTGTGGCGGGTGTGGATCTGCCCTTGAAGGACCTTCAGAAAAAAGCGGCAGGGATCAAGCCATTCGAAACGTCTCAGGCCTTCCTGGTGACGGCGCATGGCAACTGGGTTTCGCATCCGGAAGAATCCATGATCACCAAGGCAGCCGAGTATCCGTTTGAAGCTGATAAATTCAAAACTGCGATCAGAAAGGGTGAAGAGCTGGTGATCACCGGTATCGACCCTAAAGACAACCTTGAGTATCTGTACGTGGTGTCCCCGATGAACGTGGGTGCGACGGAAGAGCCTTGGGCTTTGATTGTTAGAACTCCGACCAAAACTGTTCTGGCTGAAGCCAATGCGGCAGTGTGGACTCAGGTGATCATTTCGTTGACTGGCATCTTTGTGTTGCTGGTGGCAGTGATGATGATGGCGCGCTATATTTCCAAATCTGTCAGTGGTCTTTCTGAAAAGCTGCAGAACTCCGGCGAGCTGGTGTCTTCTGCAATTCATCAGTTGTCCATTGCCGGTCAGTCCTTGTCTGAATCCTCCAGTTCTTCCGCGGCTTCTTTGGAAGAAACCGTGGCGGCTCTGGAAGAAATGACCTCCATGGTGAAAATGAACTCGGACAATGCCAAACAGGCGGCGGCGCTTTCGGCGCAGTCCTCTGAGACCGCTGTTCAGGGTGAAAAAGAGATGGGCGAGCTGTTGTCTTCCATGAACGAGATTTCAGCGTCCTCCAAACAGATCGAAGAAATCATCAACGTGATTGATGATATCGCCTTCCAGACGAATTTGCTGGCACTGAATGCCTCTGTCGAAGCGGCCCGAGCTGGTGAGCACGGGAAAGGTTTTGCCGTGGTTGCGGAAGCCGTGCGCACGCTGGCACAAAGATCCGCCTCAGCAGCAAAAGACATCACTGGTTTGATCAAAGAATCGGTTGAAAAAATTGAGCGTGGCACGCACAAGTCGGCAAAATCCGGCGAGATGCTGAAGAATATCGTAACCTCCGTCAAAAAGGTCGCAGATCTGAACAATGAAATTTCCATGGCCAGCGAGGAGCAGTCCACGGGCATTTCTCAGATCTCCAAAGCCATGAATCAACTGGATCAGTCCGTGCAGTCCAATGCGGCTTCTTCAGAAGAGATCGCCGGGACTGCGCAAGAGATCAACACTCAAGCGGCCATCATGAAGAATGTGGTCGATGAACTGAACAATGTTGTGTATGGCGACAGAGGTGTACAGGTTTCCGCTCAAACACCAGCAGCAAGGACAACTGCTCATTCAGAAATGGACGAAGAAGGCTGGAAAGCCGCTTAGTTCGAATTGAAGTTCTCCACCCGGGGAATGGATTCCTATGGCTCGCAGAATCAAGCATGACCCCGGTCATGCTTGTTTTTTTTGAAGCGGGGATAAAGTGCAATCACCCAAGCACGGGTCCCTGCCGATGACCGGCAGAGTTCAAGGAGTCACTATGAAAATCGTTTCTTTGATTATGGCAGCTTTGTTAGGTCTTGGTTCTGCAGCAATGGCTTCTCAGGAGCAAGGTGCTGCCAAGGATGTTCAGATTGGTATCAGTGGTGTATATGTTCCGGGTGGTTTTGATTCCGCATCCGATGTCTATGTCGTGGTGAACGGCATCTTCCAGAATGGTTGTTACAAATGGAAGAACGCCGAAATTGATCACAAAGACACTTACTATCACAGTGTTAAATCCATCGCGACCGTCAGCCCCGGCATGTGTCTGATGGTTCTGATTCCGTTCCAGAAAGAGGTCCGTCTGGGCCGTTTTGCCCCGGGCAAACATACTTTGCATTTTGAAAATGGGGATGGCACTTACATCGAAAAATCAGTGATGATCGAGTAAGAATTTGCACCCAAAAGAGGGCTTTTAAGAGCCCTCTTTTTTTTGAAGGGATTGCTGCCATGCACGTTATCCTGCTTTTACTGTCTTTAAGTTTTATCGGCTGCACCAAGACCTCGTTTCAGACCTTCGATTGGAAAGAGGGAGATAAGACAAAAATCAAGGCAGAGCTTGCTTCCTTTGATTTCGCTCCCGCGGAAAAGAACCTGTCCGGTCACGAATGGATCCGCCTGCAACCTCAGATTTACCAGGGGCTCGTCGTTGAATCCGCCTACAAAAAAGAAATTCTTGCCGATGATGGGGAATTAACACGCCTCCGCGCGGGTGTTGTTAAGCCCGAGACCGCTTTTGCGCATTTGGATTTTGCCTCTCTTGAAGAGCAAAGTTCCGGCATTCTGCGAAAGCTGCAATCCGCCTTTCCTTTATTTCGCAAGCGTCCGCCACAAAGTGTGACTCCCGTGATCACTCAACGCGGTGGTTTTTACGAGATCATCTGGCAAGTGGACTATATGGATCCCAAAGGCCAGATGTGGACACTGAAGTTGAACCGAAATCTGGAAGTACGCTCGATCCGGCCAGCGGGTTCGCAGTTTATCGATACCAGTGCTTGGGTGTATCCACGGGGGCCTTTGCTGGGGTCGGTGCAGGAAGTTCCCCTGAAAGGTCTTTATCTGGAGCCCACTCTGGCCAACCATTGGGTCTATGTAAGTTCGCAGGCCCCTAACAAGATCGACAAAGTGGCGGGTCCCTTGAAGTTTTCCATGGAGGACCATCGTTTCGATCAAACGCAGGCTTTTGTGTATCTGAACGAATCTTTCAGTTGGTTTCAAAGTCGTCTGGGATTCAAAATGCCTTTTCAGGTGCAGGCCGAAGTCTTTGTGGGATACCCGGAAAAAACCAATTCTGCCTTTTACTATCAGGGGAAAATTCGTTTGGGCCAGGGCGACGGCGAATTCTATCAGAACATTCCGCGCGATCCGTCCATTGTAATTCATGAAAGCGCTCACGCAGTGATTGATGTGCTGGCCAAACTGCCTTTTGAGGGGGAAGGCGGATCCCTGAACGAGGGCTTTGCCGACTATTTCACAGCCATGCAGCTGGGAAGCCCTCGCATGGGAGAAGCTTCTTACAAAAAAGCCCCTTTCCGCAGGACCGTTTTGAATGATCTTAAGGTGACGGATCGAAATGGTGGTTTGTATCACGATTCCGGAATTATCAGTGGCACCTTATGGGAAATCTCTGAGCAGCTGGGTTTTAAAAAGGGACTGGAACTTTCCATGGCGGTTTTAAATCGTCTGGTACCGGGCAGCGACTTTGCCGACTTCGGCACGACCCTGAAAGACGTGTGTGCCCAGAAACTTTCGTCCGAGGAGGCGCGGAAAGTGAATGGGATTCTTTCCAAACGAGGGTGGTTATGAGCCTGCTGGGAGTTTGGATTTTTGTGGGTCTGCTTTATCAGGGACAGGAGTTGCCACCCCCGAATCCGGCTTTGCAAATCGTCTATCACTTCAGTTCCGACACTGAAAACACTTTGCGCTATTGGCGCGAAGGGGAGCAGGGGTTTTGTGAAAGACGGGCTCAGTATTCTTTTAATCAGGAGCAACTTTATCAGAAGGTGATTGAAGTTCATCCTGACAATGCACCCTGGTGCTCTCAGGATTCTGACATGCGCTTGGGTTTTGAAAGCTGGACCGTCCTTCGCCAGATGAACGGCCGCCTGTATTTGAAAGTTTTGATGGGGGAAGAGGACCTGTCATTTATCTGGAAACGAAAGATCGAATAGTTGCCTGCTAGTTGAATCGATTCGCACAGGCCTGCTTCAGCAGATAAGCCTCGCGCCAGGTGTCGGCGCTGCGAAGGGCACCTTTGAGATACCAGTAGATTTTGACTTGTTCCATATAGGTCAAATCGCAAAAACCCGTGTCGACATAACAGCTCACATGACTGTCCATTGCCTGCGTGTGCAGACTATTGCAGCTGGTGCCATCAGCAACTTCCTGAACCCGCACCTGCAGACAGTAGCGCACGTCCTGAAGCCAGATCTGAGAGTCCTTGGAAAAGCGGGCCTCGTCTTTTAAGAATTTCTGACAATAGGGATATCCGAAGTCCTGCCAGTAACCTTTTTTTCCACAGGCGTGTTCGCGCTCTTTGCAGGCGTAAAAGTCACAGGATTGATCGCTGGGCACACAGGTGGCCTGAGCGATCGTGGGTGTAAACAAAAACAATAAAATCAGGTATCTAAGCATGGGCTGACCATAAAGAAGGCAGGGGCGGGTGTAAAGCGGTGGGGGCTTGATAGGCAAAATTACCATAACTGTCAGGATTGTGACGGGGCATTCTATGGTGTCTGACTGGTTTTTATGTGGTTCAGTGATTTTTCTCGTATTCCTCACGGGGATCTTTAAGGTCACCTAAATGAAAGGACTCTGTATGAAGGCATTGATGGTTGTGATTTTGATGTTATTGGCAGGAGCAGGGGCCCAGGCTGCGGCGGACTCCGTGGCGGTGTTTCATCGCGCGGAAAAGGTCGGCGTTCTGCTGAACGAGCTTGGCGCTTACGGGCGAATCCAGCAGTTCATGGATGCCGTGGGAGCTGAGGGCCGCTATCGCTGGCTGAGTGCCGATGAAAGTGTAAAAATCGAATGCGCTCGCGAGGATGTCAGAGCCACTTGCACCATCCGTTTCCTGCCGTCTGAGATCGTGAAAATCCAGGGCCGCAGTGTGAAGGCTTTTGTGGCGACGAAGGAGTTCCAGCAGTCCTTTGAGATGGCCTTTGAAAGCTCCATGGAAGACCGCTTCAATCTGGTTCTGACCCCTGAAGGAATAGAACTGTGGGCCGGGAAGCGTGGCCAGCAGCCCTAGCCGTAGTACCAAGGTCTGATTCTGTTTAGGGCCTTGCAACAAACTGGGAAAAATGACGATGCCATTGGATAATAGAACCAATGGCATTTTTTTTGGTCTTCTTATTTTCCTGGAATGTCTTTGCTGGAGAGCCGGATAACTTTTCCGCCCGCCGTGATAAAAACGCGGTGGTAGCCAATGCGGAAATCAACCGCGTTGTGAATGCTCTTTTGGTGATGGCGCTTGATAACTACAACTACAGCAGCAAATCCTGTGATCGCAAAAGATTTTTGAAATATCTGGAAGACGATCTGGATCGCAACCTTCCGCAAATCACCAAAGCGTTGTATTTCAATGTGCCGCAGGCGGGGCCGAAAGTTCACACCGAGGTCCCTTATGGATCAGGCAAGCCGTACACGCAGCTTTATTTTTCTCAAAGCGCCAAAGTACAGGTGAAGGATGCCACCTTCATTGTCGGATTTGACAAGATCGACCACTTCTTTTCTCACGGTTCCATGTATTGGGACATGGTCGGACAGGATCCTAAGCTTCCGGCTGACAAAGTGAAAAAGGCGCTGGAAGTTGGGATCATGCAGGAAAATGCGACGTGGGGGCTGCAGCGACCCGGTGTGAAATCCTATGCCGATCTGATGGCCAACTATAAAGGCCTTTATTTCTGGCGTGATCTGTTTGATGGAGCTCCCCCCTTGATCGTGTGCAAAGACGGAAAGTTTGTGCAAAACCGCGAATTTGATCTGGCCAATTACTTTGAACCGGCCATGGATGAAACCATCAATTGCAGCAGCTTCGCCACCCAGGAAATTCATGACCGGATCACCGCGGTCACAAAAAAATGGAATATGAATTGTCCGGTGGATGCAAATGCCTGCGAGACGGCCAAAAAAGTCCATGCGGACAAAGCCGCCTTGCTGCTGCATCCGAAGTGTCGTGGCACGGGAAATTCCCAAATTGAAAAAGCCTCTCCGATGACCACCAAAGATGTGATCGACACCGCGCAAGCCGCAATGTCCGGCGGCGGGGACTATCTGCTGTTTAAGCTTTTTGGTGAAAAGAAAAAGAAAGGGGCGCAATAATGATTTATCTGCTGTTGCTGTCCCTGGCCTGGTCGGCAGGTGAAAAGGTCGATGTGTCGGAAGCCCGTAAAACCTGGAAGACCTTCCGTGCTTGCGAAAACCAAAAGGCCAAAGAGGCTGATCTTTTACGCTGTGCCAATGCCGAACTTTCGGAAAAGCTTATTCCGGCGGTGAAGGCTCAGATGATTCGGTTTCTGGATCAGGGCATTTCTTTTTCAGATTTGCGTGAGTGCGAAGAAAACGCGCCGGTTCAACCCATGAAACCTGTCTCAGGCGAAACGGATTTCTGCATGCAGCTGACCGGACTAAAAAAACAATCCCACGGCTATGTCGTTTTCGTCAAAGAAAACGGAGCCGCCAAAATCCAAACCATAAAGTTCAAATTTTAAAGCCTTGAATTGATCTTTTCGATCAGCGTTTTGTTGGCATCTTGAACTGAAGGCGTTTCTTGATGCCAGCGGGACAGAATATCGTCGCGCAAAAGGTTATAGACTTTTACAAGATATTCGCGCTTTTCTGCTGAAGAATATCTCTTGATCCAATGGCCTGCAAACAGACTGCTGCGAACTGGTGAAAGCATGTAATGCGGGGTGGAGTCATTCCAGTGCTGGTGGGCATGCCCAACGGTGAAATCGCGGGCTTCAGCCATATAGATATCTTTGTTAGAGCCGCTGGGAAATTCCACAGCCTTACGCATGGCTTGAGGATCTTCTGCATAAAGCACGGCCACCACATCGGCGAAGAGCTCGTGATAGGGAGCAAGTAAATTCAAAATACGGTTTTGTTCCGCTGAAAATTCACCGGCTTCAAAGTAGGCTTGCGCCAACTGGCGTTCAATGTCCTGTTTCTTTTTCAGTAAGCGTTCTTGGTGGGACTGAGTGGGTGCTGCAATGATGCGCTTTTCAATCAAGCCCCGTTGATTCGCAAGGAAGTAGACTTTTTGGTTTGCGATCATGGACGAGGCAATGCCTTCGCGGATGGCTTTGAATTCAGGAATGTCGCAAGTCAGCCAGTCCGTTAAGATGACGTGACCATATTCGTGGGCAAATGTTGTTAGATTGCCCTGTTCAGTACGCAGATGTTTTTCTTTGTGGTTTGAGCTTTCAATGTAAAGAAACTCTGCGGCTGAAAGTACTTTCACACCATCATAGGAAGCCCCGCTGGCAGAATGCTTTAAGGACAGCATGATTTTCTCAGAGACGGGAGCCCAATCAGAAATCGAATCGACAACATCGGCCAGCTTTTGCGCGAATCCGCAAGATGAGACAGATAAATCATTACCGTCTTGCCATAAATTCACTGAGGAAAAGGAAGAGATCTCGGGGCACTGATTCGCCATAAAGTCCGACTCAACACTTTGCGCCTGTACCTGTATAGACACTAGACAGGTCAGGAAAGGGATAAGGAATTTAAGAGCCGATGAACCCATATATAACCTCTGTATAAACAGAGATACAATTGGTATGCCACAGACTTATCTTGGATTTTGCGTAAAGGCCGAGTGAACGCGTGCCACAAAGAGCGAGGCTGGGATGTCTTGGACCCGGCGGACAGCTACCAGTCACGCAGCGACCTCCGTGGGCGCCACGATGGCGCGCACCCGCGCGAAAGCGCGGGCCACGGCAGAGCCCGGACGGCGTGTCGCGAAGTGGATGGAAGCAGGCCGACGGGGCCAAGGCGGCCCGGCCGTCGTACTAGAAGATAACGCTGTCGGGAAGTCCCAGACGGGCGGCGATGATTCGCACGATTTCGCTGGCGGTTTCTTCCAACGCACGTTCTGTGACGTTGAAGACCGGCCAGCGGCGGTTCACCTTAAAGATCTTTTCAGCGTATTCGATTTCCTTGGCGATATGAGACATCGAAGCATAGGACCCACCCGGATCCTGACCGAATTTTTCCAAACGGCTTTTGCGGATACGCTGCAGGGAATCCATATCGATAATCAAGCCCACAATGCGGCGTTGATCGATCTTGAACAATTCTTCCGGCAGGGGAGTATCCAATACCAGCGGGACGTTTGCGACCTTCCAGCCCTTGTGGGACAGGAAGATGGAAAGCGGCGTCTTGCTGGTGCGGGAAATCCCCACCAAAACGATGTCCGCCTTGTCCAGTTCGGCAAAGGTTTTACCGTCATCGTGTTTCACGGTGTATTCGATGGCTTCAATGCGTTTGAAGTATCTTTCATCGACCGCACGCAAAGCACCCACAGTGTCTTCGGAATGCTGACCAAAGAAAGTGTCCAAGGTGGAAAGCAGCGGGCCCAGAAGGTCAAAGTACGGAATGCCTTTGCCGGAAGCCATTTCGCGGATCTTGGCGCGCAGGCCCTGACTGGCAACGGTGTAGGCCAGCATGCCTCGGCGCTCGAAGCATTCTTCGATAACGGCTTCGGCCTGAGTATCGGTGCGCACGTTTTTACAGCGGATGATATTGACGTCTTTGGTGGTGTATTGAACCAAAGCCGCACGAATCATCGTCGCAGCGGTTTCGCCGGTACTGTCGGAAAGAATATAGATGGTGTAGGTTTTGTTGTCGCCGTCCATCAGTCAGCAAGTCCATTGATCAGCGCGCGGCGCACGTTTTCGACATGTTCTTTCAGCCACAGGTCCGCCATGCCCGAGAAAAGAATAAAGGCAAAGTCAGGGCTGGCTTTGATCAAAAGGCAGGACGTTTTGTTTTCCGGATCCAGATGTTGCAGCTGCAGCTTTTCCAGCATCGGTTGGGATGCGGTGGTCATCACTGACAGAAGATTCATCGGCGGAATTTTAACAAAGGACTTGGAGTTGTTTTTCAAAAGGTGAGTCGCACCTTTATGGAAGTAAGCTTGTGCTTTCCACTGACCGTCGTGGTTTTCCAGCATGACGCCGGCATCAAACAACAAAGCCAGGCGCGAGAACACCACAATCGCACGATCAATATGATCTTCCGGCAGCCCTAAAGAAAGGCCGCGCACCAAAGACAGATCGCGGGAAGGTTCAAAGTGCGCATGGCGCTCTGACGCTTCCACCTTGGCTTCAAAATCATTATCCAGAACAGACTCAAGTCGTTTCTGAAGGTTTGTGATTGTTGACACCAAAGACTGCGAAAATTTCTCCATGAACGCTCCCACTAAGATGCTCCGCCAAATGATGATGTTGGTGCTGGCGGTTTATTTAATTGTGGTGAGAAACGTTTGTTTAATCAAGGACGACTGTGAATTCCTGAACCGGGTGGTGGGTCTGCCAGGCAATCTGCAGGTTCCCGGTACTTTGTCCAGGTGGCATGAAAATACGCAAGGTGGGTTCGTTCAGATTCTTCCAGATGCGGAAGATCTCGGCGGTCCACTGGGTAAGGTCGTCGTTCCAGGGAAGAATCACAACCCATTTGTTTGGCAGAAGTTTGTCCGAGGCGATCATCAGCGGCTTGTCAGACACCGCAGGCACCGCGGGTTTATTCAGCTCGGTCTGTTCCAGCACGCTGCCCAAGAAGTCAGGCAGTGTCGGGGACTGGTGGCGCGAGGATTTGCACACCTGAAAGTTCAGGTACCAATCCAGCTTCGCGGTCCACGGCGACTTTTCCAGATCAGGCACAATCCACAGGTCGGAACCCGGGTTGAGAGCGCTGGCCTGGGAAAGTACGCTAAGAGCCATTAGTGAGCCTTGCCGACTTGATCTAGAAGTCCGTTAACGAAGCTGCCAGAATCGGAAGTTCCGTATTTTTTGGCGATTTCCACCGCCTCATTGATGGCGATGTTTTCTTTGATTGGGTCTGCCGCAAAACGCATTTCGTAAACGGCAATGCGCAGGATGTTGCGGTCGATGGTCGCCATGCGTTCCACTTTCCAGTGGGCGCTGGAGGCTTGAATCTTGGAATCAATCGCTTCTTTGTTGGATTTCACACCGGTCACGATAAGATCAGCATAAGTGATCACTTCGGGGTCAAGACTCTGCTCAAACACTTCTAGGAATGTTTGGTAGCTGATCTGCGGAGCAAACTCAGTTTGAAAGAGGACCTGGAGGGCGAGTTCGCGGGCTTGGCGTCTTGCTGTCAGTTTCATGGTTCGTACTTTTCTCGCTTTCAACAAATGTCATAGCGGTGAGGCTTAATTGTGGATTACTTGCGTCGACAAAATCAAGAAGTTCGGCGTCTTCCAGAGTCTCCACAAATTCCTGAACGTCTTTGAAGGTTCTGTATACACTTGCAAAGCGAATATAGGCAACGTCATCCAGTTGTTTTAGTTCAGCCATGACCTTTTTCCCGATCAGACGGGAAGAGATCTCGGATTCACCACGATTGATCACCCAGGCAGAGATCTTTTCAACCACCGCATCGATCTGCGCCAGGCTGACCGGACGCTTCTGACAGGAGGCTTGAAGACCTTTCAGGATTTTTTCTTTGCTGAACGGTTCGCGGCGGCCGTCTTTTTTGATGATGAACGGGAACGCGAGCATGATCGTTTCTACAGTCGAGAAACGGGCTTTGCACTCGAGGCATTCACGACGGCGGCGGATGCTTCCGTCCTTCTGCACTCGGGTATCCAAAACTCTGTCATCAGCATGTCCGCAAAAAGGGCATTTCATAGTCTTTAGTCCCGTCCAAAAAGCTAGCCGGAGATTAGGGAGGCGCCTGTCTTGAGTCAATGGGTCTAGTGTTGATGACTTCGCGTGTCAACGACTTCCTCGCCAGAGGGAAAACTGAATAGAATAGAAGCCAGAATTGAGGTGCGTGTGAAGACTTTTCTATCGTTGATTTTGCCCTTGTTTTTAAGCTCCATTGCCACAGCCCAAGACTCCCAGCCCGTGGTCGGCCGTGACGCTGCTGCGAAGTACTTCCAACCGCGTGATACGGCTTCATCTTCTTCGTTCAATACCGGCGGCGGTCCGTCGGATCATTATCTGGCTTTGCACTTTGGCCGTTACATGGCTTCACAATCCTATGACTGGGGTAAGAACGGCCAAGAGGACGACGTGGGTAAAAATCAATTCGGGGTCACTTACCGAGTGGGCGAGTGGTACAACTCCATGGATTTGCTGCTAAGAATGGATTATTCCGAATTCGACGTGGGCGGTGAAACGCCGAACAAGCTTTCGTTTGTTCCGATGATCACCTTCCCGGATGCGACCTCACGTTTCCCTCTGTATTTTGGAGCCGGTGCCGGATTGGGTGTGTTCTTTAAACAGGCCTCTGGAAAATCTGCACTGTCCCTGGATTACCAGCTGATCGCCGGCGCTCGATTCTTCAATATCTTTGAAAACACTGGATTCTTCATTGAAGCTGGTTTAAAAAACCACCTTCTTATTCTGTCCTCGGGGCAGTTCAACGGAACCTTTTTGGCCACTGGCCTGGTGTTTACATTTTGAAAATTCACAAGCATCTCGTATCTGAAATCGTTACCGCTCTGGATGAAATCTTTGAACAGGGTTTCTATGCTGACAAAGTCATCCAGCGCCATCTGAAGGCCAACTCCCGCTGGGGTTCCCGCGACCGCCGTTTCTTTGCTGAATCTGTTTACGAAATCGTGCGCTGGGAGCGCCTGCTGTCCCACCTTGCGGATGACAATGATCTTTGGAAAGTCTGGGGCGCCTACTGGGTGCGCGGCGGGAACGAACTTCCGGACTGGGAAGAGCTTGACGGTCTTGACCCGAAAGAAGTCATCGCCCGTGAAAAGAATGTTTCATCGTTCGCCATTGCGCAAAGTATTCCGGACTGGATGCACGAACGTGGCACCCTGGAATTGGGCGAAGAGTGGAAGGATGCGATGCGCGCGTTGAACAAACCCGCGGAAGTGTTCCTGCGCACCAACACTTTGAAAACCACGCCGGATGAGCTGATCAAAACTTTGGAAAAAGACGGCATCAACGCCACGAAAGTTTCTCCGGATCTGCCGAACGCTCTGCGCTTGGTGGAGCGTAAAAACGTCTTCATCACCGAATCTTTCAAGCAGGGTCTGTTCGAAGTGCAGGATGCCGCTTCCCAGATGGTGGCGCCGTTGCTTGGAATTGAGCCCGGTCATCGCGTGATCGACGCGTGTGCGGGGGCCGGTGGCAAGAGTTTGCACATGGCTTCCATGATGAAGAACAAGGGCAAGATCATCTCCCTGGATATTCATGATTGGAAATTGAAAGAGCTGAAAGTCCGTGCCCGCCGGGATGGTGTGGACGTGATCGAAACACGTTTGATTGATTCCAACAAAGTGATCAAGCGCTTGTACGACACTGCGGACCGCGTGTTGCTGGACGTGCCTTGTTCGGGAATGGGCGTTTTGCGCCGCAATCCTGACACCAAATGGAAACTGAGCAACGAAGAGATCGACCGTCTGCATGGTTTGCAGTACGAGATCTTGAGCACCTATTGCAACATGACCAAAAAAGGCGGGCAGATGGTCTATGCGACCTGCAGCCTTTTGCCGAGTGAAAACGAAAAGCAGATTGAAAAATTCATGGCTGAACACGGGAAGGACTGGACTTTGCTCAAGCAAATTCACGTTCGTCCGGATAAAGAGGGCTATGATGGCTTCTATGCAGCTTTGCTGAAGCGAAATTAAGAGTCTGCAACTGGACCCCGACTGGCCTCGGGGTCCTAAGCAAACGAGCCGATAAAGATCCTGTGAAGAGACTTTTGGTGGCCGCCTTATTGATGTTTTCTGTGAATGCCCATGCCGGTTTTTTGCTGGAACTGGGTGGCACCTATATGTCCGACAATCTGACCACCGACGAAACCAGAACCTCCGCCAAGTACTTTTACAATCTCGGTCTGTTGTTCAGCCTGAAAAAACGCATTTGGGGCGGTTGGAACTATTCTGGAATTTCTCACACCGACAAAGACGATGCGACGATCGACTTCACTGCCAGTGACACCGGCCCTTACGTGAAGTGGCAGTTCGGCCGTCATGAACTCTACAGCCTGAGCATGGCTTACAACATTCTCAGCACTGCCACCTTTGCCAACGGCACGGACCGCGAAAAGTGGACGGGCACCAGCATGTGGTTTCAGTTCGGGGTCATGCCCGAGTTCAAAGAGGGCTTCCATATTGGGGCGTCTTTGAACTACTACCTGGCAAATTATACAAAGAAGACCGTGGACGGGACTGAAACCAGCACCTCCAACTCTAAATCCTGGATTTTCCCAATGCTTACGCTCACCAAAGAGTGGTGACGCCTTGCGAAAGGTTAAATAGTCAGCATCGGGGCTTTTTCATTTGAAAGCTCGTATTTGCCTTGATATGACCCCTGCCAACGAAACAAGGGGGTCCAAATGATTCGTTCTATTATCGCTGCTGCGTTGACACTGGGTATGGCGTCATCCGCATTCGCTACAGACAAAGCTTACTTCGAAATCAAGAGAGTTATCGTTCGCGACGTAACTGCTCAATATCCACAGATGGAAACGTATGCCAAAGGTGCAAACGGTCTTTCTCAGGATTGCAACTCTCAGCGCCCATTGCGCGTGAAATTCACAGGCGAGTCCGCTATCGCTAACGACGTGAATCCATTGAATGCTATTGAGTTGATCGTGGATCAAATCATCAACATCGGTAAAAAAATCTTCGCAGTTATCAACGCGGGTAAATCTGTTGTTAACGTGAAATTGGACACTGCAAACGCTCTTCCTGCTGGTTTGACTTGCTGGTCTGACCTTGCTGGTTGGAACATTCCTCAGTCCAAAGTTTACAACGTAACTTATGAAAACGGCTTCGGTATGTCTGTTGTCGATTTCTCTTACCGCGTGACTTACACTGCGGGTGGTTCAGCTGATGGCGTTGGTAAATACATCACTAACGCGACCTTCATGCCAGCGAACCTGTCTGTTGCATGGGGCTTCAACTTCGACGCTAACGCGATCATCCCGTCTGTGTTCAACACAGGCTCCAAGCGTGATCCTGTAGCTGGTATGCAAATGAACATGGAGTGGAAAGTGACTTCTCCAATGGCTCACGAGCAAGCTACTGAGTCTTACTTCGTAAGCGGCGAAAACAAGCTGATCGAACTAGAGTAGTTTAAATAAAAAAAGGCCCGGCAAAACCGGGCCTTTTGTCTTCTCTAGAAGAAGATCTTAAGTCCTGACCTGATCCCTGTGCGATCGGTGACTGTGTCATCGGCAGCAGCAGGGATTTTTGTTTTCTGGCTCTCCTTGTACCAGTTTCCGAAGATCCGCACGGCTTTAAAGTCTATAAAAAGCCCGGCTTCGGTGCGATTGCCTTCGACATCTCCCAATTCATCCGTGGAGGTGGGAAGGAAATAGCGGTATTTCCCGTCAATTCCAAAGTACTTGGTCAAATAAACCTGCAGCGACACCTGTCCAAACTGCTGCGACAGCCTCTGGTCGGCCTCACGCGTGCGCAGCCCGTAGTGCAGGGTCAAAGAGGTGTTCTGGATCGAATTTCCCAGGACGCGGATGTTCAGCATACCAGTCAGGTCGTTGAACTCCTCTTCGCTGTTGTTTTCATATTCCGCGGTCAGGCCCACGAACTGGGCATAGGCCGACAGCTCGCCCATGAACGACACATGAGAATCGCTCACGGCCGTGTTGTCGGGGTCCTCGGTTTTGAATGAATTGTAAGAGCCCCCGAGTGAAAACTCGTAGGGTGATGGTGAATTCACTGACAGCCACATATCCATCATGCGGTTGCGGTTTTTCATTTCGAGCCATTCCGACAGGGACCAGCGGCTGCCTTCGCGGGCAGTGGCTCGTTTGGTGAAATCAATACCGCTGCCCCAGCGACTGCCGCTCTGGGCGTGAGACAAGCTCGCGGTCAAAATAATGCACAGTAGAAGTAGAGATGAAAATCTGGACATACCCCCATTTTCTCGCTTTATTACCATAAGGTCCAAAAATTCTCTTATCGAGACCGTTGTATGTCTCAAAGAAGGATGCGTCTGTGGTTCATGATTTCGATCCATTTGCTTTAAGGATTTCCGGAGATTTCGGAATTCGTTGGTACGGCCTGTCTTACATGATGGGTTTCATTTGCGCCTATATCCTGATCACTTGGTTGGCTAAAAGGCAACGTGCCGGTCTGTCTGTCCAAATGGTCGGCGATTTTATTACTTATGCGGCCATCGGTACTTTGGTGGGCGGTCGTCTGGGTTACGTGCTTTTCTATGGCCCGGATTTGTTCCTGAAATTCAAATCTGAGTTCCCTTACTGGGGCGTGCTTGCTGTCAACGAAGGCGGAATGGCCAGCCACGGGGGCATTATCGGGATCGTGATCGCGTGCTTGCTGTATGCGCGCAAGTATTCTGTGAACTCTTTGTACCTGCTGGATCTGGTGGCGGTGACGGGCCCGATCGGGGTGTTCTTTGGTCGTATTGCCAACTTCATCAATGGTGAGCTTGTCGGACGTCCCTGTGACCCGACCTACCCATTGGCAGTGAAGTTCCCGCAAGACATCGTTTCCTGGCCGGGCCAGGAGGCTGCGAAACTGACGGAACTTGTTCCGGTGGTGGAAAAAGTCGGCGTGGGTCGTGAACAGTGGCTGGAGCTTGTTGATAAGTTCCGCTTCGACATGGCAGCCCGTGAACAGCTGTATGCAACTTTGAACAAAGTGATTGAATCCATCCAAGACGGCAACACCGCAGCCAAAGAGGCGATCGCGCCATTGTTGACCCCGCGCTATCCATCCCAGCTGTTCGCCGCTTTCGGTGAAGGTCTGCTGATCTTTATGTTCTTGTTCTTCCTATGGAGAAAACCACGCAAGCCGGGCTTTATCGCGGCTTGTTTCGTGCTGATCTATGCGGTGGTTCGTGTTGTTGATGAACACTTCCGCATGCCAGATGCACACATCGGCTTCCAGGCTTTGGGTCTGACTCGTGGTCAGTGGCTGAGCCTTGCTATGTTTGTTGTCGGGTTGATCCTGATGGTTGTATGGACTCGCGCTGCTTCCTTGAAAATCCCGGGATGGCAGAGAGGGCACTCCATTAAGCTAAACCGTAAATAGATCGCGCCGGTACGCACGGGGGACTGGCTGGGGGCTTTGCAGCCTCCACGCTCGGACAGTCCTCGCGCTCTGGTTGCCTTGTGATAGCCACCTCATGGGTGGCTTTTTTGTTTTCTGATTACTGATGCCGCGCTTTCTTGGCGCTGCGGAACTCGGTTGGAGGCTGCAAAACCCCCAACCATTCCCCCTCATACCGCCTTATCTAAAAGGTACCTGCTTACTTTTGCAGAAGCCCTGCGTTGGCGGAAAAGGTACCTGCTTACTTTTTCCGAAGCGGTGCGTTTATTTTGTAGGGGTACAGGACGGCTTGCATGTTGAGGGTGGGGTGGCTGAACTCCAAATTTTTTGTTACTGATTTTTTCAAATAAGCGGTAGCCTTTTTCCAACAGGAGAAATCATCATGATCATCAGACTTGCTCTGTCCATGTTGTTGTTGGGTTGTCTTTCGCTGGGATCGGCTACGGCTTGGGCTTTGGATTTTGACAAAGATACCGGGATGTCGCGAGAGGTTCTGGTGGAGTCTTTGAAAAAGAACACCCGCTTGAATCAAGAGCAGATCGATCAGCTGGTTGTTACTTTGCAAAATCAGTTCAATGTGCAACCGGGGGATAAAATTCCTATCAAGGGTTATTTGTATGCCCACGGTATGAATGTCGGTCTGTTTGTGGATCACGATGTGTGGGCTTTTGATGCGGCTTTCCTGGTGCCGGGCACAGATGAAGTGGTGCGTGTTCCAGGTTTGTATCTTTGTGATTTCAAAAATGGCGGCTTGAAGTTTGAGGTCGCCTACAAGTGGATGTTCAGCTTCATCCCAAGTGGAGTGTCATTGAGCGAACTTAACGGCGCGGTCTATGGTCGTGGAGTCGGGGTGGTGGCCGAAGCTTTTCTGGGCCTTGAGGGCTCTTGGTTGCCTGCGCAAAATCGGGTGAATGATCTGTTTCACGTCGCGGTGAAACTGGGCTTTGGCGGTGGGATGGTGTTCCCGAAAATGGAATTCAAGCTGCGTAATATCCAATAGGCGCTTCTGTTCTGAAAATCTGGTCTTGAAACAAAAAACCCGCTCTTTCGAAGCGGGTTTTTTGTTTTTAAATCACATCTGAAAAATCAGATCGAAAACGGGTAGGTCTGAAGTTCCGCACGGGTGATTTCTTTTTGCTCCCCGGTGGTGAAATTCTTCACTGTCACTGTTTTATTAGTCACTTCGTTGCCACCCAAAATCAGAGCATAGTGTGCGCCCAGTTTGTTGGCTTTTTGCATCTTCTTGCCCATTTTACCGGACAGGAAGTTTTCAGTCTTAAAGCCGCGAACGCGCATTTCGTGAGCGACTTTGACGCTTTCGTCCTCGCCTTGTTCGTCAGCACCCACCACGGCAATGATCACTTCTTTTTTGGTTGCCAGCTCTTTCGGAGTCAGGTCGGCCAAGCGGTCAATGCCGGCAGCCCAGCCCACGCCCGGAGTTTTTGGTCCACCCATGGTTTCAATCAGGCCATCATAACGACCGCCCGCAAGCACAGTGCCTTGCGCGCCCAGTTTGGTGGTCGTGAATTCGAAGACCGTGTGGCAATAATAATCAAGTCCACGAACCAGATGATCATTAATCTTGTAAGGGATTCCCAGCTTTTCGATGCCCGCGATGACCTTCTTGAAGAAGTCCTGGGAAGTCTGATTCAAGGATTGTTCAAGTTTTGGTGCGTTGGCATTCAGCTTTTTGTCGCCTTCGTCTTTGGAATCCAGAATACGCAGCGGATTTTTCTCCAGACGCATTTTGCTGTCTTCAGAAAGCTGATCCTTATGGGCTGTGAAGTAATTCACCAAAGTATCGCGGTAAGCCGCACGGCTTTCCGCGTCGCCCAGTGTGTTGATTTCCAAAGTGCAGTCGTCAGAGATGCCGATTTTTTTCAGCAGATCCCACGCCAAAGAGATCGTTTCCACGTCGGCCAAAGGGGACTCATAACCTAAACACTCTGCGCCCAATTGGTAAAATTGGCGATATCGTCCTTTTTGTGGTCGCTCATAACGAAACATCGGGCCGGAATAATAGAACTTCAGTGGAAGATTCTGCATCATGCCTTCTGAAATAAAAGCACGAGCCACACCCGCAGTGCCCTCGGGTCTGAGCGTCAGACTTTCGCCTCCACGATCTGTAAAATCATAAGTCTCTTTATTCACAACGTCGGAAGTTTCACCCAAAGTGCGGTGAAAAACGTCAGAAAACTCGAAAATAGGGGTTTCGATCTCTCCGTATCCGTACAAAAGTGCCTTTTCATAGGCTGATTCTTCGACAAAACGGAAAAGAATGCTGTCTTCAGGAAGCAGGTCTCGAGTGCCGCGGACGCGTTGAATTTTATTGCTCATGGAATTGGCCCTTTTTTGACTACAAAACATCGTTATATCAGAGGCACGGGCGGTGCGCAAAGCTATTGCTTTTAAAGAGGGGAGCGTCTTTAATGGAATTATGAAGAAGTGGGTATTAGCAGGAGCGTTCATTCTGGTGGCTGTTACAGCTGCCGTCATCTATCAGTTCGCCGGATCCGGTGGCGCCGCATTGAATGGTGTCGAGGTCGACTGGCGATTGTTGGGTGAGATGGACTATGTGACTGGCAACTCGTCTTCAGAGCTGAAAGCGCTGGACGGGAAGACTGTCAAGATTCCGGGCTTCATGGTGCCCCTTGAAGACGATCAGCGCGAAGTGGTGGAGTTCCTTTTGGTGCCAAGCCCGCAGGCTTGCATCCACGTTCCACCGCCGCCGCCGAATCAAATGGTGTACGTTAAGATGAAACGCGGAACTGATGCGGCGGTAGGGCCGATCTGGGTCCACGGAACTTTGAATCTAGTGACTAAGAAGTCTATGTACGGGGATGCCTCGTTCGAATTGATCGGAGAGGCGATCGAACCTTACAAATAACTTTCAAGGAGGTCTTTATGTTGAAAGTTCTTCTGTTTTCCCTGATGGCCATGGCGCATTCCGATCACAGCGCGCACAATCAAAGTGCCCACGTTCATGGCGCTGGCAAAGTCAGTCTGGCCTTTGATGGCAAAAAAGGAAAATTGGAGTTCCATGCTCCGGCGGAATCCATCTATGGATTTGAACACGCGGCCAAATCCAAAAAGGACAAGCAGAAAAAAGAAGCAGCTTTGTCCAAGCTTGGCGAAAAAATATCCGAGATGGTGGTTTTGGATCCTGCTTTGAAGTGTGAAATCAAACTGGACATGTACGAAGTCATCGAAAAGAAAAACCATTCCGACGTCGAAGGGGAGTTCAATATCTCCTGTGAAGCGCCGGTGGCAGGCAGTACCATCACGTTCAGTTTCCAGAAAGTCTTCCCGCGCCTGAAAAAGGTGCAGGTCGAAGTGCTGGCCGACCAGGTGCAAAAGTCCCTGGAGGTTGGCAAGAACGGAGAAACTCTTGAGCTCAAGTGATCTGATCACCATCCGGGATTTGTCTTACACCTATGAAGGTCAGAAAAATCCCACGCTGCACGTTCCTGAATTTACGGTGAAAAAGGGCGAAGAGCTGTTTCTTTACGGCCCCAGTGGCACAGGTAAAACAACGTTGTTAGAGATTCTGGCGGGCGTGCTTCGTCCGACCAGCGGGACTGTGCAGATTCTGGGACGTGACTTTGTTAAAATGTCCGATTCCGAGCGTGATTCCTTCCGCGCGGAACATATGGGCTATGTCTTCCAAAGCTTCAATTTGATTCCGTATCTTTCGGTGCGTGAAAACATCGAACTTCCGCTGCATCTCAGTCCGGCCCGCAAGGCCCGTCTGGGCAGTGTGGATACCGAAATGGTGATCCGTGCTTTGTGTGGCAACCTGGGGATTTCCGACTTGCTGGAAAAAGGTGTCACGGAACTGAGTGTCGGACAACAGCAGCGTGTGGCTGTGGCCCGCGCCCTTCTGGGGAAACCGGATCTGCTCTTGGCAGACGAACCGACTTCGGCCCTGGATGCAGATCACCGCGAAAAATTCCTGAAGCTTCTGTTTGAACTGTCCGAGCTTTATGGCACGACTGTCGTGTTTGTTTCCCATGACCGCAGCATAGAAAAACTCTTTACGCGTTCAATCTCCTTAGAATCCATTAACAAGGTTGTGTGATGGTCTTTTTGAAGTTGGCAATCAAATCCCTGAAGAATCGGGCGTTCGCAACAACGCTGACGGTGATCTCCATTGCATTGAGTGTGGCTTTGCTTCTGACTGTCGAGCGCGCCAAGCGGGCCGCGGAAGAGGGCTTCACGCAAACCATCAGCAAAACCGATCTGATCGTCGGCGCACGCAGCGGTCCGCTGCAGTTGATTCTGTACACTGTCTTCAATATGGGGAATGCCACTCATAACATTTCCTATGAAACCTATGAAAAAGTAAAAGCACACCCGGCGATTGAATGGACTATTCCTTATTCATTGGGCGATGGCCATCGCGGTTTCCGCGTGGTGGGTACGACGCAAGACTTCTTCAAACACTATCATTATCGTGGTGACCAGCAGGTGAAGTTTGCTCAAGGCAAAGAGTTTGCTGACATCTGGGATGTGGTGGTCGGTGCGGATGTAGCCCGTAAGCTGAAATACAGTCTGGGAGATCGCATTGTGGTCGCTCACGGTGTGACCAAGGGCGAAGGCATCTTGCAGCACGATGACCGTCCGTTTGTGATTTCCGGTATTCTTGAGCCGACCGGCACGCCATTGGACCGTGCGGTTTACATGTCCCTGCAGGGGATGGAAGCTTTGCACGTGGACTGGCAAGATGGCGCCGCTCCGGCAATGGACAAAGTCATTCCGCGTGAACAGCTGACGAATGAATTGAAGGTTCACACTATCACGGCGTTCTTTGTGGGGGCCAAGTCCCGCATCGAAACCTTGAAGCTTCAGCGCGAAATCAACACTTATGAAGGCGAGCCATTGCTGGCGATCATTCCGGGGGCGACATTGAGCGAACTTTGGAATGGATTGTCTTACGTTGAAGGCGTCCTTCGCATGATTTCCTGGATGGTTGTGGCCGTGGGCTTCATGGCCATGCTGATTGCCTTGACGACAACACTGAATGAGCGCCGTCGTGAAATGGCGATCTTGCGTGCGGTGGGTGCGAAATCCAATCAGATTCTGGGGCTATTGGTGTTTGAATCCGCACTTTTGACGGCAGTGGGTGTGGCGTTGGGGCTTGTGACATCCTGGGGTTTGATCGCGGTGTTGAAACCGTGGATTGAAACCGAGTTTGGTCTGTATCTGGTGGGCCCATGGGTCACTCGTTATGAATTGATGTATCTGATCATCACTCTGGTTGGCGGGACGCTGATTGGTTTGATTCCGGCTTTGCGTGCGCAGAAGCTGGCCCTGAAAGACGGACTGAGCGTTCGTATCTAAAAAAATAAAAAACCGCAGGCGTTGCGACCTGCGGTTTCATGTCTCTTAGGTTTTGGAATTATCTACTGAACAATTTGTGCAAGCTGGGCACCTCCTACAGCCGGAAGGCCCGTCGTATCAACATTTTCCAGGATCACACCTGGTTTAGCTTTAAAGAAAATATCCACCATCAGACGGAACTCCACAGCCTGACCGTCTTTGTCTTTGCCGGTTGCCAGACGGGTCAGCAGTTCTTCTTCGGCCACTTCGCTCTCGCCTTGTTTGAACATCAGGAACGGAGAGCGCAGTTCCGTGCTGTTGCCGTATTTGTCTTTTTCGTTGGCATAAACCACGTGGCAGGCGTTGATCGCAGCGACTTTCGCATCTGCCAGACTGATCACTTCACCGGCATCCGCCACCGCGTTGCGATTTTTGTCCACCCAGACTTTGATTTTCTGGCTGTACAGTTCGCCATCCCAAGGGCCCAGGTAATGCTTCTTTGGATCTTCGGATTGACAGTCTTTTGCCGCCAGCGCCGCCAAAGTTTCAAAACCGTTGGCAAAAGTTTTCTCTTCGCCGTTCACAGACACTTTCATCTGAGAACCAAACAGGTTTTGGGAGCTTGTAATGCTGCCATCCGCATTCGGAACCACCAGGAAGCCGTCATCAATTTCACGGCTGAAGTGGGTTTTGTTCACATTGTTTGTGGATTCGCGCACAACCAGGTTACCACCCAACCAAGCCGTCATGTGAGTCACTGGCGCCTGGATATTGGCAAGGTTGAAGAAGCTTCCGCCTTCAAGGCTGGAAGTGCGAACATTTTTTACGCCCAAATCCAGAACCAGCGGAGTGTACTTGGTGCTCATCGCCGTACCTTCGACACCGGAATGAACCAGCCACTGGATCAGTTGCGGCACACCTTCGTAAGCAGACAGGGTGCCGACTTTGGAAGTGCGCTGGGAGGAAAGCACGTTGGTCACGAAATCACGCTCGGTCCAAATAGTTCTTAAAGAGAAGATTTCTTTGAAGGTCAAACGCACTTCATCACCACGGGTCAGGCCTTTGCTTAGTTTGATAAATTCCGGCGTCAGAATACTGACGGTCTTCCCGGATTTATCGACAACGTTTTCACGCAAGTCTGCGACATACAGAGCCACGATGTTCGGAGTTCCATCGCCCAGTTTTTTGAACAGTCGGGGGCTGCCGGAATCAACGACGTCTTCATAGGATTCACCATAGTACAAGTTACGCAGGGAATGGTTTTGCACGGCTAGCACGTCTGCTGGAGCGGTGGCACCTTCTTGAAAGACTGTCACGGCACCCACGTCATCAACACTGGCAATCGCGCGCACCGTGCTGAAGAAGCATTTTTTACCTGCGATGAATTCACGACGGGCTTGCTGGTGGTCAGCAATATAGTGGAAGTGATTGGTTTTAACCGCCGTTTTATTGCAGTTCGTGGACCATTTGCAGGCATCCGCCGCACTGTCTTTTTTGGCCGCGCCAACATAAAATGGTGTCACACCATTGGATTCTTTACGCAGGATGGATCTTTCATGAGACCACTGTGCAATTGCGTCTTCGGCACTGCCGGCAGACACGGAAAAGCGCACTGGAATCAAAGAAGTGTCCGCTTTCGCCGCCGCCAGGGCTGCTTGGCGTTCTTCTTCATAACGGTCACTGCCGTCAGCACGCTGACGTTCGCAGTTTGAAACAGCTTTGCCGTTCAAGCCGTCGTCAGCGGCAATATTGGGTGTCATGGAATCGTCACCCTGACTGATGTCAGACATGTGTTTATATGGATTGAACGGATCGACTTTCGGTTCTTCGACTTCCGGGATCACCGGCGTCTGACCGAACACGTTGTCCGTCAAAGAGCTTTGTTCAAGGACTGAGGGGGCAAAACGTACAGGTTGGCTGCAACCGACGACAGCCTCAACAAGCGCTCCACACAGAACAATTTTTGAAAGTTTAGTTACTTTATTCACGAAAATCCCCCCGGATTTAAAACTGAATACTTGCGAACTAGTGATTCTGGTCGCGCAGTGATTTCACTTCGACTTCGTCCTCCAGCAGGAATGGATTGTATTTCACCGGATTGCGCGTGCTTTGCACGACGGTGATCACTTCACCTTTAAAGGTGCCTTCTGAACTGACATTGCGTGTGATGGTGTTGTTCAGATTCTTGGCGGCAGCGTTGTTTTCTTCAATCATCTGATTAAAGTCGCCGGTGCCGATACCATCTTTTGCAAAACTCTTAACTGGTGCGATCAGTGTGAATAGTAAAAGTCCGCCCATTACCTTCTTCATAGCATCCCCCCGTGGGGAATCTCCTAAAGCAACGCTCAGGCCAGCGCTTAAGTGATTGAAATCGCATGAAGGGGGCTGTTCACGATTTGGTGGTGTTACCGTTCCTTAATCTCTGTGGGTGCTTGATTTGTCTGGGATAAACCTGAAAATCGCCCAGTGTTTAAACATGGGAATGGGATGTACAGTCCGCTAACAGGGGGTGGGGAACGTCAACCAGCTTTTAGACAGTGACCAGGGTATCAACGGCGATAAGCAATAGGTTGCTTTAAAAGCGGCAAGGGAAATGCAAGGGTAGTGGATTCCGGGGGGAATCATGCGTATCAATCTTAAGCTAGTGCTTTTGTGTCTGCTGCTTATTAATATTGTATCCTGCGCCAGCGTGGGAACGAAGGATCCCACCCGACAGGTTCACGTGACGGAAGCCTTTATATATCCGGAGTATAGACAGACTGTTTCTGTGGCAGAAGAGTTCAGCCGCAAGCAGGTGGCGGCGGCAAGCACTTCACGCGCTCCCGCCAGCGTGCCCTAGGCGGCGTCTTTGATTTTGACCTTGTCAGCGGCTTCCGCTTCATAGTCAGAATAGGCCGTGCGCACTTCGACCATCGAGCCATCTTCCGCTCGATAACCACGCACCTTGAACATTTTCAAAGCCTCCGAGCGTCCTTTGACCTCGGCGGCACCGGCAAGTTCGGTCTTGAAGTCTTCACCGATTTTTTCGATGACAGTGTCTGAAATCAACAGATCCGCACCGAAAGCCTTGGTGGAGGCTTCAATTCGCGAAGCCGTGTTCACCGTGTTTCCGATCACCGTGTACTCCATACGCTCATCTGAACCGATGGTTCCGGAAATTGCTTTTCCGGCGTGCAGCCCCATACCGATGTTGATCGGTGGCTGTTCGCGGGCAATGCGGCGTTCATTCAGGCCTTCCAAAGCACGGCGCATTTCCAGGCACGCACGCACCGCCTGCTGGGCATCTTTGTCCGAGCTTTTCGGAGCTCCCCAGACAGCCATGATCGCATCGCCGATGAATTTATCCACGACCCCGCCATGAGAGTTGATGATTTTAACCATCACACCAAAGTATTCGTTCAGCATTTCAACGACCTCTTCCGGAGATCTTTTTTCCGAGAAAGCGGTGAAACCGCGAATATCCGAGAAGAAGACGACGACGTCCTTGGTCTGACCGCCGACACCGATATCGTTGTTGATCAAGTCTTCGGCCACCGAGGAACCGTGGAATTTCGAGAACAGGTTTTTCACCTTGTCACGTTCCTTCAAACCTTCCGTCATGTGATCAAAGGCCTCGGCCAGATCGCCCACTTCGTCATGGGATTTCACCTGGGCGCGGGCTTTGACATTGAAGTTGCCCTTTGAAACGAGGTTGATCATTTCCGCCAGTTTTTCAATCGGGGAGGTCAGGGTCATGGAGAACAGGAAGATAAAGAAGATCGCCATGGAAATAGCGGAACCCGCAACAAAGATCGCCCGGCGTTTGACCTCGCGGGAAACTTCCAGGATGGTTTCTTCTGACGTCTGGGAAATCACAGTCGCACCGTAAGACGTTTTTACGGACGCGCCAAAATAGTCCTTGTCGTTGTCAGGATTCAGGAACTTGGTTTGAAATTGCGGAGATTTCTGTGTCAGGGCTTTTTGCACGATCGGGTACTTCGCCATGTTCAGGCGCGCCATGGCTTTTTGTTCGTCCTTATGGGCCAGAAGCTCACCATGACGGTCAATCAGGTATTGAGTGCGTTCTGACGGGTCCGTGAAGGGTTTTTCAAACGGCGCCAGGGACACATCGGCCAGGGCCACGTGAGTGATTTTGCCCTGTTCATCGCGGATCAGGGGAATGCCAATTGTGATCATCGCCGGAGCCTTTGGGTAAGTGGCATTCTTAATTTCGATGCTTCCCTGAGCCACGGAACGGATCGGGAACTTCTGCCAGGAACGCACGTGAATCATATAAGTGGAGTTAAGACCATAAGGCTTCAGCACGTCCTCTTTCACACGACGAGCCACGGTTTCCACGCTGGTGCCGTCCAGCTTCAGAACTTCCAGGGAAATAAAGTTTTTGTCTTTGGTGAAATTGAAATCAAAGTCGTCGCCGGTTTCCACTTGAGAGCTGGCGCCCTTGGTCAGCAGGGAGGCCGTGCCGCGGGTCTTGTCCACCAGATTGGCGATGATGTTTTCGATTTCTTTTGCTTTGGCAGCGGCGGATTCCAGGTTCGCGATGTCAACCTGCTCGGCCGCTTTTTTCTCAAAGTAAGAGGATGAAATCCAGGTGATCGTCCCGGTGGCGGCGACCAGGATCAGGATTGTGACTGTAATGAGTTTTGTCGAAATCGGTATTCTCATAGTTCTCTCCTGATCAGAAGCTCCACTCGGCAAAGACGTTTAGATAGTTACCAATGATGGTGGACTCGTTGACGTCTCCGTCAGAGGCGAAGCTGTCCGTTCCGGTTTTCGCCTTGTAGGACATTTTGTCTTCTCGCATGGCATAGCCAATCAACCCGGTGAATCTTGGTGTGAAACGATAACTTCCCAGGAAGCCGAATTGAGTCGACATTTTGGGTTCCATCGGCTCACCGTTGGGTGTGCTGATTTTCATCAGGGACATGTAAAGGTGGGCATTCACCTGAATTCCCAGTTTCGGTGTCAGGGAGTACCAGTACTCGGCACCGAAGTGCGGGCCGGCAGAGCTGATTTTTAGATCTTCTGAAGATCCAGAGAAGGGGTCACCCACAGTTTCAGGCAGTTCCTTGTAGTAAGGGCCTGCCTGGAAACGCACTTCACCACGGTCACCCAAGGCGCGGCGGTAAACGGCATTGGCTTCGGCGGAAGCGAATGTCTGGGTTTTTCCATTGAAGGTGAAACCACTCATGTCGATGATTCCTAAAAAGCCCCAAGGTGTGTGCGGACTGAACCAGCCCACACCCAGACGACCTGTGCCGCCCAGAGCTTTATAGCCCACGGACGAGTTTTTCTCCGGGTTGACGCCCTGATAGGACATTTCTGTGATCAGATAGCTTGCAACCGCATACCATCCGGTGACGCGATCAATGGATTTACGAACCAAAGCGGTGTATTCCGCGGCCGGAGAACGATCCCCACTGCGCACCGAGAAGGATTGTTTCGCCAGGGGAGCAGACGGGCGCAGATCAGACTTTGCGCGAACCACAACCTGGTATTTTCCGCCCGGAAGACTTTCATCAAATGGCAGGGTGTCTTGCTGATAGTTTTCATAGACTTTCAGTTTTTCCCATTTTTTATCGGCTGTGTTGTACTTCAACAGGTAGACGTCATAGCTGGAGACATGATCTGGACGAGTCCATTTCAGCTCCCGGACGAAATCACTTTCTGGTTTTTCAATGCGTGGATTTTCAACCGGCTTGCCCAGCAGGGTGAACTGACCCACGGCGGTCGCATCACTGGTGATGCCTTCACTGTTGCTTGATGAAACTTTCCACGTATAGTGCGAAGCCACGGGGACTTTCACCTTATAGGACGGATCCTTCAGCGTTTCCGTGATCTGGGTTTTGCCGTCATCAGAAGTCAGAACGAAGTGATATTGGTCGGCGCCGCCCACCGGAGCCCATTTGAACTCCAGCGAAGTGGTGTCGGTTTCTTTGGTGGCCATTTTCACACGGGCCCCCGGGAATTTCAGCACGGCGGTTTCCAGTCCGACGTTGAATTCGCTCGGTTCACTCCAGTCGCCGGGAACGCCACGATAGTCGCGCGAACGCAGCTTCATCATGTATTTGCCCGGAGTCAGCCGGCCATTCCAGGCGGCCTCAGTGACTTTGAAGGTGAAAGTTTTGGCGTCTTCGCCTTTGGCTTTGACTTGTTTCAGCTCGATTTCATAGGACTTGGCGTTCTCAATGGCCTCCCACTCGAAGTTCACCAGACGGCGATAAGGCGCCGCCAGAACCATCGAGGTCCAGAAAGAGATCATTAATAAAATGAACGCACTGCCTAACTTCATCAGTTAACCTTGATCTTCTTTAAAGTAGGGGCTCGCACATTGGACTTGTCCGGAACCAGCAGTTTTCGGGCCGGGCCGGATTGGCTGTTTCTTCCATAGGTGTCGACAGCTGTCAGTTCCACTTCATATTCACCCGGCAAAAGATTTTTTAATGCCGTGGAGTTTTGCATGTATTTGCTGCGTTTGAGTTCCTTGCCATCTTTGCGAATGGTCAGCCAGTATTCCTTCGCACCTTCCACCGCGTTCCAGGTCAGCTGCGTGCGGCCGTCCATAGAAGCCTGCAAAGTTCCTTCGGCTGGCGTGAAACTTGGAGCTTCCAGCAATGGCAGGGGACTGACAGTCAGAATCTGCGAACTTGTTGTGCCCAGAACTTTGCCGTCTTTATTCAAAGCCTCAATAGAGGCGATGTAACGGCCTGGTTTTGCGACAGGAGCCTGGACTTGTGTGTTTTGAACTTCTTTGACGTCAAAGCTTTGCGCCAGGGCCGGGTCTTCTTCTTCAGTGTGATACTTCACACGCCAAGCAGACACATTTTCAGATTTGTCCACCTTCCAGGAAAGTCCCAGGCGTGGTTTTTCAACATAGTACTGAACCATGTCTTTTTCAGGCATGGTAAAGTTGATCTGCACGGGGACGAACTCCACTTTTGCATTCACCTGGCTGGCGGGTTTGATCGTGAACTTTTGAACTTTGCCCAGAGAAGGTTTTTCCGTATCCAGGAAGTATGTGGTCATGCGCCAGTAATAGGAGCCTGCCTTCAGACCCCGGGCCGTGAAAGAGTCTTCCTTGGTGAAGGTGTTGGTGGAGATTTTGTTTTTCAACTGGTCATCCGCCCACAGTTCCAAAGTCATCTGGCGGGTGTCCTCACCCATTTGCCATTTGAATGGCATGTCGTAAGGTGTCTGCATGGCAGGCACTTCCGCATCCGCTGTCGGGAAAACCATGGTCGGCGCATAGCGGGCCAGGACTTCTGTTTTGTAAATAGCACTTTCGGCAGCCACCGACCCTTGCGGATTTGTCGCTACAAGTTTCCAGTAGTGACGGCCGAAGGGCAGTGAAGCCATAAGTTGATTTGTATTTGGAGCGGCCTTCAGCAGCGGTTTCAGCTGTTTTCGGCTGGGGCCGACCCACAACGTGACGTTGGAGTTGGCCGGGAACCCCTGCCATTGGAATGGCACCGATTCCGGGTTTTCAGCATCCATGGCCACCGGCTTTTGTGGCAGTGGAGTCAGGATTTTAACTTCTTCACGGGTGGTCAGGTCTTTGCTTTGACCGTCAGAACCTTTGATGGACGCTTTACCTTCCAGAACCTGAACGTCGACAGAATCTCCGCGGCCTTTGGAAAGACTTGCGGAAGCCTGGGACAGATCGACTTTACCGTTGGCAGAGTTCAGCACCAGTCCCGGGGCATCGCCTTCGGCGGTGCCGGTTTTGGCGTTAACGAACAAACTACCTTCCATCAAATCCAGGGCGATTTCGCCTTCGGACTTTTTGATCACAATCAGTGATTCCGGCTCCAGATCCAGATAGCGATCCGAACCCACAAACTGGATGCGCACTTCGCCTCGCTCACTGGTACGGATGGCTTCACCGTTGTACAAAGGCTCACCAGTGTTGACGAGCTGCCATAATAGACGGGATGCCGGGCGGCGCTGAATGTCTTCAACGACTTTTCCGACGTAGGCCAGCGGTTTTTCATTGGAATTGGAGGAATGTGTGTCAGCTGTGGACTGATACCAGAACCACGTCGCAGCAAAAACGGATGACGAGCTTAATGCGGCGATAAGCAGACGTTTCCACTGTTTTTTCATCGATTCCTCCTCATGCTTTTTTCGGAGTAAATGTCTCACTATTAAAGGGAGCTAAAGTCTAGGTCCGCCGTTTGGGCGATGGAATTATGGAATCAAAATCAAATTCCCGTTGGACCGGTCTGGAAGATGGTCTAGAGTCTTGCGGTATGGATAACAATAAGAACTACATCACCCCCGAAGGTCTGGCTAAGTTGAAGGCGGAATATCACGCGTTGATGCACGTGGAGCGGCCTAAATTGGTAGAGGTTGTGGCGTGGGCGGCCAGCAACGGGGATCGTTCAGAAAACGCGGATTATCAGTATGGCAAACGTCGTTTGCGTGAAATCGACCGTCGTGTGCATTTTTTGACCAAACGAATCGAAGATGCTGAGCTCGTGGATCCAAAACAAATGAAAGGCACGACCGTGCTTTTCAGTGCCACAGTCACACTGGTTAATGAAGACGGTGATGAAGTGGTGTATCAGATCGTCGGCGAAGATGAGTTTGATCCGAAAGCGGGCAAGATTTCCTGGAAGTCTCCTGTGGCGCGTGCGCTTCTTGGAAAAAAGTTGGGAGATGAGGTGCGAATCATCAAACCTGCAGGCGAAGAGTTCGTTACTATCGAGAACGTAGAGTTTAAGTAAATTTTACAGTTGTCTTTGTCTGTACATTTTTGCACACTCCTGCGCATAGCAGGGGGAGCTATGAAGTTCATCACTAAAGTCAGTATTTATCTTTTCGCCTTCGTCGTTGTTTTCGCTCACGTTGAAACAGTTGAAGCCAAACGCCGCAACAATCATGAGGAATCCTGGGAAAAAAATCGCCAGAGTGAAGACTCTAGTTACGAGTCGGGCGCATTTTTGGATGAATCTGCCAGTGATTCCGATCTGGTACGGGCGGTGAATGAGCGCCGTCGTGAGGACTTTGTGGAGGGGGGCCGTCTGACAGTTGTAAAAATCCTGCCGGACGACAACAGTGGACTGGAGCATCAAAAGTGGGTGGTTCGTCTTTCCAATGGCGAGCTTATGCAGGCTGTGTATAATCTGGATATGTGCCCACGTGTTCCTTTGAATGTTGGCGACGTAATCGCCATGGGTGGGCAGTTTATTTGGACCAACAAAGGTGGACTGCTGCACTGGCTTCACCACGATCCCCGCGGCAGACGCCCGGATGGATATGTGTACGTGAACGGGCAGTACTACTGTAAGGAGTAGACTTGCAACGACTGAACCTGATTCCATGTGCAGCGCCTTTTTGGGCCGACAGTGGTCACGGTCAGACATTGTGGGCTCACTTCCTGAAGTCCGCAGAGCTTTCACATTTCGGCAAAAAATTTGAAGTCGATCTTCCTGACGGGGATCGACTTTTTTGTTCCTGGCTCGAGGGCCACACCAATCTGGTGGTCAGTCTGTTTCACGGTCTTTCCGGGGATGTCACCTCGGACTATATGCAAAGAACCGCGCTGATCTGTCAGCAATTGGGGCATTCTGTTGTGCTGGTCAATCACCGTGGAGCTGGTGAGGGCGCGCCCTTTGCAAAACGTCCGTATCATTCCGGCAGTGCCGAGGATGTGTCCGTGGTGCTGGGACAGCTTCGTCAGATGTTCCCGAATAAAAAGCACATCTCGGTCGGATATTCGTTGAGTGGCAATATCATGCTGTGCCTGCTGGGCGGGTATGGTGGAAAGCACAAACCTGACGGTGCGATCACCGTCAATGCGCCCTTAAATCTGCAATCAGGCTCATTGCTTTTAAAATCGGGCTTTAACCGTGTGTATGACATGCGTTTTGTTCTGCGCCTGCGCAAGCTGGTGGAAGAAAAGCACCGCCTGGGGCTGATCACGGAAAAATATGAAATTCCGAAGTGGGCCACGGTGTGGGATATGGATCAGATTTACACAGCGCCGGCGTCCGGCTTTGCCAGTCGCGAGGACTACTATCAGCGTTGTTCTTCGATTCAGTACGTTTCCGGTATTGATGTGCCGACTTACACCCTGACTTCGGCGGATGATCCGTTTGTAGATGTCAGTGACTATCTGCGGGCACCATTCTCCAAGCACGTCCAACTGCATATTGAAAAGCGCGGCGGGCACATGGGCTATCTGCACCGCCAGTCTTTGCCTGTGGGGGGAACGCGCTGGCTGGATTATTATTTGTATGAAGCCTTAAGAGGTCTTGAAGGCACACTCAATGAAAAGGTTCCAGCGCTGTCTCCAAAGTGAGAAGCCTGGCAATGTCTGTCCTGATTCAAACACCGGAATTTCCAAAACGCGAAGCTGCTGACGGCGAAGGCCCCCCAGCAGTTGGGGTCCCAGATACCAGCCGGTGAATTTGCCGGGATGGTCGGCGGCCAGCTTTTCAATCGCGGCTTTTTTAAACAGCAGAATCTCGCTTAAAGGGTCGTGGGGGCATCGCGGGAATTTGTCGCGCAAAATGCGGTTGAAGCTGTCTTCCATCTGCTGACGCGGATGCGGGCCTTTCAGGAAGGGGCTGTCTTTTTTCTTGTAGCGATCGCCCCAGCAGATTTCATAACCTTCTTCGGTCATCAGGTTTTGCAGTAATTTGAAGTAATCCCCCAGAGGCGTATTCATGTCCACGGATGTGATGGCTGAAAACGGGGCCTGGCTGTTTTTCAAGCCCAGCCACAAACTGGCCGCACGGCCGAGCTTTTTTGAATTCTGCAAAATGCGCACGGGGCCTTCGGTCGGGGGCACCACGCAGCCTTTTTCTGCCACAACGATAACTTCATAGTTTAGCGGGAACTTGGCAAAAAAACCGCGCAGATCGCGCAGGTACGCCGGAAGCATTTCAGGCTGTTCCAAATAAACAATCAGTGAGCAGTGCGGGGTTGACACGGAAGATTCCATCTTTACGATAGTTAACAATGAAATCTCTCAAGGTCACGAACTTCTCTCATGCGGCTTTCTGGGCGGGGCTTTTCCTGCTGGCATTGATCAGTCGTTTTGCTCTTTTGACCAACAAACCCATTCATTTTGACGAAAGCATCAACGGCTGGTTCGTGATGCAGATGTCTAAGCTGGGTTATTACAAGTACGATCCCAACAACTATCACGGTCCGATGTACTTTTATATGCTGCAGGGGTTTGAGTCCCTGTGGGGCCGAAGTCTGGAAACTCTGCGAGCAGTGCCCGCGGTATTCAGCGTGCTCAGTGTGGTTGTTCTGGCCTGGGGGGCGCTTCGTCCCAAGGCTGTGAACATGGTGATGGCAGTACTGGTGCTGCTCAGTCCGGCCTTTGTCTTTTTTGGCCGTTCGGGAATTCATGAAATGCCTTTTGTGTTTTTCCAACTGGTGGCGGGTATGGGAATCTTGCGCTGGATCGGACGTCAGGATGAAAAAGCGCTGGGGCTTTTCCTGATCGGGCTGTGGGGCATGATGGCGCTGAAGGAAACATTCGTGATCACGATGTTTGCCTGGGTGGTGGCCTTTTTGACTCTGGGGTGGAATCAATTGCGCACGATGTTTTCCCCGGAAACAATTCGCTTGGCGTGGAGTGGTCGTCTGACTGTTTTGACGGTGTTGCTGCTTTTGATCTTCCTGCAGTTGTTCACGGGCTTTTATCAGAATCTTTCAGGCATCATCGATTTCTTTAAAGCGGTACTGCCATGGTTGAAAACCGGGGTGCATGGTCATGGTCACGAAAAAAGCGTGTGGTACTGGCTGCAGGTCCTTTACACGGCTGAGCCATTGGTGCTTTTGGGCGGCTTGCTGGCGGTCGTGGGTATCTTCTCCAAACGCAGGGAACTGCGTGCTGTCAGTGTGTTTTCATTGGTGCAGCTTTTGGTGTATTCCCTGATCCCGTACAAGACGGTGTGGTGTGTGCTTTCGCTGGTGTGGGGTTTTTACTTTGTTCTGGCGATGTCGCTGGTCAATGCCTTTGAATCCCGCTTTGTGGGCCGCCATGTGCTGGCGGGTGTGGCAGTGTTGTTGGCGGCCGTGGGCCTTCGTAGTGCGTGGATCTCAGTGTATCAAAGACCTATTGATTTGACGCATCCTTATGTTTACGTCAATTCCACCTACGAGCTGGTGCAGGTTTCTGACCTTATCACCAAAAATATTCTGGAAAAACCTTCGTTGGCCCAACAAAGAATGCAAGTCGGCATGAAAGAACAGTGGCCATGGCCGTGGCTTTTGCGCTATGCAAATAATTTGTCCTATGAGCTTTGCAGCAAACGCGTTCAGGAAAATGCCGCTGTGTATTTCTGTGACTACGGGGTCGCCGATCCTCTGGAGTTGTTGTTGAACGAGCCGTATTGGAAGCTGGAAGTGGTCTTCCGCCAGTCGCGAGAACCAAGTCTGATATATCTGCGCAAAGCTGATTTTGACATGAGTGATTACAAGGGGCGCCTGCAAAGCGTGGGGCCAGAGTTGGAGGAGTCTCCGTGAAAAAAAGGATCATGGCCAGCGGCCTTCTGTTGGGAAGTGTCGCTTTCGCCCAAGTGCAAAAAGTGGACGTGAAAAAAGAGCTGCCGAAAGCTGCGGTGGTGGATCTTTATAAAATTTCAGATGCGAAAAAAACGACCAAACTTTCACCGCTGTCGCAGTTGAAAGACTATGAAATTCATCTGAAATGGGCCGAGTGTGCACGACTGGCGCCACAAGTGTTCACCGCTAACAAAGACCTTCGTGGCTGGATTGGTGTGAGCTGGCTGCACTGTCTGGATGAAGCCCAGAAGAAAGCCAAAGACCGTGCAGCGGTGGATCGTGCGCTGACCACGATGGAAGCCCACAAAGATCTTTTCCGCAACGGTCCGTGGTCGGTAAGTCTTGAAAAGTACTATCTGGATTTCAAGATGGTGCAGTTGGAAGATCAAGTGACCCGTAAAAACAAAAAGGCCGCCGCCAGCATTGATGCTTTGTTATCCAGTGCTGCATCCCTGAGTCGTGAACAGAAATCCAAGGCTTATCAGCTGCTGGGCGATCTGGCGATGCTTGATAACAACTACAACGAAGCGCAGTTCTTTTTTGAGCAGGCCCAGGACCAGAAAGACTCCAAATACCTTCAGGAAAAGCTGGATTTCATCGCCAAGACCAAAACAACAGTGACGCCACCGGCAAAAGCGGCCACCACGTCATCTGAGGTGGCAGGAGATGAAGCCAAGATTGAAGAACGCATCCGTCTGGCGCAAAAGCAGAACGATCCTGTCGCCGCACTCAAAGACAGTGTGCAGATTCTGAATGAATACCCGGGCAGCCGCGCTGCGCGCCGTCTGAAAGACAGGCCGCTGGAAATTTACAATTCCCTGAGTGAAAAGCTGGCCAAAGTCAAAGCTCTGAATGAAATGGAAGAAGCTGACACCGCGCGATTGATGGAGTGGGCACACAGCATGCATCGCCGTGCGGATTACTCCGGCTCGTTGTCTTTGGCCACCAAGGCTTTGGACAAAAACCCGCATGCCCCATCCACGACGTCGGCTTTGTGGATCGCCAGCCGCTCGGCGCATTTCATGGGTCAGTACGACAAAGCGCTGGAGCTTTATAAAAAGCTGTACACTTATCATCTGGGTTCGGATGAAGCGGCAGAAGCTTTGTTCCGGGCCAGTCTGATTTATTTCCGCAAGCAGGACTACACAAGTTCTTCGGCCTTGCTGGAGCGCCTGTTGCAGCAGGGGCGTGATCGCTATGATCTGAACGGACAGTACTGGCTTGTGCGCTCTTTACAGGAAAGCAAATCCGAGCGTGCGGCGCAGGCTGCAGCTGATTTGATCGAACGTTATCCGTTTTCTTACTATGGCCTTCGTCTGCGGGCCGAGTCACAAAAAGGCAAATTGTCCTGGCCCGAGAATAAAGACAAGGCTCCTGCTTTGGGATCTGAGTTCTTTGTCGTGGGGGCGCAAAAAGGTGCATGGCGCAGATTCAAAGTCCTGTCCGAAGCGGGTTGGGTCAGTGAAGCTCAGGAAGAGCTTTCCTCTGTGCCGTTCCTGAAGGATGCGACTTTGAAAGTTCAATTGGCGGAAAAACTAGTGGAACGACATCAGTATGTTACTGCCATTCGTTGGATCAATGAAGCCATGGAGGCGGATCCGCGTCTGCGCCGCGAGCAGTTTGTGAAGATCGGATACCCGGAAGCCTTTGCCAGTCTGTATCAGGCTGAGGCGGAACGTTATGGCATCGACGCGGTTTTGTTTAAAAGCCTGACTCGTCAGGAAAGTGCCTTCAATCTGAAGGCAGTTTCAACCTCGAATGCTCTGGGTCTGATGCAGATGATTCCACCAACGGCCCAGGAAGTGTCCAAGAAACTGGGCATGAAGGTGGAGCTTCCGGATGACATGTTCCGTCCTGAAGTGAACATTCCGATGGGCTCTTACTATGTCTCCCAGATGTTAGACCAGTTCCAGGGAAGCGTTCCTTTCGCTCTGGCGGCTTATAACGCAGGACCCTATCGCGTGAAGCTGTGGATCGACGCAAGAGCTGAGGTCAGCGAATTACTTGCCAAGCCCAGCTCCGCCCCTGTGGATGAGCTGTGGTTTGATGAGCTGCCATGGACGGAAACAAGCTTCTATGTGAAGGCCATTCTTCGCAACGTCCTGCTGTATCGGCTGTCAGAGAAGGGCAATTACGAGGTAAATCCCGTCTTATGGCAGGATTTGCTTAACAAAAAGGCAAAATAAGGGCGATGTTTTATTGAAAAATCCCTCTGAGTTTTGTAGCCTGAAAACTCAGTCGGAGGACTCATGAGGAGACTTTTAACATTGAGTTTGGTCCTGGCCTTTGTGTCAGGGTGTGCTCATAAGGATTTGGGCACAAAAGCTGGCAGACCAGCTACCAACAGTGAAGGGGATTTGAAGGACATCGGTTCGTTCCGTTTGTCTGACCCCGAAGGCCCCAAGGTGGTGGATCAGGAATTGGAATCCATCCCTACTGAAGTTAACCCCCTAGTTGAAAAATGGATTGCCTACTTCCAGGGTCGCGGTCGCCCGCACATGGAACGTTACCTGGCCCGTTCCACTCGTTACGAAAAACTGATGAAGAAGGTTTTGCGTGACAATGGACTTCCTGAAGATCTGTTTTACATCGCTTTGATCGAATCCGGATTCAGCTCGCGCGCGACCTCTCACGCTTCAGCGGTGGGGTACTGGCAGTTCATCCGTGGTACGGGCAAACGTTATGGTCTGGACATCAATGCCTTCGTGGATGAGCGTCGTGACCCGGTCTTTGCAACTCAGGCTGCGGCCGAGTACTTCAAAGGTCTTTATAGCGTGTTTGGTTCCTGGTATCTGGCGATGGCTTCCTACAACGTGGGTGAAAATCGCGTGAAGCGTGAAGTGATGAATCACTACACCCGTGACTTCTGGGAGCTGGCTCGTAAAAAACGTCTGCCAGCTGAAACCATCAACTACGTGCCAAAATTCATCGCGGCTAAAATGATCGGTAAGGATCCGGCGAAGTACGGGTTTGACGACATCGATTATCTTCCGCCGATTGAGTTCGATCACATCACCGTTTCCCAGCCAGTGAACTTGCGTCAGATGGCCGAGAAAATGAACCTGAACTATGAGGACTTCAAAGCTTTGAATCCCAAGTTCAAGGGTGAAGTGGCGATCCTGAAGGGCAGTGACCTGATTCTGCGTATTCCTCCGGGCACGACAGAGCAATCCAAAGTGGCTGCGGCAGAAAGTTTTGTTTCCCGTGTTCAGTTTGTGGCTGACACTGGTGACACGCAGACCTACCGCATACGTCATGGTGACACTTTGAGCACGGTGGCTCGTCGTTATCGCACGACGGTGGCATTCCTGCGTGACCTGAATGATCTGCCTCGTCGCAAGCCCTTGAAAGTGGGCATGCGCATCCAGGTTCCGGATCGTACGCCGCTGAAGGACCGTTCACAAACTCGTTCTATGGTGGCAAAGAAATCCGATGCTCCTAAGAACACAGTGACAATCAGCAGTGATGGTCGTTACTACATCGTTCAGTCCGGGGACTCTTTGTTCACGATTGCGCGCAAATATGCCACCAGCGTTTCTGAGCTTCAGCGTATGAACAACATCAAACGTGGTCGCACATTGAAAGTGGGCATGAAACTGAAAGTCCCAACTCCAGGCAGCTCGTCTGCACGTGAAGTGGCTACTGAAGTTGCTCAAAGCAAAAAAGCGAAATCCAAAGTTCACGTGGTTCGCAGAGGTGAAAACCTTTCTGTGATCGCGGCGAAATACAATGTGGCAGTTTCTGATATCAAAGAAAGAAACAAGATCCGCAACCCGGCTTCTCTGGTTGTGGGGGCACGCATCGTGATCCCATCGGAAGTGAAGCAATAAGACTTTTCTCGCAATTGTCTTAACTCGACCCCAAAATCACGACGGGAAGTAAAGCCGGTCTCAGATTTTGGGGTCTTTTTTTATCTTCTCTCAGGTTCTATTGTGACATCCTGTCGCCTTCCTTGAACCTTGTCTTAGTGTAATGAAGTTTCCTGGTTTGTGGGCCGAAGAACGCTGCACTTATATTAAGGGAGCGTTCATGAAACAACTGAGTCTAAGTCAGAAAATGAGTCTTATCGTTGCCATCCTCTGTGCGGGTATCGTGGGTGTGGCCGGCGTCGGACTGTACAATTTAAAGCGTGTCGGAGACGTGGTTTCCAATGTCACCGATGTCCAGTTTAAGAGCGTTGTTGAAGCCCTGAACCTGAAGGATGCCTTTCACGGGCAGATGATCTATGAAAGAAACTATGTGCTTTTCTATGATAATCTGGAAAAACGTGCCAACAACTCGGCCCAGATTAAAAAACTCGACAGCGGGATTCGCACCATTGTTGCCGATCGTATGCAGGTCGCCGATGCGACGGAAAAAAGCAGTCTGGAAAAGTTTCTGACCACGTACAATCGTTGGTCGGACAACGATCTGGAAATTCAAAAAATCATGGCCGATGCTGATGGCCACCAAAAAGCATTGGGTCTGATTTCTTCCGTGGGCCGTGATACACGTCTGGAAGGCGACAAGGCCCTGGATGAAATCCTGACTCATCATCAGGCCCAGTTGGAAGAGCAAAAGAAAAAATCGGCAGATGCCATCTCCAGTACCTTCCAGATTCTGATCTGGACCGGCAGTGCGGTGATTTTACTGGGCGTGCTGTTGGCGGCAATGACCCTGCGAAAGATGTCAGCGGCGATCAGCAGCGTTCTTAGAAACCTGGGTGAAAATGCCTTTCAGGTGAATCACACGGCAACACAGATTGCGACCGCATCCCAGGGGCTTTCACAAAGTGCCACCGAGCAGGCTTCTTCTCTGGAGGAGACGGTGGCAACCATCGAAGAGCTGACCGCCATGGTGCGTATCAATGCTGAAAATGCGGCCTCGGCCACGGATCTGGCAGAAGGCACCCGACGAAGTGCTGAAGACGGTGAACGGAAAATTCAAGGCCTGCTTGAGGCGATGAAAGTCATTGATCAGGATTCCAAAAAAATCCAGGAAATCACCAGCGTCGTTGATGATCTGGCCTTCCAGACAAATTTGCTGGCGCTCAATGCCGCCGTGGAAGCCGCCCGTGCCGGCGAGCAGGGAAAAGGATTTGCAGTGGTCGCCGAAGCCGTGCGCACGCTGGCGCTGAAAAGCAGTGACGCAGCCAAGGACATCTCCAATCTGATCAACTCCAGTGTGGAGCGCATTCAGGCCGGATTTGAGCGGGCCAATGAAAGTGTCGATTCTTTGACTGAAATTGTGGGCTCGGTGAAAAAGGTTTCTAGCTTAAACTCTGAAATCGCCAGCGCCACCAGCGAGCAGTCCAATGGCATCACGCAAATCGGCAAGGCGATGAATCAGCTCGACACGGTCACTCAGGAAAATGCGGCGGCTTCCGAACAAGCGGCGGCGTCTTCGCAGGAGCTGGCGGGGCAGGCGACAGTTCTGAACAAAGTCGTGGAAGAACTTCGTGTGGCTATCAAGGGCAGTGCTTCGGCTTAGAAACCCTGCTGTACCAGAGATTTAACAAAGACCCGGGCGGGTTTGGCCAATTGGTGCTCGCCCAGGTGAATCAGATATATCTTATAGCGGATCTTGCCAGCCCAGATGTTTTGTTCTTCAGCGGCTTTGAGGCCGCTTTGATTTTCAGCGATAAAGTCCGGGACAAAGCCGACGCCCATACCCAGCAGACTCATCTGACTGATGACCTCCCAGTTTTCGACCGTCAGAGCGGCGCGGGCGTCGGTCCCCGTATGGCGACGCCAGGCCTTTTGCAGCTCAGACCAACCGGGACTTTCCTGTGTTGCCAGGAACCGGGGGGCCGCCGGCCATTGTGCTCCGGTGCGAATCACACATGTGAAGCCACCCTCGCCCAGCAGTCGGTTTTCAAATCCGGGCAGGCGGTTTTCTTCGATAATGATCCCAAAGTCGGCTTTGCCGCCGCGAACCAGCTCGGCAATTTCCGGTACTGTGCCGAAGTGAATTTCGGGCTGAACTTCCACATGGGCTTTCATGAAGTCCTTCAGGCGGGGAGGCAGTAGATAGTGGGCTACGGCGCTGGAGGTCGCAATACTCAAAGAGCCTGTAACAATTTCAGAGCGGCCCTTCAGTTCAGCTTTTAGATCTTCCAGCTGGCTCAGAATCCCGCGGGATCTTTCCAGCAGCAGGCGGCCTTCTTCGGTCAGTTTGAAGCGGTTTTTGGTGTGCAGCAGAAGCTCGCAGCCCAGAGTGTCCTCCAGCTTGCGTATAGCCTGGCTGATGGCCGGCTGACTGACATTCAGGGCCTTGGCGGCAGCGGCCAGGCTTTGCAGTTCGGCGGCTTTTGAAAAATACTTCAAATGATAAATATTCGGCTCTGACATAATAAGAATATCTTATTATTAAATTCATAATTATTCAATTTCGATTGTAAAGCTTGTGCGTTATAAGGGCCGACAAAGAGGTTTACTATGACAAAAGCTATCGTGTCCCTGTTTGTGATCCTGTCTTCTTCTGCGTCCTTCGCGGCTCCAGTCTGCGTGCTTGAAACCAAGAACACCCTGCGCTCTGAAGAGCTGGTTTTGGAAGTGAAAGAAAACACGGATCTGGCGGCTTATGTTCTGCGCACTCAAGAAAGTGGTTTTAATGTGTCCGTGGTTTTGGTGGACGGCCGCTATATCGGAAACGTTTCCAAAGGTGACAGCTCGGCCAGCACGGTTGTTGAGGGTGATCTGGATCTTTCTTTGAAAAATAGCAGTGACCGTCTGACGGTGTCTTGCCCGGCTTACTAGTTGTTTTGAATTGTCATCAGCAAGACGGCCTGTTTGATCTTTTTGATTGAGGCATTCTTGTCTGGTGTTGCAGTGGCGTCGCGGATTTCCCAGCGGCGTCCCTGATAAAGGTAATACAGATAGTCCTGCAGGTTTTCTTCAATAATGTCCGGGTGCTGCCAGGCCACGTTGCGCAGGTCTTTTAGCAGATCCGCACTGAAAGCCAGGGTCGCGATGGCTGCGGACTTCGGGTCCTTCAAGTCGCTTTTTTCCATTTTGTATTTTTCAATTATCACCTGCGGGATGCGTTTGATCTGAGTTGGTCCGCGGCTGTTTTCATCGGTATCCAGACCGTTGCCTTTAAGCAGGGCAATGGCCACCGGAGCCAGCTCTTTCAGTCGGTATTTCCAGTTTTTACCAAAGTTGGTTTCAGGGGACATCACACCGAAGGCGAATTCTGCCAGCATGTTGTATTCATCGTCCTCGATATTCAAAAGACCCATCAAAGTCGTTTTTTCGTCCTGCAGGGCCTGCGCATAAATTTTTGCAAAGTTGTCGTCGATGTCGACCTTGATCTTTACGGTTTTAAATTCACGGTTCATCGGGCTGTAGTTATAGGCCAGACGGTTGCGGAAAACCTTGGCCGCTCCAAACGTCAGGCGGTGATTGCGGATGCGGAAGCGGTGGTCGGCCGTTTCCGGCAGGACGTACACGATCATATCGCGGGAAAGGGAGGCATTGGTTTTAAAGGCCGCCCGGATCTGCAGGTCGCGTTCAGCTTGCAGGAAGACGAATCCATCCTGTTGCGAGGTGAAGTGATAGATGCCAGCCCCACCGGAGTTCAGTTCATCGCCCGGATAGGTTTCAATAGCGTTGCGGGACAATTCCTGACCGTCGACGCGGAAGAACTGAATCAGCTTTGCCTTTTTATTTACGACGGCAAACGGGGCATCTCCGTAATGGGTGTGGAAGAAACGGATGACTTCCAGATTGTCCCTGCGGTTGATGTCATGTCTTTTGTTGATGTAGGTGCGGAAGTCTTCGTTAGTGTAAGTTTTCAAAGTGACGGGGCGGGGTTCGCCCAGACGCAGTTTCTGATCAGGCAGGCGCAAAGCGGGAATGTCCGCCAGGACATCCTGATTCAGGAACACTTTGGTTCCAACGGCCCGAGTGGCCTGTTTGTTTCTAAGAGTCAGCCAGAAATCCTCCCGCAGTTTCTTTTGCAGGGTTTCTTGAGTGATGTTGGCACAGTCTTTACCCAAAGCGCGAAGGCTGACGGTGTATTCGGCTACGGTCAGGTGACGGCGTTTATCCAAAGCTCCCGACAATTGCGCCAGTTGACGGGTTAGAGACTGGCCCTCTTGTGCAGGCCAGTTCTGGCTTATCCACAGGGCTTCGATCTCGGCTGTGTTCAGGTGAATTTCACCCATATGGCGGGCTAATGCGGCTACCAGGGCCACGTAGGCATTAGGCAGTCGCAAAGAAGACTTCCAGTAGTCAGCTTTTTTGATGATTTGAAGGAAGGCTTCGTAAGTCTCTGCCTGGGCAAAGCGAGTGTATTCGGCTTTGAAGCTTTCAGTTTGTTCCTTGGTCAGGCGCAAAGACAGGGTGTGAGCATAGGACTCAACCGTATTCAAGTTCTCAAGGCTAAGGCGCTGAGCCAGCTTCAGGAAGGCTCTTTGATAGAGCGTGCCAGTCAGTTGGGGATGAAGAATTTCTTCATCTTGAATGTCTCGAATTGAGACAATCGGTTTTGCGCAGACGTCGGCCACGGCCAAACCTGAGGCCGGAGATATCATGAGCAAGCCAAATAAAAAGACAAAACAGCGACGCATGACTTTTTACGAAGCAAAACAGTGGCCACGTCGGGATCCATTCAAATGCGGATGGACGAAAGGGGGCTGTCGAAATGGTTAACAGAGGACTTGGGGCGGCACTGAAATCGCGAGACTTGAATGTATTTTTGACTTTGTCCGCCATCGTAGCGAGGGCGGATGGCGTCATTTGCGGCAGACTTTGGCTTTCGGATTCACTTCGCAGATGGCGTCTTTCAAGGCCTGGTTCTGCTGTTCCAAAGACTGAACCTTGTGAACCAGAACGGCGTTGTTTTCTTTGAGCGAGGCAATCTCACGATCCTGCTTTTTGTTTTCAGAAATCACGATCTGATAAAGTTCTTTGATGGAATTGATCAGTGGTGCCACCAGTTTTTGATAGGCCACGGATTTGGATCCGTCTTTGTCAGTACGAACCGCTTCAGGGAATACTTTTTCCACTTCCTGCGCGATCAAACCAATTTGTTTTTCTTTGTTTTCCGGATTTTTCCAGTAGTAGCTGTAACCGTTTAGACCGAGCACCTTATTCAAACTGTCTGGCAGGATTTGGATGTCGGTTTTCAGACGGGCATCAGACGCTTCCGTCAAATTGCCGGCGATCCACATGTTCCCATTGGTATCAAGATAGAATTTCTGGGAACACACTCCGCCTGGACAGTAATAGAACTGCGCGATGTTTGCGGCATTATTGGTCTGGTGAATCGTGAAGCCACGTTTTGTCGCGTGGTTATTATTTACATTCAGTGCTGAATCTGCGCGGGAAAGCAGCTCCAGATAAGAAGATCCGTCGTGGATATAGCCCGTACCACTGACATGCAATGGATAGCCTGGATTGTTGGTGCCGATTCCCACATTTCCGTTGTTCGCAATACGCATGCGTTCGGACACGGTGACGGCGCTTGCCGCAGTGACGGTTTGCACGTCGGAACTGTAGAAGCGAATACCGTCAGTACCACCGACATTGATCGCCGCGCGAGCCAAACCAGCTGAGCTCGACGAAGAGAGGAAGCTTCCGGGGGATCCAGCAGGATAAACACCATAACCAATTGATGGGGCGCCACTGGAGTATTCCGTACCGATGTTGGTTATGTTGCCATTAGAGTAGTTGTCTACGAGCAGTAAACTGCCGGAAACGGAGGAGGCCGTACCAGCACGAATGGCGCCGCCGGAAAGATCCAGTTTCTGCGCGGGATTGGTCACACCAATACCGATGTTACCAACGTTGTTGATGCGCATGCGTTCCGTGCGCGTGCTTCCTGTGGCAAAGATGATAGTGCTGTTTCCAACAGACATACCCATGCCGTTGGCAGGGATACCGTTGACAGTAGCTCCGGAGAAGTTCACACCGAGCCACAGACCACCGAAGCTTGAGTTCAAAAGATCCAGGGAAGTTACAGAAGAACCGCTGACGGCAATTCCGTTTGTGGCGTCAGAGTTGTTACCCACATGCAGCTTGTAGCTTGGGCTGGTCTGTCCAATGCCCACATTCCCATTGGAGTGAAGACGCATGCGTTCTGAACGGGAAGCTGCGCCGTTGATGGTGGTTTCAAAGATCATGTAAGAGCCACGAGTTGAGGTCGTGTGGTTTTGACCGGCACTGACTTCGATGGCCGAGTTCGTGGTGCCCGTGCTGGTGCCATCATGGGCGCGGAAATAGAAGCCACCCAATGTATCGCCGGAAGTCACTGCGCTGTTGGAAGCCAGGGTGCCACGCGTGCGGGTCATCATCATCGCAGAGCCATCGTACTGACCATCGGAAGAATGCCACAGGCGAGCCTGGAAGGCGTCAGCGCTTTGAATGTCCAGATTGAAGCTTGGGGATGTTGTTCCAATCCCGACAGCACCACCATTGGAAATGGTCATGCGAGGGGTGCCGTTGGTTTCAAAGTTCAAGCCATAGTTGTCGTTGGTTCCCAAGGTCGCCGCGGCACCAAAGCTGTTTCCGCCGTTGGCGAACAGAGATGTCGCTGAATAGCTTGTACAACCCATCACCCCTGAAGCATTAAAGGTGATGGTCTGACCCACGGCACAGGTGAAGGGGATCACAGCTGTGCCGGTGCCGTTAGAAACCAACAGTCGGTCGGCTGTGATGGAAGTGGCACCGGTACCACCTTTAGTGACAGGAACCGCAGAAGGGAAGTTCGCCGGATCCGCACTGATTGTGCCTGAAGAAACCGCGATACCAGAACCCACTTGAACAACCCCACGAGCGCCGGTTGTTGCCGGATCCACAGAGATGACAGGTGTCGTTGTGCCCGTTGCAACTTGAACCGGAGCCGTGCCCGTGACACTGGTCACAGTACCCACAGTCGGAGTAGCCCATCTCAAACCCGAAGCTTGAGCCGAGTCCGCCGTCAGCACCTGACCGTTCGTACCTGCAGGCAGGCGAACGTCGTTGGTGCCGTCATTGGCAAGAACATCCCCTTTGGTTGTTAGCGGGGAAAGACCATTGAAGGCCGCAATCGCTGTTGTTGCTCCGGTACCACCATTTGCAATTGGCAAAGTTCCAGTCACATCAGAAGCCAGATTGATCGCCGCACCACTGGATGCCGCCGTCAGACGACCTTGAGCATCCACAGTGATGGAAGCGCGAGTGTAAGAACCCGCTGTTACAGCGGTATTAGCTAAAGCAATAGTGCCTGTCGAAGTTATCGGACCACCAGTCAAACCAGTGCCGGTTGCGATGTTCGTCACTGTACCGCCGGAAGACGTGTCGGTATCCGTATCGTTCGCACATTCCCAACGACTGTTAGCAGCAACCCATTTCAACACCTGCCCGTCAGTACAAGCGGTGTTGTTCGGACGATAAGTCAGATATTTGCCAGCGCCGCTGGTGATGTCGGCGGCATCTAGTACCACAGCACCAGTTCTGCCAGCCACGGTCGTGACTGGGAAGGCAATCGCTGCATTTGAAGCCGCCGTCAGACGGCCCTGAGCATCGACAGTGAAAGTGCCCACTGAAGTCGTGGAGCCATATCCGCCGGGCGTTACCGCCGTATTAGCCAAAGAAATCGTACCAGTTGCCGTGATCGGGCCTCCGGAAAGTCCCGTGCCTGTCGCGATGTTGGTGACGGTACCACCGGAGGAAGTGTCAGTATCAGTACCGCACTCCCAACGATTGTTTGCCGCAACCCATTTCAACACCTGCCCGTCAGTACAAGCGGTGTTGTTCGGACGATAAGTCAGATATTTGCCAGCGCCGCTGGTGATGTCGGCGGCATCTAGTACCACAGCACCAGTTCTGCCAGCCACGGTCGTGACTGGGAAGGCAATCGCCGCGTTCGAAGCCGCGGTCAGACGCCCTTGAGCATCCACAGTGAAGGTGCCCACGGAAGTAGTGGAGCCATAAGCTGCCGGAGTCACCGCTGTGTTTGCCAAAGAAATAGTTCCGGTGGAAGTGATCGGACCACCAGACAAACCGGTGCCCGTCGCAATATTCGTAACAGTCCCTCCAGAGTTGGCGTCATTGTCCGCTGCCGGAGCCCACTTGGTGCCGTCGTACTTCAAAATCTGACCAGCCACCAGACCCGTTGTATCCACCGTCACACCTTTGATTTTATTGACAGAAGAGGCGCCGATCGTGCCACCAACGTCTCCGGCCAGGGACACATTGATCGCCTGGCAAGAAAAGCCGGCCACGGCATTCCAGTACATGGTTTCGTGAGCCGCACAGCCCGCGTTGACCACGGCGGCGCTGAACTCCGCATCCGTCATATAAGAATTTAAAGTGGCCGAAAGGCCGGTCACATCACTTTGTGCGATGGCCGATGGAGTCCACGCTGTCCCATTGTATTTCAGGAAGTTGCCATTGGCCGGAGCCGCATTGGAAACCGCTGTGCCCTGGATTTTTGCTACGGATGGATTCGGATAAGTGCCGTCCAGATCACCCGCCGCGGCTCCTGATGGAACACGCGCATCAGAGAAGCGGGCGTCGTTACCGGCAGCCACCGTGCCTGCGGTTGTGCCCACGTTCAGAGTCAGCGCCGGAGTCGAAGTGCCGTTGGCAATCGTAATATAAGCATTGGAAGAAGTGACATCAGTCACAGTGCCGCCGTTAGCGCCACTGATCCCTGCACACGTCAAAGCTGTTCCATTCCACGTCAGGAAGGTGCCGCCCGCGCACGTTGGCAGACCGGCTTTTAGCAGGAAGTCGTCGACGATTTTATCGCCCAGGGACTCTGCAGACAGAGCGTAGGCGGAAAAAGGAACCGAGCGAATTTCATTGGACGGGGAGATGACCTTCCAGCCATTGCCGTCGTGGAATTGCACTTTCAAAAGACGGGTGTCGCCGGATGCGGCTGTGTAGGTCGAACCTCCCGAACAGTTGTGTGCCAATGAGTTCTTAAATGCATCCAGCATTTTAAAAGTCGGGGAAGCTGGGAACAGTTTTGTGCCTGAACCGATCGGCACATCAAACACTCCCTTGGAGTTCAGCATGTTCACATCGTCTACTTGTTCGCGGTAGATGACACAAGTTCCGGTCGGGTTTGTGATTTCAAACAGGAAGCTGACATGAGCATATTCGAGAGCGGCCCCATCGGACTTGATAATCCGTCCCTGATAGGTCAAAGAATTGGGGGCGCCATGGCTGACAGCAGCCATAAAAAGGAGTGCTAAGAATGACACAAGCGACGTTCCGTTTCTCATGTCTTTCTTATCGGTTTTTTGACCGAAAAAACGAGTTTTTCACGATGAAGAATCCTTAATATGTGAGTCTCTTTCTTAGGTGATTCCGCGAGTGTTCTTTAATGAGACAAGTCAGCCTCAGATTGCAGGGCGTTAGCCGAGGCCGGGGACTGCCTGTCAAAATGTAAAAAAGGCCAATGGATGTTTGACCATTCCGACCATGTTCGATAGGTCCTTTCTATGACCACAATTACGAAGAATCTAACCAACACTCCGAAAGCCCTTCCACCCTCTGATCAGCTTGGATTCGGGCAGCATTTTTCTGACCACATGTTTGTGGCTAAATACACTGAAGGCAAGGGCTGGTCTGAAGCCAGCGTCGTCCCTTATGGGCCGCTTTCTTTGGATCCCGGGGCTTCGGTGTTTCATTATGGTCAGGCTTTGTTTGAAGGCATGAAGGCCTTCCGCAAAGAAAGCGGCGAAGTGGTCTTCTTCCGTCCTGAGTTCAATTATCACCGTTTGGCTGAAGGCGCTGCTCGTTTGTGCCTGGAAGCTCCGCCAATGGACCTTTTCATGGAAGGTCTGCACCAGGTGGTGGCGGCTGATGAGCGCTGGATTCCAAAAGGGCCGAACACGTCTTTGTATATCCGTCCGACCTTGATTGGGTCTGAGCCGTTCCTGGGGGTTCGTCCTTCCCGTGAAACGTTGTTCTTTATTCTGTTGTCTCCGGTGGGTTCTTATTATTCTGAAGGCACAAAACCAATCAAGATTTGGACCGAGGAAAAGTACCTCCGTGCAGCTCCAGGGGGCCTGGGTGCGGTGAAGGCCGGGGCGAACTATGCCTCGAGTTTAAAGGCGGCCTTGGAAGCCAAGAAGAAGGGCTATGCCCAAGTTCTGTGGCTGGATGTCGAGCACCAGGGTATTGAGGAGGTCGGCACAATGAACGTGTTCTTCGTCTTCGATAATGAAATCGTCACGCCGGCATTGAATGGCAGCATTCTTTCTGGTGGCACCCGCGATGCGATTCTGCAGTTGTTGCGCTCTAAAAATCTGCCAGTGGTGGAAAGACGTATCACGATCACGGAAGTGGTGGATCGTCTGGCAAAAGGTGAATTGAAAGAAGCTTTCGGCACGGGTACGGCGGCGGTGATTTCCCCAGTGGGTGTTTTGCACTATCAGGGGAAAGACTGGACAATCAACAACAACGAAAACGGACCTCTGAGCACACAGTTGTACAACGAGATAACGGCGATCCAGCGTGGCGCTCAAGCCGATACCTTGAACTGGCTTGTTCCTTTGAAGAAGTAATTTTTCAGGGATTTTGTCTTAAGAAATTCGTTCGCCAAAAAAAGTGCTAGCGAGGAATCGTCAGTGATAACTCGCTAGCTAAGGGGAATGAAACCAATCCTTGTATGTATTTGTTCCTTCCATATGCACACCTCTGATTCCTCAGGTGACTCATGACCTTTGGCAGCTGGCTGGCGTGGCTTTGCACCGACACCCCTTTAGCTTTGCGTCCCGCCGTTTCCGACGGTTTGCCTTGAGGCAAAGGAAGGATCTATATCCTAACGAGTATAACCCTAGGAACCTCCTTATGAGTTATTCATCAGATCCAACCAGTCCATTCTTCTTTAGAGAGGCATGAACCCAACCTCTTTGTAGTAATCCTGGTGACGCATCTTCACTTCAGTTCGTCATCGTGATGTTCATGTGTTCTCATCCGTGTCCTCCTTCGCTTGGCCCTACTAGCGTTCACTTACCCGAGGTAAGTCTCCCGAGCCTTGTGGTTTCAACAAAATCAGGATAGCTCGACCAAAGTTTTATTTTCAAGGGGACCACGTGCGATTCTCAAATTACGTCAGATTTGCGTATCAGCGTGGGAAAACAGACGGATATTTGTTCAGACTTGAAACAGAAAAAGCCCCTCGATGAGGGGCTTTTTGAAATTGAAAATTAGAAATTGGATGAAAAAAGAAACCTGTTACAGGTTTCTTTTTAAACCGGCAGCAGTTCGCGGATTTCATCCGCAATTTTCATGAAGGCTTGCGCTTCGGCGCCGTTGCTGTTGGCTTCTACGATTGGAATGCCGGCTTCGCACGCCAGACCGACAGACGGGTTGAAGGGGATCTCACCCAGTTTGTTGATGCCTTTGGATTGGGCGTAGGAGTCGATTTCGCCCTTCGGGAACAACTGCATTTTTTCGCCGTTGGCCGGGTTGATCATGTAGGCCATGTTTTCAACCATGCCCAACAAAGGCACGTTCACACGGGCAAACATGTCGACGGCTTTTTTCACGTCCACCAACGCCACGTTTTGCGGAGTGGAAACCATCACCGCACCAGACACTGGAACTTTCTGCGCCAGGGTCAGCTGGATGTCACCTGTGCCCGGAGGCAGGTCCACAACCAGATAATCCAACTCGCCCCAGTTTACGTCGCGCAGGAATTGATCCATCGCTTTGAACAGCATAGGTCCACGCCAAACCACGGCCGCACCTTCCTCGACCAGGAAGCCGATGCTCATCAGTTTGATGCCGTAACGGACCACCGGTTCCAGTTGGTTGGTGTCCGGGTTGATCTGAGGTTTTTGCGCCAGGGAACCCAACATACGAGGAATGCTGGGACCATAGATATCCGCATCCAGAAGGCCGACTTTGCCGCCTTTTCTGCCCAAAGCCATGGCAAGATTCGTTGCCACAGTACTTTTACCCACGCCACCTTTGCCCGAACTGACGGCAATAATGTGTTTCACTCCGGGAATCGCGGTCTGCTTTTCAAAAGGATTTGGGGCTGCCATGAATGGGACTCCTTGCTAATTTTGTCCACCCAACCAATAATAGAACTTGGATGAATAGCCAAGACTTTTTGACATTGAACCTAGTGGGAGCGGGGGCTTTCATTGCCTGGTATCTTCTTTCTCGAGGAGGCAGCCGTCGGCCGACGCAGCTGAACCTGAATGCGAAGGACAGCGCTCCCCCTTTGATGGAGGCGGCTCCCCCTGAAAAGGCGGGTCTTGAGCCTTTGCGTCGTCAGGCCTCAACCCCTCAGGTGCATCCTGATCTATCTGGAGTAAAAACCAAGTGTCTGAATGTGATGTTTAATTACAACGGCCACAGCTGGGACGCCTATGAGGTTTTGGGCGTGCCGGCCGGAGCGTCGCTGAAGCTGGTTACTGAAGCCTATCAGACTGCAATTCGCCGCAGCGACAAAGAATCCCTGGAGTTTCTGGAAACGGCTTACAAAGCCATCCTGAATAAAACAGCCTAGGCTTACTGTCGTCGGTACGGCATATAGCGTGGAGTTGAGACAAAATTCCCATCCCATCTGTTTTTCGAGCACCACAGATGCCCCGACGCATTCATCGCGCAGTACGTATTGCCCTCGCCGTGACCTTTGATGCTGGTGAAGTTTTGGCTTGAAGCGATCGCCAGCGGCGCTTGGTCGAAGCGAGCCGAAGGCCAATAGTGCAATTTTCCGCCGGTGGTGAGTCCCAGAGCCGAGTTGCTGCCCACCTGAATATCCAGATAGGTTTCACTGCCATTGACCACTGTCGGGGAGGTGACCGTCATGTTACCGGTGTAATCACCCCAGTAGCCCCAGCACTTCAAAACCTGTCCGCTGGTGATGGCGCAAACTGCGTTAGTCCCCACACTCAGCTTCGTGAAGTTTTCTGTTGAGTCGACGGTGTAAGGGACGCTGGTATTGGTGGTCGTGCCATTTCCGACCTTACCCTGGTTGTTGGCTCCCCAGCATTTCAGCTTATCCGCAGAAGTCAGTCCGCAGATATGCGCATAAGAGACAGCGATCGATTTATAAAGAGTCCCACCATCCAGAACAGTTGGCGTGGTGCGCGAGACCCCGCCCAGATGACCTTTGCCGTCGTCATAGCCGTAGCACTTGATCTGATCACCTGTCGTGATGGCGCAGGCCAGACTGCTGGCAACAACCAAAGAGTCAGTTCTGTAGGAGGTGCCCGCATCCACCATTGTCGGAGTTCGACTTGGGCAGTTTGACTCTGCACCCCAGGCATACAGCTTTCCGGCGGTGGAAAGACCGTAACCGCAATAGAAAGTTTCTCGGGCCGTCATGGCAAAGCTCACAGAAGGAGCGACCATCGACATGTATTGAACGGAAGAGTCCATGGATTCGTTCCCCACCGCACCGAAGCCATTGGCACCAGCACACATCATGCGCCCGCTGCCATTGATGACACAGCTGCCGTTGTTGGAAGGGGAGGCCTTTCCGCCAGTAAAGTCGGAGCCATTATCCACAACGGCTGGTGTGGAAACTGTGTACCCGGAGCCCGCATAGCTTCCCACACACACGGCCTGGCCATTGCTTTTGATGGCACAGGCTCCGGCAGAGCCCACACCATAGTGGGCAATCGTGGTATTGGGATCCAGAGTTGCCATATCAAAGAGCGGCAGAGGCTCGAACCAGTTGTTGTAGTTGTCTCCCATGCAGACAATTTGTCCGTCAGTGGAAATTCCGCATGCGCCGTACGATGCGGCGGCTATTTGCGAGTACTTTATACCATCGTTGACGAGCGTCGGCGTGTTCAGAATGGTGGTTTGTTCCGAGCTGACGGTGCCACGCACTTCCCCCCAGCATTTCAAATCATTGGCGGCAGTGATCGCACAGCGATAGCCGCTTTCATCCGAGACAGAAAGATAGTCCGTGGCGGCATCGATGGTGGTGCGTGTGACGACGGGATTGGTACCCGTCATGGCGCCGACGACTGAGTTGCCATTCCAGCCCCAGCACTTCAGCTTCTGGCCAGTCGTCACACCGCAAAGGGTAGCGCCGCCGGCAACTGAAAGATAGCTTGTGCCGGCGTCCACAACTGTCGGTGAGAGCACGTTGGTTGTGCTGCCGGGAATGATTTGCTGTTGATTGTTTCCGCCCCAGCATTTCAGCTCCTGGGTGTCCGTGATACCACAGGTGGTGGAGGATTTTCTGTGAATGCTTGTATAGTTGACGGTCCCATCGATCAGGACCGGGGAATACCGGTCTGTGGTTGTGCCATCTCCGACATTGCCGGAGTTGTTGCGGCCCCAGCATTTCACTTTACCCAGCTCGGTCAATGCACAGGCTCCCTGGGCGCCTGTGGAAATTTTGACATAATTTTCACCACTGTCGACGTCCACCGGGCTGGTCTGTTCGGTGGTGTTGCCATTACCAAGCTGGCCATAATAGTTGTAGCCCCAGCATTTGATTTTTTTTGCCGTGGTGACAGCGCAGGCATATTGGTCTGTGATTGAAACATCCAGGACGGTGAAGCCAGCAAGAGGTTCGACTTTGGTGCCGACGCGGTTTTTGTGGCCGACGCCCAGCTGACCGTTGTAGTTGTCGCCCCAGCAGAACATGCGGCCGTCAGAATAAATGGCGCATTGGTTGTAGCGTGCAGAGACAATCTTTGTGGCCGTCGTAAAGACAGCATCGTCGTCCTTGATTAGATGATAGACCAGGCTGGAGGTTCCGATGCGGACCGCCGCTTGGTCGGTGTGACTGATAAAGACTCTGAGATTGCGATCATTTTCGGTCAGACCATTGTCGAAAGTGTCATAAGAAATGGATGCTGACAGCGAGCCTGCCGGGATGGTGACAAAGCCGGGGGCAAGGTTGTGGTCGACCATATAGATCTGATCACCGAAATAGTTATAGTAAACTTTCACGTCATAAGTTTTGGTTCCGGATAGTGTGAAGGTCACGGCGTTGTTGGTGGTTCCTTCGTTGATGGAAATATTTTTGGAAGTGATCGAAGCCACAACCTCGGAATCCTTCGTCCAGCTGACACTGGTGGCAGCGGCAAAATCCTGCCACAGTCCGTTGACACTGCTTTTACCGATAGCGCAGACGGTGATGTCGCCATTGCTAGCTCCGGAAAGATCCAGGGTTCGGCTGGCGGGCGCAGCCGCTTCCGCAGTGTAGCCGCTCAAGGACGAGCAATCGACAGAGTTTCCGACTTTGTAGCGGAAGGCACTGACTGTGGCGCCGCCGAAATTCACACTGACCGAGTTCAGGACACTGACGCCCGACGGGGCTCCGGTGATCTGAATCGTGGGTGGTGTCGTGGACAGCGTGTAGCTGGCGGTTTTGGTTTCTTGAACGATCGCATTTTGCATCAACTGGGCGGTGAAGGTGATGGCAGCTCCGTCGGCGCCAGGCACGCTGATGGCTGAAGACCATGTTCCACCGCTGCACGTGGTTGAGGTTGTCACCGGGCTGGTGATGTTGATGGTGGCTCCGTTCACGTTGCAAGAACCGCTGAATTGTGTGCTGGGCCCGATGATGGCACCGTTGGCCGGAGATTGAATCGACAGGGTGCGGGTGATTGTGAAGGTCTTGCTGTCGCTGGCCAGAGTGATGTCATTGTCTTTCAGTGTGGCAGTGACATTCACTGTAGAGCTGTTGGCAAGATTGGAAGTGTCTAGAGTGTAGTACCACTCCTGATCCACGGTGCAGGTGGTTGTCGCACTCAGCGTTCCGCTGAGTTGAACCTGCTTGTTCGGGACAGAACAATAGCCCCCCAGCTCCAGCGAGTTGCCAATCTGGTCAGAGGTGGCAGGATAGTCGATGAAGATTTCAGGAACTTCCAGCGTGACTGTCGCAACAGAGCAGAAAGTTTCGCTGTTAAAGGCATCGCGGAATTTCACATAAAGTTCTTTGGGCCCAGAGGTGGCGTCAGAGAATGTCCAGTTTGTCGTGGCGGAAAAGGACGCCCACGCTCCCCCGGCAGAACAGCTGGGGTCTTCGGTCAGATATGTCTGACTCATAGGTGATGGGGCACTGAGTGCTACACTGACGGTGGCACTGACTGCGATGGGATCGCCGCCATTCAGGGTCATTATGGGGGCTGGGGCCGGGTCTGCCCCGGTGGCTTCCCAGCGAATATCAAAGCCATTGTCCGTCACGCTGCCATCGGATTCAAACTCAACACGAACTGTGCTGGAGGTCGTGTTCACTAGCATAGGTGTAACCACGCCGGATTCGCTGAAGACCTCGGTGCCGTTGTCATAGATTCTTACAAAGTCATAGCCGTTTTCTGTATCAAGCAGATCGATGTAAAACTTGGCGGGACCGGTCAGTGTCAGATCCAGGGTGCAGAGTTCGTCATTCTGGTATACTCCTGCCAAGCCGCCGGAGTCGACAATACGGCCGCGGGAAAGACTGGAAGTGGTGTTGGTGCACATGGTGTGGGTGGTGTATGTCGGCCATTGAATAGAGTCGTGGTAACACGGGGATTCATCCAGTGTGGCCGTTCGGAATTTGACGCTGACGTAGGCTGTGCCACCTTGGGCGCCCGCATCCAGATTCCAGTTGTCAATAAAGGTCGCTGTACTGACCCATGAAGGGGTACCAGTGCAAGTTTGATTGTTGAACAGGGCCATCTCTGGTAATGAGGCCGGTGCCAGGATGTTCAGATCCTCCACGCCATTTAAAGTTGTGGATTTGATCAGTGTGCCAATGAAAATCTGGGGAGTGCCGACATAAATCTGAACTTGCTGGGGAGCAGATAGGTTTTGGGCCTTGTCAGCGGCTTGAACGTAAAGATAGCGAATGCCCGGGGTGGCTAGTGTTGTATTGTTTGTTGCTGTAAAATTCTCTGTGATAAAAACGAATGCCGGGGACGTACTGTCCAGATAGCGGAACTGACACAGATCTGCAGGATCCAGACAGCTCCACGCCGCCGACTGGGGTTCAGCCGGAATGATGATATTGTTGAGATTGCTCAATTGGGGCAAAACCGTGTCCTTTAGAATCGTGGCTGATTCGGTGCGGGTTTCGCCGGTGGTCAAGGTTTCTTGAACTTCTAAAATCAGGGCGCTAGAGTCCGGCACCGCGGAGAAATCGTAGGTCACTGACCACTGGTTGTTGTCGCAGGTTGTGGATGCCACAACTGTGGAATCAAGTTTGATTTGAAGCGAGGTTTCGTTATTGCCGCAGGTCCCGGAAATGAGTTTGGCCGAGACATTGCCGGCGTTGACGATGATATAGGGATCTATATCAGAAATCTTGAGTTCAGCTTGCACTGGCTCTGATGACAATAGATCCTGAAGTTTTGCCGAGATGTTACAGCCCGTCAAAATAAGAGACAGCAATAGCAATAAGGTGCCAGTTGATCCGAGACGTCCCGAGTAGTTCATGAACTATTTATCGGATTAAAACCTCACGTTATTTAGGAACCCTAAAATTTTATCAGAATGATACGAAGTGAACCTGGTCCTCGGCGACTTTTTTATCATTCACCCAAACCGAGTAATAAATCGGGCAGGCTTTTGAAAGCATCGCCGCTGTCCCGCTATATTGGTGGGTCGAGCGCTTTGCCGCTTCCACAGCCTGAGTGGCATCCACCGACGAGCCTTTCAAATGATAGCTCAAATCAATGCGGGAAAAGACTTTAGGGTGCTTGTCCGTCAGGGGGGCTTTGGCTTCCAGTTCAAAAGAATCGTACTGAACCTGAAACTTCGCCATTAGATCAATGACATCCGTGCCGGTGCAGCAGCATAACGCCGCCAGCAGCATTTCCTTCGGAGTCGGCCCTTGGGGAGCTTGATCAGGAGCTGTGACGTCGATGTCACCTTCCATGCCACGAACATTGAATTTAAAGTGGTGACCATCGATTCGTTTAACCTGAGCGCGCATGAATCCATCCTTTGAAAGGTGCCGAAGATGGATCTGATTTTAGAGCAGGGATTTGCGATGACAAGACTATTTTGAATAAAGACAGCTAAACCCACGACCGTTGCGGCTGTGCTCCCAGAGGAATTTATCAGGCCCGTCCTGAATGACGGTGTCTTCCTGCATCAGACTCAGTGAATTGTCTTTATCGATGTAGATGGTGGTTTCCTGTTTGCGCACATAGTTGTCGCGACTGACAACTTCGCTCAAGATTTTTTGTCCGGGTTTTTGCTGAACCTTGAAGCCTTTGTTGATCTGGCAAAAGCGCACACTTTCGTGGGCCACACCATCGGACGATGGATGCAGGGCAAAGCCGTCGCAGTCTTCGCTGCGCTCAATTTCAAACGGGCAGTTGTCGGTGCCACTGTTTAAGCGGTAAAGTCCATCGGATGAAGCCGGGCGTGATTGCTGCGCAAAAGCAGAACCCGAAACCAGCAGTCCCAAAATGAGAATCAGATAAGACCAGTGCATCCACACTCCTTCATTCTTTTATGAAGGAGCAAGCTTTGTGCGCAGCTTAGAACTAACTCAAAGGGTGTAGAGAGCGGCATTCTCACTCTGGAATGTCGATGTGCCGATTACTGGCACAACACCTGCCCGATGACGTGGCAGTCGCCGCCGTTTTTGTCGTATTCGCGGCAGGAATAATTCAGATAGGTCGAACCGACGGAAGCTCTCACCGAGGCGCTGCCAGAGCTTATCGCAACGTTATCTATTTGGCAGCGGCCGTCCTTGACTTTATCAGAGGCTCTTTGTACCGACGCCACATTCAGGCCGACGCCGTTGATGTAAGAGGCGGGCACTCGGCCGTTTTCAAGGTTGCAGGCCGCTCGAACTCCAATGATTCTTTGCCCTGAATCGCAGCGCACAGTGCCTCCGCAACCCGAGTTGTTGCCAGAAGCCTGACAGTCAAACGGTTTGGTTTTGACGCTGACCCCTTGGCAGGTGGCCTTGGCAGTGGAAAGCACACCGTCAGTACAGGTGTATTTTGTTTCCTTGCAGACCACGGCCCCGCTGATTAGGAATTGCTGGGTTGATAGTCCGTGCCCCAGCAGTTCAGACGGAAAGGCCGCTTTCAGGTAACAGCCCGAAGCACGTTTTTTATCGGCAGAAACAGTTTCGTTCGCCAGCAGATAGTTGGGAGAGTCGCTGACGCGCACGATTTTTTCCGGCTGGAACTTATAGAACTGATTTTGAGCAATCACGTTATTGCGGGCCAGATCGTTGTTGTTGGTGCTGCTTCCGAAGGCATAGCCGTTGTCGGCATTGCAGTAGTTACGGTTGCCATTGCGGGACGCCACCCAGATGGCCGGATTCTTGCCGTCGTATTTGTTGTAATAAAAGATATTGTTGATGATGTGATTTCCGCTCGGGGTTTGATGACGAACGGTGCCGCCTTCGCCGCAGTTGCGGTAAAGATAGATACCGCCGTTATCGAGCGCAGAAAGACGATTGCCGATGATGCGGTTGTTGGCAGAGCCATCAATGGCGATCAGCTCACGTTTTTCAGTATCCGTATGAATGGAGTTGTTCTGAATCAGGTTGTGCCCGGATTCAGCATCCAGATAGACCGCCACACTGGTGGAAGAGCCACTGATATTGGAATTTATCAGTTTCACATAGGTCACACCCGGAGAAATATAGAGCGGAATGCGTGAGCTTGCCTGAATTTTCATCTTGTCCAAAACGATGCGGGTCGGGGCGGCAGCCTGGGCCCGCTCGGTGTGACCTTCGGAAATGGAAGAAGCGCGCAAGTCAGCCCCTTCCCCGTTGGTGTTCATTCCATAGATACGCACAGCCCCCAGCACTGTGCAGTTTTTGATGGTCACGTCACTGGGGCGTTCCCACAGCGTTTCACCGTTTTTCTGCACCTTGCGGGAAAAAACCTGAATCATGTCTTTACCGGCATTAATCCCGGCTTCGTTCAGGATGCTGCCATTACAATCAAAGGTGACACCCGAGGCTTGGGGGCCTCGGAACTGAAGTCTTTTGGATATGGATTTTCCTTTTGGCAGCTGGGCGGAGCAGTCCACCACAGCTGCACTGGATTCGGCCGTGGCGGGAGCCAGAATTTCATTTATTTTGGATTCACTGCAGACGCGTGAATTCAAATTGCTGGGAGTGAAGTTCTGAAAGGCAAACAATAGAACTGAGCCACCACAGATTGCTGCCAGTTTGTGCAAGTACCTGAAATTGAGCATTCTGATCCCCCTGGACAAGACTCTTCGGCGGGTTGCTGCTATGAGAACAGGGGGGTGCCTGTAATCTTGAAAAAAAATTAAGGAGCTTTTTTGGCTGTAAAACTTATGAACGTGTACCCATCTGAGACCGGCTGGATTTGGCCTGCGAAGGCCTTGTCCAGATGAAAATCAGAACGCAACTGCACACGACTGCCGCGGATATTTTGGCGTAGATGGGAACATTACCAAAGAACAATGACGCGGAAACAAGAGGCACCATCAGTCCGGTGGCCATCAGTTTGGCGCGAGTGCGGATCACACCATGTTTTTGCCAGTCTAAAATCAACGGCCCCATGTGGGGTTGCGCTAAAAGCCACTTGTGCCAGCGGATAGAACTTCGGGCGAAACAGTAAGCGGTCAAAAGCAGAAACGGGGTTGTCGGAAGCAGCGGCAGAAAGATGCCGACAAATCCCAACCCCAGAAAGATCCAGCCTGCTACAAAGTAGGCGGTTCTTCTTGTCTGCTTAATCAGCTTCACAGATCGACCTCTTTCTTTTTGCTTTCAAGTGGTGACAGCATCAAATACAAAGCCGGAACCACGAACAAAGTCAACAGTGTCGAAACGATTGTTCCGCCAATGATGGACAGACCCATCGGCACCCGGGTTTCCGAACCGATGCCATGTCCGATCACCAGTGGCATGGCTGCCGCCACGGTCGCCACCGATGTCATCAGAATCGGGCGCAGGCGGATCGGGCAGGCCTGAAGCAAGGCTTTGGAAATATCCTTTTCGCCGTGATAGCGCACTTGGTTGGTGAATTCGACCAGCAAGATCGAGTTCTTTTTTGCAATACCCATCAAAACAATCAAGCCGATGAAACTGAACAGGTTCAGTGACACATCAAACATCCACAAAGCCACCAGGGCGCCGGTCACACTGAAGGGCAGGGCGACCAGAACTGACACCGGATGGATGAAAGAGTTAAACTGAATTGCCAAAATCAGATACGCCACCAGAATCCCCACCAGCATGGCGGAATAAAGACTTTTGAATGAATCCGCAAATCCGGCCGAGGCGCCTTCCAGGGCGAAGGAATACCCTGTCGGCAGAATTTCTTTGGCAATGGCGCTGGTGCGGTCCAGAACCTTTGCCTGCGACTGTCCCGGTGCCAGATTGCCGAAGACGGAAATCGCACGCTGACGGTTCACGCGGCTGATGCCCTGAATGGCGGATTGTTCTTCGATTTTCACCAACTGGGACAGCGGGATCAGGTTTCCGAAGTTGTTGCGCACATACAGTTTTTTGAAATCCTCCGGCTTCTGGATCTGATCTTCCAGGAATTTAAAGCGGATGTCATAGCGACGGCCATCGGCGGTGTAGCGGCCTTCCCGCAAGCCTCCGACGCCGGCTGAAAGAATGCGGCCCACGTCTTCGACAGAGACTCCCCGGGCGGCCATGGCTTTGCGGTCCGGGGTCAGAACCAGCTCCGGGATCCCTTTACGGAAATCCGAATCCAGATCCACCGCCAGATTTTCTTTTTCCAGGCGCTCCATCAGCTGCTGGGATTTTTCAAATAGAACATTCAAGTCCGGTCCACGCAAATTGATCGCTACCGGATTCTGACGGCCTGAAGAAAGATTTCGCGCCGAAATATCACGCATGGAAACACGCATGTCCTTCAGCTTGCGAAACTCGGCACGCCATTTGTTCATGATTTCAAGGTGACCTTGCTGCCGATCCGCACGGGGTTTCAGGGCCACGGGCAGAAAGACCTGATTGACGTTGGAACCCCCACCGCCGCCACCGACAGAAACGACAAAGCCTTCAACGGATGCATCCTGCTTCAGGATGGCTTCGATTTTTTCAGCTTCGCGGCTGGTTTTTTCAAGCGAAGTGCCCGGAGGCATCTGCGCATTGATGATGATAAAGTCCTGGTCTTGCGCCGGTACGAATTCCTGACGGACTTTGGCCACCAGGAACAGGGACACAACGAAGAACACCAAAGAGCCGATCACCACCACATATTTGAATCGCAAAGTGCCGTGCAGAATTTTTTGATAGGAGTGCGCGAACTTTTCAAACAGTTCGTCCAGCCAGTGCTCCAGTTTGGAAACTTTGGGCTCACTGGACAACAGGGCGGCAGCACGCATCGGGGTGATCGTAACCGCTTCAAGCAGCGACAGCGACACCGCCGCACTCATCGTGACACCGAATTGGAAGAAGAACTTCCCGATAATGCCATCCATAAAGACCACCGGCAGAAACACGGCGATGACCGCCAATGTCGCCGCGATGGCGGCCGGCAGAACCTCTTTGGAGCCATCCGAGGCGGCTTTGGCCGATGGTTTTCCCATGCGATAGTGGCGCACGATATTTTCAAGCAGCATGATGGCATCATCCACGACGATGGAAATCGACAATGTCAGTGCCAGCAGGGTGAACAAATTCAGGGTGAACCCTGAGAAGTACAGGATGACAAATGTTCCCACAATCGACGTCGGGATGGAAAACAGAATGTTGACGGCAGCCGAGATGCTTCCCAGGAACAGGAAGCAGACCAGAATGGTGATCAATGCCGCCACCCACAGTTTTTCAATGGTCAGATTCACGGTCGCATCGGTCGGACGGGTGAAGTCGACATTCACGCGGAAGTTGAAGCCTTTAGGAAAGTTGTCCTTGATGCTGGTCAGTTTTTCACGAACCTCGTTGGCGACGGTGACCTCATTTGTGCCCCGCTGCTTTCGCACGATGATGGAAACGGCCTGACGGCCATCCACCCGGGCAACACGGCGGATATCTGAAAGCCCGTCCTCAACCCGGGCGACATCCCGGATAAAGATATTGCGGTCGTGGATGCGCTGGCCGCCCCGTCGCAGAATCTGGATGTTGGCGACATCTTCTACATTGGTGGCTTCCCCCAACCAGCGCACACGCAGTTCGCGTTCGCCTTCGGTGAATTGGCCTGCGGCACTTTCCAGATGCTGGGAGCTGATGGCATCCACAACATCAGTCAGGGTCAGATACAAGGCTGAAAGTTTTTTCGGATCCACCCAGATGCGCAGATTGCGCTGACTGAATCCACCGATGCTGACCTCGCCCACGCCCTCCAGGAAGCGGACTTGGTCGAGCAGATAGTTTTCGGTCCAGTTGATCATCTCTTTGAGCGGAGCCTCGCCATAGACGGAAAGAATGATGATCGGGTCTTCTTCAGGATTTTGTTTGCGGATGGTGGCAGGGTCCACACCCGGAGGCCAGCGCATGCGGCTGAGGGCGGTTTGCACTTCCTGCAAGACCACGTCGACATTGCGGTTGATATCAAATTCCAGCGTGACAGAGCCGGACCCCTGACGGGCCGAAGAGCGCATTTCCTTGATGCCCTCGATGGCAAGCAGTCTTTCCTCGATAGGATCCAGCAGCTCGGCTTCGACGACTTCAGGGGCAGCGCCCTCATAGTCCACAGAAACGCTGACAATCGGGAAGTCCACATCGGGAAGCTGCGAGATACCCATGCGGTTCATGCAAATGGCGCCAAAAACAATTAATGCAAACATGAGAACCCATGCAAACACCGGGCGTCGAATCGAGAGGTCAATCAGGTTCATAGTGGTCCTTTCGCACAATACATTTTTCCCCAATTGGCGTCGGAGTCAATGCGGGGACATTAAGGCATGTCAGTTTAGACGAAAAGAAGGGGGGTGAGGTTCACACCCAAGGGAACTTTTTTGTGAAATTACGGGACTTCTTAGAAAGCCTTCGCGTTAGCGGGTTCTTTGTAGTCGGGCATCAGTTTGCCGCGATGACACATGTAGCAGGTGGCTTTAGCGCTCTTCTTTCCATCCATGCCGTTTTCTCGAAGCATCTGAGTCAATTTCATATGCTCTTTGCCGACCTTGAAAGCCTTTTTATCATCAGCCTTGAAGTTCTGAACATTGTGGCAGGCATTGCAGGTCACACCCAGTTCGCGGGAGATCACGATCATCTCTTCGCGGATTTTTTCTTCTTTTGTCACAAATTTGGACACAGACTCGGAGTGAGCCTGTGGAATCAGAAGGACCAGCAAGAAGGGAAGGAAGAACCATTTTCGGATGCGCTGCATAGGAATAGCTTGTCCGAGGACCCGCCCTCAGGCAAGGCAAGACCCTGATTTCTTGACTGGTTCTGGACCCAAGTGTAACGATAAGCACCGGGACTTTGTCCCTTTTTCAAAACTTGGAGCCCTGCATGAAAATTAAGCATCTTGAGGACCTAAACACTCTTGTGAGCCTCAGCAAACGTCGTGGTTTTGTATTCCAATCCAGTGAGATCTATGGCGGTCTTGGAAGTTGCTGGGATTACGGTCCTCTGGGCTCTTTGATGAAATTGAATGTGAAGCGTGCTTGGTGGAATGCCATGACCCGCAGACCTGATATCGTGGGTCTGGATGCCGCGATCCTGATGCACCCGATGGTGTGGAAAGCCTCCGGTCACGTGGATGGTTTCTCCGATCCATTGGTGGACTGTAAGGAGTGTAAAACACGCTTCCGTGCGGATAACACGGATTCCTATATCAACGAAAAGAAATGCCCGAACTGCGGCAGCAAGAATCTTTCTGAAGAAAGATCCTTCAACCTGATGTTCAAAACTCACATGGGTCCTTTGGAAGATTCCGGCAGCGTGGTGTATCTGCGTCCGGAAACTGCTCAAGGTCACTTCGTGAACTTCCAGAACTGTCAGCAGGCATCCCGTTATAAAATTCCATTCGGTATCGCGGCGATTGGTAAATCCTTCCGTAACGAAATCACACCAGGAAACTTCATCTTCCGTACCCGTGAATTCGAACAGATGGAAATGCAATATTTCGTAGAGCCAGGCACGGACGAACAGTTCTTCAAAGAATGGAAAGAGCGTCGCTGGAATTTCTATATCAAGTTCGGTATCAAACCAGAGAATTTGAAATTCAAAGATCACGACAAGCTGGCGCACTATGCGAAAGCGGCTGTGGACGTGGAATTCAAGTTCCCAATGGGCTTCTCTGAATTGGAAGGTATCCACAATCGTTCGGACTTCGATTTGTCCCAGCACATGAAATTCTCCGGTAAAAACCTGGAGTACTTCGACGAACCGAACAAAAAGAAATACATCCCTTATGTGATTGAAACAGCCGTGGGTTGTGATCGCCTGTTCCTGGCGTTCCTGTGTGATGCTTACCGTGAGGAAGTGACGACAGACGAAGCGGGTAAAGAAGACGTTCGCGTGGTGATGGGTCTGCACCCGGAAATCGCTCCGTTCAAAGTGGCAGTTCTGCCTCTGTCCAAAAAAGAGGAGCTAAGCTCTATCTCTGAAAAACTGCGTGACCAATTGGCTGAAGACTTCGACGTGAACTATGACGAATCCCAGTCCATCGGTAAACGTTACCGTCGTCAGGACGAGATCGGCACACCGTTCTGCGTGACTGTGGACTTTGACACCATCAATGATCAGGCGGTGACCGTTCGTCACCGTGACAAGATGACTCAAGAGCGCGTGGCGATCACTCAGTTGAACGCATACATCGCAGCCAAGTTGAAGACCTTTAATCAGTAGCCCGACAGGGGCAGAGCTGAAGCTGCTTTAAATTAAAAAGGGAGTGCATCGCACTCCCTTTTTTTATTTCCATGATATCACAAGCTCGGTGAGCTTATTTGTCCAGTTCCCAGCAGCTGTAAGAACCGTTGTTGGTCAGAAGCACGATGCTGCCGTCACCATTGTGAGCCACGGGCTTCAAAGTTTTGTTATCAAAGATCAATCCATAAGGATTGTCGCCCGGATAGGTTTTCACGTGAGTGTAAACGCGGCCGGTGGTTTTGGATTTGAAAGTGATGACGTACAGATCGTTGTAGGCCTGGTCGCCACCAGGACCGAACAAAGCTTTGAGCTCTGCAAAAGTCAGGGCATTGGCTGTGTACTCATGATCCACCAGGTGAGCGTTCACCATCGCCAGATCTTTGTCGCTGATGGATTGAACTTCCTTGATGTCAAACTCGCTAACGTCCGCGAAGGCTTTTTCAAAAGCGAATTCATCTTCGTTGCCAGCGTCCATTGCGCAAAGCTCTTTCAAAGCAGGCAGGGAATAGGATTGAGGTGCCGCAAAGGCAGTTGCGGAAGTCAAAGTCAGGGCCAAAGCCAGGATCTGGTGTTTCATAGTCTCTCCTTGAGTGTTTCGATTTCGAGGGTATTCCTATCAAGCTGATTCGTTTGTGTGAAGTGCATAGAATCAAAGTTAATATGCTTTTTAGGAATACCTGCTGCTTCAGCTTGCGGGGGCTGCCGCCCCTTCTGCTCTGCCCGGCGGGGCCGGATTAGTACAGATAGATGTTGGAGTCGTTTTTGCCGTTGTCGCGATAGAAGATGCCGTCGATGCGGCCTTCATGCACGCGATTGCAATTGATGATCACGCCGGAAACCAGAACTTCATCCAGGGAAAGCGGGCAGTTGTAAGCCGGACTGAACATCTTTACGCCGTTGATTTTGGCGCGGCACTGAGTTTCGTTCAAGACTTCAACGGAAGAAACCAGAGCGATGCCTTGAGCCTCTTCAAGAGTGCAGTCTTGAGCGAAAGAGCTGCTTACGGACATCAAAACAGACAGGGCAAGAACGGCCTTTTTCATGAATTTCTCCTTGGGTTTTTGGGATGCGCGATTTTCTAGCACAGGCACTGCCGAAAGACCCGTTAGGATTTGGTCGGGAAGGGCTTCCTGTAAAAACTCCTAAGTGCTCGATAAACGTGTGGTTTTTTAAGGGAAGCAGAAGTCCCCGGAACACCCTTCCTGGGGTGGAATGGAAGCTCTATAACTCAGAGCATACTGGGCCCCAAAATTTCATTGATATTAAGGGCTTAGGGATGTTCTATGTCTACTAGATAGGACAACTAATTTTACTTTTCCGGTGGGGGAGACTAATGCACCAGAATGTAAACTCTGACAAACAAGCATCCAAAACAGCCGTTCCACAGAAGTTCGTCTACTTCTTTGCTGCCGGGGATTCCGAAGGCAATGCAGGCATGAAGAACATCCTGGGTGGTAAAGGCGCCAACCTGGCCGAGATGACCTCTTTGGGCATTCCGGTTCCTCCGGGCTTCACGATCTCCACTGAGATCTGCGCTCACTTCTATGAAGCCGGTGGCAAGCTGCCTGACTGGGTTCGCCCGGCGGTGCAGGAGTCCATGAACAAAGTGGAATCCAAGATTGGCAAAAAATTCGGCGATGTGAACAACCCACTTTTGGTTTCTGTTCGTTCCGGGGCTCGCGCTTCCATGCCAGGCATGATGGATACGATCCTGAATCTGGGCTTGAATGATCAGACTGTGGAAGGCTTGGCGAAGTCCTCTAACAATCCGCGCTTTGCGTGGGACTCTTACCGTCGTTTCATTCAGATGTATTCTGATGTGGTGATGGGGATGAACTCTTCACTTCTGGAAGTGACTCTGGAAGACATGAAAGAGGAAAAACACTACAAACTTGACACCGAAATGACGGTCGATGACCTGAAGCTTCTGGTGAAAAAATTCAAAGACCTGGTTCATCAGATGACCGGTCAGTCCTTCCCGGCAGATCCTTGGGAGCAGCTGTGGGGCGCGATTTCCGCGGTCTTCCATTCCTGGAACACGCCGCGTGCGATCACTTACCGTGAATTGCATTCGATCCCGGCAGCCTGGGGTACAGCGGTGAACGTTCAGTCCATGGTCTTTGGGAACATGGGGGATGACTCTGCAACGGGTGTGGCGTTCACGCGCAATCCATCCACAGGTGAAAAAGCCTTCTACGGCGAATTCCTGATCAATGCTCAGGGCGAGGACGTGGTGGCGGGCATCCGCACCCCGCAACCGATCACCAAGATTGCCGCAGCCGCGGCGGGTGTCATGTCTTTGGAAGAAGCTCTTCCTCAGGCCTACGGTCAGTTGGTTGAAATCTATAAAAAGCTGGAAGGTCACTACCGCGACATGCAGGACATCGAGTTCACGATCGAACGCGGTGTTTTGTGGATGCTGCAAACCCGTAACGGCAAAAGAACCGCAGCGGCGGCTTTGAAAATCGCCTGTGACATGATCGATGAAAAGTTGATCACGCAGGACGAAGCGATTCTGCGTCTGGATCCTTCCTCATTGGATCAGCTTCTGCATCCGACTTTGGATCCAAAAGCGGCAAAGACCACTTTGGCCAAAGGTTTGCCTGCGTCTCCGGGCGGGGTGAACGGCCAGATCGTCTTCACTTCTGAAGAAGCGGTCGAGTGGAGAGAGCAAGGCAAGAAAGTCATCCTGGTGCGCATTGAAACCTCTCCGGAAGACATTGCCGGCATGGTGGCAGCACAAGGTATCCTGACAACTCGTGGTGGTATGACATCACACGCGGCCGTTGTGGCGCGTGGTATGGGTAAATGCTGTGTGGCGGGTTGTGGTGACATCGAAGTCGACTACCGCAATGAAACCATGAAAGTGAAAGGGTACGTTCTGAAAAAGGGCGACGTGATCACTTTGGACGGCTCCACGGGTGAAGTTTATCTGGGCGAAGTTAAAACCATCGAACCGAAACTGGATGGCAACTTCGAGCGCATCATGAAAATCGCTGATGGCATTCGCAGACTGAAAGTTCGCACCAATGCCGACACGCCAAAAGACGCGCAAACGGCGCGCAACTTCGGTGCAGAAGGCATCGGCCTTTGCCGTACTGAGCACATGTTCTTCGGCGCAGACCGCATCGATGCGGTTCGTGAGATGATCATTGCTGACAACAAAATGGACCGTGAAAAAGCATTGGCGAAACTTTTGCCAATGCAGCGTGAAGACTTCTATCAGCTGTTCAAAATCATGGACGGCCTGCCAGTGACGATCCGTTTGTTGGATCCACCTCTGCATGAATTCGTTCCGCACACGGATGAAGAAACCAAGGAATTGGCAAAACGTCTGAACACGGACTATGAGCGCCTGCGCTCTAAAGTAAAATCCCTGCATGAATTCAATCCGATGCTGGGTCACCGTGGCTGTCGTCTGGCGATCACTTATCCTGAAATTTACCAGATGCAGGTTCGTGCAATCGCGGAAGCTGCGGCTCAGTTGATGGCTGAAGGCAAAACCTTGGCGCCGGAAATCATGATTCCGCTGGTGGCGACAGACAAGGAACTGGACACTTTGCGCGGTCAGGCCGTGGCGGAAGTGAACAAGGTTCAATCTGAAAAGAACGTGAAGTTTGAATACACAGTGGGCACGATGATTGAGCTTCCAAGAGCTGCGATCACGGCGGACGCCATTGCAGAACACGCGGACTTCTTCAGTTTCGGTACGAACGATTTGACTCAGACGACTTTGGGCTTGTCCCGTGATGACTCCGGTCGCTTCCTGGGCACTTACGTGTCTCATGGAATTCTGCCGAAAGATCCGTTCATGTCCATCGATCAGGTGGGTGTGGGTTCTTTGGTGAAAATGGGTGTGGACCTGGGCCGTCGCACGAAGCCTGACCTGAAAGTCGGCGTGTGCGGTGAGCACGGTGGGGACCCTGAATCCATCGAGTTCTTCCACAAGGTGGGGCTGGATTACGTGTCCTGCTCTCCGTTCCGTGTGCCTATCGCCAGACTGGCGGCAGCCCGCGCAGCCCTGATCGGTAAGAAAATCCACTAAGCAAAAAACGAAAAAGCCCTCTGATGAAGAGGGCTTTTTTTGTTTCACCGGTTCACTTTGTAAAATAGGTGACCAGAATTCCTAACACCATGGTGGTGAAAAGAATGCGAAAAGCAATCTCACCATTGGTGGCGGATGCTTTGTATCCGACCTCTGTATTTTTGTATTGCATAGGTCCTCCTTGGTAAAGACATTCTAGCGTCTTTAATCTCAAGGATTTCTTAAATCCTGTGTGGACCAGATAAAGATTTTATAAAACTACCTTTCTAATGAAGGATTCCACTTCTGCCAGTCTTTCGGGGCTGAGCCCTGCAAAGGGAACCGCGCATTGAATTTGGCGATGTCGCCAGGCGGGTCGGGTGTGAAGAACTCAATCCCGCCGTGAAGCAGAGTTTCCAGTGAATTGATTTTTAGTTCTGATTTGAACAGACCCAGTTTGGCCTGCACGCCGACCTTGCGCCAGAACTGGGTGTTGGTGCGCACCAGGCGGGCGTACTTGCTTTGCAGATTGATCTGCACATACAGGGATTGGGCGGTCTTGCTTAAGGACACCTTCGTGACGGTGCCGACATTCATGCCACGAAAGCTGACGTTGTCTCCGGGGTTGATGGACTCGGCGTTGTTGGTCTCAAGCCGGTAAGTGACCGTGTCTTCCAAAGGATCCTGCGTGGCGCTTTCCTGTTTGCCTTCGAACTCTTTCGTCTCGGAGCCTTCTCCTGGTTGGGCCGCTATGTAAGGGCCTCCGATTAAAGTTTCAAGGCCGGTGATGCCCTGGATGCTGACTTTGGGGGTGACGATCCAGAACTTGGCACCTTCCTGGGCGAAGCTTTTTGCGCTTTTATCCAGGCGGGCGTGCACCAGAACCTTCTTTTGGTCTTCAGACAGGGCCACTTCTGTGACTTTGCCGACGGTCACACCGCGATAGCTCAGACGCGTTTTTTCCGCTTCGATGCTGCTGCCTTCATCAAAGGAAATGATGATCTCTGGCCCCAGCGACGTCAGATACTGTACCAGCAGCCAGGCGGAAATCGCCACGGCAAAAGCCGGGAACAACCAGACATACCAGTGAGAACCGATCTTTTTAGCCCTCTGTTTCAGATCTTTTTCCATCACGGTCCTTTTCGTTAAAAGCACTGCGGTCGAAGTAAGCCGAAGCCAGCATTGTAAATATCACCACCAGAGCAAATAACAGCGCTCCGGGTTTGGGTTCCACCGTGGCCCATTTTCCAAGTTTTAGAATTGCGATCATGATCGACAGCAGGAAGATGTCCAGCATGGACCAGCGGCCAATAGCCTCCACGATTCGGTACAGATTGTCTTTCAGCCGGGGCTGACGGTCCGAGGAATCCAGTGACAGATAGAAAAGAATAATGAGTTTCAGCAGCGGGATCAGAATACTGGCCAGGAACACGATAATGGCGATGGGCCATGAACCCGCTTTCGCCAGCGAGACAATTCCATCCCAGATGGTCGCTGTGTTTCTGCGTCCATAAAGTTCGATGCTCATAAATGGGAACAGGTTCGCCGGTATGTAAAGCACCAGTGCGGTAATAGAAAACGCCAGGGTCAGAGGCTGAGCTTGTGTATTCATTTCGTCATCTTACCCCCTTGATGCAGGCAGGATATTTGTATTTCCACAGCCAGGGAGGACCCGCAGATTTCGTCTGACATAGCTGAAAAATACAACTCACGGCGGAATATTCTTTGTCCTTATGCTTAAGGGGTCGTTCAAAATTCAAGAAAGGATGCATGATATGGCTCAATCAAAGAAGGGTTTGACCACCAGTGCTGGTGCGCCGGTTTCAGACAATCAGAATTCGTTGACGGTGGGGCCTCGTGGGCCGTTGGTACTTCAGGATGTGGCGCTGATTGAAAAGCTCGCGCACCAAAACCGCGAGCGGGTGCCGGAAAGAACAGTGCATGCCAAGGGCTCCGGCGCTTTTGGCACGCTGACGATCAACGGAGATATTTCCAAATACACCCGCGCAAAGTTCCTTCAGCCGGGAACAAAAACAGATCTGCTGATTCGTTTTTCAACGGTTGCCGGCGAAAGGGGCGCTGCAGATGCTGAACGCGACGTGCGGGGATTTGCGCTGAAGTTTTACACCGAAGAAGGCAACTTTGATTTGGTCGGCAACAACACGCCGGTTTTTTTCGTGCGTGATCCTTATAAATTTCCCGACTTCATTCACACACAAAAACGCGATCCGCGCACCAACTTACGAAGCCCCACGGCAATGTGGGACTTCTGGTCACTAAGTCCCGAGTCCTGCCACCAGGTGACAATTCTATTCTCTGACCGTGGTTTACCGGCGTCATATCGGCACATGCACGGATTTGGTTCGCACACCTATTCCCTGATCAATAGCAAGGAGGACCGTCACTGGGTGAAGTTCCACTTCAAAACCCAGCAAGGGATCAAAAATCTGACCAATGATGAAGGGGCAGAGCTTGTGGGGCGCACGCGCGAAAGCCATCAGGAGGATCTGTACAATTCGATCGAAGAAAAAAGCTTTCCGAAATGGCGCATGTACGTGCAGATCATGAGCGAAGAGCAGGCCAAGAAAACCTGGTACAATCCCTTTGATCTTACCAAAGTGTGGCCGCACGGAGAGTTCCCGATGATTGAGGTGGGCACCATGGAGCTCAACCGCAATCCGACAAACTATTTTGCTGAAATAGAGCAGGCGGCTTTCAACCCGAACAACATGGTACCGGGTGTTTCCTGGTCGCCGGACAAGATGCTGCAGTCGCGCACTTTTGCGTATGCTGATGCCCATCGCTATCGCATCGGCACTCACTACGAAATGCTTCCTGTGAACAAACCCAAAGTGGAAGTGAACCACTATCATCTGGACGGGGCCATGCGCCTGGATGTTCCTGAATACAATCATGCCTATTATGAACCGAACTCTTTCGGGGGACCTGCTCAGCAGGAACAGTACCGGGAACCGCCATTGAAGCTGGATGATGCCACCATGGACCGGTTTGATCATCATCAGGGCAATGATGATTACCGTCAGGCAGGGGATTTGTTCCGGTTGATGGACGCCGATAAAAAAAGGCAGCTGCTGGATAATATCGCCGAACACATGAAGCGCGGAAATGTGCCTGAAGAAATCGTACGCCGTCAGATCGAGGTCTTTATGAGGTGCGATCCTGCTTACGGTAGCGGCTTGGCCGAGCGCATGGGTGTAAAGGTTTATTCAGACAAATATGAAAGTGGCAGTGCCCATCATTAGGGCGGAGGATGTATGGCGACCTGGGAAGAATATAAAAAGACAATGGTGGTGGAACCGCTGATTTTTGAAGAGGCCCGCAACGGCAACTGCGAGGCCTTGAAGCAGTATCTGGATTTTGGCGGAGGTTTGGAAATTCGTAATTTCAAAGGGCACACGCTGTTGATGCTGGCTGCGTATAACAATCAGGAGGACGCCGCCGAGTTTCTGATCGAACGCGGGGCGGATGTGAACTCCACCGATGATATGGGGAACTCGGTTTTGATGGGGGTTTGTTTTAAGGGACATGCCCGTCTTGCGGAGTTGTTGCTCAGTAACGGCGCTCGCTTGGAGGACCGCAACCCCCACGGCATGACGGCTTTGGATCTGGCCAAGGTTTTCGGGCGCAAGGAAGTGGTGTCTTTATTAAGTGACCGGCCGGCTTCCTGGGCGGACCCGATGGAAGTCGCCTGCCGGCTGATTGCGCGCAAGCTGTCGCGGCCAACACCGGAAGCTTGATATCATATATAGAGAAAGCACTGCCAGATTGTGTAAACACTGTGCAGTGCTAAGTGCCTTGTTTCATTGTGGTACGTGATGGTTTTGTAGAGACGCTTTTCAGAAAGCCAATTGTCGTCACTGTCTAACCTAAAGACAGCCTGAACTTATTCCATGATCCTTCCTGAATGCTCTAAGTGTTCGAAATTCGTTGGTGAAACGCGTGCCAGGGGTTTTTGGCCGCTGAATTGCTTTAAGGATTGGCATAGAGAAGGAAACAAATTTTATGAAATTCAAAAACTATGTTCTGACGATCTTGAAAGCCCTTGTACTGACTGCCATGACTGTAGGTTTGGCGAACTGTAGCAAGGATGACAATAACAGCGGCACCAGCAATATCTATTACTGGGGTGCTAACAACATCTGTTATCAGAATGTAAACGGGCAGGCGGTTCAAGTGAACCAGACTTACTGCTCTACGAATTCGACTTACTCTTACAATGCTAACGGCCAGTGCATCATCACATCCACGGGTCAGCAAGTGGCGCAGTCTTACTGCACAACCAGCACGACAACCGGTCAATACGTGATGAGCGGCAACCAGTGCTACCAAGTCAGCGGCACTCAGTACATCCCAGTAAATTACACTTACTGCATGAACAACACAGGTGGTGCGACGACGTCCCAGACTTGTTCCGGTGTGTACTACTACAACAATCAACAGTACAACTGCGGTGTGACTCACAACTGTTCTGGTGTGATCATGCAAAACCAGTACGGCCAATCCGTACGCTGCCTGTAAGATCCGCGCGAAAAATTCCTTCTTAATATCGCCATTCACGGCGCTCCGCTTACCCGGTGCGCCGTTTTGCATTTGGTGCCTGGTTGTTTTTTTCTGGCTACGGCGCATCATGCGATGGAAACTATCTAGGCAACTTTTCATGATGCAGCAGGTAAATCAGTTGTAAGTCTGCTTAAGTTTTCAGCGTTAGGCCCTCTTTTAAGAGCCTATGGTTGACATGCTTCCCAACACTCGCGAAATTCTAATGGTCTTTGGTCTAGCTAGACCAAGGGCTTGTATTTGAGGGGAAGTACTCAAGAGGGGATATACCTTGAGAATTAAGAAGATTGAACTCATTGGTTTTAAATCGTTCAAAGACCGCACCGTCATTCACTTTGATGCCGGTATCACTGGTATCGTCGGACCGAATGGTTGCGGTAAATCCAACATCGTGGATGCCTTGATGTGGGTTATGGGTGACCAGTCCGCGAAGGACTTGCGTGCATCCCAAATGACTGACGTCATCTTCGGTGGAGCGGAAGGTTATGCTCCACTGGGTATGTGTGAAGTGTCCCTGACACTTGAAAATGACGGTGGTCCGTTCCCGGCAAAATATATTAAACATTCTGAAATCATGGTGACCCGCCGTTTGCACAGAAACGGTGAAGGTGAGTACTTCATCAATAAAGAGCCTGCTCGTTTGAAAGACCTGCAGGAGATCTTCATGGACACGGGTGCCGGTTCCAAAGGTTTCTCCATCATCGCTCAGGGTATGATCGGTAAGATCATCACTGCGAAACCTGAAGACCGCCGCATGCTTATCGAAGAAGCTGCCGGTATCACCAAGTTCAAAGCCCGTAAAAAAGAATCCCAGCGCAAACTGGTTGCGACCGATCAGAATCTGGTGCGTTTGCAGGACATCATCGGCGAGTTGAAACGCCAGATCGATTCTTTGCAAAGACAGGCTCAGCGTGCAGAACGCTATCGCAATATCAAAAATCAGATTGAAGATCTGGACCTGTGGCTTTCCACTGCCCAGTACGTTGAATTGAAACGTGCTGCGGACGAAGCTCAGGCGATCTTCAACGAAGCGCAAAGCATGGAAGTGGAAGGCGAAACGAACCTTTCCACTTTGCAGGGCCAGCTGGAAGTTCTGAAATTGCAGATCCTGGAAAAGGAAAAGGCAGTTGAAGAACAACAGACTGAATACTTCACCAAACAATCCACTGTTCAAAAGAAAGAGATGGAGATCCAGGAGCTTCGCTTCGAGATCGAACAGGCTCGCCGCAATGAACAGATGACCGGCACCATCCTGCAGGAGCAGCAAGCCCGTAAAGAGCTTCTTGCCCGCGACAAAGCCGCATTGGATGAACAGGTGACCGAGCTGAAAGAAGAGTCCGAGTCTCTGTCGGCCGCTTTCGCTGAGAAAAATGAAATCTTCCAGAACTTCAATTCCCGCATCGGCACTGTGGACGAGGACCTGACGACGAAACGTCGTGAGTTGTTCGCCGTCGGTCAGACCGAATCCTCTTTGGATGCGCGTGTGAATTCCCTGTCCTCTCAGATCGCGGACCTGACAGACCGTCAGGACAACGAGCAGCAGGTGTTGAACGAACTTCGTGAAAAACAAGTTGAGTTCGAAAACCGCCGTAAAAAAGTGATCACCGAGCTGGATAAAGAGCGTCAGATGCAGCTGGATCTTGCCAGCGATGTGGACTCTTTCGAAGCCAACAAAAAAATCCTTCAGGATTCCGTGGCGACTAAAAAAGCCGAAGTGGATTCCTTCAAGGATTCTTTGAACGAAGTGGCGTCCCGCCTTTACGGTCTGGAAAACCTGCAAAATAACTTTGAAGGTTTCCAGGAGGGTGTGAAGCAGGTCATGCTATGGCAGAAAACCCGCACTCAGGAAATGATGGCGGATGGTTCTGTTGTATCTCACTTCCAGCCGGTTTCTGAGGTTGTTGAAGTTCCGGCTGAATACGAAGTGGCGATGGAAGCGGCTTTGGGTTCTCGCTTGCAGATGTTGTTGTCCTCTGATGCCAATATCGCTGTGGACGCTGTTTCCCACTTGAAAGAAAATAAATCCGGTCGTTCCAGCTTTATGGCTGCTGACGGTCAGGGGCTTACTTTCAACCGTGCTGAAGCACCAATGGGTCAGGACGGCGTTCAAGCCATCCTGAAAGACGTGGTTCAGGCGGCTGACAAATTCAAAAATACAGTGACCTACATGCTTGATGGCGTGGCGATTGTGGATTCTATCCGCACCGCTTTGAACTTGCGCCCAAGATATGAAGGCTGGACATTCGTGACTCTTGACGGTGACACGCTGACAGCTGACGGTGTTTTGACAGGGGGCTCTTCCGAGTCTGCTGATTCTGGCATGCTGAAGCGTCGTCGTGAAATCAAAGAATTGTCCGAGAAAAAAGACGAATTCGCAGGAAAACTGCAGCTGGCTCAGATGGCTCTTAAAAAGACCGAAGAACAGCTGGCCAACGTATTGAATGACTTCGAAGGCGCGCAAAAACGCAAGATCGATCAGGAGATCAAAGTTGCCGAATTGAGAAAAGACGCTGAGCGCGCTGAAAATGAAGTTCAGAACGCTTTGGCGGCAGTTGAGCGCCAGGAACGCGAAGTCAAAAAACTGACAGAGCAACTGGAAGTTCAAGAGCAGAAACTTGAAGAACTGAACGAGGCTCTGATCGAGGCTCGTGAAAGAAAAGTTCTGCTTGAGACTGAAGTGGAGACTTTGAACTCTGAGATGAACTCTGTTCGTCTGGGCTTTGACGGTCTTCAGGCGGAAGTGACGGATCTTCAGGTGAAGTCCGCTTCCAAAACCCAGGAATACACTGGTGTTTTGAGACAGCTTGAAATGGTGACCAAATCCCTGACGGATCTGGAAGCTCAGTTGGCACGTATGAGTGAAGAGGCTGAAGGGTACAACTCCCAGATGACCGACACTCAGGTGACTCTGGAAGAAAAGAAAATTGAATTTGAACGTCTTTTGGACGAAGTCGAGACCCTGAAGCTTCAGGCGGCTCGCGCGAAAGACGAATACGAAGTGATGTCTGAATCAATCCGTGCGATCGAAGATGAAGCTTCCGCTTCTCAGCGTGCACGCAATGAAAGACAGCACAAAATGAACGACTCCCAGTTGAAACTGGAGCAGGCGAAGATGAAAGAGCAGTACCTGATTGATCAGGTGCGCGAGCGCTACATGCTGAACCTGCCTGACGTTGTTGAGAAATACGTGAACCGCGAAGGCGACTTCCTGGAAGCGGATGCTCAACTGAAAGACCTGCGTGAGAAACTGGCGAAGATCGGTGAAGTGAACCTGTCTGCGATTGAAGAGTACGAAGAGACCGCTCAACGTTACGAATTCCTGACCAAACAGCACGCGGACCTGACCGAGGCCAAAGATCAGTTGCGCAAGGTTATCGAGCGTATTAACAAAATCTGCTCCAAGCGTTTCAAAGAAACCTTCGAGCTGGTTAACGACCGTTTCACCCGCGTATTCCCGGTCTTGTTCGGTGGCGGTGAGGCTTGGTTGGAGCTTGTTGAAGAAACTGAAAAGAACGAAGCGGGTATCGAGATCATCGCACGTCCTCCAGGCAAAAAGACTCAGAACGTGTCTTTGATGTCGGGTGGTGAGAAAGCTTTGACTGCGGTGGCGCTGGTGTTCTCTATCTTCCTGGTGAAACCATCTCCATGGTGTTTGCTGGATGAGGTTGACGCTCCACTTGATGACGCCAACGTATTCCGTTTCAACGACCTGGTTCGTGAGATGGCCAAACGTTCTCAGATCATCGTTGTTACCCACAACAAGCACACCATGGAAGTGGCGGGCAAGTTGTATGGCGTGACGATGCAGGAGCGCGGTGTTTCCACGATGGTTTCTGTTTCCATCCAGGACATCAAATAGTCTGAAGAAAACAAAACGAATGCCAAAAACCCCGTTGAGGAACTCAACGGGGTTTTTCTTTTTCCGGGTTGTAGCAAAGTGAGACGTTCCGCGAAAGTGTTTCTTTCGTGTTCCGGAATCTTCAGTCTAAACAGCAAAGGAACGCCCCATTGTGAGAACTACAGTCGCGTTCCCGACAAAAGCTCCGATAAGATAAGGGAACTAACGGAACTTCTTTGGGGGAATGACCGTGACCAAGTTAATCTTTGCATTCACGTTGCTGATGGCACCGTTTGCTTCTGCTCAAGTTTTGAGTGAAGCAGGCTTGTTCAATCGTTGCTACTCCCATTTGACCGGGAAACCGGTGCCTTTGGGGCACGCAACGATGGCGCAGATCCGTGCCGGTAAAATCAAGGCGCTGGACGCCTGTAATTCTTTGTTGGACAAGGCCGAACTGGATGCTTCCGGTCCGTTGGTCAATCGTTCTGACAAAGAAGCCCGCGCCGTTCTAAACACCTTCTATAATTTCCACCGCACCTGGTTCACCGCCAACACGGTTGAACAAATCCAGGAATACAATGAAGAGATGTCCCGCGGGACGATGGATATTTATGACTCGACAGAGCCTGGTCTGGCGCTGACACGTGCGATGTTTGCCCGCAATGCCCAGTACCGTGATGTTCTGACTCTGGGGCAGGGGGTGCGTGCCCAGCGTGAAGAGGACATGGCCGTGCGCAATCGCATCGGCTTTAATGTGACTTTCCCGGGCCGTCGTATTTCCGGTAACAACGCAGGCTTGGACCTGAATCTTTTCAACTTCCGTGCACTCTCTGGCGGGTTCAATGGCAATTCGGACACAACCCAAGCGATGTTTGTGACATTGCCAAAAATTGAAGTGGGGGAGCTGGTCGGTGTGCGCATCGCCACAGATAATGCGACCATTCCGAATCTGTCATTGCAGCCTTTGGGGGCTGATAAGCGCGGCAGCGACCAGCCGGGTTTGAATTTCAGTTTCAATCTTTTCCAGACTCAAGGTGGCGGTGTGCTGGGTACACCTATTTATCTGATGCTGAACTATGGTCATGGCCGTGGTCTTGAGGCCAATGGAACCACCAAGGTTCCGCGCCGCTGGTCTCAGACCAACATGGAATCTTTCTTGTGTGCAGAGCTTCCGGCTTTGCGTGAAAACGACATTCGTCAGTATGTGGTGGGGAATTCTTCTGCGCCATTTAGAAACTCCAGCAGCTGCGTGATGTGCCATGCGACTTTGGATCCGATGGCTTACACCGCCCGTAACGTGGTGGTCGGAAATTCTGACTATGCGGCGTTGAGTGCTGGCAGCAGAACTCACTCTAAAACGGCATTGCATTTGGCGACCTATCGCCCGGATTTTCCTTCTGTGGCCGGCTGGCCTTCGGAGCCGGTGGCAAACTTCCATCGTCAGGTGCCTTCAGGTCGTCTGTTCTTCCGCTCAATGACCGGAGCTTTGATTGATCGTCCGGTGACGGGCATTGCCCAGTTGGGTGCGGCGATGGCTGAAACCAAGGATTACTATTACTGCGCGGCTAAAAGATACTTTGAATATTTCACCGGAATCACAGTGGCTCTTTATGACCGCTCCAATCCGGCAAATGAAGAATTAAATAAGAAACTATCCACTGAAAGCTATGAAGACCGTAAGTTCGTTGAGGCTCTTGGGGAAGAGCTTCAGCGCAACCAGTCTGTGCGCCATATGGTGAAGCAGATCATGTCTTCAAAATACTATCGTGACGTGAACTATCGGGAAAAATAATCCGGGGGCATTATGGGGGACGGAAAAAATCTGACTCGCAGGGGCTTTATCGCAGGTGGTGCGGTGGCCGGGGCAGCGGCCCTGGTGGCAACACCATATGAAAGACTTCTGAATGCTCTTAGCACAGGCTTTATTCATCAAGCCCAGGCTGAAGCAACCGGAAATCTGGGAGCTCGCAACTATATCAATATTCTGATTGCCGGTGGGCCGATGCGCTACACGTTTGATGCGTGGATGCGTACGAATCCTTCAGATGCGCCTTTGGAATACAATCCCATGGTGGCAACGAAACTGGTTCGTTCAGGCAACAACATTGTCGGCACTGAATACGCGACGTTCAACTATAACGGCGTGATGGTGCCACACATGTTTTCACAATCTGTGACGACATCTGCGGGTGCCAAAGCTTTGACGGAGCTTCTGAATAATATGCTGGTGATCCGTGGCTTCGGCTCCGGTTTTGACGGTCATCCTTTCAATGCGACAATTCAACAGGCTCCGGTGGGCGGTGTGTCCTCGGTGATGGGTTTGGCTGCCGACTATTCCAAGAAAACCTTTGAGGCGGTGGAGTGGCCCGATCGTGGAGCTTACGGCAACTATGCTTCCATGAGTGGCAAAGCACTGAATATTCTGACGGGCAATCCACTGAATTCTTTGTTGGAGGGGTTTGGCGGTCCAGCCGCAGACCGTGCCAAGGGGCGCAGCCTGAAAGACCGCAACCGTGAGGCTTTTGATCTGGCTCAGGCACGCTTGCGTGCCTATTCGCAGTCTGAATTTGCGGGTTCGACAATTCTTTCCAAAAATCTTTCCAATGCCTCAGATCTGATGAAAAAAGGCATTGGGAATATCGGTTCTTACTGGGACGGGGCCGTGGCCCGTTATCGGTCCGTGATTGAGGCCAGCATGCGCCAGCAGGGGCTTGTGGGCATTAATGACGTGGCGATGATTTCTGACCAGGGGAACTTCTGGCGGGTTCACGTCGCTGCGGGCAACCGCGGTCTGGTGGTCAGTCGTGATTCGGATCTGCGTGATTCCATCAAAACTATGACGGCTCCCGGTTCATTGGCAGAAGGTTTGGCATTGGCTGAATACGTTCTGAAAGAAGGCCTGGTCAGCACGATGAATCTGCAAATGGGTGATCCGGCAGGTTTGATGATTAAGGATGCCGCAGATGGTGTGGTTGGAAATCACGTGGCTATCAAAGACATGCACGAAACCGGTGCGATTCCGGGCGTGCTGATCACGACGGCATACTATCGAGGCCTGTGTGCGGGAATGATGGAGCTGATCGAACAATTGAAAAAAACCAAAGTCAACGGTGTGGACCTGTGGTCTGAAACCGTGATTCAGGTGATCTCTGAATTCAACCGCACGGCAAGAACCAACGGTACAGGCAGTGACCATGGTTTCAATCAGATGGTGACCAGTGTGTTCTCGGGCGCAATCCAGCGCGGTCCATTTGTTGTGGGTAACATCTATCGTGCTGGTCACGGTGGCGGTTACGTCGGCACTCAGGGACGTGCGGCACCGATAGATGGTTACAATCAAAAAGGCATGCCGTCCCCGACGATGGCAGCATCCACAGTGACAGCACTTTTGCGAGTTCCAAAAAATCCATACGAGAATCTGGCTGAACCACTGATTCGCCTGAATGGCGATCAGCTGCAGATTCTTAAAGCGGCGAAGCTGGTGGGGTAAGAACAATGATCACAGCCAAGAATAAATTTTTTATGTTGCTGTTATCCGGAGCTGTTCTGACTCAGATGTACCAAAACTGTGGTCAGATGGGCGAGTTCGCTGTTCTGGATCAGGCGTCATTGAATCTGGATATGGGTTCCTCCGGGGACACGGATCAGAGTCATCCCAGTCAAAAAGATGTGACACTGCCGACCCAGAAAGTTCAAGTGGTGAACCGCGAATACGTGGCTTCCCTGATGCGCGAGGTTTTCACCCGTTCTTCCGGTCCGGTCCCGAATCTTGAGAGTCTGCTGGAGCAGTGGATTATCCGGCGCGGGGCGCAGTATGGTTTGGGCTGCAATCCTTACAGCACCTACAGCGGCCGCGATTGTGGGGGCGACATTTCAAATGCGAATCTGCCAATTAAAACCGATGACAACACTGTGCGCGAATCCTTCCGTGTCCAGTTCTGTGAAAACGTGCTGGGGATGGATGAAGGTGTGAACGCGATCTTGGAAAAGATCTCGAATCGTCCGGCAGCGCCAACTGCGGATGCCGTTCGCCAGGTGTACGGATTGTTCTATCGCGGTGACGGAGCGTCGGACATTATCGTGGCAAGCTTGCTTGACTATGACAAAGCTTTGGCGCTGAAAGGGGAGCCGGCGATGGAAAGATGGCGGGCTCTGGCTCTGCAAGTTTGCGAATCACCCGGTTGGCAGCTGCAATAGAATCTTAAAATCTAAAAAAGACGATCCCCGGGATTCCAAAGAACCCCGGGGATTTTTTTTAAGACAGCCTTTGAAGGGATCACAACAAAGGCACCTTGGAGAAGGAACCTCCGCTGCCGATGGAGACCTGCAAGGGAAAATCTGGGGAGACTCTTTGCAGGTCCGCCGAGAGCAGCGGAAAATCCGGAATTACTTGATGTATTGGATCAGGTCGTCTTCAGTGAAGCGAACCTTCTTTTGATTTTGTAAAGCATCTTCCTGGTGGCGGTACCCCAAAGCCACAGTGGCCACGGTTTTCCAGCCGGAGCCTTCAAGGCCCAGGATTTTGTCGTAAGCCACCGGATCGAAGCCCTCCATCGGAGTGGCGTCAATTTTCAGCAGCGCTGCCGTCTGCAGCAGGAAACCCATGGCTATGTAAGTCTGGCGCTGGGACCAGACGCGGATTTTTTCTTCCTGCGCTTTTACCAGGTTTTCAACCAGCATATTTTTGTATCCGTCCAAAGCTTCCAGAGGGGCGCTGCGGACTTCAGCCACACGGTTTATGAACTTTTGTACGAAGTCTGCATCCATCTTTTCCTTGTAAAGGAAAACCACATAGTGGCTGGCGTCAGTCACTTGGGTTTGATTCCAGGACACCGGTTTCAGCTGTTTACGGACGTCGGGATTTTCGATGACCAGGAATTTCCACGGCTGCACGCCGTAAGAGGACGGCGCCAAAGTCAGGGAATTTCGCAGGGTTGTCCAGTCGGCATCCGAGATCTTTTTGGTCGCATCGTACTTTTTAGTGGCGTAGCGCCACTCCAGGGCATCTTGAATCGTTTTATGGGTCATGGGAAGGGCTCCTTTAATTGTGTCAAATACAGGCACAGTATGCCGTGGTTGGAATTTAAATGCAACAGTAAAAGATACATTTAAGGAAGCCTCGGGTCCTTAGGGACTTAATTCCTTGATATTGTTTATTTTTGAGGCTTAAGGTAAGATCTAGACATGGTTGATCAAAGGTTTTCTGTCTCAGTTCATATTATGACTGCCCTGGCTTACCACAAGGGCGATCTGATGACGTCTGAAGAATTGGGCGCGAGCATTCGCACCAATCCGACGGTGATCCGCCGTTTGATCTCCAAACTTGTTGATGCCGGACTATTGACGTCCTTCAAAGGCAAGGCGGGCGGTGTGAAGCTGGCCAAAGCCCCGAAGGAAATTTCCCTTCGTGATGTCTATGTGGCGATCACCGACAAGAAGCTGATTGCGACTCCGGATAAAGAGCCCTTCAAAAACTGCGTTGTCAGCTGTTCAATGAAAAAGCTGATGTGCGAGCTGGTGGATGGCATTGAGAACAACTCTATGGATTATCTGGGCGGGATCCGTTTGTCTGATCTGACGTCCAAAATCGCCAAATGAAGTCCGTCTATCCTGCCGAAGAAATTCGCGCCGAACGAATCACTCTGAAAAAACACAAAATTGAAATGGCTGAAACCATGTTTCAGTATGTCGACCAGGACCGCGAACGCCTGGGGCGCTTTCTGCCATGGGTGCCATTAATCGGTGGAGTTCACGATGAACGTGATTACATCGAAATGACTCAAGCGCAGTGGCAGGATTTCAAAATGTTCGACTATGGCATGTACCTGAACGAAGGTGACATCTATATGGGGAACGTCGGCGTGCACACGATCAGCTGGGACAATGACCGCTGTGAACTGGGCTACTGGATCCTTGGGAAATTCGAGGGACAAGGTTATGTGCGCGAGGCGGTGCTGGCTTTGGAAAAGGTCCTGTTTGAGCTTGGATTTTATCGAATTGAGATTCATTGTTCAGGTCTTAACAGCCGCAGCAGCTCTGTAGCTGAAAATTGTCATTACAAATTCGAGGCCCGTTTACGACATCACGCCGTTGAAAACGGCCAAAGACGAGACACTCTGGTGTTCGCCAAACTTCGTGATGAACGATAAAAATCGCGAAATCGAAGAACTTCATCGCAATGCTTGCGAGTCCGGAAAGGACTCCTATGTCGATCCTGCGACAGGATACACTGTTTTTACTGAGTATTTTCACTTGAAGCGCGGTCACTGCTGCGGTTCAGGCTGCAGACATTGCCCATGGAAAAAGAATAGTCAGAAAAATCCAAAAGAACCCACCGACCGGACGTAAGTGTTGAAACCTTCGGCATTTTCTCCGAAAGAAAAACACTCAATTCTGTTTTTGAGCCACCGAAAAGAAGATCGTCACTGTTATGATTTGTGCAGGTGGGGTGCGTTGGTATGTCGTTTAATTATCAAAAAAACAAAGAACATTCGAGCGACAGTTTTTGGACGTCGTATTCGGATTTATTCTTGGGTTTAAGCACGATCTTCCTTCTTTTGTATGTCACATCCAGTTTGCGCACAGGCACCGATGCTTTGCGTGGCCAGGTGGAAAACCAGAAGCTTTCCATGAAGGTGGAAGAACTGGAAAACCAGTTGAAGATGTACGAGAACGTGAAGAACGAATATCTGGCCAGTCAGGCACCTAAAGACGAGGTGCAGGAGTATGAAGAGCTTATGGACAAGCTGACATTGCTTCAGGAGGACGCCAAAACTGAAAAAGAGCGTCTGATCCAGGAAGCCCGTGAAAACGGGGAAAAGGTCAAAGCTCTGAACAAGTACCAGCAGATGGTGCGCAATGTTCTTAATGCCAACAAGATGGCCAAGTCCAAGCTGATCAATCGTGATGATTTGATTAAAGAGCAGGACGTGGAAATCGAAACCCAGGAAACCGAAATTGCTGATCTGAATAAAGACATTCAGAACAAAAAGCAGTTGATCGCCCAGGGTGAACAGAAGATCGCGGTCACACAGGCTCAGTTGCAAAAACGTCTGACCGAGCTGCGTGTGGCCTACAAGAACAACAAGCTGTCCAAACAGTTGTTTGAACAGAAAATGGCGCAAGCCCGCGCTGAGGGAAATCAAAAGGTGGCCCAGCTGAATCAGGTCAATGCCCAATATCAAATGCAACTGAACCAGGCCAATGTGCAATTGGGTCAGGTGCAGGGCGAACTTTCCAAAACTCAGGGGTTGCTGGCGCAGAAGGAAGACGAAGCAACTCATCTGGCGGGCGCGTTGTCCCGCACCAAGGCTGAGGCCGGTGCGAAAATCGCAGGATTGCAACAGGGCTTTGCGGAAGAAAAAGCGGCTTTGGCGGCAGGCTTTGGCAAGGAAAAGGCAAAGTTGCAGGGTGCTTTGAGCGACACGCAAGGGCAGTTGGCGAAAGCACGTGCTGAAATTGAAGCGCGTAAATCCGTGGCGGGTGAGATTCAAAAAGGTTTCGCCAAGGCAGGGATCAAAGCTGACATTGATATGCAGACGGGCGACGTGGTTCTGGATTTCGGACAGGCTTACTTTGACAGTGACTCCGACCGCCTGAAACACGAGATGAAAGGTGTCCTTGAAAAAGCGATGCCGATTTATTCGCGCTCTTTGTTCGGCAACCCAAAGGTGTCGGATAAAATTTCCGCGGTGGAGATCATCGGTTTTGCGTCACCAACATATCAGGGCCGTTTCGTCGATCCGCACAGTTCCAAGCCGGCGGACAAAGCCGCTTTGAAGTACAACATGGATCTAAGCTATCGCCGTGCGAATTCCATCTTCAGTTACATGCTGGATGAAGGAAACATGAGATTTGAACATCAACGCGAACTATTGGCCCTTATGAAGGTTTCCGGACGAAGCTTCCTGGAAGTCATGAAGGTGCAAAATCGCAACGTCGCCACAGCAGCCGAATTCTGCAAGCAGAACGACTGTAAGAAGGCGCAGCGGGTAATCATCCGCTTTAACATGGATCCGAAGAAATAAAAGGGGTGGGTTGTGACAACGAAGGCATTTGCTGAATATTTTATTATAAGTCTGCCGTATGTGATGGGCGCCGTCTTTCTGGTCGGTTTGTTCTTCCGCGCGGTAATCTATTACACGGTCCGCCGCCATGAATCCTTCGCGCGTGAATTTGAAAAACGTGTGAATCGTTTCATCGAAGCTGAAGTTCCCGGCAAAGTCGAGAACGTGTCTTTCTATGTGCTGACCAAAAAGCTTTTGGAAAGAACCTATTACGAAGTATTTGAAATCCGCGACCGCATGAAACGCAGAAAGCCCGACAATGTCATGTCCGCCAGTGACCGTGTGTTCCTGGTTCGTCAGGGCTGTGCCTGGCTGGTGAAAGACATCCTGAAACAGGTGAAGTTCCTGCGCTGGACGGATGACAATCCGAAGCTGTTAAATATCACCAAGGCGACTTTGCAACATAATCCTTGTTTCAACAAGGTGTTTGGCGTGATCCCGATGGTGGGTATGAACGACTTGATCTCTATTTTGCCAGGTCTGTTTGTCGTGGCGGGGATCCTAGGTACCTTCATCGGTATCGCGGGTGGTTTGCAGGAACTGGGCACGATGAATCTGCAGGATCTGGAAAACACCAAAAACATCATGGATCGTTTCCTTCACGAGATCTCTTTCGCGATGAAAACATCCATTGCGGGGATCATCTTCTCGTTGATGGCCCATGTGGCGAACGTGATTCTTTCCCCGGAAAGAGCTTATGTGTCCATGATCGACCGTTTCGAGAGCTCTTTGGATTTGTTGTGGTATCGCGCGGACAACAATAATTTCCCAGCTCATGAGCGCCCATTTGATGAACATCGTGATGCCGTTGAAGCTTTGGCCGAAGATGCCCTGAACAAGGAAATCGGAAAAACTGCGGCGGTGGTCAGAGGAGCTTAATTGAACAAGTTTATAGTCACAATCCACAGGAAGGATCAGGTGCTAAGCCGTGAGGTGAACAAGGACTCGTTCACCATGGGCCGCTCTTTGGACTGTGACTTGTCCTTGAACGACAACAACATCAGCCGGGTTCATCTGGTTGTGAGCCGTCGTTGGAATCAGATCTGGATTGAGGATAAAAACTCCTCCAACGGGACCTTCATCAACGGCACTCGTATAGTGCAAGGGACCCCGGTGAACGTGGTTCCTTCAGATCGCATTCAGTTGGGCCGTTCAGAATACATCCTGAACCTGGATCTTTTCGTCGAAGAGCCCGCACCGGAACCAGAACCCGAGCCGTCGATTTCTCAATCCGCGGCAACCGTGCCGGAAGAAGAAGACGCCCCACTGGAAGCCACGGTGGCCATGCCGGCACCAAACATGGCGCCTTTCCAGGCGGAAAAAATCCTGCACGAAGCCAAGCGCAAAGCGGCGCAAATCATCATGGAAGGCGAAACCCAGGCTGAACGCCGGGTGCAGGTCATCTATCAGAAAGCCCGCGAAGCTCAGGCTCAGGCTGAGCTGTTCTATCAGACCCGCATGGCAGAAGCGCACAAGGAAGCGGATGCCATCTTGGCGGACTTCCAAAAGCAGGGGCAAAGCCTGCTGCATGAGGCGCGCAATATGTCCCAGGAACTGCGTGAAGAAGTCGATTCTTACGTTCAGAGCCTGCGCCAGAAGGCTCGCAAAGACACTGAAGACATCATTTCGGAAGCCACACTTGCGGCCGAGAAAATGAAAGACGAAGCCATTGCCCACGGTCGTGAGCTGGCCCGTCAGGAAAGCGAAGCGCTGCTTAAAACCAGCCGCGAGGAAGCGGACCGTATTCTGGATTTCTCGAAACTTCAGATCGAGGAAACTCAAGCCCGTATTCGCACGGATCTGGAAAATGCCCAGGAACTGAATCAGCGCACTTTGCAGGAGGCCCAGGCTGAAGCCGAAAGACTGCTGAATGAATCCCGCATGCAGATTCGCGATGCGGAGGCGCGCTTGCGCGAAGAATCTGAACAAGCCCGCAATGACAATGCTTCTTTGATTGCCACAGCCAAGGAAACCGCCGACCAGCTTTTGCAGAAGGCCAAGGCCGACTGTGAACAGCAGATTCAAATGGCGAACGAAAAAGTTCAGGAAATCACGGCTGTCAGCAATGAAAAGCAGACCGTTTTAAACGAACTTATGAATAACGTTGCGGCCCGCACGGCGGAACTGCAAAAAGCCACTGAAGAGTTGAGCAAAACCCGTACTGATAATTCCGATCTGCTGTCGCAGGTGGAAAAAGGCCAGGCTTTGCTGAAAGAGCTTCAGACTTCCCATACGGAGCTGGAAAAACAAAAAGCCGCATTGGAAGCTTCTTTGAAAGGTCTGCAGGAAAAGCAGGCCCATCTGACAATGGACGTGCATGACATCGAATCCAAAAAGGCTCATTTGTTTAAGGAATACGATGCGCAAAAGATCTTCCTGAACGAAAAGCTGGAAAAAGAAAAGACCCAGATGGCGAAGTCCGAAGAGGAGCGTCTGGAAGAAATGCGTCTGGATATGTCCAAACGCCTGCAGAAAATGGAGCGCGATCTGCTGGATGATGTGATCCGCAAGAAGAACTCCATGGTGAAGGACATCCACTCGGCTATTGAAAAAGAGATCGTGATGCTGATGGAGCCTGAAAAATGGCGCAACGTCAGCCAGTCCGTGGAAAATCATATTGCTGAAGCCATCGACGGTAAAGTGGCGTCCCTGTCCCAGTCGTCAATGAGTGAAAAACCGGTCGATCTGATGAAAAAACGCAAAAGCGAAAAACTTCGCTGGGTCACCATGGGTCTTGCCATGGGGGCCGTGGGTTATTTCGTCAGTCAGATTGTCGTGGACCGTGTCGTGAAAGACCAGAGTCCCATGCAGACCATGGTCAGCAACGAAGCGAAGAAACGTCAGGACGATCTGGAAAAACGCAAATTCAATCCTCCGCAGGCGGAGGAGATCAAAGACTCTTATACAGATGCAGTTATTTACACGCGTAACTATATGGATATCTATACCGATGCCCAGTTCCAGCAGAAGCTTTACAAGGCGGCTTCCCAGTATCTGCTGAAAACCTGGCGTGTGGATGAAGACAAGTCCATTCAGGTCATTTCATCCGCCAATGCCTTGGTGAAGGAACTGGCCGACAAGAAATCAAAAATCCATCCGGACTTTATCAAAGAAGGTATCGAAAAGATGCGCGAGCTGGAAAACCAGACTTTGGCGCGCATGAAAGATGTCCTGGGTACCGAAGTCCGCCTGGAATCCTATCGCCGTTTCGAGCGCAATTTCTATAAAGAAGAAGTCCAACGCCGCCGCATGGCCAACTATTGATATAACGGCACTTTCATTTGTCGGATGATCTTCCAGTACTCGGCAGGTTTGTCTTTCTGGGCATTTTCACTGAAAAGATATGCATTCAGCTGGCGGGCCTTGATGGAGTCATCCTCGCCCAGCTTATAGAAATGTTCATAGATGATCTCATGCAGAATCAAGCCGGCTTTGCCGCGCTCGGATAGTTTGTTCCACAGATCCTGATCTACCAGGAACCGCTTGGAGGCGGCGGACGCCTCTTTTTTGCGGATCGCAATCTGCTGAACTTTGCAGGCTTCATCTCTGGGCTGGAACAGATGTCGGGAGTCTTTGATGTCCGCCAAGGTGACTTCTGATTTGAAATCACTTTCATCGATAAACTGGCTCAGACGACGGACATAGTTTCGCGATTGAGTCGGGCTGAAGCGGGACAGATTCTTCAGAACCTGTTCTGCAATATGCCGGTAGCCTGCAGTGCTTTCAAAGTCGTGCAGGATTAAAGAGGACTCGTAAAAGTCCAGCAGCTCTGTTTTTTCGGGACAGGAGACAACGTCGCCGCCGTTGCCGACGCGGTTACCACTTGCAAAAGCTGATAACGAAGCTGTTAGAATCAGGAAGAAGAAGATTGTTTTCATAAATCACTTCACCAGAGTAAGTTTGTAATCCAGGGTCTGGCCTTCGATGGTCTTCAGCTTCAGATGAGCCTGTCGACTGATGCGACCACTCGGTACATTGATCAGAACCCAGCGTTTGGCCAGACTCATGGAGGGGACGCTGAAAGGTGAGTACAGATGAGTTTCGGGAACGCGCGCAACGCCTTGAGCATTGGCTTTTGCGCCTTGAACGCCATCTACAACGGAATAGACTGCGGCACCGGTGTAGGCGGCAGTGCCCACCGCGGTCAAGGCATCACTATTTGAAATAACACCCGCAACAATAAGGGCGCCCCCGGTTAGTGCCGTCAAACCGACGCCGACACTTTTATTGTGCAGACCCATGCGACGTTCTTCAGCTTTGGCTTCTGCCCAGGTCACCAGGTCCTTGCCGACTATAATATTGAAGGGTTCGTTGTCAGCATTGGACAGATCCAGCTCGGCATTGTCCACTCGCAGCCATTTGCCATCTTTGCTGACAAAATTGATTTGCAAAAGCAGATTATAGTCATCGGAAAATTCACGAATGATATCGGCAGACACTTCCACATTATAAGGATTGGCCTGATCGACCGCATCTGCCGTGGCCATTTTTTCGCCCTTGATGGCAAGTTCCTTACTGGCGCAAGAAGCCAGCAGAAGGCAAAGAAGAATGTACTTTTTCATGATTGAGTCCTTTCAAGTGAGAAAAGCTGACATGCGATAATAAAAATCTCTTTTGAATTCGGGGTCTGCAGAAACTCAGCCAACTGATCCTGAAATTCTTCAACCATTTTACGGGCCTGAGGAATTTTGGCGGGATCGGCCGCGAAGGTCATTGCCGAAAAATCTCTTTTGTCTAAAGGGGTCTGAGGCATTTTGGTCAGGGCCAGCTCCAGAACACTTTGGTGATAGCTTTGAATCGCGCGAGACGGGACTTCGCTAACCACATTCAACGGTGCAGATTTTTGTTTCAGAGCTTTGCCGTCTTCGATGATATCCATTCGGCGCAGACGCTCCAAGGCTGCGCGGGCGTCACTGACTGAAATCCCCAGGCGATCGGAAATCCAGTGAGGATCTGCCTTGGCTCCGCGAATTTTTCCCAGGCTGAGAATCGCGAAGTGATACCATTCCGAAATCAAACGGAACTCATCTTCCTGCAACTGTCTTTTGGCGCGTTCTTGGGGAGGCGTCTGCGCTTTTTCCAAAAGTGTCCGGGTGAGTAGCGAACGCTCTTCTTCGGGGGACAGGTGCAGGCCGCGGGAAATCGTGCCCAGCACCTCAGTCGTGAAGTTACGTTTGCCGGAAAGAAGCTGCGAAAGCTGCGCTGGGCTGATGCTTAAGCTCTGAGCAAAAGCCCGCAGCGAATAGTTGCTGTTGCGCTCTTTGCGGCGAGCCAGTTCATCTTTCAGAAGCGTGATCGCATCGTTTGTGTGTTTGTTGGATTGTGTTTCCATAGACCCAACCTATTTTAGGGCAGTTCCGGCGGTCAACGACATGTTGTAAACAGTGTTTCAGACTTTGAAACGCTGGGAAAATGCTCTGGTCTCGGCTTCTAAAATGCGGTACATAGGTTGTGTTTTCTTATCTTAATGACGCACATTGTTGCGGAGGTTCATTTATGATGTCACCTGGGCATGCTCAGCAGATGGAAATTTTGGTGGGGGCTATCGTTCTTATTTTCGCGGTGATTGTCGGTGCTCTGATCTTGGGCATGATGAAAAATGCGAAAAAACGTGAACAGCTGCGCGCACAGGAGCTTTCTCACGAAGCCAAACGCGAGATGCCGACAACTTCTGAACAGTCAGAAGAACTTGCGCTGGCGCACATAGATTCCACGGGCAATGTGGTTTCTGATTTGTCCGTGCCGGATCTGCATGATGCGGCGGTGGTGATTGAAGAAAAGGCCGTGGACCTGGCCGTGGCACTGAAGAAAACCGAAGAAAATCTTTTCGGCCGTATTCGCAACCTGTTCAAATCTGAAACCAGCAACAAACATCTGGAAGAGATCGAAGAGATCCTTTACACCAGCGATCTGGGCCCGGCGACAGTACAGCGTCTGATGGGTGCAATTGAAGACAAGCTTTCCAAAAAAGAGCGTGCGGATTACGACACCGTTCGTGAAGCGCTGAAAGAAGAAATCAAAAACATCTTCCAGGGTTCTCATTCCACTTCGGTGGGGACAGGCATCCTTTCCAAGATTCAGTTCGCGGCGGAAGGCCCGACAGTTCTGATGATTGTTGGTGTGAATGGGGCCGGTAAAACCACCTCTATCGGTAAAATTTCAGCGCAACTGGCCGCTGAAGGCAAAAAGGTTCTGGTGGCGGCAGGGGATACATTCCGTGCAGCGGCGGGTGGGCAGTTGAAGGTTTGGACCGATCGTGCTCAGGTCGAGATTTTTTCTCCGGAAGGCGTGACCGATCCTAGTGCCGTGGCATTTGATGCCGTAGCCAAAGGTAAAGCCCAGGGCTATGACGTGGTGATCGTGGATACAGCGGGTCGCTTGCACACTCAAGCCAACTTGATGGAAGAAATCAAAAAGATGAAACGTGTGATGTCCAAGGTGATCCCGGAAGCTCCACACGAGACTCTGATCGTTTTGGATGCGAACTCGGGCCAGAATGCCTTGATGCAGGCTAAAGAATTCCATAATGCCCTGACTTTGACCGGAGCAGTTCTGACTAAAATGGATGGCACCGCCAAGGGGGGCGTGGCTGTGGGCCTTGCGCAAGAACTTCATATCCCAATCAAGTTGATCGGTGTGGGAGAGCGCATTCAGGACCTGCGCACGTTTTCTTCTCAAGAGTTCGTTAACTCTCTGTTTCAATAGTGTGGCTCGGGGGATTGCCCCCGGGATCTGACCAATTCCTGACGGAATTCCCGGAACAATTCGGTTATAAGAAGGGCCTCAAAACCTAAAAGGGGGCTCTTATGAAATCCGTCGTTCTTGCTTTTGTTCTTTTGGCGCTGCCAGCTTTTTCCCAGGCTCAAACCTGCTTCCGTGCCACCGCGGCTTTGCCTGACGGTGTTGCCTCTGTTCTATGCGTTGATAAAGTGCTGTTGACGTCTGATGAAAAGCAACTGGAGTTGGTGGGTCAGGATTATTCTGTACCGGCATTCCTGGATGTGATTCATACCAGCCGTCACAATGAAGACAAATTGAATTTCAAAGCTCAAGGTGCCTTGGTTGATATCTGGCAGAGCGGTTGTGGTGATGGATTGTCAGCAAAACTGATGGTGAGTGGTCGCACTGAATATGGTGAAATCTATCCTCAGTCTTTGAGCGTGTCTGTTGAAGTGGCAGAGACCAATGACACCTGCCACTCTGAACCTTCGAAACACACAGTTCCCTATGCACTGATCACCGAATAGTCTTTTGCGATTACTTCTGATCGGCGATGCGCTGGATGTGATCTGATTTATAAACATGAAAGCCCGGGTGGAAGTTCAAGGTGGCAATAGCCATAGCCCGGGCAATGTCGTTGGCCTTTATCGCACGGTACTTCTTCAAGGGCCCCACCATCAGCTTGTTCAGGACGGGGCTGAGCTTCTGGGCGATGTCTTCGCCTGGTCGCGATTCTTTGCGCTCACCCAAAATCAATGAAGGGCGGAAAACTTCGATCTGCGGGATCTTCAGTTTGCGCAGTTCATTTTCCATTTCGCCTTTGACCCGATTGTAGAAGATCTTGGATTCGGCGTCCGCGCCCATGGCTGAAATCACCAGAAGTTTTTGTGCGCCACAGGCTTCGGCGACTTTGGCAAAGTTCACGACATAGCTATAGTCCACCTTGCGGAAGGCTTCTTGAGAGCCGGCCTTTTTAATAGTGGTTCCCAGGCAACAGATGAAGACCCCGGCCTTCAGCACATCTTGGCGCTGCTCAAGGCTGTCAAAATCCAGAATGATATTTTCAACGTGGGGAGGAATGCGGCCCATCGGGCTGCGCGAGACCGCTTTGATAGAGCGGACTTCATCAAGGTGGGCTAAAAGCAAAAGGAGCTCGTGTCCCACGAGCCCCGTTGCGCCTGCAATGCAGATATCAGTTGGATAAGTCATTGATGTGGTCATTCTCCTGACTTCGCAGAAGAGGCCTAGTTGTTGCCGCCTCTTCTTGTCGTGTCGTTTTCGTTTTCAGTTCTGTAAACGATCTTCGGAGGATTGTGTTTGCCTGAAGTTGTCAGGAATTCAGGTACAGAATCTCTGAAGTCGGCCAGACCGCTGACGCGGATCACGCCTTTAGTGCGTGTTCTGTCCGGATGTTTGTAATCGATGAAACGACCTTCGTCCACCAGGAAGTAACCGGTGAAGTTTGTTTTCGCCGCATCTTTTTCCCAGCCAGAGTCGATTCTGTAACGGTCGCCGGAATTGCCGGAAGCCGCGGATCTGCCATAATTCAACTCGTTGGCGTTCGGGTACTGGTCCACGTCATATGTACCTTGTTCGATCAGATTTTGACCAGCAATAACCGGGATCGCCTTATCGATGATGTTTTTCGCGTCAGCTGACAAACCACCGCTTCTTTGTGCGCCGTCAGTCAACAGGATGTAGTTCCAAACCATCGGCTTTTCAAAGTTGTGCGCATAACGTGGCAATGGAGTTGTCTTCTTTTTGAAGATACCAGTGATCACTTCCGCTTCACGAGTGGATTCACGAGCGTAGACACGGTAGATGTCTGTGCCCGGAGTCAGGATGGATCGCAGGTAGGCAATCGCACGGTTTTCCAGACGAGTACAACCCGCAGAGCCTGGATTGGAGAACATGTTCATGAAGAACCCGCGAGTCAGCTCAATCGCTGCCGCGCCGTCTTTACCCCAGCCCATGGTTCCATGCAGCCACTGATAGTTCATACCGTTGATTTCGTCAGCCGGAGTGATCTTGGCAGCATACCAACCGAAAGCACCATAGATAGTGGAATTGCCCTGGGCATCGTCTACCATCCACTTGCGGGAGCTGATCAGTTTGGACATGCCATCCGTGATCGGGCCTGGAATTGTTTTCAGATCCTGACCGGCTTTATACCAGTGAGGATAGTGACCCTGACCGTCTTGATAGAATTTGATCCACTCAGAAATACGCGCATGGCCCAGCCAGGTTTTGAAGGCGTGAGGATCCGTTTTAGTACCCTCTTCAGGGCGGCCCACAACCATTTCAGTTTCCATCACAAGTTTGTGCGGGCAGCTTGGTGTTTCTGTGCAGCGCTCATAAACACGGGTTTTTTCTGTCGCAATATTCTGAATCACAAAATACTTGGAGGCTGCTGTTTGCAGTTGTTTTGCACTCAGATAGTCCTTGGAAACAAACAGTTCCGCAGAAACATCCGCTTTTACTGTCGCTGATTTGATGATTTTGATCTGAACCAGCGGGGTTGCTTCGTTCAGCAGGTCATAGATCTCAACTTCATCATTAATAGACAATTTACCAACAATGTTGGAGGCCGTCGTTGAGTTGCTGCTGCGAACATTCAGAGCATCCGCAGAGATAAAGTATCTGCCACCCACTTGCAGACTGGCTTTGGACAAACCTACAGCCGCAGCATTCACGCTGGCGTTGGCATCACTGGAAGTGATTTCCTGGGCTACCCCCAGCATAGGGGAGCTGGCAATCAACAAACTCAAAACTGCAGAGCAGAGTCGGCGCGTATTAATCTTTGTCATGAACGTCCTCCAGAAACGTATATCTATTAAACTTATGTCATTGACTCAAATCCTCTCAGCAAGAAGCGTGACAGCCTCCAGACCTGCGGTATTTTTGAAAGGATTGTTTTCAGCCGTCAAACTGTTTATCAACGGAGCCCTTTTTGGGCACATGGAGGTTTCATGAAGATGAGTAATTTTTTGCTGTTGGGTTTGATGCTTTTGCCAGGGTTGGCTGAAGCTCAGACGGCTTCCAAAGCATGGCGTATCACCAAGCCGTCGTGGACCGCAGCGGATGAACAGCGCTTTGGAGAGTTCGTCACCCAATTGGGTAATGCTGTGGAAAGGCGCGAATGTGCCACCGTGGACGAATGTCTGCGCAGCCCGGCGAATCCCTATGCCGGAACAGATCCGGCGGATCTGCGGCTGTTTGCCGATTGTGCGGATCTGCCTTACTATCTGCGCTCTTATTTCGCCTGGAAAAACGGACTTCCAATGTCTCTTGTCAGCAGTGTTAACACTCTGCCGGGATCTGAAAACAAAGACCCTCGCTATTCCAAATTCGGCAATGCTGTCGGCGGGCGCTACGACATCATCCCTAGCCGCACCAGCAATCCCAATGCGGTTCAACTATTAAATAGAACCATTGTGGACATGACCTATTCAGCGACCTTCCGTATGATGGGTGACAAAGATGCAGCTCGTTTTACCGATTTCTATCCGGTTAAATTAAACCGCGAAGGCATTCGTCCTGGAACAGTGATTTATGATCCCGCTGGGCATGTGGCGATCATTCATCGGGTAACAGATGACGGACGTATTTTTTATATCGACTCCCACCCGGATAACACTCTGACTTCGGGAATGTACACACCGAAGTTCACCCGCAGCTTTCCAGGGCATGGCGCTGGATTCAAAAACTTCCGTCCACTGGCACTGCAGGGAGCTTCGCGCAAGGCCAACGGAGAATACTATGGTGGAAAAATTGTCGGAGCGCTGAACACCCAGCTTGCGAACTTCAGTGTCGAGCAATTCTATGGCAATTCGCCAGACCCGGCCGGGGAATGGAACAAAGGCAAGTTCCTGCATCGCGGGGTGCAGTATCCGTACTATGACTATCTTCGTATCGCGATGGCCAGCGGGGATCTGAAAATTGATCCGCTTCAGGACATGCGTCAGATGGTGGCGGATATTTGTGTGAACTTGAAGGACCGTGTGGTGGCGGTCGATATGGCGATCAAAGCGGGGGTGGATCGTAAACCGCATCCAGAGCGTCTGCCGACGAATATCTTTGGTACGACAGGCGAGTGGGAAGACTATGCGTCTCCGTCCCGCGATGCCCGTTTGAAGGTGGGCTTTATGGATATCTTAAATCAGGCCCGCACTCTGGTTCAGCGTCAGCGTTCTGGCGATCCCGCGATCGTGTATAGCGGTGCCAACATTGCCGAGGATCTTTTGGCGACGTACGAACGTGAAGCCCGCTTCTGTCAGTTCACCTATCGCAATTCGGCGGGTGGGTCTGTAACTCTGAATTTGGAGGAAGCCCGTCAGCGCGTCTTCGATATCAGCTTTGACCCGTATCACTGTGTCGAGCTGCGCTGGGGTGCCAAATCCCCGCAGGAGCTTGCGACCTGCATGGATGATGAAAATAAACGTCTGTGGTATGACCGGGAAAGATGGCTGCGCAATCAGTGGGAGCGTCGCTATGACGCCCGCATGGATTATTCACTGGATGAGCTGACCGGTCCGAAACCAGGCGCCGGGATCGCCCAGCCACCGGATGTGGATATCATCCGTTTGCTGAATTCCCTGAGATAGCCACTTTAAGGGCCCGGTTCCGGGCCCTCTCTCATTTTGAGACACTTTCAAAGTGGCCGCCCTTAAATGTCTCTTTGGATAGTGTCTTGACGGCCAAAGGCCTTTCAAAAGCTCATATTACGGGTATAGGGCTTGCAAATATCGAAGATTATGGAAGTGTCACTTCGTTTTGCCATGTCTGGATTGCTTTGCCTGTTGCTGATCGCAACGGGCGGGTGTTCTTTTAAGAAGGACCCGGCAAACGGCAAGGGAGCCCCGGTCACCCTGATCGAAGAAAAGGTCCTGCCTGAACATGTGGCCAGCCTGGATGAGATTATTGCCGGAGACGACGAGGAAAAGGCCATCGAAGCCCTGGTTCAACGCAAAGACGAGCTGGCGGCATTGTCCCGCGGTGGTGCAGTCAACGCGCTGGATCTGGCGATCAAACACGGAAAACAGAAAGTCGCGCAATTCCTGCTGATCAGCGGGCACAGTCCGTTTGTGCTGAATCAGGAAAGCCGAGAGAAGCTGACCTACGATGCGGCGATGGGCAAGCTGATTGAGTCGGCTCAGCTTGATGGGATGATGGATATTCTGCGCAGTTATCCGAAGAAGACGCATGAAGGAATTTCGCCAGATACTTCCATGCAGAAGTTCCGCGATCGCATTAATGAGTACAAACTTGACTATCGTGGCTGTGAGAAATTCGCAAATATGCTGATGGAGAGGGAATATCTTACCAGAAACCCGACGAAGCCAGGCTTATACTACGAGGCATTCAGTCAGTTGAAGCCTCGGGAGGTATTCAGCGATCTATTGAAAGACACTTCTTGTTCTGGTGAGACGACACGCTTTTCTACGGAATTGATTAATAAATGGGTTGGTTACGAGTACTTGTATCAGTTTCAATCCAGCTTCAAGTCAATCGAATTTATCAAATCATTGGTATCTATGCGCAAAGGCGCGGCACTACTGATAGTTGTGCCAGCTAGTGGATGGCATGAGGATCATCTGGGTTTGATCTCAAGTCAGGTGAAGGTGAGCCCATTGGCGATGTTGATGCTAAAACGAGATTGCTTTGCAAGCGAGGGACAGCGCGATGAGTGGGTGGACTTGGTTCGTGAGCTGATGCTACAGTCTGGGCAGGAATATTCTTATCCTTATTATATGCCTGACGACATTCCAGATGGTTTAGGATCGTGCATGGGCGAAAATAAATACTGTGCCAGCAATCCTCGCAATGTGGAGAGTCTGTATAAGATCTTCCGCTATACAAATTCAAAATCTCAGCTATCGCAGACAGATTTCTATTCTCTATATACAGAGGAGCGTCGCGAGTTCGTTAAAATGAAACTTGATCAGTTCAAAGCCGAAATCTGTACTGAACCACAAAGGAGGATGTTCTAATGAAGCACCTTCTGGTTTTGGTGGCATTCGTCTTCCTGGCTGCATGCTCGTTTGATAACGGCAAGTTTGACCCTGTGGAAAAGAAGGTTTCAACAAAGAAAGAGATGTCTCGAGGTCAAAAGGATCTCTTGACGGCCGCTCGCCTTGGAAATGTTTCGTTGGTCGAAAAGGCTATTGCCGGACTTGCTGTGCATGAGTTTTCTTATTCCGGGTTTTCAGAAACCCCGATGGGTTTGGCGGTCGCTGCCGATAATCTGGAGGTCGTGAAGGTTTTGTGGGCACAGTCTATTGATGCCTTTAATCTGGGAAGTGAGCAAAATAACTTTGAAAGGCAGGTGCTGAGGTCTCGAATCCAGGAGCAGTTCCGTACTCTAAAACATGTAAAGCGGGCTGAATCTATAAGAGTTGTATTGAATAAGTCTGCTGCTCTATTAGCAACCGAATACGCAAAGAAGACTCAATCTGTATTGGAACTTGTTGCTCAGTCTGACTTTGCAGCTGCGCAAGGGCTTATAAACCGTACAGGATTGTCCTGCCAGTTTGTACGGAACCAGATTGTTCAGGATCTTCAGGCAGACGTAATCAAAGACTCCGCTGCAGTCGATAAGTTTCTAAAGCAGCTCAGTTGTGCGGAGGAAATTTCATCTCAAGATTTGCAATTGCTGTATGAAGCGGAGCTGATTCGACAATTCCAACGCTACTTTAATGCTCCTGCGCTGTTGGCCTATTTGAGTAACCGCCCGAGCTTGAAATCGACCCTGTGGAATATCGATGAGTCTGGTCTATGGATGTCACCGGCTTTGTTGATGCGAATTTCCTGGTCATATGAAAATCATTGGAGTCGACAGGATTTGCTGTGCCCAAAGTTGGAGGTTGGAGCTTTGAACTGCAAGGAGTTTGCGGATGATGATTTTAATTCGTCAGACTATTTAATTGGGAAATACGGGATTAAGAAGACAGAGTTTGACTTGATTTACATGAAGCAGGGGCAGGTGCTTGGGAGCTACCGTAGATTTAAGCGGCAATCACGCAGTAACGGCCGGAAGGCGGATCCTGTATACAGGAACGCTAGTATGTATATTCATAGAATTCCATACTATGGGGAATTAGGAATGCCTAGTCGCAATGAGGATGGGCAAGTTGAGTATGAGGAAGAGCGTCTTCCTTGGACAGTCGGCATTCAACAGATGTTGGAAAATCATTATTTTGAAAGTGACAGCTTTGACGACGGGCAATGGGAAGAGATTCAAGAGGCGCGTCGTAATTCTGAAGAGGCTGAAAGATTGAGAAGGCAGGAAGAACAAGGGGATCAAGAAGAGTTCGTTGAAGAGAGCGCAGAGGAAAATGCGGAACACCGGAATGAGCAGACTCCGGGGGATCCCGACACTATCTTTGGAGACTTGCCTGGTCTGGACGAACCAGGTGATCTTCCGCCACCTCCACCTCCACTGCCGGGGCCGACCGATCTTCCTGAAGTTGAGTAGTCCCATCTCAAACTGAGACGGGTGACAAATTGGGGCCCCTGTCTAGTAAACATTTCCCGTACGCAAGTATAGGCCCCGTACAGCTGGCACTTTTATTGGATATATAGAACCTGAAGAGGTTTCTATGTCTATGAAGAGCTTGTTTAAAAAGACTTTCCTGATCGGTATGTCCATGATGACTCTGGCGCCCCAGTTTGCCTCCGCAGCACTGGAGTCGCAACTCAGTGGCTATCTGAATAAAGACCTTCAAGAAATCCCGGTTATTTTTGTCCGTGGATCCAACTTCTATCTTCATAAAGCGACGTTGATTTCTTTGTATGAAAAACGTGGCTATTCCGCCATTTGGGTTGATGCGAATGGTAAACCTAACGCAATGGCGGCGGCCGTACGTGAGGCTCTTAAGTATGGTGCGACCTTGAATGGTCTTAATCCCGATGATTATTGGGATAGAATTGTTGAAAATATCTATACTTCAAACACTGATGGCAGATTCGGACCAACATTTGAGTTGGCAGTATCTGAAGCCGTCATTCGCTATGTGACCCACCTTTCCACAGGTCGGTTTGATCCGATGGAAATTGATACTGATATTAAAATCTCCAAAAAGAAATTCACGGAATACGCAGAGTTGAACCAAGTGATCAGTTCTGTACAGGCGAATGTCAGTGCAAAGGCGTTGGTAGCGGGTTTGGATAAGTTTGCTCCGGCGCATCTTCGCTATGTGGATTTGAAACAGCTGCTGGCTTATTTCCGCAGTATTCAGACTGCGGGTGGCTGGTCTCAGATCAAACTTGCTAAAAAGAGTCTTCGCCAAGGTAACCAGGACCCGGCGATTCCGGCTATACGTGGTCGTTTGCAGAGTCTGGGGTATGCTGTGCCATCAACAGGTGATATTTATGATGCCGAGCTAAAGCGTGTGATCGAGGATGTTCAAGGCGTAAATGGTATGGGCGTCGATGGTGTTATCGGGAATGAGGTAATGACCTTCCTGAATACGTCTGTGGCGGACCGCGTATTCCAACTTGAAGTGAACATGGAAAAACTTCGTTGGTTGCCAAAGGCTATGGAATCCCGTCATGTATTCGTGAATCTGGCAACGACAGAGTTCCAGTTCTTTGATGAAGGCCGCAAGATCATGCATTTCAAAACAATCAATGGTCAAAGCTACAGACGTACTCCAGTGCTGAGAAATATGTTGAGCTTCGTAGAACTGAATCCGACGTGGACTGCTCCAGAGTCAATTATCTTTAAAGACAAGATAAATACGCTGCGAGGCAAGGATGGTCAGGAGTATTTGAGAAAGCACCGCATGCGACTCATAAGAAAATCAGATGGTAAAGAGGTAATTCCATCAGACGAACTGTTACAAAGTCTTTCTCGCAGCAATTTTCCATACCTATTGCGCCAAGATCCTTGGAGAAAGAATGCTTTGGGTTCTATCAAGTTTCCATTGCCAAATGAATGGTCCATTTATTTGCATCATACGGATAATCCAGATCTGTTTGATGAGAGCAAGAGACACTTAAGTTCAGGGTGCGTTCGCCTGGAAGATCCATTCACTTTTGCTGAGTATATCTTGCGTAACAACGTGGCGGTCAAGTCAACGCAGACAGATGACTACTGGCCCAAGGATAAACTGGAGTCCTTTGTGCCGCCGGAAAAGTCAGAAGCTTATGTCGATCGTGAAAACTGGGAAAAGCGCATTCACTTGAAGGTGCCAGTTCCAGTTTACCTGATGTATCTGACGGTGGATCGCGCCCAAGACGGTGCGGTGAGATTCGTGAAAGACGTCTATGGTCAGGACGAGCGTGTGGCAAAAACAATGAAAGCAGTGAGACATGGCAATGAACTATTCTAAAGGAGCCATGAATATGAAAAAGCAGCTTTGGACAGTATTGTCTGTGATGTTGTTTGCTGGTTCAGCCTGGGCTCAGGCTATGGGATCGCTGGCAGTGAATGGTGTGGGGGGCGAAAATCAGGGCTTCCGCAAAGTGAAGGCCGTTCGGTGCGACACAACCAAGCGTGGCAGTTGCGATAACCCTGTGTTCTTTGATTTGAATAAGCCGACTGCAGTTCCGGCTGGCATGTATATCGTCGGCTTTGAGAATTCGATCAATCCCGACCTGGTGGAGGTCCGTCAAGGATCGACGACGACTTTGCAATTGGAGAGAATCGATATTCCTGTGAACATGAGAGATCAAAAAGTCCGTGTCTATCGTGATATGTCTAAGCTGGTTGAGCAGCAGAAGATCTACATGACAATGTTCTATATGAAACGTCATTTCTTCTTCCTGGATAAAGATAACTTCGGTGATCTTTATCTTGCGGGTGCTTGGGAGCGTGACTTTGTTCAGCGTTTTACCTACGAAGCTTGCGATAATGTTCAAGACGGTGATGATGCTCCCGCATCAGTTAAGCGGGCTGTGAAGATTTGTGAGGCTTGGGGCGCAGCAAGATCCCCCAAGGATCTTAGAAGTCTGTTCAATTTCAACGTGGTTGAACAACAGAAGGATGGCTCATTCGATCAGATATGGGTGTCTGCACCTTCGGACTCACTTGTTATGAGGCATCCTCCATATTTGGTTGCTGTACCTTTGAAGAACTCGACCTTCGTGTCCGTCTTCCCCGGCGCGTATCGCATTAACGTCGAAGGCAAAGATGCTAATGGGAAAACAATCAAAAACGTCTCAATTGAAGTCGGAAACTACTCCAAATCCGGCAGTACTTTGGGTTTTTCATTGAACGTGGATGGCCTTTTCACTAACCTAGGTGAAGGGGATTGCGCATCGGCACGTACATGGGAAACTGAATCCCGTGCGTATTGCACGAGTGATGATCAGGAAGGTTGCGACCGTTCTGCCGCATCAAGCTGCACTCCCATGTAATGGGAAAAGGGAATGCATAAAATTGTTGTAAGTTTATTGTTTGTTTTTGGGCCTCACTTTGCGGGGGCTCAAGGCATAAAACCAGTCTCTGTTTCGTATGAAAACCTCATGCGATGCTTCCCCGAGCTTCAAGATGAAAAGCTGTCATTCAAGGTCGACCTCAACCGACTGAAGGACATCATGGACGAAAAGTTCGTGACCTCCCAATCGCAGCTGCGTCAAAGAAAGATCCACTATCTGAACGCTGACAAAGAGCTGATGAACCTGATCCTGCGAACCAAGTTTGCCGGGGCCAAGAAGGTCGAAACTGAACTTATTTTGCAGCAAGTCGACGAAAAGGGTGTCATCACCGATATCAAGCTGACAAACAATCAGCGTCTGAATCCAAACCAGGACACGATCAACAACTTCCTGCTCAATGGAGTGATTAAATCAGACGAATACTCCTATAATGACACGAAGCTTAATAATGTGATCTCGACCTACCGCCGGAACTTTAAAGAGATCCAGGAGATTGACCTGAACGACCGGGAAGGCAAACGCTCCGTCCACTGTGAAAACCAGAAGGATCTCGGCATTATATGCACCTGTTCTAAAAAATAAATCTGTTGAATATCGACCTTTTAGATATATACTTTTCCTTGTGTTGATCTAGGATTTTTCTAGAGTTTTAAAAGGTTTAGGCATTCGAGGTCGAAAAGTTCGAAAGACTTCCAGACCCATAGATTCTGCAGCTGTTGAGGTGCTAGTGACATCTGAGAAAAAAACCTACAATTTCCTAATTGCGGGTGTCCCTTACAAATTAAAAACCTCTCATGACGACGCGACTGTTGAAGAGCTCGTTGAATTTGTAAATTCCAGAATGAATCAAGCCCTTGGTGTCACCAAGAATGGCTCCTATCAGAATGCAGCCGTGCTGACGGCGATGAATCTTGCTGAAGAACTTATTCTATTGAAACGCAAAGCCCACCGCGAGTTGGAAAAACTTGAAGAGAAGGCCTTGCAACTTTCAATGGATCTGGAAAATTCCAAGAGCAACAAGGTTTTGAACAACTGACTTTGTTTTGATTTCTTGGAGTGTCCATGCCAGTTTCCTGGAGCTCTAAAAAGGACTGCCGGTCCTTCTTTAAATCTCTTTGTGCCCAAGAGTTTGCACAAGGTCTAGTTCAACAACAACAGCAGCTCGACGCCCATCTGCGTGATTTTATGAAATCACAGACGGGGGTTTGGGGAGCCTACCGGGCCTTGCCCGAAGAGGCTCAGGTCGAAGAGGTGTTTCACATCCTTCACCTGAAATGGGCCTTCCCCAAAATGCGCGAGGGTCTTTTGGAATTCTATGAGACCCGGGATTTCGATCTCGGGCCCTACGGAGTGCGGGAACCAAAACCCGGCTCTTTCCAAAGATCCCTGGCCGAAATGTCCGGTCTGCTGGTTCCCGGTTTGGTTTTTAATAAGAATGGCAATCGCCTCGGTAAAGGAAAAGGGTTTTACGATAAAACCTTGAAATCCTTCCCGGGGGTGAAAGTCGGAATAGGCTTTGATTTTCAAGTCACTGCCGATCCGCTTCCCACCGAGCCTCATGATGTGAAAATGGATTTCCTCATCACAGAATCAGGACTGGTCGATTGCAAGAAGCATCAGGAGTAAATGAATCATGGAGATCGTAATCAGCGCCATTATCGGCCTGCTCATCGGTGGAACAGTCGTCTTCGTTATTAAACGTCTGCAGGACAACAACAAAAAGAAATCTGCACGTTTCGAAGCAGAACGCATCGTCAACAAAGCCAACTCGGAAGCGGCTAAAATCAAAAAAGAGTCCGAAAACAAAGCCAAGGATTTCGAATCCCGCGCCCGCAAGAATGTCGAGCAGGACATTCACAAACAAAAATCCACTTTGAAAAACAAAGAGTCCCAGCTGGAGCGCCGTTTGAAAGAGGTCGAAGACCAGTTCAAACAAAAGATGGAAGAAAACGAGCGCTATCTGAACTCTTTGAAAGACCGCGAGGAAAAAATCGCGATCTCTGAAAACCGCATCAAAGATCTTGAGAAAAAAGGCGAGGCTCACATTGGGGAGCTGAAGCAAAAGCTTGAGTCCGTAGCCGCCATGAGCCAGGACGAAGCGCGCCGCCAGTTGCTGACAGCTTTGGAAGACGAAGCGAAACAGGAAGCAGCGAAGAAAATCGCCCAGATCGAAGAAGAAGCAAACAAAGAATCCGAGAAAAAAGCCAAGCGCATTCTGGCAACAGCTTTGTCCCGCTTTGCTTCCGAGTACACGTCTGAAAGAACTGTCAGCGTTCTGGCTCTGCCAAACGACGAGATGAAGGGTAAAATCATCGGCCGTGAAGGTCGTAACATCCGCACGTTGGAAGCCCACTGCGGTGTGGATCTGATCGTTGATGACACGCCAGAAGCAGTTGTGATTTCCGGTTTCGATCCGGTTCGCCGTGAACTGGCTCGTCGTACCATCGAAAAGCTGATGGAAGACGGTCGTGTTCACCCGGCACGTATCGAAGAAGTTGCCGAAAAGCAGCGCAACGAACTGATGAAATCCATGAAAGAGGAAGGCGAGCGCCACGTGATGGAGCTGGGCATTCCGAACATGCACCCTGAACTGGTGAAAATCATCGGTGGTTTGAAATACCGTTCTTACCAGGGGCAAAATGCCTTGAATCAGTCTTTGGAAGTGGCGACGATTGCCGGTCTTCTGGCGGCTGAACTGGGTGTCAGCGTGAAGCTGGCTCGCCGTGCAGGTCTTTTGCACAATATCGGTAAAGCGATCGATCACACCGTGGAAGGCAGCTATGCTTTCGTGGGTGCTGAAGCCGCTAAGAAATACAATGAATCCGAAGATGTTTGTCATGCGATCCGCGCCCACGATGAAGAGGAAAAACCTCACTCCATCCTGGCTTGGATTGTTCATGCAGCTTACACTCTTTCCAGCTCTCGTCCGGGCGCACGTCGTCCACAGATGGATACCTTCATCCATCGTTTGGAAGACCTGGAAAGCATCGGCAACAGCTTCGACGGCGTTTTGAAAACATTGGCCCTGCAAGCCGGTAAAGACATCCGCGTGTTGGTTGAATCCAGCCGTGTGACCGATGATCAGGCCGTGATGTTGTCCCGTGATATCGCTCGTAAGATCGAACGCGAGATGCCTCAGGCCGGTCAGGTGAAAGTCACTGTGGTTCGTGAAACCCGTTCTGTGGAGCATGCAAGATGATGAGTCCTCAGGAGCAGCTGGAAAGAATCAAATTCGGCACGGCCGACTTCATCAATGACGAGGACATGCTTAAAAAACTTAAGCGCTCGATCGAGACGAAGAAACCTTTGAATATCAAACTGGGTGCAGATCCAACACGTCCGGACATCCATCTGGGCCACACCGTTGTGATCAACAAACTGAAAACCTTCCAGGATCTGGGGCACAAGGTGTCCTTCCTGATCGGCGATTTCACAGCGATGATCGGGGACCCCTCCGGTAAAAACAGCACGCGTCCGATGCTGACTCGCGAAGAGATCGAGGAAAACGGCCGCTCTTACGCAAAACAAATCTTCAAGATTCTGGATCCGGAAAAAACCGAGATCGTGTATAACTCCAGCTGGATCATGAAAATGACACCGGCGGAATTCATCACCATGACTTCCAAGTACACCGTGGCTCAGTTGCTAGAGCGCGAGGACTTCACCAAACGTTACAGATCCGGCACTCCAATCGGTATTCACGAATTCATCTATCCTTTGACTCAAGGTTACGATTCCGTGGCTTTGAAAACGGATGTCGAGCTGGGTGGGACGGATCAGAAGTTCAATCTTCTGGTCGGTCGTGCGATGCAGGCCGCTTACGGAATGGAAGCACAGTGTGTGCTGACCATGCCGATTCTGGAAGGTATCGACGGCGTGAACAAGATGTCCAAGTCTTTGGACAACTATATTTCTGTAGTGGATACTCCAAAAGACATGTTCGGAAAAACTATGAGAATTTCCGACGAGCTGATGTACCGCTGGTACGAGCTTTTGACTGACGTCGGTGCTGCTGGTTTGAATCAGCTGCGTGCGGATGTGGCCGAAGGCCGCAAGCACCCGCGCACAGTGAAAGTGGAGCTGGCAAAATTCCTTATTAAACGTTTCCATTCCCAGGCTGAAGCGCAAGCGGCGGAAGACGAGTTCAACCGCATCTTCGTGGAAAAAGGTCTGCCGGATGAAGTGCCTGACTTTGAAGTCGAAGCCGAGACCCAAATGGGGCTGGCGGCATTGATGGTGAAAGCCCAGCTGGCGGCTTCCAACAGTGAAGCCGGTCGCCTGATCCAGGGTGGAGGTGTTCAGATTGACGGCGAGAAGGTTTCCGACCCTCGTTTGAAAATCGACCTGAAGTCCGGAGCAAGCTTCGTGCTGAAAGCCGGTAAAAAGAAATTCGTTAAGATTGTTGTTAAGTAGTCAGAACTGATCGGGGATCCGAGTTATGAAAATCAAATTTCTTCCGCAGAATATCGAAGTCGAAGGAACTCCTGACAAGAGCCTTTTGCAGATTGCAACGGAGAACAAACTGGAAATCCGATCCATCTGCAAAGGTGTTCCATCCTGTGCGGAATGCCGGGTGCGTATCGCCGAGGGCGAGTCCAACACTCTGCCCCCGACGAAAGCCGAGTTGAGCCTGATCGGAACGAGTCACTTTATTGATGGCCGCCGTTTGAGCTGCCAGGTTCGTTGTTATGGCGATGTCACCGTGGATCTGACTGAACAGGTTCAAAAGAGTGAAAACAAAGTCAAAAAAATCAGGGGCTTCCGCGCCAACAAACAGGTTGAATCCAAGGCCGTCAACGACACGATGCTTTTGACTGAAAAGCCGGAAGACCGTCCACAGCATCAGCAGGCAGACCGCAGTGCTGACTCAGCTGAAATTTCTTCTGAGATGGCCGCTGAAGGTGAGGCGACAGAGCAATCTCAAAGTCAGCCAAAGCAACAGCAGCAGCAACAACAAAAGCAGCGTCAGCAGCAACAGAACCGCCCGCAGCAGCAAAAGCAGCAGGGTGGTGGCGGTGGCAATCGCAACCAGCAGCAGAATCAAAAGCAAGGTCAGCAGAAACAAGGCGGCCAGCAACAGAAGCAGGGCCAGCAAAAACAGGGGCAGCCGAAGCAGCAGCAAAATCAAAAGCCGCAGCAACAGCAGAACCAGAATCGCAATCAGAATCAAAATCGCAATCAGCAGCAGGGCCAGAAGCCCCCGCAGAATCAGCAGCCAAAGCCGGACCGTAAGGACGATCAATAATCCACGCGGTCTGGACCTGTGGGCAGTGTCCTGTAAACAGATCTTTACCGATAAGTTTCAAGGATGTCACACAAGATCACTTTCCGGGAACGGGGACAAGGGCCACTGCTAATACTTCTTCATGGTTATGGAGGAAGTGTTCACCATTGGGAATCCATCGCGGAAACCCTGTCGGCTCATTACCGTGTGATCGTTCCTAATCTAAGCCACATCTACATGAGCAGCGATAAGCTGTTCTTTACTGTGCAAATCGAAGCCGTCGCCAAGTTTATCCGTGAAAACTTCCCGGGTGAAAAGGTCAGTCTTGCAGGTTTAAGTTACGGTGGCGCTTTGTCCTGGGGCCTGGCCACGCAGCATCCGGATCTGGTTGAAAAAACTGTTTTGATCAATCCGATGGTGACCGATCCTATTCGCCACTTCCTGCCTAAAGAATTGAAATTCTTTTTCGCCATTCCGCTCAACTTAAAAAGTGTCTATGTGATGCTTTCAACTCCGATGGGGCGGGCGTTCCTGAAGCGTTCGGCGCAGATCTTCCGCGATGAGCGCAGTGAAGGGGTGGTTTCGGTGGAAACACTCAAAGGCCGCAAGCTGCAGTTTGTGGCGCACATGATTCATCATTTTGCCTGGATCCTGCGTTCCGAGGACTGGGCTTACTGGCACACGCGTTTGTACGCTTACCGCGGTGAATGCCGGTTGATCTTTGATGAAAAGGATCTGCTTTTTGATCAGACGGCCTATCGTCATTTTGCCAACCATATCGGCTGTGAGGATGTTGTGATTTTGACGGGTGCGGGGCACCTGGCAATTAAAACGCAACCCGAAGAAATCTCCCGTCTCATACGTGAGTTTTTAAGCGAATCCGTCGCAGCTTAAGATCAGATTCTATTTTGACCGAAAAAGAAAAAGGGAGTCGTGAAGACTCCCTTTTTTGTTTTTGCATGTAAGGATAAAACTAAACGTTGAAGCTGGAACCGCAGCCGCAGTGTTTGTTGGCGTTCGGGTTGTTGAACACAAACCCTTTACCATTCAAGCCGCCGGAGTATTCCAGGGTCATACCCAGCAGATAGAGCATGCTTTGAGAGTCCACGGCCACTTTTTGGCCCTGGGATTCAAAGAACTTGTCTCCGTCACGAGTCACGGTATCGAAATCCATTTTGTAAGACAGGCCTGAACAGCCGCCTTTTTTCACCTCAACGCGCAGAAAAGCCGCGTCGTCTTTTCCTTCATCTTTTTTTAGGGAAGCCAGTTTAGTTGCTGCTTCAGGTGAAATAGTGATCATAGAAAGCTCCTTTAACGTCGCAGCCAGTATAACACAGCTGTCAAGGGCTGGGGAGCCCCGGATAGACCCTCCGGGGAGATTGTTCAAATTATTGTATTTACTAGCTATTTTTGAATAGCCTGCTTCAGGATCTGAGCCGCACGGCTTAATTCGTCCTGAGTCGTCCAGCGGCCCAGGCTCAGGCGCAGGGAGCATTGGACTTCCTCGGTGCTCAGTCCCAGGCCTTTAAGAACGTGGCTGACCACCATCGCACCGGTGCCGCAGGCTGAGCCCGTGCTCACACCCAGTTTCTGCAATCGAGGCAGGATCTGTTCGGTTTTGATTCCCGGCAAGGTGATGTTCAAGTTCGCCGGGGACCTGTCCGTCGGGTGACCGTTCAGTTTTACACCCGGGATGTTTTGCTGAAGTTCAGACCACAGGAAATCACGCAGGTCTTTCATGTGCTGCACTTCTGCGGTGAAGTTTTGCTGGCAAAGCTCGCAAGCCGTTCCGAAGCCAACCACCGCTGGCACATTGACGGTGCCAGAGCGAAGACCACGTTCTTGACCGCCACCATAAATCAATGGATTCAGTTGAACCTTCGGATCTTTTCCGCGGATGTAAAGAGCGCCCACACCTTTGGGGCCATAGATTTTGTGACCCGAGAAAGACATCAGATCAATGCCCATTTCAGTCACATTCACCGGGATTTTGCCGACAGCCTGAGTGGCGTCTGTGTGCAGATAGATTTGTTTTTCTTTGCAAAGAGCGGCGATTTCCGGAATCGGGTTGATGGATCCGATTTCGTTGTTCACCCAGATAAAGCTCATCAGTTTCGTGTGTGGTTTGATTGCCGCTTTCACCGCTTCAAGTTCAACCACACCGAATTTATTCACCGGCAGGAAGTCCACTTCCACACCCATTTTCTGAGCGGCGGCCATGCCCTTCATGATCGAGCTGTGCTCGATGTTGCTGGTGATAAAATGAATCGGGGCTTCCGGATTTTCTTCACGCAGTTTCGAAATCAGCCCGAAGATCACCCAGTTGTTGGATTCGGTGGCGCCACCAGTGAAAGTGACCTCCATGCTCTTGCAGCCGATGAAGCTGGCGACTTGGGTGCGGGCCTTGGCAACTGCATTTTCCGCGATCCAGCCCCAGTGATGACCGGCGCTGGCTGGGTTGCCGAAGAATTCTTTGAAGTAGGGCTCCATCGTGGAATAAACACGCGGGTCCACCGGTGTGGTTGCGTTGTAATCAAGATAGATGCCGGTGTCCTGCTGCAAAGTCTTTCCCATCGGGCGTTCGGTGCTCGTTTCCATAATGCCTATGAGCTAAACCTTGCCCGGGCGCCGGGTCAACGAAAAACGCCGGGAGGCGTCTTTAGGCAACGACTTTGTCTTTCTGTTTTGCCTCAAAATCATGGATTTTTTCGTTCAGGAAGTTCTGGGCGCGGTATTTGTCCAGATCCTGGATATCGGCCTTCAAGATATGCAGGTTGGAAATACCCTGGTTTTGCAGACGTTGCTTTTGAACATCGAAAAACTTTGATCCACGGGGCGTATATAGGACGTACTTGTTATTTTTTGGAAGATAAATATAAACGTTGAATTCCACGGCCACATCGCCCGCCAGTTCGTTCAGGTGAATGCTGGCCATTTCTTCGTCCGCGGAATCTCCGAAGGTGGTTTTGATGTCCTGGCGCGGGAAGAAGGCCATGGCAACCTCGTTGCCTTCGTGCACAGATTTGCGCAGGAACTCGGCCTGTTCCAGTGCCCACTCTTCAAATGGCACTTCCTTGATGTTCAGCTGCATTGATTCGCTGTCCTCAATTTTCTCACCATTTTCCTTCAGAAAGCGGAACAGGCGTTCACGGACTTTTCGCAGAAAAGCATCGTCCAGCTTGCGGTCTTTGCCCATGGCGGTGATCAAATAGCCGGAAAAGCGGGTGGACTCAATCACGATGCAGGAAATGTTGGTGGAGTTTTCGATGGCCTCGGATTCTGCAAAGCTGGTTTTAATGCAGGATTTTTCCAGTGCGTCTTTGGTTCCGCGCAGGATGATGGAGTCTTTTTTCGCCGACAGGGGATTGTCTTCAATCTGCTCTGGTGTCGGACGTTCCTTGCGGCGGGTTGTGGTGGGCATCGGCGCCCAGCCTGCTGCCGCTTTGTTGGCTGCGTTCTGCCGCATCAGCATCGCATTGAGCGTTTCGTCACTTTCATCGATACCGGAACCCATGCTGTTCCCGGCACCGTGCCCTTGTTGGGCCCAGCCCGGCCCCAGGCCGTTGTTTTGGCCGGACGGTTGCATCAGCCCCAGATTCAGTTCTGAGTTGGTTCCAGGCATATATCCGATATTGGATTTGTTTTGCTGGCCGCCGGCAGAGATTGAAGAGTCGGTGGTGTGGCCGCCAGAAAACTGATTGCTGCCGTCATCCCCCCCAAGCAGCTGCTGTAATATGCTTTGTGCATTCTGGGAAGACAGGGTGCCACCCTCACCTTTGATGGCAATGACACTGCCGTCTTCGGCGGTGCTGGAGCCAGTGCGCTGAAACGGATTGGTGACACCTTTGGCCTGCTGGTCTTTATAGAACTTGTTGACGGTTCTTTCCACGGCGGGGCCTGTGATCGGAGGATACAGGACGTACTCGCTGTTGCTGGTGTTGAGCATGTTGAAACTGGCTGCGGAATTTTCTTCAGCGAAAACAATCACGCACACCGGAAAAGCCTGTGCCAGAATCTTGGGCAGGTTTCGTACTTTGCGGTTGGGGTGATCGATGCTGACCATCACAAACTGCGGCTGCTCCTGAACCAAAAAGATCAGGGCCTCTTTCAAATTGGTCGTGGACTTGATGGTCCAGTCGCGGTTCTTTAGAAAGCCCTCGACGGTTCCCAGGCTTGTCGGCTTGGATTTGATGATGAGGAGCTTTTTCTTGATCGAGTCTTGACTCATTCCCCACGTCCTTTGAAACGTACTCATGTTTTTCTTAACGGAACGTTGTCGCTAACAAACAAGAGTTTGGGGTTACAGCGCGGTTAGATTGCCGAGGCTTAACAGAACACAGGCCCTTGGGCCATGCTTGTATCGCACATCTGTACTGTCCAAATCGTGGGCTTGGCTCAGAAGGAAAGAATCTCTAGACTGAATGTATGAAAAAACAAACTCTGCACAGCCCGTCGTACTTTGTTTCTGGAGGCAAAAATCCAGAGAGTCTTTTCGCCTGGAAAAATGTGAATTGCGAAATTCGCAACCGCAAGGGCGAAGTGTTTTTCGAAATGAAGAATGTGGAGGCACCCGAGGGCTGGTCCCAATTGGCAATTGATATTGCCGCCAGCAAGTACTTTAGAAAAGTCGGTGTTCCCAAGACCGGGCATGAGACTTCGGTTCGTCAGATGGTGGACCGGGTGGTGAAGGCGATTGTGGCCTCTGCGATTCGCCAGGGGGGATACTTTGCCACGCGCAAAGAGGCCGACATCTTTGCCAAAGAATTGAAGTTCATTCTGCTGTCCCAGCGGGGCGCGTTCAACAGCCCGGTGTGGTTCAATGCCGGTTTGTGGGAGGCTTACAAAGCACAAAGCCCCAGTGAACATTTCGCCTGGGACGAAAAAAAGAAATCCATTCAGGCCACCAAAAATGCCTATGAGCGGCCGCAGTGTTCAGCGTGTTTCATTCAAAGTGTCGATGACAGTATCGAGAGCATCTTTGATCTGGCCAAAACTGAAGCCAAGCTTTTCAAATATGGTTCGGGCACGGGCAGCAACTTCTCAAAAATTCGCAGCAAGTACGAGGCCACCGGATCGGGCGGAAAAAGTTCGGGCCTGATTTCCTTTTTGGAGGTTCTGGACAAGGGCGCGGGTGCGATCAAATCCGGCGGGACCACCCGCCGGGCCGCCAAGATGGTGGTGGTGGACATAGATCACCCCGAGGTTCTGGATTTCATTGACTGGAAAATGCGCGAAGAGCAAAAGGCGCATCTGCTGATTGCCGCAGGACTCAGTGCGGATTTCGAGGGCGAGGCCTATCGCACGGTATCCGGGCAGAACGCCAACAACTCGGTCCGGGTCAGCGATGCCTTCATGAAAGCGGTGGAACAAGAGCGACCGTGGAAGCTCAAGGCGCGTTTGACCGGAAAAGTCTTGCGTGAAATTCCAGCCGGCGAAGTCTGGAACCGTATCACACGCGCGGCGTGGATGTGCGCGGATCCCGGCATTCAGTTCCATGACACCATCAACAAGTGGCACACATGTCCTGAGACAGACATCATTCATTCCAGCAACCCGTGTTCTGAATACATGTTCCTGGATGATTCCGCCTGCAATCTGGCTTCCATCAACCTGGTGAAGTTCTTAAACGACACCGGAGACTTTGATTTTGAATCCTTTATTCATACGGCCCGCACGCTGTTTGTGGCGCAGGAAATTCTGGTGGACTATTCCAGCTATCCAACCCAAAGAGTTGCGCAGAATTCCCATGACTATCGTCCTCTGGGGTTGGGCTTTGCCAATCTGGGCAGCCTCCTGATGCGAAAGGGCGTAGCCTATGACAGCGACGAGGGCCGCGCGTGGGCGGGGGCTTTGACATCGTTGATGTCGGGGGTGGCTTATCTGACCAGTTCCGAGATGGCCCGGGCCAAGGGGCCGTTTGCGGGATATCGCAAAAACAGCAAATCGATGCTGAAAGTGATGAAGATGCACGAGCGTGCCCTGAATCAGGTGGCGTGGAAGATGCTTCCCGCCGGCATAGACAAGGCCGTCCGGAATTTATGGAAGGGCGTCTTGTACAACGGCGAAAAGTACGGCTATCGAAACGCTCAAGCCACGGTGATCGCACCGACCGGGACTATCGGACTTTTGATGGATTGTGACACCACCGGGATTGAGCCGGACTTTTCTTTGATCAAGTTCAAGAAACTGGTCGGCGGTGGCGAAATTCAGATTGTGAACCAGTCCGTGGACGCGGCTTTGGCGTCCCTGCAATACTTCGAAGACGAACGTCAGGCGATTTTGAAATATGTCGAAGAAAACAACTCGGTCGTGGGCGCTCCGCAAATGCACCCGGAAGACCTGCCGGTCTTTGACACCGCCACGGCAATGCCAGGCCAGCGGGTTTTGTCCCCGGAAAGTCATGTGAAGATGATGGCGGCAGTGCAGCCGTTTATCAGCGGGGCCATCTCCAAAACCGTGAACATGCCAAGCACGGCCACCGAAGAGGACATCAGCCGCATTTACTTCCTGGCCTGGAAGCTGGGGGTGAAGGCCGTGGCGGTGTACCGCGATGGCAGCAAACAAAGCCAGCCTCTGAACCTGAAGGAAAAGCCCAAAGTGGTGGAGGAAGTCGGTGTTCCGAATTTCACTATGAAATGCCCGGAATGCGGGAGTGACACAGTGCTTACGAGCGGCTGTTACAGATGTCCAAACTGCGGCACGACGGTGGGTTGTTCCTAAAGACTTGAAGGGCAACTCGCTGCGGCGGTGCTGGTCAAAGTTTGGTGGGACCTTTATCCTCTCTGTTCTCTTTAACTAAGGACTGCTTTATGTCTAAAAAAGATATTTTTGGTGATGATATTAACGAGACAAAAGACTTCGCAAGTTTCGAAGAACTTTTTGCTCAATCTGAAAAAGGGATGAAGACCAAACTTTCCGTGGGCGATCAGGTTCATGGCGAGATCCTTTCCATCGGTAAAGAAGAGGCCTTTGTGGCCACGGGCACTCCGACAGACGGCATGATCCTGACCAAGGATCTTTTGGATGAAAACAAAGAAGTAAAATACAAAGTCGGCGATTACATCGACTGCGTTGTGACTTCCATCAAAGGTGGCGAAGTTCGTCTGGCGAAAAAAGGCTCGATGAATGCTTCCACAGATTCTTTGGAAGACGCTTTCGACATGGAACTTCCGGTGGAAGGCCGTGTGACTGAAACCTGCAATGGCGGTTTCCGCGTGAGCATCCAGGGTAAAACGGCGTTCTGCCCAATCAGCCAGATCGACAGCCGCTTTGTTCAGGATGCCAATGAATACGTTGGTAAAAAATTCGACTTCATGATCACTCAGCTGGATCCAAAAGGGCGCAACATCGTTGTCTCCCGCCGCAAGGTTCTGGATCTGCAAAAAGCTGAAAACGAAGGTACGTTCATGCTGAAACATCAGCCGGGCGCTTTGCTGGAAGGCAAGATCGTTCGTCTGGAAAAATTCGGTGCGTTCGTGGAGCTGGAAGCAGGCATCGAAGGTCTGATCCACGTTTCTGAACTTTCCTGGTCCCGCGTTCATGACCCTAAAGAAGTGGTGATGGCCGGTCAGCCAGTGACAGTGAAACTGATCAAAATGGAAGAAGTCGACGGACGTCTGAAAATTTCTTTGTCCCTGAAACAGGCTGACGGCGCTGGCAATCCTTGGATGACAGTTCCGCAGAAATTCCCAGTGGGCACCGTGGTGCAGGGGAAAGTGGAAAAGAAAGAAACATACGGTCTGTTCGTAAACATCGCTCCGGGTGTGACGGGTCTTTTGCCTCGCTCTAAATGGCGTGATTCCGTGGATGCCGCTCAATACGAAAACAAAAAGCGCGGGGACGATGTGACTGTTCAGGTGGATCAGATCATGTTTGAAGAAAAGAAGATTTCTTTGGCTTTGCCTGGTGAAGCTGAAGATCACAGCTGGAAATCCCACTCCACAACCTCTTCCGGGTTGGGGGCGATGGCAGAGGCTTTGAAGGGCCTTAACATCAAGAAGAACTAGTTGTTTCATTTTGATATTCTGAAGTTGTCAAAAGCCCTTTGGGTCTAAACCCAAGGGGCTTTTTTTTGTGGCTACTTTAGTTTGGAAAACAGTTTTTCATCATTTTTCCGGTTAATCCTCAATAAAACTGTTCCACGAGCCGATAAGTGTGTCAGAAGCGAACCCATTTGAACGTCTATCGGGGTCAAGGAATCATGAACAGCAATGTCGTGTCTTATATTGAGACAAAAATTCAGGAATATGCCGCCGAACGGTGGTTGTTTCAGAACTTCAAATTTGAAGGCCTGAAGCTGCGTCCGCTGGAACAGCGCAAGTACTTCGACTTTGGGGTGATTGAGGTGTGTTTGAACTCCAACGGCAGTATTGATATTGCCGGGGACTTCTATCGCAACTCCATCACACCGAAAGAATACAACTCCATCCAGGACGCCTGCGCGATGGTGTATGATCATCTTCGTTATGCCGATCAGAACTATCGCCGTCTGGTGCAGGCCCCTGAAGACTGGACAAAAAAAAGCTTCTTCAGCAAGATCTTCTCCGGCTTTAAAAAAGCCGGCTGATCACAGATTGCGAAGCCAGAAAATCAGCGCCATCTCGGCAAAGTACTGATGACGGCGCTCTTTCATATTCGCCGACTTGTAAGGGCTGGTGATAAAGTCCTTCACCTTGCGGCCCTTGTATTCCAGACTGACTTCGCAGCTGTGTTCATCCTTGGGGAAAATATGCAAGTGCAGCCCGGCAGGGCTTTTCACCTCGCGGGACTTTGAAAAACTCCACATTTGATCCGTCATAAATCCACGCAGCACCGGCATCAGGCGGTTCATCAAAAACTGTCCGGTGACTTCATCAATCACACAAAGTGAGTGAACCTGCTTTAGCTTTTCGGCAAAGATTTCCGCGGCGTCTTCGCCGTCGCGGGCCAGGGTGCAAAACTGCAGGGCTTCGGTCAGACGGGCAAAGGCGGGTTCCAGACCGGCTTCTTCACTGCGATAGTAAGAGGCTTTCACCTCCACATAGGGAAGATGCACACGGTACCCAATATCCACGTGGATGCCTTTCAGAGCTTCTTCCACGATCAAGGCCACATCGGATTCGCCCACGCCAAGAGTGTCCCATTTTCGGGTCAGGTAAGGATCCAGTTTGCGGGCTTCGCTTTGCAGCCACTCTTTGATGTTTGCACCCCAAACGGCCTCGATCTCGCGGGGAGGTCCGGGCAGGACAAAAACTTTTTTCCCGTGTGCTTCAAGAGAAAAGCCGTTGGCGGTGCCTTCGGCATTTGCCAGGATGGTGGCACCTTCCGGAAAAAGCACTGTTGGCGCTGAATCTCTTTCACCACGTATCCGCGTGACGTCAGGCGGTCGTTGACGTGTTGCCAGCTTTTTTCATCGAACGTCAGTTTTTTGCCGGCCCAGTCCGCCACCACATCCCGGGTGAAGTCATCCGAGGTCGGGCCCAGGCCCCCGGTGATAAAAATCAAATCGGCTTTGGCGGCGCAAAACTCGATCCCCTCCAGCATCAGGGGGCGTTCATCCGGAACCACCAGGTGTGCCTTGGTGGTCATTCCCAGATCTTTGAGTTTTTTGGAAATCCAGGAGGCATTTTTGTTTACTATCTGACCGTCGGTCAGCTCGGTTCCAATGCCCAATACAGCGGCTTTCATATTCTGCGGTCTCCCTCGAAGAAATTTAAGGTATTCCACCCCCGGATTTGCGTCCAGAACCAATGCCGGGCCCCTTGTTAAATGGCACAGATGCGACGCATTATTGTGGTCAAAACCTTGCCCCGAAGGCAGTCACTACATAGATTCACCAGACTGTACTGCACCTTTAAGGAGTCCTAATATGTCTTTCAATTGGAAAGAATTCGATCTGTACAATCCAACCCCTGAACACGCAATGTTGCGTGAAACTTTGAAGTCTTTCACTGAGGCTGAAATCGAGCCGCAAGCGCACGAACATGATCGCAGTGAAAAGTTCAATCTGGAGTTGTTCCGTAAAGTGGGTGAGTTGGGTCTGTTGGGAATCACCGTTCCTGAGCAGTTCGGCGGTGCAGGGATGGATGCCACAGCGGCGACCATCGTTCATGAAGAGTTTTCTGCCGCGGATCCGGGTTTCTGCCTGGCGTATCTGGCGCACTCCATGCTTTGCGTGAACAACATTGCTGTGAACGGCAGTGATGAACAGCGCCACCGTATTTTACCAAAGCTTTGCTCTGGTGAGTGGGTGGGCTCCATGGCGATGTCAGAGCCTGCTATCGGAACCGACGTTCTGGGCATGCAGACGACCGCAGTAAAAAAAGGTGATGAATACATCATCAACGGCCGTAAGATGTGGATCACCAACGGTACCATCGATGAAAACAACACTCCTTGTGACCTGGTTCTGGTCTATGCCCGCACTGGTGAAAAACACGGGCGTGCTTTGATCTCCACTTTCCTGGTTGAAAAAGATCACAAAGGTTTCGCTGTCGGTCAGAAGATCAAAGACAAGCTGGGCATGCGTGGTTCCAACACCGCAGAACTTGTGTTCCAGGACTGTCACGTTCCGGCAAGTGCACTGATCGGCCACGAAGGTGACTCCATGTTGCACATGATGCGCAATCTTGAAATCGAGCGCCTGACACTGGCTGCGATGAGTTTGGGTATTGCCCGTCGTTCTATTGAAATCATGAACCGTTACGCGACCGAGCGTGAGGCTTTCGGCAAATCCTTGAATCACTTCGGTCAGATGCAGCGTTATATCGCGGATTCCTATGCTGAATACAAAGCGGCTCGTGCGTATGTTTACGAAACAGCTCGCCGTATGGATTTGAACAAAGAAGGCAACCGTCTGGATTCTGACGGTGTGAAACTTGTGGCAACCACGATGGCGAAAAACGTGGCAGACCGTGCGATTCAGGTTCTGGGTGGTTACGGCTACGTGGGCGAATACGTGGTGGAAAGACTTTGGAGAGACGCGAAGTTGCTTGAGATCGGTGGCGGTACTTTGGAGGCCCACCAGAAGAACATCACTCGCGACCTGGCAAAAAATCCGGAAGCTCTTTACAAATAGTCCAGTCTACAGAGGTCAGAATGTTCCCATATGGGCCCGAACTTGAAATCAATGCCAATCTTCGCGTGAACTACCAGCTGGTGCTGGAGAAGATCGGGCCCCTGCTGACTGATGAACGCCGCCAGAAGATCGAAAAAGTGGTGGCGCTTCGCAATTTTGACACGGCCGTGGTGCTTGAGGGCATCTATGACCGTGGCAATATCTCCGCCGTGATGAGATCTGCCGAGGGTCTTGGCTTTGGCAATTTCCACGTCATTGAAACCCAGGAAAAATTCAAAGAAGCCAACCGGGTCACCCAAGGGGCTGACAAATGGGTCGAAGTTAAAAAATGGAAAAAGACTGCGGACTGTGTGAAGGCTTTGAAAAATCAGGGTTACAAAATCTATGTGACTCATTTGGATGCGAACGCCAAACCTCTGCATGAGATTGATTTCAGCGGTAAGACAGCCCTGGTGCTTGGTAACGAGCGTGACGGTGTGACCCCTGAAATGATTGCGGCCGCAGATCAAACGATCATCATTCCCATGACGGGCTTTGTGCAAAGCTTCAATATTTCCGTGGCCGGGGCTCTGGGGCTTTATCATATTTCCCAGGACCGCTTGAAACGCCGTGGAACCAACGCGTCCCTGACGGAAGAAGAGCAGGGGATCTTGCGGGCTCACTATTACATGAGAACCCAGGACAGCGCAGCCCAGTATCTGGAAGAGATGTTTTCCCGGGGCACTCTTAAATCCTGACTTCAAACTTGTGTCGCCCTTTAATTTCCAATAACCTTATTGGAAAGAAAGGGGACCCCGATGAAGAAACTGCTTTTGCTTCCCGTTCTGTTTGCGGTCGCTGCCTGTGCGCAAAAATCCGTAAGCCTCACTCCGGATAAACCAGTCAGCACCAAAATTCCTTTTTTTATGACAAGGCCTCAGCCGACAACTCCGGTAGAGCTGGTGTTTGATAAAGACCATGCAGCGCCAAAGCCCATGAATTATCGCAAGAGCGATTCTTTGCGCATGTCCGGCAGTGCCACCTTCAGCCCGAAGGCGCTGAAAGAAGTCGCTAAGCCCGTTAAAAAGAACAAGGCCTCTCTGTACGTCTTTGACCTGCGCCAGGAATCCCACGGTCTGATCAATGACATCCCGGTGACCTGGTACGCGGACCGCGACTGGGCCAATGCCGATCTAAATCATGAAGAGGCCGTTCGCCGCGAACGCCGTTTGTTGGGCGATCTGCGTGTCGGGGATAAGATTGGCACCACCGCCATTCAAAGCATCGAAACTGAAGAAAGCATGATCCGCACCGGAGGACACCAGTATGTGCGTCTGACGGTGACCGATCATGTGCGTCCGGTGGATTCTGAAGTGGATCGTTTTATTGAAAGCGTGCGTGCGCTTCCAGAAAATGCCTGGGTGCATTTTCACTGTCGTGCCGGCAAGGGCCGTACGACGACATTCATGGTTTTGTACGACATGCTGAAAAATGCGAAGACTGATTCGTTTGAGGAAATCATCAAACGCAATACCGAGCTGAGTAATGACTATGACGTGCTGACGGTGCCAGCCGATGAAAAGGACTGGAAGTATCCTTATCAGAAAGAGCGTGCGGCATTCGTTACTGAGTTCTATAATTATGCCAAAGCCCATCCAAATGGAGAGGGCATGCTTTGGGGTGAGTGGGTGTTAAGATGAAGTATTTGATGATTGTGGCTGTGGCTCTGGTGTTATCAGCCTGTGCGACCAAGAAAACCAAAGACCTGGATTTTGATGATCTGCCGGCTGAAAAGAAGACCGCAGCAAAGTCGTCCAAGTCAGACAAAGCCCCCAAGGCTGACGCAAGCCCGGCGGAAATGGCCCGCAATTCCGGAATTGTGGTGGACCCGCAGGAACTGGCGCTGTTGGATCGTATGACCAAGGCGGTGGAGCTTTATGTGCACAAAGGGAACAAAAAGGAATTCAACACTCTTTGCAAAGACAAGCGCTTTGATTGTTTCGTGAATGACAAATTCCACCCGGCTAAAAAGAAGAAAACCGCACGCGGAATTCCTCCCTATGCCAGCGGCTCTAAAATGGGCCTGCAAGGGGAAGAACGCATTCAGCTTCGCTACGAGTTTTATCCTTAGTTTTTTCTTAAGATGATGGACTTCATCAGGGGCTCCTGATCCGGGAGCTCAAAGTCCAGCCCTTGTGCCGGAGCCGGCAGAATCTTGAATGAAAAATCTTTTTTCAGTTTGTTCAGGCGCAGGTGCAGATCCCCTGTCGTCCATTTCTCGTAATTGGTGCAGAACAACAGCAGACCGTCTTTTTGCAGGCAGTACATGCAGTTGATCAGAAGCTCATCAAAGTTCTTGCTGATGGAGAAGACCCCGTTTTTGGATCTGCCGAAAGAGGGCGGATCACAGACGATCATACCAAATTTTCTCTTGCGACGGATGGTGCCCTTCAGGAACAGGATGCAATCCTGCACCCAGAATTCGTGATTCTCGGCTTCAGGATCAAGGCCATTGATGGTGAAGTTGTGTTTGCTCCATTCGATAAAGTTCTGGGACACGTCCACGGTGCAGACTTCACGGGCGCCAGCCAAAGCTGACACCACACTGAATCCGCTGGTGTAAGAGAACAAATTCAAAACACTGCGGCCTTCAGCGTGATTCTTGACCCACAGGCGGTTTTCACGCTGATCCAGGAACAGTCCCGGGGACAGGCCGGTGTCGCTGCGCAGATCATAGATCACGCCGTTTTCCTTGGCCTGCCAGCGTGAAGCGGTGTTGCCGATATGCCAAAGCACTTCGGCGTTCGGGTCTTCCCCGCGATTCAGCATCTTTCGGACAAGAATCTTTTTGTGATACTTCTTTGCGATTTTTTCAAAGCGCAACAAATCCTGAACCGTTGGATCGGATTCCTTGTACCAGTAAACCCACAGATATTCGCCATATTGATCGATGCGGTAAGTGTCCAGCTCGCGATGGGCAAGGCGCAGACACTCATCAGTCAAAGTTGAAAACTTGTACATGCGTTCGCGGCGCTGAAAGGCTTCTGTCAGGATTTGTTCTTCCGGATCGGCCGTGAAGTCGTCTTCGGCCCAGCCTGGCAGAGGAGTTTCATAACGGACTTTTTGGCCATTCAACTCAAAGCCCAACACCTGCGAGTGCAGGCACAGACGGAAGTGGTTGGTCCCATTGTGATCACTGTCACCCAGAACGGCGATGCCGTTGGCTTCAGCATGCAGACGGATCTGGTGCGGTTTACCCGTGTGGGGCACGGCTTCCCACAACTGGTAAGGACCCAAAGCTTTCACCCATTTGAAACTGGTTTTGGAATTGGGCTCCTGGGTGTCGCGGCTGACGAAGACATTTTTTTCCTTCTGGATGAAGGATTCATAGGTGAACTCAGTGCGGGCGATTTTTTTGTCGGTCAGGAAAAGGTATTTCTTTTCGACCTTGTGCTGCTCAAAGGCTTGAGTCAGCTGGGCGGCAATTTCAGAGCTGGTGGCAAAGACCAAAGCGCCGGAAGTGGCTTTGTCCAGACGATGCACGGTGTAGAGCTTACGATCCAGTTCTTCTTCATAAATTTCGACACAGCCGCGCTGACCATACTCGGGCGTATGGGTGTTCAGACCTGCGATCTTGTCAACGAAGATGCAGCCCGCTATTTCGGTGTGTTGAAGCTTAATTATCCGTGTCATCCGACTACTATAATTCGGTTTTTATTGTGGGTCACTGGGAGATTCGTTAGAACTTATAGCTGGACCTCGCCGCTCAGACAGTCCTCGTTCGTGTTTTTTTGGCGGTGGCTCCGCAGAGGCTGTTTTGCCTCACTGCGGAACTCGCGTCGATGTCCAGCTATAAGTTCTAACGAATCTAACGGAGGCCTTGTTTTTATGAAAAACCGTATTCTAGTTCTTGCTTTGATGTTGATGCCATTTTTGGCAGGTTGTGGGATTCAATCTCTTCCTCAAGCTAAGAATGCTACTGAGGCTGCTTTGGCTGAGGTGAACAATCAATACAAACGTCGGGCTGATTTGATTCCGAATCTTGTGAATGTTGTTAAGGGTTATGCGAAGCATGAAGAAGCTACTTTGACGGCGGTGACAGAGGCTCGTGCCAAAGCGACCGCTATGCAGATTGATCCTTCCAAAGTGACTCCCGAGCAACTGGCGAAATTCCAGCAGGCGCAAAGTGGTTTGTCTCAAGCTTTGGGTCGTTTGATGGTGGTGTCAGAGCAGTATCCTCAGTTGAAAGCGGATCAGAACTTCCGTGATCTTCAGGCTCAGCTGGAAGGCACCGAAAACCGCATCACAATTGCTCGTCAAAGATACATCGAGACTATCAATGCATTTAACAACCAAGTCAGCGTTCCGCCGACAAGCTGGACAAATGCGATCATGTATCACTTCGAAAAAATGCCTCAATGGGACATGACTCCGGAAGAAAAAGCTTCTGCTGAAAAAGCACCGGAAGTGAAGTTCTAGTTTGTCAGGGAACATGCGTTTCTTAGCATATTCTTTTTTCGCTTTCTTCTTGGCCCTGGGTGTTTCCGCCCGGGCTGAGTTTAAGGTTCCCACGCTGACCGGTCCTGTGATGGACGAGGTCGGTTATCTTTCCCGCAACGACCGTCAAGAGCTGATGCAGCTTCTTTATGACTTCAACAAACGCGGGGTCGCTCAAGTTCAAGTTTTGATCGTTCCTACCTTGGATGGCATGCCCATCGAGATGGCGTCCATTGCTGTCACTGACAAGTGGAAGCTCGGGGACGAGAAAAAAGACAACGGGGTTTTGTTCCTGATTGCGGCCAATGATCGCAAACTGCGTATTGAAGTCGGGCAGGGTCTTGAAGGCGCTATTCCCGATGTGATCGCCAGCCGGATCATTCGTGATCAGGTGGTGCCGTTGTTCCGCGCCCGTCAATTTTCTGCCGGGATCGTGCTGGGGACACACGAGATCTTACGTCTGGCGGATAAAGAGTTCGCAGAACAAAACGGACTGCAGGAAGGTGTTCCTGCAAAAAGTGACCGTGATGGTTCCGGCGGCGATATTCCTATTGGTGTGATCATCATTCTCTTCATCATTATTTCTATCCTGGGTCGCTTTGGTGGCGGTCGTGGACGTCATCTTCGTGGTGGCGGCTGGGGCGGTGGCTACGGTGGTGGTGGGGGATGGTCTTCCGGCGGGGGTGGCGGAGGCGGCTGGTCCGGTGGTGGCGGCGGCTTCAGCGGCGGGGGCTCATCCGGCAGTTGGTAAACCAAGCTCTCGGGGCTGCGTCTTGGGGAAAGGCTCTTTGCCTTACCCGCTTCGGACAGTCCTCGCTCTTGGTTTTCTGTGGTGGCTGCCGCTGGGTTTTTGGTGTTCGCTTGCGGAACTTGCGAGTAAGGCAAAGAGCCTTTCCCCAAGTCGCAGACGAGGCCTGGCTGACAACCTAGGATTCGCCTTTTTGCTTAATGCCTAGCCTTGGGTGTGTTGAAGTCGTTTTGGCTGGTGTTTGGCAGCGGTAATTGATTTTTTGAGGGAAATTTATGGCTTGGATTAATAAATATCTTTCTGAAGCGGATCTTGCGCGGATTGAGGCTTCTATTTCCAAGGTGGAAGAAACCACTTCGGGAGAGATTGTTCCTGTAATTGTTCGTCGTTCTTCCGCCGTGGGGCATGTGCCTTTGACGCTGACTTTGCTTTTGACTCTGTTTTTGGTCATTGTTGAGTTTCCGTTCAGTGACTGGTTGTGGGTGACTCCTTGGGTTTATCTGTGGCCGGTGATTGTTGTGATCTTCTTTGGTCTTTCGCAAGTGTTGGCCAAGTCCAAGTGGATTCAGAAAGTGTTTGTTCCTGAAAAGGACGAACTGGATTCGGTTCACCGTCGTGCGCATCTGGAATTCTATCTGAACCGCATTCATCGCACCGAAGGCGGGACCGGGGTTTTGATCTTTGTCTCTGTGATGGAAAAGAAAGCTGTCGTTCTGGCGGATGAGGGGATCTCAAAAAAACTGCCCAAAGAACACTGGGATGAGATCTTGGGCATGCTGGGTAAACATCTGCATGAGGGCAAGTGGGCGGATGGCTTTGTGGCGGCAATTGAGGCTTGTGGCAAGGACCTGCAGACTCATTTCCCGGTCATTTCTGGTAAAGGCAATGAGCTTAAAAATCATCTCATCGTCAAGGATGTCTAAGTGTCCTGATCTGGGGCAGGGCAATTAAGTCCCTGCAATCCTTGTCGGTGTAATTCATATTTGAGAACTCGCATTCCGAAAAGTACTGTATGCGAGTCCTTGTTTTGAACGTTCTATTATCTGGTTTCGCGTTGATTTCCGTGGGTTGCACCCTGGAGGCCAACATCGCTGGGCAAATGCTGCCTTCACTGTTGCGTCCCGACGGTGGGGAGGGTGTTGTTGATGCCCCTCAAATATCTCAGAAAATTTGTGCGAATGGACCCGTGTTTTCTCAAGCGGAGATGCCGTCGGGTGAAACGATCTTGGCCGGTGACTTTACTCGCATCGGCCCCTGCAGCAGTCCTTTCTTAAAATACAATCCAGTCACGGGTGCAGTTGAGTCCATCGGACCTTCCGACGCCGCCGTCGGAGAAGCTCATGTCATTGAGGCGGATGGGGCTGGAGGTTATTATGTCGGGGGGTACTTTGAGGCCAAGAATGGATCTCAAGCCTTGATTCATATCAAACCGGACGGGACACTTTCGGATTGGAATCCCCAACTTTCCCGTGGAGCTCTTGCTGCAGGGGTGAGTGCTCTGAAGGTTCATGATGGAGTTCTTTATGTGGGAGGAGATTTTACGGCAGCGGGCAGCCCTTCGCTGAGCCGGACCGCTCTTGCCGCCTTTGATATCGCCACGGGGGATTTGTTGCCTTGGGCGCCACCGCTGACCACGGACAGTTTCGGGGACTTGCACATTCGTTCAATCGAGATTGCTTCTGGATCCATATTTATCGCAGGGGCTTTTGGAACTGTTGGCGCCAATCTTCATGTTTCCGAAGGTGTAGCCAAGATCAATTTGACTGATAATAATGCCGACACTTCTTTTGCCGCCACGGGGTTAAGTTCTCAATCCGGAAAAATGAAATGGCATAACGGAACCCTGGTGCTTGTGGATGGTGGAGGACTTGTGATGCTGAACTCCACCAACGGTGCCAACACGGGGTTTGTCGCGGGACTGACGGCGGTGCCGGCTTGGGGAGGCTTCTCGGACTATGAGCTGAAGGGCGATGAGCTTTGGATTGCCGGAATGTTTGATGCCGTCAATGGTCATCCCACTCGAAACATAGCCAAGTTCGATTTTAGCGGCGCAACTCCAACACTGGACACAGGCTGGGCGACCACCTATGAACCGGAAGGTTGGGTGTCACAGTTAAAAGTCACTGACAGCCATATCTTGTCGTTCACAAATGGAACTGTGGGGTACTGGAATAAATCGAACGGAACTCAGTACGTTCCTGCAGTGGCCAGTCCGGTGGGCGAAGGCACTTATTTGGGGGCTCTCAATGAAGGTGAAGAGTTGCTGTATGTGCATAAGTCCAAAACACTGGGGCTTCCCGAAACCAGATATCTGGTCATGTATGATCCTGACGGAGAAGTGATGCCCTGGGCTCCTTCGCCCAATGACTATGTCAAGTCCGTGGTTGTCCATGAGGGAAGGATTTTTGTCGGTGGCAGGTTCACCAACATTGGCGTAACACCTTCGGGCAAACGTTATCTGGTAGAGCTGGACACCGACGGGGAGGTCACCTCCTGGGATGCGGATGCCAATGACGAAATCTATGATATGCGAAGCGTGCAGGGAAGTCTGCTGATTGCGGGTGAATTTACCAGTATTGGCAGCGATGGAATGGGAGCGGCTTATCTTGCAAAACTCAGCTTCGTCGATGCGACAGGTGTGCCTTGGACAACTCAGGTGGACGGTCGGGTGTTTGGATTCGATATTGAAGGATCTGCCCTGGTGTTCGGTGGCGGTTTTTCAACGGTGGATGGTCAGGCTGTCGAAAATCTGGCAAAGGTGGATCTGAATACGGGGAGTCTGCTTGGTGGAACACCAACAGTCGACAGTTGGGTCAATGGCGTGGCTGTCATCGATGAAAAAGTTTATCTATTCGGGCAATTTACGGATGTGGGTGGTGAAGCCCGCTCGCGTCTGGCGGCTTTCAATCTTTCAAATGGTTCAGTGACCGCTTGGGCGCCGAATATCGCCGTCTGGGCCTCCCGGGCCATGCGAGAAGTGTCCGGCAAGGTCATCGTGATGGCCCATTTCAACACGTACAATGGGGTCAGCTACACCGAGGGCACTCTGGTGCTGGATCCGGATACCGGGGCCAAAGTGGCAGATCCTCGAAATCTTTATAGTTCGACCGTCTGGCTTGAAGAGTAATGACGCCACGTTGCGCTGGCCCAAACCTTGCGTTCCGCAGGGCTTCATTGATAGTCTGAGGCCCTCTATGCAGTCGTAGTTCAATGGATAGAGCACTTGGCTTCGAACCAAGGGGTTGCAGGTTCGAGTCCTGCCGACTGCACCATCCTTTTTTTCTTTTTCCCTTTTAATACTGTTTCGGACCTGGCGCGGGCACAACTGCCGACTGCACCTTTCTTGGCGGATAGAGTGGAATTGATTTTGCCTGGGCTTCGTTGCATCCTTTTAGAGCAAGGGGTGTTGTCATGAGTGGCAAAAATGCCAAAGTGGATGCTTTCATTCAGTCAGAGAAGAAGTGGAAAGAGGAAGTTCAGCTGCTGCGGCAGATTGCATTGGACAGTGGTTTGAGCGAAGACTTTAAATGGAGTCTGCCTTGTTATCTGCATGAAGATAAAAACATCGCCATCATCCAGAACTTTAAGAACTCCTGCGCATTGATGTTCTTTCAGGGGAGTGAACTTAAAGATTCAAAAAAACTGCTGAAGTCACCGGGTGCAAACTCTCAGTCGGCAAAACGCTTTGAATTCACCAGTGTCGCTGACATCACGAAAGTGAAGGCGGCAATTCGCGCTTACATCAAAGAAGCCGTCAAGATTTCTGAAGCCGAAGTGAAAACCCAAAAGAAACCGGCAAAGATGCCAGCCTTGCCTGCAGAATTGAAACAGGCCCTGGATAAAAACAAGAAACTGAAAGCCGCTTTTGGAAAGCTGACTCCGGGCCGTCAGCGCCTGTATCTGATGCATATCACTTCAGCCAAACAAGCGGCCACCCGGGTTTCCAGAGTGGAAAAATGCATTCCGCGCATCTTGCAGGGGTTGGGATTGAACGACAGGCCCTAGCGTCGTTTCAGGGACTGGATGATTTCATCCAGTTTCCCCAAAAAGCGGGAGCGGTCTTTTTTATCCATCGGTGCGGGACCGCCGCGCATTTCGCCCATATGACGAAGATTCTGCATCAGCTCGCGCGTCGCCACCGCTGATCCAATGCTGTCTTCAGTGAATTCGACACCCTTGGGACCCAGCGCACGGACTTGGCGTTTCACGCAGCGCTCGGCCAACAGAATATCCGCAGTCACCACGATGTCGCCAGGCCCTGCCTGCTCGACAATCCAGTCATCGGCGGCATCGAAACCGGAAGACGCCACCACCATTTCCACTCGCTCGTTGGCGGGGATGTTGATGTACTTGTTCGCAACCACAAAGACTTTCAGCTGATAGCGTTCGGCGACCTTATAGATCTCGTCTTTGACGGGGCAGCCGTCCGCATCGATAAAGATAATCAGCATAAAGCCTTTCTGGCCTTAGCAGCCTGAACCTTCCATGATGATAGTGTACACCTTGCCGGTTTCACTATCAATCACCAGCAAAGCCGCGAATTGGAAGCCGCACTGAACAGCGCCGACCGGGCCGACTCCGTATTTCACAGTTTTGATGTGGCGAAGAAGAGAAAAGGCATTTTGAGCTTTCAGATAAGCTTCAGAGAAAGCCACTTTGTCTTCCGTGGTCTGTTCGCTGTATTCAAGGTTTTGTTCCAAAACACTGAGGACGTATTCGGAGGCCCCTTTCAGGTCTGAACTGCCCCAGTTGGTGGAATCGCCCTGCCAGGCCGCCGCATTGTCTCCCTGCCAACTGGCTTCAAATTCCTCTGCAGACTCGACTTCGCCCGCTGCGAGTGCAAATTCGCGAACCATGCCTTTGACGTCCGTGGAAGGTTGGACCTGAGTCACGCGGGTCTCTTGGGCGATCTGGCTTAGTTGTGCCACAGCTTGTTCGATGGTGCGGGAGTTATAGTCGCTTTTGGCAAAACTGGAAGCAGACAGAAGAAGGGTCAGGGTAAACATAAGCGTTTTCACTTTTGGGCTCCAAAGAAAGGTTTATGAACCTGCTTATAGAGCCTGCCCTGATATTTGTTAAATATATAAAAATATAGTTAATATACTATAAATGTATAAAAACTAATCTAAGGGTCAAAGGGGATTGCAGTATCCGGACAGATGCACCCGGTAATTCTTATCAGAGGTGAAGATTTCAAACATTCCTTCCTGATAGCCTTCGCGATGGCAAGTCAGGGTCAGGCGATAGCGGCAGGAAAGCTCGGAGCGCAATTGTTCGGGGCAGTCGCTTGCGACGGTGAAGCCGCCCCCAGAAATTGTATGTGAAATGTCACGAAGTGCGGTGGCATTGTAATTAGTCAAAAGCATGTCCTTCGAGCGTTCGGCACCCACCATCAGCATCCCAAAATCCATGCGCGATTCAACCTGCGCGCTAACTGCCAGGGGGGAAAGCAAGACAAAGAACACCAGCGTTTTCAGGCACTTCATAAGATCCTCCTAAGGTGACAATTCATTGGGCCTGTGCCCGGATTTTCAGTCAAACTTTTGGCGGGAACAGGTGGATGAATCTGTTCACACTTTATTGATGAAACAGGTTCTGGTCGTGGGCTCGTTGACCGCTTCGAGGGGATTTGTAATCTGAAGGTCACCCCAAGGAGGTTCCCATGAAGAGCGTTCTGTTCATCACCGCGTTTCTTTTTGTCTGGCTGGCACAGGCAGCCCCGGCACCGGATCGCTGCAAGACCCTGACCGAAACCCAAGGGGGCGTGCAGCTTCAGCGCATCTGGCTTGAGCAGGCGGGCATCTGCATGTTGTCTGTTTCTCCCACGGATGCCTACAAGGACATGATCTATCGCGACTATGTGCTGACCGAAGATGGCATGTTCATGGTCTTTAACGCTTATGGTACCGATGGGCAGTTCGGAGCCCGTGACTTTTTCCTGTTCCCAAGAAAGCAGACTGTGATCAGCCATCAGTGGGTGCCGGAAAAAGACGAGCTGATCATCGAGCACGTCACCGGAGACAAGTTCGTCTTTGATGTTAATAAAGCTGTTCTGAAGTCCATTTCGGGGGCTGCGAAAGTGGTGGTTGATAAAGTCGCCACCAATAATAAAGGCGGCGTATCCATCGTGGGTTATCAGGGGCAGATTCTGGATGTGGGCTTTGCGCTGAATCAGGATCCGGCGATGATCCGCAGCGGGAATTCGGTTCTGACCGGAGCGCAAAGAAACTGTTCTCTGCGCAATCTGGATATTTTCAATTACATGAGTGACGGCGACGTGATCTTTAAGTTCAGAAAGGACACCGACTTTCAGCGTCTGGTGTCCTCTGCCTGCCGTTAGAAGGAATGCATCAGCTCTGTGAACTTGCGACGGTCACGGAGCTGGGAATCCAGGTCGTGCAGGGATTTGTTGATGAAACGAACCTCAAAGGAATTGGATTCGGGATTTTCCTCCAGAACGTCGCGATAGATGAATTCATGAATCACCAGCGCAGCCTTTTGATTTTCATCCAAAGAGCTCCATACCAATGAATCAATGTCATACTCCTGAATGCCAAAACGACTTTCATTGGTCTGAACAATGGCAATCTTCAGTCGGCAGCCACGACCCAGTTCCATATCACCCTGGTCGTTGGGGCCTTCCAAAGCAAAAGAGGCCTTCCAGCGGATTTGTTGAGGCCACTGCTTCAGCCACTGCGTGTATTTCAAGGCTTTCTGGGAATTCACCGGACGGATGCGCGCGATCAAGTCAGACACTTTGGCCTGGTAGGAACGGGCCGGGGAGTACTGAACGTTGATCCCTTCTTCCTTGGCTTCCGCCATTTCCAATGCGACGGTGGGTTGGTTCAGGCAGCTGACGACGTAGCCGCCGTTGCGAACAACATATTGAGCAAATGCGCTGGGCGCGGCCAATAAAACGATAAGAGCAAGCAGATGTTTCATTCGGTCTCCTTTGGCACGGCGGGCAGCAGTTGCATGCCCAGCGTGTAAATTTCAGTGCATTCACCCTGAGTCAGCTTTCCGTAAACCTTTTTCCAGGCCTTTTCGAGTTCTTTTTTTGCCCGGTCCAAATTTTTCGGATTTACAGCCATTGTCAGGTAAACCATTTCCCTTTTTTCAGTGGGAACCTGCGGGAAAATGTCAGTCGAGCGCTTCAGGGCCTCTTTGTGCAATTTTTGCACGTCAAAGTTCGGGATGTCGCTTTCAGAAGCCAGGCTGCGCACGGTTTTCACATAAGTGGTGGGGCTGTTCATTTCAACCAGTCCCAGTTGCAAAAGCTTGTTCATGACAGTTTGCGTGCGTTCGGAAGGAACTCCGGTTTCAGATGAAATCAGCTCCACATCCCATTCTTCTGTGTGCAAATCCATTGCCGCCAGCACCAGGAAAAAATCCACACTGGAAACTTCGGAGAATTCTGATTTGCTCAGAACGCGTTCTATAGAGTGGGTGGCTTTTTTGCGTTTTTTCTCGGAGTCATACAGGGACTGGGCCTTCTGTTGGTCTTCTTCCGTCAGGCGCAAACCTGCCACCAGCTTGTTGAAGTTAGCCGAAGACACCGGGCGCTTGTTGTTGAAAATCTCGGACAAGTGACCCGGAGAGATCTCCACCCGCTGAGCCAAAGCACGCAGTGAGAATCGCGGATTTGCCGCACGTCTTTCTTCAAACTTTACATGGAAAAACTTATTCAACGTCTTCATTTGGCAAAAACACTTACCAACTCAAATTGGACATGTATATGTCAATTGCGAGGTTTTCCCGAGTTTAAGCCTTTTTGAAGGACGAACTGTTCGAAATTTCATGGCGAACACCAAAACGACAAAACCGGCTGTGGTAGCCGGTTTTGTAGGATTTACCTGACTTGAAGACGACTATCCGTCCCAGGCGCCGTTTTCCGGGCTGTCGCTGACTTGCAGAGCTTTCCAGACTTCCTCGTTGTCGAAGAATTCTGCCTGCTTCACGTTCAGACGTTTTTCATCGTGGCAGGGAACGTAAGCGCTGATGGATCTTGAGATCTTTTTGGCTTTTCCACTGGCTGCCTGCGGGCGCAGAACATCCCAGTAGGATTTACGACTGAACAGAGCATTGTCCCGGCGTAACTGACCATTCAACATGTCCAGGGTGCAGGCGAAAGTGTTCACCGGTGTTTTACTGTCGCCCTTCTCGCAGGACTTTGCATAGACCTGTTCGCGCCCCACATGCAACTGCATCAGGCCATACAGACTGCCGTTGGGCCCTTTTGCTGTGGCTTTCGGGTTGCAGGTGCTTTCGTAGTGGGTCATGGCATTAAAGACCAGAACCCAGAAGTTGGCCTTGTCGGTGGGCTTCATGATTTTATAGGTCGGGCATAGCTGATAGATATCCGGAGAGCCTTCTGCCAAGTGGGAGAAGTTGCCGGCCATATATTCCTTGCGGATGGCATGGCCCCATTCACCGATTTTGGTGCCCGTGGCGTAGTTGCTACAGGCCGGTCCCCATTTGTATTTGTCATTGATATCGTCAATGACTGAAGCCACGAAGGTGAGATTGTCTTTCATTCTGAGGCCGTTGGGTGTTTCGACAAAGCAGTCGGTGCAGTGACCGGCTTCAGTGCCGCTGGCCAGAGCCGGGGAGCCGTACAGGATCGCAGCCACAAGCAAGGTGCTGATGCATGATGAAAGGACCGTCATTTCGTCTCCCCCTATAAATACCGATTAGACTTGAGGCGTCATTGCGGGGCGTTCCCCATTTATAGCCTTCCCTAGAGTCATCGGCTCTTGGCTGGACCTTCTATACTGAAAAAATGACTAAATGTTCCCATAGAGGCTGAAAACAGGACTTTTTGGGGAACATCCCAGTTCGAGACAGGGCAAAATCCTTTGAAAATCCAATAGGATTGAACACAATTTATTGACCATTTTGCCCGGATAAGCGATTCAGTGTTTCTGGAATTTGACCGTGGTCATTTCAGGGGTTTATTTGCCTTAAAAGGTGATAGAATCCTGAGGCCATCTGGAGAGACAAAAAAGAATGAGCAACACAAATATTATCGAAGTCCGCAATCTTGCTGTTGAGTTTAAAACCGAAGACGGGATTGTACAGGCCGTAAAGGGCATCTCTTTCAATATCCCAAAAGGTAAAACAGTTGGGTTGGTGGGTGAGTCCGGTTCCGGTAAAAGTATCACGTCCCTGGCGATCATGCGTTTGATCGGAAATCCAGGCCGTGTTTCCAGCGGTGAAATTCTATTTGAAGGCCAGGACCTGCTGAAAGTTTCTGAAAAGAAAATGCGTGAGATCCGTGGTGCACGCATCTCCATGATCTTCCAGGAACCAATGACATCTTTGAATCCGGTTCTGACGGTCGCAGATCAAATCACTGAAACCCTGATGCTTCACCAAAACCTGAACAAACAGCAGGCTTTGGACAAAGCTTTGGATCTTCTAAAACAAGTCGGCATCCCGCACGCTGAAGAACGTCTGTACTTCTATCCTCACAAATTCTCCGGCGGTCAGCGCCAGCGTATCATGATCGCGATGGCGATTGCTTGTAATCCGGATGTTCTGATCTGTGACGAGCCAACCACCGCGTTGGACGTGACGATCCAAAAACAAATCCTGGATCTTCTGGCAGACATCCAAAAAAGAACTCACATGAGTCTTTTGTTCATCACCCACGATCTGGGTGTTGTTGCTGACATCGCTGATGAAGTGATCGTGATGAACAAAGGTGAAATCGTTGAGCGTGGTGTTTCCAAAGAAATCTTCGACAATCCAAAGCACCCGTACACAAAGGGTCTTTTGGCGTGCCGTCCTTCTTTGGATGAAAACCCCGTTCGTCTTCCGGTTCTTTCTGACTTCATGAGTGCAGCGGGCGAAGAAATCACGCCAGGCGCACGTGTGTACACTCCAGCCAAAGAAATCATCCGTGAAGACAAAGTCATTCTTGAAGTGAATGACCTGAAAACCCACTTCCCTCACACAGGCGGTCTGTTGGGTCGTGTTCAGAGCTATACAAAGGCTGTGGACGGCGTCAGCTTCAAAGTTAAAAAAGGTCAGACCCTGGGACTGGTGGGTGAATCCGGTTGTGGTAAAACCACTCTGGGTCGCACGCTGATGCGTTTGATTGAGCCGACGGACGGTCAGATCATCTTCGATGGTCAGGACATCACCAAGCTTGATTACGGTCACATGCATCCGATCCGCAAAAAAATGCAGATCATCTTCCAGGATCCGTATGCTTCCCTGAATCCGCGTATGACTATCGGGACCATCCTGATGGAACCAATGCAGATTCACAACATCGGTGAAAACAACAACGAGCGCCGCGAAATTGCCGCTGAGATGCTGAAAAAAGTGGGCATGAGCCCGGCAATGATGAATCGTTATCCGCATGAGTTCTCTGGCGGTCAAAGACAGCGTATTTCCATCGCGCGTGCTTTGATGGTTCGTCCTGAATTCATCGTGTGTGACGAGTCCGTGTCTGCGTTGGACGTTTCCATCCAGGCTCAGATTCTGAATTTGTTGTTGGACCTTCAGGATGAAATGAACCTGACGTACATCTTTATCTCTCACGATCTGTCTGTGGTGAAATTCATCTCTGACGAAGTGGCAGTGATGTTCGGTGGTAAGATCGTTGAGCACAACACGGCTCAGGCGATCTACGATGCCCCTCAACACGACTATACCAAGAAGCTTCTAAGCGCGATTCCAAAAGGGATCCCGAAAGAGCTGACAGTTTAGTTTTTTAAAACATGAAAAAGAAAAAGGCCGGTGATGAACCGGCCTTGTTTATTTGTTTTGTCTGTAGTCTTATTTTTTTCCGTAAAGGTGGGGCAGGAAGCCCGCGCCGATAACGCCTGCATGGTTCTGAGTCTTGGCCACTTCAATCGGGCATTCAAAGACCGTCTTGCTTTGGCGGATCATCTTTTTGTAGTGATCCTTCAGGTCTTTTAAGTACATGTTACGAATCTTGATCAGACCGCCGCTGAGGAAGATCTTCTCAAGGTTGTAGCCGATAGAAAGGTTATAGCAAAGAATCGCCAATGCCCAGGCCATTTCCTTGAACAGCACCTGGTACTTGGCATCGTTGGCGGCAATCAGTTCTTCCACGGAATTTCCAGTGAAACCCATCTCGCGTGCGCGACGAAGAAGGCCCGTGCCGGAAGCAATGCCTTCCACTGTGCAGTGGTCGATCTTTTCCGGATTTTTCATCAGGCGCTGGTAATCAACAACGATATGGCCGTATTCAGAGCCCATGCCGTCAGACTGGCCCGGCAGGCCGTTAAAGATCACGCCAGTGCCCACACCCGTGCCGATGGTGACTATCGCAAAGGACTTCATTTTCTGTGCGCCACCAACCCAGCCTTCAGCCAAAGCTGCCGCCGTGGCATCGTGCTGGAAGAACACCGGGGTCTTCCAGGTTTTGTGAATCTCTTTGGTCAGCAGATCCAGGATCGGAACGATCTTCCAGCCTGGATAGTTGGCAGGATTCATCAGAGTGCCGGTTTCAGCATTCAAAGGACCTGCGCTGGCCAGACCAATGCCCCTAAAGACAGAGGCTTTGGTTTCGTTCGGGAAACGTTTTTTGAAATCCAGAGCAATGTCCGTCATCAGTTGAATCAGGCGCTTTTGGGCCTTGGGTGCGGACTTCTCGCGGTTCATGTCGACCGGAACCTTGATGAAATCCAGCATTTCGCCGGTATCAGAAAGCAGCGCTGCTGCCAGTTTGGTTCCGCCCAGATCAAGACCGATGGTGTAGGTTTTCTTTTTCATATTATTTTTTAACTTGTGCCTTCACTAAAAGAACCAAGGATGAATAAGGCGCCAGTGTTGCGCGCACTTTTCCGCTGTTGTTGACGCTAAAGCCTTTAGCGCAACTGCGGGATTTCAGGCGATAACCCGAATCCACGATGTTGCAGTATTCGCCGGCGGGAAGATTGGTCTGGAATTCTTTGGTCACCGACTGACCACCAAAGTTCATGGCCACAAAACCAAAGCGCGGACGGGCAAACGAGATCACGTCGCGGCCGTGGGTTGACCAGTTTGATACACTGAAGGCCTTGTCGGTCTGATTGCGGAAGTCCACCATGGCAGCCACTTCCGGCAGACGGTGTTCGCAAGTCCAAGGGGCGCGGCACTGGTTCTGTTCATCCAGAATCGGCAAGGTGCGAAGGTTGTCATTCAAAGGCGGTCCCTGATCGAAAGAATTAAAATCAAATCCGGAATACACCTGTGGGTAACCAAACGGCCACGCCAGCATAAAGATCTGCGCCAGACGGTACAGGTGCTGTTCAGGGCTTGAATATTTCAAGACGGAATAATCATTTGTGCGTTCGATGTCGTGGTTGGTGACAAAGACGATGGAATCAATACTGTTTGGGAATCCACTGGCAATAAACTGCAAAGCCTCGGTGTTCTTATCTTTGAAAGCATACCCCAGACGGTGAGGATAATCGTAGGCCGTCACATCACTGAACGGCGTATATTCGGCGTATTGAACGGGGCCTGCCGGGTCATAGATGATTTCAGAATAGATGTAAGCCGATCTTTTCAGACGCTTCAGGATTTGATCCAGATCACGGGCCGGGATGTGTTTGGCGGCATCAATGCGGAAGCCAGCCACACCCAGATCCAGCAGACGGTTTAAGTACTCGGCCTGTTTTTCCTGCACGTAAGTGGATTCGGTTTTCAGGTCCGCCAGATCGACCAGCTCGCAGTTTTGCAGCTCGTACAAATCACGGAAATCACGGATGTCATTGTTGCCGTTTCTGCCACAGTGATGGAAATCCTGAGGGGAATAAAGACCCGGGTATTCGTAGTGACTAAACTGCGTGCCGGCAGAACCCACACCTCCGGGAATGCCGGTCATGTGGTTCAAGATCGCATCGGCATAGACATCGACACCGGCCTGACGGCAGCGGCGGACCATGTCGGCAAATTCAGCCTCAGTCCCTGAACGGGATTCCAGTTTATAGCTGACAACCTGATAACGTTCCCACCAAGGGTTGCCCTGCCAGTGAATGTGTTCGTGAGGCGGGGAGACCTGAACGGCAGAAAATCCCGCCGGGCCCAGATAGGTTTCACATTCACGGGCAACATCATTCCAAGGCCATTCAAACAATTGAACGAAGACTGTGCGCGGAGCCGCAGCTGCTGACAGGCAAGATGCCAAAGTCAGCAAGAACGCTGTAAAACCGAGAGACAAACTGCGGATCATCCGATCTCCTTAAAGCCTTTGATTCAGGCCCGTTTTTTTATCAAACAGGTGGGCCTTTGTCAGGTCGATCTTCAGGGGCAGGGTCTGCTTCATGGAAAAATTATCCATCGAATCCACCAGGATGCGTACGTTGTTACCGGCAAGTGTTCCGTGAAGCATCTGCTGGCCGCCCAGGTTTTCGGAAATATCAATTTGGAAGTCCCCCAAAGCAACTTCTTGGGTTCCCAAGGGCCCCTGATTCAAGGCAAAAGCATCCGGGCGGATGCCCAGAATCTGATCCGCCTTGCGTGCTTCAGGCCATGGGATCTTTTCCAGAACCGCGCCTTCCAGGAAGTTCATTTCCGGTGAGCCGATGAAGGTCGCAATAAAGGTGTTCTTGGGACGGTGATAAATCTCAGACGGAGTTCCGATCTGCTCAATCACGCCGTCTTTCAGAACCGCGATACGGTCCCCCAAGGTTGTGGCTTCCATCTGATCGTGGGTCACATAGATCATCGTGCTTTTCGAGTTGTGATGCAGGCGTTTGATTTCCAGACGCATCTGGGAACGAAGATGGGCATCCAGATTCGACAGCGGTTCATCAAACAAAATCACCGGAGTCTGACGGCTGAGCGCACGGCCCAAAGCCACACGCTGGCGCTGACCGCCGGAAAGTTCTTTCGGTTTGCGATCCAGAAGGTGTTTGATCTGCAAAAGCTCGGAAATTTCATTCACGCGTTTGGTGATTTCAGCCGCCGCCAGATTTTTTAGCTTCAAACCAAATCCCATATTTTCCGCCACGGTCATGTGCGGGTACAGAGCATAGGACTGGAAGACCATGGCGATGTCGCGGTTTTGCGGTTCGATGTCGTTGATCTTTTTTCCGTCGATGCTGATGGTTCCGGAATCCGCGGACTCAAGCCCCGCCAGGGTTCTTAACAAAGTCGATTTGCCGCAACCGGAAGGTCCGACCAGAACCAGAAATTCCCCCGGAGCGATGTCCAGATCGATGCCTTTCAAGACATCGGCAGAACCGAAACTTTTTTTGATGTTGGAAAACTGAATTTTTGCCATATCAACCCTTCACGCTTCCCATGGTCAGGCCAGAAACCAGATATCGGGAAATACTGATGAACAAAATCAAAACCGGAACGCTGACGATCAAGGCGCCAGCGGCATAAAGACCCCATTGGGTCGCAAGACTTGCCTGGAACGAACGAAGTCCCAACGGCAATGTGTAGAGCTGTGGATCCTGCAAAACCACGGCGGCAATCACGTATTCACTCCAACTGCTCATAAAGCTGAACAAAGCCGTGATCACCAGCGCCGGAGAAGACACCGGCAGAATGATCTTATAGAAGATCATCCATTTCGAGCAGCCATCCAGCAACGCCGCCTCTTCCAGCTCGCGGGGGATGGTGTCGTAATAAGCCTTCATCTGCCAGATACAGAAAGGCAGCGCGGTTGAAGAATAAATCAGGAACAAGCCCCAGAAGCTGTCAATCAGGCGCAGTTTCGACAGGATGATATAAAACGGCAGCATCAGCATGGTCGCCGGGAACATCTGGGTCATCAACAGTGAAAATAGCATCATGTTGCGCCCGCGGAAGCGGTATCTTGCCAATGCATACGCACTGGTCGATGCCAAAGCCACACCCAAAAGTGTGGTCGCCGCACTGACCACCAAAGAGTTGCGCATCCAGATCAGGAAGTCGGTGGTGGCAAACAGATCCACAAAGTTCTTAAAGGAAGCATTCGGTCCGATGATTTCCAAGGACTGTGTCTGAAAGGCGTTGTCGGGACGCAAAGACACCGACAGCACATACAAAATCGGATAAATTGAAAACAGTGAGAAAAGCAAAATGCTGATCCAGGAGAAGGTCTTTTTAAGCATTACTTCGTCTCCTTTTTGAATTGGCTTTTCAGGGATCCCAGACCCCAGATCACCAGAATCAGGAAGATGATCACGGACACGGAAGCCGCATAGCCATAGCGATACAGATTGAAGGCCGCTTTATAAACGTAGCTGACCAGAATGTGCGTTTGATCACCCGGTTCCCCCGAGTTACTGACCAGCCAGATCACATTCAGATTGTTAAACGTCCAGATGGAGCCCAGCAAAGCTGCCGGAGCCATCACCGGCAAAAGCAACGGCCATGTGATATGACGGAAGCGCTGCCAAGCATTGGCGCCATCCAGTCTTGCGGCTTCGTACAAAGAGCTTGGAATGGACTGCAAACCGCCCAGGGCCACGATCATCATAAACGGGAAGCCCAGCCACACGTTGGTCAAAATACACGCAGCAAAAGCCGTCGTCGGCTGACTGAGCCACTGAACCGGGGACATGTGCAGGAACTGTTGCAGGAAGATATTGATCGGCCCATATTCCTGATTGAACATCGCGCGCCAGGTAAGAGCGGTGATGTATTGAGGCACCGCCCACGGGATGATCAACAAGGCCCGCCAGAATCCTTTCCCCGCGATCACTTGATTGATGATCACCGCCAGGAACACACCAATAGAAACGTGGAAGACAATGTTCACCACGGTCCAGATGACGGTTTTCAGGAACAGGGAATAGAAGCGCGGATCCGAAAGAGCTGCGATATAATGATGGAAGCCCACCAGGGACCAGTCTTGGAACGTGCGCAGACTGAAGTTCGAAAACGAAATCGCGATATTATAGAAGAACGGATAGATGATGACAGCAAAGATGCCGATAAACGCCGGCAGCATCATGTAATAGGCAAAACGCTGGGGCCCGCGGAATCCTTTAAAGAATGCCACTAGCGAGTTTCTTGTCAGCCAGATCAACAGCACGATGCCAATGCCGAAAATAACTTTCAAAACAGTGGCGCCCACGCCCGGGGTCAGAACCTCGTTCATATCGCGGATCTGCTGTTCAGCGGTGATTTGCGCCTGCTCCGCGGCGGCTTGCGGTTGCAGACTGCCGGCTAGAACTTTTTGATACTGAATGCGCAGACTGTCCCAGACCGCACGCACTTCCGGGGTTACCGGCATAGGCGTGCCGACTTCCATGATGTCGGCAGAAATTTTCAAGAGTGGATTGTTTTTGACGATGTCAGATTCACGCGCCTGCAGATTTGACGGTAGAACGCCGACTTTCTCAGCGAACAGCAATTGCACTGGCGTCGAAGTCAGATACTTCAAAAGTTTGACGGCCGCTTCGTAATGAGCCTCGCTTTTCATGTTGGCGTTCAGGGAATAACCCTTGGTGCCCACCAGCGGACTTGGCCATTTGCCGGTTTCAGAAATCATTGGAATGCGAGCGATGCCGAAATCCACCTTGGCTTGCTGATAGTCACCCCACGACCAGTCACCGTTGATTAACATCGCGGCTTTGTTTTCTTTGAACAAAGCATTGGCGGTTTCATAGTCGCATTCTTTCGGGATGATCTTGTCCTGATCCCGCAGCTTCAGAATGAACTGGAAAGTGTCTTTCAAAGCGGTGGTATTCAGGTTCGGAGTGACACCGTCGGCTTTTAAGAAGGCTTCGCCAAAAGCGGGAATAAACGGAGCAAAGAAAAACGGCTCTGTATAATTGAACACCAGACCCCAGCGGTCGATTTTGCCATCGCCATTGGTGTCCACCGTCATTTTTTTGCCAAGCTCGATCAATTCCTGTGAATTTTTTGGCGGGGTGGTGATGAACTTCTTGTTATACAGAAGCATCAGATGGTTTCCGACCGCATCGCCGATCATATAGTGTTTGCCGTCGTAAACGGGGGCGGCCAGTGGATCAAAATTCTGGAAGTAATCAGAGCCCAAAACTTCGTCCAGCGGGCGCACGATGCCCATGGTGGCAAAGGGCCCGACCTGATCGCTGGGGCCGTAAACCAGCTCAGGACCGCTGCCGCCCATGGCGGCAGACTGGAAGCTTGAACGAAGCTCTTCGGTTTCACGGTAAGTGGCCTGAACGGTGATGCCGGGATTTTCTTTTTCAAATTTTTCCAGGGCTTCGGCCAAGACCTGACGGTGGCCATAGATCATCTGGTGCCAGATCTGGATGCGCACATCCTCGGCCCGGGCGGTGAGTGAAGCGAAAATCAGAAAAGGAAGAATCCAGAATTTCATCAGTGACCGGCTTTCTGAATTAGAATCACGGTGCTGCGACCCGGGATTTGAATGCGTTTGTCAGAAGGGGCCAGCAGAACCTGTGACAGAGTCGCGTCGACTTTTTCATCCAGCAGCGGATGCAGTTCCCAGTTCTGGCCTAAGACTCGGTGTTCGAAGCTGCGGGCTTCGCGAGCGGCGTTGAAGAAAATCAAAAGTTTTTCCGAGGACGACTGCAGGTGCATCGCAATCAAACCCGGCTCGGTTTGTTTGTCGTTATCGATAAAGGTCAAAGACTTCTGAATCTCGGACAAATCGTTGAGTTTGAACAGGTTAGAACTTTGACGGACACGCAGCAGGGCTTTGAAGTACTTTTCTGTGCGGGTGATCAGCTCAGGCGTGACTTTCATGCCGGGTTCCTGCAGGCGTGGTTGCCAGAAAGACCAGTCCTCCACGTTTTTCCACGCGGGTGGCAGTCCTGCGCCCCAGAAGTTCTGCTGACGGCTCCAGTCGATACGATTAAAGAAATCCCCCGAATTGTAACTGTCCTGATCGCCATTTTTACTGCGCAAAAGCTCAGACCCGGATTCAATAAACGGAATACCCTGACTTAGCATCGGCAATGCCAGGGCCAACTGATGCATGCGCTGGCGGTCTTCCGATTTACTCAAAGAAGGGAAACGTCCGTTGGTATAGAACGGTGCCTTGGCCTGAACGGCATCCCACAAAGTGTAACCGTCATGGGCGGACACATAGCTGACAGTTTCAAGCGCTTCGGCACTGGTGCCGGTCGGCGCCCCACGATAGTGCAGTTGTCCTGCAGTCACGAATGAGCCCCAGTGTTCTTTGAATTTGAAATCACGAAGGTTGCCCGCAAGGCCCGCTTTAATCACATCACCCAGATGCAAAAGCTTTTCGCGCTGGCCGTTGATATCGGTCGGAGTGTTGCGATTGGCAGGTTCTTTGTTGAAATCAAAATAAAGCCCCGTCGCAAACCCCTGGTCGGATTTTTCAGCGGAATTGGTCGTGCCTCCACGAACAGCGTCGCGCAGACGGTCGTTGAAGAATCCATAGCCGCTGCCATAGGAATTCAGCATGTGCAGGGACTCCGCTGGATAGCGGTCATAGAAGGAACCAAACGCCCAGCCTTCGCCGTACAGATAGATTTTGGATCCATCGATGCCGTCTTCTCTTTCCGTCAGGCCGCGCAATTCGGATTTGATTTTCTCCATGGTGTTGCGGGAATGGAAGGACATCAGGTCAAAGCGGAAGGCGTCGATTTTATAGGTGCGTGCCCAGTGCAGCACACTGTCGATCATAAGCTTTTCCATCATGCGATGTTCGCTGGCGGTGTCGTTGCAGCAGGAGCTTTTTTGAATGTCACCCTCGTCATTCACTCGGTAGTAATAAAGCGGCACGATCTTATCAAAGACAGAGTAGGGTTCCAGACCTGCTTCATAGGTGTGATTAAATACAACGTCCTGAACAACTCGCAGGTTCATCTTATTTAGTGCCTGCACCATGTTGCGGGTTTCATAAACGCGGCGTGATCCGTTAGGATCCGTGGCATAACTGCCCTCAGGGGTCATAAAGTGGACCGGATCATAACCCCAGTTGAACGGGTCTTTGGCTTTGATGCGACCAAGATAGGCTTGCGCTTCTTGCAGGTCGGAACTTTCGGAATCGTAGTTTTCCCAAGCGTCTTTGTTTTCCGGAACCGAACCAAAGTCATTGAACGGCAGCAAATGCACGTGGGTCATCCCGGCGTCTGCCAAAGATTGAAGGTACTTCGAGCTTTCGGAGTTGGTTTGTGCGAAAGCTTCATAGCCACCACGATATGGGAACGGCACGGTGAAATCAGCCACGCTGAAATCACGGATGTGCAGTTCATAAATTACGATGTCGTTGAAAGAACGAAGAGCAGGCTTATGCAAACGATCCCAGCCTTGCGGCTTCAGAGAGGAATCATTCAGATTTACGATTTGGGACTTGGCTCCGTCGGCCGTCAGGCTGAAGCTGTAAGGATCTGTGACCGTGTGGGTTTCAACCTGATCGCTCAGTGGCTGATACGCTTCCACTTGGTAAAGATAGAAATAGTTGACGTATTTTCCGGGAAGATCCGCGAACCATACGCCTTGCTGGCGGCTCATCGGCAGAACGGCTGCTGGATTCGTATCTTGAGCATCCTTATATAGCAACAATTCAACATTGCGTGCGGTGGGCGCCCATAGTTTTACGCCGACACTCGTGGAACGCACATGTGCGCCCAGATCATCGCCGTCATAGAAGTACATTTGATCCAGAATCCCGGAATATTGCAAAGCCGTGGAATCCAGAATTTGGCCATTTTTATTGGATACAAAAAGACGCAATGGACGCCGGATCAGCTGATCAATTTGCGTGGAGGAAAGATGCTGCGTGCTCAATTCAACGTGGGAAGAGTCGGTGCGAATCACTGGCAGAAGAATGGAGTCCTGCTGGTGCAGTGAGATGCGTTCTCCGAGTGAAAATAAAAGATTTTGGTGAACACGGAAGCCTTGTGGCAGACGAAAAACAATGCGCGAGTTATCCACCCACTGGGCGCGGGCAGGGGCTTTGGCTTCAGCAATTTGTCCCAGCAAAAGTGTGCAAGAAAGTACGAAGCTGCAGATCAATAGTAGTGAACAAAAGCGGAAGCTCTTCAAAGATTTCCCCCAAAAAGTTTGAGTCTTCGTGCGTAAGGTCTTTTCAGGCGCAGACTTTATGGGTATCCCTCAGCTTTTTCAAGGGAACTCGATGAAAACTATTACGATTGCGTTATTGTTTTTGATTCTAAGCAGCACAACTCACGCTGTGGAAACGACTTTCACAGGATATCTGCGTGGCGGAAGCGGACTGAACATGCAGGGTGGTCACATGAATTGCTTTGGAAATGCGGGAATGCCCGGTAATTTCCTTCGTTTAGGCAATGAGTGCGACTTCTATACCGAATTGGCCATGGTGTTCCACCATGTTAAACCCACCGAAACAGATCCCGTATTTTTCAAAACTCAGTTCCGCATGGTCTATAGCTCTTTAGGAACGCGTCAATGGGAAGCCTCTGCAAACCGCGACACAAGCCAGATTGAAGCGTTTGTGAAGGCCGGTGGTTTTACCGAAATCCCCGGGGAATTCTGGGTCGGTAAAAGATTTTATCGTGATGTCGATCTTCATATCTTTGACTGGTACTACTACGCCGACATGAGCGGTGTGGGTGCGGGGATCGAAGGTCTGCCGTTGGGTGAAGGGCGTTTTGCTTTCGCTCACTTGATTCAGGCTGATGATAATTTGAATGACACCAATGTCGGTCGTCCGGTTTTGAATGCGTTGGATTTGCGCTGGACAGCGGTGCCGTCATTCGCTGATCAGAAGCTGAATTTCTGGGGCGTGTATGCATGGGCCGCGGGAAGCTCCACGGACACCGAAGAATATGTTCCGACGAATGGTTATTCTTTGGCGACACGTCTTCAGGGCCCTGTGTGGGGTGGTAACAATAACTTTGCCATTTTGTACGGAAAGGGCACGATGCGTGGATTCAACATCTATGCTGACAGCACAGTGCCTGCGACGGATGAAAGCCAGAACCGCGCGTGGACCTGGAGATTTGTTGAAGACTACACCTATGATGTAACAGATCGCTGGGCGCTGATGTTCGGTCTGGCAGCAGAGATTGCTGACAGCGGCACTGATGCAGACAGCAAAAGTCAGATGCAGGCCATCGGTGTTCGTCCGATTTACTTTGTATCCGATCGTTTCCAGTGGGCCTTCGAAGCGGGTTATTCCCGCATCAACAATGAATCTGAAAAAACCGCGGGTGGCGACTATGTCGGGGATCGTGACCTGGGTCGCGTGACTGCGGCAGCTCAGTTGTCCGTCGGAAAAAGCATGTGGGGTCGCCCCGTGATGCGTGCGTTTGTGTCCCACTCGTTCTGGAATGACGCCAACCAAGGCGCAAGCTTCATCGGAAACCGTGCCCCCGCTTTCAGCGACAAGCTCAGCGGCACGAACTTGGGTTATCAATTCGAAGCTTGGTTCTAATTTTTATTTTGGTACCAATTCCATAGGTCTTGGCTGAACTGAGCTGCGCTGGTGCTGCCGTCGTGAAGTGACTTCACTCGGCGCAAAGCCGTGGCTTGGTCTTTCTGTTGGATTTTCAGAATACGGAAAAGTTCAGTGACGTTTTTGCCTTTTCCGGCTTTCAGATCTTTGCCCAAGTTGTCATAGTTGATTGTTGCGAACTGCTGGGCTTCAAGCGCCATTTCATCCATGGCACTGGTGGGTGCGTTTGTGGCCGCCGTTGCGGATGCCGGAGCAGGGCCGCTTTTCATGATTTCAGCATCCCGGGCGTGGGTTTCCCAGTTCGGAACAAGGGCTTCGTCGCCTTCCGGAGTGGACGGGGTTGGCGTGGTGGCGCAGCCTGCGGCAAACAAGGCCATGACGACAAGTCCTTTTGATTTCTTCAGCACAAAAACTCCTTACCCTTTGTTTGCAGGTTCCGGTGGCAACGGGATGATATCAGTTTCGCCGGGGACTTGCGGGAAGGTCAACTCTCTCCATTGTTTTTTGGCCTCTTCGATTTTTTCCTGTGAAGAGGAAACATAGTTCCAGTAGATATAGCGTGGCTCTGGGAACGGTTCGCCTCCAAGGACTATAACTTGCGTGTCTTCAGTGGCGGTGACTTTCAAGGATGAGCCTTGTTCCAGGACCACAAAGTCGTCCGGTGGAATGATTTTGCCGTCAATATCCAGGCTGCCTTTGATGATATAGAAAGCCAGTTCCTGCGTGCCGGGATCGTAGCTGAAGGTTTTTCCCTTATTAAGCTTCACATCCATAAAGAACAGCGGTGAATACACATCCACTGGTGACTTTCTGCCCAGCGCTTCTCCGGCAATCAGTGCCACGTCGGCATCGTCGACTTTAAAACGCGGAATGCTGCTTTCAGGGTGATGTTTGAAGCTGGGTTCGCGGTCTTCCTGGCTCAGTGGCAGAGCCACCCAGAACTGCAGCAGGTGCAGGCGGTGCGCTTTGCCGATGACGTTTTCCGGCAGTTTTTCAGAATGTGAGATCCCTTTGCCTGCGGTCATCCAGTTCACATCCCCCGGAGTCAGCACCTGTTTGTGCCCAAGGCTGTCGTGGTGAAGAACTTTTCCCTCCAGCAGGTAACTGAGGGTGGACAAACCGATGTGAGGATGAGGGCGCACGTTCAGCCCATCACCTGCGGCGAAATCGGTGGCCGGGAAATAGTCGAAAAAGATGAAGGGGCCTACCATTCGCTTTTTGGAGTAGGGGATCAGGCGGTGGACTTGAGGCCCTCCGACAGAGACCAGCCTCGGTGCAATTTCCATCAGAATATGATTTTGCGTAGAACTCATAACCGGACCCCTTTTCTTCTGCGAAATATCATGTTAGCTTAAACCAATTTACCAATTGAAGAAAATTATTAGGAGTAGCATGAAAACAAAAAAAGAAATCGTCGATAACTGGTTGCCTCGCTACACAGGCGTGCCGCTGAATGAATTCGGGCAGTATATTCTGCTTACAAATTTCGGTAACTACGTGAAAATGTTCGCTGAACAGTTCAACGTGCCGGTGCGCGGTTTGGATAAGCCGATGCAAAGTGCCACGGCTGAAAACATCACCATCCTGAACTTCGGTATGGGCAGTGCGTTGGCCGCAACCTGCATGGATTTGCTTTCAGCAATCAATCCCAAGGCCGTTTTGTTCCTGGGTAAATGCGGTGGTATCAAAAAGAAAAACCAACTGGGTGACTTTGTTCTGCCGATCGCGGCCATCCGCGGTGAGGGCACCAGTAACGAATACCTGCCGGCAGAAATCCCGGCTCTTCCGTCATTCCGTCTGCAAAAAGCTGTTTCCACCATGATCGCGAAACACAGCTGCGATTACTGGACAGGCACGGTATACACCACCAACCGCCGTGTATGGGAACATGACGAACAGTTCAAAGATTACCTGACTAAAACACGCGCGATGGCCGTGGATATGGAAACTGCGACCATCTTTGTAACCGGTTTTGTGAATGAAATCCCACGTGGCGCTTTGTTGCTTGTGTCTGACAACCCGATGATTCCAGACGGTGTTAAGACGGAAGAAAGCGACAAGAAGGTCACAGCCAACTTTGTAGACAAGCATTTGGCTATCGGAATTGATTCCTTGCGTGAACTGCGTGACTCTGGTGAGTCCGTGAAGCACATGCGTTGGGATTGATTTCAGACATATTGTCCGTTCCATGATTTTCAAAAACCCCTCGGGTCGACTAGGGTCATTGCCTAGGAGGCCTGCATGGGGAAGTGGCTTATACTTATTCTGACGATCTTCGCTTTATCAACCGGGGTTGCAAACGACGGACTGCCGGTGCCTTTGCCGGACGATCCCTATCCTGGTGAGCCTTATCCTGTACCACCTCCAGCTCCACCGAAAGATGTCCCTTATTCGCTAGGGGGCGGGGAAACCGGACGCTTCGGCACCAGAACTTTTGATTTCTTTCCACGCTATGACCTGAATCGCATCAAACGCATTCGATTGGTGGGGCTGCGCAACAATCTAGAGATTGTTGAAGTGCATATTCAGTACGCGGATTCCTCCGCTGAGCGCCGCGAGTATCGGTTGGAAGGAGAATTGAAATCCAGTGGAGTGCGTGAAGCTGCTTTGGACGGGCGGCCGATCTATCGCATATCCGTGAAAGCCTCGCCTTCGTACTTCTGGAAAAAGCCCGGTGGATTCCGAGTTGATGTCATCGCCGTGAAGTGAGATATGCCTATTTATCGAGCATGAAATTTAGATATGAAAATGCAAAAAGGTCTCGGTTTGTGGGGGGCTTTTCTGTGATTTTCACCTTTTTTCATGCAATTAACATATTGTGTCATTCCAGAAGTTGCGATATAACTGGGCCACTTTAAATCACCTAGACGTTTTAATGCACTATTGGGGAGGCTCGTTTTGATCAATCCAGGCACTAACATGCACGCCGACGAAATCGACACAGATTTGGATTCTGACCTAGATAACGAAAAAGAGGTGAAGAAATCGGCCTTCGACGTAGATGTCGATGAAGAACAGGAAACCGCTCTATTGGCGAGCCTGTCTGACAACCTTCTGATGGAAGGTGAAGAAGATGACCTGAACCTAGATGACGTGGAAAACATCCTTGAGCTTCAAGACACGAACTTCCCGAAGTTCACTTTGGCTAAAAACAAGGCACGTTTCCTGAGAATGGTCAGCTGGTACCGTGGTAAAGAAGAGTGGATCGAAGTAGCTCCTCTTTCTGGCGTAACCAAACTTTTCAAGACGCAAACGAAAGAATTGGAAGGCATCCGTTCTTCCAAGTTGGATTATGAAATGGAACTTGAGACTGGAACTTTGACTCCATCTCAAAGATCTTACCGCCGCGATGAACTTAAAATGTGCAAGGTTCAGGAGAAAATGGCAGTTCACTTGATCTCCAAACTTCAAGTGAAAATCAAATCCGGCCGCCGCTAGTTCAGCGCCAGCTGAAGCAGTAAAAAGCAAATCAAACCCAGCCCTCAAAAGCTGGGTTTTGTTTTTCCTGGGGTTTTGGTTTAGAGTTTAGGTCGTAGCTTTTACAGAAAGGTTCCGACTATGAAAAAGAACAACAAGTCCGAAAAGCACGCGAAGCCCTCTATCAACATTGGTATCCAGGAAAAAGACCGTCAGAAAATTGCTGATGGCCTGTCCCGGTTGTTGGCAGACTCTTACACTCTTTACCTGAAAACGCACAACTTCCACTGGAATGTCACCGGTCCTCAGTTCCAGACTTTGCATGTGATGTTCGAGGGGCAATACACCGAGCTGGCAACAGCCGTGGATCTGATTGCTGAACGCATCCGCTCTTTGGGTGTGGCCGCTCCGGGCACATACAAGGAATTCGCGAAACTGACCAGCATCGAAGAACCTGTGGGTGTTCCTTCCGCAACAGATATGATCAAACAACTGGTGGAAGGGCAGGAGGCGGTTGTTCGCACGGCTCGTTCCATCTTCCCGTTGGTTGAAAAAGCTGGCGACGAAGTCAGCGCGGATTTGCTGACTCAAAGAATGCAGCTTCACGAAAAAACGGCGTGGATGCTTCGAAGCATGCTGGAATAATTTTTTGGTTTCACAAACCTAAGAAGAAAAAGCCTCCGCAAAGGAGGCTTTTTTATTTGGATAGCTGTTGATCCAGCAGCTTGCGATAAATGCGCTGATTCTTTTTTAGAGCAGCCTCTACCATCTGATAGGTCTTTTCGTCGATGTCTTTGCGAAAGGCCACATGCAGATTCAAAGTGGTGTCTGGCACCACAAAGACCTGATACTGATCATCCACTCTCAGTTTGCGCAAAATGTATTCTCCGTTGGAGGCAGTTGGGATAAAGATGCCATCCAGTCTTTTGGCGCGGATCTTCTGCAGGTTGCGCTCGATCACATTTTCACCACTTAAAGGTTCGATCTTGATTCCGTGCTTTAGAAGCTCTGTCGGAGTGAAGGAATCCTTGGAGTGCCCCAGAGTGCGCCCGCGGAAGTCCTTGAGTGAGGTCGCCCGGGTCAGGGGGGAGTTGCGGGGAATGATAATCGCCGAAGATGTCGTGAACAAGGGTGTTTTGGAAAAGCGCATGTACTTTTCTCGTTCGGGTGAGGGCACCAGGAACAGGGCGACGTCCACCTTCTTGTTCTGCATGTCCCATAAGACGCGTGCAAACGGCGTGGCCACCCAGCGCACTTCGGTGTTAGGCAGTTTCACATAGTCTTTGAAGAACGTGATGCCCGGACCCTCGGGTTCTTCATTCAAAGTGAAAATGTGCGGAGGCAGGTCATAGACATTCACTCGCAACACTTCCGCAAACGTGAAAGATCCCGAGAAAAACGTCAATATAAAGAGAGCAGATAGAAACTGTGGCATTCCAGAACGTCCTTAATAAACAGCCAGCACTAATATAACAAAGACAGTCCGAAGCGACGAGCAGATTGTGGAAGCTGAATTTGCCGATAAAACCGGCAAGAATTTGGGCATAAATTCGGAAAGGTCGGTCAAGCGGGATTTTTGGACCGACAAAAGTCCAGTGTTTTGGCCTGCTTAAAGTGTCTCAAAAAATATTTGCAACTGGCCCTAAATTCTCAGCGTGATACGCCGATAGGTACAAAGTGAGTCAAATAGGCTTTGTTAATGTTTCAAAAGGGGAGGACTAAATGTCACGTACAGTTATGATCGTGGTGAGCGATAGCCAGGAAACAATCGAAAACACAAAGAAGTACTGGGAGAACCACGATGTGACAGTTCAAGCATATTCATCTGCACAGTTCAGAGAAGGGCTTGATAACGCATTTTTCAGACAACAACTAGTAGCGGGTGTTCCGGCTTTGGCTTCAGGCACAAGCCCGATCAACTCTGACGTGGGTGGTGGTAACGTAATCCAGTTCCCAACGCCAACAGCTACTTCATCCAGCGTTCAGAAAATGGAAGAGCTTGAAGCTCACGCCATCGAAAACGCGATCGTACAATACAAAGGCAACCTGACTGAAGCGGCAAAAGCTTTGGGTATCGGTCGCGCGACTTTGTATCGTAAAGTGAAGCAATACCACATCGATCCTTCTGCGGCTCGCAAGAAGAAAGTGGCTGCTTAATTCTTCCTTTTGAATTGAAAAGCAAAGACCGGATGAACAAACATCCGGTCTTTGTTATTACAGGACCGAGATGACGCGGATCTTTGCAATTCTTCTGGCAGTCTCCTGCGCCTACGGGGCGTATCATTTCACTCTGCAACGCGGATTCGTGAATCCGTATCCGGCAGTGTGTGATCTTGTCGCGGAAAGAATCTTTCTGGACGACAGCAAAATAAAAAACTGGAAAAAGACCTGCAGTCGGCGCAGCCGTCTGGTCACTCCGTATTCTCCGAAAAAACTGATCATCAAGGACATGAATAATGCCCTGGCGTTGCTGAAAGTGTCGCACCTGGAAGTTTACGATTCTTCTGAAGTGGCCAGCATCTGGCGCGGAGAAAGTCTTGAAACCGGCATTGAAAGCCGTTTTGTCGACGGGGAACTGGTCATTTATAAAATTCATCCTGATTCTCCGGCGCAGGAGGCGGGTTTGAAACCCGGTGATGTCATTCAAAGCATCAATGCCGAGCAGCCCAATCCCTGGGAGGCGCAGACCGAGCAGGGCTCGTACCTGATGCTTCGTCAGGACAAGGAATTTTCTGTGAAAATCAAACCTCGCTCCATCCAGCGGTCCGAGGATCTGAATCTTGAAATCAAATCCGCGCAAAAGGCGGTGCTGGAAATTCCGTCTTTCCGCGCGACTTTCTTTGAAGAAGAAAAGTTGAAAACGCTGCAACAGCAAATCGCACCGTTAAGCAAGCTGGTGGTGGACCTGCGGGGAAACCCCGGTGGGAACTTTGTCGCGGGCCTGCGTTTTCTTTCGTTGTTCATGTGCAAGGCCGAAGAAGTCGGGCGCTTGGTGAAACCCCGTGCGCCGGTGAAGACACCTGCCGAGCTTCCCAATGACTTGAGAGATCAGGAACAACTGGCCGTGCTTGATAACAGCAGCGAGATTTTGTTGAAGACTTACGACAACCCCCAGTGCTTTAAAGGCGAGGTGCGGGTGCTGGTCGATGGGAAAAGCTCTTCTGTGGCTGAAATGGTCGCGCAGGCTTTGAAAGAGTTTAAAAAAGCACCGTTGCTGGGAAGCCCCAGTCGCGGGCAGTTGCTGGTCGGTGTCTGGTATCCTCTGGACGAGGTCGGGCCAGGAGTGCAGATCTCTATCCCCGAGGCGATCTACTTAAGTCACAAGCAGCATCAAATCGAGGGGCAGGGTGTGGCTTTGGATCGGGTCTTGTACTACAGCCTCCCGGAAATGCAGGCGGGGATTGATTCTTGGGTGAAAAAGGCCCTCGACTAGAGTCCCGGATGTATGGCGTTTGTCGTCTCACAGTGAGATGATCATAATAATACGTCAAACATCTTTTGTACGTCTGTTCAGGCTCTGAGCAGCTAGAATGAATTGGTGTGGTTTAAAAACGGCATGCCCTTCGCAAGAGAGATATTACAGTCACTTGCCAAGGGGTTATAAATGAGGAACGCAAACGTGATCGAATTTCCAAAAGCACAATCAGTAAGAAAAAGACTGCAGGACAAAGCCCAGGAACAAAAAGCTGTTCTTGTTCTTTCCATCGCTTCCGTGCTTTTGATGACGGTGTTCCTGAATCAGTGGCTGGTGCGCGGCCCGGATCAAAACCTGGCGAATGGCGGCAACCGTGGTGTAGCGAGCTTTGAACCTTCCAGCTTCGCCAAAGATGTGAAGTGGGAGCATGATCTGGCAAAAAGAATGGCAACAGAAAAATCCACAATGGCAGCAAGCCTTGCAGAAGCACCGACTTTGCGTGACGAGCTGGTTTTTGGTTACCTTGAAGGCAAATACGGCATGAAACTGTCGCAAGGCCGTATTGAAAGCCTGGAGTTCATTGACGCTCAGGCGGGTGAACAACCGATGGCTATCGAAGACAAAGCCGGCTTCCTTAAAAAGTATTCTGAAGCATTCGGTATGAACTATGCCGAAGTGTCTGTGGCCTCCAACGCTGAAGGGGAGCAGGTCTATAGTCTGATCGATTCCTCCAAGCAAATCATCGGCAAAGCGCAGTTCGTTACCGATGATCAAGGTCGCGTTCAGGCGATCAATTTCGCCCACTAATCTCTTTAGTGTTTCCTGTTTCAGGCCGATACGATCTGTATGGTATTTCCAGATCTGTCGGCTCCAGAAGTTAAGCCTCATCATCCAAGATCCAGTACAGTGCCGGTGGCCTTTGTGGCGGACCGATTTATTGCACTGATACTGGATTTTCTGATTTTATCACCCATCGTCAGTCTGCTTGTTGCGGGACTTGTTCGTCAGACCAAGACATTCTTTCTGTTGAATGCGAATTCGGCGGAAGGCGTGGTGGCGGCCGGCCTCGTGGTGCTGGCCGTGGTCTTTATCGTGACCTTTCTGCAGTCTGTGTTTTTATACTTCTGGCAGGCGACTCCGGGGCAGATCTTCCTGCAGTTGCGGGTGATTGCTTATCCGGTTTATCAACCGCGTTTGTCTTACGCCCAGTGTGTGATTCGTTCACTCAGTTGGAGCTTCAGTTTTGTGCTGCTGGCTTTGCCGTTTATGGAGATCCTCAGCCACCCTCTGCGCCGGGCGTTCCCGGATCGTGCAGCGGACACGCTGGTGATCACACTTAAAAAGGTTCACGACGACGGACCTCATCCGATCGAATCGCGTTTCATCAATTCCTGGATGCGCATGAGTTTGCTTTTCCTGCTGCTGTTCGGGGTGCTGGGGTACTTCAAGACCTATCACAGTCTGATGGCGGGCGAGTATCGCGAAAAAGGCGGCACTCAAGTCGCGGCCTGCAAAGAAATGCGCGGCAGTGCGGATCTTGAAGGTGTGGCTCGTTTGGATGCCGCTTTGTCTTTGTATTTGCTCAATGAAATTTCCGGTGAGTGTCTGGATAAAGAGGCGGAGGTGGCGTTGTGGGGAGATCCGGTCAATGCCCAACCGCTGGCTTATCTTGCCAAATACCTTTTGGCGGACGGTGCGGCCCAGGAACAATACTTTAGCAAAATCTGTGAAGACTCGTCTTCGTCGACCTGTGCGCTGGCGCGCTACATGGCGGAAGAGGGGGACCATGAGGATCTTGAGCTGGCCGATGGCCGTCTGTGGACGACTAAATTCCTCAAGTCAGAAGAGCTGTTTGCCTCCAATGACTTTGCCGGCAGTTTGAAGGCGATCTCTGAATTGCAAAAGAATCCGATTCTGCAGTCTGGTCTTGAAAAACGCTTCGTTCGTTCTGTGTGGGCTTTGCGTGATGCCGAGCTGGTCCCGCAAAGTGGCAATGGCGGCCGTATGCCGGCAAGCGCTGCTGAACAGGAAAGCTGGATTGACGACTTCAAAGAACGTTACGAGGTTCCATGATCATCCCTTGCCCGGAAGACTTTAAAGACTATTCCAAGTACCCGCTGACGATCACGCTGGCGGTGCTGAATGTCTTTATTTTTATTCTGATCTTCAGCGGGGTGAACTCGGGTCTGACTTCCTCACCGGTGTTGCAAAAAGACGGGCTGGTTCTGACGGGCAGGTTGTACTACCAGTATCTGCAAAACATCCCGGCCGAGATTCTTTATGAAAAGCCCCAGTGGGTGCATCAGATGAGTTCGGGCAATACCGAACAGATGGGGATTCTGGGGGCCTTTGCACTGAGAGACAGTCGCTTTCTGGAACAGGCTGAAGCCGGCGTCTATCGCGGTGACGAAGTGCAGATCGCTGCCTGGAAAAAGAACATCACTGAATTCCGCAAAAAGTATCAGGAACAACTGCTGTATCGCTTCGGGCTGAGTTCCGGGGCGAAGGGGCCTCTTTCCTGGCTGACTTATCAGTTCTCTCATTCAAATTGGATGCATCTGCTTTCGAATCTGGGTTTCCTGGTATTGCTGGGGGCGGCAGTCGAAGTGATGGCTGGAAGCTGGGTGCTTTTGTTTGTCTATATGGTGGGGGGCATGGCCGGGGGCCTGGGCTTCCTGTTGTCTGATACTCACGGAACTGTGCCGATGGTGGGGGCGAGTGCCTCGATCAGTGCGCTTTTGGCATTTTATTGTGTAGCCGAAACTCGAATGCGAGTGAAGTTTCTATATTTTGCATCGCCGATGCCAGGGCATTATGGCGCGATTTATTTGCCGACCCTGCTGATCATACCTTTGTTCCTGGTCGTCGATCTGGCGAACCTGTGGGCGATTCCTGAAGGCCTTGGCGGCGGCGTTGCTTACGCGGCCCACCTGGGTGGCAGCTTGTTTGGCACCATGCTGGGGCTGATTTACCGCGCGAAATCCACACCGATTCTGACTCCATCCTGACTCTGTAATTTCTATATACCCGTTGACAGAAACGTTACCGGTGAGACACATTACCGTCCAGAGGCTGGAGATCACCCCCAACGTTGAAATGGCGGACCCGAATGAAGCTAAGCAAGCTCATTAAGTCAGTGATTGTTCTTACATTGTTATCTTTTGTTGGTGTCGCAAATGCGGCAAACCAATCCCAAGCGGTCCCATACTATGGGGAAGAGTTCTATCGCGACCTTCGCGCCGGAGTTTCCGGTGAGGCTCTTCAAAACCGAATCAAATCTGTCCTGCAGAATTATCATATCGCCGTAAAAGGCTCTTATGATCTTGTGGTGAAAAACTGCATACAAGGGCAAGGTCATTGCTACCGTCACACGGCGATCGGCTACAAAGCAGCCAGAGTGTTCCTGATGGGGAAGTACTACCTGGTGAAAGACGGCAATCAGTATGCGGTTCGTGACGTGTACTGCAACTCGGACCGAGGCCCTGAAGACTTCCGCAGTTCTCCGCCATCTCCGGGCTCCATCCCGAACAACACCGTGATCAACGTTGAGCACACCTGGCCACAAAGCCACTTCACTCGTCGTTTCCCGGATGATGTTCAAAAATCCGATTTGCACCACCTGTTCCCGACGGATTCTCAATTGAATGCCATTCGCGGCAACCATCCCTTCGGTGAAGTCACTAAAGACGTGATGGAGCTGAAATGCCCGGATTCCCGTTTCGGTATCGGCAGCGCCGGTTCTGACGAGGTGTTTGAGCCACCACAAAACCATAAAGGGAATGTGGCTCGTGCGTTGTTCTATTTCTCTATGCGCTATGACCTTCCGATTGATCCCCAGGAAGAAAACGTTCTTCGCAAGTGGAACCATGAAGACCCGGTAGATCAAGACGAAATGAAACGTAATGTTGAGATCTTCAAGACGCAAGGAAACCGCAACCCGTTCGTTGATCACCCAGAGTTGGCGGATAGACTTTTTGATTTCTAAAAAACCGTGCAAATTGAGTTCATCACAAAAGCCAGCGGCAACCCGCTGGCTTTTTGTTTTTCTAAGCTTAAAAGAAGCATCTATAAACACAAAAAAGTTTTAAAAATTTTGAGTTTTGCTTAAGGACTTGGCATAAAATGGGGGAAATTGTAGGCCCCGGGCATAATTCTTAAAAAATCTGTAATAAGTCTCTTGCAATCGTGTTTTTGTTATGCTGCAATCATTTTTACGGGAGGGGTGATACCAAGGAAGGTACTCGGGGAGCATGATGTTCTCACCTCTATTTTAATTAAATTAAGAAAGGCCACTGGAAACAGTGGCCTTTTTCTTTTTTCCGATAGGTCTTTTAGAACCGGGCTGCGCGAACCTGGTGCAGCATGTTCAGGCTGGTGCCAGCACCCCACGGAGTTCGGCAATACAACTTGTTGGTCGTCGTCAAAGCACAGAACATGGAATTTGTGGTTCCAGAATAGTTGGTGGCGCTAAGTTTGGCGAAGCTGACTCCTCCGGAAATCACTGTCGGAGGACTCATGTAATCGCTGATCCGCCAGAAGTGCACGGCACCACTGGTAGTCAGCGCAATCATTTCTCCGTTACCCATGACGACTTGCTGATAGCTGGCGCCGCCGTTCACCGCCACGGGCACGTTGCTGTAACCGTTACCCCAGCATTCCAGGGTGGTGCCGGTGATACCACAAGCTGCAGAGTTCCCCAGGGCCAGTTGGGTGTAGACCCGGCCGCCATTGATCAGTGTCCCGGTTGAATCCGCCGTGCTGTTGTGACCCAGTTTTCCTAATGAGCCACTGCCCCAGCAGCGCACTTGGCCGTTTTCCAGAATACCGCAGAAGCGGGCCGTGCTTAGTTGAATGTCGGTATAGCGATAGCCCGGATCCACGTTGATCGGGGTTGTGCTAATACCAGTACGCATAATCGATCCGGCCCCCCAGCAATACACTTCGTTATCCAAGCTGAGCGCGCAACCTGCGGTCGCCACACTTCGGATGATCGGCTTGAATTTTACACTGGTGGGCACCAGAGTCGGAGTGGTGGTGGTGCCCGGAGGACAGCCGGAAGCCGAGGTAGAACCCCATCTATACAGATTCCCGGCCGTGTTGATCGCGTTGATGCAATAGTTGTCGGCAGTCGCCATCGCTTGGATGGCAAGACCGCCAGTATGCACTAGATCCACTTTGGGGTTGGTGCTGTTCGTATCACCCAGCAGCGAGTTGGTGTTGACCCCAGTGCAGTAAGACGAATCAGACAATCCCAGGCAGATGACGCCCTTGTCGGACATGACCTTGGCGCTGCTGAAGTCCACGGACGGGTGAGCTCTTTTCAGCGGATGAATGGTATTGGAGCAATACGCACCGCCGTCGTTGCGAATGGCACAGACGGTGCCATAGGCCGTCGCCATGTCCTGATAGGAAGAGTATACATCCACGGCCTCCAGCATCGGAGTCGCCGTTTTCGGAACGTCCCCGTAGTTGGTGCCATCGCCAAAGCAGTAAGGCATATCATCGTCGGCAATACCGCAGATGGAACCGTCGTTGGTCTGAATGGTTTTCCAGACGATATTGGTGTTCAGCAATGTCGGCGTTGAGTAGGTGATGCCGTCCTGAATACTGGTGTAACCACCCCGGACCTGGGCGCCCCAGCATTTCAGAGCATTGGTTTCGGTGATGGCACAGACATGGGTGTTGGAACCGCTGATTTGCAGATATTTCGTCGCACCATCCACAACGGTCGGTGTTGGATTGTTAACGCTGGTGCCATTCCCCAGTTGGTAAAAGTCATTTCGGCCCCAGCACTTGATCTGCTGGTCGTCACGGGTGATACCACAAACATAAGTGTAAGAGGTGACATCGCGATACTTCACGCCGGAATCAACCTGGGTCAGGACATTGTAGGTGGCGGTGGCGTTGTTGGCGATTTGTTTGTACGTGTTGTTTCCGTAGCAATATAAATCATCCGCCAGAGAAATCGCGCAGATGGTGGACGACTGGGCCGCAACGACTTTTTTGAACTTGGTTACGCCATCATCAATATAATACGGCGTGATCGGGGAGCCGGACACATCCCAGCAGCGAACACGGTCATCAGAGGTGATACCGCAGGCCGTGTAGTATTTCAAATCAATGGACTTATAAGTCACGCCAGAGTCAACACCGGTTCCACTGAGTCCGCCCACACCACCACAGTAAACCTGGTTGGTGTCGGTCAGGGCGCAGAAATTCATGCGGGTTCCAGTGACCTGTTTAAAGTTAAGGGCCGGTTGGGTGATGGTAACTCCGGCGGTGGTGGCCGTCGCCACCCCCCAGACGCGCAGTTTTCCGTCATCGGCCACGGCCAAGAAGGAAGGTTGGGTATAGTCGGAGCCGTGGGCGATGCTCAGGATTTTTTTGTAACTGCTGGTGGTGTTCTTGATGATAAATCTTTGACGTGCATTTGCACCGGCAATGTAGTCAGGTTGATTTGTATGAGTGATATAGACATCCAAATCCTTGTCATTGGTGTCCATCGCGTTAGTTAAAGTGTCAAAAGTGATTTGCGCTGACAATTGACCTGCCGGCACCTCGATGTATCCCAAAGCAAGATTGTGATCCACCATATAGATCGCATCGCCGCTCAGATTGTAATACACCCGGACAGGTACCGTAGAAACTGTATCCAGGGTCACGCCGACAGTGACGGCAGTTTGACCTTCGGTGAATTTTTTGCTGGCAGCGCTGAGGCTGGCATACTTCAGTGACGCCTTCTTCCAGGTGCGGGTTGTGGCCGCGGAGTAGTCCTGCCACAGGCCATTAAGTCCATTCAGTCCCACCACACAAAGCACCATGTTGTCGCCATCGACGTTGGAATTTTGATTTACGAAAATACCAGTGGCCGAACTGATTTCGGCACTGTAGCCGGATGCGTTCGAGCACGCCGCATCCTTGCCAAATTTGTATTTGTAGGCCGTGACACCAATACCACCGACTGTCAGGGCAAGATTGGCCTCGGGGGATTTTCCAGTGGGAGCTCCAAACACCGTCGCCAGAGGAGGCTGCGTGGAAAGTGTGGTGGTAAAGGCAAAGGAGTCTTGGACGACGGAGTTGAACGTCAGATTCCCGGCGATGTTGACAGTGTCGTCATTGTTTCCAGTCACAGTTTGCACGGATTGCCACTGCCCATTGGTGCAGGACACGCTGGTCGCATTGGGTGCTGTGATGTTGATGACCGAACCATTCGGAGAGCAGGTTCCGGTCATGGTGAAAGTCGGGCCGACATAGCCGTTGGCCACCGGGAATGAAGGGGTGACAAAGCGTTGAATGGTGTAGGATTTCGAAGCAGAGGCTTCTGCCGTGCCTGCGAGCATCAGTTCTGCCGTAATATTAAGAGTGGTGTTGTTGGGAACGGTGCCCAGCGCAAAAGACTTGCTCCACAGGTTTTGTGCTGAACACGTGGTTTCGCCTGTATAGCTTCCTGAAATTCTGATGGTGGCCCCTGCATCAGAGCAGGCCCCCGTCAGATCCACGGAATTGCTGATATCAGCCACGGTCGCCGGGGTGACAATGGTGATTGCCGGGGCAACATACTGAATGTTGGCGGAAGTACATTCTGATTCATTCCCGAAGGCATCGCGGAATCTCGCACCCAATGACAGTGTCGGACCGTTGCCGGTGGCCGTGAAGGTTTGGGTGGGAGCAATCGTTTTCCAGGTGCCGACGGTGGCACAGGTGGAGTCTTCAGTCAGATTGTATTCCCGCATGTAGGCAGGGACATTGAAAGACACCTGCAGGTTTTTCGAACTGGTTTTAGTCGCCCCGTTGTTGATCCGGATTTCTTGGCGGATGGAATTCTTGGGCATCCAGTACATCGCAAAACCATTGCCGGTGTTTGCGGCATCGGAAGTGAAGTTGAAAGTGAAGGGGCCGGCCTGGGTGGAAGCCATCGCTTCCAAGCCTGCGGTGACAATGCTTCCAGACGCAGAGTAAAGTGTCTGTCCGTTCTGGCGAACCGTCACAATATCTTTGTCAGCCTCTGTGTTCACCGCAGCGGCCAGAAGGATGTCCATCGGCTGTGTTGTATTCACGGTAAAGGTGCAGTTTTCGTTGTTGGCGTAACCCGGATTCTGCCCAAGCAAAGTGCTGCCCACGACGCCGAAAATCGCAGTTGATGACCCCGCGGTACAGATGTTTAGAATTGTGGAAGTATCAATGATAGGGATAGAGTCTGTGAAGCACTGGCTGATGATTCCGCCCGCAGTGCGGAATCTGGCTGACACGTTGTAGGCCCCCGGGGCCGCAGAAGCCAGATTCCAGTTGTGCGTTGCTGGGGTGCGGGCCTGCCAGTTGTCGGCTCCGGTGCAAGAGTCATTGTTAAAAAGGGTGTATTCTGCAAAGACCTGGGGAATATAGAAGCGCAAAGTCACAGCCTGAGCCACTGCCAGTTTCATCTGCATCGGATTGATCAGAATCCCCATGGCACCGGAATAGACTTCAATTTTTTTGACGGCTGAAAGATTTCCGGCAGCGTCTTTGGCCTGCAGGAACAGATAGCTTTTGCCGTCAGGGAAAGTCATGTTGCTTTTAAGGCTGGTGTAAGGTTCAGCAGCGAATGTGAAAAGATCCGTCGTGGATATAAAAGAACGGAAGGTGCATTTGTCATTCAGACTTTGGCAGTCCCAACTGACGAAGCCTTTATCATTTAGAATAATGTCCGGCATGCTTAAAAGCTGCGGCGGGTTTGTGTCCTTGTTTAGAGTCACTTTCACGGACTTGACTGCTTTGGTTTCATCAGCAAGTTCAGCTTGTTCCACGATCAAATCAACTTCACCTTCACCCAGGGAAGCCGTGTCCAGTTGATATGTCCAATGGCCAGTGGTTGGGCACGGGAATTCTTCATTGTCAGCAGCACCCAGCAGTAATGTCAGAGAGCCTTCGGCCACATCGCACTGACCTTCAAGAGTCAGTGCGGAAGTGTTCAGCTCCACATAGTTGGTATCAGGGGAAGTGAGCAGTTTGAAGTCTTCTTTGGTCAACGCCTGAATCACGGAATCCAAGGTACAACCTGCTAGCAAACTTGTAAGCAGGACAAGGAAAATCCTTGAGATCGATTTTATTCGACTTGGTGGTAACGTGCCGTAAAAGATCATGATTTCTTATCGGTATCCATAGCTCTTTTGTGAGCTTTCTTTCTTAAGAAGTGTTCGGCTTTTTTCGCCGAGAATTCATGTTAAGCCAATTGCAGCTGACTGCACCCGGGGTGGGGAGAGTGTTTTAAATTGAAACATTGTTGTGCCGCTTTGGGATCTGTAAATAAAAATTGATTTAAGGCTTATCGAGGCTGCGCCGAAATTCTTTTCATGAAAAAGATTTTGGGTATTTTTGCTGTTCTCTTCGCTGTTGGTTGCTCAAAACTTGGTGAAGATCCCAGCTTGTCGGAAGAGTCGCTGGAAGGTGGTCAATGGATCGCGTTTTGTTTTGGCGGCAATTCCGGCTGGGAAACTCGTAAAGCCCGCTATGATGGCACGAACTATGTGGAAAGTGTTGAAGTGTCAGCTGATAGCTACTGCAATCAACCTGCCTATAGCATTGAAGAACAGGGGACATATCTTGTTGGAGATAAGTTGAGTGGAGGCTTGATGCGAAAACTGGATCGAACGTTGACCAGCATTAAGATCACACCCTTGTCGGGTTTGGGTGTAAGCAATCTGAATAGCGGCTCCGTGTGTGGCTTCACTGACTGGACGATCAATGTGGCTCGTGAGGTCACCGGGCTGTATTGCAATGGGTCCGTTCCCCCTGCGAATACGACTTACTATGACCTTTATTTAATTTTCCCGCTTTCGATTGATGATCCGGAAGATCCCATTGCCAAAGGAGATTTGAACTTTGGTTTCCGCTGGGGTGGAAATGACGGAAGCACGGAAGAGACCAGACCGGACTCAGTGACGGCGCCGAATTTTAAAAGGCATCCGCTTTAAATTGCGGATCGTAACTTTTCAACAGCGGCGTGTCGGCGTGGGGAAGACGGCCGTTGTTCATCCATTTCAAGATATCCTGCACCAACAGTACATCCATCACATAGGCCTTTGTGTTCACCAGTGTTCCGCCCAGGCCTTTGCGCCCCCAGGGTGGGAAAAAGACCGGATAACATTTCAGTTCGTTGGAAACAACTTCGGTAAATTCTGCGACGGTGATGTCCGGGGTGTTGGCTGCTGCGGCAATCAAAACCACTTGATCTTCATTCAGGGCATCGCAGTACAGGCGTTTGCCTTTCGCCGCACGTTCTTCATTGGTCACGCGCAAGGATCTTTCAGACTGTTCAATGAAATCCAGGATGAATCGTTCAGAGGTAACTTCGGCTTTGGCCTGAACAGCCAAAGAAAGGGCAAAAACAAAAAGAAGAAGCGTCTTCATAAAGGTCCTTCGGGTTGCTAGGGGATGTATTCAACGGCCCTGCAGTTGCACAGGCTGGGCCAGCTCAGCTCGTAAATAAGGGGGGATCGCTGGTGCCAGAGTGAAGTCTTTGCCCGGAGTGTTCACGGACTGGTCAGGTTTAAAAAAAAGAGCCCCCGGTTTCGGCCGGGGGCTCTTTGAGATGATACTTTTTTTTGAGGAGGACTATTCTTCCGCCGGAGCAAAGCCGCGACGAAGTGTGTTCTCAGTCACGCACGCTGGTTCCATGTACTGTTTTAAGTAATCCGGTCCACCGGTTTTAGAACCGATACCGGACATCTTGAACCCACCGAATGGATGACGGTCGACCATTGCGCCCGTGATACCACGATTTACATAAAGATTTCCGACTTCCAGTTCCTCTTTCACACGGTTGATGTTCGCAGGGCTTCTGGAGAACACGCCACCCGTCAACGCGTACTCTGTGCTGTTGGCGATATCCAACGCCTGATCCAGGTTTTTCGCGCGGATCACAGCCACAACCGGGCCGAAGATTTCAGCCTGAGCCAGCTTCGCATCACCTGGAACGTCTCCAAAGATCGTCGGAGGCGCAAAGAACCCGCCGCCCGGTACAGAGCCCTTGAACAGCAGCTTGTGGTTCTTTTCAGCTTCTGCGATCGTTCCAAGGATACGGTCGTAAGCTTCTTTGTCGACAACCGGACCCATGTAAGCTTTTGGATTTTCAGCCGGGTGGATCTCGATGGATTTCGCTGTTTCAACCAGACGGTCCACGAAACGGTCGTAAACTTCATCAAGCACGATCACACGGCTGGCAGCAGAACATTTCTGACCGCTGAAACCGAACGCAGAATAGATCACGCCATCAACTGCTTCATCCAGATCCGCATCGTTGTCGATGATCACGGCGTTCTTACCGCCCATTTCAATGATACAACGTTTGACGTGCTGCTGTCCTGGTTGAACCACCGCTGCGCGGTTCATGATGTGCAGGCCCACGGCTTTGGAACCTGTGAAGGCGATCGTGGTCGTGTACTTGTGGTTCACGATGTATTCGCCAACTTCTTCACCGTAACCCGGCAGGAAGTTGATCACACCTTGTGGGAATCCAGCTTCCTGGATCATTTTCATCAAGCCCCAGGCAACCACTGTGGATTGCTCTGCAGGTTTCATCACCACGGTGTTCCCTGCAACAGCCGCCGCAGTCACCATGCCGGCCAAAATCGCCAGAGGGAAGTTCCAAGGAGCAATCACCGCCGTCACACCACGGGATTTGTAGATGTAGTGAGACAGCTCACCTGGCAAGCCACCCACACGAAGTGGTTTTTGCAACTCACGCATATGGCGGGCATAGTAACGGCAGAAGTCGATGGCTTCACCGATGTCACCGTCAGCTTCAGCCCATGGTTTACCTACTTCAAGCACTTGCGTGGCAATCAGTTTGAAGCGGTCACGGGTCATGATGTCAGCAAGCTTGTCCACCAGGGCAGCGCGCTGTTCGCAAGGAACGTTCTTCCAGGTTTTGTAAGCAGTTTGCGCCGCTTGCATCGCCTGTTCAGCCTGCTCGGTTGTTGCCATCTGGATCTTGCCCACGATCTGATCGGACTGGGACGGATTCACACGGTCAAAGATCTTGCCGGACTGAAGTTCCTTGTTGTTGATCACAATGTTTACGTTCACCGGCAAAGAAGCCTTGGCTTCAGCCAGTGCTTTCAGCATTTTCTCACGGTCGGCTTTTACGGCGAAATCCAAAAGTGGTTCATTATAGAACTTGCCTGGTTTTTTCGGAATAACCGGAGACGTCGGAGTCAAACCTTGAGCCGGATCTTTCAAAAGCTCCGCCATGGATTTGTTGTCGGCGAACTTGCCACGCAGCCAGGATTCGTTGGACGTGTTTTCCAGAAGACGGCGTACCAGGTAAGCCATGCCCGGGATCAGTTCGCCCACCGGAGCGTATTCACGCATGCGGTAGCCCATGTCCACGATTGTTTTTTTGATGGGTTCTGCCATGCCGTAAAGCATTTGGAATTCCAAAGCCTCTTTCGGGATGTTCAGTTTTTCTGCGTAAAGCATGCACGCCGCCAAAGTTCTGACGTTGTGGGATGCAAAAGCAGGGCGGATGAATTTGATGTTTTCCAGAAGGTACTTCGCGCACAACTCGTAGTTGGCGTCGGATTCGGCCTTGTTGGTGTAAACCGGCACCGGCCATCCACGCTGTTCCGCTTCGATGGTTTCGTAATCCCAGTAGGCACCTTTCACCAGACGAACCCAGAACGGAGTGCCGCGTTTTTGCGCGAACTCTGTCAGGGATTTGACGTCTTCGAAGGAATCGCGCAGGTAAGCCTGAATCACGATACCAAAAAACTTGTAATTTTTGAACTCAGGTTCGTTGATCAGCTCTGTGAATACTTCCAGTGTCAGGTGTTTGACAGAGTACTGTTCCATATCCAGATTCACGAACACGCCTTTTTCCATGCCCAGACGGAACACCGGGCGCAGACGGTCTTTCAGGATTTTTTTGGATTCATCCCAGGCTGCATCTTTGATCTGGGAATAAAGCGCCGTCATTTTCACGGACACGTTTACTTTCGGCAAAGCACCTTCATGGTCGCGGTCGATCTGCGGAACTTCGTCCCATTTTTCAGCATCTTTCGCCAGCCAGGTCACAAGCTCCATGTACTTGTTGCTGTAGTCTTGCGCTTCTTTTTCAGAAAGTGTCGCTTCACCCAAAATGTCGACAGTGAAGGTCATTTTGTTTTTGCGGGCTTTTTTCAAAACCGGCAATGCTTCATCCGGGCTTTCGCCAGTGATGAACATCTTTGCCATACCCATAACGTTCTTTTTGATCGCACCCGCCATCAGGCCCGGAGCCAAAGAACCCAAACCAAGTCCCACATTGAACACCGGAGGCAGGGTGCCGCCGTCTTCAGAGAAGTATTCTTTCAAGTGGCGCGCGACTTCATCACCCGAGTTGATGGAGGGAAGCACGTCCACGAAACGGAACATGTTGGTTTTGAATTTTTCGTTTTTCATGCTCCATTCCATGATGGAGCCATACCAGAAGTCTTTGGAGAAAATGGAAGCCTTGGACTGGCTTTCCATGCGTTTCAGAATCTCTTCACCACGGGAGACAATTTGCGACTGAATGTCGTTCATATGCTTTTACCTCTACAGAAGGGCCGCATATTCTCACGGGGATATAAAAATTCAAGCGATTAGTGTTCCGGGAATAGGGGTGGAAACAGGGGATTGACGCGAATGGCTAGCGAGCCAGCCATTGGTGTTTCATTTTACCCACGATTTCGGCTTCCAGAGCGTCGCCGCGGCGAATAGGGCCGACTCCGGCCGGAGTGCCGGTCAAAAGCAGGTCGCCGGGTTCAACCGGGAAGTGCTGGCGCACGAATTCGATCAGGTTTTCCAGAGAAAAAATCATCTGGTTGGTGTTCCCCATCTGGCGGGTTTCACCGTTGATTTTTAGAATAATTTCAAGGTTCTTCAGCTCTTCCAGATCGTCCACCGGGAAGAACGCAGAAAGGGGAGTGGCGCCCTTGAAGCTTTTAGCCAGCGTCCAGGGATGACCTTTGGATTTCAACTGGTTTTGTTTGTCCCGGTCAGTCAGATCCAGGGCGATGCAGGCTTCGTCAATTTGCAGGTTTTCATCAAACTGCAGCGCCAGTTCCACCTCGTGGTGAACCTCTTTCATCCAGGCTGGAACAACCAGTTCTTTGGCGGCCAAAGTGGCGGTGCTTCCGGCTTTCAAAAAGATCATCGGTTCGGTCGGAACCTCGTTACCCAATTCTTTTGCGTGTTCAGCGTAATTGCGGCCGACAGCCCAGATATTGCGAATCATAGTTGAATCCTTTTTAGTTCGATGAACTCAAAAACACCGTCGGAATTCACATGAAAACCAACGTGCTGGCAGGGACTCCAGTGGGAAAACTCAGCGTCAGAAAGATCTTTATCAGCAGGGGCCACCCCCATGGCTTCAACCACCCAGTCATAGTGGGAGCACATGAAAATTGTCGCCTCACTTTTGGTGGCGGCATTTTCCAGCAGCTTGCTGATGCGTTTACGAAAATCACTCAGGGTTTCATCGCCTTTTTGTTCTAGCAGCGCGTCCTGGGTGATCAGGGGCAGACCCAGATGCTGGGACAGGGGACGGAAGGTGCTGTGGGTGCGCTTTTTAGGAGACACCCAAAGCTCTGTTGGTCGCGGCAATTCCTCTTTAAGCACCTTATCGAGCAGTTTGGAGGCTTGAGCATGTCCCTCGGCCGTGAGATCGGGGTCTCCGGAAAAATCCATGGCTTTCTGGGCGTGTCTAAAGACGTAGATCTTCATTGCGGCGGGCTCTCTTCTGCTTGAAATTAGGGTCTTGCTTTGTTAGGGTCATTTTTCCATAAAGTCCGGGAGTTTGTCATGAGTAAAGAACGAGTTCATCGCTTTGTATCCAAAGATCTGACTGTGCGTATTGCCGCAGTGAATGCGACTGAAGTCGTTCGACACATGCAGGGTCTGCAAAACACTTATCCCTTGGCCACGGTGGCTGTGGGACGCAGTATGGTCGGCGCACTTTTGATGGCGGCTCAGCTTAAGGATGATCAAATGGTCGGCCTGCTTTTCCGTGGTAACGGCCCGTTGGGAAGTGTCTACGCCGAAGCCTCCTACAACGGACACGTGCGTGGTTACACCGCCAACCCACAATACCAGCCAGCCAATTATGACAACGGCTTGTCTTTGAAAGACGCCATCGGCATCGGTTTGTTGAGTGTGGCTCGACATCAGCCATTCCAGAAACAACCGTTCCAAGGAACTGTTGAATTGGTCAGTGGTGAAATCGGGCAGGACATCGCCCACTATCTGCACCAGTCCCACCAGATCCGTTCCTTGGTTTCGTTGGGCGTTTACCTGGACACGTACGGCAAAGTTCGTTCTGCCGGCGGCGTACTGATTGAAGTCATGCCCGGCGTGGACGAAGCCGTCGTGGAAAGAATCCAGAAAAACTACGAAGACAAAAAACCAAACATCTCACAAATGCTTTTGGACGGCGCGACCGCAGAACAATTGGTGGCTCCGTTCATGGATGGCATCCCGTTTGAAGAAATCGAACACAAACCCGAAGTTGAATACTTCTGCCCATGCACCAAAGACCGCGTGATGCGCGCTTTGGAGCTTTTGACGGTGGAAGATTTCGAAGACATGATCCAAAAAGCCGAACCAGTCCACGTGACTTGTCAGGTTTGTGGTCGTCCTTACGAAGTTTCCATTCCTGAGGTTCAGGAGCTTAAAGACAAACTTCACAAAGAGTCTCTGCACTAGGTTTTCGGGTGCGCGCCGGCTTGGAGTCCAGCAAGGACTTTCCCGGCGCTGCGGGAGACACGGCATCCTGCCTCGTCGCTTCCGCCTGACGGCGGAGGGCCATCCAGGCCCCGCGAAGGTCTCCCTTCGGCCGGCAAAGCCCTTGCTGGCCTCCAATCCGGTGTCATCGACATCTGCACAGCCTCTGTGTAAAGCTTTTCTTTAAGATCAAGATCATCCAAAGAAATAAAGACAGCGCAGGGAATACCAAACCTGACAATCAACGTCCGCGCGAGATAAACGACATCGCGCGCGTGCGCAGTCGTCTCCTCTAATTTCTTTTTAAGTCATTTCGTTCGAAGACGGATTGGGGAAGTCACCGGGATTTACCGACCGCAGTCGGCCTTCGCGGGGCCTGGACGGCCCTCCCACCGCAGGTGGGAAGCGACGAGGCACGACGCCGTGCCGACGGAGTGTCGGGAAAGCCCGGTGACTTCCCCAATCCCCCCTTGTTCAAACCAAATCCCGATTTCAAAAAAGGAATTAGAAGAGCGAATCTCCCCAGTCTATGAGGGTGGAGTTGATCCAGCCTACTTTTTCTTGGGCTGTGATGCGGCGGCCTTTGCTGATGTAATCTAAGGCCTCTTTGCGCATGTCCAGGGCGGTCGGGCCGTGCAAGATCAAGACGCCGCTTTCGGTGTCGTGGATGAAGCTTCGGCGGTTCATGTTGACGCTGCTGATGAAACTCAACTTTTTGTCGATCACCAGGATTTTGGAATGCATGATCGAATTGGGTTGGGTCCATTCAAAGATTTCTACGTTTTTCAAATGGCGGTTGATGCCTTGTTTGTTCACGTCTTCGGCGATCTTCGGGGTGCCGTCGCCGGCAAGGTGAATACGGGTGATGATTTTTACTTTTACTTTGCGTTGAACGGCGCGGTCCAAGGCCGCACTGATTGCCACGGATGGGCGGAAGTACGGGGTCGTCAAGAGCAGTTCAGACTGGGCGGAATCAATCATGTCGATATAGAACTTTTCCAGCTGATAGCCGTCAAAGTAGGGCATCGAAGTGATGTGACGAACCAGCGGAGTCGCATAGGGCAGTGAGCGCAGGCGCATGACCTGATCTGCTGTGGCTTCTTTTGGCACGTTGATGTTTGTGGATCGGTGGCGTTGGGTTTCCGGGTCACGCATCCAGAAGGACAGCATCTGGGCCATGACGGATTTTACGAAGGCATAACCACGGATTTCGATTTCGAAATCGTCATAGTACACATAAGCTTCTTCGCCATCGCCATAGTTCTTCAGGTACTGGTAAGCCTTATAAAAGGGTGTATCGCTGAAGATATAAGAGTCGCGGATATTGCGGCCCCCGGTGATCAGGAAGCTGTCTTTGGTGTTGGTGCTGGAATGACCAATAATCAGTTTCGTGTGATTCACCCGGTGGAACTTGTCAAACCAGCCGCCGTTGTTTTCATCGGACAGCACGTATTTGTAGTACTGCACTTTGATATTCGGAAGACCCTGTTGCAAACGGTCCAGAATTGCCTTGTCTTTTTTAGTCATGGTGACTTCCGGGACAAGAATACGAATCTGTGTTCCTTGCTGACCGTGATAGCGAAGAGCACTGGACAGCACCATGCCATAAAAATCCGCCGAGAAGTTCAAAGAAGAAACCCAGATGATGTCAAACTTCGGAGCTTTGGAAAAATCCAGCTCGGCCAGTGGATTCTTTTTGTTGAAGTCCCTGCGGCTTAGCGGTGAGCCCGTCAGCGCCAGGATCTTTTGATTGATCGACACGTAAGGGTCACGCAGATTCACCAGTTTGTCGAAGGTCTGCGGGCAGGTCGTATAGTTGAAGTCCTGCTTCCAGAAGAACGCGGTCACGTCGTTGCCGAAGTTTCCGTCCGGACGGGCGCAGATGTCGATTTGGTTTGTCAATTTGATCCATTCCTGGGACACGCGGCCCAGATCCACCAGCTGCAGACCGTTGGTCCATGTTTTGGATTTTTCCGGGTCATAGAAGGACAGCCGGCAGTAATTCACTCGCGGAGTGAAACGGACACGGATTTTCTGGCCGTTTTCCTGATTGTAGTACCAGTTGAATTCATAGGCGCGGCTTTGCTGTTCGCTTGAAAAGAACCAGCTGCCCGGGTGAATGATGTCTCCATCGCATTCAAGACGGCCTTTCAGGTACTTCTTTCGTGTGTTATCTTTTTCTTCACGGAAAACGGATCCCGGAACCGGAATATCATTTTCCAGGCGCAAGACATAGGTTTCATAAAACATATGTTCAATCGGGAAGGAGCCCTGTTGGGAGCCGAATTTGAAGTCATCCATTGAACGGATTCTAAGCACTTCTTCTTTTTCAAACAGGCGGGGGCGGAATGTGGCCTCAAACCACGGACCCAGACCCGACCATTCACGCAAGTAAAGCTTCGAGGACAGCTGGTTGATCTCAGCGTTGCGCTCTTTCAGCAAGGCTTCAACATAGGGCCAGTTTTCATGGGCATGATCGAGGTCTTTTCGAAATTTTGCGTTTTCCTGTCCTTTTTGGAATAGCTCCTGATTGTACTTCCAGTCTTTGTTCCAATAACGGGAAAGTTCGACGTCGATTTCCTGAATGCGGTTGGCGCGTTCATCGTCATACATCACAGAGCTCGGTGCGCGCTGCGGGCCCGTGCATGAAGTCAGTAATGTGATGGCCAGTAAAAGGCCTCCCAAATGCTTGTTCATCAGATACTAAAACGGCTGCTCTGAGGGAAAAGTTAACGATTTTCCTTAAGAAATTTCCAAAAATTAACATCACCCTGTTTCGTCGCCTGAACAATCTTTAGACACCTCTTTGGGGGTCTTGGTTGAGGGCAGGGCGGACCGGGCTTTGCTTGTGTTTAAGGTATGGAAAACACAAGATCTTCGTCTCAAAATGAGATCCCCGTGAAATGGCTGTCGGTCTTTGCGATCGTAAGTCTGGTGGTCGCCGTACTTAGCTTCGGCTACGAAGTTCACCGCGCCCAGGATTCTGTTCGTCAGTACGTCGGGATTTGGGAAGACGATATTGCCCGCGCCAAACTTTTCCAGGGCGACCCAACATTGCAAAATAAAATTCTGAAACAGCTTAAAGAAGTCCACACGGCCGTAGTAAAAAGCGAAGTTCAGAACCCTGAATCCCTGCAGTGCCTGATTTCCACGGAAGTGCCAATCACCCTGAACTCTTTGCCAGCCGGAAAAATGGCGGTGTGCTTCGGTCCGTCCGAGTTGGCGGTCAAAGCTCTGACTTCACCGGTGTTTATGTTGGGTGTGGTATTGGGTTTGATTTTGTTGGGGTTCGGCTATCGCCGTGAATTTTTGGCGCGTCTGCACGAACAAAAGCTGGAATCTGAACTGGCCCGCAATAAAGAGATTTCGGAAATCTCGCGCCAGGTGGCGCATGATATCCGCGGACCGTTGATGGCCCTGACAACTTTAAGCCAGCTGTCCCATGATATGAGCACGGAAAAGAAAGAACTGTTTGATCACGCCGTGGCCCGCATCAAAGGTATCGCCGAAGATCTGCTGGCCAAGGGCCGCAAACAAAATGCGGAGTCCAGTGCGCCGGCAGTTAAAACATCACAGCAGGATCTGACGAACTTGATGGACTCCTTGTTGAAAGAATATCGTTTCTCTCATCCCGCAGTGAATTTCACCTGGCACAAACACATTCATTCTGATGTGGTGAAGGTGAATCTGGAATCAGTAAAAATCCAGCGTGTGGTCAGTAATCTTTTGAACAACGCTCTGGAGGCTTTGCCGGAATCAGAGGCTGCTATTAATCTGACTTTGATGGAGCGCCAGGATCATTGGCTGCTGCAGATCATGGACAATGGCAGTGGCATCCCCGAGGACATTTTGCCAAAGCTGGCCCAAGAAGGCGTGAGCTACGGCAAAGACAATGGCAATGGGCTGGGTCTGTACGATGCCAAGAAAACCCTGGAATCAGTAGGCGGCGACCTGCAGATTCGCTCCCGTGTCGGTGTCGGGACTCAGGTGATCCTGCGATTCCCCAAGTCTGCTGAGGCGGTGCTTGACCGCGCGGTGGCGACTCATCATCCTTAATCCATGTACCGCACATGGAAGTATCTCGTAGTAAAAAATGAACAGGACCTGAAAAACCGGGATCGCTTGCAAAAGCTGGCAAGGCATCGCGGTCTTCCGGGCTTTGTGATGATTTTTGTATTTTCCACCTGTGCCCTGATCAGTCTGGGCTTGGCGGGGTTCTTTGCGGCGATGGCCTATACCCATAAACTTCCCATGTGGTCTTCGGTGGGGAGTGCTCTGGCGATGCTGCTTTTGACCGGGACCTTTGTGTTTGGTGCCCGCGTATTTCTGCGCGAACGGCAGATGGATGTTTTAAGAAAAATTTTACGTCATCCGGATCGTGGAAGCTTCGTCACCGGCAAGTTGACCTCTTTTAATTATGTGGCGGGTGACAGTCGCAAGTTTTCGCGCTATTTCGTCGAAGGCGAAGCCGAAGGCCCCGAAGGTCAGCCCCTGTTTGTCGGGGAATTCTTTGATGCGGATATTTGGCCCTTCACAACGGAAGAAGATGATCGTCAGATTCAAAAAGGCGATGACTGGTACGACCTGAAGGGGAAGCGCAGGACATTGCCTGTTCCTGCCTATTTCATCTGTGAAGCAAAGGATCCGAAAATCGGGGTGCTGGTGGGGATTGATCAGTCGCTGCTGAACGATGCCCTGAAACGCAGTGAAAAGAAGACCGTTTAGTTGTCGATCTCAATTCCCAGAACATTTTCGATGGTCTTTTCGTAAATGTCTTTTTTCTTGGCTTTGGCTGGGACTGTCTCGCGGCGGCGTTCACTGCCAGCCGTTGCCGGGAAGGCCGCAAACAGATCTCGCTCCTTGCCATCAGCGCTGATTTCGAATTTAAACTCACGGTCTTTGCAAATCGCAATCAAAGCAGCGCTGCCACTGAAGGTTTTCGCCGCGGTGATTTGCAGTTCGCTGATATTCAGGGTCGTGATCTTGATTTTCAGATCCTGCTCGCGCGGGTTTTCAATGTTTTCAATGGCACACGGGAAAGTCAGCAACGTCGGATTCTGATGACTTGCAAACACCTGAGCAGGGAAGGCTGGTTCCTGCGGGGTTGTACCGGTGAATTTCATTTCACTGACCACCAGACCCCAGGGGTTTTCCAGGCTGCGTTCGGTGGTGTTCAGACGGATCTGGGTGGTGGCGAACAGCTGGTTCTTTTGAGTGTCTTCAGTGATCTGAAGTTGCAAGAGGGCTTTGTAACTGCCATCAGAAAGAAGCTTCAGACTGATCAGCCGTCCGATCTGGGACATGTTTTTCTGCTGCACTTTTTCGCGCAGGCGGCTGACTTCGCGGATGCGTTCTTCACCCAGTTTGGGTGCCATCAAAAATGCCAGCGAGGTTTGCGACTGCCAAAAGTTGTTGGAGTCATAGTTAAAGAAACGTTCCAGATACTGGCGCAAAAAGGTCATGCGCTCCATTTCGCCCATCTGGATGTTTTGCAGGGACTCTTTCCCGGCATCAATGGTCACGGCGACCACACGGGGATTGTTCTTAAGCTGCCAGTACAGGTAAGTGACGACCGAAGCCCAAATCACCGAAGCTGCCAGCAGGACCGACAAAACCCGGGTTTTCATTATTCACCTTTTTCCAAAGGCAGGATTTCGATCATCTGATCGCGGTGATATTTTTTGTTCGGGCCTTCATCGACCCACTGGTCGATTTTGTAAAGTTTGATTTTGGCTTTGCCGCTTTGGAAGTATTTTTTGTCCGCTTTGCCGGTGGTTTCTTTCAGCAAAGTGGCCGGACCATTCTGGAAGAAGTCCAATTGTGCCTTCATCTTTTCAGTTTCCAGGCGCATCAGTTCCATGTCTCTTTCGTCGTTATAATAGTAGTTGGCAGCCACGGCAGAAACGACACCCAAAATGCCACCCCAGTAAAGGGCATGCAGTTCAGGACGTTCATCTTCCGGGGCGGTGGCAGCACCAATCGCAGCACCCACACCGATACCGATTCCGGTGGTCGCCAGGCGGCTTTTTTGGTTGGTGGCACAGGCAGACATCAGCAGGCAGAATCCAAGAAGCAAACACATTGATTTCATGTAACCAATGTTAAGTTTAAAACCGGGATCAGGCAAACTCTACTTCATGAGATGTTTGTAAAGAGGCAGGTACATGTCGTCTTCGGGAGTAAACTGCAGATCCTCACGGCGGGGACTTTCGTTGAAGGTCACCGGAGCATTAAAGATCAGGGCCAGCGGACAGCGCTCAGCCGCTTCACCCATCATTAAAACTGCCGAGACAGCCAGACTGTCGGCGAGATTGATCTTGGTCATCTTCAGTTCACGGCCAAAGATGTCCTTTTCTCCCACCATGTTGCGAACTGGATCAAAGCCTGCAAAGGACAGGGCGATGCCGGTCACACCATTGCGCAAAGGACTGGTGTGGGAATCCGTCACGATGATGCCCAGGTTTTTTAGTCCTGTGCGCTTGCAAAGGGACTGGCGCAGTTTTTCCGCAGAAAGATACGGATCTTGCGGGTACAGGATATAGTCGCCGTTTTCAGAATTGGATTCATCAATCCCGGCCGCAGGCAACAGCAGACCTTCTTTGATCGTCAAGGACACGCCATGACCGATTTCACCCAGGTAGTGATCAGCCTCGCGGCGGATCAGGTCTTTTTTGTCGATGCTGTTTAATGGAACCAGGCGGTTTTCCGCCAAAGAGATAATCTTGGAAGTGATGGCAAGAAGGACGCCTTCCTGCCATTGGGATTTTTCGACATGAGCCAGGATGAACTCCGCCAGGTCCTCACCTTGACGGAAAATCTCTGTGCGGATCGGGGAGATCATCAGTGGCTTCATCTTAGTGGCCCAGGCGCTGGATGATAGCGTCGGTGAAGGACACCGTCGTGCCTTTACCACCCAGATCCCCAGTTCTTGCGTTGACGTCAGAAAGTGCGGCAATCAAAGCCTTCATGATTGCATCGGCTTTGGCATTTTCGCCCACGTGCTGAAGCATCATCACTGCAGATTGAAGAAGTGCTGTTGGATTGGCTTTGTTCTGGCCCGCGATATCCGGTGCAGAACCGTGAACCGCTTCAAAGATCGCGTGATTGGCACCAATGTTGGCGCCAGGAACCACACCCAGACCGCCCACCAGACCCGCGCACAGGTCCGACAGAATGTCGCCGTAAAGGTTTTCAGTCACGATCACATCAAACTGCTGAGGCTTGGTCACCAGCTGCATGCAGGCGTTATCCACGATCACATCTTTGGTTGTGATTTCCGGATACTGCCAGCCCACTTCCTGCGCCACTTTAAGGAACAGACCGTCAGAAAGTTTCATGATGTTGGCTTTGTGCACGATAGCCATACGAGGTTTGCCGGTTTTCTGAGCCAGATCATAAGCATAACGGGCAATGCGCTCAGATCCTTTGCGTGTGATGCGCTTGATGCTTTCTGCAGTGTCTTCATCGACCATGCGCTCAATACCCGCGTAAAGGTCTTCGGTGTTTTCACGCACGATGGTCAGGTCCACATCCGAGCAAACGCACTGAACACCAGGCAAAGAACGAACCGGGCGCACGTTGGCATAAAGATCGAACTTTTGTCTCATGGTCACGTTGATGGACTTGTGGCCTCCGCCGACGGGAGTGGTCGTTGGGCCTTTGATTGCCAGCTTGGTTTTGTTGATGGAATCAATGGTGGTCTGAGGCAGCAATTCGCCCAGGGAATTCAGAGCCACTTCGCCGGCCTGGTGCTCTTCATATTCAAATGGAGCATGGACGTGTTTAAGAACGCGAACGACCTGAGCCATAATCTCAGGGCCGATACCATCACCGGGAATCACTGTCAGTTTCATCATGGGGGACCTTTCTGGTTGAAAGGTTTTTTCTTATCAAAGATGCGGTCTTTTTCCAAGGGTTGAACGTCGCGCGCGCGGCTGGCGGGAGGAGCTTTTCTTCAGCTCACCACCAGGGAAGGAAGGATGTGGGATGTGTTATGTGGACCGCTAAGGTTTCCCCGATTGGGGTGGGGTCCGATTGTCTCTATTTGAGACATGCATCCCACTAAAGCAATCAGCGGGCCAGTTTGAATGGGATCCTTTTGCACCACACTTTGCGGCGAAGGGGTGTTTAAAGCTTTTACAGGGAAAACATCCTATGAAATCAAACACTTAGAGTGATTTTAAGGGCCTGTCGCTAAACCTGACGGCTTTTCCTTGGCGTTGGCCGGTTTTAAGGCCGCTTCTGGGGGCTGTTAAGTTGTTAAGTAAAACCAGTGGTTTAGGGGGATTTTTCGGTCGGGGGCGAGGTGGCCCTTTCCTTGTAATAGTTCAAGGCAGAGGAGGTCGCTCTCATGTGGAAGTGGCTTGGGACCGCATTGGTCCTATCAATAGCATTAATCGTTCAAGCCTGCGCTCCGAAATCCCAGGAAGACTGTGGTTTCGTGCAAAACGTGTATGGCGAGCGTATCTCCTGGAAAAGTGATGCTCCAGTGACGATGCAACTGCATTCCTCTATTCCGGATTCCATGGTGCCTGCGATCCTGCGTGCGGCAGAAACCTGGGAGCGCACAGCCGGACGTAAGCTGATCAATATCATTCAATATCCACGTTATAGCGGACCGATTGTTCCCCATAAAGACGGGCAGAACATCATCTATTTGATGGATACCTGGGAAAGCAACCGAGCTTCGGAACAGGGCCGGACCAGTGTTTATTGGATCGGGGACCTTATCAAGGAAGCCGACATCCGTTTGAACGCGTATGACTTTAATTTCTATTGGAATAACCAGCGCCTGACGACCGCCGTGAATCCGGCGCGGAAAACATCCGGAGAGGTCAATATTGAAGCTTTGGTGCTTCATGAAATGGGGCATGTGCTGGGCCTGAAACACAAGGACGGCGCGGGTTCCGTGATGGCGACCTATTTGTCCAGTGGTGACGATCGGGTGAACCTGGCTGAGGTGGATTCTTCAGCCCTGCAGTGCGAGTACTAGCGCCCAGCAGTGTAAAATGTCCATGTAAGTTTATTTAAGTTGTTGGAATTGAAAGAAGCTAACTAGACTTTGATTTCGCGCCTGAAAACGCAGGCGAAGGAGAGCAAGATGAGAGTGATCACATTGGATAAAAACGCACAAGTTGAAACTGTTGTGACGGAGTCTGTTGTTGAGTCCTTCTCTCTTGTTACGCATAAGTCTTACCATGAAATGGCCGACATGCCGGTTGTGGAAGTGGATGCGTTGGCTCAGTTGCACGCAAATCTTGAAATGCTTCAAGATCTTCAATCTCGTCTTACATTTGTGATGCGTGAAGTTCGTTATTTGATGAAGGTCTAAACGGAACATCTTTCCCTCCACCGGGGGCAGAAAATTTTCGTACTGCGTACTTCTGTATGATGACAGATTAAACAAATTCCGATTAAATCTCGGATATGAAACAACATCCTGAAGAATTTCAAGCGTACTTCCAGACTCATTTCAACAAATGGGGCCTAACCAAAACTGAAAGTGAAGTGGGTGGTTTGATTCTTCTTGGCTTGAGTCTGCGCGAAATCGCGGACAGACGAGGCACCTCTGAAACGACAACTCGTCAACAAGCCCTGAGTCTTTATAAGAAAGCCTCAGTGGAAGGACGCCATCAGTTGTCGGCTTATTTCCTGGAAAATCTTCTGGCGGCGCAAACGAGCGCTAAGCCTTTCGTTCAAAGCGGTTCGGGAGCCCTTTAGGGATGTGATAGACGACCCAGTCGCCATCGCGCTGACGGGTCATGCCCTCTGTGATGACCGGCTTGTCGAAAGCAAACTCTTCCCGGAATGTCTGGAAGTTTGCGCTGCTGACACTTTTGCCGTCTTCTTCAATCTTGTCTTTGAAAGATCGCTGACCGGACACGGTCGCACGATCATTCTGAATCGTCACTTTCACGGAATCCTTTTCATGCTCTGGCACGTAGGCGCGTAGAATATAAAAATCAGGATTCTCTTTCATCTGGCTGCCACGGTCTTCGACCTTGTAGAACGGGTCAGCCTCTTTTGTGGCGTATTTTCCGGCGGCCTTGACGAAGTCTTTTCGCGTCTCAGCCAGTTCGCGCACATAGCGTTTCTTCTGAATGTTCAAAGATTCGCGGTTGGCGTCCTCTGTTTTCATGTAAGTGCTCTGGAAGCGGTCGTTCTGGTTGTCCAGCGCGTTTTCGTAAGCGACTTTCTGATGCTGCAGACGGGAAGAGTACTGTTTGTTCAGATTTCCTTCGCGGGATTCCCACTGGGTCTGCTGCTGATCATAGCGTTTGGCAAAATCATTGTCCTGGCGAGCCAGTTGTTTTTGCTGCTTTTCGTTTTCCTGTACCAGAACCTTTTCACCGCGCTCACGCAGTTCACCGTATTCTTTTTCATTGCGGGTGCGCACGCGCTCTTGCACGTTGCGACCGCGCTCGACTTCATTTTTCAGGCTGGCATCGTTCTGAGTGCGCTGCTGTTCCAGGCGGCGATCGCTGAATTCATTCAACTGGGACATGTCCTTGTTGTATTTTTCTTTGGCGCCCTTGATGTCGTCAGCACTTTTGGTGCGGAGGTATTCCACGCGTTCGGAAGCGTCTTTTTCAATGCTGGCCACTTTTTGACGGGAATCAGTCTGGGCGCGGGCGATCTGCTCGGTGCGTTTTTCGCGGGTGGAGGTCAGTTTGTCGTCATAAGTTTGTGCCAGAGCTTGAGTGCGGGAGTTGTATTTTTCCGTCAGACGCTGACGATCCTCAATGGCTTCGGCCGCGGCTTGCTGCTGATTCTTGCGAATGTGATTGATCGCGGCTTCATTCTGTTCCTGAAGGCCGGCCTTTTTGTCGTGGTAATAGTCTTTAAGATCAGAAAGCTGGGCTTCATTCTCTTTCACGAGCTGCTTTTTTTTGCGCGCGTGATCGGCTTGAAGTTCACTCAAATCCGCTTGCTGGGCTTTTCTCGTGGAATTGTCAATTGACGACATGAAACCAGTGTATCAAATCGACACACAGGTTTTAAGGAGCCGGGGCGGGCTCGGCCGGAATCTGGCCTTTCGGGTTGGGGCAGTGGGGTTGAAAATCACCGGTGCGCCCATAGCAGCGCCAGGTGTCGATGTATGTGACCTCTTCATCGGCGGCGACGGGATAGTAATAGCGGTATTGAACGTGATCCAAGGTGCTTTCAACCAGACGGAAGTCCTGTGTCTGTGCTGCCTGAGGATCGGCGGACTTTTTTGTGATCTTCAGAACAAAGACCCGGTACTCGGCCTGAGCAAAGGCCGGCAGCAGAACAAATAAGAAAGCCGATAAGAAGATCCGATATTTCACAGTTCTTCCTATCGGCTTTGCGGTGGGAATCTTGAAAGACACCAAATCCGACCTCTTCAGAATAGCACTCTGTCGGCACATCGCATTAAATAACCGCAGTGATGTCGAATTAATACTCTAAGCTTTAGACGAAATATCGAAGATCCCAAATTGGCTGAAGCAAGTCGGGGAAAGTGTGCAAACTTTAAACGAAAAAACGGGAATTATGAGTTCCCGTTTTCGTTAGTGTGCGTGTTCGTGGTTGGCGCGGACCGTGTTTTCCACGATGTGGAAGTAGGCCCTGACCAGCATCTGATAGGATTCCTGATCCAGAGCCTGCAAATAGGCCATTTTTTCGAAGTAGGTTTTTTTGGCAATCAGCTCTGTCATGACATCCTGGACCTTCTTCATCTTATCAAAGCTGTAGAAGTCCTTATCGTCGCTCACTTCCTTAAGGACCGTGGCGATCGACTTGTTGTCAAAAAGAACATGAACACCCATGGCGGAATGAGACAGCAAAGCTTCCATTCGTTCCAGACTTGTTTCTTCTATGTTGACCAAGAGCGCCTCCTGCTGACGTCTTAAGTTGAATGGTGAGGAATATTGTCCACAGTTGCAAGACCAAAAGTACTTCTATGACAGGGGCCGTCGTGAGTGTCTTTTTTCTAGTTGTTGGCTGAAGGGATTGTCTCAATAATGAAAAGGTGAAGGATACGAAACGAATGGCGAAAACAAAGACCCGCGCAAAGAAGAAACCAAGCACCTCCTCTGAAAAAGAACTCATCTTGGTGGATGAGGCTGCTGGACTGATTTTTGAGAATGAAAAAGACCTTTTTGGCTATTTCCAAAGCGCCATCGACAAGCTGGAAGAAGAGTATATTGCTCTGCGTTCGGCTGAGGATTTCACTGACGAAGAGCAAATTGAACGCGAGCATTATTTGGAGTCCACACTGGACGAACCAGATGAAGTTTGGATGGATGACAAGACTTTCGAGGATTTTGCCATCTACCACTTCATTAAAAGTTTCGAAGAAGGCGTTGATGCCTTCAAATATGTCGCTGTGGCTTATGTGTCCAGTGAAGACGAATATCCATCATTCGTGTTCATCCATTTCCCATCCAAAGACAGCCGCGTTTGGCAGAACTATCAGCGCGGTGAAATGGTTTACGATAAAACCTTTGAAGAGGTTTCCGCAGGATCAGTAGAAGGGGATGCGATGGGCGAAGGGGATCCTTTGGCCATGGGCCTTTATCAGGCGATGCTAAAAGTCCGTGGGGAAAAAGACATCCCACAGGAAAAATTCAAAGACTACGCCGACCTTCGTGAAGAGACCATCGAAAGCGCTGATGAAATCTGGCGCAAGAACGATCTGGATGGAAACATCCTGGTCAGCTTCATCCGCGAGTTCCCGGATCACGAAACCACCAAGGATCTGATCTATATCGCGGTCACTCAGGAAGACGAAGACTCCAACGTGCATTCGTTGTTGTTCTCATTCCCAACGACCGACAAGACGCTGGCAGATCGCTACCGCCAAGGCGAAAACTTACAGGCCGAAGAAGTCAGCCAGGAATCCGCCCACTGACGGTCGGTGAAAAAGGCCCATCTGACTGCGTTGTCGGCGGGGCTTCTCGCTTCGACGTGCAGGAGCACGCCTGCGCTGCGAGGACCCACCTCCGCCTTGCATCTGAACCTTTTTGACCAACCGTTAAAATTGCCGGTTTTAAAAATGAAAAAAGCCACTCTGGGGGAAGAGTGGCTTTTTTGCGTTTGGGGGTTGGGACTTATTAGAAGCAGTAGTTGTTCGCCATGGACTGGAACTGGGAAGTAGAGAACTGACCAGACTTGCCATAGAAAGGGTGCAGCTTCTGCAGGACACCGGCGCGGGTAGAGCCGTTGTCGTTAGCGTAGTCTGCTGGGTTTGCAGCAAACAGTGGCAACAGACCGTCAACCGTGTTGATCGCTTTGTTGGTGGATGCATCGTAGTTGGAGATCTTCAGTGCATCGTATTCACCATTTGGATCTTTCAGATCAACCAGGATGTTGACGTTGTTGAAGAAAGTCTGTGGATCTGTGTAACCCATGCCGGAAGCAACAGTCACAACATCAGACCATTTCAAAGTCGTCTTCCAGCCAGTCAGGTATTGACCGTTCGCCGGGTTCATCAAAGCGAAGTTCAAAGCGGAAGTGTCCAGGTTGGTGTAACCGGATGGGTTTGCCAGCCATTTCCACAAAGAGATATAAGAACCGCCGGTTTTGAAAGTCGCTGGAAGTGAAGTCAGGCGCAGGTAAACGTATTCCATACGAACATAGTTGCTGGAATCAACGAAGACCTTCATTTTGCCGGTGATGTCGTTGCCAGAGGCCTGATTGCAATAAGCCAGAGCTTTAGAAGATGCAGAACCAATGTCTGTTACTGGTGTGCGGCTGGAAGAATCGGTAGAGCCTGCTACCTGCTGGCTGGATCCGCAAGCTGTCAACATGGACAGTGCACCGAGTGTCAGAAGAGTTGTGAAGATTTGTTTCGCATTTTTCATAAAGCCCCCTAATGCCAATCTATAAAGCAACAGCGGTGCCATAGGTCAGACTGAGACAAAATAAAAAACCACCTGATTTCAGGTGGTTGCAAATTCCATCATTCTCGGACTGATACGTTCCCAGAGTGAAACGTCAAACTTCTAAGAGGGTGCCGCGCAACGCGTGTCACTTTGCGCGCAGGTTTCTCATTCTAGTGCAGTGTCACGGTGATGTGGCCGGAGATATTCAAACCCTCAATCGTCATAGAACCCATGGAAGGTCCGTTGCCCGCTCGAATGGCTCCGATGTGAATGCGATCAAAATGAGACGGAAGCTGAGTGGTCGAAATGGTTTTGCCATCCTTGATCACCGTCATCTGCAATGAGCCATATTTTTCTCCCACAACTGTGATGTTTTCCAGAGTGATACCGAAAGCTTTGCTGACCGCCTGAAGGTGGTTCATGACTTCAACCCCGGTCATGGGTTGACCGGAAACCCGCCTTACTTCGAACATAAAGAGCAGGCTGCTGGCCAAATCAGCGGAGCCGTAGACGTTCGACATCTCGTCGTCTGTCAGAGGTTGAAGTTTGGCGTGGGAAGGAACAGTGCCAAGCAGAAGACCAGCGATCAAAAGGAACAAGAGGGCTTTCATAAAAACTCCTTGATTGTGAATGGAGAAGTTCTAACGAAAGGCCGCAAAAAATAAAAGAGCGCCAGTTTCGTCACTGGCGCGTTTAAGTTTGAAATCTCATTGTTTGTTTATGGTGGATTAAACTTAAGACAGACTGAAAAATCTTCTAAGCAGGCTCGCCGTTCCCATCGTCTCTGCCGAACACGGGGCCGTAAGAACCTGAATGAACGCGTTCCCACCACTGGCCGTTTTGCCGCAGGTCTTTGAAGTCGCTGAAGCGGTATTCATAGCGTTCAAAACGCAGGAATCGTGGCGAGGTTCCCTTGAAGGGATCCTTGCTGAACAAGGTCATCACATCCGGGGATTGTTCAAACACGCGGGTTGCGAGGTTTTGCAGCCACATGTTTTCGTTGAAGTTCTCTAGCGCTGCGAACCACATCTGCCAGTCCATGCGTGGTTGGTGGGGAGCACACACCGGGGGCGCTTTTTTTAGGCCGCCGGGTTTGAACTGGAATTCATAATCTTCCCAGTTCAGTCCATCGTTGCTTCCTTGCAGAACCACTTCCGGGCGGGTTTTGGTCATCACTGCGAACAACCCATAAGGATTGTTGATGCGGAACGGGTAAAAGAAGCGCATGTACGGCAACATGAAATTTAATTTCGTGCTGTTTTCAGAAAGTGTTTTCAAAATCCAAAATAGGGACGAGGGTACCAGAATCAATGCCGGTATCAGCATCACTGGGGTGGGCAATGTGGTGGCTTCAACCCAGTTGATTTTGAATCCCCAGGCGGAATCCGGCAGCACGGCCAGGCAAAGGCCGATGGTCAGCAAATTAAAGAAGCCATAGTTGCCAGTCAGGATGATCAGGAACTGCAAACTTAAAAGCAATGCCACCGCAATGACTTGGGTCTTCCCAGGCACCAGCATCAAAAACGGACAAACCAGTTCGATAAAGAACATGATCACTGTGCTGACTTTCTGGAACCAGCGAGGCATCTTGTGTGCAAAGTACGCCAACGGGGTCGGCAGTGGCTGAGTCCAGTAATGATAGGTCAGGGCCGTCAGATCTTTCCAGCTGCCGTCTTTATGCGTGAGTTTTACAACGCCAGACAAGAACATCAGTTTGAACAATAAGAAAATCACCAGTCCCAGCATGATCGGATGCAGATTGTGCGCCGCCAGAGGAATCCATTCCCACTGCCAGGGGGCGAAGAACAATCCCAAAAAGCCCAGCTCAAGAAGCAAGCTGTCCCACTGATAACTTAAAAAGATCTGCCCGCAGCTGACAAAAGAAAGGTAGCAGATGAAACACGTCAAAAACATAAAGCTTTGGGAAAAACCCAGGAATGCCAACGATGAAGCGGTCATGCCGATAAAGCAGAACAGCTTCAATGTCAGATCGCCCGAAGAAAACCAGAACAGGCTCGGAACATGATAAAAGCGTTCGGCTTTCAGTTCCTTGTCCAAAAGATTTAAAAGATGATCAATCGACAAAATGCCTTGAGATCCATAAAGGCCCAACACCTGTGGCAGCAAAGACAAAAAGGCGACAAAGTAAGCCAGCGCCAGTGTCTTTGAAATGATCCAGCTTGCGATGTTGTAGTCTTCAATTAACATATTCATTCTTTCTGTCGCTGATTTCCGGCACGCTTTTCTGAAATCAATAGCAAGTCCAAGGTGCTTCCTTTTAGTCTGATCCCGGGTCGCATATATCAATCATAACCCAGGAGAATATATGAAAGCATTCGTTCTATCTCTCTTTGCCGTGGTGGCCTTGTCAAGTGCCACGTCTTTTGCTGCTGAGGAAGTGGTCAATCTTCAGGAAATTCAAGAAAACTTCGTGGTAGAGCCTGTTTTTGAGGCCAATCGTCTTAGTTGCCCGTCCGACATGATGCCCATTGCGAAGTACTGCTGGAACACCGGCCGGGGCTGTTTTGTGAAGTGTGGCGTGGTCTGTCATCCGAAACGTGAAACTCCGCCGCCAGTTCCAGAACCTCACTTTGTTGAATAAATAAAAAAAGCGCGCCTTGCAAGGGCGCGCTTGATTTGCTCTGTCGAAGTTGGAGGGCTCATCAGCTAGGATCGAGTGACGACCCGGTTGACGAGAACCAGAATCACCGCGCCACCAATGCCGATGGCGATGCCTTCCCAGCTGAAGGCGTTGTACTTGGGCCAATGAAACACTCGTGGTGTCAGGAAATTCCCCAGGAAAGATCCTGCAAGTCCCAATAAAATGGTGCGAATCCAGCCCATGTTTTCGCTGCCGGGGATGATGATCTTGGCAACCACGCCCACCCCCAGTCCCAGCAGGGACCAAAGCACAAACAGATTAAACCAAGGGTGATTCAAAACCATATTCACGTATGTCATAAAGGTCCTTATGCTTCGCCGATTTCAACCCACGTGATGCCGTCGCCGCCACCTTCTGGTGACCCAGCCTTCCATTTTTTTACGTAGATGGAACGGGACAGGTACGTGCGCACAGCTTTCTTCAAGGCTTCCGTGCCATGGCCGTGGATGATCTTAATACGATCTTCGCGGGCCTGAGCGGCTTTGTCCAATGTCAATTCCAGTTCCTGCAAGGCATCTTCGACTGTGCGACCGCGCAGATCCAAAGTGCGATCATCGTCAGCCAAAGCCACGGTGATGTTGGAACTCTGACGGATCAGCTGAGACGTTGGATTGGACGGTTTCCCCGCAGGTTTTAAAATAGTCCATGGCAGCTGCAGGCGCACCGAGCCTGACAAAATCATGACATCACCCTTGGAGTTCGGCGTGCTTTGGATGATGCCGTCTTGATTCAGGGTCGGCACATACACTTTGGATCCCGGTGGGAACTTCTTGCCAAACTCTTCGGCGGTTTCCGGAGCCCCCGGCTGTGTGATCGGTTTTGCTTTCACGATCTCTGGCAGTTTGTATTTGATCTCCTGCAAAGCGGTGTGACGTTTGAAGGTCTCATCGGCTTTGGCGTGAGCAATGGCTTCTTCCACTTTGCGCTCGGCTTTTTTCACCGTGCGCTGCAGCCATTCGTCCTTGTCCTTGTTGAATTGCTCAAGCATGCCTTCATACTTGCGCTTCATCTCGGTGGCCTTCTTGGTTTCTTTTTTCAGGTGGTCCTGCAAAAGATTGATATCCGCCTTCAGTTGCTCGATCTGTTCAAGACCTTCCAGACGCGCACGTGTGGCCGGGGCCAGCACATCCAAAGCGCGCTGAACGATGCTTTGAGCAACACCCACGCGTTTGGCCGTCTGAATCGCCATGGAATCCCCGGGGATACCCGCCAGGAACTGATACGTCGGGCGGCCGGTTTTCGGGTCGTATTCCAAGCTTCCGTTATAGACACGGCTTTGTTCGTCCCAGCCGGATTTTAACGGGCCCAAGTGGGACGTGATCACGGCAAAGACGTCGTTGTTCGAGAACTCTTCGATAAAGGCACGGCCCAGGGCACTGCCTTCTTCCGGGTCGGTGGATCCGCAGATCTCATCGATCAGAATCAGATTGTCGCGGCCTTTGACGGATGCGGCTTTGCCTAGAATCTTCAAGTGTGCCGCGAACGTGGAAAGCTCTTCGTCCACGCTTTGCGCATCACCAATGCCGATCAGAACATTTTTAAAGAACGGCAGTTTCGAAGTTTCGCTGGCGCAAATCGGCAGACCACAGCGGGCCATCTGTGCGGCCAGACCGATGGATTTCAGAAGCACGGTTTTACCACCGGCATTGGGACCACTTAAAAGCAAAATACTTTTGTGTCCTTCCAGCAGCACGGTGTTGGCGACGACTTTTTTGCCGGACAATTGCAGCAGGGGATGGCGAACCTCGATCAGCTCCATGCTGTCATCAGAAAACTCGATCGGGTGGGCCTCCACCTGATTGGCAAACTGGGCTTGAGCAAAACGCACGTCGGCGTCTTTCATCAGCACTTGCGAGCTTTCAATGTCCAAAGACTTGGAAGACAGATAACGGGAAAGCTCGGTCAAAAGTCTTTCGATCTCGTCTTCAATTTCCACCTCGATCTGGCGCAGGCGGTTGTTGGACGGGATGACTTTTTCCGGTTCAATGAACACGGTCTGTTTGGTTTGGGAAGATCCATGGATCACACCCGGCAGATGGTGCTGCATACCGCTTCGAACCGGCAAGACCCAGCGGCCGTCACGGGTGGTGACGTACTTGTCTTGCAGGACGTTTTCCATCTGATGATCTTTCACCAGACGGTCTAAAGTGCTTTGCACTTCACGCGCCAGACGCTCTTTTTCACGGAAAAGACGGAACAGGGTTTCACTGGCGTCCGACCGGATGTCACCACTTGGGGTCAGGATCTGGTCAATCGCGGAGACCGGTTCTTCGGCCTTCATCAGGCTTTGGTGAATGCGCTGGGCCCAGTCGTTTTGCACCGGGTGCAGGGCTTCTTTCAAAGCCAAAGCTTCAAGACAGAAGCTTCTGACATCTTTCATTTCCAAAGTTTTCAGGACCGCATTTTTTTTCAGGCGCAGAATCCAGGTCGAATAAAGATCCAGACTGGTCATGAACGGGCGGACGCCTTGGTTTAAGACTTCCGTGGCGTTGTTGATTTCCTGAAAGCTTGCGTGCGCCTCTTGCGGAGTTTTCAAAGGCTCCGTTTGCATGATAGCTTCACGACCCATGTCACTGGTGGCGTGGGCTTTGATTTTTTCTAGAATTTCTATCCAGTCAAGAACGACGAGATCTTGCATTGAGGGCTCCTCGGCCAATCACTGCTCCCAGCACAAGCAAAATTACAATCCAGTCCCAATGACCCCATTGGACAAAGAAAGTAAGGGGAGCGTTTTTAAGATACTTTATCACGAACTGTCCGCTCCATTCTTCATGGAGTGGTGATTTTTGTAGAACGTCACCGTTTGCCAAAACAGCGGTGCTGACCCCGGTGTTGGTTGAGCGCACTAAAGGACGGCGCACTTCAATGGCACGGGCCAGAGTCATGTACAAATGTTGCTGTGGTTCAAAGGTTTTTCCAAACCACGAGTCGTTGGTCACGTTCACCAGAATGTCGGCGCCTTTTTCAGCAAGACCGCGGGTGAAGGACGGGTAAAGACCTTCATAGCAGATCTGACCACCCCAACGAACTGAACCTTGCGGAGTGTCCCACTTCATCACTTCCGGCCCGTGGCCGCGGCCGAAGTTTGAAACAAACGGCAAAAGTTTCAGCAAGAACGGGAATTGTTCGCTCAATGGCAGGTATTCGCCAAACGCCAGAAGTTCTGTCTTGCGGTAAGGTTTATCCAAGTTGTTACCCAGTGGATCCACCAGGAAAAGGGCGTTGTAAGTGGAGGTGTCCTGCTTTTCATCGGCCTTGGGATCTTTGGAATAAGCCCCGGTGATCAACGGGCGGCTCAGCGGCTGCAAACCTGAAATCAGGATCTGTGCGTGTTTGCGGTCCAAAAGATGCTGATCCAGATAATCGGGGAAGGCCGTTTCCGGCCAGATCAGGATGTCGGTCTGCGGGTACTTTTGCATAGCAGCAAAAGACAGATCCAGGAATTTGCGGGTGATGACTTCCTGATAAGCGCGGCCCTGTTCGGCATAGATCTTTTCCAGATTGCCGATATTGGCCTGAACCACGGTGGCCTTGGTTTCGCCGTCAAACTTGTTCCAGGCTTTGCCGTGCCAGAAGCCCCAGCCCACCAAAGCAGCAAAAGTCAGCGCCAGCAATGACAGGTGACTTAAGGCTTTTTTGACAAAGCTTTGTTTCAGCCACACGTAACCCATCCAGGCGTTGAAAAGCAACACCACCGCGGAAAGCCCGTGGAAGCCGACCAGATCCGCCAGGTGATACATCGGAATCTTCGACCAGATCAGAGTGTAACCAAGATGCCACTCAAAAATCACCGGCCAGGTTCGTTCCAAAAGGGCATGCAAAAGAGCGATCGTAAACAGAGTCTGCCCACCGGAAAGCTTGAATCTCAGGCGCAGCCAGGTTCCCGCCGCCACGGCCACTGGGATATACAAATGCATAAACGCACAAAAAAGCAGCAGCGCCAGATAGGACACGGCCCACGGAAGCTGACCGAATTCATGCGCGGTGTAGGCGATCCAGTGAAAACCAATCAAGGTCAGAATGAACTGTGTGACCCATCCGGCCCAGAAAGATTTCTTCACCGACGAGGATTCTTCCGTCACGTAAATCCACAGAGGCGTGTAGCAGAAGATCAGCGCCCAAGGAGGAAACGGAATGTAACTTGTGCCGACGAGAATTCCGGAGAGAATCGCCCAACGAAAATCGTAGGCTTTATGCTTGAAAAATTGAAACCATCTCTTCATCATGGTATTAGTAACATAAAGAGTGAGTGAGTCCACGTGAAATTGAAGATCAGATGCCCATCATGCGCGAAATTGTACGAGGTTGAAAGTGACGACATCCAGACGGAGTCGCCGCTGTTTCAGTGCATTTCCTGCGAGGGTCGTTTCAGTTTCGAATATCCTCCTCAAGATCCGGCGAATGTGATCTGTTTTGCAGTTTCACTTGAGGCTGAAGAGGCGTCACTTGCCGAATCCGCTCCAGAATTGGAGAAAAGCGAGCTTGTTCTTGCTGCTAAGCGACAAGAAGATCATGCTATTGAGCCGGGTGCTCAAGAGATGAAGGGCTGCCCGAAGTGTGGGGCTTTGAACGGTCGTCGTGCGAAAGAGTGTTACTCTTGCCACGTGATCTTTGAAAAGCTGGAAGGTCTGCCAAAGGACCCTTCCCTGAAAGCTCAGCCAAGCCTTGTGCGCAAGTGGAAGAACCTGGTTGAAAACTTCGACAATGAATCCCTGCATGACGAGTTCATCCGTTCTTGCCATGAACTGGATGCTTTGCGTTTTGCTATTTTGAAGTACGAAGACCTAAAAACCGCGCAAGGCGGTGATCCACAATGTGATCAGATGATCGCGCGTATCAACTCTTTGATGATGGTGGGATTGAGCCAAAAACCTACGGCCAAAGATCAGGCGATGAAGCCGAAGTGGAACAAGTACATGTACTGGGGTCCGTTTGGCCTGAGCGCGCTGTTGATCCTGCTGGGCATGATCAACCTGGGTCACCGCAACCTGATCGGGGTGGGCGTGGCGCTAGCGTGTATGGCGGCGGGTTTGATCGTCATGATCAAAGGCAAGATTTCAGCCTCTGACTTCTTAGACTGAAACCGTTGAAAAAGGCCCATCTGACTTCGTTGGCGGGCCTTTCGCTTCTCTTCGACGTGCTTGAAGCACGCCTCCGTTTCGCGAAAAACCCTCCGCCTCGCATCTGAACCTTTTTGAACGGTTTTTGTTATAAAGATCGTTTTACAAACAATAGTTGTTTTCGTTGAAGTAGCGGCGGCACAGTGATGTTCCGTTTTGGCAGTCTGATGGCGTGTTGGAAGTGTAGGATCCTGTGCGGGAGCAGTTTTTGGTGCCGCCGTCTTTGATCTCGGCCACGAATTCGCCAGAAGCTGTGACTTTGCCGTTGGATGTGATTTTGTATCTGACAGTGTTTGTGCCTGGATCCAGAAGCGGGCGTTGCAGCAAGGTGGCGATCCACAGGTTGATGGATTTCTTGCTTTGGCCTTTGGCGCTGTCGTAATCAACAGTTTTGGTTCTTTGTGATCCGTCCTGGTGCAGAGCTGTCAGCGTAACCGAGTCACCTTTAATGCCCGCCGGGCCGACGAAATAGTCGTATTCTCCCGCTGTCAGAATTTCTTCGCGGCAGATGAAAGAGCCGTGGGATGGACCGCCTGGGTTGTTCCCGAAGCAGTGGACGACGATTCGTCCTTGAGCAAGAACAGCTGTTTTTTGATTTCCGTTTTTGAAGCCGACTTCGGCGTGGGCAGACAGACTTAGCAAGAAAATGAATACTGAAATTACCGATTTCATAAAGTTCCCCCTGTGCAATCAAGTCTGGCACGATCCAGACTTGAATTGCAAGGCAGGAGCGACTTTTACGGCACAGGGCAAAGATTGTCTTTTTGGCAGTGGATGATTCTGTCGCGCAACTGGGTCATTTCATCCAAGTTGTGCTCAAGCTCTACATCAAAGCCCACAGCTTTTCCGCCTTTTTGCGATACAGAGATGAATTCACGCACATACTGGAATTTGTCGTAAGCGTACTTTTCCCCGGTGGAGGTGTTGATGAACTCCAAAGGAGCGCCCGACCCCAGGTGGGTCAGGAAGCGTTTGCGCTGTTGTTTGGCTTTGGTCAGGCCGTTTTTCAGGTTGCTGTAACATTTTACTTCGCCCACCATCGCAACTTTCTGAGTGTTGTGATCCATCAAAACCATGTCCAGTTCGCCCACGGTGCGACCTTTCAGGTTGTAGGCAATGCCCACGATCACTTCATATTGGGGAGCAGGGTATTTTTCCGAAAATTCAGCACGCGCGACTTCCTCGCACACGGCTCCTGGATCACGATAATGACGGGCTTGATTGCGGATTTTTTCGAAAGTTCCATCCAGGTCTGCAAAGGCAGAGACTGAGGAAAGAAGAAGAACAGCTAAAACAACAAATTTATTCATGGAATGCCCCCGAATGGCGGGGAGTGTGCCACAACGAGGGGGCTTTTCCCAGCAACGCAAGGCCCCTGGGAAAAAGCGATAGGCCTGTCAAGATTCTAGACAGCCGTAAGGAGGGCTGGATTGTATTTAATTCTTTTTATTGCCGTTCTAAGATCAACGCACTCCGCCCTCGTAGCGAGGGCGGAGTGCGTTAGTTGAGCAGTTCGTTTCGACCTGTTTTTTAAACAGATGTGGAGGCTTGTATTAGAAGCCTTCGTTCTCTTGTTTTGTGCCGAGCTTGCTCGGGCGAACTTTGGTGCCCATGGCATCGATCAGAGACCGGCCAAAGTGACTCATTTCTTTGGCGGTGGCATCAACACCGTCTTCGGCGGCGCGGGAATTCTTATCATTAGGATCCCCGCTGAAGCTTTTCATATTGGCGGTGTTCACCGCGATCACGCCCGTCGCACCCACGCCCTGATCCAGGATGGTCAGTGCTTTATACAGATTCAACTGACGGGATGTGCGGGTCTTGGAAGCCAGTTGTGACTGGGCATCGCCCGTAGCCAGGATGTATTTTTTCACGTCACTGGCAGAGAAAGACTGTTTGTGCGCCATCACCAAAGCAGCTGCACCTGTCACAAATGCGGTGGCTTGCGAGGTGCCGGTCATATAACCGTAAGAGTTCCCCGGCAGGCAGGACAGAATGTTCTGGCCGGGAGCTGCGATATCCACAGTCTCGACACCATAATTGGACGAAGCCAAGACTTGCGTGCTGGGGTCGATTGCCGTGACTGAGATGATGTTGCTCAGTTTATAATCGGCCGGGTAATAGTGATGCTGATCCGAGTTGGATCTTTCATTCCCCGCAGCAGCGACAAAAAGGATTCCCTTTTTTTCGGCTTCGGCGATGGCATCGTGTTCTTCCTGTGAAAACTCAGTCCCACCACCGGAATAGTTGATGATGTGCGCGCCCATTTTCACTGCATAGCGAATGGAAGCCACGGTGTTTTTCAAGTTGTCCGTGCCCGGAACTTTCGGGTCATAGTATTTTAGAATCATCAGGCTGACTTCCGGAGCAATCCCGGTGATGCCTTTGCCGTTTCCGGCCTCTGCGCCGATGATGCCGGCGATATGAGTGCCGTGTCCGTGGTTGTCATCCAGTTTTGGATTGTTGGAAACAAAGTTCCAGCCATAGACGTCATCCACAAAACCATTGCCGTCATCGTCAATGCCGTTGGTGGCTTTGTCGCGGCCCATGGAATCTTTGCCGGTTTCACCCGGGTTGCGCCAAAGGTTTCCCGCCAAGTCTTCGTGTTTGATGTCGATACCCGTGTCGATCACGGCAATCACGATGTCACGACTGCCTTTGGTGACGGACCATGCGCGAGCCGCATCGGATTTTTTCAAACCCCAGGCCTGGCTGATGGCGGGATCGTTGAAAAGCGCACTCGGTTCATCAATGACCTTGTCAGTCTGAGAGGTGATGAAGGATTTTTCCAGAGCGCGTGTGCTGTCTTTTTTGGAGCTTTGAGAGCGGGAAGGGGAATGTTCTTCTGTGGAGTACAGGTATAGACCCAGTCCCCCAAAGAACACCAAACCGGTACAGCCAGCTGCAATAATCATCTTGCGAGAAAACATGAGGTATGCCCCTTTCGCCACAAACACTTATCGGAATTTAAAGGGCCAGCATAAGCATGAAAGGGTTTGATCTCATTTTGAGACGGTCGGGCCAGTGTGGGCATACATTATATAGATATTGCCGGAATGGTTTAAACTAAAGCCTGGAGGCCCCTAACCGAAGAGAAGAACATGAAAAAGTTTAGAATGTTTCTGACCTTCAGCGCTTTGTTCCTGATCTCTTGCAATCAGACTGTGGGATCAGGTGAGCTGGATTTGGGAAGCTTGAGCGAAGACGCTATCTTCCACAATCAATCCGAAACCGGAACTTCCTCCGGTAGCGAATTTCATTACGTTAAACTGGACCTGAAGGCCAACGGGGACTTCGAACAAACCGAAGCTTTGTTTGACCAGGCCGGGTCTGGAACCAATTGCGTTCTTAAAGGCACTTGGGCCATAGAGCCGGGCACCGTGGATTCGGAAGTTGGCAACGAGCTGGTCGTCACGGTGACAGAGCTGAATGGCGGCGCTGTGGCGCTGGAAAAGCGATACGACCTGCGTGAGCTGAGTTATCAGAGCCTGAAATACAAATGGAACGAAAATTCCGACCTGTTGGATCTGACCAACACCATGTATGCAGACTATCCCGAATACACGGCAGCCCAAGCCGGTCTTGTGGCCGACACCTTCTGTAATCGCTAGTTTTGAAGAGTGATCATTAAAATAAAAAAAAGCCACCTTGTCGGGTGGCTTTTTTTGTTTGAGTTTATCTGGAAAGCTTCAGCAGTTCTTCCGGGAACAGCGAGCCTTTGTCCTGATGAAGCAGTCTTTGATAAAAGACGTAGTTTCGCATCGTCAGTTTGATATAAGACCGGGTCTCTTCGTAAGGAACCTCTTCAATAAACTCCACGGAATCATCGCGGTAGCGGGTTTTCAGCCATCCGCGGATGGCGCTGTCGTTGGCATTGTAACCGGACACTGCCAAAATGTACTGATCCTTATACTTGCGCATCAGATTCTTCAATTCAAAGGCCCCCAGCGGGACGTTGATTTCAGGCTTGTACAGGTCAAGAGCCTCGCCATAAGGCAGACCGTTTTGTTTGGCTAGCTGCTTTGCCACGCTGGGCAGAAGCTGCATCAAACCGAAGGCGTCCACAGGGCTGCGTGCTTCCGGATTGAAGGCGGATTCCTGGCGGATGATTGAGAAAATAAACTCCTGCGGGATGCCGCTTTTTTTGGAAGCTGCGGCAATGATGTCGCCGTAAGCCTGCGGGAACAGCAGATCCGGATGGTCATTCAATAGACGATCCTTCACCTGAGGCTCCAGCGCCCCAATCGCCGAGAATAGCGGCAGGTAAAGGCCGGACCGGGCATAACCTGAAGAAACCGCAAGCCAGGTCTTTTCAGCAGTGACATTGCGTTTTTTCAGATCATCGACAGCGATGTTCAGAATCTTTTCCGCGAACGGTTTTTCATTCACGGCAATCAGCCATTCGGTGGTCATGCGAGTTTGCACATCCAGTTCTTCAATCGAGAACAGACTTAATCCCTGCAGCTCGTTCACGTCCACTTTCAGGGGCGGGAACTCCCAGCCCAGTTCGCGGTAAGCCAACACGCCATAGTAACCCAGCGGATCTTCTTTGATCAGAGTTTGCAGTTCGACTTGGGCTTCGGGGGCTTGATCCAGCTTCTTCAGAGTGCGAGCCAGCCAGAAACGGGCGCGCGCCTTATCGGAAGAATCCTTCACCAGATCCTTCATCTGCTCAAGGCTGCTTTTCGCCTCGGGCCATTGGGAAAGCTTGTAGTAGTTCCAGGATTTCAGCCACGCGATCTTGTCGCGCAAACCTGCAAAGCTGACAGGCTGCTGATAGCTGGCTTCGAAATATTCCAAAGCCTTTTTGAAATCACCCTTTTCTTCGTCGATACGACCCAGGATGAAATAAACTTCATCCATCGGGTAGGACCCACGAAGCAGACGGTGAGTTTCATTCAATACTTTCACCGCACGCGACGTTTGGTCTTCCGTCCACAAAGTTTTTGCAAACAGAACCTGAGAATCATGGAAACGGGCAATCGAACGGCGGTCTTTTTTGTTTTTCTGGAATTGTTTCTTAGACCAGTTCACAACATCGGCCGTCGCATTGATGTATTCTGTGCGACGCTGAGCCACTTTGTAAGTCTGACGGATGTTTTTCAAGGCCTGGAACTGTTCATCCGCCGTGGCTTCCTTGGCTGCCAGAATTTTCTTGTAAGTCGCCAGAGCCTGATCAAATTCACGGTGGAAACGATAGTCCGAGGCCACAGCACTGAGGTCTTTGTAAGCCGGAAGCGGGTTCAGGCGCGGAGAGTTTTTGTAAAGCTGGGTCTGAATGCTTTGAATGTCCTCTTTCAACTCGAGCTTCTGCGCGATCAAAAGGGCTTTCATATAGTATTCTTCTTTTTTCTTTTTATTGGATTCAGCGCGGGCTTTTTCAATGTAAGCCGGCAGGTCGTCCTGAAGCTCTTCAGAAGCCAAAGCCTCTTTCAGCTTGATGTCGATGTAAAGTTCGCGGTACCACGGCGCCACGTTTGCAGGCAGCTCTGCCAGGGTGTTGATGCGTTCACAGGACTCGTAGGCACGCAGCAACGCCAGATCATGCAGCGGGAACTCCGGGATCAGGGAAAGGCGGGTGAAGCCTGCGCAGGCCTCTTGGGGCTGCTTTTCTTTTTTGGCCATGGAAACGGTGTAGGTCTTCCACCACAGAATGTTATTTTCGTTAGAGCCGACTTCCAGTTTTTCCAGCTCAGAAATTGGAGCAGATCTCCACTTTGCCATAAAGTTTGGCAATGGCGGAGTCAGGCGCTTGTCGATACGGGAATCAAAACGCGAGGTGGTCGCGCAACCAAGAATCACAGAGAAGAATGTCAGGGCTAGTACTATACGAGGCATACCAACAAGGGTATGCCCATTCAGAGGAAGAAACAACCCCGCAGGGCGGAAAGCCATTCTAAAGTAGGCTTTCCGCTGCACGCGGTCTTGCAGGTCGCCTTAGAAGCGACCGCGCTGAAGAGCTTCGATACGAACTTCCAGAGGAGGGTGAGTCATGAACAATTTGGCGATTCCACCTTTGTCGCGGTTGGAAATCATCAAAGTCGCAGTCTGACCTTCTTCCGGTGGAATTGGCAGATCATACACGGAACGCAGCTTTTGCAAAGCTGCGACCATGCTGTCGCGGGAAGAATACTTCGCGCCGCCAGCATCCGCACGGAATTCGCGCTGACGAGAGAAGTAGTTCACCACGATAGAACCCAGCATTGTGAAGGCGATGTCGCCCAGGATCGTCACGGCAAAGCGAACGATCTCGCGGTATTTTTCATCCACGTTGGCAGCCACAAGGCCCGCCAGAATACGAGAGAAGAACATCGCAAAGGCATTCACGATACCCTGGATCAGAGTCATGGTCACCATGTCACCGTTGGCGATGTGGGCCACTTCGTGCGCCAGAACGCCGTCGACTTCTTTTTCATTCATTCTCTGCAAAAGTCCGGTGGAAACCGCAACCAGAGAGTTCTTTTTGGAAGGACCTGTCGCAAAAGCGTTGATGTCCACGGATTCGTAGATACCAACCTCTGGCATTTTAGGGAGCTGAGCGCGTCTTGCGAACTCATGAACTTTGTTTACCAAGTTGCGAAGTTCCGGATTTGGATTGTTGGCGTCGATGATTTTCACGCCATGGAACATCTTCGCCATCCACTTGGACATGAACAGGGAGATGAACGCGCCACCCATACCCCAAACGGCACAGAAAGCCATCAGGAACGGAATGTAAGAGTTAAGTCCCGCCATGCCCAGGAAGCGGCTGACGATAGACCAAACAATCCCGATCGTGACGATCACAAGGACGTTCGTTAATACAAATAGACCAATACGTTTCAAAAATGCCATTTATGCACTCCTTCTAGAGTCACCATTAATAATGATAACTCTAAAAGGAATGTCAATGCCATCACGTTGTGACAGGTTGTTTTTGATTTTTTTGACCGCTTCCGCCAGTGGGGGTGGTGCTAAAATGGAACTTGAGCAAATCCTTTTCGAGTTCAACACTTACGCGTCCACCGTCAACAAGACGGCCGAAAAGAAGTTCGTCCACCAAGGCTTTCTTCAGGTTTTCGTCCACGCAACGAGCCAAAGGACGCGCTCCGTAAACCTTGTCATAGCCCTTTTTCATTAGCCACTTAATCACATCTTGAGAAACGTTCAGTTCCACTTTTTTCTCAAGCAAAGTCATTTTCAGCTCGTCCACAAATTTCTGAGTGATACGGATGACCATATCTTCAGAAAGATCGCGGAAGGCCACCACGGCATCCAGGCGGTTGATGAATTCTGGCGCAAACGCTTTTTTGATCGCATCCATGGACAAAGACCCACGGTTTTCATCGATCAAACCAATGGTGCCGCGGGATGTTTCAAGGGCGCCGGCGTTGGAAGTCATCACCAGAACCACGTTCTTGAAGTCAGCCACGCGACCATTGCTGTCGGTCAAACGACCCGCATCCATCACTTGCAACAAAATATTGGTGATGTCCGGGTGCGCTTTTTCAATTTCGTCCAGCAACAAAACACAATAAGGATGTTTGTTCACGGCTTCCGTCAACAAGCCACCTTCTTCATACCCCACGTATCCCGGAGGCGCGCCGACCATACGGGCGACGGCGTGCTTTTCCATGTACTCACTCATATCAAAGCGTTCAAAGTGAACACCCATGATCGTCGCTAGCTGTCGGCAGACTTCCGTTTTACCGACACCCGTAGGGCCGGTGAACAGGAAGCTTCCGATAGGTTTGTTCGGACGGCCCAGGCCGCTGCGCGCGTACTTGATGTTCGCGACCAGGCGGTCGATGGCTTCGTCCTGACCAAAGATAAGGGCTTTGAGTTTCTTATCCAGATCACGCAGCTGCGTTTTTTCACTGGAAGAAATGCTTGCCACCGGAAGGCCGGTCATTTTGGCAATGACTTCTTCGATTTCTGGGACGCCAATTTTGATGTCTTCCGCATTTTCATATTTCAAGCGGAAGTAAGCACCGGCTTCGTCCAGAACGTCGATGGCTTTGTCCGGAAGCAGTTTTCCGTGAATGTGCTTCTGGGAAAGTTCCACAGAGGCTTGAATGGCTTCATCCGAGTAAGAGACCTGGTGGAACTCTTCATAGGATTTACGCAAGCCTTTCAGGATTTTCACGCAGTCTTCTTTGGACGGTTCGTGGATGTCGATTTTTTGGAATCGACGATTCAGCGCGCGGTCTTTTTCAAAGTACTGGCGGTATTCCGTGTGGGTGGTGGAGCCAATACAGCTGATATCCCCGCTGGCCAAGGCGGGCTTCAAAAGATTCGAAGCATCCATCGAACCCCCACTGGTCGCACCGGCACCCACAATCGTGTGGATTTCATCGATGAACAAGATGGCGTTCGGATGTTTTTCGATCTCTTTGACGACGGCTTTCAGGCGTCCTTCAAAGTCACCGCGGAACTTGGTGCCCGCAAGCAGGCCGCCCAGATCTAAAGAGTAAATAACGGCATTTTTCAGTTTTTCAGGAACCTGGTTTTGCACGATTTTTTGCGCCAAACCTTCCGCGATCGCGGTTTTACCCACGCCGGGTTCGCCGATCAAAAGCGGATTGTTTTTGGTGCGACGGCAAAGCACTTGAATGGTTCTTTCAATGACGTCTTCCCGGCCAATCAGGGGGTCTAATTTTCCCTGTTTGGCGCGTTCGTTCAAGTTGACGCAGAAACTTTCAAGCGGGGAGCCGCGGGTTTCATCCATGCCCTCGGCTTGGTATTCGGCCGATCTTGGTGCGGAGGCCGACGGGATGTCGTGATCTTTACCGTCTTTGGTGATCCCGTGAGAGATAAAGTTGATGATGTCAAACTGGGTCAATCCTTGGCGAGCCAGGGCAAAGGCGGCGTGGGAATCTTGTTCATAGAACAAAGACACCAACAGGCTTCCTTCAGAAATCTGATTGCGTCCGGCGCTTTTCATCTGAATTGCCGCACGCTGAATCAGTCGATGGCAGGCGAGGGTGAACTCAGGGGTCCAGGATTCAAAGCCTCCATAGGATCCCAATTGTTCATCGGTGATTTGCGGAATACCGACCTTCAGGTGATCGCGCAGATCCTGTTTTAGTTTCTGCACATTGACTGCACAGGCTTCCAGAATTTCCACCATCACGGGGGATTCGGACAGGATGAGGAGTATGTGCTCCAGAGTCACAAATTCGTGTCGGTTGCGTTTGGCGAGTTCCGTGGCTTCGGCGAGCTTGCGCTCAAGTTCTCGGCTCATCATGCTTCCTCCTCCAGTGTGCTCTTTAGGGGGTACTGATTGAGTTGCGCGAATTGGTTGACCTGCATCACCTTCATCTCGGCAATCTCAAGGCTGAAGACCCCTGCGACACCTGCACCCTTCTTATGAACATCTAACATTATTTCAGTGGCTTGCTCTTCTGTTTTCGCAAAAAAGCGACGCAATACAAGGACGACAAAGTCCATGGGCGTGTAGTCATCGTTGAGTAGGATCACCTTGTACATCTTCGGAGTGTCTAGTTTTGGGACAAGCTGGACGCCCGCTTCCCCCTCGGGAGATGCAAAAGGATAGTTGCTGTTGCTGTCTTTTTTATTGTTACCCATGTGTTTATTCTACCTTATGACTCAATTTGAGCACTCTTTCGTGTCTGGCAAGTCTAGCAGAGTGAAAAAAGCTGGTTATAGGTCGAGAGTGCTACGTGTCCCTTACATAATAAACATGAAACAAATTACTCAGTCTTATTCGAGACAGGACCTTGATTTCACCATTCGAATTTGACACACTTATGTGGGTAAACAGTTAGTAAAAGAACCATGGAGGTCTTTAAATGTTTTCAGTTAGCAGAAAATCTCAAAGCGGTTTCTCGCTTGTAGAGTTGATGGTCGTTGTTGCGATCATCGGTGTTTTGGCGTCTATCGCCGTTCCAGCAATCAACAAATACTTGGCGAAAGCTCGTCAGTCCGAAGCTAAGACAAACTTGTCTTCTTTGTACACGTCAGAGAAAGCTTTCTATGCAGAGTACACTGCATACCATACAATGTTTGGTGCTATCGGTTACTCTCCAGAAGGTAAATTGAGATACAACGTTGGATTCAATGCGCCGGGTGCTCCAGAGGCGGGTGCTACCAACGGTTATAACAATCCACCGACAGCGGCTCCGGGGAATACGCGCAATACGGCTGCATATTGCGGTACTACTGGTGTTATTGGTGCTGCGGGTTGTACTGTGCTAGCGGGTGCAACTAATGCCGTGGTGCCAGGTTTGCCTGCAACATTGCTGAATGGTACCCAATTCCGTGCGGCAGCAATTGCTGTTATTCATACTGCTATGCCTGCAGGTGACGTTTGGACGATTGATCAGAATAAAGATCTTCGTAATCCGACGCCAGGTATCCCATAGGTTTTTCATGGATAGTGTGTTAACTAATCTAACACATCTGCAAAAAACAAAAATCCCAAGCGTTTTGCTTGGGATTTTTGCGTTGTTGATGGTGTGTTCTACGGTTAACTACAACTTTTCTAGTCCTACTGCGCATCAGCGTCAGTTGATAGCTCCTCCTCCGATGGTTGAGCACTTGAGTTTTGGTTATCAGGAAGCAATCGCTAATATTCTCTGGATCAGGGCGGTTCAGGACTTTGATTATTGTGATCGAGAAATTGCTGATAGAGTCTGCCTGAATAATTCGTGGCTTTATAAAATGCTAGATGCAATTACCAATCTTTCGCCACATTTTCGTATTCCCTATGCAGCTGGTGCTTTAGCCTTAACTGTAATTATCACTGATATTGACGGTGCGACAAAGATCTTCGACAAAGGCGTCAAAGCGTTCCCAAATGACTGGCCGATTCTGTATCGTGCCGCCTATCACTATATGTACGAAGTTAAAGACAACAAACGTGCCGCCGAACTGTTGATTCAAGCAGGCAAGAATGGCGCGCCACCATGGGTGTTCACCTTGGCAGGCCGTTTGTATTCAGACGCGGGCAATCTAGAGCTTGCAGAGTCCGTCCTTCAAGACATGATCAACACCGAACAAGATCCGGTTCTGATCAAGCGCCTTCAAGACAAAATTCAATCAATGAAACAGAAATAGAGGTTTCCGTTGTTCAGGAAGTGGGATGGAAATTGTCTTTGCGTGCCCAATGAGTCTGCATATAAAATAAACTCATTGGTGGTCTATGCAGTATGTGTTTCTGGGCAAACAAGCTAAACGCGGAACCACGGTCATCTATGATTTGATCCTGAACCGCGATGCTATGGGGCGCATTGACGGCAAAACCCAGGTGATGAACGCGGTCACCGACAATTACGTTTATACCTTTGATAGCACCGGTCGCTTGACTCAAACTAATAAGAACTCTGCGACAGTTGCCACTTACAGCTATGACAGCAATAGCAACCGCAACGGCGGAACCATCGGAGCACAGCCAACCACAGCTACTTACGACGACCAGGACCGCCTGCTGACCTATAACACCTTGTCGTTCACCTACAACGCAAACGGTGACTTGCTGACTAAAACCAATAGCGTCACAAGTACGACGACCCAATACGTTTACGACGTGTTCGGCAATCTGACTCAAGTGACCCTGCCATCGGGGGCCGTGATCACCTACGAGATCGATGCCTTGAACCGCAGAACTGGGAAGCTCGTAAACGGAGTCGTGCAGAAACGCTGGATCTATATGGATCAGTACAGAATCGCAGCCGAACTGAACGCGGCGGGGACTATTACAAAGCGTTTCATCTATGCTTCAAAAGGAAATATTCCTGATTACATGATCGCATCCGGAGTGAAATACAGAATCATTTCCGATCACCTCGGTTCACCACGTCTGGTGGTCAAACAATCCGATGGCACAGTAATCCAAAGAATGGACCACGATGAATACGGCCGAGTGATCGCAGACACCAACCCAGGTTATCTGCCGTTTGGTTTCGCTGGGGGATTGTACGACCATCAGACGAGCCTAGTAAGATTTGGAGCCCGTGACTACGATTCAGAAGTTGGACGTTGGACCTCGAAGGATCCGATTCTGTTTAAAGGTGGAGATAGTAATCTCTATGGATATGTTTTAAATGATCCGGTAAACTTCGTTGATCCAAATGGCCTGATGGTAATTTCGATTTCTTGGGGAAGTTCCTTTTTTGCTTCCAACTCACCTGGAAGTGCGACCGGGAAATCGGGGTCACTGTCCTCGGGTATAGCGTTCGATACTAGTTCAGGCAAGTTCTTTACCTTCCATACAAGTGGTCATGGAACAGATGCGATAGGACTTGTTGCTGGTACCGGAGTTTCTCTTGGTATATCCTCGGGAGGTATCGATGAGTTTTTTGGAAAGGCTCCGGTATCTTCTGCTGCGGTAGGGGCAATATTCGGGGGGGCGGGGTTTTCGTACTCAAGCTCAGCCTCTGGGCCTGGGGTTTCTTTTGATTTGATAGGGCCAGGGCTTGGAGCCGGTGGCGGAGTTCAGGAGGTTATAACATGTCCGGGATTTGCGCAGTGAGGTTAGGATTTGGAGTTTTCTAGTCAGTTATTATTGGGGCTTGGCTTCTTAATTGGGCTTGCAGTGTTTGTGCATTATATTTTTCGTCTGACGCCTTGTTACCCCAAGGCGATGGAAAAAAGGTATTTGTGCATCCACTACTCGTTAGTGACTTTATTTATTGGTTATATATTGATTCTGGGTATTTTCGGAAAAATCTTTGGAGTTTCTTTTTGATTTGTAAAGAATAAGATCCGCTTCCTAGCGGCTGCAAAAAATGTAGCAGCTTTTTATTTCGAGGCTCTTTGTTTAAATTAGAGCTAGTCAGTGATAAGCCCCGTGCAATTTAAGGTAGCTCTAAAAGAGCCTTCTTAGAAACCGCCTTTTCAATCGCCGACAGCCGACTTTCAGTCGAAGGTTTGCTCATGATTCGCGTAGAAACTTCTGTGGTTCTGCTTAGGCCGCTTCCAAAGACACCTTAAACTTAATTCCAGCCCTTTGAAGCTGATCCTGCAAGGACAAGCTGATGAAAACCTTCGGTGGATAGCCTAGCTTTTTTGCAAAACTCAGAGCGCGTTCCGGTGAAACGAACTTATGACCTCGTTCAAGCTGCGAAAGATGAGCATTAGTGATGCCAAGTTTTTTGGCCATTTCGGCCTGAGTCATTTCGTCAGAAAGGCGAATGGCTTGAAGGGTAGCTCCAAAACTTACAGGCTCACCAATGATTTTATCTAGAAATTTAATTGCATCACTTTTTTTAGTACTCATGTTTATTTACCTCCAGGACTTCCAGGAATTCCACAGCGCCATCAGCACGCAAAGTATAAATGGCCCGATAAGCCTTGTTCAGTCGAATCGATCGTTGTCCAACACGGGATCCTTTAAGAGGTTCATCATGCAGGGCAGGGCTTTTGCGAGCTTCCGCCAATCCCACTTTCTCTATACTCAGCACCCAAAGTCTAAACTTTACGACAATATGCTTTGGAACTTTCAACAAGTCTGCCTTGGCTTTCTTGCTAAGGCGTACCTCGTGAATCACGCTTCCTCCAATTTAACCAATTTAGTTAAGTTATTCAAGACCACTTGAAAATCTTCCCAATCAGCAAAAGAAATGCGAACCCAAGTCCAAATTCCCGGCAAATAAGCCCTGTACTCAAGCCGCCTAACGGACACCACATCTAGACGCCCCGCGCACCCGAAAAACTCCCTTCAGGGCGCTTGGCGCGGAGCTTAGCCCTTGCGCAAGTTCCGCAGCCGAGCCCCTGTCCCCCTGCGCCAGCCACCCCAAACAAGAACGAGCGAGGACTGTCCGAAGCGAAAGGGCTAAGCTCCGCGCCAAGGGCCCGTCTGCCGAGGAAGTTTTTTCGAGGAAGCCTTGACGGGCGTGGTTTTGACACCCTATTTTGTCATATTCATCACGAAAAATAGCGCACAACGTTAGGTTCCATAAACTATGGCTGGCAAAAGAGATTACTACGAAATTCTGGGCGTCGAAAAAGGCGCTGATCAGGACACCATCAAAAAAGCTTATCGCAAACTGGCGATGCAGTTCCATCCGGACAAAAACCCCGGCAACAAAGAGGCCGAGGAAAAGTTCAAGGAAGCCGCAGGGGCTTATGAAGTTCTGAGCGACGCACAAAAACGCGCGCAGTACGATCGCTTTGGCCATGACGCTTTCACCCGTGGTGGTGGCGGTGGTGGCTTCACGGATGCAGAAGACATCTTCTCGCACTTCGGGGACATCTTTGGCGACTTCTTTGGTGGCGGCATGGGCGGCCAGCAAAGACAGCGCAGAAACCGCAATGAACCGCGCCGCGGCTCCGATTTGCGCTATGTGACCGAGATCACGTTGAAAGACGTTATCACCGGCATTGAAAAAGAAATCGAATTTGATACCGACAAAAACTGTGACGAGTGCAAAGGCACCGGTGCAGAAAAAGGCTCGCAAGTCAGCACTTGCGGCACGTGCGGAGGCTCAGGCCAGGTCGTGCGCCAGCAGGGCTTCTTCGCGATGGCTTCGACATGCCCAACCTGTCATGGCCAGGGCACAGTGATCAAAAATCCGTGCAAGCCGTGCAAAGGCAAAGGCCGTGTGGCTGAACACCGCAAGATCCGTCTGAACATCCCGGCAGGGGTGGACACGGGCACACGTCTGCGTGTGGCGACGGAGGGTGAGGGTGGATATATGGGTGGTCCTCCGGGCGACCTGTATGTTGAAATCCGCGTGAAACAACACAACAACTTCGAACGTCGCAACGAAGATCTTTTCGCCGAGCTGTCACTGCCTTACGTGCAGATGCTTCTGGGCGCAGAAATCGAAGTGCCGACCGTCACAGGCAAAGCCAAGCTGGAAGTTCCTAAAGGCACTCACCACGGAGACAACGTGAAGCTTGTTGGTGAGGGTTTGCCTTCTCTTAGAGGCAACCGCCGCGGTGATATCTACTTCACTGTGAACGTGCAGTTCCCAGAGAAATTACATAAAGACGAAGAGAAGCTTTTGCGAGAAATTGCTAAGGCACGCGGTCTGAATGTGACCTCGGAAGGTGGCTTCTTCGGCAAGAAGAAATAGGATCCCACAAAAAATTGCGGCCCCGGCGCAGAAGGGTTACGCCAGGGCCTAGAGGGGTCTTGTTTTTGTTTTGTTTTAAGAGAGGAGCGAGGTCACATCATGCCTTCAGCTGCCTCATAACACGAGTTAAAACCCTGTAAGATATTGAAATTATTCATTAAATAATTGTCATAAAAAAGTGAGCCCACCAGCTTGACGAAATCACGGGCGGACACACATTTAAATTGCTGAAAACAGCTAATTTTAAGGAGATTTAGGTATGGGTAAAATTATTGGTATCGACTTAGGAACGACGAACTCATGCGTCGCGATTATGGAAGGCGGCGAGCCTAAAGTTCTCGTGAACGAAGAGGGCGCTCGTACCACTCCTTCAGTTGTCGCTTACACCAAAGACGGTGACCGCTTGGTTGGCCAAATTGCCAAACGTCAGGCTGTAACCAATCCAGAGAACACGATCTATTCTGCGAAACGTTTCATCGGCCGCAGATTTGAAGAGATTCAAGAAGAGATCAAATTGGTTCCTTACACTGTTGTTGCCAAAGGCAATGACTGTGCGTTCAAGGTTCAGGGCAAAACCGCTTCTCCTGAAGAGATCGGTGCCGCTGTTCTTGCGAAACTGAAAAAAGTGGCAGAAGACTATTTGGGTGAACCGGTTACAGAAGCGGTTGTCACCGTTCCAGCTTACTTCAACGATGCGCAAAGACAGGCGACAAAAGATGCCGGTCGTATCGCGGGTCTGGAAGTAAAACGTATCATCAATGAGCCGACAGCGGCGGCATTGGCATACGGTATGGATAAAAAGAAAGACGAAAAAATCGTTATCTACGATTTCGGTGGTGGTACGTTCGACGTTTCCATCCTTGAAGTGGGTGACGGTGTTGTTGAAGTTCGCGCAACCAATGGTGACACTCACCTGGGTGGTGACAACTTCGATACAGTGATCCTTGAGTGGCTGATCACTGAGTTCAAAAAAGATCAGGCTATTGATCTTAAGAACGACAAAATGGCTTTGCAGCGTCTGAAAGAGGCGGCTGAAAAAGCGAAGATCGAACTTTCTTCCGCTCAGGAAACAGAAATCAATCTTCCGTTCATCACGGCGGACCAGTCCGGTCCTAAGCACTTGCAGACTCGTCTGTCTCGCGCGAAGTTTGACCAGATGACTGAAGATCTTGTGAAACGCTCCATGGAGCCTTGCCGTAAAGCTTTGGCCGATTCCGGTTTGAAAGCTTCTGAAATCGACGAGGTTGTCCTGGTGGGTGGTTCCACTCGTATCCCTGCGATCCAGAAAGCCGTTAAAGACTTCTTCGGTAAAGAGCCAAACCGCTCTGTGAATCCGGATGAAGTTGTGGCGATCGGTGCCGCAGTTCAGGGTGGCGTTCTTGCGGGTGACGTGAAAGACGTTCTTCTGCTGGACGTGACTCCACTAAGCCTGGGTATTGAAACCCTGGGTGGCGTGATGACGACTTTGATCGAAAGAAACACGGCGATTCCTTCCAAGAAATCCCAGGTGTTCTCGACAGCTGCTGACAATCAACCTGCTGTGGACATTCACGTCCTTCAGGGTGAGCGTAAAATGGCTGGCGACAACAAAACTCTGGGCCGTTTCGAACTGGTAGGCATCCCACCAGCTCCACGTGGTGTTCCGCAAGTTGAAGTTACCTTCGACATCGACGCCAACGGTATCCTGCACGTATCAGCGAAAGACATGTCTTCCGGCAAGTCTCAGCAGATCAAGATCACGGCTCAGTCAGGTATGTCTGAGGACGAGATCAAACGTGCGGTCGCGGACGCTGAAGGTCACGCAGAGGAAGATAAACGCAAAGCCGAGGCGGCAACACAAAGAAACAACCTCGACAACCTGGTTTATCAGACTGAAAAACTGATCAAGGATTCCGGTGCTCAGTTGCCAGAATCTGAAGTGAAGTCTGCGAACGAAGCGGTTGCTGAAGCCAAGAAGATCCTTGAAAACAAATCTGCCTCTGGCGATGAGTTGAAAGGGGCCTTCGAAAGACTTCAGAACCTGACGCACAAACTGACTTCCGAGCTTTACAAAAAGCAAGGGGCTCAGCCAGGTGCTGAAGGTCAACAAGCTGATGCGGCTGAAGGCGGCGAAGCTTCTGCAAACAAAGGCGGCGACGACGTGATCGACGCTGACTACAAAGACGTAAACTAATCAGGGATCATTCCTGAAACTAAAAGCCGGGTTGGAAACAGCCCGGCTTTTTTTATGTCCAAAACCCGGTTTTGTGATTTAATACCAGTATGGAATTCAAAGATCTGTTTTCTCAAGCCGTCTCAAAAAACTTCCGCCGCGGGGACGTGGTGTATCGTGCGGGTGAAACACCCCAGAATATTTATTTTGTCGAATCAGGCCTGGTGGGCCTGGGGTTGTGGGGAGAATCCGGCAAGGATCATCTGGTGCGCTTGTTTCGCGAGGGCCAGATCTTTGGGCACCGCAGTCTGTTTGCCAATGAACCGTATCATGCCACCGCCACCGTGATTGATGACAGTGTCCTTCGGGTCATGAATAAAAACGAAATGCGCCAGCAGATGAAAGGCAACTGTGACCTCGCGGAAAAGCTTTTGGAGACTTTGGCGATTGAACTGCGCCGGGCTGAAGCCAAACAATTGATCTTGAGTGAAAAAGACGCCCCGGCGCGTATTGCCGAAGCGGTGGTGTATTTAAAAGAACTTCACCCGGAATACTCCTGGACCCGGCAAGAGATCGCCGATTTCTGCGGGACCACCACACCCACCGTGATCCGCACTCTGGCCCGCTTCGTGGAAGACGGGCTGATAGAGCAGCGCGGGCGGGAAATCATCATCCTGGATAAAAAGAACCTACTGGCGCAGGGGTAATTTTAAATACCGTGTGCCATTTTCCTCCGCCGCCGGCAGCTGGCCCGCGCGGATATTCACCTGAATGCTTGGTAGAAGCAGTTTGGGGGCCGCCAGCGTGGCATCACGCTCTTGGCGAAACTTCACAAAGTCTTCCTTGCTGGTGTGACCCTTCAGTTGGATGTTCTGGTTCTTTTCCTCATTGACGGTGGTTTGATACATCAAAGCGCGGCCGTTGGGTTGATAGTCATGACCCACAAAAATCCGGGTGTTTTCCGGAAGGGAATAAATTTTTCCAGTGACCGAGTCGTAAAGATTTTCAGCACTTCCCGCCGGGAAGTCGCAGCGGCCCGTGCCGGAATCAGGCATAAACAGCGCATCCCCGGTAAAGATCGCATCCTCAATCAGATAAGACGCGCACGCAGGCGTGTGGCCCGGAGTGAACAAGGTTTTGATTTTCAGCGATCCCGCCTGCAGGACTTCGCCTTCTTTTAGCAGGATGTCAAAGTCAGAGCCCGAGGTGTTCAGGTCATTCATATTGAAGACCTTCTTGAACACCTTTTGCACTTCGGTGATGCGTTCGCCGATGGCGACCTTGATGTCCGGGAAGAAGTTTTTAAAAAGCTGAGAGCTGGACAGGTGATCCGCATGGGCATGGGTTTCCATGACATAGTGAGGATGCAGTTTCATCTCTTTTACAAACGCCACCACGGGGTCCATGGACTTTGTAGAAAGTTTTCCAGACGCTGGATCGTAATCCCAAACCGGGTCAATCACCACGGCATCCCGTGTGTCCTGGTCATAGACCACATAGGTCAGGGTGGAAGTGACGCTGTCAAAGAAGTGCTGAATTTGCAGTTTCATGGAATACCTCCTGCTGAAAGCCTGTCTCAGGTTTCTGGCTATGGTTCATTATAGAACAAAGGCCTGCCCTGAGTTATGTCCTCGGACATAAGAAAAGGTTTTTCTTTATGTTCCCGGGCATAACACCCAGACCGAGGATAGCCTTAGGATGAAGTCCTGTGAAGCCAAATAAGCGAGGACTGCTATGCGTGAAATAAGCTGTGAACAACTGAAAGAAAGAATGAACGAATTCCGTCTGGTGGATGTGCGCACCCCCGAAGAATACACCGGGGAGCTGGGGCATATTGCGGGCACCGAGCTGCGCCCGCTCGGCCCTGAACTGCTGGATTTTTTGAAAACCCTGAACCCGTCCGAGAATATTGTCTTTGTTTGTCGGAGTGGGGCAAGATCAGGGCAGACGACACTTCTCAGTGAAGAGATGGGATTCACCAGCACCTACAACATGGTGGGCGGAATGTTACGCTGGAATGAAATGGGATATGCAGTGACTAAAGGAGCAGGAAAATGATGAACAGTATTTTGATGGCGTTGGCGGGTGGGGCTTTGATTGGTCTTGCGGCCTCGTTGATGTTGATTTTAAACGGTCGGGTCACGGGTATCAGTGGCATCGTGAATGGATTTATCGGCGATGTTCGCAAGGATCTGTGGCGAGGTGCCTTTATCCTGGGGCTATTGATCGGCGGACTGGTGTTGGGAGCTTTGCAACCAGATATGTTCGTGAACACCTCGGGCCGATCCGTGGGCGTGGTGCTGATTGCCGGTTTGATCGTGGGGTTTGGCACGGTGATGGGCAGTGGTTGCACCAGTGGCCATGGCGTTTGCGGAATAGCGCGCTTTTCTGTGCGCTCGCTGGTGGCCACCGCGACGTTCATGATTTTGGGAATGCTGACGGCAACACTCTTTAAGGCACTGGTGGGAGGCTGATATGAATAAAACATCCATGAAACAAACCGCGGCCGCTTTTGTGGTGGGCTTGATCTTTGCGATTGGGCTGGGAGTTTCCGGCATGACTCAGCCCCAGAAGGTCATTGGTTTTCTGCAGCTGGGTGAGGGCTGGGATCCGTCACTTATGTTTGTCATGATCGGAGCCATCCCGGTTCATATGCTGAGTTACCGTTGGATGAAAGGGCATCGCACACCTTTGTTGGACACTCAGTGGCACGTGCCGGCGTCCAAGGAAGTCACCCGGCCCCTGGTGGTCGGAAGTGCTTTGTTCGGTTTGGGCTGGGGCTTGGGCGGATTTTGCCCGGGTCCGGCGCTGACGTCTGCTGGAGCCGGTCAGGAGATGGCAATCTATTTTGTGATCGCGATGCTTGCGGGAATGGGGCTGTATCGCCTGTACGCCCGCTTTACTGTGAAAGGGTGAGGTGTTTTTTATGGAACTGTTGGGTTATTTAGGTGCCAGTCTGGTCGGAGTGTCGTTAGGTCTTCTGGGCGGAGGCGGTGCGATTCTGGCGGTTCCGTTGTTTGTATACTTCTTTTCACTGCCACCATCTTTGGCCACGACTTATTCGTTGTTCGTGGTGGGGGTGTCGAGCCTGATCGGCTTTGCCCGGAATTTTCGTCAGGGACAGGTGGATGTCAAAGCCGGTGTTTATTTTGCGGTGCCTTCTTTTGTCGGTGTGCTCTTGGTGCGTCGCTGGCTGCTGCCCGCCATTCCAGATCAGTGGGTTTGGGGGCCGGTTTTGTTTAACAAAGAAGTTGTGATTTTAAGTTCCTTTGCCGTGGTCATGGTGATGGCCGCTTTGGCGATGTTGTTGCCAAGAGCTTCTTCGGCGCAGGGGCCGGTGGCTCCCGCTGCGTTTGCTTTGAAAGCCTTGGGTGTCGGGGCCGTGACAGGCTTTGTGGGGGCTGGTGGTGGCTTTCTGATTGTGCCTTCGTTGGTGCGCATGTCGGGGCTTCGCATGAAGGTGGCTGTGGGCACTTCTTTGGGGGTGATTGCTGCCAATTCAATGTTGGGGTTCTTTGGTGATCTTTGGGCCCGCACACCGATGGACTTCGTTTTGCTTTTGAAGGTTGGTGCGCTGGCCGTGGCGGGAATTTTTGTTGGTTCCTACTGGTCGCAGCACACTTCTGAGGCGCGTTTAAAGCCGGCCTTCGGGATATTCGTATTGCTTCTGGGCGGACTTATTATTGTGCAACAGGCGCTTAATTAACACTTTTAAATACTTTCCTGGGCGTTAACGTTTGACCTCATTCTCAGTTGATTTACGATTGAGAATGAGGTGACTATGCACAAAGAACTTTATCCCGTGAATTCCGAGGTGGCGAAAAAAGCCTGGATTGATGAAGCCAAATACAAAGCCATGTATGAGCGCTCCATTCAAGACAACGAAGCCTTTTGGGCCGAGCAAGCCGAGCGCCTGGACTGGATCAAAAAGTGGGATAAGGTCAAAGAAGTCAGTTTCAAGAAACCCGTTAGCATCAAATGGTACTTGGGTGGAAAAATGAATGTGTCCTACAATTGCGTGGACCGTCATTTAAAAACCCGCGGCGACAAAACAGCCCTGCTGTGGGAAGCCGACAATCCATCCACACCTTCACGCAAAATCACTTACAAAGAACTGCATCTGGAAGTGTGCCGCTTCGCCAATGTCCTGAAAAAAATGGGCGTGAAAAAAGGCGATGTGGTGACGATCTATATGCCGATGATTCCGGATACAGCCGTGGCGATGCTGGCCTGTGCGCGCATCGGGGCGGTTCATTCGGTGGTGTTTGCCGGTTTTTCTCCGGATTCCATCTCAGATCGTATTTTGGACGGGCAGTGCCGGTTTGTGATCACCGGTGATGCCGGCTTCCGCGGCAGCAAAGTGGTGGCGTTAAAAGAAAATATCGATAAAGCACTTGTGAAAACTCCGGACGTGCAAAAAGTTCTGGTGGTGAAATATGCGGGCACGACGGTGGACATGAAGCCGGGCCGTGATCTTTGGTATCACGAAGAAGTCAAAACCGTCAGCGACCAGTGTGAACCAGAACCCATGGACGCGGAAGATCCTTTGTTTATTCTTTACACTTCCGGTTCCACAGGAAAACCCAAAGGGGTGATGCACACCACGGGGGGATATCTGGTGTATGCCAGCATGACCCACCAGTATGTCTTTGATTATCACGAAGATGATATCTACTGGTGTTCTGCTGACGTGGGTTGGGTGACCGGCCATAGCTATATCGTGTATGGCCCGCTGGCGAATGGGGCGACAAGTTTGTTCTTTGAAGGGGTGCCGAACTATCCAACTCCAAGCCGTTTCTGGGAAGTGGTCGACAAACACAAAGTCACAATATTCTATACCTCACCAACGGCGATTCGTTCTTTGATGCGCGAAGGGGACGCGGCGGTGAAAACCACCTCGCGAAAAACCCTGCGCCTGCTGGGGTCCGTCGGGGAGCCGATCAATCCGGAAGCCTGGGCATGGTATCACGATGTGGTCGGTGAAGGACGCTGCCCGGTTGTCGATACATGGTGGCAGACAGAAACCGGTGGCATTCTGATCACGCCACTGCCGGGGGCGATTGCGCAAAAGCCGGGGTCTGCAACTTTACCGTTCTTTGGGGTGCAACCGAAACTTTTGACCAACGAAGGACAAGAGATCCATGGACCGGGCGAAGGGGTGCTGGTGATTGCGGATTCCTGGCCGGGCCAGATGCGCACGGTGTATCGCAATCACGAACGTTTTGAAGACACGTATTTCTCGAACTATCCCGGGTACTATTTCACAGGCGACGGCTGTCGTCGCGATCAGGACGGGTATTACTGGATCACGGGACGGGTGGATGACGTGATCAACGTTTCCGGTCACCGCCTGGGGACGGCTGAAATTGAATCAGCGCTTGTGGCCCATCACAAAGTGGCTGAAGCCGCCGTGGTTGGATATCCACATGATATCAAAGGGCAGGGGATTTATGCCTTTGTCACCTTGAAGTCCGGTGAAACGGCCAGTGAAGAGCTGCGTAAAGAGCTGATTCAGACCGTGCGTAAAGAGATCGGGCCGATTGCGACTCCGGATCTGATTCAGTGGGCTCCACGTCTGCCGAAGACCCGTTCTGGCAAGATTATGCGCCGAATCCTGCGTAAAATCGCCGAGAACCACCCGGATCAACTGGGGGATACGACAACCTTGTCAGAGCCTGCGGTGGTCCAAGAACTGGTGGACAATCGCATGAACCGGTGATAGCTTGCGCGTCATGAACACACGTATGATGACCCTGATTTTGATGGTGCTTGTTGCGGCTTTCAGCCGTTTGATCCCTCATCCTTGGAACTTCACCGCGATTGGTGCGATGGCTTTGTTTGGTGGGGCTTACTTCCCATCCAAAAAACAATCTTTGTTGATCCCGCTGGCAGCGCTGTTTATCAGCGATCTGGCGTTGGGTTTCCATAACACCATGTTGTTTGTCTACCTGGGTTTCACTTTGGTGGTGATGCTGGGGTGGGCTTTGCGCGATCAAAGAAGCGTTTTCAAAGTGGGCACTTCCGCTTTGGTGACAAGCTCTGTGTTCTTCCTGATCTCCAACTTTGGTGTTTGGGCGATGGGCACAATGTATGCTCCGACCTTCAACGGTCTGGTGCAGTGTCTGGTTGCGGGCATCCCGTTCTTTGACAACCAGATCTACGGAGACTTGTTCTTCTCTGGTTTGTTGTTCGGTGGCTATGAAGCCATCAAAAAATACGCGCCAGAATTCGTCGGCGCTCCTGTAAAATAAGACTGTGAAACTGGGGCTGCATCGTCCGGTTCTGGACGGTAAAGTGAACTTCCCGTTGTGTCTGGCCCCGATGGTGGGCCTGACTCACGTGGCTTTGCGCGAAGTCATGCGCGATTATCTTCCGGCCGAGGCTTACACCATCTGGCCGACCGAGATGTTGAATTCCCGCCGTATTCCTGGCGAAAATCTTGAAAAAACCCCTGAAACCATGCGCGCCGCTTATGAGCCGGGCTTGGTGCCACAGATCCTTGGTAACGAAGAAGATGCCATTGCTGAAAGCGTGAAACGCCTGGTGGAGTGGGGCGCTGAAGCCATCGACATCAACATGGGCTGCCCGGTGCAAAAAGCGCTGAAGCACAATTATGGTGTGGCGTTGATGGGGGACCCGGCCTATGCCGCCGAAGTGGTGCGCATGACCGTCAAAAATTCCACCGTGCCTGTCAGTGTGAAGTTGCGCGCTGTCGGCAGCACGAAAGAGTTCGACGAACTTTTGACGTTCGTGTCGGGTCTTCGTCAGTCGGGCGCCGCCTGGGTGTGTCTGCATCCGCGAACAGCGGCGCAAAAACGCCGTGGTAATGCTGATTGGGAGCAGATCAAACAACTTCATAAAGCGGTCGATTTCCCGGTCATCGGCAATGGCGACGTACAAACCTATGACGACGCCATCAACATGCTGAAAGAAACCGGTTGTGACATGGCGATGGCGGGTCGTGGTCTTGCCGCGCGCCCGTGGATGATGTGGCAACTGGGTGAAGAGCTGGGTTTTGCGCCCCCCGCAGGTAAAGAAGGTCAGAAAGCCCCTCGCACTTCGGAAGAAGAGGGCGCCGAGTACGGCAAATGTTTGTTGCGATTGATTGATCGCTGTCGTTTTTATTTCGGGGAAGATCTGGCTATGCGCAAAGTGCGCTTCTATGTTCGCACCACAAGTGTGTGGCTGCCGTTTGGAAACACTCTGGTGGGTGTTTGTGCGAAGGCTCGCACCATTGATGAAATGATCGAGGGTGTGACGAAATTCTTTGAAGGCCCCGTGGAGATGAGTCTGCGCACGGAGCTTCGACAATAATCCTACTCTTGCAGCAGGGGCATCAGTTTGCCTTCTTCGTCCAAGGCTTTCAAATCCGTATAGCCGCCGATCAATTTGCCGTTGATCATGATGATCGGCACAGTTCTCCAGCCGGTTTCGGTTTTGATTCTTTCAATTTCTTCAGGTTTATCGGTCAGATCCACCACGTCATAGTCGATGCCTCGGTCATCCATGAGGTGCATCGCGCGATCGCAGTAAGGACAAGGGATTTTCTTGTAGATTAATACTTTTGCCATAATTCTTTTTGACATAGGTAGGTGGGGGAGACAAGGTTTCATCTAAGATGAACTGCCTGCTCTGCCATTCTCCTCATTCTGCGCCCTTCAAAGTGGATAAAAAGCCAGCCCGCAGCTATTTTCATTGCGCAGAGTGTGATTTGATCTTTATGGACCCCGCAGAGCGTCTTGGGCCGCAGGAAGAAAAACAGCGCTATGATGAACACGAAAATCACAGCAGCCCTGGGTATCTGGCGTTCTTCGAACCCCTTATCAACAGCATTGAAGAACACTTCAAAGCTGCGGGTGTCATGGGTTCGTCACTGACGTCATTGGATTTCGGTTGTGGTCCGACGGCGCTGCTTTCACAGCTTTTGAATCTGCGTGGATTTAAAACTCACGATTATGATTTGTACTATCGTCCGAATCAGGATGAGTTGCGCAAAACCTATCATCTGGTGACCAGCACGGAAGTGTGGGAGCACTTGTATAATCCTCGTACCGAAATCGAACGCATTCTGCGCCTTTTGAAGCCGGGGGGATTGCTGGGAGTGATGACTTCCGCTCACAGAGGTGAAGCGGTTTTCCATGACTGGCACTATCGCCGGGATACGACTCATGTCGTATTTTTCTCAGAGCAGACCATGAAGTGGATCGCTCAGACGTATAAAATGCAGTTGATAAAAAGCCGAAGCCCGTACTGGATTTTCCAGAAATTGTTCTAGCCTTAACGGGTGATACCAAACTTGCCGACTCAAAATGAGAATTTTTTGATCGGCTTTTGACCAAGACCCCATATTCCGAAAAGACAGGTGAGGAATATGAGTTGGGTCTTCACATAATTGTCATCATCTTAACAATAGTCTGGGCTGGTCCGGGAAAAGCCGCACCCGAGGTGGCTTTGGCGATGGCTTGCATTCAGCAGTCCCACTGTTCTGATCAGGTAAAGAAACTGCAGACCCAATTGCAGTGGAACTGCGAACTTGAAGTCAAATCCCAAAACTGCGCCAAACTTTCAGAAGAGCATCCGGACTGGGCGCCACTGATGCGCAAGTGCGATCTGGCTTCGCAATGCCAGGAGCAAAAAGAATACGCACAGAAAAAAGCGCTGGCCTGTTTGCGGGGATATAAAAACGCGATGGTCGATCTGGGAATCTCTTTGAAAGACATGACCGTTTCGCTGGCGGGTCTTGTCGAGGACAGTTGGGAGTCCCTCAAGAAGAACAACCGTGAACGGGCGGCGTTCCTCAAGCAATGCAACACCTCGTTGTCCTGCAAAAAAGATCTGGTGAAAGACGATCATCGCTACAACAAACTTTCTGATGAAGAAATCAACAAACTGCCTGCGTCGTTTTTGTATGTGCAGGCTCAGGATATGAAAGCTTACAGGTCGTCGCTGGAGCGCGTGCGCCCCAAGCCTTATGTGCCGATTGCCGAGCGCGCTCGTGACGACACCGCAATGACCTCTGATCAGAATCAGAAGCTTGAAAACCTGATGAACATCGCCGGTTCCAAAATTAAAGAACAGTATGGCCGCTACATGTGCTACAACGCTTTGGCCCGGGAAGAGCTGGAGTGTTACGCCATCGGCACGATCGTTGATCCGACACTGCTGGCAGGCTACTTCGTAAAAGGGGCTCGAGCCGCCACAGCCGCGGGCCGAATGATCAAGGCTGAAAAAGAGATTCAGGCTGGAACTGAAGTAGCGGTTGGGGCGGGGAAGGTTTCCCGCAGTGAACTTACCGGCCGTTACATAAGCTATTCTCCGACCAGTGTAGAGCAGAACACCGCTTGGATTGCCCGTGCTGAAAAAGGTGCGGATACCAACGTGACATTCCTGGATGTGGAAAACAGCCAGATGAAATATCTGAATGACATTTTAAAGGACAAAAACCTTGTGACGGGGTTGACGAATTATCACAAGGAATTGTTGTTTGATAATATCAAGGCACTGGAAGCTGCTAACCCGGGGCTGGTCATTGATAAGTACTCTGATTTCAAGTCCTCGCGTTTTGCTTTTTCAGGCAAAGTCCCCAAGGACATTGAAGAGCAGTTGGAAAAGGTTTTTGACAAAACCAATGCTGAATTCAACAAAAAGCTGAAAGAGTCAGGCGCCCTGAAGCCCGACACCAAAACAGAAGACTGGTTCCGCGCTGGCATTGGCAATTCGGCTGATGAGGCCAATATGGCGGCCCGCTACTCCCGTCAGTTGGACAAGAACGAAGTTCAGAGCTTCCGCAAGGATGGTTTGAAGACCACGATGCAACAGAAAATCAATTCCCTTGAAAAGCAACGCCAAGAGCTGCGCACGGAAGTCGCTGGCACCGGCATGGTGGATGGAAAGACTTTCGATCAGGACGTGTTTGATATCGTCCGTAAAGGCAAAGGGGATACGGCCCAGGTGCAGCAGGCCTTGAAAAACCGCTATGCTTTAAGTGACATTTCAACCGGCACCGTCAAAAAATTGCAGTCTTATGTGACTGCGACAGATGAGTTTTCACCGGGGATTTATATCGCCAAGCGGGAGATTGCCCATCTGAATGCAGCAGATCAGGGTGGTTTGTCGGTGGACATTATCGGGCTGGGTTCAGCGAACTTAAAAGGCACGGCTGAAGCGTTGGCTTCTTCTTCCAACGTGAACCGGGCCCTGGAGACCACTCGGGCGGCAGAAAAAGCCGTCACCAAAAAATTCAATGACCAGAAAAAGCAGTTTGAGGATGTTTTGACCAAAGCCGTCCCGTCAGGGAAGTTGAAGTCTTTGTGTTCAGGGGATGACTGCGTGGCCGTGGCGGTGAAGCCTTTAAATCAGGCTGAAAAGCAGGACATCTTAAAGGGTCTGGCTAACACCGACTACTCGGGAACCTACCGACTGGCCTTCATTCCGGATGGTGTGCGGAATGTATCGGCCCGCAACGCTTTGGCCAATCATGGAGAGTCGGTTGAAAAAATCCTGCGCCAATCCTTGGGGGCAAGGATGGAGCCACGCAAACTTAAAGGCCTGACTTTCGGTGTGGACATGCGGACTCAGAATTTAAACGAGGGCAGTGTCAAATTGCTGATGGGTGAAGCCAAAGGCGTGACGCTGACATCCAGCGAACGCAAACAAATTCAGGAAGCCTTCAAAGAAGCCATCCAAAAATTCAACACCTCCACCTCCGCCAACTACAACGCCCTCCCATAAAAAGGTGCCTGGTTGTTTTATCTGGCTACAGTGCAGAATCTTGTTCGAAATACATTTATCCTGCCCCCTCAGACTGAGCTATCGTAAAGGCCTGAGGCCTTGATGAAAAAAATGACAGTGTTGTTCTTCCTTGCTGTTAATATGTTTTGCCCATTGGCATGGGCCGAGGACATCACATGGATCCGTTGGGATGATCCGCCCATTTTTATTTTTAGCGGCCCATTTAAAGGGCGGGGGCTGCTGGATAACGTAGAGAGTGAACTTCGTCGGAAGCTTCCCCAGTACACCCACAAGACCATCGAGGGCACGGTCCCCCGGGTTTTGAAAGAGGCCGAAGCCAAAGCTCCGGTGTGTAATGCGGGCTGGCTGGATACGCCGGAGTGGTCCAAGCTGTTTTATTTTTCAAGGCCGGTCTTTGTGATTCCTGCCAATGGGATTCTTCTGCCAAAAAGTCGGCTGGTGGAGGTCAGAAATCTGGCGCCCTATTCATTGCAAAAGTTCCTGGATGATAAAAAAGACTGGAAGCTCGGGGTGGGAAGACTTTACGGCGTTGGTATTGATGATGTGCTGATTAAGAACAACTATCAGAAAAACCCGCAGGTTATCACCATCGCGACCAGCCTTCGTGTGCACAAAATGCTTCATTCCAATCGGATTCAGTACACCTTGGGATATCCCTTTGAAGCGGTCTATTACAACAAACTGCTGGATGGGAAGAACAACGAGGTCGTGCATATCCCGGTGACTGAAAATGCAGCCCGTGTGGAGGTCGTGGTGGCTTGTCCTAAAACTCCGTGGGGAGCCAAAGTCATCGCGGATATCGATCAGGTTTTGCAAAACAGAGCACTGCTGGAAAAATTTGAAAAAGGGGTGGACCGCTGGCTCAGCATTGAGGACCAGGAAAAACTCGCTCCGGCCCGTAAAGAATTTTATCGAAAGAACTATCCTTCGCTCAAGTGATCGACACCGCACAAGGCGTGCAGTTTGGCTTTGAACTCTGTTGGTTTTTTAAGAACCTTGATTTCATCAAAGATCGCCTTGGCTTCCTGATTTTTCAGGGACAGGGCTTTGAGCCATTGTTTGGAGCGGGACACGGCAAAGTAGTCGTTGATGTACAAAGTGCTGGATTCAAAGAACTGCGGCAGCAGGGGGCGGGCGCGTTCCCAGCTCATGTCTTCCACGGGCTGTTGATTCAGGCTTTGTTTGATCTGGCTAAAGATGAACGGATTGCTCATGACTCCGCGGCCGATCATATAGTCTTCGCACTGGGTGACTTCCACGCAGCGGTTGAAGTCCGCCACATTCCAGATTTCACCGTTGGCGATAAGCTTTATTTTGGTCTTTTCTTTGATCTTCGGGATCCAGTCCCAGTAAGCCGGTGGTTTATAACCATCAGTTTTGGTGCGGCAGTGAACCGTCAGCCAGGTGGCATTGGCTTCTTCCACGGCCTGGGCGATTTCCAGACACTTGGTCGGATCGTCAAAGCCCAGACGGATTTTCGCCGTCACTGGAACATCCGCGGGAACAGCCTTGCGAACAGTGTCGACAATGTTAAACACGCGATCGCAGGATTTCAAAAGGCTCGCGCCGCCATCATGACGATTCACGGTTTTTGCCGGGCAGCCGAAATTAAGATCCACACCTAGGGCGCCCAGTTTCACTGCGCGCTGGGCATTCAAAGCCAAAGGTTCGGCCTGGCCTCCCAAAAGCTGCACAAACACCGGCGTGCCCCAGCGGGTGCGCGATCCGGTTTTCAGTTCGGGGCAGTTTTTATAGAAAACACTTTCCGGATGCAGACGGTCGGTGACACGCAAAAATTCGGTCACGCACTGATCAATGCCGCCCAGACGCGTGAGAGTATCACGCATCACCCAGTCGACAACGCCTTCCATCGGAGCCAGAAACAGTTTCATTCCTAAGCGCCGCCCAGTTTGGTCAGAATATCAAAATGCTTTTTTTCAACAGGCTGAATGGAAAGGCGGGAGCCTTTTTGCAAAACCAGCATGTCAGCCAGTTTTGCGTTGTCGCGCAGCTCAGGCAGACTGATATAGTTTTTAAAGTGCGCCACATATTCCACCTGCACACAGAACCAGATTGGTTTTTCTTTGGTGGCTTTCGGGTCAAAATATTCAGATTTTTTATCGAACTGCTCTTTGTCCGGCTCGGCCACCTTGCTGATACGAGCAATGCCAGCCACTCCTGGAGGAGTGGCGTTGGAGTGATAGAACAGCACTTCGTCGCCGACTTGCATGTCTTTCATCATGAAGTTGCGCGCCTGATAGTTGCGCACACCGGTCCACCAGGTCGTTTTGTCTTTCTTCAGTTGATCCAAAGAAAAGACATCCGGTTCTGATTTCATCAGCCAGTACTTCATTTGGTTTTCTCCGCTTTGATTTTTCCGGATTTGAAGAACCATTCGCCCGCTTGTTTGCGGAACAGGCTGACTTCGTGATGGATGAAGTCTTCATCATCGACGTTGTAGTAGGCTTTGAACTCGACGGTGCCTTTGGTGCCCTTTTCTTCGGCGTGAATAATCTCAAGCTTCAGGAACTTCGCACGTTCCGCCCACTCACGGTTGGCCTCTTCGTCGATTTGATCCAAAGTCTGAGGATCTGTCGTATCCTGCAGGTACTCCATTTGATTCTTGGCAAAAGCGCTGTAACGAGCGCGCATCAAGGCTTCGGCCGTCGGCGCCAAAGCTTTACCAGAGTGATAAACACCACAACATTCAGAATAATTTTTCTCAGAACCACAAGGACATTTCATAGCCCGCGAAACTACCAGAATTCCCCCTAAAAGGTACCTGCTTACTTTTTCCGAAGCATTGCGTTATTTGGCTTGTGGGGGTGCCCTTCCAGAGGGGGGCTGCTATCGTTTTGGGGTGAGGTGAAATGATGGCGAAGTGGGCTTTGATTACTGGGGCAAGTTCGGGAATTGGCTGGGCAACGGCCGAGGCGCTGGCAGCGCAAGGATTTGATATTTTCGTGACTGGCAGACGCTATGAAAAACTGCAAGAGCTGGAAAAAGCCATCAAAGCCCGTCATCCCAAGACTCAGGTGAAGCTGGCTTGTTTTGACGTGTCCGACCGTTTCGAGGTCAGTGAATTCGTCAAAGCTCACAAGACTGAAATTTCTGAGGTGGAAATTCTGGTCAACAACGCAGGCCTGGCTCGTGGAGTTGAAAAAATGCAGGACGCCTCTTTGGATGATTGGGAGGTCATGATCGACACCAACATCAAAGGCCTGTTGTTCATGACCCGCGCCGTGGTGGAACACATGGTGAAAAAGAATTCCGGTCATATTATAAATTTAGGCTCGGTGGCGGGTCGCTGGACTTATCCAGGCGGTGGAGTTTACTGCGCTACCAAGTTTGCTGTGCGTGCATTGTCTGAAGGACTGCGCATGGATTTGCTGGGCACCAAGGTGCGTGTCACCAACATTGAACCGGGCATGGTGAACACGGAATTTTCCGTGGTTCGCCTGGGGGATCAGGCCAAGGCCGACAAGGTCTATGAAGGCATGACTCCGCTGTCGGCTCAGGATATCGCCGAGACGGTCGCTTGGTGCGCAGCCAGACCGGCCCATGTGAACATTCAAGAACTCGTGATTTATCCCACAGATCAGGCCCATGTCGGCCAGGTCGCTCGCAAAGGAGTGTAGTGATGGCAGAGGGCGGATTCAGAATCGAAAAAGACACCATGGGTGAAGTGAAAGTTCCCGCAGACAAGTTCTGGGGAGCACAGACCCAAAGGTCCACAGAAAACTTCCGCATCGGGGGCGATCGTTTCCCGCGCGAGATGATCCGGGCCTTGGGTGTCTTGAAGAAGTCCGCCGCTATCACCAACGAAAAACTGGGTCTGCTTGATCCGAAAAAAGCCTCGGTCATCGTGAAAGCCGCCGATGAAGTGATCGTCGGCAAACTCGACGCCCATTTCCCGCTGGTGGTGTGGCAGACGGGTTCAGGCACACAGACCAACATGAATGCCAACGAAGTTATCGCCAATCGTGCGATGGACATGATGGGCATCAAACTTCCCAGCAAGGAAGTTCATCCCAATGATGATGTGAACAAGGGCCAGTCTTCGAATGACACTTTCCCCACCGCCATGCACATTGCTGTGGGCGAGCAGATTCATCATCGCCTGATTCCGATGCTGGAAAAGCTGCACAAAGCTCTGGAAAACAAACAGAAAGAATTTAAAGACATCGTGAAAATCGGTCGCACCCATTTGATGGATGCAACCCCCCTGACCCTGGGGCAGGAGTTTTCCGGTTACAGCACCCAGGTGAAACACTCCATCCAGCGCGTGAAAAACACCTTGCCGCATCTGTACGAGCTGGCATTGGGCGGGACGGCGGTGGGAACGGGTTTGAACACGCATCCGAAATTTGCGGTTGAAGCCGCTGCGGAAATCGCTCGCGAGACGGGGATTGCCTTTGTTTCGGCTGAAAACAAGTTTGAAGCCCTGGCGGCCCATGACGCTTTGGTGGAAGTCAGCGGGGCGCTGAACTCGGTCGCGGTGTCCCTGATGAAAATTGCGAACGACATCCGCCTGCTGGGTTCCGGCCCGCGCTGCGGGATCGGGGAGCTTCATTTGCCCGAAAATGAACCGGGAAGCTCCATCATGCCGGGCAAAGTGAATCCCACCCAGAGCGAGGCTATGACCATGGTCTGTGCCCAGGTGATGGGAAATCACGTGGCCGCCACAATTGGCGGGGCGACGGGGCATTTTGAGCTGAACGTGTTTAAGCCCGTGATTGTGTTCAATGTTCTGAATTCCGTGCGCCTGTTGGCGGACGCGGCAGAATCCTTCACCGATCACTGTGTGGTGGGCATTGAAGCCAACCGTAAACAGATTCAGAAGCATCTGGAGCAGTCTTTGATGCTGGTGACGGCACTGAATCCTCACATTGGCTATGACAACGCAGCCAAAATTGCCAAAACTGCCCATAAAAACGGCACAACACTGCGCGAAGAAGCCATCAATCTTGGACTGCTCTCTGGCGAAGAATTTGATAAGATAGTAAAACCGGAAAACATGGTCGGCCCCAGCCGATAGAGCGTGAGCTGAAGCTCGGCTCCAGCCAGCGGGCGCATAAGCTGAAGCTCGGCTCTAGCCGGCAGAGCTGAAGCGCCGGCAGGCGCGCAAGCTGAAGCAGCAACAGAATTTGGAGAAATATGAACCCACTATTGGCAAAAGCGGACTGGATGAATCGTGACGACATCAGACCCTATGTGTTTGTTCGTCCCGAAAATCAGATCGCTCAGCCGGGTTCTGTGCATCGCAATGACTGGTTCACTCAGTCTCCCGTCTTCAAAAACCCTCTGGATGTGAAAGAACTGGCGTTTGCCGATCGTATTTACTCTTTGGAAGAGCGGGCCTTCGGGCCGTCAAACATGGCCATGCCTCGCTGGGTCTTTTATGACTGCGCGGTGATGCCAGGGTTTGTGGCGGGCTTTGCGGCTCGTCCTTCGGCCCTTTCTAAGGCGGCGCGTGAGGCGCTGGACCCCAAAAAGTTCCCGGCCAGCCTTTCTCCGATCAAATCCTCCGGGGTTCTAAAAGAGGTTGAGTCCCTGGATGACATGGACTGGATACCCTTGTCCCTGTTTATCATCATCCCGACGATGCATAAGGGCGAGTGGGTGGCGCACAATCTGTGCTCTGTGAACTCACTGTTGCCGAAAGAGGAGCAGTTTTACGGTCTGGGTTTCTTGTCCAAGGCCTTTGGTCTTTGGTACGCCAACGTGGAGCAATGCTCCGGGATGACCCAGTGGGGGAGTCCGGCTTTGAAGCTGCACTCGCATTATGGTCATTTAGAGGTAATTGGGGCTTACGCTCCGGTGCATTCTCATGCTAAAACTATTACTTACCGCGTACAGGTAAATACCCAGTGCTGGGAAAAGTTCTTTAACAAGGAACCGGATCTGGCCTTTCTGGAAAACTACGGACCGACGGGCACGTTCATCGATCCGAAACAGGAAGTGAGTATGTTGAACTTCCAGCAGCGCATTGAGCGCGGAGAGGGCCCTTTCTACCTGAGTGCAGGGGAGATTGCCCAAAAGAAGCTCGACGAACAATTGATGATTTATAGTTTGAAACAACAATACTAGATAGGAAGATATACATGTCCATGAATACCCTGCCACCGGTCGCGAAGTCTTTTTTTGCGTTCTGTAAAAAATGTGATGCCGACAGATACCACGTTGTCCTGGCTCACACTTCGGCGACTTCCGCAAAGATCAAGTGCGAGATCTGCGGTTCTCAAAAGACGTATTCTCTTCCTAAAGCTCAGACTAAAACCGGCAAGCCTTTGACAGGTGCAGCGGCGAAAAAACGTGAGCAGACCATGAGCTCCCGCAAGTCCAGCCACCGCAATGAATACGACATGCTGATGTCGAACGACGGCGCGGCGACGGCGACTTACAGCATGAAGGGCAAGTTCGAAAAGAACACCAAGCTGCAACATCCTAAGTTCGGCCTGGGCTTCATCAAGGACGCTATGACTGATAAAATTGAAGTTGTGTTCGAAGACGAAGTTCGTACTTTGATCCATAACCGTCAGTAATTTTTTATAGAATCGAAAATTAATGGATTGGTTTAAGGGGCTTAACCCCGAACAACAAAAGGCCGTGAAGCACAACTTCGGGCCTTTGTTGATTTTGGCGGGTGCCGGTTCAGGCAAAACGACGGTTCTGGTTTCCAGGACAGGACGACTGATTTCAGAGCGTGTGGCACAGGCTCAGGAAATCTGCGTGCTTACTTTTACCAACAAAGCCGCGCGCGAGTTGAAACATCGCGTGGGTGCAAAGCTGGGAAGCTCCGGCTCGGGCATGTGGGCGGGGACCTTCCACTCGTTCGGATTGCAGATTTTGCGCCGATTCCACAAGCATGCGGGGCTTTCCCCGTATTTCGGCATTGTTGATCAAAGTGACTGTAATGCCATCGTCAAAGATCTGATCAAAGACATCAAAAACTCGGGCAAAGACAAGTTCGATGCCGACAAGATCCTGAACATGATCAATGACCGTCGCACGGGCATGGCCCCGCAGACGGAAGCCTTTGACGAATATCACGAGATGGTGGAAGTCCTGACTCCGAAATTCACCAAACGCCTGGAGCATCTGGGGGTTGTGGATTTCGAGGGGCTTTTGATCAAGCCTATTACGTTGTTTAAAGAAAATCCTGAAATCCTGGAAAAAGTGCAGGGCATGTTCACGCAAGTGATGGTCGATGAGTTCCAGGACACCAATCGTCTGCAGATGGATCTGATCGCGCAGATCGTGAAAAGCCACAACAACATCGCGGTGGTGGGGGACGACGATCAGTCGATTTACGGCTGGCGTGGGGCGGAAGTGAAGAACATCCTGAACTTCCCCCAGGAATTCACACCGTGTGAAGTGATCAAGCTTGAGCGCAACTATCGTTCTTCCGCTGAAATTCTGGCGGTGGCGAATGCGGCGATTTCCAAGAATAAAAACCGTCACGGCAAGATCCTGCGTCCGCAGGTTGCGGAAGACACCGGTCAGTTGCCGGAATTGTTTATTTTGGATCGTGAAGAGGACGAATGTGAATTCGTCGTCACTGAGATTTTGAATTTCCAAAGACAGGGTTATTCCTACAAGGACATGGCCGTGCTTTATCGTTCCAATACGCAAGGAGGCTTGATTGAGTCCTCGTTGCGTCGTGCGAACGTGCCCTATCATATCTCAGGGGGCACTTCGATCTTTGACCGTCGCGAGATCAAGGACCTGATGGCTTATCTGAAGCAGGCTTTGGCTCCGAATGAAGTGTCCCTTCGCCGTATCATCAATGTGCCTTCGCGCGGGATTGGTGACACTTCCATCGAGAAATTGAGTGAATTTGCACTGAAAAAACGCATCAACTTCGTCGATGCCTGCCGTTTCTGGCAGGAAGCGGGAGTGCAGGACAAAGCCGGCGCCGCCATTGATGATTTGATGATGTTCATTGAAAATCTTCCGAAAAACATCCTCGATTTCCAGGTGGGTTCTTCGCCAGGGGCGAAGATGGTTCAGATTTTCCAGGACATTGGTTACCGCGAATACGTTTATGGAACGGCCGCGGACCCCACCAGTGCCGAAAAAAAATGGATGGTCGTCGAGATTCTGGGACGCATCCTGGATTCATTCCTGGGCCGTCGTTCTTATGACGTTGAAAACATCAAATCCTTCGTGGATTGCATGCTTTTGCGGGATGATCTGTCCGAAGAGGAACTGGAAAACAAAGTTCAGCTGATGACCTTGCACGCCTCCAAGGGCCTGGAGTTCCCGGTGGTGATTTTGGCGGGCCTTGAAGAAGACCTTCTGCCGCACAAGAATCTGGGATCTGACATCGATGAAGAACGTCGTTTGTTTTATGTGGGCGTGACCCGCGCAAAAAAGCGTCTGGTGATGTCGCGCTGTCAGCAGCGCAAGAAGAACGGCGCGGTTCGTCCGGTGGCGCCTTCACGATTCCTGCTGGAGCTTCCTAAAGAGCTTTACACAGAATTCCCTCTGGGAGCTCGACCTGTGGTCGGGCAAGAACGCGAGGATTTAGTGGCAAGTTTCCTGTCGAAGCTGGACAGTAAGCTGGGAACGGGCAAGAAGTAGCGATTTTCTCTCGAGATCCGAATCTATTTTGATCTGAAGCCTGAGCAACCATCACTTTCGTGAATGAGTGCTAAGGCTATGTCCGGGAAGTGCCGATCAAAAAACTGTTAAAAAGTTTTTTTCGAGAGGATTCCATGAAACGTCCCGTGCCCACCCAAGCTGAAAGCCCTTTCGGGTTTGATGAGTTCTTTTTTTCAACAACCGACAAACGTGGCGTTATCCGTTATGGAAATGATGTCTTTGTTCGTGTCAGCGTTTATCCCAAAGAATCCATGTTGGGTGCTCCGCACAGTCTGATCCGCCATCCTGACATGCCTCGTGCCGTGTTTAAGGAATTCTGGAGCTTTCTGAATCAGGGGAAAGCCGTCGGAGCATACGTTAAGAATCTGGCCGGGAACGGCAGTTATTATTGGGTGTATGCGTTCGCCTTTCCGATTGGCGATGGGTATTTGTCTGTTCGATTCAAGCCCTCTTCAGAGTTGTTTTCAGTTGTGCAGGGTCTTTATAAAGAGGTCCTGGCTTACGAGCAGCAGGAACACAGTCTGGAAGAGTCCCATCAGCACTTGCTGCTGAAGATCCAAGAGGCCGGGTTCCCTGACTATGAAAGCTTTATGATGAAGGCTGTCATGGAGGAGCTGAAGGCCCGGGCTGCCCAGGTGCTGGCCTCTGAATCCAGATCGTCCGGAGCCACCGGTGCCAGTCAGATCACTGCGGTCACAAATTCCACCACACGCAAGCTGAATGATGTTTTTGATAAGCTGCGGGACTTTCAAGGGGCCAATCAAAGTCTTGAAAGTGCTATGGGTCGTCTGGATCAGGGCTTTCAGCAGCTGAAGTTTATTTCCATCAATATGAAAATCGCGGCTGCCAAATTTGGCGAGATGGCGGCAAGTCTGGGTGTGGTTTCCCACGAATTTTCAGTGTTGTCGGGCACTATTGAAAAGCACCTGGGCGGTCTTTCCGGGTTTGTTGAGGAATTGTCTAGTGTGATTCAAAAGTGTGTCTTGCGTGCAGCGGCCCTGAATGTGCAGATGCTGATGGTGGACTTTTTTGTTCGCGAATCCATCGCCAAGCTGGCAACTTCAGAAAACGCTTTCGACGAGATGCTGCAGAATCAGAAGGCCTTTTCCGATCTTTTTGCCCAGTATTGCCAAAATCTCGATAAAGAGTTTTCCGAGCTGAAAAAAAGCCTGTCCGCGATTTCCTATGAGATGCTGGAAGTGGCCAAGTTTGTGACCGGACTTGAAGTGGTTCGTCAGATGGGGGCGATTGAGTCGGCGCGAACAACTGAGATTAGAAACAGTTTCACGCACTATCTGGAAGCAATGGATGATTTTATTCAGTTGCTGCGCGAAAGTACCGGTGAAATCGGCCGGGGTGTGACTTCCCTGGCCTCAAATTCCGAATTCATTGTGTCTTCCATTCGCAATATTTCAGGAAATGTGGATCAGATCTTTGCTCTTGCTTCCTCGCAAGAGCAGCAGAAAGCCGGCTAATCAGCCTTTCATGGCTTCCTTGAATTCTGGCGGCAGCGGGGCTTCAAAAGAGTGTTTATAGCCATTGATCATCACGGTCATGCGCGCTGCGTGCAGGAACATGCGTTTGGTTTGGTAAATATTCGCCATGCGCTCGTTGTACTTGGGGTCACCATAACGAGTGTCACCCACGATGGCATGCCGGATCAGGGCCGTGTGTTTGCGGATCTGATGCTGGCGTCCGGTGATCAGGCGCACTTCCACCAAAGAAAAATACTTATTGGCTTCAAGGACTTTGTAAAGCGTCCGGGCCTCGACGCGGTCTTTTAAAAGCCCCTGCGGATTTTTGCGTCCTTCAGCTTTGTCGGAAATAGGTGTGTTCCATTCCTGCCAATCGGTGCTGACAGGAAGTTCGCCTCGCAAAAGTGCGTAATAAGTTTTTTCAACTTTGTGTTCTTGAAACTGCCCGGAAAGATTGGCGGCGGTTTCGGCATCCAGTCCCACCAGCAAAAGGCCACTGGTTTCCTTGTCCAGACGATGTACGGGGTGAATGTCCTGATAGGTTCCCGGTGTCAGTTGCTTTTTTAGAAGTGTGCGCACATCGGGTGGGTCATTGTGAACAGAAACGCCCGAAGGTTTGTTGATCACCAGCCAGTGTTTGGATTTTTCGACAATGGGTATTTGGATCGGTGCGGACGGGCGGCTCATGGGATCTCCTTCAGGATTTTCTGCACCTCTTCCGGGGGCAGATCCTGAGTGGTCAATGGACTTTCAAACAGGGCTCTTTCTTTACGGGAGATCGCCAATGAATGCACGGAAATTAAAACAATCAGGTTGAACAGGAATCCGCCCCAGCTCAGGAACAGGAAAAAAGTTCCCATAAGCAGGATGTTCTTTTCATAAGCTTTCAGGTTCTGCTCTTCAGCACCCTCGTTGAAGGGCTCGACATCCGAGCGGGACTCGCGCCAGTAAAGTCCGACTTTTTGCAGGTTGTTTTGCAGCTGTCGGTACGCAGGGGCTTTGACCTTTTTCCGGTGTATCCACAAATGCAGTCCGGTGACGGAAGCCGAGGGAATCCAACCGATGACATAGGCGGCGGCAAGTTCGGGTGCCATAGAGGTCCTTTCAGGAGCTTTTCCAGCTTATTCCCTTGGTTGATTCTTAGCAAGCCAGAGCCCGGGGGTTTGAGGCAGCAAAGGGTTGCGGGGCAAAATACATCAAGGGGGTGTCTATGAATCCGAATATCAATGAATTCCTGGATTTTCTGGAAAAAGAGGATGACACGGATTATGGCGACTTCAAGCGTGAGGTGGACCTGCATCTGATGCAACTGGCAGAGTCCCTGCGCCCCTTAAGTAATGAACAAGTCCTGCAATTACGCCGCATGCGCGAGCAATTACTCTGGTCTTACAAGGACGATATCGAAGAAATGCGCTCGTTGTTGAAACAAGAGGTCAGCCACCTTGAAGAGTTTGGCCCCCGATAAGTTGGTGCGCTGCGTGTTTCCAAGCTTAAAACCCCCTTGTAGGCTTGAAGGACTGACGGAGGTCCTTCATGTCCACTTTGGCGCAACAGGAGTTTTGCATTACTCTCAGCGATTTGGCCTCGTTCATGGAGATTCCTCCAAATCAAATCAAGGCCAAGGCTGAAAAAACTTTGCAGCGAAAGATCAAATCCCCGTGGCTGCTTCCCGAAGAAGCCCGTCAATTGTTGCTGGCTGAAGGTTACAAGTATCCCCACAAGGTGATTTCTATCCAAATGCTTAAAGGTGGGGTGGCCAAGACCACGTCCGTCCTGAACATGGGGCTGCGAGCCGCCATGTACGGCGCACGCGTGCTATTTGTGGACTTGGATCAGCAGGCTAATTTGAGTTTCGCTTTGGGTGTCGAGGACGAGTCCCTTCCAGTCTGGGTGGACATCGTCGAAAAAAAGAAAAGCATCGATGAATGTGTGCGTTTTATCGAACCGCACGTGGATTTGATTCCGTCCAGTCTGAACAATTCGGTTTTGGACCGGGTGTTGCTGAACTCCAACCGCAACTGGTCTTTGGCGGTGAAAACCCCGCTGGAAAAAATCAAACACCGTTATGACCTGATTCTGATCGACACAGCTCCAGCCCTGAGCGCCACGAACACCGCTGTGACCGTGGCTTCCGACGAGGTGATTTTGCCAGTGAACCCGGACAAGTTCGCCTTTATGGGCCTGCAAAAGAACCTGAGCGAACTGGAAGACATCCGCAGCGACTTCAGTCTGGAGTTCTCGCGTAAAGTTCTCTTTACCAAATTCGATGGACGTGAGAAGTTCAGTCATGAGCTTTTACAAAAGTGCATAGAGTCTTTTGAGGACTCGCTGATGAAGGGCTATATTCGAACTTCAGCAGAGGTGAAAAACACCGTGCGCTCCGGCAAGAGTCTTTATGCCGGAAAGTCTCCGATCAAAGCCGACTATGATTTTGTAACCCGTGAAATGTTGGGATTTGTTTAAAAGGAAGTAAACATGCCAGAGATCAAGCATTACGACGCAAAGAAAAAGCATCATCATCCAAAAAAACGCCGTCCTCATCACGAGGCGCAGGCGGAAATCGACGAAGCCACTGAGATCCGCGGTGACGCCGAAGAAATCATCGATGAGGCCCACGCCACAGGGGGCGAAGCTAAAGCCACGATGAAGGAGGCAAAGGCCACAATGGAGGCCGCTGATGAAATCAACACGGAAGCGCAAAACGAAGGCGTAAAGGCCGAACAAACACTGCGTGACGCTCATGAGATGGAATCCGAAGGTGCTCCGGCTTTTTCTGAAGACACGACCGATTCTGACATTCATCACAGCGAGGAGAAGGTTCACCTGGAGTTTTATGGCAGTGAAATGATCCGCCAGAAAGCCCCGAAAGTGATGGAAATCGCAGACACGGTTGCTGACGAGTGGAAGAAAGACGGGCAGTTTGAAGGCTTGCCTGTGGGAAATCCGATCGCGCAAATGGCGGCAGCCAAAGCTTTGCGCACAGCCAAGGATGTTGATAAGAAGCTGGAAGAAAAAGGTGTCTATGCCATGGCTAAAATGGGCATCGATCTTATCAAATCAAAAATCGAAAAAAGAAATCACTAGATAGATGTCCAAAAGAGAACAACGCATCCGCGAAATTCTGAACCAGTCCCTGGCTCCGTTGGAGCTGGGGGTGGAAAACGAAAGCCACATGCACTCCGTCCCGGCCAATAGCGAGACGCATTTTAAAGTGCTGGTGGTGTCTGAAGCCTTCGAAGGAAAATCTCGCATCGACCGTCAACGCATGGTCAACGATCTGTTGAAGTCCGAACTTCAATCAGGCCTGCACGCTCTAACACAAAAAGCTCTGACTCCGACAGAGTGGCAAGCTCAAAAAGACACCTTAAACTTCGTCAGTCCGGAATGCCTGGGCGGGAGCAAACACGATCGTCGGTCCTAGGGCGCGGGTTTTGGCTGGGGCTTGGGGCTGTCTGAAATCAGGATGAGTTTCACTTCTTTCTTTTTGTTGGACTGAGGGAAGTTGATTTTTGCGGAAGTGCGAATCGTTGAGATGAAGTTTGGATTGTTTTTAGCGGTGCATTTCGAGATGTCGAGAGTGACTTCAGAGAAGGACATATAGTCCGAGGCTTCTTTTGCGCTGATGACTTTCGCGCAAGTGAGTGCATTGATGTTTTCATCGATTTTTTCACCGCCACAACCGATATTCGAAGGCACTTTATATTCCGCCGTCCACTGCTGTAAAGCCGGGCCCTGAGGCAGGCCATAACATCCAATAATCGGCGCACGCTCGACAAAGAACGCATCAGATTCAGTTCCATCCGACTGAATATGTTGCACGACGAGCGCAACTCGATCATTGCCATCCACCGTCGCATGAACTGTTGAACCAAGAATCGAAATCCCTAAAAGCATTCCCGCAGCAAAACGCATATATAGTACCTTTGTTCGTTGAAAATAAATTGGAGCCAGTATTGATCAATACCAGGTTGATTGCGGCGAAATTTATTCAGATTTGCGTGAAAACAAGGCGGGCGATTACTCGTCGAATTGATTAAGCTTGGACTTCAGCTCACCCAGAAGGCGTTTGACTTCCTGCAGCTGCTCTTCGTCAGGGGACACCTTGTTGGCAGCTTCTTCTGTCAGGGTTTCCCAGGTGTTCAGGGCGTGCTTTAGGTCGGAGTTCAGGTTGCCGAACAGGGATTTTTTGGACGACGGCTCACGCTTCTCCGGTTTTTCCGGGGAATTCGGCGTGTCAGTATTCGAATTTTGCTGCCGCTCTAGGTTGCCGCCACTCATTAAATGCTTATTTCTGTCCGTAATTTAAGCTCAGTGCTTATTTTTTGTGCCGGAAAACCGGCTTTCTATCAGAAGCGCATCCTGCGCTAGGGGCGATAGTGTGATAAATGGAACTCCATTTGACAAGCGTTTTCGGGCTGGTAAATTACTTCGTTTATAGACGAAGTCAGGGCCGAATCCGGTCTTTTTAGGAGTGTGACGTCATGTCTCAAGAGATTATCTACACAATGAAGGGCGTAAGTAAAGTATATCCTCCACAAAGATATGTGTTGAAGGATATTTATCTTTCTTACTTCTATGGCGCCAAGATTGGTGTTTTGGGTCTGAATGGCTCTGGTAAATCCACTTTGCTCAGAATTATGGCAGGCGTGGACAAGGACTTCCTGGGGGAAGCTTTCCCTTCCAAGACAATGAAAGTCGGCTATTTCGAGCAAGAGCCTCACTTGGATGAAGCACTGACAGTGAAAGAAAATATCTTCGCTGGCATGGGCGAACTGCCGAAAGTGATGAAAGAATACAACGCGATCAACGACAAGTTCTCGGACCCGGATCTGGATCCGGACGAGATGAACAAGCTGATCGAAAAACAGGGTGCACTTCAGGAAAAACTGGAAGCCCTGGGTGCCTGGGACGTCGATCAAAAGATCGAAATCGTGATGGACGCTCTTCGCTGTCCAGATGGTGATCTGCCGGTGACAAACCTGTCCGGAGGTGAAAAACGCCGTGTGGCTTTGGCCCGTTTGATCATGTCTGAACCAGATATTTTGCTTTTGGACGAGCCGACGAATCACCTGGATGCCGAATCGGTGGCGTGGCTTGAGCAATATCTTTCCAAGTTCCCGGGAACTGTTATCGCGGTCACGCACGATCGTTATTTCCTTGATAACGTGGCTGGCTGGATCCTTGAATTGGATCGCGGTGAAGGTATTCCTTGGAAAGGGAACTATACTTCCTGGCTGGAACAAAAAGACAAGCGTCAGGCGAACGAAGCCAAAGATCAGGCTCGCAAGGCCCGCACGCTGGAAAAAGAGTTGGATTGGATCCGTCAGGGCGCCAAAGCTCGCCAGGCGAAATCCAAAGCTCGTATTTCTAACTATGAAAACCTGTTGAAAGAGGCTTCTCCGGAAAAAATCCAGGAGATGTCCATCTACATCCCGCCAGGACCTCGTCTGGGCGATATCGTGGTGGAAGCGCATAACATCACCAAAGCCTACAACCACAAAGTTCTTTTGGATGACGTGAGTTTCACAATTCCAAAAGGGGCGATCGTGGGTGTGATCGGTCCGAATGGCGTGGGTAAATCCACGTTGTTCCGCATGATCACAGGCAAAGAGCAGCCTGATTCCGGAACATTCAAGGTCGGCGAGACAGTCAAAATCGCCTACGTTGACCAGACCCGTGAAACTCTGGATCCGAACAAGTCCATCTACGAGGAATTGTCCGGTGGCGCTGATGTGATCCAGTTGGGCACGCGTGAAATCAATGCGCGTCAATATGTTTCCTGGTTCAACTTCTCGGGTTCTGACCAGCAGAAAAAAGTCGGTCAGTTGTCCGGTGGTGAACGCAACCGCGTGAATATGGCAAAAATCTTGAAGCAGGGTGCGAACTTGTTGCTTCTGGATGAACCGACGAATGATCTGGACGTCAACACCATGCGTGCGCTGGAAGAGGCGCTGCTGGAGTTCGGTGGATCTGCCGTGGTTATCTCGCACGATCGTTGGTTCCTGGATCGCGTGTGCACGCACATCATGGCCTTTGAAGGTGATTCCAAGATTGAATTCTATCCTGGAAACTTCACCGAATACGAAGAAGACCGTAAACGTCGTCTGGGCGAAAATGCGGGACCAAAACGCATTCGCTTCAAAATGGTGTAATGAAAAACCAGTGGGTGAGAGCAGGGTTATTCCTGCTCTTTCTTTTTGTGGCTTCACGATGGGTCCCACCGCATCCGGTGGACCCCTGGGGACTTTTCCGTCCTCAGAAAATTCTTTTTATGTTTTTCGCCCTGTCAGCCCTTCAGGTGGTGGGCAAGGCTTTTTCAATTTGGATCGGCCGGAAAGCCGGCGTCATTCTGACCGGTTTTTTGGGTGGTTTGCTTTCCAGTACAGCGACCACCGTCACGTTGGCCAAAGAAAGTCACGAACCCGTAGGATCGCAGACTCTGCGTCTGGCGGCCCTGCAAAGTGCGATTTTGGCGATGCTGGTTCAGGCCGCGGTGCTAATCAGAGCTGGAGGAATTGCAGCTTTTGAGTTGGTGGGGCTGCATTTTGCGATTTTGTCGCTGATCACTCTTTCTTTGATTGGATTGTTATGGCGGCGCAAACCGCAATCACATCCGGTGATTGCGGGGACCGAAAGAATACTCGATATCCGATCTTCATTAAAACTCACGGTGTTCATTGTGCTGATTCTGTCGGCTTCCAAACTTGTGCAAGAGTGGGCGGGCAGTCAGGGGTTGATGATTCTGACTTTTGTGATCTCGCTGTTTGAGGTGCATGGATCTTTGATTTCGACCTCTCAGCTGCTTGCGGCGGGAAAAGTCGATGGCTTTCAATATGAGCGACTTGTGGAAGCCTCTTTGATGGCAAGTTACGTTTCAAAGTTTGCGCTGGTTGCGACGATATCAAGTTCGGGGTTTCGCAAAAAGGCCTTAATGACCTTGGCCCCTGGGATGTTGTTTATACTGTTGCATCTTACCAGCAGGTGAAATTTGTATTGTTTATGCGGCCGAACATATGCTCCACACGCCAGTTTGAAACGGCGGGGTCATAGTGAAGGGTCGCAAAGACTTGTCCCATTCCAATAGCCAATTCTGTACCTGCAGAGTTTTTCAAAGACACCTGCCATCCACTCCACTCCAGATGAATAGCTCCATTTGAACCCGTGGTATGGAAAATAACCTTATAGGGGCCACCCCAGCTAGTTGCGATAGAGTCGAATTTGACTCCGGCATCAGGGCCGGCATTGCAACCCGTGACACTGTCTTGCAGGATAGGGCCGCCAGCCACCCACTGGTGCATTTCACCCTGGTGGGCCAGAACATAGGCATTGGTCCACGGCATGGAGGCCGTGACTCCACCCGAGTTGCGAACCGCCGAAATAATTCCGTAGTTGGGTTGTTTAATCCCGCCGTTAACATCCATTTTTGCAGTCGGAGCGCCGACACCAACACCGACGTTGCCGTTTTGATCGATGACGACCTTTTCTGTGGACCCGGTTGCACCGTTGTTGGTGGTGTTGAAGATGATTTTTGCCCCGCCGGCCGACGCCGTATGTGCCTCGGTGGCAACGAAGTTGATAGAGGCATTTCCGCCGGATTGGTATTGGGTCCCGTTGTAAGCAAACGCAGTAAGACTGGTGAGGGATTGTCCGCTGGTGACGGCTGTCGGAGCGGCGAGAGTTCCGGCACTTTGATAGCCGGAGAATGTGGCCATTTCGATGGTGCTAGAAACGAGTGCGGATATGCGGCCGCCTACGTCGGTGCCTTCGCCAACGGCCTGAATGCCCGCGCGATTCGGGTGTACTGCTGATGACGGCACACGCGTTGCCACCTGCAAAGGCACGGCGGGAGCAGGGGTGCCGATCCCTACAAGTCCTGAGCCGGTTATTCTCATGCGTTCTGAATCTGTTCCTGCCGCGGCTGTATAGAAGCGCAAGTTTCCGTTCACGGCTGTGGCAAAGTCTGTTTCAGCCGAAGAAGAAATGCGTGCGCTATAGGCGTGTGCGGTATTATCCCAACCGCGGAACGCCAAAGTTCCGATAGTGTCGTTGGCCAAAAGGGGATTGCGGGTGGTCGTTGTGCCGCGGGAACGCGTCAGGCTGATTTGCGGAAGGGCTGTTTCGGAATTCACACCTTCCAGATAGATGTCGTCCCCATAGTCTGTTCCGTCCCCCACGATATGCAGACGGCGGGTCGGCGAAGTGGTGCCGACACCAATCATCCCGTCACTGGCCAGACGCAGTTTTTCAGTTCCGTTCACGCTGAAGCCCAGTATGTTGGTGCCCGGGAACATTCCGGATGTGCTGTATCCGCCAAAGGAATATGTGGGATTTGCCGCCGTGAACGAACCTCCCCCCAGCCGCATCAATGGTCCAAAGGAACCATTCAGGGTCAATGAGGTGGAGCTGAGATCCATGGCCAGATTTCCGCCCGAAGTGAACTTCATAATTCCACCGTTGTTGGAAATCCCGGTGTTCGGGCTGTTTGTGAAAGTCAAAGAAGGTGAATTCCAAGCGCCATCGGCAAGGTAAACCTTACCTGCGCCCGTGATGTTGTAAGTTGCCATGTTCAAATGGGTTGTGGCCGTGTGATTCCCCAGATTGTCGCCCGTAGCCGGCAGCAATGCCGCCGGAACTTTTCCGGAGCCATCCAGTTCTACCAAATTCCCGGCAGAGGTGCCGAAGTTTTTCGCCGCTGCGGTTCCCAGACCGGAAACCTGCGTGCTGCTGATGGCAATGTCCGCACATGAGAATGTGTCGGTGATCGAACTCCAGTTCAGGGTTTTGTTGGCTGTTGCGCAGGCTGCTGGCATTTGCGCATTGCCAGTGACCGTCGAACGAAGCTGGCCGAAGCCAAAGTACTGAGTGTCCCACTTTGTATTGTCGTAAACCAGAACCTGTCCCACCAGTGGAGTCGTCGCGGCCACGGCTGTGCCTTGGATTTTTTCAACTTTGGTGTTGCTGAGGCCCGCGGTCGAAGTCACATCGCCAGCGACATTCGGAAGATCGGTTGCCGTCGCATTGGACGCCGCTGTCACAAGACCCTTGGCGCTGACGGTAACGCGGTTGTAAGTTCCGGCCGTGACACCCGAATCGTTGAGTGAAATCGCCGGGGTCGTTCCACCCGAGCTTGCCAGCGGTGCCGTGGCCGTGACATCTGTCACGGTGCCTCCGCTGGTCGTGACGGTGGTCCAAGACAGTTTTCCTGTGCCGTCAGTCTTTAGCAACTGACCATTGGTGCCGTCAGCCGCAGGCAGTTCATAGCTGCTGTTTCCGGAAAGAGCAGGGGCCTTCAGCTCCACATAGTTTGCTCCATTGTACAGGCGCACTCCACTGGAGGTCTGAATCAGGCCGCTGGTGTTGATGGCGGTGGAACCCCCGATGGTGCCGGAGGTGATCGCACTGCCAGAAACTTTTCCGGCAGTGGATATCGTCGCAAGTTTGCTGTCTGCAATGGCCGCGGCGGCTGAGATGTCTTCATTCAAAATGGTTCCATTCAGAATTTTACCCGTGGTCACGGCATC